>NZ_CADFGP010000041.1 GCF_902833905.1 Paraburkholderia tuberum STM678 | reverse complement strand
ACGAAACGAAGCTCGCTGGAGCAATCCAGTCGTCAGGAAACGCCGGATACGTGATCCGTACGTCCGGTGTTGTGGGAGGACGGCGGGGGCAACCCCGCCTCCTACCCGATCCCCCGTTTGTCAGGCGTTTCGCCCCGTTTCCTGGCCGCTCGCGGCGAGCGCATCGCACGTTTTGACTTGCCAGCACAAATTCCTTTATAATTCAGGGCTTTTCCGCATCCGCGCCCGCGGAAGAAGAACCAGGGAGAGCCTGCACGCGCCTCGATGCGCACACTACAAGCAGGAAAGAACACATTGGGCGCAGCAATTTTTTTGGATCGATCATGAAGACGTTTTCCGCAAAAGCCCATGAGGTGACGCGCGAATGGTACGTGATTGACGCGACGGATAAGGTTCTCGGGCGTGTCGCCAGCGAAGTGGCACACCGTCTTCGCGGCAAGCACAAGCCTGAATTCACTCCCCACGTCGACACCGGTGATTTCATCATCGTCATCAACGCCGGCAAGCTGAAGGTCACGGGCAACAAGGTTACCGACAAGAAGTACTACCGTCACTCGGGCTACCCGGGCGGTATCTATGAAACGACGTTCGGCAAGATGCAGGAACGCTTCCCGGGCCGTGCGCTCGAGAAAGCGGTCAAGGGCATGCTGCCGAAGGGTCCGCTCGGCTACGCGATGATCAAGAAGCTGAAGGTCTACGCTGACGCAACGCATCCGCATTCGGCACAACAGCCGAAGGCGCTCGAGATCGAGATCTAAGGGGAGCCCACATGATCGGTAACTGGAATTACGGCACGGGCCGCCGCAAGAGTGCCGTCGCTCGCGTGTTCATCAAGGCAGGCAAGGGCGACATCGTTGTGAACGGCAAGCCCATCGCCGACTACTTCTCGCGCGAAACGTCGCTGATGATCGTGCGTCAACCGCTGGAGCTGACGAACCACGGTGTCACGTTCGACATCAAGGTCAACGTGACCGGCGGCGGTGAAACGGGTCAAGCCGGTGCGGTTCGCCACGGCATCACCCGCGCGCTGATGGACTATGACGCAACGCTGAAGCCGGAACTGTCGAAGGCTGGCTTCGTCACGCGTGACGCTCGTGAAGTCGAACGTAAGAAGGTCGGCTTCCACAAGGCACGTCGCCGCAAGCAGTTCTCGAAGCGTTAATCGTTTCGGGCGCGAACCGGCCTTCACGCCGGTTTGCAGCAAAAGCCGCCAACGCCACGCGCGAAGGCGGCTTTTTTTATGGTTTGCCGGGGTTCGCGGGCCGGTCTCGTTCGCTCAAGCGGCATCGGCTCGCCTTGCATCGACCTTGCAGCAAGAACCCATTGATTTTGTGGGCTTCAGCACGATATCCGGAACAGCCCTACAATATCGGCTAAAGCTATTTGGAGAGTTCGAATGAACGCAGTCACCGACACCCCCGTGACCGAGATGCCGGCCCCCTTCGTCTTCACCGACGCAGCGGCTGACAAGGTCAAGCAACTGATCGATGAGGAAGGCAACCCGGAGCTCAAGCTGCGCGTGTTCGTGCAGGGCGGCGGCTGCTCGGGCTTCCAGTACGGCTTCACGTTTGATGAAGCGATCAACGAAGACGACACCGTGATGAACAAGAGCGGCGTCCAGCTGCTGATCGACTCGATGAGCTACCAGTACCTGGTCGGCGCAGAGATCGACTACAAGGACGACATCAACGGCGCGCAGTTCGTCATCAAAAACCCGAACGCGAGCACGACCTGCGGTTGCGGTTCGTCGTTCTCGGTCTGAGCGGACAGGCTCTTCGTGCCACAGTGAAAACGGTGCCTCGGCGCCGTTTTTTTATTGTTTTCGCGCCGCAGAGGCAACCCGCGACGTCAAGAGGCGTGGGTTTGTTCGCATCTGCCTTTTCTCAGCGCGGATAAATAGCCCCCAACACCCGCTCCGCGGATGCCCCGGTCACGCTTGGCAGACTGCCCGGCAGACGCGCGATGCAGCGCATCGCGAGCCACGCGAACGCGAGCGGCTCGACCTGGCTCGGCGGCACGCCGAGCGCGTCGGTCGTCATCACGGGCACGCCGCTTACGCCGCTGTCTTCGAGCGCCTGCTGCAACGCCTTCATGATCTCCGGATTGCGCGCGCCGCCGCCGCACACGTACACGGCCCGCGCATCGGATGCATGCCGCTCAATCTCGCGCGCGACCGTCACCGCGGTCAGCGCGACGAGCGTTGCCTGTACGTCGGCTGCTGCGAGCGCGGAGAACGGCTCGAGCTTCGCATCGAGCCATGCGGTGTTGAACAGATCGCGGCCGGTGCTCTTGGGCGGCTGCTCTGCGAAGAATGGTTCGTCGAGCAACGCGTTCAGCAGCTTGCGATCGACCTGGCCACTCGCCGCGAAATGACCGTTTTCGTCGAATGGCTTGCCGAGCTGGCGCTCGGCCCACGCGTCGAGCAGCGCGTTCGCCGGCCCGCAGTCGAAGCCGCGCACGCCGCCGGTCGCGTTCAGGATCGTGATGTTGCTGATTCCGCCAAGATTGCAGACGACGCGCGTTTCGTCCTTCGCACCGAAGATCGTCGCGTGAAAAGCGGGCACGAGCGGCGCGCCCTGGCCGCCTGCCGCGACGTCGCGGCTGCGGAAATCGGCGACCACGTCGATATGCAGCATTTCCGCGAGCAGCGCCGGGTTGTTGATCTGTCGCGTATACCCCTTTTCCGGCCGATGCCGCACGGTCTGCCCATGCACGCCGATCGCACGGACGTCTTGGGCCGATACGCGGCTGTCGCGCAGCAGATCGTGGCAGCACACCGTGTAGCGCGTCGCGAGCGCGTTGGCGGCGAGCGCCTCGCGCTCGATCTCGTTGTCTCCCGGCTGTTGCAGCGCGAACAGCGCTCCGCGGATGCCGGCCGAAAAGCCGACGAACGCTTCGGCCAGCACCTCGGGCGGCTTCCCATTGGCAAACCGGACGGCCACGCCGTCCACACCGTCCATGCTGGTTCCCGACATCAGTCCGAAATAGATGCCGTCTGCGGGATCTTGCGCCACGTCGCTGCTCCTGTCGATGTTCATTCCGATTCGTTGTAGCAGATTATCGGCGCAAACGGCGAAGGTGACGCGAGCCGCAACGAATTGGCCCGTCGCGGGGCCGTGCGGGGCGCGTGAGAGGGCGCGGCGGCGCGCATCTATGGGACAATCCTGTTTTTTCGCGACTTCACGTTTCCAGCATGAGCACCGAGTCCACCCAGCCCAATCCCGCTTCCGCCTTCCCGATCACCGACGAAGTCCGTCACGCGCTCGCCGTGACCAGGCGCGGCGTCGACGAACTGCTGATCGAAGACGAATTCGCGCAAAAGCTCGCGCGCAGCGCGGCGACGGCCAAGCCGCTGCGCATCAAGCTCGGGCTCGATCCGACTGCACCCGACATCCACATCGGCCACACGGTCGTGCTGAACAAGATGCGCCAGTTGCAGGACCTCGGCCACACGGTGATTTTCCTGATCGGCGACTTCACGTCGCTGATCGGCGACCCGTCCGGGCGCAACGCGACCCGCCCGCCGCTCACGCGCGAGCAGATCGAATCGAACGCGAAGACCTATTTCGAGCAAGCCGCGCTCGTGCTCGATCGCGACAAGACCGAGATTCGCTACAACAGCGAATGGTCGATGCCGCTAGGCGCCGACGGCATGATCAAGCTTGCGTCGCGCTACACGGTCGCACGCATTCTCGAGCGCGAGGACTTCACGAAGCGCTTCCAGGGCGGCGTGCCGATCTCGATCCACGAATTCCTGTACCCGCTGATGCAGGGCTACGACTCGGTCGCGCTGAACGCGGACCTGGAGCTCGGCGGCACGGATCAGAAGTTCAACCTGCTGGTGGGTCGCGAGTTGCAGAAGCAGTACGGCCAGGAGCAGCAGTGCATCCTGACGATGCCGCTGCTCGAAGGGCTCGACGGCGTCGAGAAGATGTCGAAGTCGAAGAACAACTACATCGGCATCAGCGAAAAGCCGACCGACATGTTCGGCAAGCTGATGAGCATCTCCGACACGCTGATGTGGCGGTATTTCGAACTGCTGTCGTTCCGTCCGATGGACGAAATCGCCGGCTTCAAGCGCGAGGCCGACGCGGGCCGTAATCCGCGCGATTTCAAGGTGATGCTCGGCCAGGAAATCGTCGCGCGTTTCCACTCGCAGGCGGACGCCGAACGCGCGCTCGAGGACTTCAACCATCGCGCGAAGGGCGGCGTGCCCGACGACATCCCGGCCGTGACGCTCGCGGGCGCACCGCTCGCGATCGGCCAGTTGCTGAAGCAGGCGAACCTCGTACCGTCGACGAGCGAGGCGCTGCGCAACATCGAGCAAGGCGGCGTGAAGATCGACGGCGCCGCGGTGTCCGACAAGGGCCTGAAGGTCGAAGCGGGCGAGTACGTCGTGCAGGTCGGCAAGCGCCGTTTCGCGCGCGTGACGCTGACGGCGTGATCGCGCTGATCCAACGCGTGCGGCGCGCCGAAGTGCGCGTCGCCGATCGCGTGACCGGCGCGATCGACGCGGGCCTGCTCGCGCTCGTCTGCGCGGAGCGCGGCGACACCGAGGCCACGGCCGACAAGCTGCTCGCCAAGGTGCTCGGTTACCGCGTGTTCAGCGACGCGGCCGGCAAGATGAACCTGTCGGTGCAGAATCTCGACGGCGCCGGACGCGCGGGCGGCCTGCTGCTCGTGTCGCAGTTCACGCTCGCGGCCGATACCAACAGCGGCCTGCGCCCGAGCTTCACGCCGGCCGCGCCGCCCGACGAGGGCAAGCGCCTGTTCGACTACTTCGTCGCGGCCGCGCGCGCGAAGCATCCGATCGTCGAGACTGGCGAGTTCGGCGCGGATATGCAGGTGTCGCTCGTCAACGACGGGCCGGTCACGTTCTGGTTGCAGACCACCGCGTAAAAGAACGCGAACGTTCGAGCCCGCCGTCGCCGCAGGCGGGCCGTGCCGCTGCTTTTTGCGACAATAGTCGCTCGACACAACCGCGAACGGCACCTCTCTCTTATGACGACGCAGATCCTGTTTATCCGGCACGGCGAGACCGACTGGAACCGCATCAAGCGCATTCAAGGCCACATCGACATTCCGCTCGCGACGACCGGCGTCGCGCAGGCGCGACGTCTCGCGCGGCGCCTCGCCGACGAGGCGAAGCAGGGCGCGCGGCTCGACGCGATCTATTCGAGCGACTTGCAGCGCGCGCAGCAGACCGCGCAGCCGATCGGCGAGGCGCTCGGCCTGCCGCTGCAGCCGCGCGAGAACTTGCGCGAGCGCTCGTACGGCGCGTTCCAGGGCCATGACAGCGACGAGATCGCGCTGCGTTTCCCCGACGAATACGCGCAGTGGCAAACCCGCGATCCTGGCTTCGCGCCGCCCGAGGGCGAGTCGCACCGCGTGTTCTACCACCGCATCGTGCATGCGATCGAGCCGCTCGTCGCCGCGCATCCGGGCGGGCGCATCGCCTGTGTCACGCATGGCGGCGTGCTCGACTGCGTGCGCCGCTTTGCAACCGGCATGCGGCTCGACGCACCGCGCGATTACCCGCTGCTGAACACCAGCCTGAACGTCGTGGATTACGGGGACGGTCGCGCGACGATCGTGTCGTGGGCGGACGTAACGCATCTCGACGCGGGCAGCGCCGACGATGATGGTTTCAGGAAGGGACCGGGGCGGTAAGCAAAGGCGGGCAATGGCCCGAGACGCGTGCCGCAATCAATCCTGCTCCCGCACCGCCGCCGCCGCGCGGCGCCGAGCCCGCTTCGATACTCCATTGACCAGCGCCCAGCGGATCACCGGCGCGACGACCCGCACGCCAGGCCGCGCGAAGGTTCGACGCAGCGCCGCGTGGCGATTCAAGCCGAGCATCGTCTGCGCCCAGTCGGGCAACAGATCGACCCCCGCGTTGAGCATTAGCGTGCCAGCGGGCCGCATCGCGAAGCTCGGTGCCGGCGCGTTCATCAGAATCCTCACGACTTCGCGCGTGCGCTCGCTCGCGACGAGCGCGGGCCGCATCGCGAGCAGGTACGCCTCGATCTCGGCGCGCGAGCGCGGAATATCGACGGCGCCGAGCATTTCCGCGATGCGCGCGGTTTCCGCGAAGTATTGATCCTGCGCCGCGACGGACAGCACCGGATTCACATAGCGCAGATGCGCGGTCATGAAGCTCGACACTTCCGCGACGTGCACCCACGTCAGCAGCGCGGGCTCGCTCGCGCGATACGACTGGCCGTCCGGTGCGACGCCGGTCACGTCGAGATGAATGCGCTTCACGCGCTCGATCAGCGCGAGCGCATCGTTCTTGCTGCCGTACGTTGTGCCGGCGATGAACGTCGCCGTGCGACGCAGCCGGCCCAGGATGTCGGTGCGAAAGCTCGAGTGATCCCAAACGCCCGCGAGCGCGAGCGGATGCAGCGCCTGAAGCAGCAGCGCGCTGATGCCGCCGGTCATCATCGACGCGAAGTCGGCGTGGACCTTCCAGCAGACGGAGTCCGGCCCGAACAGACCGGGGTCGCCCGGCGGCGACGAGTAGTCGAGCACCGGTCCGCTGCCGGTCGTCAGATGCGTGACGCCGGCGGCGAGCTTCGAGCGCAGGCGGTGGGTGAGGCGCCGCGTGACATTGCCGGACGGGTCGCCGGCGGGATTGACAGGTGAACGGTTGGAAGGGCCGGGTTGCTGGGTCTGGTCTGACATCCTGGTCGGCCTCGTCGCGTGACTCAGTTCGTGGAATCCCACAGACCCGGCCGCGCGCTCGCCGAATCCGGCGCGGCCAGCCCGAAATGCCGGTACGTGAGCAGCGTGGCGATGCGGCCGCGTGGCGTGCGCTGCAGGAAGCCCTGCTGGATCAGATACGGCTCGAGCACGTCTTCGATCGTGTCGCGCTCCTCGCCGATCGCCGCGGCGAGGTTGTCGACACCGACCGGGCCACCGTCGAACTTGTGCAGGATCGCTTCGAGCAGCTTGCGGTCCATCAGGTCGAAGCCGACCGCGTCGACGTCGAGCATCCTGAGCGCGGCGTCGGCCACCTGCGCGGTGATGTTGCCGTCAGCCTTCACTTCGGCGAAGTCGCGCACGCGCCGCAGCAAGCGGTTCGCGATACGCGGCGTGCCGCGCGCGCGACGGGCGATTTCGACCGCGCCGTCCGGATGGATCTGCGCGCCGAGCAGCGCGGCCGAACGCGTGACGATGCGCGCGAGCTCCTCGGCGTTATAGAACTCGAGTCGCGCGACGATGCCGAAGCGGTCGCGCAGCGGATTGGTCAGCATACCAGCGCGCGTGGTCGCGCCGACCAGCGTGAACGGCTGCAGATCGAGCTTCACGCTGCGCGCGGCCGGCCCTTCGCCGATCATGATGTCGATCTGATAATCCTCGAGCGCTGGATACAGGATTTCCTCGACGACCGGCGAGAGCCGGTGGATTTCGTCGATGAAAAGAACGTCGTTGGCTTCGAGATTGGTCAGCAGCGCGGCGAGGTCGCCGGCGCGTTCGAGCACCGGCCCCGACGTTTGCCGCAGATTGACGCCCATCTCGCGCGCGATGATGTGCGCGAGCGTGGTCTTGCCGAGGCCCGGCGGCCCGAACAGCAGCACGTGGTCCAGCGATTCGGAACGGCGCTTCGCGGCCTCGATGAAGATTTCGAGCTGGCCGCGCACTTTCTCCTGCCCGACATATTCGTCGAGCTGACGCGGGCGCAGCGCGCGCTCGAACGCTTCTTCGTTCGGCGACACGGGCGTGGCCGCAATGATGCGCTCGGCGGCGAGTTTGTCGGTTTCGATCATGCGGTCATTGTACCGCGCGCGGCTTGGCGCTTAGCCCTTCGACAGCGCCTTCAACGCGAGCTTGATGCCCTCGGACACGCCCGTACCGGCCGGCACGTTCTTGATTGCCGCGAGCGCTTCTTTTTCCGAGTAGCCGAGCGCGAGCAGCGCATTGAGGATGTCGGAGGCGTGGTCGGATGGCGACGCGGCGCCCGCCATCGCGCCGAGGTCGGCGCCGAGCTTGCCCTTCAGTTCGAGCAGCAGCCGCTCGGCGGTCTTCTTGCCGATGCCCGGTACACGCGTGAGGCGCGCGGCGTCCTGCATCGTGACAGTCTGCGCGAGCTCCGCGACGCTCATGCCCGACAGCACCGCGAGCGCCATGCGCGCGCCGATGCCGGAAATCTTCAGCAGCTCGCGGAACGTCGAGCGTTCCTGCGCGGTGCCGAAGCCGTACAGCAGATGCGCGTCCTCGCGAACGATCATCTGCGTGAGCAGCACAATGCGCTCGCCGGTCGACGGCAGGTTGTAGAAGGTGCTCATCGGCACGTCCACTTCATAGCCGACGCCGTTGCAGTCGACGAGCAGATGCGGCGGATTTCTTTCCAGCAGAACGCCGGCAATGCGACCGATCATGGCGGATTAGTTTTCAGAGTCGGATGGGAAAGCGCGAGTGTAGCGCAGCGGATCGGCGGCGCGGGGCACAGTTGCGCTAGCCGACCAGACGCCCGCGCCGCACGCGCAACCCCTTCTTCGCGAGCGCCGGTGCGATGCCGCCAAGCGTGCTCAGCGTCGAGCCGCCGTGCGCGTGGCAGATGGCCATGCCGAGCGCGTCGGCGGCGTCGGTGCCGGGCACGCCCGCCAGGCTCAGCAGCCGCACGACCATCTGCTGCATTTGCTCCTTGGTCGCGCGGCCATAGCCGACCACCGACTGCTTCAGCTGCAGCGCGGTGTATTCGGCGACCGGCACGCCGCCCGCGACGAGCCCGCAGATCGCGGCGCCGCGCGCCTGGCCGAGCAGCAGCGTCGACTGCGGATTGACGTTGACGAAGACTTTTTCGATGGCCGCCTGATCCGGCGCGTGCTCGCGGATCAGCGTCGAGATGCCCGCGAAGATGGTGCCGAGCCGCGACGGCAGATCGGCGTCGGCGGTGCGGATCACGCCGCTCGCGACGTAGCTCAGTGTATGGCCGTGTTGTTCGATCACGCCAAAGCCGGTCACGCGCAGGCCGGGGTCGATGCCGAGAATTCTCATGAGGTGCCGCACAAGCGATAAAAACCAGGTGCCTGCGATACTACAACGAACGCGGCGCGCGGCGACCCGCTGGCAGCATGCTTAGCGGAATAAAAGCTGCTAAAGGCTTTGCGCAAGGAGGGCGATCGAGAATGGAGCGCTACCGCAATCTCAGCGGCGACTCGGGTGTCGACGCTTACGAAATCGGCGACGATTTCATCAAGGTGCGCTTTCGGCCGGGCGTCGTGTATTGGTACACAGAGGCAAGTGTCGGCGCCGAACATGTCGCGGTGCTGAAGCGTCTCGCGCGGCGGGGCCGGGGTTTGGGCACGTACATCAGCCAGCATGCGCAGGTGCGGGACGGTTATGCGCGCAAAGAGCCGGACGATTGAACGCGTCGCCGCGAAACAAAAGGCCCGGCGGGACAACCCGCCGGGCCTGTCTTGCGGCTACCGAACTTCAGCCGATCAATGACGGAAGTGACGCACGCCAGTCAGCACCATCGCGATGTTGTGCTCGTCGGCGGCGCTGACCACTTCGTCGTCGCGCACCGAGCCGCCCGGCTGGATCACGCAGGTCGCGCCTGCCGCGACGACCACGTCGAGACCGTCGCGGAACGGGAAGAACGCGTCCGATGCGACCGCCGAACCGGCCAGCCTCAGACCGGCGTTCTGCGCCTTGATGCTCGCGATGCGCGCCGAGTCCACGCGGCTCATCTGACCCGCGCCGACGCCGAGCGTCATACCGTTCGCGCAGAACACGATCGCGTTCGACTTCACGTACTTCGCGACTCGCCATGCGAACAGCAGGTCGTCCATTTCCTTCGGCGTCGGATGACGCTTCGTGACGACGCGCAGTTCGCGCGGCTGCACGTTCTTCGAGTCGAGCGACTGCACGAGCAGACCGCCGCCGACGCGCTTCAGATCGAACGTGTTATGGCCTTCGCCCAGCGTGATTTCGAGCAGACGCACGTTCTGCTTCGCCGCGAACACCTGACGCGCTTCGGCGCTGAACGACGGCGCGATCAGCACTTCGACGAACTGCTTCGCCACCGCTTGCGCGGTCGCTTCGTCGACTTCACGGTTGAACGCGATGATGCCGCCGAACGCCGAGGTCGGATCGGTCTGGAATGCTTTCGAATACGCTTCGTGAGCGTCCGCGCCGACCGCGACGCCGCACGGATTCGCGTGTTTGACGATCACGCAGGCCGGCACGTCGAAGGTCTTCACGCATTCCCACGCAGCGTCGGAGTCGGCGATGTTGTTGTACGACAGTTCCTTGCCCTGCAACTGGTTGTAATTCGCGAGCGCGCCGGCCGGCACCGCCAGGTCGCGGTAGAACGCCGCGCTCTGATGCGGGTTTTCGCCGTAGCGCAGGTCCTGCACCTTGTCGAACGCCATGTTGAAGGTAGCCGGGTACTCGTTGCGCGACGAATGCTGCAACTCGTCGGTCAGGCTCGTCAGGTAGTTCGTGATCGCGCCGTCGTATTGCGCGGTGTGCGCGTACACCTTGGTCGCGAGGCGGAAGTTCGTCTTGTACGACACCGTGTTGCCGTTCGAGCGCATTTCGTCGAGCACGACCGCGTAGTCGGCCGGATCGACCACCACCGTCACGTCGCGGTGATTCTTCGCGGCCGAGCGCAGCATCGTCGGGCCGCCGATGTCGATGTTCTCGATCGCGTCCTCGAGCGAGCATTCTTCCTTCGACACGGTCTGCACGAACGGGTACAGGTTCACGACCAGCAGGTCGATGGTCGGAATGTCGTGCTTCTCGAGCGCGGCCATGTGCTCGGGCAGGTCGCGGCGCGCGAGGATGCCGCCGTGCACCCTCGGATGCAGCGTTTTCACGCGCCCGTCGAGCATTTCCGGGAAACCCGTGTAGTCGGCGACTTCGGTGACGGACAGGCCTGCGTCCGCGAGCAGTTTCGCGGTGCCGCCGGTCGACAGGATCTTGATGCCGAGGTCCGACAGCGATTTGGCGAAGTCGACGATGCCGGACTTGTCGGAAACGGAGATGAGCGCTTGCTTGATCATGATGAAGACGAAAAGCCGAAGGGAAACGTGGCAGGGCGCGAGAAACTACGACGCGCTACAGCAAACCGTGTTGTTGCAGCTTCTTGCGCAGCGTATTGCGGTTGATGCCGAGATACTCGGCGGCCAGCGACTGGTTGCCGCCGGCCTGCTCGAGCACCACTTCGAGCAAGGGTTTTTCCACGCATGAAATGACCATGTCGTAGACGTCGTGCGGATTGGAGCCGTCGAGATCCTGGAAATACACGTCCAGGCTGTCGCGGACAGATTGTTCGATGTTGTTCTTGCTCATGCTGCCAGTCGGTCGGAGTTGTCCTCGCTCTCGCTGTCGAGCCCGGGGTTGCCGGGCGCTTCGTCGACGTAGACGAGGCGGTCTGAGATCGCCTTTTGCGCGTCAAAGAACTCGTTGACGGCGAGGAGTTGTTCGCGCGTGGTGTCCAGCGTATTCATGCGATGCCGGAACAGGTTGGCGCCGGAAAGGCCGCGAGTGTACCAGCCGATGTGCTTGCGCGCAGTGCGGACACCGGTAAATTCCCCGTAAAAAGCGTAGTGATCTTCGAGATGTTCGTTCATCACCTGCTGGATTTCGTCGATGCGCGGCGGCGGCAGCAACTCGCCCGTTTGCAGGAAATGCTCGATCTCGCGAAAGAGCCACGGACGTCCCTGCGCGGCGCGCCCGATCATGATCGCGTCCGCGCCGGTCGCGGCGAGCACCTCGCGCGCCTTTTGCGGCGACGTGATGTCGCCGTTCGCGACGACCGGAATGCGCACCGCCGCCTTTACCGCGGCGATGGTTTCGTACTCGGCGTCGCCGTGGTACAGGTCCGCGCGCGTGCGGCCGTGCACGGTCAGCATCGAAATGCCCGCTGCTTGCGCGAGACGCGCGACGTTCAGCGCGTTTTTGTTCTCGCGATTCCAGCCGGTGCGGATTTTCAGCGTGACGGGCACCGCGTCGGGCCCGACGCCGACCGCGTTCACGACAGCCTCGACGATGCGCTGCACGAGCGGTTCGTTTTGCAGCAGCGCCGAGCCGGCCGCGACGTTGCAGACCTTCTTGGCTGGGCAGCCCATGTTGATGTCGATGATCTGCGCGCCGTTCGCGACGTTGTAGCGGGCGGCTTCGGCCATCATCTCCGGGTCCGCGCCGGCGATCTGCACCGCGATCGGCTCGACCTCGCCTTCGTGGTTCGCGCGGCGCATGGTCTTTTCGCTCTTCCACAGCTGCGCGTTCGACGCGACCATTTCCGACACCGCATAGCCCGCGCCGAGCCGTTTGCACAGCTGGCGGAACGGTCGGTCGGTCACGCCGGCCATCGGGGCGACGAACAGGTTGTTACGCAGATTGTGGGGGCCGAGAGGGGGCATGGCGTGAGCGCGCGCCGACGACGGGCCAGGATTTGACAATCGTGACAGTCGGCGCAGCGCGAAATGCGAGGGAAAACCGCTATTTTAGCGTTAACGGGTTGCCGGGACTCGCGAACCGAGTCTCGTAACCCGTTAAATCTTCTATGAAAGTCGCCCGGCTCATAGAACCGGGCAGCGATTTCTCGCGCTTAACGGCGCTGGCCGAACATCATCTGCCGGGCGAGCGCGGTTTTGACCGGCGGCACGAATTCGAGTGCGGTCAGGGCGAGGCCGCGCAGTACCGCGAGCGGCGCGAAGTCGACGGTAAAGAGGCGCGCGAGCGTGTCGGTCGAGCCGATCGTCAGGCGCCGGTCGAGCGTGCGGCGTTGCGCGAAGGTGGCGAGCGCGAGCGGGGTCGGGCCTTCGGCCGATAGCGCGTCGACGAGCGCGTGCGCATCGCGCAAGCCCAGATTGAGGCCCTGGCCGGCTACCGGATGCAACGTCTGCGCCGCATTGCCGATCGCGACGATGTGGCCGTTCACCAGCGTATCGACCGTGTTGAGACCAAGCGGGAACGACGCGCGACCCTTGATGTCCGTAAAGCGGCCCATGCGGTTGCCGAACGCGGCGTCGAGCTCGCGCAGGAACGCTTCGTCGGAAAGCTGCGCGCGGCGCGCGGCTTCGTCGGGCGCGCAGCACCAGACGAGCGCGTAGTCGGCACCACGCACGCCACCCATCGGCAGTAGCGCGATCGGACCTTGCGACGTGAAGCGCTCCCATGCGACGTGCGGCTGCGGCGCGGACACGGTGACCGTGCCGACCAGCGCGGTCTGGCCGTAGTCGCGCGAGCCGGCGCTGTTTTTACCGATGTCGCGTGCGCCGGCGTATTCGTCCGTGGCGCGGCTCGGATTTTTCGCGTGCTTCTGGTCACCGAACAGGCCGCCCTCGGCGTTGACCAGAATCCGCGTGCGCAACCGGCGCGCGACGCCCGCGGTTTCGATCGGCAGCGTGACGCCGTCGAGCTCCTGAACCGGCGCGCCGGCCGAGGTCGAGCGGAACCAGTGGACCGGCGTCGCATGCACGGCGTCGGCGAGGCCATGCACGATCGAGCCATAGCGCAGCACGTAGCCGAGCGCGGGCAGGCCGTGCTCGCGATGATCGATCAGCGTGCGGCCGAAATGACCGCGTTGCGACACGTGGATGCGCTCGATCGCGGTGGCGTCGGCGGGCCAGCGCAGCGGCTCGAGGATCATCCGGCTGCCGTGCGAGACCGCGATCGCGCGCGGATCGGCGATCGAGTCTTCCGGCTCGCGCGCGTCGACGAGCGCGATCTTCAGCTCGCGCGTCACGCTGCGGCGCGCGAGCCAGCCGGCGAGCGCGAGGCCGACCGGCCCGGCGCCGACGATCGTCACGTCGAAATCGAACCCCTGCTGGTGGGAGGCGGGCCTCAGGATCACCGCCGAGGGAGATGCTTCGTTCATCGCGGATCAGGTCCTCTGTTGATGCGACGCTTGATGGAGGGCTCGTGCTTCCTGCATCAGCGCCTCGATCTCGTCGGCGGCGACCGGCACGTCGCGCGTGATCAGCTCACAGCCGGTCGGCGTCACGATTGCGTCGTCCTCGATGCGGATGCCGATGTTCCAGTAGCGTTCGGGCACACCCTCGGCCGGGCGGACGTACAAGCCCGGCTCGATCGTCAGCGTCATCGACGCGCGCAGCGTGCGCCACGGCAGCACGCCCGCTTCGTCGCGCGGCGCGCCGCGCTCGCGGTAGTCGCCGCAGTCGTGCACGTCCATGCCGAGCCAGTGGCCGGTGCGGTGCATGTAGAACGGCACGTAGGCGCGCTCGGCGATCACGTCGTCGACCGAGGCGAACTTCGCGCGCGGCACGATGCCGGTGTCGAGCAGCCCCTGCGACAGCACGCGCAGCGCGGCCTGATGCGGATCGTCGAAGCTCGCACCGGCGCGCGTCGCGTCGGCGGCGGCCTGCTGCGCTGCCAGCACGATGTCGTACAGCTCGCGCTGCGCCGGCGTGAAACGCCCGCTCGCCGGAAACGTGCGCGTGATGTCGGACGCGTAGCCGTCGAGTTCGCAGGCCGCGTCGATCAGGATCAGGTCGCCGTCGCGCGCGATCGCGTTGCCGGCCGGGTAGTGCAGCACGCACGCGTTCGCGCCAGCCGCGACGATCGACGTATAGGCCGGCGCCTGCGCGCCAAACTTGCGGAACGTGTAGAGCAGTTCGGCCTCGAGTTCATACTCGCGGATACCGGGCCGGCACAGCGCCATAGCGCGACGATGCGCGGCCGCCGAAATCTGTCCGGCGCGGCGCATGATCGCGAGTTCGTGGTCGTCCTTGACGAGCCGCATCTCGTCGAGCAACGGCAGCAGGTCGCGCGCGGCCGTGGGCGCGACGGTGCCGCCGCGGCTTTGCGCGCGCACCGCGTCGAGCCAGCCGCGCACCTGCTCGTCGAAATGCGCCGAGGTGCCGAACGCGTAGTGCAGCGCCGGCTTGTCGGCGATGATGCGCGGCAGCTGCGTGTCGAGTTCGCCGATCGGGAACGCGGCGTCGAGCCCGAATGCTTCGCGCGCGCCGTCGGGGCCGAAGCGGAAGCCTTCCCATGTCTCGCGCTCGACGCTTTTCTCGCGGCAGAACAGCATCGACGCGGGCGCGCCGGGCGCGGCGCTGGCATCGAGCACCAGCAGCGCTTCGGGCTCGGTGAAGCCGGTCAGATAATAGAAGTAGCTGTCGTGGCGGTACGGGTAGTCAGTGTCGCGGTTGCGCAGCGCTTCCGGCGCGGTCGGGACGATGGCGACGCCGCCGCCCGCGGCGCGCAGCGCGGCGAGAACGCGCTCGCGGCGCGTGCGGTAGACGTCGATGGCGATGGTGGGTTCGGTCGGCTGGTTCATCGTGCGATTGTAGCGCCGCGATTCTCCTGGCCCCATTCTCCGCGCAGGACATTGACTCGCTTTGTGCGGCTCCGGACGGCGCGGCGGTCGCCGTCATGTTGCAATCCGTCCACAGCGGCTCGGCGGGCGGTTCGCGAAGATGGCGCCAGCACGCTCGCGGAAGCCTTAGACCACTTATACTTTCGCCGGATTCAGAAAAAGGCAGAAGGTCATGATGAAACTCATCGGTTCGTTCGGCAGCCCGTTCGTGCGCAAAGCACGCATCGTGCTCGCCGATAAGAAGATCGACTACGAACTGGTGCCCGAGAACGTCTGGGCGCCGGATACCCGGATTCACACCTTCAATCCGCTCGGCAAGGTGCCGTGCCTCGTGATGGAAGACGGCGAGGCCGTGTTCGATTCGCGCGTCATCTGCGAGTACGTCGATACGCTGTCGCCGGTCGGCAAGCTGATTCCGCCGTCGGGGCGCGAGCGCGTCGCAGTGCGCTGCTGGGAAGCGCTCGCCGACGGCATGCTCGACGCGGCCGTGCTGATCCGTCTCGAAGGCACGCAGCGCGCGCCCGAGCAGCGCGTGGACGCGTGGCTCGCGCGGCAGCAGCGCAAGATCGACGAAGCGCTGATCGCGATGTCGCAAGGGCTCGGCAGCAAGCCGTGGTGCGCGAGCAATCACTACACGCTGGCCGACATCGCGGTGGGCTGCGCGCTCGGCTATCTGGACTTCCGTATGCCGGAACTGAACTGGCGCGAATCGCATCCGAATCTGGACAAGCACTTCCAGAAGCTGTCGCTGCGGCAGTCGTTCATCGATACGGTGCCGAAGGATTGACGAAGCTCGAACGAGCATGAAAAAAATGCGCCTGCATGTCGGGCGCATTTTTTTTGCGGGTGTCGTGCCTTTGGCGTCGGCGTTACCGCTTGCCGTTGCGTCGCCGCGCGAGCCCCGGTCCGAACGCGAAACCGAACGCGAGCAGCAGCGCCGACACCGCGAGCACCGTGTTGTTGCCGCTCGTCACGTAAGGCGTGTAGCCTGAGGTGCCCTGCACGCGCACGTCGAGCGAACCGACCGTGTAGGGCGTCAGGCGCCCGATCACGCGGCCGTTCGCGTCGATCGCGGCGGTGATGCCGGTGTTGGTTGCGCGCAGCATCGGCCGGCCGGTTTCGAGCGAGCGCATGCGCGCGATCTGCAGATGCTGGTCGAGCGCGATCGTGTCGCCGAACCACGCGAGATTGGTCGAGTTGATCAGCACGCCGGCGGGCGTCGCATTCTCGCGCAGCGTGCGCGCGATCTCCTCGCCGAAGATGTCCTCGTAGCAGATGTTCACCGCGACCGGCTGGTTATGCACCATGAACGGCTTTTGTACCGGCGGGCCGCGGAAGAAATCGCCGAGCGGAATGTTCATCAGGTTCACGAACCAGCGGAAGCCCCACGGCACGAATTCGCCGAACGGTACCAGATGGTGCTTGTCGTAGCGATAAATCTCGTGCGAGCCGGGCGTGACGCCGAACAGGCTGTTGGTGTAGTCGACCACCCGGCCGTCCGGCGTGATCGTGCCGCCGATCGCGCCGAACAGCAGCGCGCTGCCGGTCGAATCCGTGAACTGGCGGATCGCGGCCGCGAAGTTCGGCGGAAGCTGCTGCGCGAGCACGGGGATCGCGGTTTCCGGCGTGACGATCAGATCGGCCGGCTTCGACGTGATCATCTGCTGATACTCGTCGACCGCCGCGCGCAAGCCGGCTTCCTCGAACTTCATCTCCTGCTTCACGTTGCCTTGCAGCAGCCGCACCGACAGCGCCGCGTTGGCGGGCGTGGTCCACTGCACGAGCGGCAGCAGCAGGCCGATCACGAGCAGCGCGAGCGCGACGCCAGCAGGCACGACGATGGGGGCGATGCGCGTGCCGCGGCCCCGCGCGGCGCGACCGCCGGCGTCATCAGCGGCGCTGGCGTTCGGCTCGAGCGATTCATTCGCCCGCCCGGAGCGCCGCCTCGGCGGCAGCGCCAGCAACGCCTGCACGATCAACGCGGCGGTGAGCGCAACCATCCAACCGACGCCATATACGCCGACCACCGGCGCAAACCCCGCCAACGGGCCGTCGACCTGCGCATAACCGGTGGCGAGCCACGGAAAGCCGGTGAACACCGTGCCGCGCAGCCATTCGCCGATCGCCCACGCGCTCGCAAAGGCGAGCGCGCCGTGCCAGGTCGGCGAGAATGGCGCGCGCTCGTCGGCCGCGCCGTTGCGCGCATGGCCCGCGCAGAACGACCACACCCCCGCGGCGAGCGCCGGATAGACCGCGAGATACAGGCAGAACAGCACGAGCGCCGTGCCGGCGAGCGGTGCCGGCATGCCGCCGTAGTCGTGCATGCTCACATACAGCCACCAGACCCCGCTCACGAAGTTGCCGAAGCCGAACGCGCCGCCCGTCAGCGCGGCGCTTTTCCAGCCGGTGCTGCGCGTGAGCCACGCGAAGAAGAACACGAAGATCGCGAGTTGCAGCCAGCCGCCATGCGGCGTCGGCGCGAACGACAGCGTATTGGCCGCGCCAGCGGCCAGGGCGACGAGGTAGTGCCAGCGCGGCAGCGCGCGGCTGCGTGTGCCGTCTTCGGTGGGAGCGGGAGCGGGGGCGCTCACGCCGCGGTGCGAACGGGAAGTGATCGGGTCGGCCATTGTTGCGCGGTCGGCGTCGGTAGTTGAAAGGGCAACTCAGTAGGCAAACGAGTTGGCAAATGCGTCGGCAATGAAAGCGCGCGGGCGCTCAGGCCGTGCATCGGCCCGAGCCGCCGGCTCAGGTCTGCGCGTGCTGTGACTCGCGCTCGCGCTCGCCCGCGAGCGGGTCGCGGCGCACCAGCAGCATGTGGATCTGGCGGGCGTCGCCGCGCAGGATCTCGAAGATCAGGTCGTCGAGGCGGACTTTCTCGCCCCGATGCGGCACCCGGCCGAAGTGATGCGTGACCAGCCCGCCGATCGTGTCGACCTCGTCGTCCGAATAATGCGTGCCGAAGGTGTCGTTGAACTGCTCGATCTCGGTCAGCGCGCGCACGCGGAAGCGTCCGTCCGGCGAAGCGATGATGTTGCCGCTCTCCTCGTCGAAATCGTATTCGTCCTCGATGTCGCCGACGATCTGCTCCAGTACGTCTTCGATCGTGATCAGGCCCGCGACGCCGCCGTACTCGTCGACGACCACCGCGAGGTGGTTGCGGTTCACGCGGAAGTCGTGCAGCAGCACGTTCAGCCGCTTCGACTCGGGGATGAACACGGCAGGGCGCAGCATGCCGCGCACGTCGAACTCTTCTTCGGCGTAGTAGCGCAGCAGATCTTTCGCGAGCAGCACGCCGATGATGTTGTCGCGATTGCCCTCGTAGACCGGATAGCGCGAATGCGCCTTGTCCAGCACGTAGGGGATGAATTCAGCGGGATTGTCCGCGATGTTGATCGCGTCCATTTGCGCGCGCGGCACCATGATGTCGCGTGCGCTCAGTTCTGACACCTGGAATACGCCTTCGATCATCGACAGCGAGTCGGCGTCGATCAGGTTGCGTTCGTGCGCGTCCTGCAGAATTTCCAGAAGTTCGGCGCGCGAGTCGGGCTCGGGCGAGATGAAGTCGGTCAGGCGCTCGAGCAGCGTGCGCTTTTCCTGCGGTTTGTCGAGTTGACGTCCGGTATGGCGTCGACTGGGATACGTGTCGTTCATGGTAGTGCGCCCGGCGAGACTGGGCGCGCTGTTGCAGTGCGTTAAGGATACACCAGGCGCATGGCGGAACCGTGTCCCGCCGGGCCCGGCGATGAGCGAAGCCAGGGTGAAACGGCCCCGCCGCGACGGCGGAGCGTGGAATCATCCTAACCGATTACGCGGGCAAAAGCGCTCGCTGGCAAAAAAGTCGCGGGTGGGGTTTTCGCCGAGATGCGGCGGTCACACGGCCGGCTTGCAGCGCGCGAGCAGCGCTTCGAGCGCGCGGTCCGGCATGCCGCTTTCGCGCAGCGCGTGCACGGTGCGGCTCACGTAGTCGAAGGTCGTGCCGTAGCGGCCGCTCGCACAGCCCAGCACGGTCTGGATGATGTCGTCGCGCAGCTTGCCGGTGTAGCTCGGCACGTCGCGGCGCATCACGAATGCGAGCGCGTCGACGCGCCGGCCGTCCGCGAGCACGCACGGCAGCCACGCGGGACGGTACGAGCCCATCGGCATTTCGCGGCGCCACAGTGCTTCGAGATGCGGCCTCGAGCCATCGGCCGCGAGCCGGAAAGCCATGCCGGTGCACGAGCCGCCGCGATCGAGCGCGAGCACGAGGCCGGGCTGCTCTGGCGTGCCGCGATTGACTCGCGACCACAGATAGAGTCCGCGGTGATAGCCGTGCACCTTCGAGCGCATCGCCTCGACGGTCGGCAGGCCCGGGTTCCAGATCAGCGAGCCA
The DNA here is from genome assembly GCF_902833905.1 of Paraburkholderia tuberum STM678. Lineage (GTDB taxonomy): Bacteria > Pseudomonadota > Gammaproteobacteria > Burkholderiales > Burkholderiaceae > Paraburkholderia > Paraburkholderia tuberum. The sequence goes on along the minus strand of NZ_CADFGP010000041.1, from coordinate 52,116 downwards.
TAGCCGAACAGCCACAGATCGCTTTGGCGGTCCCAGCCGCGCAACGTGGATTCGAGCGACGCGCGCAGTTCGTCGTCCGTCAGGAGCCGCGAGTCGCCGAGCACCGGCGGGTAGTCCGGACAGCGCACGGGGATATCGGCTTCGGGGGACGGAGTGCTCACGGTGGGTTCGGGCGGGCTGGCGTCGAGGAGGGGCGGAACGCCTATTGGTAAGGGTCCGCAAAGCCGAGCTTGCCGAGGATTTCGGCTTCGATCGCTTCCATTTCCTCGGCTTCTTCTTCGACCTCGTGGTCGTAGCCCTGTGCATGCAGCGTGCCGTGCACGAGCAGGTGCGCGTAATGCGCGGCGAGCGGCTTGCCCTGCTCGGCGGCTTCCTTCTCGACCACCGGGCAGCACAGAATCAGATCGCCCGTGACCGGATCATCTTCCGATTCGGCATAGGCGAAGGTCAGCACGTTGGTCGCGTAATCCTTGCCGCGATAGGTGCGATTCAGCGTGCGGCCTTCTTCGGCGTCGACGAACCGAACCGTCAGTTCGCCGTCCGCGAATAGCGCCGCCTTGATCCAGCCGGCCACCGTCGCGCGCGGCAGCAGCGCCTTGTGTTCCGGCCAGGCTTTGGCGGCGGGGAATTGCAGGCTCAACGTCAGTTTCGGGGTGCGGCTCATGCGGTTTCTATGCGTGGCATTCCTGGCTCAGTCTTTTTTTGCGGCGAGGCGACGCGGGCCTCGCGCTGCGAAGCGCATCGCTTTAGCGCGGATCGACCGCGGCCGGCGACTTCTGCGCATGCGCATCGTACGCCTCCACAATTCGCGCGACCAGCGGATGCCGCACCACGTCCGCGCTCGTGAAACGCGTGAGCGCGATGCCGCGCACGTTCGCGAGCACCTGTTGCGCTTCGATCAGCCCGCTCTTCTGGCCGCGCGGCAGATCGACCTGGGTCGTGTCGCCGGTGACGACCGCCTTCGAGCCGAAGCCGATTCGCGTGAGGAACATCTTCATCTGCTCGGGCGTGGTGTTCTGCGCCTCGTCGAGGATGATGAATGCGTGATTCAGCGTGCGGCCGCGCATGTATGCGAGCGGCGCGATTTCGATCATCTGCCGCTCGAACATCTTCGCGGTTTTGTCGAAGCCGAGCAGGTCGTACAGCGCGTCGTAGAGCGGGCGCAGATACGGATCGACTTTCTGCGCGAGATCGCCCGGCAAAAAGCCGAGCCGCTCGCCCGCCTCGACGGCCGGGCGCGTCAGCACGATGCGTTTGACCTGGTCGCGCTCGAGCGCGTCGACCGCGCAGGCCACCGCGAGATAGGTCTTGCCGGTGCCGGCCGGGCCGACGCCGAACGTGACGTCGTGCGACACGATCTGCTTCAGGTACTCGCGCTGCGCCGGCGTGCGGCCGCGCAGATCCGCGCGTCGCGTGTACAGCTTCGGGCCGTATTCCTCGAAGTCGTCCTCGCTCGCAGTGGCGTCGGCGGGCTGGTCGAACGGGTGATCGGGATTGCCGGCGAAGTGCGCGTCGACGGTGTCGCCATTGCCATTGCCGTTGCCATTCGAACGATGACGCACCGGATGACGCACTTCGATGAGCGCGAGCTGGATGTCGTCGACCGACAAAGGCTCGCGCGCGTTGTTGTAGAAGTTTTCGAGCGCGGTGAGCGCGAGCTTCGCGCCGCGCCCGCGGATCGCGATGCGGTGGCCGCGGCGCTGCAGGGTCACGTCGAGCGCCTGCTCGATCTGCCGCAGATTTTCGTCGAGCGGTCCGCAGAGGTTGGCGAGCCGCGCATTATCTTCGCGCGGTGCGGTGAATTCCAGAGGCTGCTGAGTGGTCTTCAAGGCGGTGAGTCGATCCTGTCGGTTGCGGTACTCAGAATGTCGTTCAATGCGTCGTCGCGGCGCTGTCGTCGTGAACCATCACGAGTTCACCACGCAGCGAGTGCGGATACGCGTGCACGATCTTCACGTCGACCATCTGACCGATCAGCCGTGCATGCGACGCGACCGGCGCCGGGAAATTGACGACGCGGTTGTTCCCGGTGCGGCCCGCGAGCTCGTTCGGGTCCTTGCGCGCCGGGCGCTCGACCAGAATGCGTTCGACCTTGCCGACCATCGCGTCGCTGATGCGCTGCACGTTCTCTTCGATCGTGGCCTGCAGATGTTGCAGGCGCTTGAGCTTCACCTCGCGCGGCGTGTCGTCGTGCAGGTTCGCGGCCGGCGTACCGGGACGCGGGCTGTAGATGAACGAGAAGCTCGTGTCGTACTTCATCTCTTCGACGAGCGCCATCATCTTCGCGAAGTCTTCCTCGGTCTCGCCGGGGAAGCCGACGATCATGTCCGTCGACAGCGACAGGTCCGGGCGAATCGCGCGCAGCTTGCGGATCACCGACTTGTACTCGAGCACGGTGTAGCCGCGCTTCATCGCCATCAGGATGCGGTCGGAGCCGTGCTGCACCGGCAGATGCAGGTGGCTGACGAGCTTCGGCACCTTCGCGTAGGTGTCGATCAGGCGCTGCGTGAACTCCTTCGGATGCGACGTCGTGTAGCGGATCCGTTCGATGCCGGGGAGGTCCGCGACGTATTCGATCAGCGTCGCGAAGTCGGCGATCTCGGTCGAACCCACGGTCGGCGCGCCGCCGAATTTTCCACGATAAGCGTTCACGTTCTGACCGAGCAGCGTGACTTCGCGCACGCCCTGGTCGGCGAGGCCGGCGATTTCGGTCAGCACGTCGTCGAGCGGACGCGACACTTCCTCGCCGCGCGTGTACGGCACGACGCAGTAGCTGCAGTACTTGCTGCAGCCTTCCATGATCGACACGAACGCGCTCGGACCTTCGACGCGCGCCGGCGGCAGGTGATCGAACTTCTCGATTTCGGGAAACGAAATATCGACCTGCGCGCGGCCGCTCGCGCGGCGCTCGTCGATCATCTGCGGCAGGCGGTGCAGCGTTTGCGGACCGAACACGATATCGACGTACGGTGCGCGCGCGACGATCGATGCGCCTTCCTGACTCGCGACGCAGCCACCCACGCCAATGATCAGATTCGGATTCGCGTCCTTCAGCTCGCGTACGCGGCCGAGGTCGGAGAAGACTTTTTCCTGCGCTTTTTCGCGCACCGAGCAGGTATTGAACAGGATCACGTCGGCGTCTTCCGGCGTGTCGGTCTTGACGAGTCCTTCAGCGGCACCGAGCACGTCGACCATCTTGTCGGAGTCGTACTCGTTCATCTGGCAGCCAAAGGTTTTTACATAAACTTTCTTGGTCATCGAATTTCGCCGGTCGCAGTGGTTAACCTGGGGGCGTCGTAAAAAGGTGAAGGAGGCCGCGGCGCGGGACAGCGCGGCGCGTGATGGCCGGCTTGCGCGTGTCTTTGCAGCGTAACTGCATATTATAGCCCTTCACGCAACGGGGGTTTCGGCGCTCATTGGCCGGTCCGGCGGCAGTCCCAGCAGGCTTTCCAGTTCATCCGACACCTGCGCGAAGCGCTCGGCGAGGAAATCGAGCAGCACGCGCACGCGCGGCGCCATGAAGCGACTGCGGTGATACAGCGCGTGCAGCGGCGCATCGGGGTAGCGCCATTCCGGCAGCAGGATCTTCAGGCGGCCGGCGCGCAGGTCCGCTTCCACGTCCCACATCGATTTGATCGCGATGCCGTAGCCGCGCAGCGCCCATTCGCGCGCGACCGCGCCGTCGTTGGTTTCGCGCGCCGCTTCGAACGGCACGCTGTAGTGCTGCACCTCGTCACCGCGCGTGAAGCGCCATTCGCTGGCCGGCCCCGATGCGGTGCCGAGCACGATGCAGTCGAAATTGGCGAGGTCGAGCGGGTCCTTCGGCTCGCCGCGACGCCCGACGTATGCCGGTGATGCGCACAGCACCCGCCGGTTCGGCGCGAGCCGGCGCGCGACCAGCGAGCTGTCCTGCGGCACGCCGAAGCGGATCGCCAGATCGATGTCCTCCTGCACGAGATTGGCCAGCGCATCCGACAGCGTCAACGCGAACGTCACGTCCGGGTACAGCGCGTTGAACTCGTCGAGCCAGTGCATCAGCAGGTTGCGGCGTGCTGTCGCTCGCGGGCATCAGCGCGCTGGTGCCGAACCGCCACGACACCGGCCCCGCCGGCCTCGCCCACGAAGTGCGCGTGCTGCAAGACCCGCAAGTGTGGAGCGCCCTCGCGATGACGGTGCTCGGCTTCGGGGGCGTGTTCGTCGTGTTCACCTATATCGCGCCGATCCTCGAGCAGGTGAGCGGTTTTTCGCCGCGCGGCGTGACGCTGATCCTCGTGCTGTTCGGCGTGGGCCTGACGGTCGGCAACATGGTCGGCGGCAAGCTTGCGGACCGCGCGCTGATGCCGTCGCTGATGGGCATTCTCGCCGCGCTCGCGGTCGTGATGGCGATCTTCGCGCGCACCAGCCATTCGCAAGCGGCTGCCGCGATCACGGTGTTCGTGTGGGGCATCGCGGCGTTCGCGACGGTGCCCCCGTTGCAGATGCGCGTGGTCGAGAAGGCGGCCGCCGCGCCGAATCTCGCGTCGACACTGAACATCGGCGCGTTCAACGTCGGCAATGCGGCGGGTGCGTGGCTCGGCGGTCTCGTGATCAATCACGGTCACGCGCTCGATACCTTGCCGTGGGTCGCGGCCGCGGTCAGCGTCGCCGCGCTGCTGCTGACGTGGTTCGCGGCGCGCATGGATGCGCCGGCGCGCGCGCTCGCGCAAAGCGCGTGAGTCGTCAGTTGCTTGCCTCCGCCATGCTGATAACAGTGTGAAGATAACTTCGTTGGGTGCGGCCAAAGCCGATGCTATCTTGCTTCCACCTTACTGCTCTTGCGCCGCCTGGCGGCGCTCTGGAGGCCAATATGCATTCCCCGCTCGCGCTGGTCCGCGATCCCTCTGCCGACACCGACGCGGCGCCGCGCTCGGCCGAACCCTTCGATGCGCTCGAACAGCTGGTCGGCGTGAATCTGGCGCGGCTGCGCGCCGAACGGCAGCTTTCGCTCGATGCGCTGGCGCGCGCATCAGGCGTGTCGCGCGCCATGCTCGCGCAGATCGAGTCGGCGCGCAGCGTGCCGTCGATCAAGGTGCTGTGCAAGGTGGCGGCGGCGCTGAAGGTGTCGGTGGCGGCGTTCCTGCGGCGTCACGCGACCAACGGCTTCGAGCATCTGCCGGCCGAGCGCTCGGCCCGCGTGGTCAGCGCGAACGGTTGCTACTCGGTGCGGCCGCTCTATCCCGACGACGAGTCGATCGCCGCCGAGTTTCACGAACTGCGGATCGCCCCGCTGCATACCGAAGCGGGCGTGCGCCGCGCGCCTGGCACGACGGTGAATCTGGTGGTCAGCGACGGTACGCTCGAAGTCAGCGTGCACGACCAGCGTCAACTGCTCGCGACCGGCGACGCGATCGTGTTCGACGCCGACCAGCCGCACAGCCTGCGCAATCCCGGCGACACCGAGGCGCGCGCGTTTCGCGTGACGCTGCGGGCTGAGACGCCGCCGCGCTGGGAAGTGCCGGCCGCGGGCGCCGCACGCGACGAAGCCGCGCGCGAAGACGTGCCGGGTTGAGAATCGACGCGTTCGAGGTTCAAGCGCGGCTCAGGGCGTCGATGCAGGTCCAATGCAGTGAGTAGGGTCTTTGTTCGTCGCGCTGCAGCGCTCGCGCGACTGTTGTATGCTTCGGCCGCCGGTCGAACCGGCAATCAGTGCGTCTTCAGGGCGGGGTGAAATTCCCCACCGGCGGTAGGCCGGCAGCGCGACAGCGTGAGCCGGCAAGCCCGCGAGCGCCCGCATCGCTTAGCCTTCGGAATAGCGGAGACAGCGGCGGGGTCAGCAGATCTGGTCAGAAGCCAGAGCCGACGGTCATAGTCCGGATGGAAGAAGATGTGCAGACAGTCATGTGCGTTCCGCGACGCCGCCTGTAGCCTGGGTGGCGTATCAGCGTCCGCTTTCGCGCGGCGCCTGGGCGGCGCGTGTCAGTCTGTTTGCAATGCCCTGAAACGTTTCTCGCCCAACTTTTGCGATGAGCGTTTCAACTATGTCCTTTGCTACTTTTCCTGCTCCGTCGACGATTGCAGACGATGCCTTCGCCGATCTCCCGCTGCTTGCCACCGAAGCCGTTCCGCCGCGTATCGCCGCCGCCTTGCAGGCGCTGCGCGAGGGCCGCGCCGTGGTGCTGCAGGACGACCACGACCGCGAGAACGAAGCCGATCTGATCGTCGCGGCCGAGCGCCTGTCGGTCGAAACGATGGCGCTGCTGATCCGGGAATGCAGCGGCATCGTCTGCCTGTGCCTGCCCGACGACAAGATCCGCGCGCTCGAACTGCCGCCGATGGCCGTCAACAACGAAAGCCGTCACGGCACCGCGTTCACGGTGTCGATCGAAGCGCGCGAAGGCGTCAGCACCGGCGTGTCCGCGCAGGATCGCGTGACCACGATCCGCGCCGCGATCGCCGATACGGCCAAACCCGCCGACATCGTGCGCCCCGGCCACGTGTTCCCGCTGCGCGCGATGCCGGGCGGCGTGCTGGCGCGGCGCGGCCACACCGAAGGCACCGTCGATCTGGCGATTCTCGCGGGCCTGAAGCCGGCCGGCGTGCTGTGCGAACTGATGAACGCCGACGGCACGATGACGCGTGGCGCGGACGTCGAGCGCTTCGCCGCGCAACATGATCTGCCGATGCTGACGATCGCCGAGCTGGTCGAGTTTCGCGAGTCGCTCGCGCAGGTGCGCGAGGGCGCGATGGCCGAGGCTTGACGGGCCATCCATCGAGCGGCACGCGACGCCATGACGCAAAAAAGCCGGTTCTTCTTCCGAAGAACAGGCTTTTTTATCGGCGTTGCGCAAAACCGCTACGACTGCACGTCGCCGAATTCGCCGCCCACGCCCGCCTCGATGAGCGCCGGCAGTTCATCCATATGCTTGATGATTCGCGTGATACCCATCGCGCGCAGCGCATCCGCGTAGCCGTCCGGAATATGGCTCGCGCCGACGAACGCGATCGTCTTCATGCCGGCCGCGCGCGCCGCGTTCAAACCCGCGACGCTGTCCTCGACGACGAGGCAACGCGCCGGCACGACGCCAAGCGTCGTGGCCGCGAACAGATAGACGTCCGGATACGGCTTCGGCCGCGCGACCTGCTCGGCGCTGAACACGCGCTCGCCGAAAATCTGCTGCAGACCCGCGCGCCGTACCGATGCGGCGACGCGCGACATACGGCTGTTCGACACGACCGCAGCCGGCAGCGTCACGCGTTGCAGCGCGTCGCGCACGCCGTGGATCGGACCGAGCGACGCGGCGAGCGCGAGCTCGACATGGTGCTCGATCGTGTCGAGGAAGTTCACCGGCAGCGTGATGTCGAACCGCGTTTCGAGGCCGGCGAGAAAGCGCGAGGTTTGCTGGCCGAACGCGGTTTTGACGACGGCGGCGAAATCGATGCCGGGGAAAGTGGCCGTCAGCGTGTCGAACATCACGCGATCGGCGATGACTTCACTGTCGACGAGCACGCCGTCGCAGTCACAGATGAGGTGGTCGATCATGCCTGAAAAACGGTAAGCGCAAAGCGCGCGGGCGGCGGGTTGCGGGCCCGCGCGCCGGGATGAAAAGCGTCATCATACGTACTTTCGGACCGCGTCCTTACGGCGTATCGGCCCAGGCCTTCGCCGCGCGGATCGCGCGCTGCCAGCCATCGAGGCAGGTCCTGACCTCCGCATGCGGTAGCGCCGGCGTGAAGCGGTGCTCGAGCTTCCACTGGCTTTTCAACTCGTCGATGTCCTTCCAGTAGCCCACCGCAAGACCGGCCAGATAGGCGGCGCCGAGTGCGGTGGTCTCGGACACCTGGGGGCGCACCGTGTCGACGCCGAGGATGTCGGCCTGGAACTGCATCAGCAGATTGTTCGCGCAGGCGCCGCCATCCACGCGCAACTCGCCGATGCGAATGCCCGAGTCGGCTTCCATCGCCTTCAGCACATCGAGCGATTGATAGGCGATCGAATCGAGCGCCGCGCGCGCGAGATGCGCGGAGGTCGTGCCGCGCGTGACGCCGAACAGCGTGCCGCGCGCATGCGCGTTCCAGTGCGGCGCGCCGAGGCCGGCGAACGCGGGCACGAGATACACGCCGTCGCAATGCGGCACGCCGCGCGCGAGCGTTTCGATTTCCGCCGCGTTCCTGATGATGCCGAGGCCGTCGCGCAGCCACTGCACCACGGCGCCGCCGATGAAGATGCTGCCTTCGAGCGCGTAGTCGATACGCTCGCCGATCTGCCAGGCGATCGTCGTGACGAGATTGTTGTTCGATTCGATCGGTTTGGCGCCCGTGTTCATCACGAGGAAGCAGCCGGTGCCGTAGGTGTTCTTGACCATGCCGGACTCGGTGCACATCTGGCCGAACAGCGCGGCGTGCTGATCGCCGGCGATGCCCGCGAGTGGAATCTTCGACGCGAACACGGTGGTCACCGTCGGCCCGTACACCTCCGACGACGGCCGTACTTCCGGCAGCATGCTGCGCGGAATGTCGAGCGCGGCGAGCAGTTCGTCGTCCCACTTCAGGGTGTGGATGTTGAACAGCATCGTGCGCGACGCGTTGGTCACGTCGGTGACGTGCAGCGCGCCCTTCGTGAAATTCCACATCAGCCAGCTGTCGACGGTGCCGAACGCGAGCCGGCCCTGACGCGCTTTTTCGCGCGCGCCTTCGACGTTGTCGAGAATCCAGCGGATTTTGGTCGCCGAGAAATACGAGTCGATCGGCAAGCCGGTCTTCGCGCGCACGCTCGCTTCGAGACCCTGCGCTTTCAGGTCGTCGCAGAAGTCGGCGGTGCGGCGGTCCTGCCAGACGATCGCGTTGTAGATCGGGTGGCCGGTTTCGCGATCCCACACGATCGTGGTTTCGCGCTGGTTCGTGATGCCGATCGCCGCGATCGACGTGCCGTTCATGCCGGCTCGCGTGACCGCCTCGGCGGCGACGCCGGCCTGCGTCGACCAGATTTCCTGCGGATCGTGCTCGACCCAGCCCGGGTGCGGGTAGATCTGCTGGAATTCCTTTTGTGCGGTCGACACGACGTTGCCGCGCCGGTCGAACAGCATCGCGCGCGAGCTGGTGGTGCCTTGGTCAAGCGCGAGAACGTACTGATCCAGCATTGTCTCTTCTCCATGCATGTTACGGATCGCCGGATTGCTGGCCGGCGATGCGAGCGGCGTGTTGTCGTGAGCGGGCCGCCATAGTGTGACGGCGCGTGCCGGTGTCGTCCAGCCGAAGCTGCGGTGGCGCCGGCCCGGGGCGCGCGGATGGTGTGCGCCGTTTCTACTGGCCCGCGCCGTTTGCTTCACCCCGCATTGGCGCCGCGTTGTGTTTGCCGCCGCTTTTGTCGGGGCATGCCAGTTTGCCCGGCCGGGCCGCCTACGCGCTCTGCCGGGCCGGTTCGCGCGCGAACCACGCGTCGATATCGCGCGTAACCTCATCGAGCGTGCCCGGCTCGACGTGCAGGCCGAGCTTCGAGCGCCGCCACAGCACGTCCTGCGCGGTGCGCGCCCATTCGGTATCGCGCAGATAAACCAGCTCGGCTTCGTGGAGTCCCGGCGCGAACTCGCGACCGAGCTCGGCGCGCGAGCGCGCGAGGCCGATCACGCGATTCGCGCGGGTGCCATACGCGCGCGCGAGCCGATGCGCGAGCGACGCCGGCAGCCACGCATGCTCGCGCGAGAACTCACCGAGGAAGCGATTGAAGTTCGCCTGTGCGATGTCGCCGCCCGGCAGCGGCGCGTCGACGGTCCACGCGGACCCGCCGTGGCGCAGCGCGTCGGTGAGCGTATCGACGGCCTGCTCGGCGAGCTTGCGAAACGTCGTGATCTTGCCGCCGAATACCGACAGCAGCGGCGCCTGTTCCGCGGGCGCGTCGAGTTCGAGCGAGTAGTCGCGCGTGACCGCCGACGGATTGTCCGCGTTCTCGTCCTCCAGCAGCGGGCGTACGCCCGAATAGCTCCAGCGCACGTCGGCCGGCGAGATCTTCTGCCTGAAGTAGCGGTTGATCGAATCGCACAGATACTGCGTTTCGTTGGCGTCGATCGCGACTTGCGACGGGTCGCCGCGATATTCGAGGTCGGTGGTGCCGATCAGCGTGTAGTCGTGCTCGTAGGGAATCGCGAAGATGATCCGCTTATCGGCGTTCTGGAAGATGTACGCGTGGTCGTGTTCGAACAGGCGCCGCGTGACGATGTGGCTGCCCTTGACGAGCCGCACGCTATGCGCCGATGGCCGGCCGAGCGCGCCCTTCAGCAGCTCGCCGACCCACGGGCCCGCCGCGTTGGCGATCGCGGCGGCGCGCACGTCGAGCGTCGTGCCGTCCGCGCGTTGCAGTTGCGCGCGCCACTCGCCGCCGGCGCGCTCTGCGTTGACCAGCTTCGTGCGCGTGAGGATCGTCGCGCCGCGCTCGTGCGCGTCGAGCGCGTTCAGGACGACGAGGCGCGCGTCGTTGACCCAGCCGTCCGAATAAACGAAGCCGCGCTTGATCGTTTCGACGAGCGGCGCGCCGGCCGGATGCCGGCTCATCACGATGCCGCGCGAGCCCGGCAGCAGCTCACGTTTGGCCAGATGGTCGTACAGGAACAGACCCGCGCGGATCAGCCAGGCGGGGCGCAGATCCGGCATATGCGGCATCACGAAGCGCAGCGGCCAGATGATGTGCGGCGCCGCGCGCAGCAGCGTCTCGCGCTCCTGCAGCGCCTTGCGCACGAGCCCGAACTCGCGGTACTCGAGGTAGCGCAGGCCGCCGTGGATCAGCTTGGTACTCGCCGACGAGGTGTGCGCGGCCAGATCGTCCTGCTCGCACAGCAGCACCGCCAGGCCGCGGCCGGCCGCGTCGCGGGCGATGCCGGCGCCGTTGATCCCGCCACCGACGACGAGCAAATCGTATTTCGTGCCTTGCGTCACCTGGTGAGCCTCTGCATCGAATCTGGGAGTAAGTTGGAAAGCAAATTGAATGAAGCATGTTCGTTTTCGAACTTTAATGAACATATTCGAAAAAGTAAAGTTCGCTTCGACCCGAGCGAGCCTAGGTCGAATGGCACGGGAGTGACACAACGCGCGACCGCGGACGATACTCTCGGTAGCAGCCATTTCGAGGTGATGTATGCGTGGACTTTTGATGATCGGCGCGGCGGCGCTGCTGGCGGGATGCGTGAGTACGCCGAGTCTGGAAGAGACGAGGGGCGCAACGTCGTTCGAGGCGTTACAGAAGATGTGCTCGCCGCAAACCGTCGACTACGGCAGCGACGCGCAGAACGTCTATGAGACGTTCTTCGATGCCTATGTGGCGAACCGGCGCGGCCGGCTGTCGAACGACGACTTCTGCGCGTTCCAGGCATCGATCGCGCAGCGCCATGCGAGCGAGGCGACGAGCAGCGATCCGAAGGTGCGCAACCAGTGGGTCGAGTTTTTCAACGAGCAACGCGCAAGGGCGATCAGCTGGCGTGCGAGTGCCGATCCGACCTTGCGTAACGGTTAAGCAGCAACGGGTTGACCGGCGAGCCGGTTCACTTGTGCGGCGCCAACGCTCCGCGCCACAGCATGCGCAAAAGCTGCGCGAACACGGCTTCACGTGATGGCTGCGGCGCTCCGTCGCCGGCGGAATCCGCCTGTTGCGCGGCCGACGGCGGTAGCTGGTTCGCGAGCGCGAGCATCGTGAAGCCGTGCAGGCTCGTCCAGTACGCATAGCCGATCAGGCGCGGATCGCCTTCGAGAATACCCGCCTCGACGAGCCGCTCGAAGTGCGCTTCCAGCAGACGCCACGCGCGCTGCGACGCCGCGGCCAGTTCAGGGTAAGCGCCTCGCTGTTGCGGCGTCTGATCGAACATCAAACGGTAGGCGTGCGGTTCATCGAGCGCGAAGTCGACGTAGGCCCGGCCGACGGCGCTGTGATCGATGGCGGGGGCGTTCGCGGGGATGCCGCGCGCGGCCGCTTCGAGGCGCGCGGCGAAGCGGTTGAACGCGGCGGCGCGGACCATCGCCAGAATTTCTTCCTTGTCGCGGAAATAGCGATACGGTGTCATCGCACTGCAGCCGAGCTCCTTCGCCAGCTCGCGCATCGTCACGCCTTGCGCGCCGCGGGTCGCAAATGCGTTTTCGGCGACGCGTCGCATGGCTTCGCGAAACTGCTGGATGTCGTCGGCGGAGAGCGTCTTGGGCATGCGCGAGGGCGGGGAAGTCCGTCGCGTGAATTTACTGTGTAAATGAGATGCGCACAACAAAGGGCCGCGAAGGCGGCCCGCTGTCAGGGAATTGAACGATACGAGCCCGGCAGTCGCGAGCGAAGCGCGCGGCGCATCCGCCAGGGCGGCGCGGATACGCCGCCAACGGCTCTCGGATCGAACGACAGGGAATCTCAGGAAAAACGTTTGATGGCCCGCAATGCGGTGTCGCCGGTTTCGGTCACGCGCCATTCTTCGTTGCCCGATGCGAGGCGCTCGAGTTGCACCAGTTGGCGTTCGAGCAACGCATCGAGTTCTTCTCGGTCCATTTCGACCTGGTTGGGGGCGTCCTTGACGAGTAACAACGTGGCGAATTCATGCGGACTCAGCATCGTTCTCTCCATGTCAGCAAATTGCGGACAGCCTTGCCGTCGACCGGCAGGCCGGGGCGGGGTCCGCTAAGGATCAGGGCGGGAGGTACGGCTTACACGACAGATTCACAAACCGACGCCGTGCGAAACTCGCAACGCACGTTGGGGAACTGGAGTGTAGGCGAGCACCGATGAAACGCCAACCTGGTCCCCGTAAATTTTCCATTTGACAATTGGTCGCGCGATAGGCGGTCCGGCCCCGCAGCCAGATTCTTGATTTCACGCGAGGTTTTGCGTGCACCGCAGCATGGCGGAGATCGCCTGGAATTATCCGGCGATATAGATTTGACAATTCGCGGCGTTCAGCGCCTCGGCCATCTCGGCGGTCGGCGCGGCGTCGGTGAACAATGCGTCGATCTGCTCCAGATGTCCCTGGCGAACTAGCGCCGGGCGGCCAAACTTGGAGTGATCCGCGGCGAGGAACACGGTGCGTGCGTGCTCGATGATCGCCTCGGCGACACGCACTTCGCGCGTGTCGAAATCGCGCAGCGTACCGTCCGTTTCGATGCTCGACGTGCCGATGATCGCGAAATCGACTTTGAACTGCCGGATGAAGTCGATCGCCAGTTCACCGACGATGCCCTTATCCCACGGCCGCACGATGCCCCCCGTCACCAGCACTTCGCAATCCGGGTAGCCGCTCATCATGCTCGCGACGTTCAGATTGTTCGTGATCACGCGCAGTCCACGGTGGCGGTTCAGCGCGCGTGCCACTTCCTCGGTGGTCGTGCCGAGGTTGATGAAAAGCGATGCCTGATCGGGAATGTGAGTGGCGACTAGCGCCGCGATGCGTCTTTTCTCTTCATGAAACATGCGCTGGCGCGCGGTGTAGGAGACGTTCTCGGAACTGGTCGGCAGACTGGCGCCGCCGTGATAGCGGCGCAGCAGATTCATATCGGCGAGCCAGTTGACGTCGCGGCGGATCGTCTGCGGGGTGACGTCGAAGTGGCTCGCGAGGTCGTCCACGGTCACGAAGCCGTCGCGTTGCACCCATTCCAGCAATTCCTGTTGCCGGGCGTTGAGAGTCAGGCGGGGGTCTCGTGTCATGTGTCTCGGGTGGTGGCTGTCGTGTCGGCGTGGTCCGTCGCGATCATCGAGCGGCTGGCAGAAAGCCCGCCGTCGACGAACGCGATTGCGGCTATTGTAAAACCATCGTGCCCCTTGTCCGCCAACTGGCCGCGAATGCGCCGAACCTGCTCGAACCTTTATTCAGGTGCAATACGCATTTATTCATTTGATAAATGAATTTGTTTTTTGGTGCGCTTCGCGATGCAATTCTGGGTTCCGCGATTTACCTGCCTTACAACCTTTCCCATGATGTCCGGCGACTTTTTCGTGCCGGCCCGCGCTTTCGAGAGTGTTCGACATGACTGGCTTTAGCAACTGGCAAAACCCTTATCCGACGCAACGTCTGCCCGTATTCGCACGCAATATCGTTTCGACCTCGCATCCGCTCGCGGCGCAGGCCGGGCTGCGCATGTTGTGGAAGGGCGGCAATGCCGTCGACGCGGCCATCGCGGCGGCCGCAGCGATGACAGTGGTCGAACCGGTGTCGTGCGGCCTGGGCGGCGACGCGTTCGCGCTCGTGTGGGACGGCAAGAAGCTGCATGGTCTGAACGCGTCGGGCGTGTCGCCGGCTGCGTGGAACGTCGATTACTTCAAGCGCAAATACGGCGAGGAAAACGGCTTCGCGAAACAGCCGAAGCGTGGCTGGGACGCCGTCACGGTGCCGGGCGTGATCGCCGGTTGGGAAGCGCTGCACCAGAAGTTCGGCAAGCTGCCGTTCGCCGACCTGATGGAGCCGGCCATCGAGATCGCCGAGCGCGGTCACGCGGTGGCGAGCATCGTCGCCTACAAATGGGCGGCCGCGGTGCCGGAACTGAAGGATCAGCCGGGCTTCGCGCAGACCTTCATGCCGCGCGGCCGCGCGCCTGAGGTCAGCGAGCTGGTGCGCTTGCCCGGCCACGCGAAGACGCTGCGCCTGATCGCCGCGCAGGGCCCGCGCGCGTACTACGAAGGCGAGATCGCCGAGCGGATCGCCGCGTTCGCACGCGAAGGCGGCGCCGCGCTGAGCGCCGACGATCTCCGCAACTACCGCGCGGACTGGGTCGAGCCGATCGGCAAGGACTATCGCGGCTACACCGTGCATGAGATTCCGCCGAACGGCCAGGGCATCGCGGCGCTGGTTGCGCTCGGCATCCTCGAGAAGTTCGACGTGAAGTCGCTGAAGGTCGACAGCGTCGAGTCGCAGCATCTGCAGATCGAAGCGATGAAGCTCGCGTTTGCCGACCTGTATCGCTATGTGGCCGATCCGCGGTCGATGGAAGTCACGCCCGAGCAGATGCTCGACGACGCGTACCTGAGCTCGCGCGCGAAGCTGATCGATCCGAAGCGGGCGACGCACTTCGACTTCGGCATGCCGAAGGCGGGCGGCACCATCTACATGTCGGCCGCGGACGAGAGCGGCATGATGGTCAGCTTCATCCAGTCGAACTACATGGGCTTCGGCTCGGGTGTGGTGGTGCCGGACAGCGGCATTGCGCTGCAGAACCGCGGCTGCGGTTTCTCGATGGATCCGAAGTCGCCGAACGTCGTCGAGGGCG
Organism: Paraburkholderia tuberum STM678; assembly: GCF_902833905.1. Classification (GTDB taxonomy): domain Bacteria; phylum Pseudomonadota; class Gammaproteobacteria; order Burkholderiales; family Burkholderiaceae; genus Paraburkholderia; species Paraburkholderia tuberum. The sequence continues at coordinate 36,921 of NZ_CADFGP010000041.1, read as the reverse complement.
GCAAGCGGCCGTTCCACACGATCATCCCGGCGTTCCTCACGCAGCAGGTGAACGGTCAGCAGGAAGCGGTGATGAGCTTCGGCGTGATGGGCGGCGACATGCAGCCGCAAGGCCATCTGCAAACGGTGGTGCGCATGCTCGACTACGCTCAGCAGCCGCAGGCCGCGTGCGACGCGCCGCGCTGGAAGGTCAACCGCGACTTCACGGTCGATATCGAGTCGACGCTCGATCCGAAGACCACCGAGGGCCTGCAGAAGCTCGGCCACACGATCAAGTCGGTCGACGATCCGTACATGGACTTCGGCTCCGGCCAGTTCATCTGGAAACTCGATCGCAACGAGCCGGAGCGCGGCTACGTGGCGGCCAGCGACAGCCGCCGCGACGGTCTCGCCGCCGGCTTCTAGGCCATAACGAGGCGACGCCCGGGGCCGAGGTCCGCACCGGGACTCAGGTCCGATACCCGGGTAACACGTAACGAACGCGCGGCATGGCATATGCCGCGCTATTGCGCGCCCGCCAGCCGCCTCGCTGACCCAGACGGTGCCGCACCTACCACAGCTATCACGCAGCAGACAGGCAGAAGACCATCATGAATACCCCCGCGTCGCACTCGACGACCGCTTTCCCCCACGCCGCGCCGCTTTCGAAAGCGATGGTGCGGCGGATCGTTTTCTCGTCGTCGATCGGTAACGCGCTCGAGTGGTTCGACTTCCTGGTCTACGGCTACTTCGCGACGATCATCGCGAAACAGTTCTTCCCGATGCAGGACGAGTGGCTGTCGACGCTGCTCGCGATCGCCACTTTCGGCCTCTCGTTCCTGATGCGCCCGCTCGGCGCGGTCGTGCTCGGCGTGTACGGCGACCGCAAGGGCCGCAAGGCGGCGCTCACGCTCGCGATCGCGCTGATGATGGTCGGTACTTTCACGATGGCCGTGATGCCGCCGTTTTCGACGATCGGTCTCGCGGCGCCGCTGCTGGTGCTGCTGGCGCGGCTCGTGCAGGGCTTCGCGGTCGGCGGCGAGTTCGGCAGCGCGACGGCGTTCATGGTCGAGCACAGCGCGACCCGGCGCGGCTACTACGCGAGCTGGCAGTTCGCGAGCCAGGGTCTCGCGGCGATCACCGCGGCGGCCTTCGGTTCGCTGCTGACCGCGTGGCTGCCGGCCGAGCATCTGAACAGCTGGGGCTGGCGTGTGCCGTTCGTGTTCGGTCTGCTGGTCGGGCCGGTCGGCTACTACATCCGCTCGCATCTCGACGAGACGCCCGAATTCCTGGCATTGCGTGAAGAACGCGCGGCTCGCGACGCGGCTGGCGAGCACAAGGTCGTCAGCGGAACGAAGGACGCGTCGTTCTCGAATCAGTGGGTCAACCTGCTGCTCGCGATCGGCATGGTTGCGCAGTCGACGGTCGGCGTGTACGTGCTGCAGCTCTACATGCCGCTTTACGCGGTCAAGCAGCTGCATATGGCGGCGGCCGCGTCGTTCGGCGTGGTCGTGCTGAACGGCGGCATGCAGTTCATCTTCTCGCCGATCATGGGCGCGCTGTCCGATCGCATCGGCCGAATTCGCATCATGCTGAGCACGTCGATCCTGATGGGCCTGCTGATCTATCCGATGTTCGCATGGCTGCAGACACATCCGACGATTGGCTGGCTGCTCGTGCTGCAAGGCGTCGCCGGTATTTTCAAGGCCTCGTACTCGGGGCCGATGCCCGCGCTGATGTCGGAGATCTTCCCGACCCAGATGCGCTCGACTGGCCTTTCAATCGGTTACAGCATCGGTGTGACGATTTTCGGCGGCTTCGCGCCGACCATCGTCGAAACCTTCATTCATTTGACCGGCGACAAACTCGCGCCAAGTTATTACGTCCTGCTTGCGGCGGTGCTTTCGGGCGTATCGCTGATCATCGTCGCGCTGCGCATGCGTCGCGTGCGTCCCATCCCGGGCGACGTCCAACCTGCCTGAGGAAGAGGGGGCCCGCCCAGGGGGCCGCCCAAGGGGGCCCGCGTAGGGCGCCCCGCCCGTGCCCCAACCCCGCCGGGTCTGATGTCTGTCCGAAAAGCCAGCCTTTTGGGCTGGCTTTTTTTGCCTTGCGCACATGTTTTAACACGTTGGAAGATTTCGACTATCTTGAAATCGGAACTGCGTCGATGCGGCATGGTCTGTGCTGTGTGATCTGCAAGGTCGGATATCTCCGGCTAAGATGCAGAGTACAAGGGCCCAACTCTAATTCACGGTGTTGTATCCGACACGCAGAAACATCACGGCGAGCGCGGTGGCAGTTGCGAAGAACTCCACGGGTCGGTACAGCATGGGAGCAAGACACGATGCATACAGAGCTGAACCATGTCATGCCCTGGCGGATCGAAGACATCGATCTGACGCGCATTGACCGTCAGAAGGCCGCGGCCAACGAGGACCTGCTGCTGTTGTTGTGCGCGGCTTCGTTTATCGAAAGCGGCACCGATCTCTACACCAGCAATCTGAGTACGTTTTTCAACGACGATCCCGAGGTCTCGGCCTGGCTCAACCACGAGTGGGAGCCCGAGGAAATGCAGCACGGCCGGGCGCTGAAGACCTATATCGCGTATGTATGGCCCGAGTTCGACTGGGACACCGCGTTCCGCAATTTCATGGACGAGTATTCGCTCACGTGCTCGGTCGAGGATTTCGAAAAGACCCGCGCGCTGGAGATGGTCGCGCGTTGCGTAGTCGAAACGGGTACCGCGACGCTGTACCGCGCGATCAACGAGTGCTCGGACGAAGCGGTCCTCAAGCAGATCACCGACAACATCCGCACCGACGAAGTCCGTCACTACAAGCACTTTTTCAGGTACTTCAAAAAGTACAACCGGATCGAGGGCAACGGTCGGCTCGCGGTGCTGGGCGCGTTGATGCGTCGCGTGATGGAAATCAAGAACGAAGATTCGGAGATCGCGTTGCGGCACGTGTTCGCGATTCGCTATCCGGAGCGCGTGCACGACTCCGCGTATAACCGCGAGCGCGCGGCGCGCATCAACAAGCTGGTGCGCCGCAATCTGTCCGCCGACATGTGCGTGAAGATGCTGCTCAAGCCGCTCGATCTGCCGGCGCGCATTCAGCCGGGCGTGCATTATCCGCTCGCGAAGATCACGCAGCACGTATTCTTTCGCTGAGCTATCGAACGTTGCGCGAGGCATCGGCTGAATGCAGCTGCAACGACCTGACGAAGCGAACCGGAGCCCGCTCATGCGGGCTTTGGTTTTTCCGAGGCATGATGGAGCTTTACCGACTACTTCGACTGGATCGATGGCATGAGCGCTTCCTCCTCCGCATCTACGTCCGCGCGTCCGCTCGAACAGATCGTGTTCGACGAATGGCCGGCCAATGTGCGCGCGTTGTTCGACGGTTCGTCGCTTGCGGACAAGCTGGGCTTCACCGCGTCGCTACTGAGCGTCGATGCGAACGGCCACGTGCGCACATCTCTGCTGAGCGTCGGCGAACTCTATGCGCCCGACTCGCGCACGCTGTGCATCGCGCTATGGCCGCAGGCGCGCGCGACGCGCGCGATCGCGCAAAGCGGGCGCGCGGCGCTGAGCTTCGTCTGCGATGCGGCGTTCTATCAGGTGCAGTTGCGTGTCGCGCCGCTGCCCGGTGTTGCTGGCGACGACAGCGGCCTCGTCTATCTGCTCGGCTCGATCGACACAGCAGAAGCGCAAAGCGTCCGTTATGCGCGCCTCACGGGCGGCATCACGTTCGAATTGCAAGGAGAGGGAAGTGTGGTGCTCGAGCGATGGGAACGGCAGGTCGAACATTTGAAGCAGGCTGCCGCCGCGAGCAGCCGTTAGTCTTCGAGCAGGGAAGCGCTAACGGCTGATGCGCGGGCAGCCTTTAGGCCCCGCGACGCTTAACGGCCACGGTCGCCGTTGCGCGACGGTTGCGCACCACGCGGCGCATCGTTGCGCTTCGCGCCGCCGCCGAGCAACGCGCCCGGATTGCCGTTGCGCGAACGATTGCCCTGCGGCTTGCGCGGCGCATGGGGCGCGGGAGCGCCGTCATGCGCGGCGGTACGCGGCCGATCGTCGTGACGCTGCGTATCGCGACGCGGCTGATTGCCATTGCCGGCCGGCTTCGCACCTTGTGGCCGCGGCGTGGGCTGAGCGTTCGACGCACGCTGGGCCGAACGCTGACCCGTGCCTTGTCCCGAACGCTGACCGGAGCCTTGAGCCGGCTTGGCCGGTGCGCCACCACCGGCACCGCCGTCACGACGCACCGCACCTTGTCCCTGGCGCGGCGAGCGCCCGCCGCCGCCCTGCCCGCGTCGCAGGATCGGCTCCGGCTTCGCGGTCGGGTCCGGCTCGAAACCGGCGATCACTTCCTGCGGGACCGGACGCTTGATCAGCTTCTCGATGTCCTTCAGCAACTGCAGTTCATCGACGCACACGAGCGACACCGCCTCGCCGGTCGCACCCGCGCGACCCGTGCGGCCGATGCGATGCACGTAGTCTTCCGGCACGTTCGGCAGATCGAAGTTGACCACGTGCGGCAACTGATCGATATCGATGCCGCGTGCGGCGATGTCGGTCGCCACCAGCACCTGCAGCGTACCGTCCTTGAACTCGGCGAGCGCGCGCGTGCGTGCCGACTGGCTCTTGTTGCCGTGAATCGCGAGTGCGCTGATGCCGTCCTTCGCCAGCTGCTCGGCGAGGCGATTCGCGCCGTGCTTGGTGCGCGTGAACACGAGCACCTGGAACCAGCTGTGCTGACGGATCAGATGCGTGAGCAACTCGCGCTTGCGGTCGCGATCGACCGGGTGAATCTTCTGCGCGACCGTTTCGGCCGTCGTGTTGCGGCGCGCGACTTCGATCAGCGCCGGCGAGTCGAGCAGGCCATCGGCGAGTGTCTTGATCTCGTCGGAGAAGGTCGCCGAGAACAGCAGGTTCTGGCGCTTCGGCGGCAGCTTCGCGAGCACGCGCTTGATGTCGTGGATGAAGCCCATGTCGAGCATGCGGTCCGCTTCGTCGAGCACGAGGATCTCGAGATGCGACAGGTCGATGGTCTTCTGCTGCATGTGATCGAGCAGACGGCCCGGCGTCGCGACGACGATATCGATGCCGCGCCTGAGCGCATCGATCTGCGGATTGATGCCGACGCCGCCGAACATCACGGTCGACTTCAGCTTCAGATACTTGCCGTAGGCGCGCACGCTTTCTTCGACCTGCGCGGCAAGTTCGCGCGTCGGCGTGAGGATCAGCGCGCGCACCACGCGCTTGCCGCCGGCGGCCGGCGGCATCGAATTCAGGCGCTGCAGGATCGGCAGCGTAAAGCCGGCGGTCTTGCCGGTGCCGGTTTGCGCGCCGGCGAGCAGATCGCCGCCGTTGAGCACGGCCGGGATCGCCTGAGTCTGGATCGGAGTCGGGCTGGTGTAGCCGAGTTCATTGACAGCGCGGACCAGCGGTTCGGACAAGCCGAGGGAATCAAAAGACATAAAAGCTCTTTGCAATGCAGTGTCGCGAACGGCCCCGCTGGGCCCAAAGGACCCCAACGCGGAAAAACCAGCGCGGCATCGACACGCCCGCATGGCGTGTTCGAGGCCGAGGCCCGGTTCCGTTCACGGAGAAATCGGCGGCACGCTCACAGATGTGCCGAATGTTTCAACGCGCTATGCAGACACGTCGACTGGCCTTAAGTTGCAATTCGTCGCCGTGGAATGTCACGCGACATAGCGCGCGACACTGACGAATTGACACAGACTGCCCGCCAGTACGAACAGGTGCCAGATACCATGTCCGTGGCGGATGCGCTCGTCGTTGATGAAGAAATAGATGCCGACGCTATAGATGACGCCGCCGGCCACGAGCCACGCGGTCCCCGCGGCCGGCAACGCCTGCACCAGCGGGTGGACGGCTACGAGCGCGAGCCATCCCATCAACACATACAGCACCATCGACACGCTGCGGGTGCGTCGCCCGAGCGTGAGTTCCTGCACGATGCCGAGGGCAGCGAGCCCCCAGCTCACGCCGAATAACGACCAGCCCCACGGTCCACGCAACGTGACGAGCGTGAACGGCGTGTAGCTGCCGGCGATCAGCAGGTAGATCGCCGAATGATCGCATTTCTGCAGAATCGCCTTCAGACGCGGATGGCTGACGCTGTGATACAGCGTAGAGATCGCGTACAGCACGAACAGCATCGCACCATATACGGCGAAGCTGACGACCTTGTACGCGTCGCCGGCGAGCGCGCCCATCGTGACGAGCGCCGCCAGCCCCACCACCGCCAGCACGGCGCCGACGAGATGGGTGATGCTGTTCAAACGCTCACCGAAGGGCACAACTCTTTCCTCCTGCACGGTTCCACGAGGGCGACCACCGACACAAACAGGCCCACATGATACCGGTCCTGAAAAAACGAAGGGCGCGGCCGCGAATTTCGCAGGCCGCGCCCGGGGTGCGTCGAACCCTGCTTAGTCGAGCGGCGCCGAACGCAGTTCGGCCACCTGCTGCGGCGACACGGCCGTGCCGTGGTTGCCCCAGGACATACGGATGTACGTCACGACCGCTGCGACTTCCTGATTCGACAGAGCCTGCGCGAACGGCGGCATGCCATACGGACGCGGGTTCCCTTCCGTGCTCGGCGGATAACCACCGTTCAGCACCATGCGGATCGGGTTGACCGCGGACGGCATCTGGATCGACTGGTTGTTCGCGAGCGGCGGGAATGCCGGCGGCCGGCCGAGACCGTTATCCTCGTGGCACTTCGCGCAGTTGTCAGCGTAGATCTTCTGTCCTTGCTTCAGCAGTTCGCCGCCGAATTTTTCCGAGGTTTCGAGCTGCAGCGGTTCCGGTGCTTCGCTCTTCTGCGGAATCGTCTTCAGGTACGTCGCCATCGCGTTGATGTCTTCGGTCGACAGATACTGCAGGCTGTTGTGAACCACTTCGGCCATCGGACCGAACACCGCACCGCGGCTCGACACGCCGGTCTTGAGCAGGTCGGCGATGTCCTTGAGGTCCCAGTCGCCGAGGCCGGCTTCGCGGTTCGACGTCAGCGACGGCGCATACCAGTTCTGCAGCGGAATCAGGCCGCCCGCGAACGCGGCCGAGCTGACCGGGGCGCCCATCGCATTGATCGACGTGTGGCACATGCCGCAGTGACCAAGGCCTTCGACCAGATACGCACCGCGGTTCCATTCGACCGACTTGGTCGGATCCGGCTTGAACTCGCCTTCACGGAAGAACAGCGTGCGCCAGCCGATCAGCATGTTGCGCTGGTTGAACGGGAATTTCAGTTCGTGCGGACGGCTCGGCACGTTGACCGGCGCGACCGAGCGCAGGTACGCGTAGATCGCGTCCGAGTCGGCGCGCGTGACCTTCGTGTAGCTCGTGAACGGGAAGCCCGGATAAAGCAGGCTGCCATCTTTCGAGCGGCCGGTGTGCATCGCGCGATAGAAGTCGTCCTGGGTCCACTTGCCGATGCCGTACTGGTCGTCCGGCGTGATGTTCGGCGTGAACATCGTGCCGAACGGCGTGGCCATCGGCAGGCCGCCGGCGAACTGCTTGCCGCCGCGCACCGTGTGGCAGGCGATACAGTCGCCGGCGCGGGCGAGGTACTCGCCCTTCTTGATCAGGTCGGCCTGGTCCGCGGGCGTTGCCGCCACGGCTGCGCCGCTGCTATGCAGATTGTCGCCGCCCGACCAGAGGACGGGAACGAGTGCGGCGGCCGCGACCACGACGACTGCCGAGAGGGCGAACAAAGACTTGTGTTTCATTTGAATGTCTCTCCCGGCGCCTTATTGCGGTTCGCTGCCGCAGGCAAGCGGAGTCTTCAAGGAGCGGGCCGGAGCCGGCACGGGGTTTGGCGGAGCCTGCTGCGTGGAAAGCCAGGCCGCGACGGCGTTCACGTCTTCGTCGCTGAGGCGCGTGGCGATGGTGTGCATGCAGTCCGGCGCGATCGCGTGACGCGTGCCCGAGCGCCATGAACCGAGCTGCGCGCTGATGTAGTCGGCGTGCAGACCGACGAGACCCGGAATTGCCGGTTCCATACCGGTCAGTGCCTTGCCGTGGCAGGCCGCGCAAGCGGGCACCTGCTTCGATGCATCACCGTGCAGCACGATCTGCTCACCGCGCGCGAGCGTGGCGGCCGAGACGGTCGGCTTGGCCGGCGTCGGATACGGCGGGCGCTGCTGCGAGAAGAAGGTGGCGATCTGATGCAGGTAGTCGTCGGAGAGATACGTGACGAGGTAGTTCATCGGCGGGTACCTGCGGCGCCCTTCACGGAAGTTCTGCAACTGATTGAACAGATATTCCGCCGGCTTGCCGGCGAGGCGCGGGAAGTAGTCGTTGTCGGTACCTTGCCCATGCGAGCCGTGGCAGGCCGTGCAGCCTTGCACGCGCGCTTCCATCGTGTCGGGGGCCTTCGGTTGAGTCTGCGCTTTCGCTGCGCTATAGACACCCGCGGCGCCGATCAACAGAAGGGCAAGCAACGGGCGGAAGAGGCGTCTTGAAGACACGCGTAACTCCATCGGAATCGGGGACCTGACCGAACTTCGGGCGGCTCGGTGTGAAGGACAGCCGTCGCTGCGGCGACGCAGCATTCTATCATCGAAGGGTAATCGTGACTATTTGCCGCATTAGAGACGGTTCCAGGTGTGACCGCCATGCGACAGTATGTCGCGTTATGCCGGTTTCGGACTTTGGTTGCGTCACGGATCGTGGTCGACGTCTTTGCCTCAAAAATAATCACGGCGTCGCCGCCGCAAGCGTGATGCCGCGTGACGCATTCGATCAAGCCAGGTTGAACCGATCCCCGCGCGCGCCATCGAAGCGTACACTTCCGGGCTCGCCGGCCGTCGTGCAGACGATGCGCCTCGCCGGCCCGCCTATGTTCCGTTCGTTCTCATCCGCTATCGGCCTTACATGAAGCTATTCGATTTCTCCTCGTCGACGCTGCGAGCGTTGATGTCCGGCGCGGTGGCGCTGGCCATGTCGTCCACCGCGTTCGCGCATGCGCATCTGATCTCGAGCGTGCCGGCCGCGAACGCCGACGCCGTCGCGCCTACCGACCTGACGATCCATTTCACCGAGCCGCTCGAGCCCGCATTCAGCAAGATCACACTCGCCGATGCAAGCGGCAAGCCCGCGACGCCGGGCGCGTCGACGGTCGATAGCGCGGACGCCCGCGTGATGCACCTCGCGCTGCCTCAGTTGACGAGCGGCCGCTATGCGGTGCACTGGATCGCGGTGGCCACCGACGGCCATCGTACCCATGGCGACTTCGCGTTCAACGTCAAATGAACTTCGACGGACTGTGGATCGGGCAGGTCGCAATGGCCACGCTCATGAACGTCTCGTTCGGCTTCGCCGTCGGCTCGGCGCTACTCGGCGCATGGCTCGCGAGGGACGGGCTCCAGCGCACTTCACCGGCGCGTCCCGGCTGGATGCGCGCGCAACGCTCGATGCTCGCGGCCACCATCGTGCTGGTGCTCGCGGATCTCGGCTGGCTCCTGTATCAGGCGGCGTCGATGAGCGGTGTCGGGTTGTCCGCGGCGTTCGGCGTGGTGCCGACGGTGCTGACGCAAACGCATGTCGGCTATGGCTGGAGCGTCGCGTTCGGCGGCGCGCTGGTGCTGCTCGGCACCGCGCTGAGCCATGGCACGGGCATGCTGCGCAATACGCTGCTGTGGCTCGCGGTGCTCGCGATCGCGGCGGGTAAGGCGTCGCTCGGTCATGCGGCCGATGCCGGCGTGGTGTCGGCCGCGATCGGCATGCAGACGCTGCACGTGCTCGCAACGAGCGTATGGGGCGGACTCGCGATGGCCTCCGGCCTGGCGGTGCTGCCGGCGCTCGGGGCATCCACCGCGCGGGGCATGCTGATCCGCACGGCGACCCAGGTGTCGAACGTGTCGATCGTCGCGGTCGCGTTGGTGTTGCTGTCGGGCGTCTTCAATGCGGTGCGCGACTCGGGCAGTTCGTTCGAAGCGATTCAGGCGAGCACGTGGGGTCATGTGCTGACGTTGAAGCTCGTGCTGGTCGCGCTCGCGCTGGTGCTCGGCGCGCTGAACCGCACATCGGCGCTGCCACGCCTGCGTCGCACCGCATCGACGATGGATGCGCACACCTTCGTCAACGTGATGTATTTGGAAGCGCTCGTGATGATCGGCGTGTTCGTCGTCGCGGCCGCGTTGTCACACACCGTGCCGGCGTTCGCTGCGCTCGGTTGAACGCGCGGCGCGGCATAGGCGATTGACCAATCGGCGATGGATGCGCGCCGCGTAAAAAAGCGCCGCACTGCGAAGCCCGCTTACTCGAAGCCGAGGCGATGACCGAGAATCGGCGCGCAGAACAACGCGATCGCGCAGCCCGCGGCCTTGCCTTCGAGTTCGGCGCCGGCCGCGTGCGAGCCGACCATCTGCGTGAGCAGATCGAAGACCTGCGGCAGGCAGTACAGCACCGCCGCGGCGATAAAGCATTTCCCGACTACCGAGATGTTCCATCCGCGCTCGTACGCGAGCATCGCGCCGATGATGCGCAGCACGCCGAACGCAACCAGCGCGCCGACCGCCGCCTGTTCGCGGATCAGATAGTCAGGAACGAATTCGCCCATGGTGCTCCTCGCTGCATGCGTTGTTGGCATGCATTTCAGCAAGGAGCAGGCCATACGTATGTCCGATACCGAACAAACGTCGCGAAAGCGGGGCGGGATAAGGCTCGGCGCGGAGTGATGCAGGTCGGGGGGCACCGCTCGAACGCCGGTTCGAGCCGGCTGGTCCGGGAAGTTACGTTACTGCGACGGCCCGCGCGTCACGTGGCCCGCCGGCGGCGTTCCGCCTGCTTCGCTCAGGTGTTCAGATCACCATTCGGCGACGCTGCCGTCCGCGTGACGCCACACCGGATTGCGCCAGCGGTGACCGACCTTCGCCATCTCGCGCACCTTCTCTTCGTTGACCTCGATGCCGAGTCCAGGGCCCTGCGGAATCGACACGAAGCCGTCTTCGTACTTGAAGACTTGCGGATTCTTGATGTAATCGAGCAGGTCATTGCCCTGGTTGTAGTGGATGCCGAGGCTCTGTTCCTGGATGAACGCGTTGTAGCTGACCGCGTCGATCTGCAGACAGGTTGCGAGCGCGATCGGGCCGAGCGGGCAATGCAGCGCGAGCGCGACGTCGTAGGCTTCCGCCATCGCGGCGATCTTGCGGCACTCGGTGATGCCGCCCGCGTGCGACGCGTCCGGCTGGATGATGTCGACGTAGCCGCCCGACAGGATGTGCTTGAAGTCCCAGCGCGAATAGAGACGCTCGCCGAGCGCGATCGGCGTGTTGGTCTGATTGACGATGTCGCGCAGCGCCTCGGCGTTTTCCGACAGCACCGGCTCTTCGATGAACAGCAGCTTGTACGGGTCGAGTTCCTTGGCGAGCACCTTCGCCATCGGCTTGTGCACGCGGCCGTGGAAGTCCACGCCGATGCCGATGTTCGGCCCGACCGCCTCGCGCACCGCCGCGACGTTGTTGATCACGCCTTGCACCTTGTCGAAGGTGTCGATGATCTGCAGCTCTTCCGAGCCGTTCATCTTGACGGCCTTGAAGCCGCGCTCGACCACCGCGCGTGCGTTGTTCGCGACATCGCTCGGACGGTCGCCGCCGATCCACGAGTACACCTTGATTTTGTCGCGCACCTGGCCGCCGAGCAGCGCATGCACCGGTACGCCGTGATGCTTGCCCTTGATGTCCCACAGCGCCTGATCGACGCCGGCGATCGCGCTCATCGTGATCGGGCCGCCGCGATAGAAGCCCGCGCGGTACATCACCTGCCAGTGATCCTCGATCAACAGCGGGTCCTTGCCGATCAGATAATCGGACAGTTCCTCGACGGCCGCGGCGACCGTATGCGCGCGGCCTTCCACCACCGGCTCGCCCCAACCGACGATGCCCTCGTCGGTCTCGATCTTGAGGAAGCACCAGCGCGGCGGGACGATAAAGGTTTCGAGCTTGGTGATTTTCATGGTGTGTGTCTCCGGTGTCGATCGAAGTTGGCGCTTACTCCGAACCCATGCAAAGCAGGTCTGCGGGCATGCAAAATTTCGGGGAATTCCATGCTACAACAAAACTGCATTAAAATACTATTAATAGTACTATTTGCCACATAGTGGTGAGATCTGCCGACTTACCGCCGCGTTGCGCGACGGGATCATCAACCGCGAGGAGAAAACCATTACGCACGATCTGCACGGGCGAGTCGCCCAACTGCTGGCGACCGCGATTCTGCGCGGCGACTATGCGCCGGAGTCGATCCTGCCTCGTGAAGCCGAGTTAATGGAGATGTTCGGCGTGAGCCGCACGGTGCTGCGCGAGGCGCTGCGCACGTTGACGTCGAAAGGGCTGATCGAATCGCGGCCGCGCGTGGGTACGCGCGTGCGGGTCAAGTCCGCGTGGAATCTGCTCGATGCCGATCTGCTCGACTGGTATTCACGCGTCGCCGAGCCGATGGCGTTCGCGCTCAAGCTGCAGGAAATGCGCGAGATGATCGAGCCTTATGCCGCCGGCCTCGCGGCCGCCGCGCACACCGACGATACGTTGGGTGCGCTTGCGGCCGCGCATACCGCGATGGTGGCGGCGCGCAACGTCGACGAATGGGTGCGCGCGGATCTGCAGTTCCACCTGCGCGTGCTCACCGCGTGCAGCAACGAACTGCTGATCCCGCTTGGCGCGCTGATCGAGCGCACGCTCGAGGCACAATTGCGGCTCAATGCGAAACGCGCCGATGTGTTCAACGCGTCGCTCGCCGAGCACACGGCGGTGTTCGAGGCGATCCGCGCCCGCGATGCCGCCGCGGCGTATGCGGCGATGGCGTCATTGCTCGGCGTGACGCGCGGGCGAATCGAAGGCTGAGGCGGACGTCGGCGCATTCGGTCTCAATCCATCGCCGCATGCGCGATCGACGCATCTGGTGCCTTGTGCGACGGCCGGATCAGCAGCAACAGCGGGATGACCAGCAGCGTCGCCACGAACATCAGCTTGAAGTCGTTCAGATACGCGACCATCGCCGCCTGCTGCGTGATCGACGCGTTCAGCGCCGCGATGTCATAGTTCGAGCCGCTGTTGAGCATCGACTGGAACGCCGGATTGAACGCGGTGACGTTCGCAGCGAGGTCCGCGTGCGAGATCTGCGTGTTGCGCGTCATCAGCGTCTGCACGATCGAAATGCCGATACTGCTGCCGATGTTGCGCATCAGGCTATAAGTCGCGGTGCCGTCCGCGCGCAGCTCCGGCGACAGCGTCGAGAACGTCAGCGTGGACAGCGGCACGAACACGAGGCCGAGTCCGAAGCCCTGGATCACGCCGGGCCACACGATGTCCGATGCCGATAGCACGATCGTGTACTGCATCATCTGCCACAGCGCGAACGCCGATATCAGGAAACCGCAGAGCAGCAACAGCCGCGCATCGACGCGCTTGAGCAGCCGGCCGGCGATCAGCATCGCGACCATCGTGCCGGCGCCGCTCGGTGCGGTGACGAGGCCCGTGGTCGCGACCGGATAGCCCATCAGGTTTTGCAGCATCGGCGGCAGCAGCGCGCGGGTCGCGTACATCACCGCGCCGATCACGAAGATGAACAACGTGCCGGTCGCGAAGTTCGGGTCCTTCAATAACTTGTACTTGAAAAACGAGCGCTCGCCGATCGTCGCCGTGTGCACGAGAAAAAACGCGAAGCTGATTGCCGCGACGAGCGCCTCGATCACGATCTCGGTCGACGAAAACCAGTCGAGCTGCTCGCCGCGATCGAGCATCGCCTGCAATGCGCCGATCGCGAGGCCGAGCGTGATGAAGCCGAACGCGTCGAACTTCACGTCGTGTTTCGGCGCGCGCGTCGGCAGGAAGCTCGCGACGCCGAACAGCGCGATCGCGCCGATCGGCACGTTGATGAAGAACACCCAGCGCCAGTTGTAGCTATCGGTGAGCCAGCCGCCGAGCGTCGGACCGAGGATCGGCCCGACCATCACGCCCATGCCCCACACGGCCATCGCCTGGCCCTGCTTTTCGCGCGGGTTGATGTCGAGCAGGATCGACTGCGACAGCGGCACCAGCGACGCGCCGAAGATCCCTTGCAACAGACGCGACACGACGATCTGCGACAGCGTCTCGGAGAGTCCGCACAACGCGGACGACACGGTGAAGCCGCCGATCGCGATCAGCAGCAGCCGCTTGACGCTGAGGCGATCCGCCAGCCAGCCGGTGAGCGGCGTGGCGATCGCGGCGGCGACGATATAGGAGGTCAGCACCCACGTGATCTCGTCCTGCGACGCGGACAGCGTGCCTTGCATATGCGGCAGCGCCACGTTGGCGATCGTGCTGTCGAGCGTCTGGATCAGCGTCGCAAGCATGATCGAGATCGTGATCATCGGCCGGTTGAGCAGCTCAGTGGCGCTCGCCGACGTGGAGGCGGAAGACATGGACGGTGGGGAGGCTCGATATAGTAAGCATGCTTAGTATATCGACGATACGGGTTGGCGCTATCGGGAGTTGTGCTGAGAATAGAACGCACACGCAGTCGCGCTGTACGCCGAAGTGCTTCCGTATAATCCGCGCATGAAAACCCAATTCGAAGAGCGCTTCGGCTTTCTGATCTACGACGTCGGCCGGCTGGCGGGCAAGCGGTTCGACGATCTCGCGAGGTCGTCGGTCGATCTGACGCGCGCGCAGTGTCGCGTGCTGGCCTATCTCGGCCACTACGGCGACATCAATCAGGCCCGGCTGGCGGATCTGCTCGAGGTCGCGCCGATCTCGGCGGGCCGGCTGCTCGACCGGATGGAGGAGGGCGGCTGGATCGAGCGGACCGCGAATCCGCAGGATCGCCGCGAGCGCCAGGTGCGCATGACGCCGAAGGCTGAGCGCACGCTCGGCAAGGCGCGTAAGGTCGGCGACGAGGTCGCGCTCGAAGCGCTCAATGGTTTCAGCGATGAAGAAGCGGCGCGGTTGATCGCGCTGCTGCAGCGGGTGCGCGGCAATCTGAGCCGGCTCGTGGATCGCTGAAGCGTCGCGGTGTTGGCGCGACGCCGAAGTCTTTCGCGCGAGCCGGGGTTACGTTGAGCTCGCGCTTCAAATCACGTTATCTGGATTCCGACGCCGGCGTGGCGCCGCTCGGCGGTACCAGCTCGTAACAGCCCGGCGCCACCGACGTTTTTGCTTTTGCATCCGGATGCTGCGTATCGATGCATTTGAACGCGCTCTGATCGCGCTGCACGAAGATCGTGTCGGCGGGACCGTTGTTGACCACGGCGACGATCTTGTAGCCGTCCTGCAGCAGCGTCGCGAGCATGGTGGAACTGGCGCGCCATTGACTGTCGGCGGTGCTCGGCGTTTGAGCTTGTGCGATGAGGGCGGCGGTCGTGCCGGCGAGCGTGAGCGCAGCGGTGGTTGCGGCGAGCGCGACGGTGCGGAGCGTCATTAAGGAACCTCTCGAAGTTGCGACGGAATTGCGGAAGGAAGCCGGAGGTGCCAACCAAACCCGCGGCGCTTCACTGCCCATACCCTGCGACGCCGCTGCTCATCGTTCGTTCCATCAGAAACTCGCGCAATGCTCGCTGGCAAGCCATGCTCGCCATCCGCCAAACTCCGAGATATCGGTTCCCGACTGCACGCCATACGGCTCGCAGAGGAAACCGGTAACCCACGAATCGTCGACGAGTTCGACCTTCCCCAGAACCAGCGGAGACGGAACGGTCGAAATAAACGAGCCGAACTCCGCGCTCGGCATTTCCCACACTTCGACAGCAATTTTTGCGCCGCCATCGGTGACGCGCCACAGGCCTGGACGCCTCGTGCCGTCCGCCGACGCAGGCAGCGCCGACAACCGGTATTGCGCGGCAGTCTGAGTGGCCTGCAAGAGCCGCCCGCGTCGGGCAAGCAGATCGCGGTTGAGGGGCAAACCTTGCATGTGTGCGCCGCAGACCGCGATCCGCATGCGATCGTGGCTCGCCGCGCATCGTTCGCCGCGCGGCTCCGGCTCGACGGTTAGACCTCCGACGCAGTGCACGCCGCTCTTTCGTTGCAGCAGGTCGGCCACACCCAACAGATACTGGTCGGTGAACGCGCGGCCAAAGACGGTCACGCCCCAGGGCAGACCATTCTTCATGAAACCGGTCGGCGTAGCGACGGCGGCATAGTCCAGCAGATTCATGAAGTTCGTGTAATAGCCGAGCAGGGAGTTCGGACCAATGGGGTCGCGCTCCAACTCGTCGAGCGTCACGGCACGCGGATACGTCGGCGTCAGAACGAAATCGAGTGAATCGATCGACGCATCGCAGAGGGCCTTCAATTCCTGCAAGCGGTACTGCGCGCGAAACAGTTCGACCGCGCTCGCGCCGGGTGCCTTCGCCAACACATCGCGAATGACGGGCAAAACCGCAGCGGGTTTCTCCGTCATCAACTCGCCCGCCACGCTGTAACGCTCGGCCACCCACGGCCCCTGATAGAGCAGATTGGCGGTTTCGACAAACGGCGTGAAGTCGATTTCGACAGCTTCACCACCTGCTTCTTCGAGCAACGCGCGCACCTTCGCGAACAGCCCGGGGCTCTCGGAACAGCCGGCGAATTCCAGTTGCGCCGGCACGCCGAACTTGAACGCCGTGGGCTTGCCAAACGCGCGTGCCGTATTCCATTGCGGATTCGCGCGGCTGTATGCATCGCGAGGATCGGGGTGCGCGCTCAACGCAAGCAACTCGCTCGCTTCTTTCGCCGTCGCCGTGAAGAACGTCACGCAATCGAGCGTGCGGCACGCGGGCACCACACCCGCGGTGGACAGCAGGCCTTTAGTCGGCTTGAGACCGACGAGATTGTTCAGCGCGGCAGGCACGCGACCGGAACCGGCCGTGTCGGTCCCGAGCGCGAAACTGGCGACGCCGAGCGCGACCGCGAGTGAAGACCCCGCGCTCGAGCCGCCCGACGGATAGTCGGGATGCACGCTATTGCGACACTTGCCATACGGCGACCGGGTGCCGTTCAGACCGGTCGCAAACTGGTCGAGATTGGCTTTGCCGAGCGGCACCGCGCCGAGCGCGATCAATTGCGCAACGACGCTCGCCGATCGCGACGGCGTGTACGCGAACGCGGGGCACGCGGCGGTCGTCTGAATGCCGGCGAGATCGATGTTGTCCTTGATCACGAAGGGAACGCCATAGAGCGGCAGGCTTTCGACGTCCTGGGTGTCGAGCCAGTCGAGGTAGGGCGCGACTTCATCTTCGGTCAGAAGATGGATGAACAGATTGAACGATGGATTGAGCGCCGCAGCTTTTTCGAGCAGTTCAGCGACGAGCTTGCGCGGCGTGAGCGTTCCATCACGGTATGCGGAGCGAAGTGTCGGGAGGCGAAGATCGAATGACGAGAATGAAGACATGGTTTGCGTCCGGATAATTAGTGACGTTCGACGACGGCGACGCGTTGCCCCGCGCGCACGGGCGAACCCGGCGCCACGTAGATCTCGCCGACCGTTCCGGCGCACGGCGCACACACCGGGATTTCCATCTTCATCGACTCGATGATGAGCAGCACGTCGCCCGCGTCGACCGCGTCGCCGGTTTTCACCTTGACTTGCCAGAGGCTGCCGGCGATCTCGCTGTCCACGGCGACTTCGCCGTCGTGAAGCGGAGCTAACTGAGTGTCTTCGGTGACCGGCGTCTCGAACGTGACTTCCGAGGTGCCCGCTTCACGCCACCGCTCGCGCTCGGCCTGGAAGGCCGCCTGCTGTCTTGAACGGAACTGCTCGATGCTGGCGGATTCGCTAGCGAGAAACGCCTGATAGTCCGGCAACGAAAGCTCGGACTCTTCAATCCGCAACGGAAAACGCCCAAGCGGAAAGTCCGCGCGGATGCGCAACAGTTCGTCGGCCGATACTTCGTAGAAACGAATCTGGTCGAAGAAGCGCAGCAAATAATGCTGTCCGGCGAAATCCGCGACTTCGCGGTAGCGATTCCACATCTGCAACGTGCGGCCGACGAATTGATAGCCGCCAGGCCCTTCCATGCCATACACGCACAGATACGCGCCGCCGATGCCGACCGAGTTCTCCGCGGTCCACGTACGGGCCGGGTTGTATTTCGTCGTGACCAGCCGGTGACGAGGGTCGAGCGGTGTCGCGACGGGTGCGCCGAGGTACACGTCGCCGAGGCCCATCACCAGATAGCTCGCATCGAAGACGATTTGCCTGACCGCGTCGATGGAGTCGAGGTCGTTGATGCGGCGAATGAATTCGAGGTTGCTCGGGCACCACGGCGCGTTCTTGCGCACGGTGGTCATATATTTTTCGATCGCGAGCTGGCACGCGGGGTCGTCCCATGACAGCGGCAGATGAACGACCCGCGACGGCACGCGCAGATCCTTGTGCAACAAGACCTCGTCCCACGCCCGCGCGACGATGTCGAGCAATCTGACGAGCGGCAGATCCTCGGGCCGGTAGTGGATCTGCAGCGAACGGATGCCCGGCGTGAGATCGATGACGCCAGTCAGATGCTGCGCTTCGAGGGACTGCATCAGCGCATGTCCGCGAAACCGTGCCACGAGGTCGAGCTCCGCTGGACCGATTTCGAGCAGCAGATGTGTGTCGCCGGATACACGCGCGACGAGTCTGTCGCGGTCCGCCCCGGTATCGAGCACGATCGGCGACGTCAGCGATGCTCTTCTTTCGCTCGGCGCACCCGGTGCAATCTCGAGGCTCTCCAGTTCCCGACGACGCTCACGCGCAGCCTCACGCGCTTGTTCGACTTCGACGGGCGCGAAGCGGATCTTGTCGCCTGCTTTCAACTGGCCGATCTGCCAGAGGTCCGCCTCGATGATCGTCACCGGACAGACGAAGCCGCCGAGACTCGGGCCGTCGGGTCCGAGAATCACGGGCATGTCGCCGGTGAAGTCGACGGCGCCGACCGCGTACGGATTATCGTGAATGTTCGACGGATGCAGTCCAGCCTCGCCGCCGTCCTCGCGCGCCCACTCGGGTTTCGGTCCGATCAGGCGCACGCCGGTACGGCTGGAGTTGAAGTGAACCTCCCACTCGGTGTCGAGCAGCTGCGCGATATAGCGGGCGCTGAAGTATTCGGGTGCGCCGTGCGGACCATAGATCACGCGAACGGTGCGCACGCCGTCGAGCGTCGGCGCGTCGACGAGCGCCGCTCCGGCCTGCGCATCGCCGAGCGGATAAAGATGCAGCACGTCGCCCGCGCGGATCGCGCGGCCGCCATGTCCGCCGAACTGACCGAGCGTAAAGGTGCTGCGGCTGCCGAGATACAGTGCGACGTCGAAGCCGCCGCGCACGCACAGATAAGCGCGCGCGCCCGCGCCGCGTATCGTGCCGAGCGCGAGCGTCGAACCCGCCGGCACATGGAGGCTCGTGTTCAGCGGCTGAGCGACATCGTCGAGCAGCACCGGAATCTGCGCGCCGGTGATGGCGACCACGGCATCCGTGTTGAAGCGCAGCGTCGGCCCGCTCATCGTGACTTCGAGAGCGGCGGCGTCGGCCGCATTGCCGAGCAGGCGATTGCCGAGCCGCATCGCCCGGTCATCCATCGGCCCCGACGGCGGGATGCCGACTGCCCAGTAGCCCAGGCGGCCGGGATAGTCCTGCACCGTCGTCTGCGTGCCGCCGCTGACGACTTCGACCGTGCTGGCCCGATACCTGAGCCCTTCGAGACATCGAGTCCACGGTTCGCCCGACGCAAACGGCCGGTCGCGCAGAATCTGGCGCAGATAGTCGCGATTGGTCTCGACGCCGTAGAGTCGGGTGTTGCGCAGCGCATCGTCGAGCGCATCGCGCGCTTCATCGCGAGTCGGCGACCACGCGATCACTTTCGCGAGCATCGGGTCGAAGTACGGCGGCACTTCGCAACCGGCCTCGATCCATGTATCGATGCGCAATGCGCGCCCGTCAGCGTGCGGGAACGCGACCTCGGTCAAGAGGCCCGGACTCGGTTTGAAATCACGCCCCGGATCTTCCGCGTAGAGTCGCGCCTGGATCGCGTGCCCTCGCGGCGTTAGACTCGCCGCCAGGTGCTTCAGCGGCGCGAGCGTGCCGGCCGCCAGTTCGATCATCCAACGCACGAGGTCGACGCCCCACACCTGTTCGGTGACGCCGTGCTCGACCTGCAGACGCGTATTGACTTCGAGGAAGTAGAACTGTTCGGCGGCGCTGTCGTACACGAATTCGACGGTGCCGGCGGAGCGATAGTCGACGGCTTGCGCGAGCTTGACCGCTGCCTCGCAGAGCGCGGCCTGAATGCCGTCCGGCAGGCAGGGGGCGGGCGTTTCCTCGAGCACCTTCTGATTGCGCCGCTGCACCGAGCAGTCACGCACGCCAAGCGCGAGCGCGTCGCCTTTGCCATCGCCGAATACCTGCACTTCCAGATGCCGCGCCCGTTCGATGTACTTCTCCAGAAACACGCCGGCATCGCTGAAATTGTTTTCGCCGAGGCGCTTCACGGCATCGAAATGGGCGCCGAGTTCGTCGGCGTTCCAGCACACCCGCATGCCGATGCCGCCGCCGCCCGCGGTGCTCTTCAGCATCACCGGATAGCCGATGGCCTGTGCCGCCGCGAGCGCCGCCGGCAAGTCCGCGAGCAGCCCGGTGCCTTCGAGCATCGGCACCCCTTCGTTGGCCGCGATTTCGCGGGCCGTGTGCTTGAGGCCGAACGCGCGAAGCTGCGCGGGTGTCGGTCCGATGAACGCGATGCCGGCCGCTTCGCAGGCTTCGCCGAACGCCGCGTTCTCCGATAAGAAGCCGTAGCCGGGATGGATCGCCTGCACGCCTTCGCGACGCGCAATCGCGAGGATCTTGGCCACGTCGAGATAAGTCAGCGCGGCCGGACCCTCGCCGAGCGCATGCGCGACAGGCGCTTCGCTGACGTGGCGGCTCGCTCGGTCGGCTTGCGCATAGATGACGACGCCGGTGACGTCGAGTTCGCGCAACGTCCTGAGAATACGGCACGCGATAGCGCCGCGATTGGCGATCAGAATCTTCTCGAACATGGAAGGTGTGTTGATTCGAAGGCGGGCCGTCCCGCCGTGGGAATGGCCGGCCGTGGTCGTCCACGGCCGAAGTCGCGTCAGCGATGCGTCTGGGTCAGTTCTTCGCGCGTACGGCTGAAGTACCGGCCCGAGCGAACCAGCATGAGGAGAAAAAGCCAGTGGCGGATGCGCTTCAATTCCATATCAGCAGCTCCGCGGGCGTCGGGTTGTAGGCGTTGCACGGATTGTTCAACTGCGGGCAGTTGGAGATCAGTACGATCACGTCTATCTCCGCGCGCAATTCGACGTATTTGCCCGGCGCGGAAATGCCGTCTTCGAAGCTGAGCCCGCCCGTGGCCGTGACCGGCACGTTCATGAAGAAGTTGACGTTCGCGCCGATGTCCTGCTTCGACAGGCGGCCGTCGTGAGCGCAGGCACGCAGGAAGTTGTCGCGGCAGCTGTGCATGTAGCGCTTCTCCAGCGCGTAGCGCACCGTGTTGCTTTCCTGCGCGCAGGCGCCGCCGAGCGTATCGTGGCGGCCGCACGTGTCGGCGACGATCGTCAGCATCGGCTTGCCGAGGTTCGAGTACAGCACCGAGCCCGTCGTCAGGTAGAGGCTTTTTTGCCGGCGCAACGTGCGTTGCGGGTCGAAGCGCTCGCGCGGATCGGCGAGGCTGTAGAACAGCGTGTCGACCGCCTGGTTGCCTTCGAGATCGACGATGCGCAGCGTTTGCCCGGCCTTCACCTCGTGAAGCCACGGCTCGCCGGCGGCGAGTGTCTCGCGATGGACCGCGGTTTCCGGACGTTTGTCGCTGACGATAAGCGTGCTGGTCATAAGCGTGGCCTTCGCTCAAAGAAAGAAGCGTTCTGTGTTGATGAAACCGCGTGCGTTCTCTTCGCATGCGGTGCGGCAAACTTCGGCGACCTCGGGCCGCGCGTCGCTCAACTCGAGCTTGACGGGCCTCGGCGCGTACTCGGGGTTCGGGTCGAGCGGGTGCTGGATCGCGGTGAGCACGACGAGCGTGTTCATCGGTGCGTAGAGCTCGACGTAGTTGCCGGCTTTTGAGTTTCCTGGCACGAAACTGAGAACGCCGTCGTCGCTGACATCGACACGGCTGAACAGATTGAGCGTCATCAGCAGGTCAGTGATGCCGAGTCCCCACTTGCCCATTTCGACGAGCAGGTTGTCCGTGCCGTTGCGATAGAACGCGTTGCGCAGCTCCTGGTAGCGGCCCGCGCCGTATCGTTCGCGAACCTCGTCGGCGTTCGACACACCGCCGATGCTGTCGTGCCAGCCACAGGTATCCGCAACGATCGCGGCAAGCACGCGGCCCATGTCGGAGTACAGGCAGTGCCCGACCGTGAGCCTGGCCGTGTGCTGGCACTTCAACGAATCCGGCAGATTGAGCCGTTCGCTCTTTTCCGTCGCGTTGACCATCATCACGCTGACGTTCGCACCGCCGCGCAGGTCGGTAATGCGCAGTGATCGACCACGCTTGACGATCAGCGACGTATGGCCGCCGCCTGGGACGGTTTCTTCAAGCAATAAGGTCGTATCTGAGTTCATACCTGAGTTCCCTTCAGTCGGAGACCAGTTCGATATGCGATGCGCCTCGCACGGCAGCCTCGGCGATCTGCACGGCGGACATGGAATCGCGGCTACGGTCGAGCGCAATGTTGTAGGTGATGCGCGCGCCATAGGCGCCCGGCGCCTGCGGGTCGACGCGCACCTTGTCGAAAACCAGCACGCGGCTTCCCAACGTGAAGCCTTCTTTCAGGTCATGCGTGACCATGAAGATCGTGAGCTTCGCTTCGCGCCACAGGTCGGAGAGCAGCTCATGCATGTCCTTGCGGATGCCGGGGTCGAGCGCGCCGAACGGTTCGTCGAGCAGCAGCACGCGAGGCTTCATCATCAGCGCCTGCGCGATCGCGAGGCGTTGCTGCATGCCGCCCGACAGCTGCTGCGGAAACTTGTTCAAGGCAGCGCCCAGACCGACGCGCTCGAGCATGGCCGCTGCCTCGTCTCCCGCCACGCGCCGACGGGCACCGAATAGCCGGCCGGTGAACTTCGCCTGTGGAAGCTCCAGCCCCAGCATCACGTTGCGCAACACACTCAGATGGTCGAACACCGAGTAGCGTTGAAACACGACGCCGCGATGCCGGTCCGGTTCGCCGGGCAGCGGCTTGCCGTCCAGCAGGATCTCGCCGCGCGTCGCGCGCTCCTGACCCAGCAGCAGGCGCAGAAACGTCGACTTGCCGCAGCCGGACGCGCCGACCATCGAACAGAACTCGCCTTCCTTGACGGTCAGATTCAAACGCTCGAGCACGACCTGGTCGCTGTACTCTTTCCAGACGTTGCGGACCTCGATCATCGCGCGCCTCCGTACCACGGGAAGCACCATTGCGTGATCCGGCGCAGCAGCTCGTCGGTGAGCCATGCGAGCAGCGTGATCCACGCGACGTACGGCAGGATCAGATCCATCGACAGATAGCGGCGCACGAGAAAGATGCGGTAGCCGAGGCCATCGGTCGACGCGATCGCTTCGGCTGCGATCAGAAAGAGCCACGCCGCGCCGAGAGAAAGACGCGTCGCCGCCAGCAGACGCGGCAGCAGTTGCGGCAGCACCAGACGCAGAATCAGCGTCCAGCTGGTGGCGCCGAGCGTCTGCGCCTTGACCCACAGCTCGACCGGAATCTCGCGGGCGCGAGCATGCAGATCGCGAATGATCACCGGCGTGATGCCGACGACGATCAGCACGACCTTCGACAACTCGTCGAGCCCGAACACGATGAACAGGACCGGCAGCACCGCCAGCGGCGGCACCATTGAGATCACGGTGATGAATGGCGACAGCGTCGCGCTGACGAGCGGCAACGAACCGGTCGCGATCGCGGCGACCAGTGCGATCACGGCACTGACGACAAGGCCGATGCCGAGCCGCCGCAAGCTCGACAGCGTGTCGGTCCACAACAGATACTCGCCGGTGCGCTTGTCCTCGGTGAAGGCGGCCGACTTCACCGCGTCGCTCATTTGCGCCGCGCTCGGCAGCAGCTTGTCATCGGGATTGAGCGAGAGTCGCATCGAGGACCCGGTGAAGTAGACCGCGAACAGCACGACGAACGGCAGCAGAAGCAGCATCAAGCCGCCGATCCGGCTCGGATGTCGATTGATGAGTCGCATGGTGAGCGCCTGGTTGGAAAGCTGGGATGCGAGCCCGCCATGGCGAGCCCCCGGCGAGTGCCTGGACGGTCCGTGTCAGAGCTTGCCCGCGGCCGCCATCGCGACGTAGGTCGGATCGAAACGCAGCTTGACGTTGTTCTTGTTGCCGACGACGACGCCCTTGTCGAACGCCATGCCGACCGCGTCCGCGCTCTTCGCGTCCTGTCCGAGCAGGCCGTGATCGAAAGAGAACTTCGCGACGCGCGTCATGATCTTCGGCATGTCGGCGCTGGTGACGAAGTCGAGCGCGGCTTGCGGCGAATAGAAGAGGGCGGTCGTCGCCAGTTGGCCCTTGAAGTTGGCGAGATCGGTGCCCGAGGCCTTCGCCATCGCGCTCAGCGCGGACGTGCTGGCCGCGGAGTCGGTGTGCATCAGCGCGACCATTTCGAACCATGCACCGGTCAGCGCTTTGCCGAGGGCGGGGTTCTGCTGCAACGTCTTCGTGTTGACGACCATCATGTCCATGATTTCGCCGGGGATCTTGCTGGAGTCGAAGACTTCGCTGACGTTCGGCTGCGACTTCAGATCGGCGAGCATCGGATTCCAGGTGACCGCGTTGTGAACCGTGGGGGTCGCGAATGCGCCCGAGATGTCGGCATCCGAGGTGTTCACGACCTTGAGGTCGCGCTCGCTCATGTGAGCGCTTTCGAGCGCGCGTGCGAGCAGGTAGTGGGAGACGGAAAACTGCACGAGGTTGACCTGCTGCCCCTTCAGGTCGGCGATCTGCTTGCCCTTGCCCTTCATCAGCACGCCGTCGTTGCCGTTCGAATAGTCGCTGACGATCAGTGCCGTCGAATCCACGCCGCCGGAGGCGGGAATCGTGAGCGCGTCCATGTTGGTCATCGCGCAGCCGTCGAACTTGCCGGCCGTGTACTGATTGATGGACTCGACGTAGTCGTTCAGCTGCACGACGTCGACATTGATGCCGTATTTCCTGGCCCATTTGGACACGATGCCTTGGGTTTTCGCCTCACCCCACGGCATCCAGCCGGCGTAGATGGTCCAGCAGACCTTGAAGTCGTTGCGGCCCGCGGCGAACGTGGGGCTCGAGGCGAAGGTGGCGAGGGAGACGGCGGCAATACCAAGACAGCGAACGAGCTTGAACATGGGTTGACCTCGGAGGGGACGGTTAGCGACGGCAGGGAGCAGCGCAAACATCGCGTTCTCTCCCGGGCTTTTGTCCCGCCGTGTAACCTCGCCTGAGGTCGACAGCTCTCGGACCAGCACCTGCGTGAAGCAGGCCGGAACCCTAGCCGTCCATTTCCAGATTGTCTGTCGAACCGGAGGTTGCGCCGGCTCCTTGCGCGCTCTTTAAAGCGGGAAGTGTGCCAGGGGCCATACCGCGGGTTGGTCGCTAGCTTTGTGCGGAGAAGGGCAAGTTTTTGCCCTGGGGCGGGGAAGGTGTGCA
Source organism: Paraburkholderia tuberum STM678 (assembly GCF_902833905.1). Taxonomy (GTDB): domain Bacteria; phylum Pseudomonadota; class Gammaproteobacteria; order Burkholderiales; family Burkholderiaceae; genus Paraburkholderia; species Paraburkholderia tuberum. Next base: position 11,336 of record NZ_CADFGP010000041.1, on the reverse strand, counting down.
CTGATGTGTGTCAGGGAGTGCACTCGATTCGGGCGTGAGAGGACGGGTATGCGACTCAGCGATGCCAGACAAGATGCAACGGTCGTAGCGGGCTGCCTTGGTGCTCGCATGCGTCTGCGCCGTTCGAACCTGTTATTTGATGCCATCCCTATCGAATGCGAAACGAACCGCAAGTCAATGTCGTCCGGCAGATTCCACGCAGCGTGTGGGTTCTAGGATGTGTGAGTCTTTTCATGGACATCTCATCCGAAATCATCCACAGCCTGCTGCCGATGTTTCTGCTGGCAAGCCTTGGCGCCGGCGCCGGCACGATCGGGCTCATCGAGGGCATCGCGGAGGCCACGGCCCAGATGGTCAAGGTGTTTTCGGGAACGCTGAGTGACTACCTCGGCAACCGAAAGTGGCTCGCCGTAGCAGGGTATTCGCTCGGCGCAATGAGCAAGCCGCTTTTTGCCATTGCGTCCTCGGTTGGAGTCGTGGTGACGGCGCGCGTCATTGACCGTGTCGGCAAGGGCATTCGCGGTGCGCCTCGCGATGCACTCATCGCGGATGTCACGCCGCAGCACCTGCGTGGCGCGGCCTTCGGCCTGCGCCAGTCGCTCGATACGGTCGGTGCGTTCCTCGGACCGCTGCTGGCCGTTGTCATCATGCTGATATGGGCAGATAATTTTCGGCTTGCCTTCTGGCTTGCCGTCATTCCCGGTGTGCTCGCGGTCGCGCTGTTGACGTTTGGTATCACGGAGCCTGAGCACGAGCCTCGCGCCAAAAGAAGCAATCCTGTGCGGTGGCAGAGTCTCAGGGAGCTTGGTTTGGACTACTGGTGGGTCGTAGGGATAGGCGCCGTTTTTGCGTTGGCGCGATTCAGCGAGGCTTTTCTGGTGCTTCGTGCGATGGGCAGCGGCGTACCGATTGCGCTCGTTCCGCTCGTCATGGTGGCAATGAATATCGTCTACGCGCTGTCCGCTTATCCGTTCGGGAAGCTCGCGGACACGATGCGGCATACGCGGCTGCTGATAGGTGGTCTGATCGTGTTGATTGGCGCCGACCTCGTGCTTGCACGCGGCACCCACTGGAGCATAGTCGTCGTAGGCGTAGCGCTGTGGGGCCTGCACATGGGGATGACGCAAGGCCTGCTCGCTACGATGGTCGCGCACACGGCACCTGCGCATCTGCGCGGGACTGCGTTCGGTTTCTTCAATCTGCTGAGCGGCATCGTGACGCTGGTTTCGAGCGTTATCGCAGGCCAGTTGTGGGAACGTCTGGGCGCAGCCACGACCTTTTATGCGGGCGCAGCCTTCGGTCTGATGACCGTGGTGCTGCTGCTCTTTCACCCGACACCGGCTCAATCTCTTCACGACCTGAGCTAACGTGGCATTGCCGGGGTATCCGTCTGGACAATGCGCGCATTGTTGCCGCTATTTCCCCAACGTTGAGTGGTGTGTCGCTGCGTCTGCCTGAACTCGGATGCCCATCGGTCGTCAGGCTTCGTGGCAGCGTTTCAAAACAAAAAAGCCGCTGTCCTTGTGGGACAGCGGCTTTTTCTTGAAGCTGGTGGCGAATCAGGGACTCGAACCCCGGACCTGCGGATTATGATTCCGTCGCTCTAACCGACTGAGCTAATTCGCCGAAAGAAGCGAGATTATGCTGGGGCCACCGGAGGCTGTCAACCCCCGGCTCACAACTTTTTCAGATAGCTCCGGCTGTCGGTCCACTCAATCCTTCGCGTAGATATCCGAGTCCTTGGTTTCGCGCACGAACAGCATGCCGATCACGAAGGTGACCACCGCGATGATGATCGGATACCAGAGCCCCGAGTAGATGTTGCCCTTCGCCGCGACGATCGCGAACGCGGTGGCCGGCAGGAAGCCGCCGAACCAGCCATTGCCGACGTGATACGGCAGCGACATCGACGTATAACGGATGCGCGTCGGGAACATCTCGACCAGCATCGCCGCGATCGGCCCGTAGACCATCGTCACGTAGATCACGAGGATCGTCAGGATCACGATGCTCATCGGCCAGTTGATCTGAGCCGGATCGGCCTTCGGCGGGTAGCCGGCGGCCTTCAGCGTCGCGGCGAGCGTCTTTTCGAACGTCTTGGCTTGCTCCTTCGCGTCGCCGGCGCGGCCGTCGAACGTGTTGACGACCGTATCGCCCACGCGGATCTGCGCGATCGTGCCGGCAGGCGCCGCGACGTTGTCGTAGTTCAGGCCGGCTCGCGACAGCGCGCCCTTCGCGATGTCGCATGAGCTCGTGAACTTCGCCGTGCCCACCGGGTTGAACTGGAACGAGCACTCGGCCGGATCGGCGATCACGACGATCGGCGACTTCGCGGTTGCCGCTTCGAGCGCCGGGTTCGTGTAGTGTGTGAGCGCCTTGAACAGCGGGAAGTAGGTGAGTGCGGCGATCAGCAGGCCGGCCATGATGATCGGCTTGCGACCGATGCGATCCGACAGCGAGCCGAAGAACAGGAAGAACGGCGTGCCGATCAGCAGCGCGAGCGCGATCATGATGTTGGCGCTCGAACCGTCGACCCTCAGCGTCTGCGTGAGGAAGAACAGCGTGTAGAACTGGCCCGTGTACCAGACGACAGCCTGGCCGGCCGTCAGGCCGAGCAGCGCGATAATCACGACCTTCAGGTTCTTCCATTGGCCGAACGCTTCGGAAAGCGGCGCCTTCGAGGTCTTGCCCTCGGCCTTGATGCGCGCGAACACCGGCGACTCATGCAGTTGCAGGCGAATCCACACCGACACCGCGAGCAGCAGGATCGACACGACGAACGGAATGCGCCAGCCCCAGGCGCCGAAGGCGTCTTCGCCCATGAACGTGCGAATGCCGAGAATCACGAGCAGCGACAGAAACAGACCGAGCGTGGCGGTGGTCTGGATCCATGCGGTGTAGAAGCCGCGGCGGTTCGCTGGCGCGTGTTCGGCCACGTAGGTCGCGGCGCCGCCATACTCGCCGCCGAGCGCGAGACCCTGCAGCAGGCGCATCGCGATGAAGAGCACCGGCGAAGCGATGCCGATCGCCGCGTAGCCCGGCAGGAAGCCGACGAGGAACGTCGACAGGCCCATGATGATGATCGTGATCAGGAACGTGTACTTGCGCCCGACCATGTCGCCGAGCCGCCCGAATACGATCGCGCCGAACGGCCGCACCGCGAAGCCCGCCGCGAAGCTGAGCAGCGTGAAGATGAACGCCGCGGTCGGATTGACGCCGGAGAAGAAGCTCTTGCTGATGAAGGCCGCAAGCGAGCCGGCCAGATAAAAGTCGTACCACTCGAAAACCGTACCCAGCGACGATGCGAAGATCACCCGCTTCTCATCGCGCGTCATCGGCACGTGCGAGATTTGCCCGCCAACGGTAGCCATATTGTCGTCTCCAATATTGATATACACGCGGATCGCCGGCACAGGCGTTCCCGTGCAACCGATTATTGGAGTGGAAACTTACGGCGTTCTGACTCGGCGCTGAACCTGGGGGTAGTCCGGTAAGCCGACGAATAGGCGTTCAATTTCCGTCAATGTGCTGGGATGTTCCCGCAATCCACGCTGAAATATCTCAAAAAACGCTGACCGTCACGCTGACGATAGAGGCGCGTTAGGGTAAGTCCCGCCCCGTTCGAGCACGTGCAAGCTGACGCGCACCAGTGTGCCGGCGAGCCGCGGTGACTCCTGGTAGACGTTGTCGTCGATGGCGAGCTCGCCGCCGTGCATTGCCGCAATCTCGCGCACGATCGCGAGGCCGAGGCCGCTGCCGTCGCCCTCGCGGCCCAGAATCCGGTAAAAGCGCTCGACCACACGCGAGCGCTCGCTGGCCGGAATGCCGAGCCCGGTGTCCTCGACTTCCAGGTGCACGAGCCGCGCGGGGGCGTCGTGCCGCACGCGCACGGTGATGCGGCCGCCCGCCGGCGTATAGCGGATCGCGTTGTCGATCAGGTTCGACAGCATTTCACGCAGCATCACCGGATTGCCGGCGACTTCGACCGGCTCGTCGGGCGCTTCGTAGCCGATGTCCATCTGCTTCGCGAGCGCGGCCTGCACCCATTCGCGCACCGCGCTGCGCGCGAGTTCGCCGAGTTCGAGCGGCGTGAAGATCTGCCCCGACCGACGGTTTTCCGCGCGCGCCAGCGCGAGCAATTGCGTGACGAGCCGCGCGGCCTGCTCGGAGCTCGTCGCGATCTGTTCGAGCGAGCGACGAACCTCGGCCGACGCGTTCTGGCGCAGCGCGAGCTCGGCCTGGGTGCGCAGGCCGGCCAGCGGCGTTTTCATCTGATGCGCGGCGTCGGCGATGAAGCGCTTCTGCAGCTCCATGTTCTGTTCGAGGCGCGTGAGCAGATCGTTGAACGACGTGACGAGCGGCTCGATTTCCGGCGGCGCGCGGCGCGCTTCGAGCGGCGACAGATCGTCCGGCCGGCGCGCGCGGATATGCGCCTGCAGCGCATGCAGCGGCTCGAGCCCGCGCGACAGTCCGAACCACACGAGCAGGATCGCGAGCGGCAGGATCACGAACTGCGGCAGGATCACGCCCTTGATGATGTCGTTGGCGAGCTGGCTGCGCTTGTCGAGCGTTTCGGCGACCTGCACGAGCACGGCCTGCGCGCCCGGCGTCTGCGGAAACTCGACGGTCGTGTAGGCGACGCGGATGTCGTTGCCGCGCAGCACGTCGTCGCGGAATTCGACGAGGCCCGGTGGCGGGCGGTCTTCCTCGTGCGGCAGCGGCATGTCACGCTCGCCGGCCACGAGCTCGCCGCGCGTGCCGAGCACCTGAAAGAACACGCTGTCGACGTTGTCGGCACGCAGGAAATCGCGCGTCGACTCGGGCAGCGACAGCTCCGCGACGCCGTTGACCGGATGGATCTGGCGCGCGAGCACGTAGGCGTCGGTTTCGAGCGCGCGGTCGAACGGCCCGTTCGCGATCGACTTCGCGACCAGATAGGTGACCGCGAGGCTCATCGGCCACAGCAGCAGCAGCGGCGCGAGCATCCAGTCGAGAATTTCGCCGAACAGCGAGCGCGGACGCGCTTCGGCGGCGGCTTCGGTTTCGTCGGGCGGGGCGAACGGATTGGCGTAGCGCGCGTCGCGCGCCTCGTCGAGGTCCGCAGCGTGCGCCGTGGCGCGATCAGCGCGTGCGGACATCGCTGGCCTCTATTTGTAGTGGTGGCTCGCCGGCATCGCGGTGGACGACGGCGCGGTGGACGATTGTGCCGCTTGTGCCGTCTGCGGCTCGGAGCCGGCCGGGGTGGCGGGCGCGCTCGCATTCGCCGGCGCCGCCGCTTTTTCGAGACAGTAGCCGAGCCCGCGCACGGTGAGGATGCGCACGCCGCTCGGTTCGATCTTCTTACGCAGCCGGTGCACGTAGACTTCGATCGCGTTGTTGCTGACTTCCTCGCCCCATTCGCACAGATGGTCGACGAGCTGCTCTTTCGAGACCAGCCGGCCGATCCGTTGCAGCAGCACTTCGAGCAGCCCGAGTTCGCGCGCGGACAGATCGATCGCCTGGTCGTTGACGTAGGCGATGCGGCCCACCTGATCGAACGACAGCGAGCCATGCCGCACGACGGTTGGGCCGCCGCCCGCGCCGCGCCGTGTCAGCGCGCGCACGCGCGCTTCGAGTTCGTTCAGCGCGAAGGGCTTGGCCATGTAATCGTCGGCGCCGAGGTCGAGGCCTTTGACGCGTTCGTCGACGCTATCGGCGGCGGTCAGGATCAGCACGGGCAGGTTCGAATTGCGCGCGCGCAGGCGGCGCAGCACCTCGAGCCCGGACATACGCGGCAGGCCCAGATCGAGGATCAATAGGTCGAACGTCTGCATTGACAACGCGGTATCGGCTTCTACGCCGCTTTTCACGTGATCGACCGCATAGGCCGATTGGCGGAGTGATCGAACCAGACCATCCGCGAGTATGCTGTCGTCTTCGGCAATCAGAATTCGCATGATGCGCCAGCCTGGCTTTGCCGGCACCGCGGGGTTGCCCCGGCGCGCAGCGGTCTCCGAACATTATTGTGGGTAGTTGGGGCGATGCGACAGTAAAAGATGCGCGTTCGCATCACAATCGCGCTTGCCAAAACTACTGTTTTTTTATACAGTGTCTGCGTTTCGTGTGATGTCCTGGAGATTCCGCTCAATTCGAGTGGAACCACGGGTGCACACCTGCCTCAGACGCCGTTCATCATAGCAAAGGACGATTCATGGAAGAAAGCAAGAAAGGCTCGGCTGGACTGACTGCTGAAAAGAGCAAGGCTCTCGCCGCCGCGCTCGCGCAGATCGAAAAGCAGTTCGGCAAAGGGTCGGTCATGCGGCTCGGCGCAGGTGAGGCAGTCGAAGACATCCAGGTGGTCTCCACCGGATCGCTCGGCCTCGACATCGCACTGGGCGTCGGCGGTTTGCCGCGCGGCCGCGTGGTCGAAATCTACGGACCGGAATCGTCCGGTAAAACCACGCTGACGCTGCAGGTCGTCGCCGAAATGCAGAAACTCGGCGGCACCGCGGCGTTCATCGACGCGGAACACGCGCTGGACATTCAATACGCGGGCAAGCTCGGCGTGAACGTCGCCGACCTGCTGGTCTCGCAGCCGGACACTGGAGAACAGGCGCTCGAAATCGCCGACGCGCTGGTGCGCTCGGGCTCGATCGACATGATCGTGATCGACTCGGTCGCGGCGCTGGTGCCGAAGGCGGAAATCGAAGGCGAAATGGGCGACTCGCTGCCGGGTCTGCAGGCGCGTCTGATGTCGCAGGCGCTGCGCAAGCTGACCGGCACGATCAAGCGCACGAACTGCCTCGTGATCTTCATCAATCAGATCCGCATGAAGATCGGCGTGATGTTCGGCAACCCGGAAACCACCACGGGCGGTAATGCGCTGAAGTTCTACGCGTCGGTGCGTCTCGACATTCGCCGCATCGGCTCGATCAAGAAGAACGACGAAGTGATCGGCAACGAAACCCGCGTGAAGGTCGTCAAGAACAAGGTGGCGCCGCCGTTCCGTGAAGCGATTTTCGACATCCTGTACGGCGAGGGCATCTCGCGTCAGGGCGAAATCATCGACCTCGGCGTGCAGGCGAAGATCGTCGACAAGGCCGGCGCATGGTACAGCTACAGCGGCGAGCGGATCGGTCAGGGCAAGGACAACGCGCGTGAATTCCTGCGCGAAAATCCGGATATCGCTCGGGAAATCGAGAACCGTATCCGCGAATCGCTGGGCGTCACCGCGATGGCGAACGCCGTGACCGGCGCGGACGCTGAAGTCGCGGGCGAAGAAGAGTAAGCATCAAGTGATACGCAAAGGCCGGCCGCTGTCCGGTTTCGACTCCGGACGCTATCCGGACGGCCCGCGCGACGCGGCGGACGGATCGCCTGAGTCCGGCGATCCGTTCGAATCGTTCGACGCACATGACCGCGCCGCGGGCCGCGGCCCGCAGCGTACGCGGTCTGCACCCGCTGCAGCGTCGTCCAGCCGGGATTCCTCCGGGCTCGATTCCCCAATCCCCTCCGAAGTCACCTACACCCGCTCGCGTCGCCAACCCGGCGAAGAGAAGCCGGGCCAGTCCGACAAAGACGACAGCAGAAAATCCCAACGCCCCGCCCGTTCGCTGAAAGCGCGCGCGCTCGGCTATCTGTCGCGCCGCGAATATAGCCGCGCCGACCTCGCCCGCAAGCTGAAGCCTTACGTCGAGGAAACCGATTCGCTCGACACGGTGCTCGACGCGCTGCAGGCCGAAAACTGGCTATCCGACTCGCGCTTCGCGGAAAGCCTGATCCATCGGCGCGCATCGCGGCTCGGCACGAGCCGCATTCTCGGCGAACTGAAGCAACACGCGCTCAACACGGCGCTCGTCGAAGAGGCGAGCGCGCAATTGCGCGAAACCGAACTCGCGCGCGCCCAGGCGGTCTGGCGCAAGAAGTTCGGCCAGTTGCCGCAAACGCCGGCCGAGCGCGCGAAGCAGGCGCGCTTTCTCGCGTCGCGCGGCTTCTCCGGCGCGACGATCGGCAAGATCCTGAAGGGTATCGACGACATCGGGGACGGCGACTAACACGCCAGTCTCGACGGGTAGGGCAATTACCGCGCCGTAACCTGACGCCAGGCCGTGCGCAATCGGGGCTGTCCCAAATAGCCGTTATGCTAAACTCCAGAAGTTTTCCAATCCGGCCTTTCCTTCCCGCATGTCGCTCTCCCCGCCAGTGTCCCGTCAGTTGCGCCATCGTCGCGCAATCAGAGCGGAAGCTTACGAGCGAGCCGATGGCCTGTGGGATGTGGAAGCGTGCCTGACCGACGAAAAGCCACGCGATGTGGCGCTTGCGTCGGGTGTCCGGCCCAATGGTCAGCCGATCCATGAACTCTGGCTTCGCATCACCATCGATCGCAAGCTCAATGTCGTCAACGCCGAGGCGTCGTCCGACTGGGTGCCCTATCCAGGGTTGTGCCAGGCCAGCAATCCCGCCTACCGTGCCCTCATCGGGCTCAATCTGTTCCACAACTTCCGTCGCGATGCTGCCCGTTTGCTGGCCGGCACGGCCGGTTGCACGCATCTCACCGAGCTGTGCGCGATCCTGCCGACCGCCGCGATCCAGGCGTTCGCCGGCGACGTATGGAACACCGATGACGGCACGCCGGGCGCGAACGCGGGTTCGGGAGACGAATCGTCCAACGGCACAGGCGAGCATTCCAACGACAAACCGCCATTCCAGCTGGGACGCTGCCACGCGCTGCGTTTCGACGGCGAGGCGGTGAAACAGTTTTATCCGCGCTGGTATGGTCATGCACCGCGTCCGGCGCAACGCGCGGCCTCGTCGGACGGCGCGGCGGCCCGCGAACGAAGCGGCGACGCGTCGGCCTGAACGGCGGCAACGGAATCGAAGTTCTATCCAACTCTCAGACTGAAGGGAATCACGCATGAAGATTCACGAGTACCAGGGTAAGGAAATCCTGCGGAAATTCGGTGTCGCGGTACCGCGCGGCAAGCCGGTCTTCTCGGTGGATGATGCGGTCAAGGCCGCGGAAGAGCTGGGCGGCCCGGTGTGGGTCGTGAAGGCTCAGATCCACGCGGGTGGCCGTGGCAAGGGCGGCGGCGTCAAGGTCGCCAAGTCGCTGGAACAGGTTCGCGAGTACTCGAACCAGATCCTCGGCATGCAGCTCGTCACGCACCAGACCGGTCCGGAAGGCCAGAAGGTGAACCGCCTGCTGATCGAAGAAGGCGCCGACATCAAGAAGGAACTGTATGTCGGTCTCGTGATCGATCGCGTTTCGCAGAAGATCGTCGTGATGGCGTCAAGCGAAGGCGGCATGGACGTCGAAGAAGTCGCGGAAAAGACGCCTGAGCTGATCCACAAGGTTGCCGTCGATCCGTCGACCGGCCTGAAGGACTCGGAAGCAGACGACCTCGCGAAGAAGATCGGCGTGCCCGACGCTTCGATCCCGCAAGCTCGCGCGATCCTGCAAGGCCTGTACAAGGCATTCTGGGAAACCGACGCATCGCTCGCCGAAATCAACCCGCTGATCCTGACCGGCGACGGCAAGGTCATCGCACTCGACGCGAAGTTCAACTTCGACTCGAATGCGCTGTTCCGTCACCCGGAAATCGTCGCGTACCGCGATCTGGACGAGGAAGATCCGGCTGAAATCGAAGCGTCGAAGTTCGACCTCGCGTACATCTCGCTCGACGGCAACATCGGCTGTCTGGTGAACGGCGCCGGCCTCGCAATGGCAACGATGGACACCATCAAGCTGTTCGGCGGCGAACCGGCGAACTTCCTCGACGTCGGCGGAGGAGCTACGACCGAGAAGGTCACCGAAGCGTTCAAGATCATGCTGAAGAACCCGAACCTGACCGCGATTCTGGTCAACATCTTCGGTGGCATCATGCGCTGCGACGTGATCGCGGAAGGCGTGATCGCGGCCTCGAAGGCCGTGTCGCTGAAGGTGCCGCTCGTGGTCCGCATGAAGGGCACGAACGAAGACCTGGGCAAGAAGATGCTCGCCGAATCCGGCCTGCCGATCATCTCGGCGGACAGCATGGAAGAGGCGGCTCAGAAGGTCGTCGCGGCTGCTTCGGGCAAGGCGTAAGCCAGCTGTCCACGGCGCATTTACCAGCTCATTTGCCAGGTTTACGAGTGGCGGCGCGCAAGCGACACAGGCGTGAAGCATCGCGCCGAGTGGCGCTACCGCGCGACGCCAAACGAACAGAGGTCAATACATGTCGATTCTGATCAACAAAGACACCAAGGTCATCACGCAGGGCATCACCGGCAAGACCGGTCAGTTCCACACGCGTGCTTGCCGTGAATACGCAAACGGCCGCGAAGCGTACGTCGCGGGCGTGAACCCGAAGCGCGCCGGCGAAGATTTCGAAGGCATCCCCATCTACGCGAGCGTCGCTGAAGCCAAGGCTGAGACGGGCGCGACCGTGTCGGTGATTTACGTTCCGCCGGCAGGCGCTGCCGCCGCAATCTGGGAAGCAGTCGAAGCCGACCTGGATCTCGCAATCTGTATCACGGAAGGCATTCCCGTCCGCGACATGATCGAGATCAAGGACCGTATGCGTCGCGAAAACCGCAAGACGCTGCTGCTCGGACCGAACTGCCCGGGCACGATCACGCCGGACGAGCTGAAGATCGGCATCATGCCGGGTCACATCCATCGCAAGGGCCGCATCGGCGTCGTGTCGCGTTCGGGCACGCTGACGTATGAAGCAGTCGGCCAGCTGACCGCGATCGGCCTCGGCCAGTCGTCGGCAGTCGGCATCGGCGGCGACCCCATCAACGGTCTGAAGCACATCGACGTGATGAAGATGTTCAACGACGATCCGGATACGGACGCCGTCATCATGATCGGCGAAATCGGCGGTCCGGACGAGGCGAACGCCGCGCACTGGATCAAGGACAACATGAAGAAGCCGGTGGTTGGCTTCATCGCTGGCGTCACGGCGCCTCCGGGCAAGCGCATGGGCCACGCCGGCGCGCTGATCTCGGGCGGTGCGGACACCGCCGAAGCGAAGCTGGAAATCATGGACGCGTGCGGTATCAAGGTCACGAAGAACCCGTCGGAAATGGCGCGTCTTCTGAAGGCGATGCTGTAAATCGAATTCGCGTGCCGTTGGCGCGCGATTTTGATACGCTTACGAACTCCTTTCGTGAGCGGGCGGTCCCGAAAAGCGGGGGAGTGCAGACTCCCCCGCTTTTTTTTTGTGCGCCCGGCAGGGCGCACTTACTGGGAGGTGAAAGTCCTCTGCTCGCCCGACAAGGGGAAGAGCTAGCGGAAGGCAAGGGTGTCGCGGGCGACTGCGAATCCGAAGGAAGCCGGAAGCAAAGCGCTGGCCTGACGAACAGGAAGCGGATAC
>NZ_CADFGP010000040.1 GCF_902833905.1 Paraburkholderia tuberum STM678 | reverse complement strand
TCGGTAGAGTCGAGATGTGGCGCGGTGGCAGTAGGTTCGGTTTGTCTGTTCTCCGCCCCTTTCGTCTGGCGGTGCCCGAGTAACCTCACCCTAACTCCGTTTCCACACCCCGCTCATCGAACCGGACATGCAGATTTCCCGCATCCGGCTCTCGGACAGGACATCACGCCTTCGAACACGGCAGGTTACAGCCAAGGACCGGTCAGGCGCACGAGACCGAAGTGCCCGTAGAGGTGCTGGAGTGGATAGCTCCCGCCCCTGCGACGCCTGACCTTATGCTTGTTCCGTAACCACCGGCGCAACCGCGCAGCGGTATAGCTGTCGAGCGCCCGGTACGCGCGTCTGAACGTCCCTACCTTAAAGTAGTTCGCCCAGCCGCGTAGCATGCGATTCAACTTGCCAACCAGCTCCGTGGTGTCCAGCCACGTCATAGAAGCGGCGGTCAGCGCATGAACCTTCTCAACCATGCGCCGGATACTCTTCTTCGACGGACGCATGCCCATGCGGGCCTGGCCAGTCGTTGCTGAGTACATCCGCCCAAACGTGTAACCCAGGAAGTCGAATTCCCCTTCCGGAACTGCACAGATTTGTGTCTTCTCCTCGTTGACCGTCAGCTTCAGCTTGCTCATGATCTCGCGCAGTCGCGACAACGCTTCTTCAGCTTTGCCCCGCTTGCACAGGATCACCAGATCGTCCGCGTAGGTCACGATTCGACTGCCAAGACTTCGCTCAAGCCCGAGCTTCTTCCATGCCAACACAAACCGGCGCATGTAAATATTCGCCAGTAGTGGTGAGATGGGTGAGCCTTGCGGAATGCCTCGCCTGCTATCCTTGGCCTCGGTCGTACGTGTCTGGCGACCCCGGTTATCGGTTTCTTCAACGGAGCACTCCAACCACATCTTGATCAGATGCAGCACGCGCCGGTCAACGATGCGTCGCGCAAGCGACAACATCAAATCGGCGTGGGGAATACTTCCGAAGTAGTCCGCCAGGTCGGCGTCTACGACGTCCGTTTGCCCTCTATGCAGCCGCTCTTCCACCTCGATCACCGCTTGCTGGGCATTTCGCCCCGGGCGGTAAGCGTACTGCTCTGGTGGGAGGTCAGCTTCGAAGATCGGTTCGAGCACCAGCATCGCTGCTGTCATGCACACCCGATCTCGCAAGGTCGAGATGCCCAGTGGCCTCAGCTTGCCATTGGCCTTCGGGATATACACTCTTCTGATAGGGTCCGGCCGGTAAGTCTCCTGCCTGAGCGCAAGCGCCAGTTCGCCGAGCCACTTTGACACCCCATACGCCTCGACCTGCGCGAAGTCTTGCCGATCGACACCCGGCGCGCCCTTGTTCGAGCGACACTGGGCGTACGCATGCGCCAGCAAATCCTCACGATAGATCTTGTCGTACAGAGCATAGAAGCGGTACCCGGCTTCTGCCTTCGCTTTCGCGTGTAACGCCATCTGCAGCTTCTGAACACTGATCGGAGTTGATAGGTTGCCCAATCTCCAGGTCCCTCACTACGTGTTGCGTTTGTCTTGAACTGAGGCCCCTTTCCTCCACCGGCATTACCCGGCTTCAACGGTAATACGGGCCTCTCCGTCACCCTAAGGCGCCCGGCCTGTCCCTCGCGGGCGTCCGGTTGATCATCCCTAACCACGCCAAAGGGCTTCCCGTGTTGCGTGCGCTTCCCTTGTGTGCATGCTGTCGCCACTACCCCGGCGCAGCGACTGGGCGTCCTGCCTGCTCATTCACCCAGCCGTATCAGCCTTCCCCGTAATGGCAGTCGGGTCGGCCTGCGCATCGACCTTTTCGAGGCTTGCTCGGCGTTCACACGTGTTACGGCCTGCACACTCGCGCTGTCACCTTAATTTGTGACACGCTACACCGAAGGCTTCAGCCATTTCGTTACCTCCATAGCTGCTCCGGTTGCTTCCGGCTGGAGCGGTTGCCGGGTGGGGCTTACACCCACTGGGAAAGCGCCGCCTTTACACGGCGCACGCCATGTGCGGTCGGTCGACGTCGCCGTCGAAATTGCTGAAAATTGCTGACTTGAACCGACAGAGGAGAGATTACCCATGAGCTTAAAGTCACAGCGCGTACGAGAGATGGTTCGTGCTGCGGCGTATCGCGAGGCATATTTGATCGGCCGCAAGGCGTTGGAAGAGTCTGCGTGTGACGACGAAGTGATTGCTGCGCTACGCGATTTGACCACGCAGCTAAGGTCAAATTGCATGGACCTTGCGGCACGGAAGATGGACGTCGGTCCCGAGTATGACGCTCTTGAAAAGCTGCTGAGAGAAGCGAACAGATTGATTGGCGAAGACTTGTACGGGCGCAAAATTGCCTCACCACCAAGTCAGGAACGGTAGCGTGTGCCGAGGCCCTCAATCATGCCCACCTCCCCGAAGGGAGGGCGGTGTTCCATTCCATCTGGGTCGTGCGCCGCCGATCAAGCATAGGCGCCAGGCTGCCAACAGCGGTCATTGTGCCAAGCTTTTAAGATGGAGCCTGACTTTGCGGCTTTGTGCCGCTGCGTGACGGGTCTGATAGCGAAGCCTGAAATCGTTGACCCTAGCGCAAACGGCGCACGCTGCACGCGGCTATCGCGCTGAACCTGAGCCTGTCATGGCAACACCGCGGTGTCACGCAGACGATTAGTCAACCTGGCACCAACGACCAGAATCTGGGCACACAATGGCCCGTGCGCCGTTCAGCCAGACTTCCTCTGCGTCCAGTTGCAACGAGGTTGAAGGCGCGATGTCGAAGGCAACCTTGAGGGCGTGCCCAACATGGGCATCTTCGATGGGAAGCTCCCAGGTCAGAAATATTTGGATGCAATCCTGGTCCGGCGCGAAGTCGGCCACGTTAAAACCGCTGCTGCTGCGTTGAATGACGCCATGAGGCTGACCAGTATCGAATATCACAGCCGTTCCCCGGGTTAGGGGAATGCGATGGCCCGTAGAGGGAAAATGCAAGTCCAGACCCCTGTCCTCGCTCAGGAAGAGATTGCAAAAGGCCGCACCGCCATATTGCGCACCGTCATGGTGGTACTTCGCGCCGCGGCAGGCCATGAGGGCTACGTCACTGGAGGCGAGCACCTTAGGAAGTCCAAGCGCGCACGTCCAATCGGACACTGCCTGCACACAGCGCGTGTAGTCCGGCCAGCGCGCCTGCGCTCGCGCCAAAGGCATTGCCTCGACGTCCCCGGGCTCCAGGACCAGGCGCGACGATGTCTCTCTTTCCCAATCTGCGAGCAGGCGTGCAGGGGGCACGGGCACGTCAACCGAGCCTGATAGCACGATGTCACTCACGCGTCGACTGCGGATGATGTCGCCACTCCAGAAAAAGGAAGTCAGCATGTCTCGCACTCGATGCTGTTAAGGTGGGGGTGAATCTGGACCATTGTAACGATTCCAAGCGACCACTTCGGCCACAACCGGCCGTTCGCGGCCGGTTCGTGAGTGTCCGTTCACCACCGACCACCTGCCGTTCGCAGCGGCGGGGGACCTACAGTTTGTCGGCCTGCGCTCGCGGATTGGAGGCCGAGCCGACCGGCACCGTGACGGGGCCGCCGCTTCCGGAAACGCTGAGGGGGCACTTCCAACGGATTCCGGTCGACCACGTGTTCAGAAAACAGCCTCCTCAACGTTATGGTTCTGAGTAGAGCGGAGACGCCTGCCGTCTACGCGCGGGCTGACCCTGTATGCAGTCCGCGCCCGGATCGAACTCGCCCCGACACCCTGGTCACCGATGCGGATGTAACGGGCGCTCATGCTCGTGGTCCTCCGCTCTCGAATCAAGCCTCACACGGTGTCGTCAACGTGGCCCATCGTTCGACAATTTTCCGGTTCGCAAACCGCGACAGGACAAAGCCGTGAAACTCAATCTTTTTCCCGGAGATAACGTCGGTGGCGCGCCACGTGTTTCTGACCATCACCTTGTCACCTTCGGAAATCATGTCTTCGATCGTGACGTGCAAGTCCGGCCACTTTTGATAAGCCGCCTTCATCATGGCCATCGCGGCTTCGGGGCCGACCTGATGACCCGACGGTTCGTCGCGGCCGAGGAAATCCGCGCTGAAGTTCGCCGATGCGACTTCCGGTTTCTTCCGGTTGACGAAGTCTTCGAAGTGATCGGCCACGAATCGCTTCATCTCTTCCAGCGTCAGACCGGGATCACCCTTCAGCGGTACTTGAAGCGGTTCCATCGCTTCTCCTTAGTTCGTCAGCATCTTGAACGCATGCTGCCAGTCGTTCCTGAGGAATCCCGGCAGGCACCACAGCATGCACAGCGGCTCGATCGCGCGTGCCGATACGATGCTTCCGCAGTCGTAGGGCTCCCATCCGAACTGCCGGGCGATTGCGCCAACCCGGGCCTTCGCATCGTCGCTGTTGCCGCACAAAAACATCGTCGGCGTGCCTTGAGAAAAATGGGGATTCACCATGAGCGCGTTGCCGACGCTGTTGAAAGCCTTGACCACGTGGGCGAGGTGAACCTTCGCCTGAATCCTCTCGCCGAGCGACTCGTTCGGTCCCGTCGTATATTTCAGGACCCCGTTGACCGGCGACTCGTCGGCGAGCGGGTTGGTTGCATCGATGACGGTCTTGCCGGCGAGATTCTCCGGCCCCGCAAGCTCGATCACGCTCTCAGCGATGCGGCCGAGCACGGCTAGCACGACGATCTCGCCAAACCGAGCGGCTTCGTCGAACGTCCCGGCCCTGGCTCCGGTTGTATTGCGGACCCAGTCCTGTATCTCCTTCTTGTGCGGATCTCGGGTGCCCAGCATCGTGTCCTGGCCATGCTTGACGAAGCCGGCGCCCAGTGCTCGGCCGACATCACCTGATCCCAATACGCCTACGTTCATCTCATCCTCCTCGGTTGGTCATAGCCAGCCCTACGTCAATACTCAGGCACGCGGGTCATGAGGCACGCTCGCCGCTTTCTCGTGGAGTAACGACAGCCCGATCCTGATGCCGAACCCGTGTGCGTAAGCCAGTTGCACCAGCAGCATGGCCGCCGGTTCCGCGTAGCGCGCAAGGGCGAGCGGTCCCGCATCGACCGGCTCGGCGTCGAAGTGTTGCGACCACGGCCCGCGCATCGCTGTCATCGCCGCACACGAACACGCCCGCGCGGTTGCCACCTATCAGCATGCTGGGCGAATGCATCAGCTCCGCAAAAGGCGGGATGGCCTTGGCCAACTTCGCCCATGGCGCGAGCCTGGCGATCTCTTCGGCGCCCGAGATGGTTGTCCCGACGAGCAAGCCGCTCATGTCGGGCTTCAGTACCTGCATTTCCAGAGTCATGATGCGCCCGCGCTTTGCCACGGCCCGCGGAGTAGTTCTTTACGTGATCGATGAACGCACGCAGCTTCGGCATGATCTGCCGACGGCTTGAATAGTAGAGAAACACACCCGGTATCACCGGCGCGAACGCCTCCAGCACTTGCACCAGTTTTCCCGCTCTCAGCCGTTCGGCGGCCATCGGTTCAGGTAGCTGGGCAAGGCCTACACCTTCGATTGCCGCACCCAGCATGGTAGGAAAATCATGGGCGATGAGCGGGCCCGACACGGCGAACTCGATCGCGCGGCCGTTGTCGTTGAATGACCACGGCGCGAGCGCACCGTTGGAGCACCGCCATCGCAAACATGCATGTTCGCGCAGATCGTCGATGCGTTCGGGACGGCTGCGGTCTGAGAAGTAGGCAGGACTGCCGATGATGACGAAACGAACCGGAGGCGTCAGCGGTATCGCGACCATGTTGGCGGCGACGAACTGACCTAGCCGCATGCCGGCGTCGAATCCTTCCGCTGCGAGATCGATCAGCTTCTCGCTTGCGTCGATCTCCACTTCGACCTCGGGATAAGCCTTGCAGAACGATGCAATCAGGGGTTCCAGCAGAATCGGCACCGCCGCGCGCGGCACTGAAAGACGCAACAATCCGGCGGGCCGCTGGCCGAGTCCGCGCGCAACCTCACTGGCGGCGACAAGCTCTTCGAAGGCAGGCTTTGCACGCGAACGAAACCGTTCGCCCGCTTCTGTCAGACGCACACTGCGCGTGGTGCGTATGAAAAGCGCTGCGCCAATGCGCGCTTCAAGTACGCGCACTGCCTGGCTGACGGCCGACGGCGTCACGCCGAGTTCGGCGGCCGCCCGGCGAAAACTGCGATGCCGGGCAACGCTGAGGAACGCCTCCACGCCATCGAGCGCGCCCTGCCTGACTGTGAAGTTCTGCTTCATAGCCCATCAACATTGTGATGAATAGTCGCTCGCGAGATGCCATGGTACACCTACGCCTGCAGATGAGGCGTCGCGCAGATCCCGACGCGCGAGCCCGGAACAATCCGCTTGAGACCGTGGAGGAACCTCGCAATGAACGATGTGCTTGATGGCGTGCGCGATCACTATCGCGCGACCGGCCTGACCGAGCGGCTGAAAGCCGCACTCGCAGTCCTTGGACGGGAGGATCAGCTGCTCACACCGCAGCAACTGGACGCCCTCGACCAGTTTCACACCCGTGGGCTCGCTGCCACTGCCGAGCTTGCCCAATTGGCCGGGATCACCGCCGACACGTCGGTGCTGGACGTCGGTTCGGGCATCGGCGGGCCGGCCCGTGTTCTGGCTTCAACCCGTGGCTGCAGGGTTACGGGTATTGACCTCAGCGAACCGTTCGTGGATGCCGCGCGCTATCTCACCCAGCGCACTGGGCAGAGCGAACAGGTGTCGTTTCGCACCGCCAGCGCGCTGGAACTTCCCTTCGAAGACAGCCGTTTTGATGTCGTGTTGCTGCAGCATGTGGCGATGAACATCGCCGATCGCGCGCGGCTTTACCGAGAGATCCGGCGTGTCCTGAAGCCGGGCGGCAGATTTGCGACGTTCGACGTCGTCGCAAACGGCAGCAAACTGCACTATCCGGTTCCGTGGGCGCGAACCCCGGCCACAAGCTTTCTCCTGACGGCCGATGCAACACACGAAGCAATCGAAAAAGCAGGTTTCCGCACGCTGGTATGGCAAGACGACAGCGAGGCCGCAAAGTCCTGGATCACCGAACGGCGTGCATCCGGGCCTCCGCCCTCGCCAAATCTCAGTGTGGTGCTGGGGCCAGACTTCGCGCAGCTTTTCACCAACTTGGGACGCAATCTCATGGAAGGCCGACTCGGCATTCTCACTGCGGTATTCGAGGCCGCCTCCACGAAGCCCCGGAATCACATGGAGAACCGCTCATGATCACCGCCCCTGTTCCTGTTGGTACCGTCCAACCGCGTCCCGCTTGGCGCGGCCTGCTTTGGATCGCACCGCTGACGGTCCTGTGGACTGACTTCATCTACTGGCTGCCGATAATCCCGGCTAGCGGCGTTCCAACCACCGCACACCAGCTGACGGCCCACGCAGTTATCGCGGTCGGTTTATGGCTCGGCCTCGAAAGCACCGACCTGACGCCGGGCCAACGCCGCACGGCCTGGCTTGCGGTCACGATTCCATACACACTTTGGTTCGCTGTCGCCTGGAGCGCGGCCATCAATGGCGTCTTCCGCACCAGCACGTCGCCGTCACCGGTGCCGTTGCTGCCGTTGGCGATCTTTCTACCGGTGCTGATCGGTGCGCCACTGTTGCTGTTGTCGAGGCGGGTGGGTCAGGTGCTCGATGCGATGCCGGTAACCTGGCTCGTTGCCATTCAGCTCTATCGCGTATTCGGCAGTTGGGCGCTCGCTGCCTCGCTGCGTGGGGAGATGCCCAGCGTGTTCGCTTTGCCGGCGGGAATCGGCGATGTGCTGACGGGCGTGTTCGCCGTACCGGCGGCAATCGCCGTCGCGACCGGCACGGCCGAGGGTCGGAAAGCAACAATCATCTGGAACATCTTCGGCCTCGCGGATTTCGCAATTGCAGTCACTATGGGGGTGATCACTTCGCCGGGTCCGTTCCAGCTAATCGTTCCGAATGTGCCAAGCATCGGTGCCGGCGCTTATCCGGATGTGTTGACCCCGGCATTCGTGGTGCCAAGCTCGATTCTGCTGCACGCGCTGTCGCTGCGCCAACTGTTCCGACGATCCGCGGGCTGATCTCGTTCCTGCTCCTTATCGAGGATCCTGCCCCGTCTGCGAAAGGCTCTCCATTCCGCACGATCAAGGTCGGCCTGTAGACGCGATTGAGCCATTACTCTAGTTTGTCCCGTTCATGCCCTTCTGAAGGAAGAGGCTGCAACAGACAAACTCAGCCTGCAGTCAGCGTGAGAAGTCGCCGTTACCGATCACTCGTCGTCCGACGCGACCCGACGAACGGCCGCTGCAATTGCGAACTGCCGTTCAAGCACCCTCGACCCGGGCGGCAGCAGTGGGTCGGCTACGGAAGTTGGCGGCGATGCTGCGGCGCAACCGCAGCAACACAGGTCGACCGTCCGGGCCCGGCCACTGGACGAAACCGCTCGCGCGGTAATAGGGCTCCGCCCCAACGGTAGTGGTCCCGGAGAAGAAACCGACTCTGTTTTCATGCTGAAGGGCGAGGCAACCCGACGACACCGCTCCCGCTTTGCGTCCCACCTTCATCTGCCGGCACTGCGGTGCACCGATGATCGTCATCGATGTCCTCGAGCGCAGCGCACCCATCCGCGCGCCACCCGTACAGCGAGCCGCAGCATGACCACAAGCGTTTCGAGACATTCAAGCCGACCGTCGGCTCTCCGGCAAAGGGATCCGATAGCGGACGCTTGCGTCCCTGACCTGGACCAGCCGGTGCCGCGTTCTGCCTGCCGTTACAAACGTACACCGCGCAGCTTCGCCAATGTACACCCCCTCCACATCAACGCGCTTCGTCCGACCTCTGCGTCAGCCCCACGCCGCGTGCTACCTCTCCAATCCCCATAGCGCTAAAGGTTCCGGCCGTGCCGGGACACTCCGCGGTTTCCTCCCTTGAGGTTTATACGACGCCTGCCCGCATGCGCCTGGGGCGTACGTCTATGCCCGTGGTCCAGGGCAGGCATCCTATAAACCTAAACACAAACGGACAGTGCCGAGCATGAAGCCAATGTCCGCAGCCCGCGCGGTTCCGGTCACAGGATCACTCGATTGCCACCGAGCAACTGTAGTTGACGCGGCTGTTTGCCATCAGGTGACGAGCCGATGGCCTAGAGATGAAATAGGACTCGCATCGGCCATGCACACCACCAGAACGCTTCGCCCATGGTGGCGGCTTGGAGACGCGAGCGAGTCGCGCCATTTCTCTCGTTTAGTAGTGCACGTACGCATACGTCCACCATCCTTTACGCGCTGGCGCGACCTTTCATATCTAGCGGACGCAATGGTTAGAGGCGGGCACCACCCGTCGCGTCGATCACCTGTCCCGTAGTCCAGCGTGCCTCATTCGATGCAAGGAAGGCGATGACGTCAGCCACATCGGCAGGTTGACCCACTCGCGAGAACACCGACATGGCCTCCGCGCCGGCGCGCGCCTCCGGTACCGTTATCCACGCCGCATTCATGTCAGTCTCCGTCACGCCCGGCATGACCGTATTCACCGTGATGCCGCGAGAACCAAACTCAGGGGCAAGCGCCAGTGTGAGGGTTTCAAGGGCACCTTTCGACGCGGCGTAGGCAGGATGCGTTGGAGCCGCGACACGCGTAAAGCCCGTCGAAACGTTGATGATTCGTCCATTGTCGCGGATGTGATCTGCAACAGCCTGAATCAGGAAGAACGGTGCCTTGAAGTTGACGGTCATGACCTCGTCGAAGGCGGATTCACTGGTCTGAGACAGGGGAATCGCCGGTGCTACGCCAGCATTGTTGACGAGAATGTCAAGCCGAGGTTCGCCCGTGGCGGCGATCGCGGCTGCCTTGAACTGCTCCCAGATACTGTCCGTTGCTTCTTTCCCGCGACTCAAGTCCGCATTGATGGCGACGGCTTTTGATCCGAGCGCCTCGATCTCGCGGATGGTGGTGTGAGCAGCTTCCGCGTTGCTGGCGTAGTGCACACCGATGAGCGCGGCCCCTTCTCTCCCAAAGGCCAGTGCTACAGCACGGCCAATACCACGCGAGCTTCCTGTTACAAGGGCCACCTTGCTTGAAAGTTTTGCAGACATCGACCACTCCTTTTCGACTAAATTTAATAGTGATCGTTATAATAATAACGTCGGAAGACACCTGTCAACGATTTTTATAGGAATCGATATAAAATGAGCGAGCCCGCCCGGAAACGTGGCAGACCGAGGTTGCTGGACCGCGATGTGGGGCTCGATGTCGCCGCGCGGCTGTTCTGGGAGCGTGGATACGAAGGCACGTCGATCGCCGACCTGACCCAGGCCATGGGCATTCCGCCGCCGTCCCTCTATGCAACGTTCGGTTCGAAGGAGGACCTTTACAGACAGGCGCTCGACCATATCAGCGAGCGTGAGAACAAGCAGTGTCTGGAAGCGCTGCAGGGGAAGATGCCGGCCTACGATGCGATAGCGTTCTACCTGCACGACGCCGCGGCACGCTTTACTGACCTGGGAAGGCCGCGCGGCTGCATGATTTCGACTGCTGTTCTTCAACATGCCGAAAAGAGCGAGTCTGTCGCCCAGACGGTCGCCGCGCGGCGCGAGCTTGGGTTACAGGCCATCAAGGCACGCCTCGACCGTGCCGTCGCCGAGGGCGAGCTTGCCCCTGAGACCGACACCGAAGCTCTCGCACGCTTTTATTGCGCAGTTGTGCAAGGCATGTCGGCGCAAGCCTGTGACCGTGCATGCAGGGCAACACTGAAGCGGCTGGCTGATATTGCGTTGTCAGCATGGCCTTGGCCTCAAGGTCATCGCCGGAACCCGGTTCCGTAAGTGCATTGGTTTTCACCAAAGACGACACGGCTGTACCGCCGGGGCTCGGCCACAAGGAGTCAAGCGAGATCGATACGCGAACGACTGCCTTCGTTAAGACACTATGACTTTCCGTGAGGTAGAGGCTGGCCCGCCGTGAGGAATCAAACGCGGGTTAGCATCGCTGCCAGAGCCGCACGGTGTGGACGGTGCCACACCCGGCGATTTCCCGCACGGAGGCCAGCATGGAACACGATAGCACGCTGTACGTAGGACTCGACGTTCACAAGGATTCGATCACTGTCGCCTATGCGTTCGGCACGGGCGAGGTCGAACTGCTCGGCAAGACCGGTACGACGAAGACGGATATCGATCGCCTGTGCAAGCGTCTTCAATCGAAAGCGCGACACGTACGCGTTGTTTACGAGGCAGGACCATGTGGCTACGGCCTTTACCGGCAACTGGTGGCAGCCCCCCGCCTGCCATAGAGCGTTTTGCAAACCTGCCGCAAGAGCCTGGAAGCTCTCTCCGCTATCAACGACGCTGGCGTACTCCCAGCGCGAGAACGCCAGCACAAAGTGATAGAGCATGTGTCCGAACGCGACGCCGGCGATCGTCACACCCAGTTTCTCCATATGCGTGAAGTCGGACAAGCCCCGTACGCCGGGCTGATACCTCTGGGGGAAGAACACTTCCTTGCTGGGCCCTTCCAGCGCACGCCACCGGCTGACATGCCGCTCCAACGTGCGCCGCATTCCGTCGGGGAAGCGACCAGAATGGTCTTCCTGCAGTTTGCGCAGCAAGGTGACCGCTTTGAGTTTCGGGAAACTGCGTAGTAATGGCACGACTTCGCTATCCCAAACATCAGCGAACGGATTGGCGCGCGTGCGCCATTGACGTTCTGGCTTCTGCGAGGGCAACTCAGTGGCGTTCGTCGCGCGACGTGCAGTGCGCACGCTCATACCCGCTTTCGCGGCGGCAACTTCCTGGGTGTGATCTTTGCGCTTGGTCATGTAGAGATGAACCTGTCGATCGGTAATGTGAGTACCAGGCATTGGTTGACTGTTCTTTTAGCTTCAGTCAGCCATCCTAAGCCCCCGCCGAATCGGCGCTGCCGGTGGCTCGTCGTCTGCGGCGGCTACGCCGCCTTCGACTCCTCACCACCGGCCATCATAGTTGTCGCAAAAGCGGACTTCGCAATTGTCGCGCACCATGCGGGCTCCAGCGGGGAGCCTGTCGAGGCGGCCACCTCGACGTCGTCCGTGCCTGCGAGAATCGCCCACATAGCATGACGGCACGTTACGGCCTACAGAAATCTTTCATACACGAAACGCTCAAGCAATTAAGAATCCGCTGGCGACAGGGTGTCGCACTGCGCACGCGAATAAACCATTTATAGTGCACTGCACAAACCCCGTCCGATCGGCAAATGCGATCTGACGACCGTGCCCGGCGTTGCCCGGTTGCGGACAGACATGCCGCTGAAGGTGATTCGACACGCCTGTCAGCTTCGCCGGTTCCTGGTTAGCCATCAAAATGAGGTCTCTGTGAAATACCTTCCCCGCATCGCCGCGTCCGGAGCGCTTATGGTCGTCGCTCTCGGCGTCGTCACGTTCGCCCAGATCAAGTTCGCTCCACAGTCCGCAGAGGCCAACCCGGTCGCACGGATCGTCCTGAACGTCGAGTCGTGGAACGGCTGAGCGACTCCACCGCTGTATGTAGCCCGCGCCCCGCAGGCAAAGAGAAACCCGCCAGGCTCCGGAGAGAACTGGCGGGTTTGAGCTACTGATTTCGGATTCACATACCAGGCGATGGTAACGGAGTTGACGCCTGCTCACGCTCCTCCAGCGACCAGTCAGCGTGCGCTGATACGTGTCACCCCTCTTGCTGATCCCGTGCAGATTCACCTTGCCGCCCGAACCCGTCTGCCTCGGTACGATCCCAACCCACGCGGCAAACTCCCGCGCCGAACTGAACGCTTTCGGATCGCCCATCATCGCGACTGCCGCCGTTGCCGTCAGCAGTCCGACGCCGGGAATATCGCCAATTGCCTTTACCGATTTGTCTTCCTTCTTCCACTCGCGCATGCGGCGCTCAATCTGCGCTACCTGTTCGTCCAGCTTCGCCAGTCCGTTCCACTGCTCGCGAAACCTGTCAATGATCACAGCAGGCAGACGCTCAGCGAGCCGTTCGAGCACCACTGGTATCTCCTTGTCCAGCTTGCTTCGCCCCTTGCTCATCACCTCGCCGTATTCCGTCAGCAGTCCTCGCAGGCTATTGGTCTGCATCGTTCGGAACTTGAGCAGTTGCTGCCTCATCCGGTGCAGCCCAAGCATCGCCTGCTGCATCTCAGTTTTTACCGCTACCGGCTTGCCTGGCTGCTGTACTGCCAGCCAGATCGCCCGGGCGTCCGCCGCATCGCTCTTGTTGCGGACATTGAATGCTTTCACAAACTCCCCCGGCATCAGCTTCACCTCGTGGCCCATCTTCGTCAGTTGCCGGGCCCAGTGGTGCGCACCACCACACGCTTCTATCCTGATCAGGCACGGCGCACGGTTCGCGAAATGTTCAAGGAACTTTGCCCGCTTGATCGGCTTGTTCACGATCTCGCCGGTTTCCTGATCGATGTAATGCACCTGGAACACGTTTTTCGCGATGTCCACGCCGACTGCTGTACGATTCACGACTGGATCCTCCGGTTGCCTTGGGAAACTTCCTGTTTTCCACGTGGGTACATCGATGCCGTTGGCCAGTGAGGATCCACCTTGATTTGCTCACTCGGTCACGAAGTGGGACGCGTTCATTTCATTCCTCGAGATTGCGCAAACTTAACGAATAGGCGACGTACCATCGCACGCACAGCAAAATCACTTCAAGCGGGTAATGAAGCCGCTTCAGGACCTTGGCCAGGCCCGGGGCAAGTGTGGTTCGCGGTGTCTTCGTCTTCTTCATCAGACAGCTCAGAAATTTTGCTGCCCAATTTTAACCCGGCCCCTTACTGCAACAAAACCGCCGCATCGGTCTTGTTGCTCTTTACTAAGGCCGGACGAACTGCGGGGCGATCAGTCGGACGGTGTGTCCGAGCTTTGCGAGCTCCCGGCCCCAGTAGTGCGACGAGCCGCATGCTTCCATGCCAATCACACACGGTTCAAGCGTGGCGAAATACCGAAGTACATCCGCGCGTCTCAGCTGTTTGCGTACAACAATGTGGCGTTGCGAATCCACTGCGTGAACCTGCAGCACGCTCTTGGCCAGATCCAGTCCAACAGTCGCTATATTCATGATGAACGCTCCTTTGCCGTGGACGTCACGACTTCTCCACTTTGGCATAAATCTCTCGCCGCTTAGCGGGAGTCGTCCATCACATCAGAGCCCATTCAATGCCCATGGACGCTAGCGCCTGCGGAGCGGTTTAGCACAAACATTTTTTTTGGTCACTGATCGCGGAAGGGCCCCGTCCGGCCTGTTCACGCGTCAGCAGCCGCGATCGCCAACCAAAAAATCTCTGCTTTATGCGCTGCAAAGCATAATCGTGAACCCTGTTCATTGTCCTTAAATGAGTCAGACACCCCGGTCCCAAGTCCACGGGCATACGGCGTTACTTTTTATTATTGCACCGACTATCGCGCCGATTCAACGCATGATCCCGAAACTCGCGGCAGCAGTTAATGTTCCGGTTCGGTTGCGCAGGCCTGGTTGCTTCGGGATCGTCTCGTGCGCCGCATGATACACATCACCGTCAGGATGACCGGCAGGATCAGCAGGCCCTCGATGAGATCAGGATCTGCGATGAAGTGCGCAGCGTGGACAGACCTGAGTGCGACTCCGGACAGCGACAGAACATAGTAGGAAATGGCCGCAACAGACAAGCCCTCGACGGCATGCTGAAGCCTTAGCTGGTTGCGGGCGGTCCGATCCATGCCTCTCAGGAGGCGGGCGGTATCCGCCTCCTGGGCTATGCTGACACGCGTGTGCAACAAGTCGACCGCTCTCGCGACGCGGGCCGCTATCTGCTCATGCCGTAGCCAGACGGCTTTGCACGTTGCCATGGCCGGGCCGAAGCGGCGCTCGAGGAATTCGGCGATCGTGGGCATACCTTCGATAGGCTCCTCACACAACTCGTGAATGCGAGCTTTCACGAGGTCTTCGTAGGCGCGGGCGGCGCTGAACCGGGATCCCGCGTCGGCCAGGATTGCGGTGCGCGCCGCCAGATGAGTCAGCTGGGCTAGTACAACATCCCGTAAATAGCTTTAATAATTATCGGGCTGCAAATAAGGCTGCAGGAGCGTGACGACGAGCTCGCTCATCTCGTCGAGCGAACCCGTGCCCGGCAGCGGTTCCCATCGGCCCGTGTGGCTGCGAAAGGCGGCACTATAACTATTGCGGCCGAGGTCGGTGAGGCGCGCCACAACCGTCGGTTCCTCATCATCGAGACGTTTGATCAGCAGGTGCCGACCATACGCTTGTGTGACGATCTGCTCGTGGCCGAGCAGCCCGCGCAGTTGACGCTCAAGTTCGGTCGCGTAATGTTTAGTGGGTATGGCTGGCATGTCAGTCTCTCGATTACGATGCGCCAGTTTGCAGCGGATAGCCCCTGAAAGTCCATTTGAAGGGGCGTGCTGTCTGATTATGCGCGCGGACAAACTGCTCGGTACGCTCGCGCAGGTGCGCGGTGCTGGTATGGCTGGCGTGGCGTAGTACCCGGCGCGTGTAATGGGCGAACCAGAGTTCGATCTGATTAACCCAGCTCGCGTGCAGCGGGGTGAAGTGGAAATGAAACCGCTCGTCGTGCCGTGCATTGAATGCCTGCCAGACGGCCTGGGCGCGATGCGTATTGAGGTTGTCCCAAATCACATGCACCTGCTTGCTCGGGTACGCAACCGCCACGCGCTCCATGAAGGCGACCAGGTCGCCCTGGGTGCGGCGCTCGCGACAATCTGCCAGCACCTGCCCGGTATGTACATCCAGCGCAGCAATCAGCGCCTGGGTGCCGTGGCGAATATATTCAAACTCCCTACGACGCAGCCGTCCCGGCGCCGGCGCACGCCCCGGGTGCTTACGTTCGATGGCTTGAATGCCAGTCTTCTCGTCGATGCTGAGTACCACCGCGTTTCGAGGGACCTTGCGGTAGAACCTGCAAATCACATTGACCTTCTCACGAAAAGCCGGGTCGGGACTGTGTAGCCATTGCTTAACCCGGTGCGGTCGAACGTCACCGGCCTGCAAAATGCGCTGCACATGACTGCGGCTGATCTGTTCGACAATGCCGCGCTCGATCGCGCGCGCTACGATCTCGTCCAGCGTTGGCGTAACGCGTCCCTCGGGTTCGTGTGCTTCACATGCCAACGCAATCAACTGCAGTCGTGTTTCTTGCGTGATGCGAGGACGACGGCCGCTGCGCTCACCCTCGCGCAGGCCCCGCGCACCTTGCTGTGCGATGCGCTTGCGCCACGTGCAGACCGTCTGCACCGATATGCGCAGCTCCCGAGCAATCACCGTATTCGCGTGTCCTTCGTGCGCCCACAGCGCGATGCGTGCCCGCATCACATCTCGCTGAGTCGCGGTCTTCCGCTCGATCAGCGACAGTAGTTCTTCTCGTTCTTTCTTCGCCAACTTCACTGGCGTTGCATGACGACCTTGGCTCATCCCGAAATGATAGCCAAGGCAATTATTTAATCAAGCTATTTACGGGATGTTGTACTAGCAGCGCCGCGTCATGTTGTCTGCCCTGCCGTTCATCCATGCTCCGCATCAGTGAAGCAAGCGATAGTTCTAGTTCGTCCAGACTCCTGCTCATCTCGCGTGCAACCGGCAAGGCAAGCAAGGCCATCATGCGGTAGGTTTCGATTTCATAAAGACGCTGCACAAGGCGACCACTTTGTACCGGGCGTAAGCTTTTGTCGACGATAAGGAAACGCAGGAATCCGTCGGCCTGTATTGTCCAGTCGCAGAACACCTGTGCGCCGCCAAGGACCTGGCTTCCTACCATCGACGAACCGTCGAACCACGCGCTCGCGTTGTCGGCCGCCATACTGGTTTCTTCGCTGGACACGAGTTCGATGCGAGTGGCGACGAAACGCTTCCCTCTCAGCGTTTGCAACCACGCGGAAGGAATGTGTTCCGTCGCGAGCCCCGAGAAGTAGTCCGCATCGTGGCGGTGGGTGATGAAGCTGAACGTGGAGAACTCGGTATGTCGCTCCCACTTCAACTGCCGTTCGGGGCACCACCGTTCGTTGTAGTGTGTGGCCTGCGGCGCGGGTTCAGGCAGACCGGTGAGTTCGCACAATGACTTGAGGAGTGAGTGATGGACTGCCGTGTCGCCAACGGCGTAGATGGCGTAGTGCGTCAGCGCGACCGATCCGGCAATCCGGAGAAACGGGCGCGCATGTAGTTCGTTTGCGAGGTGCAAGCGCAGGGGGTGATCCATCGTCGGGAGACCACTTGCATGACGCACAGTCAGGCGCCGCCGAGGAAAGATGGCGTTGCCCCATCGAGCGGCCCGGAACGCCGGTAACGCCCAAGTGTCAGCGTCAGCGCGGAGGCGGTCAGCAGCAGAACCGGTATCACATGGAGAGCAAGATCGTAGCTGCCGTGGCGATCGACGCAGGCGCTGAGGTCTACCGGACCAATTACGGCGCCGAGCCCGTATCCCGAAAAGGCGATGCCGTAGAGTGTGCCAAACGCGCGAAGTCCAAAATGCGATCGCACCAGGTAAGAAATCAAGTCTCCTTCCGCGCCGATGGTGAGGCCGACTAGCGTAGCGGCCAGAAGAAGTTCGCGATAGTCCCGTGCGGAATGCAGTAGGAATACCCCAGCGGCACCCGCGACGAAGAACACGAACACGACAGCACCGGCGTGGATACGGTCGAAAAGCAGGCCCGACCCCAGCCGGCCGCTGGCGGCTGCAGTTGCCTCCAGATCGAGATTGCGGCTACGGGATACGCATATCAGGCGGTTCCCCGGCTTGAGTAATGCTCGCGTCAATGCGGCGCCAGTGCCACGCGATGTACCGGTAATGATGATCGGATGCGGCTTTTCTCTCATGATCTGTACTGTCCTGGTTGGGGAGGATAGAGTCGAAGCGTCGGTGCATTTGCAACCATCGCCGGAAGTCGCTGATGATCACCGACTCACGAATCTTTGCAACTGAAGGCTTTTCGGTCGCACACACGCCCATCCGAATCAGGAACCGGCGTCGAGCAGGTGGGTGAAGCTGTCGGTCAGATGGTTCAGACGATGAAGCAGAATGCCGCACTGGTCGAAAGCAGTGCGCAGGCCGAGAGCCTCAGGCAGCAGGCCGCGCAGCGGGTCAATTCGTGGCGCGGTTCCAGCTCTGACGGGTCGTCGCGAGACCGGTCGGTTCGCGACGTCGCATCGTCAGGTAGTTCTTCGGCACGCTGAAGCATCGGTTCCTCACCACGCCAGGCCCAAACGGCCGCTCCTCGATGTCACGCACGCTCAGCTAAAACCGAAAGGATCAGTGCACCGCGGGCGCGCGGCGCAACTGATCACCGTCCTCTGAATTACGATAGCCGTTTGCCCAGCGTTTCCGGCACCATCGCCAGCCCGAGAAGTGAGACCAGGCCACAGCCGATCACGTAGAAGGCGGGTGCGTTGGCATTGGCGGTCAGATGGATAAGTATGGTCGAAAAGAACTGCGAGAAACTGCCGAAGATCACGACAGCCCCGTAGTAGCTGACCGCCACGCCTGTGGCGCGCAGCCTCTGGGGCAGCACTTCGCTGACCAGCACGAGCGTAGCGGCCGAAGTCATCGCCATTGGCACTGCGAGGCAGGCGGCCACGATGAGCAGACGCACGAGGGTCGGTTGCGCGTTAAGCAGCACGAAAGCGGGGTAGATCATGGCGACCAGTGCCACCCGGGACCAGAACACAACCTTGCGTCGGCCGATCCGATCACTGAGCCAGCCGGAGAAGGGTGACAACGCGGCGAGGATCAGTGACCCGACGAAGCCGGCCCAGATCGTCTGCGAGAGGGGCATATGCAGCTGGATGACTGCGTAGTTGGGAAGATAGAAGACGACGATATGCACGGCCGATGCAAGACCGATCATGACCAGAACGCTGGCCACCAGCTTGGCCCAGTGCTCTTTCAGCAGCTGCCTGGCTCCGCCTGCCGTCGCCGCTTTCGCATGCGCAGGCGTCAAGGTCTCTTCCAGACGCCGCCGGATTATCATGCTGACCGGAATCACCATGATGCCGATGACGAAGGCGATGCGCCAGCCCCAGCCGCTCAGGGCGCTCGGGTTCAGCAGATTGCTCAGCGTCAGCGCGACCAGCGCAGCGAGCACCGCGGCGAGACCCTGACTGAACGGTTGCCAGCTGGTGTAGAAGCCGCGCGAATGCTCGTCGGCATACTCGAGCAGCATGGCGCTGGCGGGTCCCATTTCGCCGCCGATCGCGAAGCCCTGAAGCAGCCTGGCGAGGACAACCAGCACCGGTGCCATCAGGCCGATCTGGGCATAGGAAGGCGCCAGCACGAGGATCATTGCGCTCAACCCCATCAGCCACAACGTGAGGATCACCGCTGGCTTGCGGCCGACGCGGTCGGCGTAGCGGCCAAACACCAAGCCGCCGAGGGGCCGCATCACATAGCCGATGCCGAAGGTTGCGAAGGACAGAAGCGTCTGTCCGAACGCATTGCCGACTGGGAAGAAGAGTGGGCCGATCAGGGTCGCGAAGAAGTTGTAGACCACGGAGTCGTATAACTCCAGGCCGCTGCCTATGGTGATCGCAGTGATGGCCCACGCGTTGGACAATGCCTTGCGTGGCGGTGCGTCGCTGGCCATGGCGAGAAGCGGTGCTCTTTTGGCTGAATCGTTGTACATGATGTCTCCATTGTGACGAGCTCGATGCTCGTTCTGACTGTTGCTGCATGATCCGCACGGTTGTGTGCGGTTCGCAGCTCGGGCTAGGTAACGGCGGTCATCAAATTCATGATCGGCACTGTGATCGCGCGGCAGCCGCCTCGGCGCGTTCGCACACGATGCACCCTGCCGGGTTGGCGGCGCGCATCACATCTGTCCTGCTACGTCGCGCTCAGGTTGAGCGTTCGCTCAAGCTCGGCGCCGGCGGTTTCGCCAACACGCCAGCGCGCCATCAAGCGATCCCACTTTGTCCGCACCGCGGCCAGGTTACGTGCCTTGACATGGCCGTAGCCGCGAATCTCTTCAGGCAGGCGCGCGATCTCCAGCGCCAACGTGAGGTTGTGGGTCGAGAGCGCCGTGAGAAGTTCTTCGATACAGGCGCGGTATTCGCCAATCAATGCACGCTCCGTCCTGCGTTCGTCGGTGTAGCCGAACGGATCCAGCCCGGTACCGCGCAGGCCTTTGAGCCTGGCGAGTCCGCGAAAAGCGCGGCGCATCCACGGGCCAAAGGCCTGCTTGACGAGTTCGCCCTTTTCGTTGTGTTTGGCCAGCAAAGGCGGCGCCAGATGATGAACAAGTTTGTAATCCCCTTCAAACATCGCCGCAATTTTGGCGGTAAATTCCGGCGCGGTTTGCAGCCGCGCTACTTCGTATTCGTCCTTGTAAGCCATCAGTTTGAACAGATAACGCGCGACCGCCTCGGTGAGTTGGGTGCTGGCAAGCGGAGCTTCGGCAGCGCGAACCTTCTCGACGAACGAACTGTATCGACTGGCGTAGGCACGATTCTGGTAAGCAGTGAGGAACTCAACGCGCTTGGCAACCATATCCGTGATAGATGGCTTTCTGACGAACTCGATCACCTTCGGGGCCGCAAAGCTCGCTTGCACAGCCTGCAGATCGTGGGCGCAACGACGGCCCCACTCGAAAGCCGCCTTGTTGTTTTCGACCTGCACCGCGTTCAATTCGATTGCCCGCATCAGGGCGTCACGCGTCAGCGGCACGCGGCCTTTCTGCCATGCGTAGCCGAGCATCAGCAGGTTGGTGTAGATCGACTGCCCCAGTAGCGCGGTGGCAACCTGCTCGGCATCGAACATGCCAAGGTGGTCAGCGCCGACCGCCGCGGAGATGGAGGTCATGCAACGGTCGACCGGAGACTGCCAGTCTGGATTGCGGATCGCTTCCGCCGTCGGCACGCCGTGGGTGTTCAAGGCGACGAAAGTGTGACCCTGGCGCATCGTCGCGAGCGTCGTCTTGTTGGCGCCCACGATCGCATCGCATGCGATCACCAGATCGGCCATGGCGACGGCGACCTTGGTTGCGTGAAGCGCCTCCGGGTCGCGGGCGATCTGGATATGGCTCCAGGTGGCGCCGCCCATTTGCGCCATGCCAGTGGCATCCTGCGTGATGACGCCCTTGCCTTCCAGGTGGGCAGCCATGCCGAGCACCTGGCCGATGGTGACGACGCCGGTACCGCCCACGCCCGCCACGACGATGCCCCACGCCGAATCCGCCGTCGGCAACACCGGCTCCGGAATCGACGGGAAGTCGGTGTGCTTCGCCTTGGCCGCCGCCGCAGGCTTTCTGAGCTGCCCGCCCTCGACCGTGACGAAGCTCGGACAGAAACCTTTGACGCAGGAAAAGTCCTTGTTGCAGGTGTCCTGATTGATGCGCCGTTTGCGGCCGAACTCGGTTTCCACGGGTTGAACCGCGAGACAGTTGCTCTGCACGGAACAGTCCCCGCAGCCCTCGCACACGAGCTCGTTGATGATCACACGCTTCGCCGGGTCCGCCATGGTGCCGCGCTTGCGCTCGCGTCGCTTCTTGGTCGCACAGACCTGGTCGTAGACGATGACGGTGACGCCCGGTACGTCGCGAAGCTCGCGTTGCACGGCATCGAGGTCGTCGCGGTGACGGACGGTGACACCGGGCGCGAGGTTCGCCGTGCCCTCATACCTGTCCGGCTCATCGGTAACGACGACGATCTGCTTCGTGCCTTCTGCCGCGAGCTCGCGCGTCATGGCCGGCACGTCGAGTTGCCCGCCGACCGGCTGCCCGCCGGTCATGGCCACTGCGCTGTTAAACAGGATCTTGTAGGTGATGTTGATGTCCGCAGCGATCGCTTGCCGGACAGCGAGCGACCCGGAATGGTTATACGTGCCGTCGCCGAGATTGGCGAACATGTGCGAGCGCGTGCTGAACGGCGCCTGACCGACCCATGGCACGCCCTCGCCACCCATCTGGCTCCAGGAGGTCGTCGAGCGGTCCATCCAGACCGCCATTCCATGACAGCCGATGCCGGCCATCGCGATCGAGCCGTCAGGCACCTGGGTGCTCGTGTTGTGCGGGCAACCAGGGCAAAACCATGGCAGGCGATTGCCATCGCTGCCGTCGTTGGCGACGAGTTCGCGCTCCTTGGCCTCGATGATTGCGATGCGCGCATCCATCCGCGCGGCGACGTCTTCAGGCACACCCAGCATCTTCAGGCGACGGGCAATAGCCTTGGCGATGAGCGCAGGCGTGAGGTCTGCGTTGGCGCGCAGCAGCCAATTCGCGCCAGGGTTGCTGTGACTCCACTCTCCGCCAAAGTGTTCGCCATCGCGTTCGTTGTATTTACCAATTACATGAGGTCGAGCGTTGGGCGCGCAGTGATAGAGCTCGTCCTTGAGTTGCTGCTCGATCAGCGGGCGCTTTTCCTCGACAACCAGTATTTCTCGCAGACCGTGTGCGAATTCGCGCACGCCGGTTGGCTCCAGCGGCCAGATCACGCTGACTTTGTGCAGACGGATGCCGAGGGTGCGGCACAGCGCGTCATCGAGACCCAGGTCGGCCAGCGCCTGCCTCGTATCACTGAAGGCCTTGCCGCTCGCGATGATGCCGAAGCGATCCCGCGGCCCCTCGATCACGTTGCGATTGAGGCGGTTGGCGCGGATGTAGGCCAGCGCGGCCGGCCACTTGACCTCCATCAGCCGCGCTTCCTGAACCAGCGGTTCGTCCGGCCAACGGGCATGAACGCCGCCTGGCGGCATCTGGAAGTCTTCGGGCAGCAGAATCGGAACGCGGCCAGCATCGACGACAACTGACGACGCCGCCTCGATCACCTCCTGAACCGTTTTCATCCCGGCCCATAGACCGGAATAACGGCTCATGGCCAACGCATGAAGTCCGAGATCGAGAATCTCCTGAACACTCGCCGGAAAGAAGACCGGCATCCCGCAAGCGATCAGGGTCGGGTCGCTCTGATGCGCAAGGGTGCTGCTCTTGGACAGATGATCGTCACCGGCCACCGCGAGCACACCGCCCAGCGGCGTTGTGCCAGCCAGGTTGGCGTGCTTCAGTGCGTCCGCGCTGCGGTCCACGCCCGGTCCCTTCGCGTACCAGATCCCGAACACGCCATCGTACTTCCTGGTGGCGGGATCGAAATCAAGCTGCTGCGATCCCCAGACGGCCGTAGCGGCCAGTTCCTCGTTGAGGCCGGGCTGGAACACGACGTGGTGAGCAGCGAGATGTTTTTTCGCTTGCCACAGTGCCTGGTCATAAGTGCCGAGCGGCGAGCCCCGGTAGCCAGAGATGAACGCCGCGGTATTGTGTCCCGCGCGTGCATCGCGTTCGCGCTGCAGCATCGGCAGGCGCACGAGCGCCTGGACGCCGTTCATGAACGCGTGGCCCGTCTCCAGCGTGTATTTGTCGTCGAGTGTGACGACTTCGAGAGCCTTGCGGGTGGCATCGGAAAGCGGGGCATTCATGTAGCGGTTACTCCGAAGTGGTGAGCGGACGGCGGGCGAGAGTGCCCGGGCCGCTTACGTCGCGATTCATTGATCCCGACGGGTGTCAGTAGGTTGTGTCGTTGATGCCGGGAAGCTGATGCCGAACTGCTCACCCAGCGCGCGAAGCTCCTGCGCGATCTCGGGGGGCAGCATGATGCCGCGCTGCCGGCGCTCGCGTTCCATTGCGTCGCCACGGTGGCCAGGCAACCTCGCGTCGTCGCCGCCCGAGTTCAGGTAGGTCCCGGTCCATTGCGACATGTATTCGTCAAAGACTCCCTGCGTGGCAAATGCGCCGGGTTTCACCATCCAGAGAAAGCCACCCTGTCGTCCTGCGGCGCCGGCCTTCTGAACATCGTCTCTTGCGGTGCCGAGCGAATCTGCGGTGGCGGTCAGTGCACCAGCGAGGCATTCCACCATCATCGCAATGCCGATTCCCTTGTGTCCGCCCATTGGCAGCAGCGAGCCACCTAGCGCGCGATCCGCGTCGGTGGTCGGCGTACCCGACGCGTCCAGCGCCCAGCCTGCGGGGATCGGCTTACCTTCGCGTGCGGCGAGCAGAATATGTCCGCGCGCGGCGACGCTGCATGCGATGTCGAAAACGAGCGGAGCCTGGCCAGGCACAGGACAACCGAAGGCGATCGGGTTGTGGCCGATGGCTGCGTGCTGGAAGCCTTCCATCGCGAGGATCGGCGGCGTACGTTGGCCGATCATGCTGAATGCACCCGCCTCGGCGCCGAGCAAGGCGTGGATGCCGAGCGCGCCGAGGTGGCCGCTCGATTGCACCGCAATCAGCACCGATGCGCTGGTGGCGAGGGCCTCGATCCCCAGTCGTACCGCGTAGGGGCCGGCGAGTTGTCCCATCGCGCCGTCTGCATCGAGCACGATCCCGCCTGGGAACGTGCGGTGGCGCATGGCTGGGCGTGGGTTGAAGTCGCCTGCTCGCAGACGCTCGGTATAAGAGGCCATGCGCGTCATGCCGTGTGTCTTATAGCCTCGCAGTTCGCTGCGCACCAGCACCGCGGCGGCTTCGACCGCCTGGTCAGCTGGCATGCTGCAGGCTTCGAAGATCCGCGCTGTCCAGTCCTCGAGTGCCTGACAATTCCATTGGTTATTCGCCATCGCTTTTCCTAACTCATGACCACGAGACGTTCTGAAAACGGCCCGGAATAGACGCACTGGTAATAAAGAGGCTGGTCGCGCAATGTGTACCCGCGCAACTCCATGATGAAGCCGGGTGCGTCCGTGCTCGACTGGAGCTCACGAGCGGCCGCGGCCGGAAGCGCCGCGAAGCGGATCCATTGATCGACTCGCAGCGTGGGCAGCGCGAGCCGTTGGCCGAGGAGTTCACGCAGGTTCTTCTCGAGCGAAACGCGATCGAGATCGCCCAGTCGCGCAAAGTGGTCCTCCCGCAGCCAGAACTCGCTGTAGAGATCCACACGTCCGCCGATGCTGATGGTGCGCTCGATGCGTACGAAGTCTTCGCCACCGAGGAACGCTGACCACGGTCCGCCGCGCTTCATCCGCTTGACGGAGCGCGCATGCACGTAGGACGTCAGCTCCTTGTTCTCCGCGTCGCGAAAGCGCAGGTAGCGCACGTCGGCGGGCGCTACTTGCGTGCCCGAGACAAACGTTCCCCGGCCTTGCTCGCGGGTAATCAGTCCAGAGTGCACTAGCCGGGCGAGAGCCTTCTGAATGGTGCCTACGCTTACACCGTGACTCGCCGCGAGTTCTCCCTCGGAGGGCAACTTGTCCCCCGCGCGGAGCGACCCCGATTCAATGTGACGGATGATGGCGTCGGCCACGCTGGCAAGCTTGCTCACTTCGCTATCCTCAAAGGCTGCGTTCGAACCGGCTGATCGCAATCTCCCGGACGTTCAACACCTCGCTCGTGAGTTGCGTACCGGAGGCGACGTCCATTGCGTATTCAAAGAGCTGATCGCCGAGCGCGGAAATTTTCATTCCGGCTTCGAGAATTGCGCTGACATCGAAATCGATGTTGTCGGCCATCGTGCGAACCGTATTCAGGTTGCCGCAGACCTTGACCGTCGGCGCGATCGTATTGCCGATGGGATTGCCCACCCCGGTGCCAAAGAAGATCAGCTGGCAGCCGCTTGCGGCCATCGCGGTCAGGTTTTCAACTGCGGCAGCCGGCGCGTCCATAAAGTGCAGGCCCTTGCGCTTCGGCGCTTCGCCGTAGCCGAGCACGCCGACCAGCGGGGTCGAGCCGGCCTTGGCCATCGCGCCGAGCGCTTTTTCTTCGACGGTCGTCAGGCCGCCGCGCTTGTTGTCAGGCGACGGCTGCGCCTCGCGCATGTCGACGCCCCGGCTGATAGCACCGTTCTCCATGTTGCGCACGGCTTCCACGAAGGCCTTTCTGACCGAATCGTCGATGGCGCGCGCGGCAAACAGATGGTCGGCGCCGATGAATTCCGATGTTTCCGAAATGATCACCGTGGCTCCCGCTTCGATCAGATGATCCGCCATGCGGCCGATAGTCGGATTGCAGCTCAGCC
Source organism: Paraburkholderia tuberum STM678 (assembly GCF_902833905.1). Taxonomy (GTDB): domain Bacteria; phylum Pseudomonadota; class Gammaproteobacteria; order Burkholderiales; family Burkholderiaceae; genus Paraburkholderia; species Paraburkholderia tuberum. The sequence goes on along the minus strand of NZ_CADFGP010000040.1, from coordinate 46,181 downwards.
CCGAAGTCGTGTCCGACCCGCCGCATTCCACGCCAATGATCAGTTCAGAAACGGGGCACGGCTCCCGTCTGGCTTTTGATGCGCCCAGCGCGAGCCGCGCGGCCCGCCGGGTGCCGTCGGCGATGCAGTTGATGGTGCCATCGGGCTGCAGATGGACTGCTTCGACCGGCTTGCCGGTGGACCTGATGCGGCGCGCCACTTCTTCGGTCGACGACGGTTCCAGTCCCACCAGCAGCACGGCTGCGATATTGGGATTGCGCCCGAGGCCAGCCAGTGATTCGAAAGTGAAGTCGAGGTCCGCACCGAACTGCCCGCGTACGAAAAGCGTGGTGATCGGAATGCATCCGTTCACTGCCTGGGCGATTGCGCGCGTGGCCGGATTGCAGTTATCCATGACCGAGATCACTGCCACGCAGTTGCGTACGCCGACGGCGCCGTTTTCACGCCGGTAGCCAAGAAAAGTTTGAATCATCTGCCTACTCCTTATTCAGATCGCCGCGGCCGCGGGCGGATTCGATGTTGTGCACATGGGTGTGTTCACCTACCTTCAGCGCACGGCTGGCCTTGCCGATGACCTGGCCGTACTTGAGCACGTTGGCGCCGTTCGGGGTGTCGACGACACAGACCTTGTGACCGAACGGCACATCCTGGAGCAGCGTGACGTGGCCGGACGCTTCTCCCTGCAGGGTGCAGGCTTCTCCTGCGCGCCCAGAGTCGATCAGCGTAGCCACATTGTCGGACCGGTTAAGCACGATGGCGCGAGACATGATCAAAGTCCTATATAGAAGTGTGATTGAAATGTAGCTATCGTACGGCGCACAGTCAAGAATAATTCGCCTAGGTGCTTGTACCAACCAGCCGTATCAGAAGTAACACCTATATAGAAGTTCTTGACGATGACGCTGAGGGACGCCTATATTCGATAGCAATGACGGTGCAGTTCTGCCGGAACCTACAGGAGACGCAGACATGAAGGTGGCTTCACACCTCGAGAAGATCCGGAGTCTGGAGGGGCTGCGTGCCCGGCTCGAACCGCTGCAGGACTTCGAGCTCTGGTTTTGGGCAGGCATGACAGCGGGGACGCACGCCGTCAATGCTGCACTCCACCATGCAGCGGTGACGCGAGACGACGATGTGTTTCCGATGCAGCCTGGCGTCTATCTGGTTGCGCAGCCGGACCGATCGCTCAGGCCCTCTTTCCATCCGCTGGGAGATGTGCTGCACGTTGGGCGCCCGAAGGTGGAGGCGGCGGTGCCGGAAGATGTCGCGGCGATGATGCACCAGATGGAGATCATCGAAGGGCATCGCGACCCGTGCGTGCGAGACGGCGTCGCGCCCACCGTGGCGATCGTGGACGAATGCGATGCTGCGCTGGGCGAGTGTCTTCGGCTGCTGAACAAGCGAATGGAGGAAGGCGCCACATGAATACCGAGCACCACATTGCAGCGGCAGCGCGCATCGAGCGATCGCTCGAGAAGTGCCTTGCGCAGGACTGCGAGATGAAGATTGAAGGGGCGATGCTTGCCGGCACACATTGGCTGAATGCTGCGCTGCATCGCATGGGCGTGACGCTGCCAGCGACTGATGTTATGCATACCTACCTTCTGACGATCAACGAATATCGACGGCTGTGCGTCGCGGACGGCGAGATGCTCCGCGCGCTGTCGGAGATCGAAGATCTGCGTGCGCCATTCGTGCGCGGCAACTGGCCGGGCGCGCAGGCAGCAGCGGACCGTGCGCTCGCGCTGCTATCGGTCATTCGCACAAGAGTGATGGCGGGCGCCGGCTGATCGACATCAGGAGCGCCCCGTATTCAACGGAGGAGACAACAGTGAAAGCAGTACGCGTAGTACCGACGCCGGACGGCGGCAAGATCGAGATCCAGGGCATTCCCGTTCCGCAGGTCGGTGCTGGACAGGTTCTGGTCAAAGTGCGGGCGGCCGGCCTGAATCGTGGCGAGATCAACCAGGCTCGCGAGCTTCGCTCGGGCAACGTCATTACCGCGGGTGTCGAATTCGCCGGCGAGGTGGCCGAGGTCGGCGACGGCGTGAGTGGCTGGCGCGAAGGAGACCGGGTAATGGGTCATGGCCGCAACTGTCAGGCGGAATATGTGGTCTCTGATCCGCTTGCGCTGATGCCCATTCCGCAGAACCTGTCGTGGATCGATGCAGCAGCATTCGCGAATGTTTTCGTCACGGCACATGATGCGGTCGTGACCAACGGTCAACTACGCAAAGGCGAGTCGATCCTGGTCAATGGCGCATCAGGCGGCGTAGCGATGGCTGCGATCCAGATCGCGTCGGTGCTCGGGGCGAAACCTGTAATCGCGATGTCGCGCTCGGCTGCCAAGCTCGACAAGCTCGCGCGGTTCGGCGTTGACGTCGGTATCGATTCGTCGCGCGAGTCGCAGGTCGACGCCGTGATGGCCGCGACCGACAGGCGCGGCGTCGACGTCATCATCGACACGGTGGGTGGCCCGGTCTTCGAAGCGAATATGGAATGCCTCGCGGTGAAGGGGCGTCTCGTCAATATCGCGCGGCTCGGGTCCGCCACCGCCCAGATCGATCTGACCAAGCTGTGGCTCAAGCGTCTGAAGCTGATTGGCGTCACGTTCCGCACCCGTACCGAGCAGGAACGGCTCGAATGCATCCAGGCGTGCGCGCGCGACCTGCTGCCGTTTCTCGAGGCGGGACGCCTCGGATTGCCGATCGACCGGACATTTTCGATTGACGCGATTGCCGACGCGCACGCCTACATGCAACTCGATCAGCACGTCGGCAAAATCGTGCTGACGGTGGCATGAGAACCTCACATGAACAGCATCGCTAAACAGGAGACGCAAATGAGCATCCGCATTACTCCGCTGACTGGCTCGGTTGGAGCCCTGGTCGAAGGCATCAATCTGAACGAATCTGTCAGCCGCGATACGTTCGAGGTCCTGCATCGGGCATTCCTCGAACACTGCGTCCTCGTGTTCCGCGGCCAGAATCTGCAGCCGGCGGCGCACGTCGAATTCGCGAGGCTTTGGGGCAACCCGGCCCAGAGCAATCCGTTGGATCCGGCGGTGCCGGGCTACCCCGGTCTGATCCAGGTCACGAAAATCCCGAAAGAGACGGCCTCGACGGAAGCCTGGCATTCGGATTCGATCTACACCCCGGCTCCGCCCAAAATCTCGATTCTTTCCGCGGTTGTGGTGCCGCATGGCGGCGACACGATGTGGTGCAACCAGTACGTGTCGTACGACCGCCTGTCGCCGACCATGCAGCGCATGCTCGAGGGTCTGCGTGCACGCTTCACGGGGCTGCGTCTTGCACGCATGAGAGGGATCGACAAGATTCCTTCGGCCGTCCACCCGATCGTGCGCACCCATCCGGAGACGCGCCGTAAGGCACTGTACGTTGGCCACCCGGAGACCGCGCAGCAGATCGAGGGCATGACGGTCGCCGAGAGCCGGCCGCTGCTCGACTTCCTGTACGAACATTCGACGAGCCCCGACAACGTCTACCGCCACATGTGGCAAGCGGGCGACGTGGTGATGTGGGACAACCGTTGCACGATGCACTATGCCGTGCATGACTACGGCGAGGCAGAGCGCGTCTTGAACCGGATCACGCTCGAAGGGGAAGTGCCGGTCTGACGCGCCTCGCTTCAGTCAACAGATGGTAGGGCGTCGCGGCGAATAGCTGCTGGCTGTGTCTTTTTATTGATAGGTTCAGCGAACCGATTGCGAAGCAAAAGCATATTGGGCGGAAAGAGGGGATCAGATGAAAAAGACAAGAATCGCAATGACGGCGGCGGCCGCGATCGCATCGGCGCCTGTATTTGCGCAAAGTTCGGTCACGCTGTACGGGATCGTGGATACAGGCATCGAGTTTTTGACGCATGCCACACCGACGGGCGGCTCCGTTGCGCGCATGCCAGTGATCGGCGGAGGGGACGTGCCGTCGCGCTGGGGGATCCGGGGCACGGAGGACCTGGGTGGCGGACTGAAAACGGTCTTTACACTGGAAAGCGGCTTTTCCGCGTCGAACGGTGCGCTCCAGCAGGGCGGACGTCTGTTCGGCCGGCAGGCTTATGTCGGCTTGAGCGGCCCTTGGGGGCAACTCACGTTTGGCCGGCAGTACAGCATGACGAACTGGGGGATGGTGGAATCGAACATCATCGGCTCAGGGGGATTCGGCGGTCTTGCGTCGTTTGATCCGTTTTTGCTTGCAGCCCGGTTCGATAACGACGTGGTGTACATGGGCACGTTCTACGGCGTGACGGTCGGAGCGAGTTACTCGTTCGGCCGCGATTCGAGTGCGACGGCAAATTGCCCTGGCCAGTCGGCTAATGACTTTCTCGCCTGTCGTGCAGTCACAGGCATGCTCAAGTACGAAGGTAATGCCTGGGGCGTGGCCACCACCTATGACGAACAGCGCGGCGGCGCAGGTGCGACGCCCGTCACCGTTGTCCCGGGAGCGCCGGGTATTGCCTTCACGAAGTCCGGCGATACCGACCGACGTTACCAGGTGGCCGCACACGTCGACATCAAGTCGGTGCGGCTAGGCGCGGGATGGCTGCACCGGGTGGTGGAGGGCGACGTACGGTCGGCCAGAGTGGATATCGGCTACCTCGGCGCATCAGTGCCCTACGGCGCATGGATCTTCGATGCGCAGGTTGCGCATATCCATAACGGCGACTTCGACGCCAACGGCACGATGGGCACATTGCGGGCGAACTACAACCTCAGCAAGCGCACCGCGCTTTACGGTGTATTCGCCTACATGAAGAACAGCGGCAAACAGGGCATCTATTCGGTGTCGGCTTCCAGTGCAGTGCCAGCGGCTCCGCACCCCGGATCGAATCAGCTGGGCGGCGAGATCGGCATTCGTCATCTTTTCTGATCGCAAGATCGGCACGGCCATGTCGCGCAACGCGAACGCCTGCGGCGGACAGTGATGGGTTGCATCTCGACAAATACCGCGTGTGCGGGCGAGTCGCAGTCGCGAACTTGACGACTGTCTGATTCGTTCACCAGATTCAAAACAGTATCGCGCAGATATGCGCAATGTGAGGTTGCAAATGGAGATTGGAATACCCGCGGAGGCGAAAGGCCGCCAGGCACTGGTCGCGGCGACGCCCGAGACGGTCAAAACGCTCGTCGCCCAGGGGCACGGGGTCACTGTCGAGGCGGGTGCGGGCGAGCGTGCTCACTACACCGACGACGCGTACCGTATTGCTGGCGCGCAGATTGGCGATGCGGCAGCGGCTTTCGGTGCGCAGATCGTCCTGAAGGTCGCATCGCCGACTGCCGATGAGTTGCCGCTGATGAAACGCGGCGCAGTGCTCGCCGGCATGCTCGATCCGTTCAACACCGAGAACGCGCAGCGCCTTGCAGCCGCCGGCGTAACCGCGTTCGCTCTGGAAGCCGCGCCGCGCACCACGCGCGCACAAAGTCTCGACGTGCTTTCGTCGCAGGCCAACATCGCGGGCTACAAGGCTGTGTTGGTTGCGGCGCACCACTATCCCCGCTTTATGCCGATGCTGATGACGGCGGCGGGCACCGTCAAGGCGGCACGCGTGCTGATTCTCGGCGCGGGCGTCGCGGGTCTGCAGGCGATCGCCACCGCCAAGCGTCTGGGCGCCGTGATCGAGGCATCCGACGTGCGCCCCGCTGTCAAGGAACAGATCGAATCGCTCGGCGCGAAGTTCCTCAACGTCGCTTACGAGACCGACGAAGAGCGCGAAGCCGCGCAGGGCGTCGGCGGCTACGCGCGGCCGATGCCGGCGAGCTGGCTGCAACGCCAGGCGGCGCTCGTCCATGAGCGCGCAAAGCAGGCGGACGTGATCATCACGACGGCGCTGATTCCGGGCCGCGCCGCGCCGACGCTCATCTCCGCCGAAACCGTGCGGGCGATGAAGGCGGGCTCGGTGATCGTTGATCTCGCAGCGGGACGGGGTCGCGTCCTGAACGGCCACCGCGGCGGCAACTGTCCGCTCACCGAGCCGGACAAGGTCATCGTCACGGAGAACGGTGTGCAGATCGTGGGCTACACGAATCTCGCATCGATGGTGCCGTCCGACGCATCGGCGCTCTATGCACGCAATCTGCTCGACTTCCTGAAGCTGATCATCACGAAGGAAGGCGTACTCAATATCGATCTCGCGGACGACATCGTCGCGGCCACACTGCTGGCTCGCGACGGTGAAGTTACGCGCAAGGCTTAAGAGGAGACGGGTGATGGAAGTTATCAACCACACCGTGATCAATCTGATCATTTTCGTGCTGGCGATCTATGTCGGCTACCACGTTGTCTGGAACGTTACGCCGGCGCTGCATACGCCCTTGATGGCCGTGACGAACGCCATTTCGGCGATCGTCATTGTCGGCGCGATGCTGGCGGCGGGGCTGACCGTCGGCAGCACGGGCAAGCTGTTCGGCACGGTCGCTGTCGCGCTCGCGGCGGTCAACGTGTTCGGCGGCTTTCTCGTCACACGGCGCATGCTGGAGATGTTCCGGAAGAAAGAGCCGAAGAAGAAGGCAGTTCATGGCATCGCTGTAAAGGAGGGTGTGTAATGAGCACGAACGTCGTTACGCTCCTTTATCTGATCGCGTCGGTGTGCTTCATCCAGGCGCTCAAGGGGCTGTCCAATCCGAAGAGTGCGCGCGCCGGTAACATGTTCGGCATGGCCGGTATGACCATCGCGATTCTCACGACGGTCGCGTTGATCGCGCAGCAGGCGGCGGCGCTGGGTTCGAACCTTGCGCTCGGTCTGTCGCTGGTGTCTGTCGCACTGATTGTCGGCGGCGCGATTGGTGCGTTCGTCGCCGCGCGCGTCGAGATGACGAAGATGCCCGAACTGGTCGCGGCCATGCACTCACTGATCGGTCTCGCCGCAGTGTGCATCGCGTATGCAGTCGTGTCGGAACCGGCTGCGTTCGGGCTCGGCGCCGAAGAGGGCGTGGCGGGATTTCTGCCATACGGCAATCGCGTCGAGCTGTTCATCGGCACGTTTGTCGGTGCGATCACGTTCTCGGGTTCGGTGATCGCATTCGGCAAGCTATCGGGCAAATACAAGTTCCGGTTGTTTCAGGGCGCGCCCGTCGTTTATGGCGGCCAGCATCTGATCAACCTGATGCTCGCGCTCGCGATGCTCGGCTTCGGCATCCTCTTCTTCATCACGCAGTCCTGGCTCCCGTTCATCATCATGACGGTAATCGCGTTCGTGCTCGGCGTGCTGATCATCATCCCGATCGGCGGCGCGGACATGCCGGTCGTCGTGTCGATGCTGAACTCGTACTCGGGCTGGGCGGCGGCGGGCATCGGCTTCTCGCTGAACAACGCGATGCTGATTATCGCGGGCTCGCTGGTGGGTTCGTCGGGTGCGATTCTGTCGTACATCATGTGCCGCGCGATGAACCGCTCATTCTTCAACGTGCTGCTGGGCGGCTTCGGCAATGAACCGGGCGCGGCGGCGGCCGGCGGCGCGGCGGAGCAGCGTCCGGTGAAATCAGGTTCGGCCGATGACGCGTCGTTCATGCTCGGTAACGCGGAAACCGTCGTGATCGTGCCGGGCTACGGGCTGGCCGTGGCGCGCGCACAGCATGCGCTGAAGGAACTGACCGACAAGCTGATCGAGAAGGGTATCGAGGTGAAGTACGCAATTCACCCGGTCGCGGGCCGCATGCCGGGGCACATGAACGTGTTGTTGGCAGAAGCTGAAGTGCCGTACGACATTGTCCACGAAATGGAAGACATCAATGGCGAATTCGGTCAGGTCGACGTGGTGCTGGTGCTCGGCGCGAACGACGTGGTGAATCCGGCCGCGAAGAACGATCCGAAGTCGCCGATCGCGGGCATGCCGATCATCGAGGCGTACAAGGCGCGCACGGTGATCGTCAACAAGCGGTCGATGGCAGCGGGCTACGCCGGGCTCGACAACGATCTGTTCTACATGGACAAGACGATGATGGTGTTCGGCGATGCGAAGAAGGTGATCGAGGACATGGTGAAGGCAGCGGCGTAAGTCCGCGCATTCACTGCAAAACAGACGAGAGGATGTATGGCGGAACTCTATCTGGTCCGGCACGGGCAGGCATCGTTCGGCAGCGGCAACTACGACCTGCTTTCCGAGGTCGGCGAGCGCCAGGCCGTGTGGCTCGGCGAATATTTCTCGCAACAGGACGCGAGATTCGATCGTGTCATCACGGGCACGATGCGTCGGCACAGACAGACGCTCGACGCGATCATTCAGGGCCTCGGCTACCCCGTGACGCATATCGAGCAGCACGCCGGACTGGACGAATACGACTTTCACGCACTGTTCGAAGCACTTGGGCCGGAGCATGGGGCGCTGAAGTCGCTACGGCATGGATCGAAAGGCGACTTCCAACGGGGGCTGCGGCAGGTGCTGAAACTGTGGTCGGAAGACCGGATCGACGGACCCATTCCCGAAGCATGGGCGAGCTTTGAGCATCGCGTGTCGGAGGCAAGGCGCGCGATCCAGGACGGTCCGGGAAAACGCGTGCTGGCGGTGACCTCGGGCGGTGTGATGGCCGTGATGGCGCAGCAGTCGTTGAGGGCGCCGGCGGAGACGGCTATTGCGTTGAACATGCAGGTCGGCAACAGCAGCTTTTGCCGGATCTTCTTTAACGAACGTGCGTGGCATCTTGGCAGCTTCAATAGCGATCCGCATCTTGATCGCGTCGACCGCCGACGGTATCAGACCTACGCGTAATGACAGGAAACGATTGAATGACGACTACGAATACTACCGATATCGATATCGGCGCACTCGCACCCTATCTCGAGAGGTCGATTCGGGGCTTCAGCGGTCCGGCGTCCGCGCACAAATTCGCGGGCGGTCAATCGAACCCGACCTTCCTGCTCAAGGCCGCCAGTGGCAACTATGTGTTGCGCAGACAACCCACGGGACCGCTGCTGAAATCGGCTCACGCGGTGGATCGCGAGTTTCGCGTACTGGACGCGCTCGCAAAGACAGATGTGCCGGTCGCTCGCGCGTATCACCTGTGCGAAGACAAGGATGTAATCGGCACGATGTTCTATGTGATGAGCTTCGAAGAGGGGCGCATTTTCTGGAACCCGGCGTTGCCTGAGATCGCTCGCGAACAGCGGCGGGACTACTACGACGCGATCGTCCGCGCGATGGCGACGCTCCACGATGTGGATATCGACGTCGTGGGTCTGTCCGATTACGGCCGTGCGGGCAATTACTTCGAGCGACAGATCGGCCTCTGGACTCGGCAGTATCGCGCCGCCGAGACAGAGCGCATGGAAGCGATGGAGACCCTGATCAAATGGTTGCCTGTTCATTGCCCCGTGCAACAGGTTGCGCCTTCCCTCGTGCATGGCGATTTTCGCATCGACAATCTGATCTTTGATCCGCACGAATGCCGTATCAAGGCATTGCTCGACTGGGAGCTGTCGACACTGGGTCACCCGCTTGCCGACCTTGCCTATTTTTGCATGTGTCTGCGGCTTCCCGCGAACGCCCCCATCGTCGGGCTTCAAGGCGAGAACAGAGCCGCACTAGGCCTGCCGGGCGAAAAGGAAATCGTTGCCCGATATTGCGAGTTGCGCGGCATTTCGGCGATTTACGGCTGGTCTTTCTACCTGGCGATGAGTTTCTTCCGGCTGGCCGCCATCGTGCAAGGGGTCAAAAAGCGTGCGATCGACGGTAACGCGTCACATGCAAACGCGCAGGAGGTCGGGGCAATGGTGGGAGCGCTGGCACGCATGGCGGTAGACGTCCTCGAGGAACAAGGCTGATCCGTCAGGTCAATGACGAACCGACGGTGACATCCGGGTGTCGGCGGGCACTGGAACGGAGTCGATCTCCGGCCGATGCCGACCGGCCAGACCTATTCATTTAAAGAGTAACCATCGACATGAGCACTAATTTATTCGATCTGACCGGCAAGGTTGCACTCGTCACCGGTGCAAGCAGGGGAATCGGTGAAGAGATTGCCAGCCTGCTTGCTCAACAGGGCGCGCATGTGATTGTGACGAGCCGGAAGCTGGAAGACTGCGAAGCCGTATGCCGGCGCATCCGTGAAAGCGGTGGGAGTGCCGAGGCACTCGCATGCCACGTCGGGCGCATGGAGGACATCGCAAAGACCTTCGAGCACATCCGGGCAGTCCACAAGCGACTGGACATTCTGGTCAACAACGCGGCGGCGAACCCCTATTTCGGCCACATACTCGACACGGACCTTGCGGCATTCGACAAGACCGTGGAGGTCAATATCCGCGGCTATTTCTTCATGTCGGTCGAAGCCGGAAAGATGATGCGGGAACAGGGCGGCGGTTCGATAGTCAACACTGCGTCGATCAACGCATTGCAGCCGGGGGACATGCAGGGCATCTATTCGGTCAGCAAGGCGGCCGTCGTCAACATGACGAAGGCTTTCGCGAAAGAATGCGGTCCCTACGGAATACGCGTGAATGCGCTCCTTCCAGGTTTGACCAGAACGAAGTTCGCGGGGGCACTGTTCGAAACGAAATCGATCTACGACGAATGGATGGGGCGGATTCCTTTGCGTCGTCACGCTGAGCCGCACGAGATGGCGGGTACCGTACTCTACCTCGTGTCCGACGCCGCGAGTTACACGAACGGTGAATGCATCGTCGTCGACGGTGGATTGACCCTCTGACGCCAGCAACAACGGAGACATCATGGAATTCGACTACACGCCGAACGTCAGGCACATGCAGGAGCGGTTGCTGGCGTTCTTTGACGAACACATCTACCCGAACGAAGCGCGCTACATCGAGGAGGTGCGGACCAACCGGCAGGCGGGCAATCCCTGGGTGCCAACTCGCATCATAGACGAGCTAAAGCTGCTTGCGCGAAAGGCGGGTTTGTGGAATCTGTTCCTGCCGCGCTCGACGCGTGCGCCTGAGGGATTGACCAATCTCGAATATGCGCCGCTGTGCGAAATCATGGGCCGGGTGCCATGGTCGCCGGAAGTATTCAACTGTTCGGCGCCCGACACGGGCAACATGGAAACGCTCGAACGCTATGCGAGCGAGGCACTGAAGGACCGCTGGCTCGAGCCGCTTCTGCGCGGCGAGATCCGCTCGGCGTTCCTGATGACGGAGCCAGCAGTCGCGTCATCGGACGCAACGAATATTGCCTGCCGGATCGATCGCGACGGCGACCACTACGTGATCAATGGCACGAAGTGGTGGTCGTCTGGCGCCGGCGACCCGAGATGCAAAGTCTATATCGTCATGGGTAAAACCGATCCCGACGGGCCACGCCACGCACAGCAGTCAATGATCGTCGTGCCGGCGGATACGCCTGGCATCACGGTGAAGCGCTTCCTGCCGGTGTACGGCTACGACGATGCCCCGCATGGTCATATGGAGATCGAGTTGCGCGATGTGCGGGTTCCGGTTTCCAACCTGTTGCTTGGAGAAGGGCGCGGCTTCGAGATCGCGCAAGGGCGGTTGGGTCCGGGGCGTATTCATCACTGCATGCGCAGCATCGGCGCCGCCGAGCGTGCGCTCGAATTGATGTGTACGCGCAGCCTGGAACGCGCCGCTTTCGGCAAACCGCTCGGCGAGCATGGCGTCACGCAGGAACGCATCGCACAGGCACGGTGTGAAATCGAAATGACGCGTCTTTTGACGCTCAAGGCCGCATACATGATGGATACGGTTGGCAACAAGGAGGCCAGGGCCGAGATTGCGATGATCAAGGTGGTCGCGCCCAACATGGCCTTGAAGGTGATCGACTGGGCAATCCAGGTGCACGGAGCGGCTGGTGTATCGGACGATTTTCCGCTTGCCTATGCGTGGGCGAACCAGCGCACGCTGCGTCTTGCCGACGGACCTGATGAAGTTCACCGCAACGCGATCGCCAGGCTGGAACTGGCCCGCTACCGGCGCACGCAATCGGCTTGAGAGCGATGTTTTTTCGTATCGCGAGCGTCGCTAGCGCACGCTGCGCGCATTCGCTGTCGGCAAAGGAGTAGCAATGGAAAGGGAAGTCGTCGTTGTAAGCGGTGTGCGCACCGCAATCGGCAAGTTCGGTGGCAGTCTCAAAGACGTGCCGCCGACCCAGCTCGGGGCACTGGTGGCGCGCGAAGCGCTTTCGCGAGCCAGCGTGTCGGGAGACGAGGTCGGCCACGTGGTGTTCGGTAACGTGATCGCGACGGAGCCGAAAGATCTCTACCTCGCGCGCGTTGCGGCGCTCGACGCGGGCGTGAGCGAAGCGACCCCTGCGTTCACTGTCAACCGCCTTTGCGGCTCGGGTTTGCAGGCGATCATTTCGGCTGCGCAGACGATCCTGCTTGGCGATGCGGACATAGCAATCGGCGGCGGCGCCGAGAACATGAGCCGCGCGCCTTACGTGACGCCTGACGCCCGTTTTGGCGCGCGCATGGGAGACACACGTCTGATCGACATGATGCTCGGCGCGCTGCACGACCCGATCCATTCGATGCACATGGGAATGACCGCCGAGAATGTTGCGCGCAAGTATGGGGTTACGCGCGAGCAGCAGGATGCGCTGGCCCTTGAGTCGCACCGCCGGGCAGCGCACGCGATTGCCGAAGGCAGGTTCAAGGAGCAGATCGTTCCGGTCACGCGCAAGGTCAAGGGACAGTCGACAGTGTTCGACACCGACGAGCACGTCCGTCTGCAACTCGATCTCGACGAACTCGCGGGACTGCGTCCTGCATTCCTGCGGGATGGGGGCACGGTCACGGCCGGCAACGCGTCCGGCATCAACGATGCCGCCGCAGCCGTCGTGATGATGGAGCGCAAGACAGCCGAGCAACGCGGCATCGAGCCGCTCGCGCGGCTTGTCTCATACGCGCACGCCGGGGTCGACCCACTCTATATGGGTATCGGCCCGGTGCCGGCGACACGCATCGCGTTGCAGCGGGCGGGACTGGATGTAACGGATCTGGATGTCGTCGAATCGAACGAAGCGTTCGCGGCGCAGGCCTGCGCAGTGACGCAACTGCTCGAACTCGATCCGGCCATGGTCAACCCGAACGGATCAGGCATTGCGCTGGGCCATCCGATCGCTGCGACCGGCGCACTGATTACGGTCAAGGCGTTGTACGAGCTTCAGCGTATCGATGGACGCTTTGCGCTCGTCACGATGTGCATTGGCGGAGGCCAGGGCATCGCGGCCGTGTTCGAAAACCTTCGTCGCGCATAGTGCGTGCGCAATAGCGCATTGAGAGACAAATCATGGCAATTGAAACGATAGGTGTCGTCGGCGCCGGCACGATGGGCAATGGCATTGCACAGACGGCGGCCATCGCTGGCGTGAAGGTCGTGATGGTCGACGTCACCAATGAGGCGCTCGCGAATGGCATGGCCGCCCTGAGCGCAAGCATGGACCGGCTTGTCGCAAAAGAGAAGCTCGAGCGTCCAGCGCGTGATGCGGCGCTCGCGCGTATCGAAACTTCGACTGACTATCAGCGACTGGCTGCCGTCGATCTGGTGATCGAGGCAGCCACCGAAAGCATCGAGCTCAAGCTGCGTATCGTGACGCAGATCGAGTCGGTAGTCAGACGCGATACGATAGTCGCATCAAACACATCGTCGATTTCAATCACGACGCTCGCTGCATCGCTGGCCGATCCGTCGCGCTTCATCGGCATGCACTTCTTCAACCCGGTTCCACTGATGTCGCTGGTGGAAATCATTCGCGGTCTGCAAACCAGCGCCGATACCGCTGAAGCAGTTCGTGAATTGACCGTGCGGCTTGGAAAGTCGCCAATCGACGTGAAGAACTCGCCGGGATTCGTTGTCAACCGTATCCTGGTGCCCATGATCAATGAAGCGTTTTTCGTGCTGGCGGAGGGCGTGGCCAGCGCCGAGGAAGTCGACGCCGCAATGCGGCTTGGCGCCAATCAGCCGGTCGGTCCTCTGGCACTCGCAGACCTCGTCGGGCTCGATGTTTGTCTTTCGGTTATGGATGTCTTGTTGAAAGACCTTGGCGATCCAAAGTACCGCGCATGTCCGCTTCTGCGCGAACTGGTGGCGGCGGGACGATTCGGACGTAAATCAGGCCACGGTGTGTACCGGTATTAATGACTTTTGCCGGTCCATCGGATTCGAACTAGTGAGGAAAGCGTTGTGAAGATTATTGTGCCAGTGAAGAGTGTGGTCGACTACAACGTGAAGGTCCGCGTGAAATCGGACGGCACGGGCGTCGACATCGCAAACGTGAAAATGTCGATGAACCCGTTCGACGAAATCGCGGTGGAAGAAGCGGTGCCTCTGAGGGAAGCGGGCGTCGCGACTGAAGTGATCGCCGTGTCGGCCGGTGTGACACAGGCGCAGGAAACGCTGCGCACCACGCTCGCAATCGGTGCGGATCGGGCAATCCTGATCGAGTCCTCCGAAGAGCTGCAGCCGCTGGCCGTCGCCAAGCTGCTGAAGGCGCTGGTCGACAAGGAACAGCCGCAGCTCGTGATTCTCGGCAAGCAGGCCATCGACGACGACTCGAACCAGACCGGCCAGATGCTGGCTGCGCTGGCTGACCTGCCGCAAGCAACGTTTGCGTCGAAGGTGGTCGTGGCTGACGGCAAGGCGACCGTGTCGCGCGAAGTGGACGGCGGTGCGGAAACGCTGTCGCTGACGCTGCCCGCAGTTGTCACCACCGATCTGCGCCTGAACGAGCCGCGCTACGTGACGCTGCCGAACATCATGAAGGCGAAGAAAAAGCCGCTGGAAACGCTCAAGCCCGAAGACCTCGGCGTCGATGTCACGCCGCGCCTGAAAACGCTGAAAGTCGCCGAGCCGCCCAGGCGCTCCGCCGGTGTGAAGGTGCCGGACGTGAAGACGCTGGTCGAGAAGCTGAAGACCGAAGCCAAGGTGCTTTAAGTAAAACGCGGAGACGGACGAAATGACGAACCTGGTAATAGCAGAACACGACAACGCGTCGATCAAGGCTGCGACGCTGAACACCATCGCAGCGGCGCAGAAGATCGGCGGTGACATTCATGTGCTGGTGGCAGGTCACAACGCACAGGCCGCGGCGGATGCAGCGGCGAAAATTGCAGGCGTGTCGAAGGTGCTGCTGGCCGACGCGCCGCAGCTCGAAGCGGGCCTCGCGGAAAACGTCGAAGCGACCGTGATGAAGATTGCGAAGGACTACACGCACATCCTCGCGCCGGCGACCGCCTACGGCAAGAACATCACGCCGCGTATCGCCGCAAAGCTCGACGTCGCGCAGATCAGCGACATCACCGCAGTGGATAGCGCCGACACGTTCGAGCGTCCTATCTACGCGGGCAACGCAATCGCGATCGTGCAATCGGCTGATCCGATCAAGATCATCACGGTGCGCTCGACCGGTTTCGATGCGGTGGCAGCCGTTGGCGGCAGCGCATCGGTGGAGAAGATCGAAGCCGCAGCAGACGCCGGCATCTCGCAGTTCGTGAGCCGCGAAGTGACGAAGCTGGACCGTCCTGAACTGACTTCGGCGAAGGTCATCGTCTCGGGCGGCCGAGGTCTCGGCAACGGCGAGAACTACACCAAGGTGCTGGAGCCGCTCGCCGACAAGCTGAACGCAGCACTGGGCGCATCGCGTGCGGCAGTGGACGCGGGCTTCGTGCCCAACGACTATCAGGTGGGCCAGACCGGCAAGATCGTCGCGCCGCAGCTGTACGTGGCCGTCGGCATCTCGGGTGCGATCCAGCATCTGGCCGGGATGAAGGACTCGAAGGTGATCGTCGCAATCAACAAGGACCCCGAAGCACCGATCTTCAGCGTCGCTGACTACGGTCTGGTCGGCGACCTGTTCACGCTCGTGCCGGAACTCGTCAGCGAACTCGGTTAGCAGCCGTAGCGCCGCAACGCCGAATAAAATGCGTCTGGCAGCACATGAAGGGCGCAGGACCGACCGAGTCCCGCGTCCTTTTTTCATATCAAGGGAGGAGAACCGAAATGAGCTATACGGCGCCCATCAAGGACATGCTGTTCGCGATGAAAGAACTGGCCGGTCTCGAAGATACCGCGACGCTGCCAGGCTTCGAGGATGCGAACTTCGATACGGCTCAGGCCGTGCTCGAAGAGTCCGCGAAACTGTGCGGCGAAGTCCTCGCGCCGCTGAACGTCGACGGCGATCGCAATCCGAGCAGCTGGAAGGACGGCAACGTCAGCGCGACGCCCGGCTTCGCCAGCGCGTTTCGCCAGTTCGCAGCGGGCGGCTGGCAGGGCGTGCAGCATCCCGTCGAATATGAAGGGCAAGGCCTGCCCAAGGTGGTCGCGGCCGCGTGCATAGAAATGTTGAACGCGTCGAACCTGTCGTTCGCACTGTGTCCGATGCTGACCGATGGCGCGATCGAGGCATTGCTCACAGGAGGCAGTGAAGCGCAAAAACAAACCTACGTGCCCAAGCTGATTTCAGGCGAATGGACCGGTACGATGAACCTGACCGAGCCGCAGGCCGGCTCCGATCTCGCGATGGTGCGCACGCGCGCCGAGCCGCAGGGCGACGGTTCGTTCAAGCTGTTCGGTACGAAGATTTTCATCACGTGGGGCGAGCACGACATGGCGAAGAACATCGTCCATCTCGTACTCGCGCGTACGCCGAATGCGCCTGAAGGCGTGAAGGGCATCTCGCTGTTTCTGGTGCCGAAGTTTCTCGTCAACGAGGACGGCTCGCTAGGTGAGCGCAACGACGTGCATTGCGTGTCGATCGAGCACAAGCTCGGCATCAAGGCGAGCCCGACCGCGGTGCTGCAGTTCGGCGACCACGGCGGCGCGCTCGGTCAGCTGATCGGCGAAGAAAATCGCGGCCTCGAATACATGTTCATCATGATGAACGCGGCGCGTTTCGCGGTGGGGATGCAGGGCGTCGGCATATCGGATCGCGCTTACCAGAAGGCGGTTGCCTACGCGAAAGATCGCGTGCAGAGCCGTCCGGTGGATGGCTCCGCGAAGCAGTCTGTGGCGATCATCCAGCACCCGGACGTGCGCCGCATGCTCGCGACAATGCGCAGCCTCACCGAGGCGTCGCGCGCGCTCGGGTACGTCGCGGCCTCGCATTGCGATCTCGCGCATCGTCATCCGGACGACGCGACGCGCGCTAAGCATCAGGCGATCTACGAATACCTGGTGCCGATCGTGAAGGGCTGGAGCACGGAGCTGTCGATCGATGTCGCGAGCCTCGGCGTGCAGGTGCACGGCGGCATGGGTCTCATCGAGGAAACCGGCGCCGCGCAGTACTACCGCGACGCGCGCATTCTGCCGATCTACGAAGGCACGACGGCGATCCAGGCCAACGACCTGATCGGCCGCAAGACGCTGCGCGACGGCGGCAAGGTCGCCAAGGAACTGCTCGCTGGTATCGCCGAAACGGTGGAAGCGCTTGGCGCGCAGCAGGGCGCGGCGTTCGCGTCGATGAAGACGCAACTCTTGCAGGGCCAACGCGCGCTGGGCGCGGTCGTCGATTTTGTCGTTGCGAACGCGAAGGGCGATCCGAATGCGGTGTTCGCGGGCAGCGTGCCGTATCTGAAGCTCGCGGGCATCGTGCTCGGCGGCTGGCAGATGGCGCGTGCGCAGCTGGCCGCGGCGGCCAGGCGCGACGAGGATCCCGCGTTCCATGACGCGAAGATTGCGACCGCGCGGTTCTACGCCGAACATGTGCTGCCGCAGGCGGCGGCGCTCGAAGTGGCGATCGTCAGCGCGAAGGGTGACGAGGGTGTGCTGGCGTTGTCGGAAGATCAGTTCTGATGCGACGCTCGCGGGCAACTGCAGCTCCAAAAACAGGAGGCGCCCGAGAGCGCCTCCTGCGTGCGCGGACGATGAAGCCGTCAGGCTTATGCTGCGTTCTCACGCACGACCACGAGGCGCTCCGAAAATGGCCCGGAATAGACGCTCTGATAGTAAAGCGGCAGGTCGCGCAGGGTGTAGCCGCGCAACTCCATGATGAAGCCGGGCGCGTCGGCCTCAAGCCCAAGCTCGCGAGCGGCCGTCGGGGGAAGTGCACCGAAGCGGATCCACTGGTCGACTCGTAGCGTGGGAAGTGATAGTCGCTGACCGATGAGTTCACGCAGGTTCTTATCAAGAGCCTCATTGTCGAGACTGCCCAGTCCGACGAATTGCTCCTCGCGCAGCCAGAATTCGCTATAGAGGTCAAAGCGTCCACCGACGCTGATGATTCTCTCAATGCGAACGAAACCGTCACCGTTGAGAAATTCTGACCACGGTCCTTTGCGTTTCATACGCCTTACGGAGCGCCCGTGAACATAGGACGGCAATTCGTTGCCATCGGCGTCGCGAAAGCGCAGGTAGCGGACGTCTGCGGGGACCACACGCGTACCCGACACAAACGTGCCGCGGCCTTGCTCGCGGGTTATCAGTCCGGAGTGCACGAGACGGGCGAGAGCCTTCTGAATGGTGCCAACGCTTACGCCATGAGATGCCGCGAGTTCGCCCTCGGAGGGAAGGCGGTCACCCTCGCGCAGTGACCCGGATTCGATGTGACGGATGATCGCGTCAGAGACGCTGGAGAGCTTTGTCATATTGCTTCGGCGGCTGCGTTGGACCCGGAAATTTGCGATCCCGCTGACTTCGAGGACCGCGCCTGCGAGTCGATGAGGCTGCTGACTACCGGTGCGAAAGTGAGCAGGACGAGAACAGCTGAATCATACACCTATATAGGTGTAGAAGAGGTTGTCGTGTCGAGTTCGGGCGACGCCAGTGGGCAGAGGACGTATATTTGCCAAAAATCGGACCGACCTGGCAGCGCGCCGTGAAACGCTGCCTGCAGCAACGCGTTCGCCGGGTTGATCGCAGAAGAGAGGCGCGCGTAGTCGATGACCTCGAAGAAGAACTTCAGGCGGTATTTGCATGGTTCATTTACACGGGTGATTTGCGGTGATCGACCAGATGCAACTGGTAGAGTCGCAGGTTCCCGACGGTGGGCGGGCCCGGTGAGCGCCCGAGAAATCGCGGAAATTCGCGCACGATGCGCAGATAGGTGTCCTGCGTCTTCGGGGAAGGCCGGCGCATGCCGGACCGACGCGTGATGCATTTGAGAAATCGGCCAGATATTATTCTTAGGCGTGACGCGCAGGAAATCCAATGATCGCGAGCTTTCCAGAGATAAAGCTTGCCGTGCGTCGGTGTGATGGCGCCGGATGTGAAGACGCTGGTCGAGAAGCTGAAGACCGAAGCCAAGGCGCTTTAAGGAAAACGCGGAGACGGACGAAATGACGAATCTGGTGATAGCAGAACACGACAACGCGTCGATCAAGGCTGCGACGCTGAACACCATCGCAGCGGCGCAGAAGATCGGCGGTGACATTCATGTGCTGGTGGCAGGTCACAACGCGCAGGCCGCGGCGGATGCGGCAGCGAAGATTGCAGGCGTGTCGAAGCTGCTGCTGGCCGACGCGCCGCAGCTCGAAGCGGGCCTCGCGGAAAACGTCGAAGCGACCGTGATGAAGATCGCGAAGGACTACTCGCACATCCTCGCGCCGGCGACCGCTTACGGCAAGAACATCACGCCACGTATCGCCGCAAAGCTCGACGTCGCGCAGATCAGCGACGTCACCGCCGTGGACTCCCCCGACACGTTCGAGCGTCCGATTTACGCGGGCAGCGCCATCACGACGGTGCAATCGGCTGACCCGATCATGGAGAAGATCGAAGCCGCCGCAGACAGCGGAATTTCGCAATTGGTGAGCTGCGAAGTGATGAAGCTGGACCGTCCGGAACTCATATCCGCAAGATCATCGTCTCGGGTGGCCGCGGTCTGGGCTACGGTGAGGACTACACGAAGGTGCTCGAACCGCTGGCCGACAAGCAGCTGACCGCGGCGCTCGGCGGATCGGGTGCGGCAGTGGGTGCGAGCTTCGTGCCGGACGACTGTCAGGTCGGCCAGACCGGCAAGATCGTCGCGATCAACAAGGATCCCGAAGCGCCCATCTTCAGCGTCGCCGATTATGGCGTGGTCGGCGATCTGTTCACGGTCATCCCCGAACTCGTGAGCGAACTTGTCTGATTCGATTGACACGGAGCGCCGCGTGAAAGCGCGTCGAATAGCAAAGCGAAGAAGCGCAGGAACGTGTAATCCGGCGCAGCTGTCTTCATCGGATTCGCGGAGGACGTAGACAATGGCAGATGGCGCGTTCGCTGCTTGCCGCATCGCAGAAACAAGCCGAGAATCCTTTATTCAACGGCGCGAAAATCGCGACCGCGCAGTTCTTTGCCGAACATGTGCTGCCCCAGGCAGTGGCGCTGAAAGCGTCGATTGTCAGCGCGAATGGCGATGCGGGGGGCTGGCGCTGTCGGAGGACCAGTTCTGAGGGTGGTTGCGATAAACCGGAGGGAGCATCATGGCCAGTGCCCCAAGTGTAAGCATGACCCAAGGCGCCGAATCTGCACGAAGTGGTCTCGACGCGGACGCGCTGCGGCGTGGCATCGTTGACAACCTTGTCTGCCTGCAGGGACGCCATCTCGCGCTCGCCACGCCACGTGACTGGTACATGGCACTCGCGTACAGCGTGCGCGACCGGATGCTCGCGCGGTGGTCCGCGACCGTCGAAAGCTATACGGAACGCGAGATAAGGGTTGCCTGCTACCTCTCTGCCGAGTTCCTGATTGGACCGCAACTGGGCAATAATCTGATTAACCTTGGCATCGAGGCCAACGCGCGGGCGGCATTACGGTCGCTCGGCCAGAATCTCGATACGCTGCTGGCGATCGAGGAAGAGCCGGGATTGGGCAATGGAGGTCTCGGGAGGCTTGCTGCCTGTTACCTGGATTCGCTTGCGACGCTCGAAATCCCTGCCATCGGGTACGGCATCCGCTATGAGTTCGGCATCTTCCACCAGGATATCCGTGACGGTTCACAAGTCGAGTTGACTGACAAGTGGCTCCAGTGGGGAAATCCATGGGAATTCGTTCGTCCGGACGTGAGCTTCTATGTTGCCTTTGGCGGGCACACCAACAACGAGATCGACGCGCAGGGCCGTTTTGTCGTTCGGTGGATACCGGCGCATCAGGTCAAGGGCGTGGCCTGCGACATGCCCATACTAGGTTACCGGGTCAACACGTGTAACGCGTTGCGTCTGTGGAAGAGCGAGGCGGTCGAATCATTCGACCTGCAGGATTTCAACGCCGGCGACTACTATGAGGCGGTACAGGAGAAGGTGATCTCCGAGACGCTCTCAAAGGTGCTGTATCCCAACGATGAGCCCGAGGCCGGCAAGCGATTGCGCCTGGCCCAGCAATATTTCTTCGTATCCTGCTCGCTGCAGGATATGCTGCGCCTGCTCGACCGCAGGCGGGAACCGGTGGAACACTTCGCGAACATGTTCACCGCGCAGTTGAACGACACCCACCCGTCCATCGCGGTAGCCGAACTGATGCGCCTGCTGGTGGACGAACGTCTCGTGCCATGGGACGAGGCGTGGGACATCACCCGCCGCACGTTCGCCTATACCAATCACACACTGCTACCTGAGGCACTTGAGACGTGGGGAGTACCACTGTTTCAAAGCCTGCTGCCGCGGCCGCTCGAGATCATCTACGAGATCAACCGCCGGTTCCTCGACGAGGTTCGGCAAAGGCATCCCGGTGACGATGCCCGCATCGCGCGAATGTCGCTGATCGACGAGAGAGGGGAGAAGAGGGTCCGCATGGCCCATCTGTCGACGATCGGCAGCCATGCTGTCAATGGTGTGGCCGCGCTGCATTCCGCGCTGCTCAGACAGACCATACTGCGGGATTTTGCTGAACTGTGGCCAGAGCGCTTCCACAACGTTACAAACGGCGTCACACCGCGCCGATTCATGTTGCTCAGCAATCCGGGCCTCGCGCGGCTTCTTGACGAGACGGTGGGTGATGGGTGGGTCACCGACCTCCGGCGGCTTCGGAATCTCGACGCGCATGCTGACGATTCGACCTTCCAGGAGGAATGGCGTGAGGTCAAACGATCGAACAAGCAGGTCTTGGCGCAACGGATCCGCAACGTCACGGACATCCTCCTTGATCCCGATGCGCTGTTCGACGTTCAGGTCAAACGTATTCACGAGTACAAGCGTCAGCACCTGAACGCGCTTTACATCGTCACGCTTTATCAGCGTCTGCGCCTCAATCCCGGGCAGGACATCGTACCGCGCTGTTTCATCTTTGGCGGGAAGGCGGCGCCAGGCTATGCGATGGCAAAGCTTATGATCCGACTGATCACCGGCGTGGCCGAAGTCGTGAACAACGATCCGGCCATGGACGGCCGACTGAAGGTCGTGTTCTTTCCCAATTTCAATGTGAAGAACGCGCACTTCATCTATCCGGCCGCCGACTTGTCCGAGCAGATCTCGACCGCCGGCAAGGAAGCGTCCGGTACCGGCAACATGAAGTTCATGATGAATGGCGCGCTCACTATCGGAACATTGGACGGTGCCAACGTCGAGATCCGCGAAGAAGTGGGCGACGAGAACTTTTTCCTCTTCGGTCTGACTGCTGAACAGGTAGAGCGGGTCAAGCACGAAGGTTATCGTCCCGCTGTGCATGTCGAAAGTAATGCCGAGTTGCGCGAAGCGCTCAATCTGATCGAAGGCGGATTTTTTTCGCGTGGGGACCCGCAGGCGTTTCGCCCACTCGTCGAGAACCTGCTGCAGGTCGATCCATTTCTCGTACTCGCCGACTATGCGGACTACGTGACTTGCCAGGACCGGGTAAGCGCCGCTTGGCAGGACCCCGGGCGCTGGACGCGCATGTCGATTCTCAATACGGCGCACTCGGAGAAATTCTCGTCCGATCGAGCGATTGATGAGTACTGTGAAAGAATCTGGAAAATTTGCCCGGTAAGAATTGCCCTTGACAGCCCCCGACGCCCCACCGGTCCTCCCGCCTGAGCCATGGTATTGGCCCCGTCCGTTGGCACGCGCAGTCTGCGGCTATCTGGGTTCCGGCGTCTCTGAAATCTAAGCCGCAATGCTGATCGGCCCAAGGATCCGCAACTGCTTCAGGGTGCGCGGATTCGACGACAGGAAGGAGATGCAATCATGCGTTTTCCCACGTATCTCATCGCGACGATGCAAAACCGCAATTTGACATAAAAGGAATTGGCAAAATTTCATTAGTATAACTAAGTAGCGTGCGGTATATAAAATCCACTTGCAGACCGGAAAAGCGTCGTGAGGATCTGCTTAGGTGGGTGAGCTGTAAGACCGCAGGTTGTTGCACAACGATAGCGCTGATCCTGGAAAGTGCCGAATGACGTGCCTGGTGGATGCCGTGCCTAGTGCATGTCATGCATGTGCGCGATGCCGAGTTCACCGGCGAACTGGGCGAGTCGTTTGTCCAAGGTCCAAAGTGACGCACCGGGAGTCATCAAAGTTGACGCAAGCAGCGTAAGATCGCTGCTGCCGCAGCCTCGACCATAAATTTGTCTTGCCTCGATCAACTCCATCACCTCGGTCCATGTCGCGTGCGTCGCATGTTGCAGCAGCCCGATGTCGTGGAGCGTACGTGCGCGGGGTGCAGGCGGAGTGCCGCAGGCGAGTTCAACAAGCACGACTGGATGTGTGAGCGCCTGATCGCTGGTGATCAGCTGGGCAAGTCTCATATTCGCGCGACGGAAATGATCAACCCACACAGATGTATCGATGAGGACGCTCATTGAGCCGCAGGCTCCGAGCGGCGCCGCGGGATGTCGGGCATACCGGGCTCGGTGCCACCCAGGGACGCCAGACGCTTACCAGCCTGAACGCGAACAAACGTCTGCATCGCCACCCGAAACAGGTCGGCCTTATCCATGTCAGGGTCGGCGAGCTCAAGAGCGCGCTCGTAAAGGTTGTCGTCGATCGTAACAGTGGTTCGCATTTTGATGACTCCCGGTTGATGCTGAATCGCATCAATTATAGCATCAAATATTTAACGCTTCTTCCTGGGCGAAGGATGAAGCAGGCCGCACGGAGTGTCGAGGGGACTGGGCTGCGTCGCAGGACTATTCCGCCATGGCACCCCGTTATACCTATTGCCGTGAGCCTCTCCCAGCATGGGGCGACAGAGCACCGAAGAAGGACGGCGCTATGCCTCTCGAACGTTGGCGCCTCGGACCGTGATTCATGGCTGTAGCTGGCGCTAGCCGGCCATCCACGGCCGTTTGCGCGCCCCTGTCAAGTGGACATTCGAACGTCGGCTTCGCTCAGGTAACCGACCTTCCTCGAAAATTATGTTCGATGCGTCCCTCGCTTTTTACCAACTTTCGCAACAGCGCTTTCAGAAACCCATAACGGAAGCGTACAACCCGTGATCGTTCCGGTAATTTGCGGCCAGGACTGCTGAGGTGCGTTCAACAATTAGGGATGGATTCATTTCGTATACCGGTTGGCCGTAAACCGGGCATGTGCGTCGTTGCACCGTCAAGCCGCGTGGGTCAAGCCCGCGCTGAGGACATGAAGATGACGCGCTCACCTACCGTTCTGTAGCTGACCCGACCATATCAACGAAACTGACGATCAAGCTTCCCGTGGCGTTCGCAGCCTCGCTATTTCCGATGATCGCCGGTGCGATGTACGGACTTCATTCGCAGGATCAGTCGATTACGGCATACCACACCGTTGTCCGCGATAACGTCGCCAACGAACGGGTAGTCACCAGCATACTGGTGACATTCAAGATGCAGGTTCAGGAGTGGAAGGACATTCTGCTGCGCGGGAAGAACCCCGCGAAACTCACGAGCGGATGGGCGGCTTTCGAGCAGCAGGAGCGTTCCGTCCACGAGCAGACCGCCATGCTGCTGGCGAAACTGGGCGACGGCAGGAGCCGTAAGTTGATGGAGCAGTTCGCCACTGCACATTCGATCATGGGTGCGGGTTACAGAAAGGGGCTTGAAGCCTTCAAGGCGGCAGGTTTCGATACCTCCGTGGGGCGCAGTATGCGTGCCGGTGTTCTGCGTCGGACTGTCGCCAGTCGATACTGGCGGACGTCGCTTGAGCGAGGCGCTTCAGGAAGCGGTGGGGCGCAGCGATGTCCCCGCAGGCGGCTATTATCCCGCGCAGGAGTTCGATGGCATTGTCAGCGTCGGCGCGGGGGCGGTTTTCATCTTGATGTGCTAAAAGCCGCATCGCTACAACGGAATGCATCTGGTGAAGCGCCAGGCGCAAATGCGAAAAAGCAGTTGTCGCTGGATCTGAACGGGGCGGGCTGATTTCGAAGCCAACGACGGCATGGTTGGCACAAGCAAGGGAGGTGTCTTATGCGACAGCGGAAGCTTGCATGATCGCCAACGGACAGATGAAGTGTGCTCGCGGAACCCATCTGTCCACCGCCGATCAATTTTACGACCTCGCAATATAAGCAGTACTGTGCATATCGAGCTCGTTCACCCCGCATTCCTCACTGCGACAAAACCCTTTCGAATGCCGGGCAGGCCCGACGGCGCGCCCCCAGGCAGTGGACCGCGCGGGCGGCGGATCGCGGGAGATCCGTCACAGCGTTCCGGATGGCTCCGTGGGCACACCCGAAGCGTCGGCATGCGCGTCTTCATCGTCGATCTCGGCACGCGCCTGTTCCCAGTATTCCTCAGGTGTCCCCTTGGGCTCGGTCGCCTTTTCCCACAAACGGTAAGCCCTGGTCCTGATGCGTTCTTCCACCGACATGTATTCCATGTTCATGCTCCTCACGAGACCAGAAAAAAGACCT
This sequence comes from Paraburkholderia tuberum STM678, assembly GCF_902833905.1. Classification (GTDB taxonomy): domain Bacteria; phylum Pseudomonadota; class Gammaproteobacteria; order Burkholderiales; family Burkholderiaceae; genus Paraburkholderia; species Paraburkholderia tuberum. The sequence continues at coordinate 20,544 of NZ_CADFGP010000040.1, read as the reverse complement.
GCTCCGGGTTTGCGGAACTTGCCGTTTGAAACGGATTGCGCGGCGGCAACATGGAGTGCAGCAAGCGCTGTTCCTTGCTGGGGCCGACCGCCGGCACAGGTCGTCCGTCTTCGCGCGCGGTACGAATTTTTCCTCCACTGCCCTTGCCCTTGCCGACAGAAGGTGAAAAGCCATGATCCAACGAACGATCTCCGATGGCGTCGGGCCGCGCATCGCGCGGAACAATTTTTGCAGCACGCCTTCGTATCTGAGGCTCACCCAAGCCCCCATTCATGCGCGAACACGTAGGTCATCGGAGCGCCTGGGCCTGAGCGCAACGAACACCGCGCCGGAACGCCCCTCTTAATCCTCGGCGCACTCGGCGTGGTGCTCGGCGACATCGGCACCAGCCCGATCTATGCGCTGCGGCAAGGCGTGCTCGATGTCGGCGCGCCGACTGAGCAAATCGTCATGCGTAGAACGCGTTAAAGCCGTCAACGTTGAGACAATAAAAATGTCAATTCGCTGTACCACATTGAACGACTTCGCAGCCCACGGCGTGCGTGCTGAAGCAGCGCCGGCTGGCGAATCAGACGTTGCCGTCTTCCTCGCCAGCCTCTCTTCGGCATGGAAGGAAGGTGAGGCACGTCCAACGCACCGAAAGCAACCTAAGGCAAAGCACTGGTGGAGAAGTCGGGTGGATCCGTTCGCCGACGTGGCCGCTAATCGAAGGACGGTTGAATCCGCCCTCTATGCCGGCCAACGTATTGATGGATCGGTTGGCCGAGATGTTTCCGCAGGCGTACGCAAGTCAGGCACAACTACGAACGCTGCAGCGCCGGGGCAAGGCATGGCGAGCAGAGCGCGTAAAAGAACTGATTCTGGGCGGCCTGCGAAAGTCCGCTGATGCGCCAGCCGAAGTGTAGTTGCGGAGACGTCGAAAGTCGCCGGGGGCCGGGCGCTCCGCGCCCGGCAAACCACGAAAGAAGAGAAGAAAGAAAGCGAAACGACAACAATCCGTCCGGGTAACATTCCTTCATGAGGCAACACGACCGGACGTAGTCATTGTCGCCGCCCACAAGGGTTTGCCGCGTTGAGACGACGAGGCAGGGACGCCCGCGGCGACCCGCTCGTATCAGGTGGTCGAATTTGAACGCGCTTATTGAGGCGCTTTACTCAGCGCTTTCCAAACGACTTTTGCGGCGGTCTGAAATGCGCCCAGATCAGGCGCGTTATCTCCAGCTCGACGGATAAAAACGACCAGGCCCTGCAAGTGCGAGACGAGCAAAGCACCTCGGAGCGCGCATTCCCCAGACGTCAGCGCCGGGTTTATTTTCGCAACAAGACTCGTAAAGATTTCCTGGAATTCTCCCGTGATTTCCGCCGTCAAATCGCGCGCAAACTCCTCATGCTCGGCCAAACTCCACGATTCGAGGGCGAAGGCGCTCGTGCTGGTGCCAGGCCGCGTCAGTGCAGCAAACGCCTCGTCGACGATCGCATCGAGGCGGGCTTCCGGCGATCGAAGCTTATCCCTGGCGAGCGTTCGATAAAGCTCAAGGTAGCGGTTGGCCATCGCTCTCAACGTGGCTCGCAACAGGTCTTCCCGGGTACCGAAATAGTGCTGCAAGGTGCTCAGGCGAATACCCGCATCGCTCGCCACACGGCGTTGTGTGAACCCTGCGTTACCTTCGGTAGCGAAAACGCTGATCGCGACCTCGAGGATCTCCGGCACGCGCGTTGTTCTGTTGCCTCGCCGCCGGGGCTCGCCTGGCGCGCTCGAGCCTAGCATTTCCGCCGATGTGATCGTCATTTCTTTCATCTGCGCCCAACTCCTCAGTGACGGGTTATCTCCGCAGGACAGTTCCTTCCGGCCGCCGAAATGGTGCGCCTGACTCGGCTCGCGCCTGGCTCAAGAGGGGATTCGTCAGTCAGTGTCGCCGGGCCGCCGCAAAGCGGAAGCAGCCGTCCCTTCCTGTCATTCGACCTATGTATGGTAGGTCAAGAAACCAATTAAGCACAGTTAACATACTGCCCAACACCCGCTTAACGACCAATTGCTTGGGCTTGACCCACCGAGCAGTTGCTAAATCCTCGTACTTATTGGTATTTCTCCCCTCGTTACTGGTCTTGATTATTGGTCTAACGACCACTAGTATTTGGTCATAAGACCTATTTCAGCAGCTCAGGTTGCTGAATGCGTCGAGGCGGCTGCCGTAGTCAAGGAGAAGCTGACGTGTTGATGTCCTACCCCCTGCGCGAGTTGCAAACTGCGATCTGGGCGCCGTTCCTTCCCTGGCTGCAGGCCACCGCCAGCTTCCTTGCAGGTTCCGGCAACGCCGCTTCCGCGCTGCCCACCAGTCAGCTCGTGGCCGGCTGCGAGCTGTTGGCGCGGCTCTGCAAGCGCTACCCGAAACCGGAATTCGGCCTGACCGACGCCGTCGTCGAGGGTCAGCAGGTCGCGGTGACTGAAACTGTCGTGCTGGACCAGCCGTTCTGCCGGCTGCTGCATTTCGAGCGCGCCACGCCCCACAGGCATCCCGTCGCGCTGGTCGTCGCGCCCCTGTCGGGCCATCACGCGACGCTGCTGCGTGACACCGTGGCGGCGATGCTGCAGGATTTCGACGTCTACATCACCGACTGGCGCGATGCCCGCACGGTTTCGCTCGCCGAGGGCGCCTTTCACCTGGACGACTACGTCGCGTATCTGCGCGAATTTCTGCGTTTCGTGGGACCGGACGTTCATGTTGTATCGGTCTGCCAGTCGACCGTGCCGGTGCTCGCCGCTATTTCGCTGATGGCTGCCCATGGCGAGACGACGCCCAGAAGCATGACGCTGATCGGCGGCCCGATCGACGCGCGTCGCGGCCCGACGACCGTCAACGAATTCGCCGTCAGCAAACCGCTCGACTGGTTCGCACACGAACTGATCGAGACCGTGCCGGGTAACTATCCCGGTGCCGGCCGCCAGGTGTATCCCGGCTTCCTGCAGCACGCGGCCTTCGTGGCGATGAATCCCGAGCGCCACCTGGATTCGCACGTGCGCTACTACTGCGACGTGGCAGCCGGCAACAGCGAAGCCGCCGACGCGCATCGCCGCTTCTACGACGAGTACAACGCCGTGCTCGACATGGCGGCCGAATACTATCTGGAAACGGTTCGGGTGGTCTTTCAGGAGTTCTGCCTGGCGCGCGGCACCTGGCAGGTGCGCGGCGAACACGTCCGCCCGGGCGCCATCAAGGCCACTGCACTGATCACCGTCGAAGGTGAGCGGGACGACATCTGCGGGCGGGGCCAGACCCACGCGGCTCACGATCTGTGCACGGGACTCGACGCGTTGCTCAAACACCGGGTGACGGCCCGCGGCTGCGGCCACTACGGGATTTTCTCGGGCCATGCCTGGCGCACTGCGATCTATCAGCAACTTCGTGACCTGATCTATCAGCACGAATCGCACGTCAGCAACGAATCGGCGGCCGACTTGCACACCGGTGTCCTCGAGGACGTGGCGGCCTGACGGCGCACGGCAAGGGGCGCGCCCGATCAACGGCCATGGGGTTGAAGGAGCAGCAGATGAACACCGATCAGAAGTCCTTGCGATGGTTGATCGACAAATGGCTGGCGCCCACGCCGGCCATGCCGGTCCGCCTGACCCGATACGGTCGTGCAAACTCGAGCCATAGACGCTGCGTGCGCGTGGAGTCGTTGCGAACGACCGGCTCGCTGGCCATTTTCTTCTTCCGGCACGATGACGGATCGTGGCGCGTGTTCCCGCCCGCGTCCAGACGGCCAGTGATGCATGCCTACCCATGAACTGGATAGACAGACCTGGCAAGTCAGCTTGGGAAGTCTGGGCGGCCTGGTCGGCCGTGTGATAACACGGCCGGGCTCGCATTTTTAGTACAAGCCGCGGTTTCGCGTTACGGACGTCTGGAATCGCCCGGCCTTAAATGCTGCCTGGTGCTCGCCATATTTGCGGATGGCGAGCGCCAAGGAGATCCTGCCTCGGAGGGGACTGCGATGAAACGGCGTGCGGGCGGTGTTGGAGCAGTGGGGGGCGGTGGCCGTTGTGAGGGTCCTGGCAGTACGACGAACCTGGGACCTGTCCAATGAGCAGGTATTCGAAGCGCACTGCGCTTATCACGCGTGGAACTGCATGTCTATCGTCCCGTTCCCGGCTGGGCACTTTCCTATGTTCCCAGGAGTTCATCGAGACTAGTAGAGATCCTGGGCCGGATCCTGCTGGCAAGGCAATGCCGGCATCAGGTCGGACCGATTTCTGTTTGAGGAACCCGGTCTTGCTGGATGCTGGGAGGTCCGCGATGCGTGCTTACCGGCTTGCGGCGTGAGCGACGGGTCGATAGTCGAGCGATCTGAGGAGAACGGAATGAACATCCTGGAACTGGCGGGGAATGCCGGAATGCTGGTCGTACTTGATGGCAGGATCGGTTGCACCGACTACCGAAGCGTCCATGGAACCCTGGATGCGTTTCAGCGTTTTGTTCATGCGTTGGAGTCGGCATTGAAGAATGGTGAGGAATCCGATTGGTCTCGGTGTCGGGGAGGCCTGTGCGCCGAGTCTTCGTCATCCATGAAGACATGGTGCCGGAGCGCCACCAGGGAGGCCCTCACGCTGACCTGGAATGCGCATATGAGCGCTGGCCATGAAACCGGAGCGGGTGCAGGACATGCTGGTTCCGGATCGTGAGCAAGCTCGATTGAGTGGAGCGACTGATGAAGGTTTCCGCAATCTACACCTGGGTAACGGTGCTTACTGCTATCGCCGCGGGGCTCGCTTCGGGCTCGTCCTACGCCTACGCGCTCGATCCGCAACTCGACTGTCGATCGAACGCACACGCGTTCATCGCCCCGCTGCTAAAGAGCCAGTATATCGATCCGAATCCGATGCGCGTCGAAGCAAACTCGGTCAATGCATTTCGACCGGCGCACGGCAGCAAGTTGACGGCATTTGGCTTTCCCGTCTACGCCGTCCTCGGGTATGAACACGACGATGCACTGTTCAAACGCGGAGATGGCCGGCCCGTCCCGGACTCAGCCTATGGGGTGGTAGTAATCGGCCCCACCGAGTCAGTAGAAGCGCACGCGCGCCAGACCGGCAGCGGCGCTGTCATTCATCAAGTTGTCCCCCTCTTGCTAACGGCCATTTTCTGCAGCGGACCGTGACGCGCCCAGCGATGCCGTCATGCATGCAGTGGGATGGCGTTGTTACATGAGTGTTTGCGTCGCCGTAGTGCAATCAATGGGCCTTCCGGCGTGGTCGACTTGACGTGGGCCGCATGAGTTCTGCAGATAACGTATGGCATCCATCATTAATGGTCACGGTTGGCGGCTTCGACAATTGTCCGCCGCTGCTAGGCGGTGAGTCGCGCCTCAAGTTCGTTTCGATGGCACGATGCGTTCATCCGGTGTCTGGGTAATGCGAAGTGCTGACGGAACGGTCCGACCGCAACGCCTGCGTGCGCTGCGGAATCCTTTCATGCGTGTGATACAGGGATTTTGCTTTCTTCATCCAGACATCTTACCCGAGCGCCTTCTCAACCTGACAGCGCCGTCTCGGCCGCGCGCAACCGGGCCGCTGACGCAGAAGCCGGTGACTGCTTCGCTTGTCGAAAATTCGAGGAATGCCGCGAAAGTGGCAGGGACGTACGGCCTGTCATCGAGCTAAAGCCAACACTCGCGTAATCGCAACGTGCAAGTAATATGGATTACCAATTACATGGCAGTCAAATGCCGCAGCCCCGCGCAGGAATGACTCAACACTGCCGACGAGGCCGCGGCCACGCTAACCGGCAAGAATTGCATCGGCTAAGTTTTGCAACGAGATACGGCTGTTGTGAGAAGTAAATTATCCAAATAGCCTGGTTTCGCGATGCTTTTTTTCACTCGTCCCCATCGTTCACGCAACTAATCTTGTAGCTAAATTTCAACTAAAGTTGTAACGCCCCGCGTGTCTTGCTACCACGTGTGCGCTTTTTCCTGCGTATGCGCCTGAGCAGGTCACTCGGCTTCCGTGCCATGACCGCTTTGGGCGCCCGGGCCGGCCATTGCGTTGCAACTTTGGTTGGAATCGCACATGGCATTACAACTTTAGTTGACGGCGTCGTCCCGGGAGCGGGAACGGAGAGCACCGATGCCACAGGGGACCGGGGATAAAGGGCTTTGTCGCGGTAAGGTTCAAAGAGCGAGCGGAATCGATATGCGAAGTACTGCTTATGTTGCGAGCTCGTAGAATTGGTCAGCGGCGGACGGATGGGCTCCGCGAGCACATTTCATCTGTCCTTTGGCGATCATGTGCATAATCTCAATGCCGGCCAGAAGGATCCGGGCACAGCGAAAGGTCTTGAACCCCAGCATGGGCCGCGTTCGTCGCTTGATCGCCCGATGATCCTGCTCGACCAGGTGTTGCCGTCCTTGTCGACGGCCCGGTAAAGATACCGCCAGTCCCCCTTGACGCGTACTGTACGTTTCGTCCATCCGCCAGCTCTTACCCACGGGGCGCTTGCGGCGGCGAAACGCTTTCTCCAGCACCGGCAACACCTTGATGGCCCAGCGGTGCACAGTCGAATGATCGACCGAAACGCCGCGCTCAGCCGTCATGTCTTCAAGGTGCCGTAGGCTCAGCGGATAAGCCACGTACCAGCGCACGCAAGTCAGCATCACGTCGAGCGGATAGTGCAGGCGTTTGAGCACTCGGGCCATCGCCGGATTCATCGTCTTCATCGAGCTTTCAGTCGTCCGTGTCGTTCCGCCCATCATAGCGGACCGCCTTACTGCAACAGAACCGCCTTGGCGTACGCGATGGCGAATTTGAGCGCGGCCTTCTCCGAGGCAAAATAGGCGAGTATGCCGAATGCGCTGCGCTTTCCGGTCGGGCTGGTGACAAACGCGCTTGCCGCATACCCTGGCACCGACATCGAGGGGAGAGGCACGATGACGTGTTCTTTGTGATGGATTGGCTTGGACTCCATGCCGTGCCTCGGGTATATGCGATGTGTCAGTCTAAAACGTCGCAGCGCTTCGTTATGTTCGGAATGTTACGTTCGCGGGCAATCCCGACCGTCAATGAATTGGATTTCTGTTGCTCGGAAACGCCCAGGCCGGACCACAATAATTTCCGCGCCCTCTCGACAGCGGCATCGTGTCCGAATGGGCACAGGCGAGCCATCTTGTCTCTGGACAACATCTGAAGAAACCCGTCTTGCACAGAGGGTGGAAGGGCCATCAGGAACTCCAGCTTAATGGGTGTGAACAGTCGATGGTAATGCGGCTGCGGCATTCCATCAGGGCGAGTGCGGGAAAAAGCTAATGTCTAGCGACTGCCGCCTCACAAAGCTCACTCGTGAGATTGCCGTCTGGGTGAGGTCAGGTCTGTTTTCTCGAGCAGCGCATCGAAGGCTTCCCGCGCGTCCTTCAGTTCCTGCATGGCCGCCGCGAATCTGGCCAATGCCAAGGTCGATGGTTGCTCATGTGGGTCTCCTGCGTAGTGCGCTTCCAGCCGTAGTGACGCGGCTTGTACTTCTCGCGCGGCGGTCACCACGCGCTCGAGGGCGTGTGCCTCCGCCGAGACCTTTTTCTCTTTCATCGTGGTTGTTTCCTGGGGACTGGGCGCGACCACCGTCCGGACGCTTCGGTTGGCGTTTGGCGTTGCTTCCCTGAGGCTGCCTGCATTGGAAGCACGCAATGTGCCGACTCTAAAAGATGCGTCCGATTTAATCGGTGCGAGACGTCATAGATGGTCGCCGCTGGAGCCGCGTCATCGGTCCGCAAAGTCTGCTGCCGACAATACTATCGGGGCGCCGGTCTTCTTGAGCAGTCTTCTTTCAACGGCTGCCGTTATGCGCTGGTGTCCGTCGGCAAATGCTTTCAATGTGCGCGCCTCGTTAGCACCGGCCGGCAACCAGAAATGCCGTTCGAGCGCGTCGCACGTGATTGAGCAGTGCACCGACTGGTTGCGAAAAGATGCAACGAAAGCAACGACTTTTCCGTCTGAAGAAACGCACGTTTCCGCGGTGAAGGTGTCGTCCATAGTTGCATAGATTCCTTATTGACCGAACGCAGGGTTGCCGCCGAAAGCACCCGCTGGCTTACCCGGTCAATAATAAATCAGATGGCCCCCGGGGTTGACCGCTGTCGAGCCCTATCGTTAAGCGGAAGCGTCACCGCAGCCCATAGAGTAACCGGGCGCAGTGCAGTCGGGATGGTTCGCAGCGGCGCCTGTCCCGAACGATAGCCCGAGACTTTTTTCCCTTGTAGTTGCATCTGCAACCAACTCCGACTTCGATGGCATGGTGCAATAGAAACTCCGAAGTTGCTATCGATGAGGCGAGTTCCGCCTAAATGTGCGAGCCCTCCGCGGGTTTGCCTAACTCATCGCCTGTTCCGGACTGGAGACGGATATTTCAGGCGGGAATGCATCGATGCTTTCCAGCAGTCTCTGCAGTCGTTGTTGCTGGTTCGGTGAAAGTCCCTGCGTCGCAAGTGCCTGAAGCACGCGCCTGCGCCAGTAAGTTCTGGTGAATAGAGACTCCGCTCCTTCCGCACCCAGCACCTGCTCGAGATGGTCAGTCGCGGGGTCGATATTACGGAATGTGTAGGGACTCACGCCCGTCGGGTTTCTGTCAGTGAAGGTCATTGCGTGCGCTCTGATTTACCTGCTTTTACTTTCCCGCGTGTGTCCGAAAAAACGGTCGCGCCCAACTTTACTGATATGAAAAATACGAAAAATAGGTCGGGATTTTGAAATCAAGCAATACAGCAAACAGACTGCTGCGATGACCCAATCACACGGCGCTAGCGCCAGCACATACGCCTGCCGCGCGGGTCTCGGGCGGGAAGACGTGCCATGTGCCGTCATCGTGCCGGAAGAAAAAAAGCGCAACCGAACCTTCCGGTCGCTGTACCTCGACACGTGCGTAACGCCTGCGGCTGGCGCCTGTGCGACTGAATCGGATTACCCGAACCGGCGTCGCCGCAGTTGGCGTCAGCCATTTTTCAACCAGCGAACGCAGGGACCTTTCTGCCGTGTTCATCCGCTCCTCCTTCAGTTTCGTTACCGTCGGCTCGGCGTTGCCCCGTGGCACTCACCTCGATGTGCCTGCGGCCTCGAAGAAAGTGGTCACTTCGCGTGATGGATGCCGGACAAAATCAAACGAAGCTACGGCAGGCGACCTGCGCAACGGCGCTTGAAAATTTCTGGCGCAGGAGACGAGTTCCGCGACCGCGTGCGAGGCGCACCGGGCGCCTCGCACCGCCACAGGCGGCCACCCCGCAAACAAGGCGGGCGGGGTGCTCGCCTGAACGATTTGACAGTAGTGAGCTACGACAAAACGCTATTACTTCTCACTGGTTTCGACCGGTGCTGCAAGCTGTCGAGTCCGCTTTGCCGTGGTCGACGCCGCCGCGCTGATATTGCTCTCCGCAGTCTCTACCGCCTGCTTTGCGGCCTTCCTCGCAGCTTCATACGTCGTGTTCGCCGTCTCGCTTGCCGTGGTGATGAAGGTCTTCCACGCAGCCACGGCGTTTTCGCTTCCTGCCGGCGCGTTCTTCGCGATGCTGTCGACAAATGCCTGTGCATCGTGCTGGAACTGCTTGATTTTTGCTTCGGCGACGGCGGCGAATTCGGCTTGAGTGCTGGAGATAATTTCGTAAACGTGGCGCCAGTATGACTGTGCTTTTTCTATGGCGGGTTGAGCCTGGCCTGCCTGTTGAGCAAAAAACTCCTGCGGCGCTCCGGCCGAAAACGCCTTGACCAGGATTTCCTGATTTTCGGCGAGGCCTGATTTGACTGCTTGCATGTTCAATTCGACCAGCTTTTCGACGGCGCCAAATGATTTCGTCAGGAGGCCGAATGTTGTGTCAACACCAGCTTTCTGCGCAGCGACGATTTGTTCCGGGGGAATACTGCTCATCATTAACTCCATAGAGGATGTGGGACCAGCGTCCAAGGTTCCGATGCACGGAATCGCGAGCTATCAGCCACCAAAAGCCACAACGTCGAGCAATTGATGCGATGCAGCAAAATCATTCTAGAGCGGCTCGGGCGAATGTCAATGACCTTTCGGCACGCATCAGGCGCGACCTAGGAGGTCGACGCCGAAAGCCTTACTGGCATTGGCGAAGATGAATTTAAGTAGAAACCCCAGCAGTCAAACGGTACAGGCTTCCCACATATTGGTGTTTACGATGACTTGTGCAGCGCCGCAGAAAATTTGTACAGTCATGCTCGTTCCGACGTTGTGCGGAGTTGTTTCCGCTCGCGCGTTCAGTTGCTGGTCGCGACGCGGTACCTACCCGGTTCGCCAGAAGGCTGGTGCACGGCTTCGTGCTTCAATGGTGGAGTGATCGAGGAAGCTAGAGGGCGAGACCGCAGCGTCCGCACCCGGTGTGAAAGCGTCATCGGCCCCATCGCCTTAACGGCGCCCTGTTTGGGCAAGGGGGACAGTGCTGGCATCGAGCTTCAACGGACGGGTGATTGCCATCGTGAGGGCGGTTCGGCACGTTTCGTAAGCGGAAAAGTCCGGCTCACCGCTTGATGTTGCGTTCGGATTTTCCAGGAACTGCTTTTCGCTTGACGCAGATGTTTGTTCCGGTAAATCGTTGTGCTACCAGACGGGACAGAATTTTGGAGTACTGACAAGGTGATGTAGTCCGCCACATTGAGTCACGAGGTTGTCATGACGAACCAGTAACGTCACTCGACGCCGCGGACAAACCGGCGCTGAAATCTATAAAGAATAAAGCTGAGAGACCTGAGCGATGAATCGGCATCTACAAAATATTGGCCACCTCGAGCGTAGCGTCGAGGACGACCGCCTCAGGCGCGCGTTGGCCGCACGGCTTGACAGGGCATTCAAACGGGCCCGAATCAGCTCAGCCCACGCAGCGAAGAGGTTAGGCGTGAGTGAAGACGACGTGCAGTATTGGCGCAGCGGCATCACAGTGCCTCCGCTGAACGCCTGTACGCGTCTCGCCGCTGCTCTTAATCTGGATATTCACTGGCTCTGCACCGGGCAGACTCACGTCGTCTAGCGAGCGTACTCGCGCGCAGCAAGTCAGGCAGTCCTCCCGTCGGTCTGGATGCCTCTTGCTGTTCCTTCCTGCTCGGCGTCCCGTCTGCACGAACGCCGCCTGCGGGTAGTCCAGTCCACCCAGGATTTACCGTTGAGTCGGGTAGCGCTTTGAAAGCTGGCAAACACAACCTCGCATCCGCTAAGGCGCGGTGCCTCGGGCATTACCAGAGGGAGCTGGCGCGAACTGCCTCGCTCATTTCGAGCACGCTGTGCGCGGAAAGCATGGCGGCAGCGATAAGGGAAACCGTTCTCCTGTTTGAGGCATCTCGCGGACGCGACGACATGGAGCCGTTCGCGCGCGCACTTCTTGATAGGTTGGGAAAGCGTGGAAAGCCTGAAGCAGTGAAGGTGCTTCTCGACTTCATCGAGCGTGGCCGCTTGCCAGAGGCGCCACCCACTGCGCCCTCCGGCCCCATCTCTGCTCGCAGGCCCCGAAAGCGTCCAGAGCTTGCACTCCCGGAACGCCAGGACGCAGAGGGCGGACTGAGCAGAAGAGTGAAAATCTCTGGCGCGATGCCGCTGGACACGGGAGCGTCGCTCTTCGCACGGGAAAAGCAGTCATACCGAAGCCGCCACGTCGGTGTCCCGAGTGACTTAACGAGGAAAACTATTCTATTCCCTAACCGTAACAGCAACTGAGGGCAGAGCATGTCAAAGCGAATCGCTTACGTAACCGGGGGTATGGGTGGAATTGGTACTGCGATATGTCAGCGGCTTTACAAGGACGGGCTAACTGTCGTGGCCGGATGTGGACCGAACTCGCCGCGACGGGAACGGTGGTTGGCCGAGCAGGCTGAGCTTGGGTTCTCCTTCACGGCTTCAGAGGGCAATGTCAGCGACTGGGAGTCGACAGAGGCCGCTTTCGCGAAAGTGAAGAAAGCGGTCGGTGAGATTGACGTGCTGGTGAATAACGCCGGCATTACGCGGGACGGGACGTTTCGCAAGATGTCCAGGGAGAACTGGAACGATGTCATTGACACGAACTTGACAAGCCTCTTCAACGTGACCAAGCAGGTCATCGAGGGGATGGTCAGCAGGGAGTGGGGGCGAATCATCAATATCTCATCCGTGAACGGTCAGAAAGGACAGTTCGGCCAAACGAACTACGCCACAGCGAAGGCTGGCATTCACGGCTTTACGATGTCGCTCGCGCAGGAGGTAGCGACAAAGGGCATCACGGTGAATACGGTCTCACCAGGCTATATCGGAACCGACATGGTTCGGGCGGTGCGCCCCGAAGTGCTGGACGCAATCATTCAGGGCATTCCGGTGCGCCGTATTGGGGAGGCGTCGGAAATTGCGTCAATTGTCTCGTGGCTTGCCGGCGATGAATCCGGCTTTGCGACCGGTGCTGATTTTTCGCTCAACGGTGGGCTTCATATGGGTTGAGGCCTCTTTGGACGCGTGGTCCGCGCAGGTCGCTAGAGGTCCCGGCCTGCGTTTTTGACAAGGTGACGACGAGATTCAAGCCGCTTTGCGGCACGCACATTGATGGCTCAATACAGGACCAGTCGCGTCACATTAACGACCGATGTGACGCGCAGAAACGGTGTCAGCGTGGTAAGCCTCTTCCTCCTGATTCGCTGCGCTGTGAAATCCAGCAAACGAAAATGCGGCATTAAACTTTCGTGGAATGAATATGGCAACCGGGGCAGTAAAATGGTTTAACGACGCCAAGGGCTTCGGCTTTATCACGCCGGACGACGGCGGAGAAGACCTGTTCGCCCATTTCTCTGAGGTTCAGGGCAGCGGCTTCAAATCATTGCAGGAGAATCAGAAGGTAAGCTTCGAAGTGAAGCAGGGACCGAAGGGCAAGCAGGCTGCCAACATCAAGCCGCTGTAACAAGCCCGACACTCGTCGCGATGAATGGGCCCGTAATGCGGCCCATTTCGCAAAACAGACGGACAACCAACCGGAGACCGGCATGTGCGATGTGCCGCATATCGAACCCTCGTCCTACCAGGGTACCCGCAAGACGTTGCGCTTTCTTGCACGCGACGCCCGAAATCCTGGCGCAGCCCTGGTTTACTGGCTGGGGGTGACGGAGCCCTCTGCGGAACCCAGCTTTTTCAACGCCATGCAAACATACGGACCGTTGATGCAGCTGGTTCTACCCGACGAACGTCCAGGCGTCTTCGTGAAACGGGACGCCGTTCAAAAAGTCCAGGATTGTGGAGTTGTAAAGCGACTCGTTTTCATGGACGAGTCATCGCTCGACGTTCGATATGGCGGCCCGTGCCGCGACCTCTTCAACGAGTGAGTGACGCTGGCGTGCCTCTGTGGTCGCGGGAGACGGATAGCGTCCGTGAATAACGGCAACGGAACGGTGATGCGACTTCGCAGCTAGCGGCGCCATTGTTCCAGGCGAGCCTTCGCTGCACGGCTGGACATGACCATCAAGCGCGCAAAGGTTACTTCCAGTCGGGTGGGTTTTGTCGCATTAACGCGGTCAAGTAAAATCCGTCGACCGCAACGCATGATAAGCATCATGGCAAAGACGAAAACGCCGCGCAAGACGCCGCCCGCTGGCATTGGCAAGGTACTGAAGCGGCTGCACTACCCGTTGGACGTGATCCTGCTGTGCGTGCGGTGGTACGTGGCGTACTCACTGAGCCTACGTAACCTCGAGGAAATGATGGCCGAGCGGGGTATCGAGGTGGATCATTCGAGCGTACACCGGTGGGTTATCAAGCTGCTGCCGGTGCTTGAAGAAGCATTCCGCAAACGCAAACGGCCTGTGGGCAAGAGCTGGCGCGTCGATGAGACCTACGTCAAGGTCAAAGGCCAATGGAAATACTTGTACCGTGCCGTCGACAAGACAGGTAATACGGTGGATTTCCTGCTGCGCGCCCATCGGGACAAGGCCGCGGCGCGCCGCTACTTCGAGAAGGCGATTGAACAGAACGGCGAGCCCGAGACAATCACCGTGGACAGGAGCGGCGCGAATCTGGCTGCGCTTGAAGCGCTCAATGCCGAGCGTTTAACACCGATCAAGGTCCGTCAAAACAAATACCTGAACAACGTCGTCGAGCAGGATCACCGTGCCATCAAACGCATCATCAAACCGATGCTGGGGTTCAAGGATTTCCGCTGTGCGCGCATCATCCTGTCTGGCATAGAAATCGCACACATGATCCGCAAGGGGCAGATGTGTGACGATGACGTCGCCCCGACTGCAGCTGAACAATTCTACTCGTTGGTAGCGTGAGCAGTACTACCGCTATCACGCTTTGCTCAGGCTGTAATCGTTAGCGCGACAGAACCCGAACTTTCGCGCACCGGGCCCCGCCACCTCGATGCGCTTGATGCGCTTGATGCGCTTGATGCATCATGGCACGAGGGGGCCTGCCACGCTACCACTTACTCACAACAGGACAGCTTGCTGCAAAAGCTCGAGCGCTTTCAATTCGTCCAATTGCCCCGTGCGTGCTTTACTTGCAAGCGTCTTGATCAATGCTTCCGCTATCGGTTCAATACCATGAAGATTGTCCAGGCTGGTCATGCAAGCGAAGGGGACCAGTACCGGGTTTGGCTGCGGTATGGCGGAGGCGGGGAGCGACTCAAGGGTTGCCGGTGTGGTTGCCGCGGCTTCCCCATTACTTTCTTCAAGTGAGTGACTGGCAAGATCGTCGGGGAAATCACTTGCATGATCTTGCGGGCTGACGACGATCGTCTCATTCTCTGCTGCAACATCCGCCGAAACAGGTGAGGGCCTTTCCAGATCGCCCAGGGCGCCCGCCCGCGCGCGCCCCGTGCGCGCCTTCGCATTGGCGAGCTTTCCTGGTACGCCATCATTTGCAGCGGCCGCAAGCGGCTCGTGTTGTTGAACCGATACGCGACCGCGCGAAGCAGGCGTAAGCATACGCGACACCGACTCTGGGATCTCGGCCTCGGAGCGCGGCGTGTCCAACCAGCCAACTGGCAATCCCAACTGCTCCGTGAACCGGTTTGCTTCGACACTGTCCATGCGCTTCTTGCCATGTAGTCGATCGGCTATGTTGAATGCACTCATCTCCATGACCACGCCAAGTCTTACTTTCGATCCGTTGCGACTCGTGAGAACGTGGAGGTTAGCGCGTCGGATGTTCTCCACCTCAGCGCTGTCGCTCAAAGCCAGCGGTTGCTGTTGGGGTGTCTTAGGAGACGTCTTGTATTTCGAAGGCGAAGCTTTGAGCGGCGCGTGAGGTTTAGTCTCTCCGGCCATTTCGCTTCGACTATTCTTGACGGCTCTGGGTGACACGCCAGTTGCTTTCTTTGGCATTTGCGCTTCCTCGGATAAACTATCTTTAAGAAATGATTGCTGATCGACGTTCAGGGCAGAAGCCCGCGTGGTTGCTTCAGGCACGTTTGATTCGTCGTCCGTTTGAATGAAGTCGAGCGGTGACTTCAGACGAGTGATTGTCTCTGCCGCGAGTACGGGATTGGGCTGGTCAAAAAAGCCGTGCGGCAATCCAAGCGTGGTTTCCATGTGAAAGGCGGTCTCGGGCGTGAACCGCTCGCCCTTCATCAGTTCGGCCACGCGCGTCATGTTCGATTCAAGTGCTATCGCGATATTCTCCGCGCCCACCGCATCGACCAGAAACTGAAACGATCTTGTTTTGAAAATTGAGGCAGTCTGGGCGGGGTCTCGAGGAGGCGCCTTCACATACGGTTGTCCCTGCCGGCTGGGCGGGGATTTTTTTTCGTGGCGAGGTTGGCGTTGGCCGCTGTCCCGGGATCCCGCATATCGCCCGCGGGCTTGACTCATAACGTAGGGCTCCATGCGATGTTGATACTCTGAATATCTTGATTATAGAGGCGACGTTGTCATCTAATGCGTCAGTTGCTACATATGCGTCCTCCGCCACCGGCCTCCAGCGCCCAAAAGACCGTCCTCATGCTGTCACATTTCGACGTTAAGCTTTTTCGCCCTCGGTAGTAAGCCCACCGTTGTGTCGGTCACCGAACGCCCGTCACCGCAACACCTGACGACGATCGTTTCTCCCTTTGCATCAGGAGCATCCCGTGCTGAGCGCCCACGAATTTGCAACATTGATGCTGGTCAAGGACTCCGCCGATCACATTGCCGATCGGGAAGAACTTGGAACATTGCTTGAACGCCAGCTTGTCGCACTGGAGCGACTTGCGGGCGGGGCAGTATGCCCTCGCATCACGGAGGACGGGGAGTCTCTTCTCCGTAACCTTGCTTTTATCAATTGATGAGAGAAAACCGTCGGGTGCCTGTCAGGATTTTCCACCCGCCCGACTCGCAGGCGGTACTGCCTCAACGCAGCGCTTCCAGGCGACGTTGGCAACGTTTGTCGTCTCCACCGCGTCGATAGCTCTGCATGGCCTTTGTGCGGTCCGGGGCAACGCTCCTGTCTTCTGCGCCCCACACGCCTTCCCAGAAAAGACCGAGATTGTGTGCCGAGGCTTTATGCCCCAGTTCAATGGCCTGCTCGTAAAGCGAGCGCGCGCGGCTCACGTCCACCTGCATGCCTCTTCCGAGGCGCGCGCTATCGGCCAGCGCGGCGGCGGCCATGCCGCGCAGACGACCTTCGGCGGTTTCATCCTTCATCACATCCTCGAGAATCGCGTTACCTCTTCCCAGGTCCGGCTCCGCTCCAGTCGGGGTGACCAGAGAAATGGCCATTGCCAGTCGCCAGGCTGGATGACGGTTCGCGCCAAGGCGCTCGAGTAACCAGCGTCCCAGATCGGGTGCGCGGTTTAACGTGCTGGTGAGCAGCGCATTTGCGATGGCAGCGAGCGACTCCGGTGACAGGAATCCAGTCTTGTTTGCCGCAATGACGTGACGGGAGAACTTTTCGACATCCAGTGTAGGGTCGGCGCGGCGCAACTGATGCCATTCACGCTCGATCGTCCCAACCCAGCTTTCCATTTGCACGGTGAGCAATCCGTTGGTGAAGAATGCACCTGATTCTAGCTCACCTTTTGTCGATTGCAACCTGCGGATCAGATAGAGACTGCACGAAGACCCTAGCGGTGCGATTTTTCTACATAAGTGGTATCGCAATGAAGATCGATGGCTGCAGCGCGGTGCCCGTCATCGGAAGAGCGCGTTGAAAATACCTGGGGCAGTCAACGGGTGGTTGACTACAACGTGAAGGTCCGCGTGAAGTCGGACAACACGGGTGTCGACATTGCGAGTGTGAAGGTGTCGATGAACCCGTTCGACGAAATCGCCGTTGAAGAGGCGGTACATCTGAAGGAAGCCGGCGTGGCGACGGAAGTGGCCGCCGTGTCGGCGGGCGGGTCGCCCAATGTCAGGAAACGCTGCGCACGGCGCTGGCGATCGGGCGCGTACCGCGCGATTCTGATCGAATCGAATGAAGGCCTGCAGTCGCGAAGCTGCTGAAGGCGCTGGTCGACGAGGAGCGACCGCAAGTGGTGAACCTCGGCAAGCAGGCCATCGACGACGATTCGAACCAGACGGGCCAGATGCCGGCTGCGCTGGCGAATCTGCCGCAGGCGATCTTCGCGTCGAAGGTTGTGGTGGCTGACGGCAAGGCGACGACGGTGTCGCGTGAAGTCGATGGCGACGCGGAAACGTTGTCGCTGAAGTTGCCCGTTATGTCGCAGTCCGGACGATAATATTGAATTCATCGCAACGGTGGCTGTTTTATCCCATCCATAAATTGGACGGTCTCGTAGTCACGCACGAGTTGACGTCGGCTTCCATCGCGTGAAGACCTTTTTCGCCTTGAAAGTTGGATCTGAAGGCTTGATTGAACCGGTTGTTCAAGTAGGAACTGACTTCCTCAATCTTTTCGGGACTCCCTGAGTTCGTGAAGAGAACTGACCTGGGTGAAGCAGCGTCATAGAAAAGGTTGTGCGGCCACTTGGGTACAAAGTTCGCGGGCCTCTCGTCGGTAATCCACATGGAACCGATAAGCTTAAGCTTGGCGCGATCAAATTTGAAGTGCAACACCTTGCTCGTGTAAGGTGTGCCAATGCAAAAAAGAAGTTACCAACAACTGCAGCCTGAAGAACGCATGACGATTGCAAGCATGAAGCAGCAGGGTTCGAGTGTTCGGGCCATGGCCCGAACACTCGGCCGCGCAGCATCAACCGTGAGCCGCGAGCTGACCAGAAACGCGTGTTCTGCCGTGGGCTATGCGTCTGCACCGGCGCAGGCGCTCAGCAGGAGCCGACGTGAGGCTGCGCGCCCGTGTCCCAAGCTGCGCCCTCAAAGCGTGTCGTGGCGCGTGGTACTCACCCTGCTGGAATGGAAGTGGTCGCCCCAGCAGATCTCAGGTACCCTCAAGCGCATGTGGCCCAACGATCCGACCCAGCACGTCTCCCACGAGACCATCTACACAGCCATCTATGCCCAGCCACGCGGTGAGCTGCGCCGCCAGCTTATCGCCTGTCTGCGCCACGGCCACAGCACGCGTATGTCACGCAAGCGGGGCACTGACCGGCGCGGCCAGATCCCCGACATGGTGAGCATCCATGTGCGCCCGCCTGAGGTCGACGACCGGGTGATGCCAGGCCATTGGGAAGGCGACCTCATCAAGGGCGCTGGCAACCAGTCTTCCGTCGGCGTGCTGGTTGAGCGCACCAGTCGCCTGGTGCTGTTGGCGAAGATGGAAGACGCCACCGCCGCCTCGGCACTGGCGGGCTTCACTGCCAAGCTGAATTCGATCGCTGCCCCTCTGCGCCAGAGCTTCACTTACGACCAGGGCAAGGAAATGACCCGCCATCAGGAACTCAGCGCCGCCACCGGCGTGCGCGTGTACTTCTGCGATCCGCACAGCCCCTGGCAACGCGGCACCTGTGAGAACACCAACGGGCTGCTGCGTCAGTACTTGCCAAAAGGAACCGACCTCTCGATCTACAGCCAGGACGACCTCGATGCCATCGCCGACAGCCTCAACAGCCGACCGCGTGCTACGCATGTATTTCATTCGCCATTCGAGGTGTTCGAACGTATGCTCGCAACCGCTTCGATAACTTCAGCTTCCGTTCATTAATCTTACTGTGTCACAAAATTCATTTGCAGCAAGGTGATACCTGGTAGTATTAAATAATACAGACTTCGGGCGATCACGATGAGTGGAGATGTCGACGAATTTGACGCGTATCTGAATCATCTGGGGCAGGCGTTAGGGCACGCCGATCGCCATGCCGGCCTCAAGGGTTACTGTTCGGGCTTGGTGTTGCCGCTGTCGCGCAAGAGCGTCGAGCCGATGGCCGCGCACATTGATCCACTTCACGCGAGCGCGACGCACCAGTCGCTCCACCACTTTGTGGCCAAGGCAGACTGGTCTGACTGTGCGGTATTGCAGCGGGTACGCGAATGGGTGATGCCCGCGTTAGACGCGCACGCTGCGGAAGAGACCGGCTACTACTGGATTATCGACGACACCGGTATTCCAAAGAAGGGACGTCATTCGGTTGGTGTGGCACGTCAGTACTGCGGGCAGCTCGGCAAACAGGACAACTGTCAGGTCGCCGTGAGCCTGTCGATCGCGACACAACGCGGCAGTTTGCCGATTGCCTGGCAACTGTATGTCCCCAAAGAATGGATTGACGACCGGGAACGTGCCCGTCGCGCTGGCATTCCCGACGATCTGGCTTTCGAGACCAAGCCGCAGATTGCGCTGGCCCAGCTTCGCGAGGCTATGGCATCCGGCATTGCACCGGGCATCGTGCTGGCCGATGCCGGATACGGCGACGAAACTGCTTTCCGGGACGGGATAACTGAACTGGGTTTGCTGTATTCAGTAGGGATCCGGCCGGGCACCTCGGTGTGGGCACCCGGTACGGCGCCGCTGCCTCCTAAACCCTGGAGCGGGCGCGGCAGGCCACCGGCGCTGTTGCGCCGTGCGCCTGGCCATGAACCGATCGCCGTGAAGGAACTGGCCATGCAATTACCCGTGAACGCCTGGCAAGCCGTAACCTGGCGCGAAGGCAGCAACGCAGCACTTTCGTCTCGCTTTGCCGCTGTACGGGTTCGTCCAGCACATCGCGACTATTGGCGAAGCACCGTTCGCGACGAAGAATGGCTGCTTGTTGAATGGCCTGATGGCGATACGGAGCCGCTCAAATACTTTCTCACTACCGCCCCCGGGGAGGCAACACTTGAGCAGCTTGTGTTCGTGACCAAAATGCGCTGGCGCATCGAGCGCGACTATCAGGACCTGAAACAGGAGTTCGGGCTCGGTCATTACGAAGGGCGAGGCTGGCGTGGCTTTCACCACCACGCCACACTGAGTATCGCTGCGTATGGGTTTCTGATGGCTCAGCGACTCAGAATGCAATCAGATGGACGCGATAAAAAAAACTTCCTTGAACGCGCGCTGTCTGCCCTTCCCCCGGATTACATCCCCCGGGGTAGTCCAGCGCGCTCAACGCCACGTTCCTGATTCCCTTACTACGTTGCGTATCCTGCTTGGAATGCGGCTCATGCAACGATGGCTCTCTTCCCGAGCGGCAGATAGATTCCCCACTTATTTTGTGACACAGTAAGATTAA
>NZ_CADFGP010000039.1 GCF_902833905.1 Paraburkholderia tuberum STM678 | reverse complement strand
CTTCCCCTTGCCGGGTGTGCAGAGGACTTTCACCCCCAAGTCATCCGGCTCGCCACCACAGCGGGTCGGACAGCGCCAGTCACGGCGCTACGCGCCATGCCTGGCGCACCGAAAAAAAACCCGAACGAGCGGCTCGGGTTTAATCCACCAAAGGAGGAGGTGGAGGAGACAGCGGAGGTTGCAGAACTGCTGCAACGATGGAGTAAATTATAAGAGTCACCCTTGTGCAACGCAAGAAGATTTGCATTGTGAAATTAGTTTTCACAATGTGACAGATTCGATGCAGGGAGGACATTTGACGAAACTCCTTTTGGCTCAAGCACTAAAGGCCAAAAAATTCGAATCGCATCAGACATGCCTTAGAGTAAGTACCCTAAACTGTCCGAGGAATTCTGGAACCACCCGCCCATTCCGCACCGCAACAAGAAAGCAATCACCGTGCATGGACGCGGGATGCGCTCAGCGTGCGCCAATCGTCAGACACCGGGCTACAATGCCGTCTCGACAAAGCGATGCGCGGTGGGAGTGACAGCATGGAATGCAAAGTAAGCTGGATGGGACAAGACGGGATGGCGTTCGCGGCCGAGACGGGCAGCGGTCATCTGGTCGCGATGGACGGCGCACCCGAGGGTGGCGGACGCAACCTCGCGCCGCGCCCGATGGAAATGGTGCTGCTCGGCACCGGCGGCTGCACCGCCTACGACGTCGTGATGATCCTGAAGAAGAGCCGCCAGGAGATCGCCGGCTGCTCGGTGACACTGAAGGCCGAGCGCGCGAGCGAAGATCCGAAGGTGTTCACGAAGATCCACTTCCACTTTACGGTGACGGGCAAGAATCTGAACCCGGCGACCGTCGAGCGCGCGATCAACCTCTCGCACGACAAATACTGCTCGGCGTCGATCATGATCGCGAAGACCGCCGAGCTCACGCATTCGTTCGACATCGTCGCGCTCTGAGCGCGAAAGCGATGGCGGCCACGACCGCCACCCCGCCCCAAATGAAAAAGCCGGCGTCCCAACGGACGCCGGCTTTCCTTATACAGCGGCAAAGCAGGCCGATAAGCCGGATTCTGTGCACGCGCCGCGCCCGAAGACTCGACCCGCGTGGCAGCCATTCCTCTAGGCGCGCCATTACTGACGCGCTCAAGCTTCCTACCCGCAGACGAGACGGGGGCCCCGTCCTGCATCGCGAAGATGCGCGCCTGCCTACTTGGAATTGCTCCGGGTGGAGGTTACCGTGCCGGTCTGCCTTGCGACAGCCGCGGTGCGCTCTTACCGCACCGTTTCACCCTTACCTGATCCCGGCTTGCGCCGGGCCATCGGCGGTTTGCTTTCTGTTGCCCTGTTCCGCGTGTCGCCACGGATGGCCGTTAGCCATCACCCTGCCCTGTGGAGTCCGGACTTTCCTCGCCCTCGTTGGCCGAAGCCGTCGAGGCCGCGACTGCCTGGCCTGCTTTGCTGGCGCGAATTTTAACACCGAACTTGGAAGCGCCTAGCGCTTGCGCCGCCCCGTGCGGAACACGGACGTGTCGTCATAGAACGCCGGCGATTCGTTCTCGGGCCACCAGCCCGGAATGCCGAGCACCGGCAGCGGCGCGAACATGCGGCTCGTCAAAGCGTCGGGGCCGAGCAGCGCCGCGCTGACGGCTTCATCGAGCCATGCGTCGCGCGCCGGGGTGTCCCATTCGAAATACTCGGCCGGAACGGCGACGATCCATGCATGGCCGGTGCAGCCCCTGAACGGCGCGATCAGCTTTTCGAGCAGCGCATGGCCGAAGCACCGCACTTCGCAGCGCCGCCCCCACGCATCGCGCCACGCGACAAACAGCGTCTGCCACTCGAAGCCGCGTAGCGCGGCGCTCAGCGAAGAATCGGCGCAAGCGAACAGCAGCGCGTTTTCGTCGAAGAGGGTCAGCATGTCGCGCACACCGCCACGCGTCGGGCCGACGCCGAGCACGTCGAGTTCCGCCGACTGGCGCGCGTTCAGCGCCGCCTTGATGCGCGGAAACGCGAACCACATTGAACCGTTGAAGAAGTCGTGCAGATTGTGGCGCGTCGGCACGCAACCGGTCGACGCTATATGCCCCTCGTACGCGGCACCCGGTGGCAGGTCGTCCTGCGCGATGAACGCAAGAGGCTGGCCGCGGCCGGTGGTCTGTTGCATCTGGGCGGCGTCGGCGTTCATCGCGGCGAGAAGGTCCGCGTAGCCGGTCAGCGCGGCTTGCTGCCAACGCTGACCGCGTGTGGCGAATTGCGCGAACCACGGCTTCGACCAGTCGATTGCGGCGAAGCACGGTGGCAGAGGCTCGGGTGCCATGCCGCGCGCAGCTTTGGTCGCCGCGGCTTCATGCGCTACCGCGGAGCCCGCTTTCGCCGCCTTATCAATCTTGGCAGCGCGCTGCCCCGCCTCACGCTCCCGCATCTACCGCAGCCTCAAACGAGACGCCAGCCAATCGACTCCCCGCCTCGCAGCGGCACGACCGGCGTATCGCCGGCCGGCAGCTCGGCCGGCAGCGTCCATTCCTCGCGACGCAGCGTGACCTTCTCCGTATTGCGCGGCAGACGGTAGAAGTCCGGACCATGGAAGCTCGCGAAGCCTTCGAGCTTGTCGAGCGCGCCGGCCTTGTCGAATGCTTCGGTATAGAGCTCGAGCGCGTGCAGCGCGGTGTAGCAGCCTGCGCAACCGCACGCGTGTTCCTTCAGCCCCTTCGGATGCGGCGCGCTGTCGGTGCCGAGGAAGAAGCGCGGATCGCCCGAGGTCGCCGCCTCGACCAGCGCGACGCGATGCGTCTCGCGTTTGAGCACCGGCAGGCAGTAGTAATGCGGACGGATGCCCCCCTGGAAAATCGCGTTGCGGTTGTACAGCAGATGGTGCGCGGTGATCGTAGCGCCAAGCAGTTGCGGCGCGACGCCCGCTTCGCGGACGTAGTCGGCCGCGTCCTTCGTCGTGATGTGCTCGAACACGACTTTCAGCGCCGGAAATGCGCGGCGCAGCGGCATCATCACGCGATCGATGAAGACCTTTTCGCGATCGAACAGATCGATGTCCGAATCGGTCACCTCGCCATGCACGAGCAGCGGCATGCCGACTTCCTGCATCACTTCCAGCGTCTTCGCGCACTTCATCAGATCGGTGACGCCCGCGTCGGAGTTCGTCGTCGCGCCCGCCGGGTACAGCTTCACGCCGTGCACGAAGCCGCTCTCGCGCGCGCGGCGGATCTCGTCGGGCGGCGTGTTGTCGGTCAGGTACAGCGTCATCAGCGGCTCGAATTGCGCGCCCTCGGGAATCGCGGCGATGATGCGCTCGCGATATGCCTTCGCCATCGCGGTCGTCGCGACCGGCGGCTTCAGGTTCGGCATGATGATCGCGCGACCGAACTGGCGCGCGGTGTCAGGCAGCACGGCCGCGAGCATCGCGCCGTCGCGCACGTGCAGATGCCAGTCGTCCGGGCGGACCAGTGTGACGGAATCGGGGGAAACGTTGGAAGCAGTCATGGCAGGAATACGAGACTTCGCGCGCCTCGCTGATCGACCGGTCAAACCGCGTTGTAGCGGCCCAAACACATGTCAATTTTGCTATTTGGCGTCTCCGGCTCGGTGATATGCTTGGGAAATCATCATTGTAACGGCTCACTCCGTTCACAGGCTCACCTGCAACATGTGCCAACTTCTCGGAATGAACTGCGCCGCGCCGACGGACGTCACGTTTTCCTTTACCGGCTTTGCGGCGCGTGGCGGCGTCACCGATCACCACGCCGACGGCTGGGGCATCGCTTTCTTTGAAGACAAGGCGTGCCGCCTGTTCATCGATCATCAATCGTCGGCCACGTCGCCGATCGCCGAGATGGTCAAGCGCTATCCGATCAAATCGAAAAACACGATCGCGCACATCCGCAAGGCGACGCAAGGGCACATCCTGCTCGAAAACTGCCACCCGTTCATGCGCGAACTGTGGGGGCGTCACTGGATCTTCGCGCATAACGGCGACCTGCAGGCTTACGCGCCGGAACTGAACGGCGTGTATCAGCCGGTCGGCACGACCGACAGCGAACTCTCGTTCTGCGCGCTGCTGGAAGGTTTGCGTAAGGCTTTTCCGGGCGCGCTGCAGCCGCCGCTTCACGAGCTGTTCGCCGCGCTCGAGACGCTCACGCGTGAAATCACGCAGTACGGCGTGTTCAATTTCCTGATGTCTAACGGCCAGGCCCTGTTCGCGCATTGCTCGACGCATCTGCATTACGTCGTGCGTCGCTGGCCGTTTTCGACCGCGCATCTGGTCGACGCGGACGTGTCGATCGATTTCGCCAAATACACGACACCCGAAGACCGCGTCGCGGTGATCGCGACCAAGCCGCTGACCGACAACGAAGTGTGGACCGCGTTCAAGCCCGGCGATCTGCTGATGTTCCAGCATGGCGACGTGATCGGCCGCGCCAATATCCCGGTGCCGCAGTCGGTGCTCGAAAAGTTGCGCAATCCGGCACTCGACGCATCGGCGTCGGCCACGACGATCGCGGCGTCGAACGGCGCGCACGCAGTGGGCACGAGCGCAACCACGCTTTCACCCGACAGCGAAACCGATCTCGAAGCCGCCGATGACACGGCAGCGTTCGAGTCGTAAGCCGCCGCGTCACCTTACGCCTGCGAAACAAAAAGCCGCTCCACGGAGCGGCTTTTTTTCGTCCCGCGCGAGCCCCGAAACGAGGCCTGCGCACCCACCCTCAGTGCAGAATCTTCGCGAGAAAATCCTTCGCGCGATCCGACTTCGGATTCGCGAAGAAGTCTTCCTTGCGGTCGTCTTCGACGATCAAACCCTTGTCCATGAAAATCACGCGATGCGCGACCTTCTTCGCGAAGCCCATTTCGTGCGTCACGCACATCATCGTCATGCCTTCCTGCGCGAGTTCGACCATCACGTCGAGCACTTCGTTGATCATCTCCGGATCGAGCGCCGAGGTCGGCTCGTCGAACAGCATCGCGATCGGGTCCATGGAGAGCGCACGCGCAATCGCCACGCGCTGCTGCTGACCACCGGACAGCTGCCCCGGATACTTGTCCGCATGTGCGCGCAGACCGACGCGATCGAGCAGCTTCAGGGCCTTCGCGGTCGCCTCGTCGTTCGAGCGGCCGAGCACCTTGACCTGCGCGAGCGTCAGGTTCTGCACGATCGACAGATGCGGAAACAGTTCGAAGTGCTGGAACACCATGCCGACCTTCGAGCGCAGCTTCGACAGATTGGTTTTCTTGTCGGTCAGCGACTGGCCGTTGATGACGATCTCGCCCTTCTGGAACGGCTCGAGTCCGTTGACGGTCTTGATCAGCGTGGACTTGCCCGAACCGGACGGCCCGCACACCACGACCACTTCGCCCTTTTTGACTTCCGTCGTGCAGTCGGTCAGCACCTGGAAATGGCCGTACCACTTCGAAACATTCTTGATAGAGATCATCTTGCGACCTTTTTCTGAAGACCTTTGACGAGGCTCGACGCGATCACGCAGATCACGAAATAACACGCGCCCGCGAACAGTACCATCTCGACGTTCGTGCCGTCACGATCGCCAATATTCGTAGCCGTGCGGAAGAAGTCGGCGAGGCTGATCACGTAGACGAGCGACGTATCCTGAAACAGCACGATACCCTGCGTGAGCAGCAGCGGCACCATCGCGCGGAACGCCTGCGGCAGCACGATCAGGCGCATCGCCTGCCCATAGGTCATGCCGAGCGCGAACGACGCGTTGACCTGACCACGCGGCACCGCCTGAATGCCGGCGCGGATGATCTCCGAATAATACGCGGCCTCGAACAGCGAGAACGCGACCATCGCCGAGGCGAGCCGGATGTCGATGTCGGCCGACAGACCGAGCACGCTTTGCAGCACCTGCGGCACGATCAGGAAGAACCACAGCAGCACCATCACGAGCGGGATCGAACGGAAGAGCGTCACGTAAGCCTGCGCGAACCATCCGAGCGGCTTGATCGGCGACAGTCGAAACATCGCGAGAATGGTGCCCCAGATGATGCCGAATACGATCGCGATCAGCGTGATCTTGAACGTGATGATCGCGCCGGTCCATAGCGTAGGCAGCGCGCCCGGAATACCGCTCCAGTCGAAATGATGCATCACTTTCCTCCGATATAGCCGGGCAGCCGGGCCTTCACTTCGACCCAGCGCATCAGTTGCATCACGATCAGATTGATCAGCATGTATGCGACCGTGACCGCGATGAACGATTCGTAAGTTTGCGACGTGTAGTCGACGAGCTGGCGCGCCTGCGCGGACAGATCGAGCAGACCGATCGTCGAGGCAACCGCGGAGTTCTTGAAGATGTTCAGAAACTCGGAGGTGAGCGGCGGCACGATGATGCGGTACGCGACCGGCAGCAGCACATAGCGATACGTCTGCCACTGCGTGAAGCCTACCGCCAGACCGGCCGCGCGCTGCCCGCGCGGCAACGCGTTGATGCCCGAGCGCACCTGCTCGCACACGCGCGCGGCGGTGAAGAGGCCCAGACACACGATCGACGATGAGAAGAACTGCGCGCCCGGCGGCAATTGCTTGAACCAGTTGCCGATCGACACGGGCAGCAGCTCCGGTATCACCAGATACCAGATGAAGAACTGCACGATCAGCGGAATGTTACGGAAAATCGCGACGTAGACGGTGCCGACGCCCGACGCCCATTTGTTGGGCACCGTGCGCAGCACACCGAAGAGCGAGCCGACGATCAGCGCGATCACCCATGCCGACAGCGACACGGTGACCGTCACCCACAGCCCCGAGAGCAGCCAGCCCAGGTAGGTGGTCGGCTCGCCCGTGGAGACGGGACTCAGCAGAATGCCCCAGTTCCAGTGATATGACATGACCAAGACTCCGGCAAAAAGAAACGGAAGAAGCGCGCGGCCCCTTCCGTTCCTTTCAGCGTTTTGAAAGTGTCGAAAAAGCAGCTAGTTTAGTCGATTGCCTTGTCGTTCGGGTTCTTGAACAGCGCACGCATATCGTCGCTCATCGGGAAGTTCAGGTTCAGGCCCTTCGGCGGGATCGGCGATTCGAACCAGCGCTTGTAGATCTGTTCGCCTTCGCCCGACGTTTGCACCTTCGCGATGGCGTCGTCGGCGACCTTCTTGAAGTCGGGGTCGTTCTTGCGCAGCATGCAGCCGTACGCCTCCCTCGATTGCGGCGTGCCGACGATCACGAAATCGCCCGGGTTGCTCGACTTCGCGCGCTCGCCGGCGAGCAGCGCGTCGTCCATCATGAACGCGGCGGCACGGCCCGTCGACAGCGTCAGGAACGATTCGCCGTGATCCTTCGCGCTGATGATGTTCATGCCCATGTTCTTGTCCTGGTTCATCTTGCGAAGCAGGCGCTCGGACGTGGTGCCGGCGGTCGTGACGACCGTCTTGCCCTTCAGGTCCGGGAAGTCCTTGATGCCGGAATCTTTCTTGGTCATCAGGCGCGTGCCGATCACGAAGATCGTGTTCGTGAAGGCAGCCTGCTGCTGACGCTCGAGGTTATTCGTGGTTGAACCGCACTCGATGTCGACCGTGCCGTTCTGCACGAGCGGAATGCGGTTCTGCGACGTGACCGGCACGAGCTTCACCTTCAGGTTCGGCATGTTCAGCTTCTGCTTGACGGCCTCGACGATCTTCATCGCGTAATCCTGCGAGTAGCCGATCACGTTCTGCTTTTCGTCGTAATAGGAGAACGGGATCGACGATTCGCGATGGCCCAGCGAAATGACGCCCGTATCCTTGATCTTTTTCAGCGTGCCCGAGTCTTGCGCATGCGCGCCAACCGTAAACAGTCCGAGAGTCGCGAGCAGCAGCGCAGCTTTTTTAATCTTCATCTAGATCTCCTTGGCAAGAACCGGCGCCAGTGTAACAAAGTAATTTTTCTGAAAGTATCGCTATTAACCATTCTGTTGCGCGCACGCCGCGATGGGCTCGCGGCGCCGTGGCACGGCCGTTTCGCGCATATGAGAAGGCGGGCGGCATCGATAGGATGCCGCCCGCCGGTCAAACACGCCGTCTTGTGGACCGCGTTGATGCACGAAGTTTCGGCGGTGTGCGCCTCCCGGCCCGGATACCGGGCCGCGTCACCGCCGTTTCAAACAAGATAGGACACGGTCCATCAGGGATACAAGCCGCGCATCTCGCGCGCCTGCAAAATCCGCTTACACGCGACGATGAACGCAGCCGTGCGCACCGACACGTTCTGCTCGCTCGACACCTGCCACACCGCCGCGAACGCTTCGCGCATCACGCGCTCGAGGCGCTCGTTGATCTCGTCCTCGGTCCAGAAGAAGCTCGAGAAGTCCTGGACCCATTCGAAATATGACACTGTCACACCGCCGGCATTCGCGACCACGTCCGGAATCACGAGGATGCCGCGATCGTGCAGGATGTCGTCCGCCGCCGTGGTGGTCGGGCCGTTCGCGCCCTCGACGATGATCCTGGTCTTGATCTTGCCGGCGTTTTTTTCGGTGATCTGATTTTCCAGCGCCGCCGGAATCAGGATGTCCGACTCGACGATCCAGAACTCCTCACCGGTGATCGCGTCGGCTTCGGGGAAACCGCCGACGCCGCCCGTCTTCGCGACGTAGTCGAGCAGCGCGACCGCGTCGATGCCGGTGGACTTGTACACCGAGCCGGTGTGGTCCTGCACCGCGACGACCTTCGCGCCCGCCTCCTGGAACAGACGCGCGGCGATGCCGCCGACGTTGCCGAAGCCCTGCACCGCGATACGCGCGCCTTCGATGTCGAAGCCGATGCGGCGAGCCGCTTCGCAGCCCACCACGAACACGCCGCGGCCGGTCGCCTCGCGACGGCCGAGCGAGCCGCCGAGCGTGATCGGCTTGCCAGTCACGACGCCGGTGGCCGTCTGGCCCTGATTCATCGAGTACGTGTCCATCATCCACGCCATGATCTGCTCGTTCGTGTTCACGTCCGGCGCGGGGATGTCGGTATTCGGTCCGATGATGATGCCGATCTCGCTCGTATAGCGGCGCGTCACGCGCTCGAGCTCGCCACGCGACAGCGTGCGCGGATCGACGCGGATGCCGCCCTTCGCGCCGCCGTACGGCACGTTCACCGCCGCGTTCTTCACCGACATCCACGCGGACAGCGCCATCACTTCGGATAGCGTAACGTCCTGGTGATAACGCACGCCGCCCTTGCCCGGACCGCGCGACACGTTGTGTTGCACGCGATAACCCTCGAAGTGCGCGACCGTGCCGTTGTCGAGTTCGATGGGCACGTCGACGACGAGAATGCGCTTCGGGCGTTTCAGGGTTTCGAGCCAGCGGGACAGCGAACCGAGATACGGCGCGACGCGGTCGACCTGGCGCAGATAGTTGCCCCAAGGGCCGAGGTCTTCCTTATTGAGGTAGGAGGGAACGGCTTGCAACGTTGAGGCGGCTTGGACCGATTCTGCGGCTTGTTGCTGGGATGACATGAACGCTCCGGCGTTTGATCGAGTACGGGCATTGTGGAAAAACGCCGTATCGAAATCCAATGCCGTTTCCTTATCCCGTTATGTTTTTCTTGCATAACGTTCGCAAAGCCGCAAATTCGCGTCGTCGCGACGCAGGTTCGAGTTTGAGTTTTATGCCGCGGCTCAGGCGGCGCTCTGCCGGAGTTCCTCCGACACCACGTCCCACAACCGGCGCACGAGAATCTGGCGCGCGTCGTCGCTTTTCGCGGCGAGCTTGTCGCGATACAGACGAATCTCCATGCTGAGCGTCAGCTGCCCTTCCGGCGTGCCGCGCGTCGCGCGATCGAGGCGGATCAGCCGGCCTTCGGCCACCGCATCTTCGACCGCGCTATGCGGCAGAAACGCGATGCCGTGACCAGCGAGCGCCATCGCCTTGAGCCCCTCGGCCATGTCGGTTTCGTAGAGCCGGTCGAGGTGCAGGCGCTCCGGCGCGTTCGCGAGAATCACCTCGGTCATGCGCCCGAGGTACGCGTTCGGCGTGTACGACAGATACGGCGCGGGCGCATCGGCCGAGCCTGGCAGCGTGTGACGCGGCCGGCCCGCCCGGGCCGGCGCCGAGAACGGGCTGATCGGCTCGTGGCCGAGCGTCAGCATGTCGTAGCGCGCCGGATCGAGCGCGACCGGATGGCTCGGATGGTGGTAGCCCATCATCAGATCGCAGCCGCCTTCCACCAGCGAGAGCGCCGCGTCGTGCACGTTCAGCGCGCGCAGCCGCGTGTGGATCGGGCCCATCTGCGCCTCGATGCGCTGCAGCCAGCGCGGGAAGTAAGTGAGCGACAGCGTGTGGGGGACCGCGAATTCGATCGTCGCCTGGGGCGTCGCCGTGTGGCCGCGCAGCAGCGCGCGCGCCTCGTGAAATTGCGACAGCATCGCGAGCGCCTGCTCGTTGAACACCTGACCGGCCGCCGTGAGCCGCGTCGGATAAACAGAACGGTCGATCAGTTCCGTGCCGAGCCACGCTTCGAGCGCCTGGATGCGGCGCGAGAAAGCCGGCTGCGTGACGTGGCGCAACTCGGCCGAGCGGCTGAAGCTACGCGTTTCCGCGAGCGAAATAAAGTCTTCGAGCCATTTCAGTTCCATGCGATTGCGCTTGCCGTCGAGAGGGAAGAAGTCTGCATTCTAGCGGCGCGGATTGCGACCGACGCATCCGGGCGGGCCGATCGCGTCACAGTGGTAAAATCCACGGTTCCCTCCGTTCCCGACCCGCTCGCTGAACGCTCAACCGCTTCAACCCGGTCCTCATCATGTCCGACACCCGCCCCGACACCCTGTTCGCGCTGAACGCGCTTTCCCCGCTCGACGGCCGCTACGCCGCCAAAACCGAGGCCCTGCGCGACTGGCTCTCGGAAGCCGCCTTCATGCGCAATCGCGTGACGGTCGAAATCCACTGGCTGATCGCGCTGTCGCGCGCCGGCTTCGCTGAAGTGCCGCGCTTCTCCGAGGCGTCCGAGCAATTCCTGCTGCAACTGGCCGAGCGCTTCACCGCGCACGATGCCGCGCGCATCAAGGAAATCGAGCGCGTGACGAACCACGACGTGAAGGCCGTCGAATACTGGCTGAAGGAATCGGTGAAGGGCCATGAAGAACTGGAGCGCGCGAGCGAGTTCATCCACTTCGCGTGCACGTCGGAAGACATCAACAACACGTCGCACGGCCTGATGCTCGCCGGCGCGCGCGAACACGTGATCCTGCCGGCGCTGCGCTCGGTGCATCAACGCCTCGTTGCGCTCGCGCACGCGCACGCCGCCCAGCCGATGTTGTCGCGCACGCACGGCCAGCCGGCCAGCCCGACCACGCTCGGCAAGGAAATCGCCAACGTCGCCGCGCGGCTCGCGCGTGCGATCGAACGTATCGCGAAGGTCGAACTGCTCGGCAAGATGAACGGCGCGGTCGGCAACTTCAACGCGCACCTGTCCGCGTATCCGGAGTTCGACTGGCAAGCATTCTCGAAGGACGTCGTCGAGAACCGTCTGAAGCTCGCGTTCAATCCATACACGACCCAGATCGAGCCGCACGACTACATGGCCGAGCTGTTCGACGCGATCTCGCGCGCGAACACGATCCTGCTGGATCTGGACCGCGACGTGTGGGGCTACATCTCGCTCGGCTACTTCAAGCAGCGCACGAAGGCCGGCGAAATCGGTTCGTCGACGATGCCGCACAAGGTCAATCCGATCGACTTCGAAAACTCGGAAGGCAACCTCGGCCTCGCGAACGCGACGTTGCGTCACCTCGCCGACAAGCTGCCGGTGTCGCGCTGGCAGCGCGACCTGACCGACTCGACGGTGCTGCGCAACATCGGCGTCGCGTTCGGCTACTCGCTGCTCGCGTACGACTCGCTGATCCGCGGCCTCGACAA
Organism: Paraburkholderia tuberum STM678; assembly: GCF_902833905.1. GTDB lineage: Bacteria > Pseudomonadota > Gammaproteobacteria > Burkholderiales > Burkholderiaceae > Paraburkholderia > Paraburkholderia tuberum. The sequence continues at coordinate 60,312 of NZ_CADFGP010000039.1, read as the reverse complement.
GCTCGAAGTGAATGCGCAGCGTCTGAACGAAGACCTCGACAACTGCTGGGAAGTGCTGGCCGAGCCGGTGCAGACCGTGATGCGCCGTTACGGCATCGAGAATCCGTACGAGCAGCTGAAGGAGCTCACGCGCGGCAAGGGCATCACGCGCGAGGCGCTGCAGAGCTTCATTGGCGGCCTGGCGATTGCGCAGGACGCGAAGGACCGCCTGCTCGCGATGACGCCCGGCTCGTACATCGGCCGGGCCGTCGAACTGGCGAAGCGGATCGGCTGATCGGCTGGCCCAGCTTCTTCAATGCATAAAAAAGCCGCTCCGAGGAGCGGCTTTTTTTTCGTCCCGCGTTCGAAGCTGGAACGCGAAGCAATCAACGACTCAGCGCGCTTCGACCTGCCTGAGCACCTCGTCGACGATCTGTTCCGGCGTCAGATCGATGCTGACCGTGATCGCTTCGTCGTCACCGGGCTCCTCGAGCGTATCGAGCTGGCTTTGCAGCAGCGACGGATCGAAGAAATGCCCGGTGCGATCCCCGAGACGCTCCGCGAGCACCTCGCGCGAACCCTTCAGGTAGACAAAGCACACGTCCTTGTCGCCGGCACGCAGAATGTCGCGATATGAGCGCTTCAGCGACGAACACGTGAACACCGCCGTCTCGCCCGCTTTCTGCTTTTCCTCGATCGCCGCGCGGATCGTCTTCAGCCACGGCCAGCGGTCTTCGTCGGTGAGCGGAATGCCGTGGTGCATCTTCTCCTTGTTCGCCGCGCTATGGAACGCGTCGCCGTCGGTGAACGCGCAATGCAGGCGCTCGGCCAGCATTTCGCCAATCCTCGTCTTGCCGGCGCCCGACACGCCCATTGCGATCAGAATCATTTGAAACTCCTTACAGGACCGCCGCGAGTGCGAAGGTCAGGCCCAGCCCCATCACCGAAATGATGGTTTCGAGGAGCGACCACGTCTTGAAGGTCTGCACCACCGTCATGCCGAAATATTCCTTGATCAGCCAGAAGCCGCCGTCGTTCACGTGCGAGAAGATCAGCGAGCCCGAGCCGGTCGCGAGCACCATCAGTTCCGGCTTCACCTGCACCGCGCCTGCAGCCGCGATCGGCGCGACGATGCCGCAGGCGGTCGTCATCGCGACGGTGGCCGAGCCGGTCGCGAGACGCATCATCGCCGCGACGAGCCAGCCGAACAGCAGCGGCGACAGATGCACCGCGGTCGCCACGCTGGTGATTTCCTTCGAAATGCCGCTATCCATCAGTACGCGGCCAAAACCGCCGCCCGCACCGACGATCAGTGTAATACCCGCGATCGGCGCGAGACATTCTCCGCAGAACTTCTGAATCTGCTCGCGGTTAAAGCCGCGGCTCGCGCCGAAGGTCCAGAAGCTGACCAGCACGGCCGTCAGCAGCGCGACGTCGGTGTTGCCGAAAAAGCGCAGCAGATCGTTCGGCAGCGTCTTCGGCTCGAAAACCAGGTCGGCCCAGCTGCCGACCAGCATCAGGACCACCGGCAACAGGATCGTGACCAGCGTGATGCCGAAGCCCGGCAGTTCGCGCTTCGGTGCAGCGGTCTTCGCGGCGTTACCACTTTGCACGCCGTTGGCGTCCTTCACGTCGCTGCCCAGAAATTGCGCGGCAAGCGGATTTTCCTTCGGCAACTGGACATGACGGCTCACCAGCAACGCGAACAGCGGACCGGCGACGATCGCGCACGGCACGCCGACGATCAGACCGTAGGCGATCGTCTTGCCGATGTCCGCGTGATACGCCTGCACGGCGAGCAGTGCGGCCGGGTGCGGCGGAATCAGCCCGTGCACGACGGACAGACCCGCGACCATCGGCAGGCCGACCAGCAGCAGTGATTTGTTGGTGCGCTTGGCGACGTTGAACGCGATCGGAATCAGCAGCACGAAGCCGACTTCGAAGAACACCGGCAAGCCGACGATGATCGCGACCACCATCATCGCCCAGTGAATGTGTTTCTCACCGAACCAGTTGATCAGCGTGGTCGCGATGCGCTCGGCGCCGCCCGATTCGGCCATCATCTTGCCGAGCATCGTACCGAGACCGACGACGACGGCAATGTGCCCGAGCGTGTTGCCGTTCCCCGTTTCGAACGATTTGACGATGGTCTGCATCGGCATGCCGGCCACGAGGCCCAGCAGCAACGACACGATGATCAGAACGAGAAACGGATAGACCTTGAAGCGCGTGATCAGCAAGATCAGCAGCGCGATCGCGATCAATGCGTAGACCAGCAGCAAGCTGCCGTGGGCAGATTCCATGAAGCCCCTCCTTTGGTTTATTGACTTCAGAGTGCGGATGCGGCCGGCACTTCGTCTCACGGCAACCTGCGCGATGCCTGAAAACCCGGCTAGCCGCGCGGACGCTGAATTCTACTGTTTGTTTCCAGAAAGCGCGCGCAAATCCAGCACGCATATCAGGTAAAAAAAGAGTCTCGGCGCGACAGCCTGATGCGGCTGTATCGACGAGACTCCTGGGCCCGGTTCAGTTGACCGATGCGCTATTGGGTTGTGGGGCTTAGTGCGCGGGTGCCGCCAGTTGGCTCGCGGCGCGCGCGAGGCGCGTGAGCTCGTCCCAGTTCTGCGCGGCGAGCGCGGCCTTCGGCGTGAGCCACGAACCGCCGACACAGACCACGTTCGGCAGCGACAGGAAGTGCGGCGCGCTTTCCGGCGTGATGCCGCCGGTCGGGCAGAACTTCAGCGCCGGGAACGGGCCATGGAACGCCTGCAGCATCGGCACGCCGCCCGCCTGCTGTGCGGGGAAGAACTTGACGATCTCGTAGCCGAGCTCGAGCGCGAGGATGATGTCCGACGGCGTCATCACGCCGGGCAACAGCGGCAGACCCACATCCTGCGCGGCCTTGTGCATGTCCTTGGTCAGACCCGGCGACACGCCGAACTGCGCGCCCGCCTTCTTCGCCTGGGCGCAATGCTCGGGCTTCGTGATCGTGCCGACACCGACCACGATGTCGTCCGCGAGTTCGCACGCACGCTCGATCGCGCCGAGGCCCGCCGGCGTGCGCAGCGTGATTTCGAGCACCTTCACGCCGCCCGCGTGCAACGCGCGCGACACGTGTTCGCCCTGTTCGACCGTGTCGAACGCGAGCACCGGAATCACCGGGCCGAGGCGCACGATATCGCTTACTGTTTTCGACGTCATAGTCAGACTCCTTGTTTCTGCAGCGCCGCGCCGGCTTGCGCGGTGCTCGTGTGATGATGGTCGCTGGGTTGATGGTCACCGTCGTGGCCGTGCCTGTGATGGCTGCCGTGGCCGTGCTGGCCATCGACCGTGCCGCCCTCGCCGACCAGCTTGCCGAACACCGACGCGCCCTGCTCCGCCGGCGCCGCCGCCGCACGGAACACGCCGAACAGCTCGCGGCCGAAGCCGACTTCGTTGTCCGCCTGATGCAGCGGCTCGGCGTTCGGACGCGCGGCCCACTCGGCTGCGTCGATCTCGATGTCGAGCACGCCCGCTTCGGCGTCGATCACCAGCATGTCGCCCGTGCGCACTTTGCCGATCGGGCCTTGCAGCAACGCTTCCGGCGACAGATGGATGACCGCCGGCACCTTGCCCGACGCGCCCGACATACGGCCATCGGTCACCAGCGCGACATGGAAACCCTGATCCTGCAGCACACCGAGCAGCGGCGTCAAACGATGCAACTCGGGCATGCCGTTGGCGCGTGCGCCCTGGAAGCGCACCACCGCGATGAAGTCGCGCTTGAGCTCGCCCTTGTCGAACGCTTCCTGCACCGCTTCCTGCGAATCGAACACGATTGCCGGCGCCTTCACCTTGCGATGCTGCGCCGCGACCGCCGAAATCTTGATTACGCCGCGGCCGAGCTTGCCCTGCATCAGACGCAGGCCGCCGTCCGGCTGGAACGGCTCCTTGATGCCGCGCAGCACCGCTGTGTCCGCGCTCGCCTCGACACCTGCCACCCATTGCAGCTTGCCGTCGAGCAGCTTCGGCTCCTCGGTGTAGCGCTTCAGACCCTTGCCCGCGACCGTGTTCACGTCTTCATGCAGCAGACCGCCTTCGAGCAGATTGCGCACGAGGAACGCGACGCCGCCCGCCGCGTGGAAGTGGTTCACGTCGGCCTTGCCGTTCGGATAGATCTTCGCAAGCAGCGGTACCGCCTGCGACAGCGTGTCGAAGTCGTCCCAGTCGATCACGATGCCGGCCGCGCGCGCGATTGCGACGAGGTGCAGCGTGTGATTGGTCGAGCCGCCCGTCGCCAGCAGCGCGACGATGCCGTTGACGATCGCCTTCTCGTCGACCACATGGCCGATCGGCATGTAGTGGCCGCGCTCGACCGTCAGATCGAGCACGCGGCGCGCGGCCTGCGCGGTCAGCGCGTCGCGCAGCGGCGTGTGCGGATGCACGAAGGCCGAGCCCGGCAGATGCAGGCCCATCACTTCCATCAGCATCTGATTACTGTTCGCGGTGCCGTAGAAGGTGCAGGTGCCGTGGCTGTGATAGGCGGCCGCTTCCGCTTCGAGCAGCGCGTCGCGGCCGCACTGGCCGGTCGCGAACTGCTGACGCGTCCTGGCTTTGTCGTCGTTCGACAGGCCGCTTGCCATCGGGCCGGCCGGCACGAAGATGGTCGGCAGATGGCCGAACTGCAGCGCGCCGATCAGCAGGCCCGGCACGATCTTGTCGCAGATGCCGAGGCACAGCGCCGCGTCGAACATGTTGTGGGTGAGCGCGACGGCCGTGCTCATCGCGATCACTTCGCGCGAGAACAGCGACAGCTCCATGCCCGCGTTGCCCTGCGTGACGCCGTCGCACATCGCCGGCACGCCGCCCGCGAATTGCGCGACGCCGCCGTTTTCGCGCGCGGCCTGCTTGATGATGTCCGGGTAGTTTTTGTACGGCGCGTGCGCCGACAGCATCTCGTTGTACGACGACACGATGCCGATATTCGGCTCGCGAATCTGCTTGATCACGAGCTTGTCGTTGCCCTCGAGGCCGGCGAAACCGTGAGCGAGGTTCGCGCACGACAACGCGCCGCGCGCCGGAAAGCGCCCCTGCGCATGCTCGATGCGGGCCAGATACGCTTCGCGCGTGGGCTTGCTGCGCTCGATCACGCGTTGCGTGACCTTCAACAATTGCGAATGCGGGGAAACCATCGGAGCTCCTTCGTCGCTGGCGGCAGGCGCACGCATGACACCTGGCGGTATCGCGGGGTTGTGATATCGAACGACGTCATCTTAGTAGAAAAACTACACGATCGCAATGACGAACTCTGTTGCGGCGCCGCATGGCGCGGATCGCCAGGTCGCCCTACTGGCGGCGCCTTAGCGCTTTACAGCAGAAACCCAGGGAATACACTTACTCGCCGATATGTAGTTTTTGTACCTACCTTTTGTGCGCCAACGACCAATCGGATATAGTCCACACGTTCTTCAGCATAGTGCGAGTTTTCCGATGATGCTGTCCCAGGTGGAAGAGATGCGCGACCAGTTGCGCCCGTCCGAGCGCAAGCTGGCCGATTACGTGATCGAGGCGCCGCGCGAGGTGCTCGATCTGTCGATGACCGAGGTCGCCGCGCGCGCGGGCGTGAGTCAGCCGACGATCGCGCGCTTCTGTCACGCGCTCGGTTTCTCCGGCTTTCGCGAATTCAAGATCCGTCTCGCGCAGGGCATCGCCAGCGAAGTGCCCGCCGTCTATCGCGACGTGCGGCCCGACGAGCCGACGCCGGGCGTCGCCGCGAAGGTGCTTGACCGAACGATCGGCGCGCTGATTCAGGTGCGCAACAATCTGTCGTCGGATAGCGTCGCCGCGGCGATCGACATGCTCGCGCAAGCGAAGCGCATCGAGTTCTACGGGGCGGGCGGCTCAGGCATCGCCGCGCTCGACGTGCAGCACAAGTTCTTTCGGCTCGGCATGCCGAGCGTCGCGTATTCGGACCCGCATACGTTTCTGATGTCGGCCGCGCTGCTCGGACCTGGGGACGTGGTCGTCGCGATTTCCAATACGGGCCGCACGCGCGACATCATCGATGCCGCGAAGGCCGCGCTGAACGCGGGCGCGAAGGTGATCGCGATCACGCACGGCAACTCGCCGCTCGCGCGGCTCGCAACCGTGGGCCTCTTTGCGAACGTCGACGAAGACACCGACATCTTCTCCCCGATGACCTCGCGCGTGTCACATCTGGCGATCGGCGACATTCTGGCGGTCGGCGTCGCGCTGAGCCGCGGGCCCGAACTGCTGGAGAAGCTCGCGCAAACGAAGGAAGTGATCCACCGGCGGCGGGTGGATTCGCAGGGGTGATCCGCTGCGATGTAACGCGGAACGACGGGGTAACGCAAAAGGGCGGTGTGCCATTCAACCGGCATACCGCCCTTTGATCTTTTCCAGCGCCCTGCTTAACGCCGTCAGCCGCTCAGAACGGCTTGATCACTACCAGCGCGACCGCCGCGAGCATACCGAGCACCGGCAGCTCGTTGAACATCCGATACCACTTGTCCGAGTGGCGATTCTCGCCGCGCTCGAACCTGCGCAACAGCACGCCGCAATACGCGTGATAGATGACGAGGAGCACGACCACGCCGACCTTCGCGTGAATCCAGCCCTGCCCGCTGCCGATGCCGATCACGAGCCACAACCACAGGCCGCACGCGATCGCGGGCACGGCGATGAAGCTCATGAAGCGGAACAGCTTGCGCGCCATCAGCAGAAGACGCGCCGTCGCGGCGGGTTCCGTTTCCATCGCCAGATTGACGAAGATGCGCGGCAGATAGAACAGGCCGGCAAACCAGGAGGCAATCAATACGATGTGAAACGTCTTTACCCAAAGCATCGGCGGGGGTCCTTGTGGTCCTTGTTGTTGTGGCGCTTCGACTCGTGCTTTATTGACGGCCTTCGCCATGACCCAGCACGACGTATTTCAGCGACGTCAGCCCTTCGAGGCCGACCGGGCCGCGCGCGTGCAGCTTGTCGTTGGAAATGCCGATCTCGGCGCCGAGGCCGAACTCGAAGCCGTCCGCGAAACGCGTCGACGCGTTGACCATCACGCTCGCCGAATCGACTTCGCGCAGGAAGCGCATCGCGCGGTCGTGGTCTTCGGTGACGATCGCGTCGGTGTGCTGGGAGCTATACGTGTTGATGTGCTCGATCGCCGCGTCGATGCCGTCGACCACCTTGATCGCGAGCACCGGCGCGAGATATTCGGTGCGCCAGTCTTCCTCGCTCGCATCGACGAGCGGACCGACGCCCGCATCGGCCAGCACCGCGCGCGCCGCCGCATCGACGCGCAGCTCGACGTCCTTGCCGCGATACAGCTTGCCCAGCGGCGGCAGCACTTCGGCCGCAATGCGGCGCGCGACCAGCAGCGTCTCCATCGTGTTGCAGGTGCCGTAGCGGTGCGTCTTCGCGTTGTCGCAAACGTTGAGCGCCTTCGTCAAGTCCGCGCGATCGTCGACATAAACGTGGCAGATGCCGTCGAGGTGCTTGATCATCGGCACGCGCGCTTCGTTCGTCAAACGCTCGATCAGGCTCTTGCCGCCGCGCGGCACGATCACATCGACGTACTCGGTCATCGTGATGAGCTTGCCGACCGCCGCGCGGTCCGACGTCGCGACCACCTGCACCGCGTCCTGCGGCAGACCGGCCGCTTCGAGGCCCTCGCCGATCAGCTTCGCGAGCGCGGTATTGCATTCGAGCGCTTCCGAGCCGCCGCGCAAAATGGTCGCGTTGCCGGACTTCAGGCACAGCGCCGCCGCGTCGATCGTCACGTTCGGGCGCGATTCGTAAACGATGCCGATCACCCCGAGCGGCACACGCATCTGGCCGACCTGGATGCCGCTCGGCCGGTACTTCAGATTGCTGATCTCGCCGATCGGGTCGGCCAGCGCCGCGACCTGGCGCAGGCCTTCGACCATCGTTTTCAGCGCCTTGTCGGACAGCGTCAACCGATCGATGAACGCGGCATCGTGGCCCTTGCCGCGGGCGCGTTCGAGGTCGCGCGCGTTGGCGGCCTTCAGCAGATCGGCATCGCGCTCGAGCGCCTCGGCAACGGCCGCAAGCGCCGCATTCTTCGCGGCGGTCGACGCCCGCGCCATCGCGCGCGAAGCCTGACGGGCGCGTTGGCCGAGGTCGGTCATGTACTGGTCGATATCCATGGTCATTCTCGTGATGCCCCGCACGTTGGCATGCGGTGGTCGGGCAGGATTAGCGAAAGATCAAACGATTGTAAGTCGGGTACCGGGGCTTTGCTCGCACGCGGGCGGCGGGTGCACTGTGCTGTCGCAGGTTCGCCGATGCGTTTCGTTCGGCGCGTGGCACGCGAATCACGCTGGTCTGTATGTGTGGAACGACTGGCAGTTGGTACACGATTGCTCGCGTCAGCCACTGCTTCGACGCTCGCGCGAATCAGCTGTGCCGCTTCAGACTGGCCGCCGCACCGGCGCCGCAGTTGGCACCCTAGGTCGCGGCGGCGGCACTGGCGAAGCTGCCGACGGTTTCGGCGCCGCCACCGTCATCGCGAGTTCGAACAGGCCGTCCCACGGATCGGGCGGCGGATCGTTGCGATGATTACCCGGCGTGCCGCCCGACAGCCCCTTCACCTGCCGGTCGAGCCGCGCCGCCAGCGCGAGTGCCTTCTCGAGCGCCGCTTCGCTGACGCGCGACAGCGCAGGTCCGATCAGCCGTTCGCGCGGACCCCACACGCGGTTCTCGCGCGTGAGCATCGCGAGCGGCTTGCCGGCCGCGACGCCGCGCTTGATCCGCAGCAGCGTGCGCACTTCTTCGACGACCGCCCACAGCACGAGCACCGCGGCCTCGCCTTCACCGCGCAGCCCGTCGAGCATGCGCGCGAGACGGCCGACGTCGCCCGCGAGCATCGCCTCGTTGAGCTTGAACACGTCGTAGCGCGCGACGTTGAGCACCGCGTCCTGAACCTGATCGAAGCTCAGCGAGCCGTTCGGATACAGCAGCCCGAGCTTCTGGATTTCCTGATGCGCGGCCAGCAGATTGCCCTCGACGCGCTCGGCGATGAACGCGAGCGCACGCCGCCCCTCCTCGCCGGCTGCGACGCGCTGACCCTGGGCCGCGAGCCGCTGCCCGACCCAGTTCGGCAGCTGCGCGCGCTCGACCGGATCGATCTTCAGCGCGACGCCGGCGTCGGCGAGCGCGGTGAACCATGCCGACTTTTGCGTGGCCGCATCGAGGCGCGGCAGCGTAATCATCGTCAGCACGTCGTCGTTGACGGTGGATGCGAGCACCTTCAGCGCATCGGCGCCTTCCTTACCGGGTTTGCCCGACGGAATGCGCAACTCGACCAGTTGACGGTCGCCGAACAGCGACATCGACTGGCTCGCGCCGAGCAGCGAGCTCCAGTCGAAACCGCGCTCGACCGTGAACACCGAGCGGTCGGTGAAGCCGGCCGCGCGCGCCGCCGCGCGGATGCGATCGCATGCTTCCTGCGCGAGCAGATGCTCGTCGCCGTATACGACGTACAGTCCGGCGAGGCCGCGGGCGAGATGCGCTTCGAGCGCGTCAGGTCGCAGTTGCATGGCTGGCGGTTGACGGGATGAATGAGATTCGACGAATCACGAACGGCGCGATGCTCACAGCGGCGGCGGCGGCAGCGGTGCGCGCGGCACGATGGCCGGCACGGCCTCGGCCGGCGTCGGATGCAGCGAGCGCACCACGCCGAGACGGCGGACGAGCTGATCGACCGCGTCGTTTTCCATGTCGGCGAACAGGATGTCGGACTCGGCCGCCTTCGCCTGCGAGAACTGGTCGCTATAGGTCATCGCGCGGTTCAGCGCGATCACGCTGCCCGGAATCAACACGGTGCCGTCCTTGCCGGTCAGCGTGTAGGTCATCTGCAGATTCAGCTGATACTCGGCGACGACGCCCAGCGAATTCAGCGTCAGCGTGCTGACGTTGCGGTTCTGCGTGATCTGCAGCAGCGCATCGGCATTGGCGGGCGAGCTGACCACCACGGTGTCGCTGCCGCCCTGCACGATGCGCGTGAAGCGCGCCATGGCCGCGGGCGAGCCGCCCGCCACATAGAGGCGCTTGAACGCGAAGTCCTGCTGGCCGCGCAACTGGAAGCCGCAGGCCGACAACATCATTACGCTGCAAGCGAGCGTCAAAAACGATCTGCGAGTCACATTCGCTCCCGGTTCGCAGTGGATTCGCGGTGCCGAGGAACGCCGCCGGGCGGGCGGCGCTCCGTCTGCCGGATGAGGGCCTCGAACGTCAAACGACCACGTTCACGAGGCGGCCCGGCACCACGATGATCTTCTTAGGCGCCTTGCCTTCGCTGAACTTCACGACCATTGCGTGCTCGGCCGAGAGCTGCTCGATCGCTTCGCGCGACGCGTCCTTCGCGACCGTGATCGCGCCGCGCACCTTACCGTTCACCTGCAGCACGAGTTCGATCTCGGCCTGTTCGAGCGCCTTCTCGTCGACCTTCGGCCACGGCGCGTCGAGCAGTGGGCCGAATTCGTCGGCATAGCCGAGCTCCTGCCACAGCTGGAACGTCAGGTGCGGCACGACCGGGTACAGCACGCGCAGCATCACACCGTAGGTTTCACGCAGCACGGCGGTCTGCGCGCCCTTCGCGCCGTCGAGCGCGTTGAGCATCTTCATCGCGGCCGATACCACCGTGTTGTACTGAAGACGCTGATAGTCGAAATCGGCCTGCTTCAGCACGCTATAGATCTCACGACGCAGCGCCTTGTCGGCGTCGTTGAATCGTGCGGCGTCCAACTGGCCGCCCGCGCGCAGCGCGGCTTCGTTCGAATAGCCGAAGTTCCACACGCGACGCAGGAAGCGGCTCGCGCCTTCGACGCCCGAACCCGACCACTCGAGCTGCTGCTCGGGCGGCGCCGCGAACATCACGAACAGACGCGCGGTGTCCGCGCCGTGCTGATCGATCAGCATCTGCGGGTCGACGCCGTTGTTCTTCGACTTCGACATCTTTTCGATGCCGCCGAGCACGACCGGCTGGCCGTCAGCGTTCAGCACCGCGCCGACCGGGCGGCCCTTGTCGTCGAACGACACGGTCACTTCCGCCGGGTTGTACCAGGTCTTCTTGCCCGCTTCGTTTTCGCGGTAATAGGTTTCGTTGAGCACCATGCCCTGCGTGAGCAGGTTCTTCGCCGGCTCGCCGAACTTCACGAGACCGAGGTCGCGCATCACCTTCGCCCAGAAACGCGAGTACAGCAGGTGCAGGATCGCGTGTTCGATACCGCCGATGTATTGATCCATCGGCGCCCAGTAGTCGGTGCGCTCGTCGACCATCGTCTTCGCATCCGGCGACGCGTAGCGGTAGAAGTACCACGACGAATCGACGAAGGTGTCCATCGTGTCGGTTTCGCGCTTTGCCGCGCCGCCGCAGCTCGGGCACGTGCAGTTCAGGAACGCTTCGGACTTCGCGAGCGGATTGCCCGTGCCGTCCGGCACCAGGTCTTCCGGCAGCACGACCGGCAGGTCTTTTTCCGGCACCGGCACGTCGCCGCACTTCGGGCAGTGGATGATCGGGATCGGCGTGCCCCAGTAACGCTGGCGCGACACGCCCCAGTCACGCAGACGCCACGTGATCTGCTTGTCGCCGAGGCCCAGTTCCTTGAGATCGGCGGCGATGCGGTCTACGGCTTCGTCGTAGGCGAGGCCGTCGTACTTGCCGCTGTTCACCAGCGTGCCGGTCTTCTCGCCGTACCACTCCGCCCACGCTTCGGTCGAGAATTCCTTGCCCTCGACCGCGACGACCTGCTTTACCGGCAGACCGTACTTCTTCACGAACGCGAAGTCGCGCTCGTCGTGCGCCGGCACGCCCATCACCGCGCCTTCGCCGTAAGTCATCAGCACGTAGTTGCCGATCCACACCTCGACCTTCGCCTGCGTCAGCGGATGCGTGACGTAGAAGCCGGTGGCCATGCCTTTCTTTTCCATCGTCGCGACGTCGGCTTCGGCGACGCCGCCGCGCTTGCATTCGTCGATGAACGGCTGCAGTTCCGGCTTGTCTTGCGCGAGACGCGTGGCGAGCGGATGCTCGGCGGCGATCGCGCAGAACGTGACGCCCATGATCGTGTCGGCGCGCGTAGTGAACACGCGCAGCAGCTTCTGTTCGCCGTCGATTTCATACGGGAAGCCGAAGTTCACGCCGAAGCTCTTGCCGATCCAGTTCTGCTGCATGATCTTCACGCGCTCGGGCCAGCCGAGGCCTTCGAGATCGTTCAGCAGTTCATCCGCGTACTGCGTGATGCGCATGTAGTACATCGGGATTTCGCGCTTTTCGACGAGCGCGCCCGAGCGCCAGCCGCGCCCGTCGATCACCTGCTCGTTCGCGAGCACGGTCTGGTCGACCGGGTCCCAGTTCACGGTGCCGGTTTTCTTGTACGCGATGCCCTTTTCGAGCATCTTCAGGAACAGCCACTGGTTCCACTTGTAGTAGTCAGGGCTGCAGGTCGCGACTTCGCGCGACCAGTCGATCGCGAGGCCCATCGACTGCATCTGCTTCTTCATGTAAGCGATGTTGTCGTAGGTCCACTGCGCGGGCGGCACGTTGTTGGCCATCGCGGCGTTCTCCGCCGGCATGCCGAAGGCGTCCCAACCCATCGGCATCAGCACGTTGTAGCCGTTCATCCGCAGATAGCGGTACATCACGTCGTTGATCGTGTAGTTGCGCACGTGCCCCATGTGCAGCTTGCCCGACGGATACGGCAGCATCGAGACGCAGTAGAACTTGGGCTTGTCGGTGGTTTCCGTCGTCTTGTAGGCGTCGATCGCGCGCCATTGCCCTTGCGCGGCGGCTTCGACGTCGGAGGGAACGTATTTTTCGTGCATGGTGTGATGGGATCGCCAGGTTCGGTGCTTTCGCACCGGCCCGGTGCTCTGCAGAATGTCGTTGCGTCGTGTCCCCTTCGGCGGGGAAAGGGCTGATTATACCGTTCGCGGACGGGTGCGCCGCGCGGCGTGGTGCGGGACTGGGTATGCCGGATTCGTGAACGCGGTGCGCACCCGGTGGCGCTCAGTGCTGCGCGGCGGGCGGCGGCGGGTCCGTCACGAAGCCGATCCGCTCGAGCCCCGCCTGCTGCGCGGCGCCCATCACCTGCGCAATCACTTCGTAGCGCGTCGAGCGCTCCGCGCGCAACTGGAGGTCCGGCTGGTCCGCCCGCTTGCCGGCCTCGGCGAACTGCGCGCGCATCTGCGCGAGCGTGATCGGCTTGCCGTTCCAGTAGAGCTTGCCGGCGCCGTCGATCGAAAGGGAGATGGTTTGCGGGGTCTGGCGCGCGGGCGCCGCCGCGACCTTCGGCAGATCGAGCCGGATCGCGTGCGAGAACAGCGGCGCGGTGATGATGAAAATCACCAGCAGCACCAGCATCACGTCGATCAGCGGCGTCATGTTGATCTCGGCCATCGGCGCGGCCGTCTGCTTCTTCTCGAGTCCGCCGAATGCCATGTCGCCTCCTTGCGTCTGAGCTTGCCCGTGCGATGGGCGGTGTGTCGTGCGAGGAAGGTCGCGATGTGCCGAGCCCGCCGCGCGTAACGAGTCAGCGGTGCGCCTCGCGCGCCGCCTGCTGCGCGCGCGGAGGCGTCGGCGCGTGCTCGGTTGGGGAGCACACGTACGCATGCAGATCGTGCGCGAAGCCGTCCAACTCCTCGGACAACTGCCGCACGAGGCGGCCCAGCACGTTGTACGCGAGCACCGCCGGAATCGCCACCACCAGACCGAACGCGGTCATGATCAGCGCCTCGCCCACCGGTCCCGCGACGTTCTCGATCTGCGCCTGCCCGCTCGCCGCGATGCTGCCGAGCGCGTGATAGATACCCCATACGGTGCCGAGCAGACCGACGAACGGCGCGGTGCTGCCAACCGACGCAAGCAGTACCTGACCGAACTCGAGCCGCCGCTGCGACGCATTGAGCGCCTGGCGCAGCGCGCGCAGCACCCGTTCGCTGCGCTCGACGCGCGCGAGCAGCGCGCCCGGAATGTCGACCTCGGCCGCATTCAGCGCCGCTTCGGCGAGCGGCGCGAACACGCGCTCACGATCAGTGCGGCGCAGGATGGCGACGCCTTCGGCGAGCGTCGGCGCCTGCCAGAAGCGCGCGATCGCCCGGTCGGCCTGGTGTTTCGCGCGCGTCAGAATCCAGCTCTTGACGATCAGAAAACACCAGCTCGCAATCGACATGGCCAGCAGCACATAGGCGACGCCATGCGTGATTGCGTCGCTCGTTTGCAGGTAATGGATGATGCCGCTGCTGCCTGCCATCTGACCTCGCCTTGGGAAAGTGACTTCGGGAGGGCGCACTCGGGATGCGCTACTCCGCCTCTGCGCAACGGGCTTCGCTCAACGCAGGCCGAGCACGTCCTGCATGTCGAAGAAGCCGTTGTCGTGGCCTTCGAGGAAGCGTACAGCACGAAGCGCGCCTTGTGCATATGACAGGCGGCTTGCCGATTTGTGCGTGATCTCGATGCGCTCGCCGATGCCCGCGAACAGCACCGTATGATCGCCGACGATATCGCCGCCGCGAATCGCCGAGAAGCCGATCGTCGACGGATCGCGCTCGCCGGTCACGCCTTCGCGGCCGTAGATCGCGCAGTCGTCGAGGTTGCGGCCGAGCGCGTTGGCGATCACTTCGCCCATCGTCAGCGCGGTGCCGGACGGCGCGTCGACCTTGTGACGATGATGCGCCTCGATGATCTCGATGTCGTAGCCGGTCGAGAAGTGCCGCGCCGCGTATTCGAGCAGCTTCAGCGTGACGTTCACGCCGACGCTCATGTTCGACGCGAACACGACGCCGATCCTCTGCGCCGCCGCGCGCAACTGCGCTTTTTGCCCGTTGTCGAAGCCGGTCGTGCCGATCACCATTTTCACGTCGTGGCGCTGCGCGGCTTCGAGATGCGCGAGCGTCGCGTCGGGACGCGTGAAGTCGATCAGGTAGTCGGATTCGGCGAACACACGCTCGATGTCGTCGGACAGCAGCACGCCGGTCTCTTTGCCGAGGAACGCCCCGGCGTCCTGGCCAAGCTGCGCAGCGCCCGTGCGGCAGAGCGCGCCGGACAGCGTCGCGTCGGCATCGTTGAGGACGGTTTCGATGAGCATGCGGCCCATCCGGCCCGATGCGCCTGCAATGGCAATTTTCATGACGATGAGGATTCGAAAAGAGTCAACCGGTATGGAGCCCGGCAAACGCGGCCCGGCGAATGCGCCCGGTCGATATAGGGACACACGGCGGCAGGGAGCAAAGTCACCCGGCTCGCTGCTGGAGCCAATGCGGGCGGCCAACCGGGACGGCTCGCTCAGGTGACTGACCGATACGGCCCGCTGCGGCGACCCACTGCCGCGGCAACCGCGGCAACACATTCATGCGGCCAAAGCGGCGCATTTCCGACCTCGCCTGGTGCCGGACAAACACACATCTGGCGGGCGCCGCACATGTGGCGCGCAGCCCGCCTCACAACACCGACGAGCAAATCAGTTGCTCGTTCCCGGCGTCGCCGGCGAAGTGTTCAGGGTCGGGCTGCCGCTGCTTTGCGAGCCCGTCGGGCCGACCGGGTTGCTTTCGTTCTCCTGAGCGGGCGGCGGCGGACGCTTGAACTGGAACTGCGGCTGACCGCCGGACGTCGGGCCTTGCGTCGGGATCCCGCCAGCGTTCGCTCGCGGCACGGCCGACCGCACGGACGGCGCGCGGCTCGGCGTGGGCACCGCGCTCGTTGCGCGATTGGCCGCCTGAGCGGCTTCCGCGTTGGCGTCCATGGACGGCGTGGCGGCCTGCTGGGCGCCTTCGACCGACGGCGAGCGCGTCGTATCCACGGTAGCCGGTGCCGCGGCGGCGGCCGCTGCGTCGCTGGCTGCCACGGCGTTGGCGGCCTCGGCCGCGCTCGTCGCGCGCGGCGGCGTCGCGTTCGGGCGGCGGCCACGGCGATCACCGTCGATTTCGGCCAGCAATTCGAGATTGGTCGGCAGATCCTCGCCGCCCGTCCAGTGGGTCACGAGGTCGCCGGAGAAGTACACGACGAAGTCACGCTGCTGCACGATCGACGTCGAGCCGCGCTTGAAATAGAACACGTAATCCCAGCGATTCGCGTGGAACATGTCGGTCAGCAGCGGCGTGCCGAGCAACTGACGCACCTGCGCGCGCGTCATGCCGACCTTCATCTGGTCGGCCATTTCCTGCGACACAAAATTACCTTGCACAACCGTAATCCGATACGGCGTAATGCGTTGGGCAATGCGCTGGGTCAGGCTGTCGTATGTGGAACATCCGGCAAGAACCGCGACAGTCGCAACAGCGATCAAGGTACCCCGCATGCGGCTCCCCCGGTAGATCAATTGAGATTTAGAAATCATTTCACTCACCGTGCGGGCCCGCTTGCGGGCCGCGCTCATTCCATCGAAGATGACCAGAACGGCAAAAACACATTACTATGAGAGCCCAGCATTGTACTCTAGGGATCCCTTGTCATGACCAATCCAACCGATCTCAAGAATATCGGGCTCAAGGCGACCCTTCCGCGCCTCAAAATCCTTGAGATTTTTCAGCATAGTCCGGTACGTCACCTGACCGCCGAAGACGTGTACCGCAACCTCCTGCACGAGGAACTCGATATCGGTCTTGCCACCGTGTATCGCGTGCTGACGCAATTCGAGCAGGCCGGCCTGCTCTCGCGCAGCAATTTCGAATCGGGCAAGGCGGTGTTCGAACTGAACGAGGGGTCGCACCACGACCATCTCGTGTGCCTCGATTGCGGGCTGGTCGAAGAATTTTTCGACCCCGAAATCGAAAGCCGTCAGCAGTCCATCGCCAAGGCACGCGGCTTCAAGCTGCAGGAACACGCGCTGGCACTGTATGGGGCGTGCACGAAGGAGAATTGCCCGCATCGCAAGCACTGATGCGTCGCAGTCGCGTGGGAGCATGCGGCCTAGCAAGTCGAAAAAAACCCGGCCGATGGGGATCGGCCGGGTTTTTTTATTCAGGCGGCCGCAAGCACCGCTATCCAATCAACTCCGCGCTCGGCTCGAAGGCGAGCCGCCACGGCTCGGCCAACTGCAATTCGTCGCAATTCGGCGCATCGCCGCCGCGATCGACGACGATGAAATCGCTGACCTGATCGAGCGCGAGCAGCGGATGGTGCCAGACCCCTTTCGCGTAATTGACGCCCTGCCACGCATCGGTCCAGAAAGCGCGCATGCGCGCGCCGTCGAACTCGCCGGCCGGCGCGACCACCATCAGATATCGGCCCGCGCGTAAGGGAATGAAAGCCTGGCTGCCGAGCGGATGCCGCTCCATCATCGTGATCTCGACGGGCAGCGCGCGCGGCTGCGCGCGAAACAGACTGACGAGCGGCCGGCCGCCCTGCTCCACCACGTCGACGCGCGCGAGGTCGTGATAGCGCTCGGTGGTACCGCCGTTGATCGGAAAACGACGCGCGCCGTCGAGTTCGATCACGTCGCCGAACGGCGCGAAGGCCGCGCGCGTCAGGCGTTCCATCTGCAGGATCCTCATGCGTGCCGCTCCATGACGTTGCTTGCGTTAAGCGATCTCGCCCCACAGACGCAGGCGCGACACGCCGCCGTCCGGGAAGATGTTGAAGCGCACGTGCGTGACCGGCCCGAGCGCGGCGAGGTCGTCCGCGAACGCGTGCACGTGATCCATCTGCAGTTTCTGTTCGCCGAGCAGCACCGGCCAGAACATCGCCTGCGTGACGAGGGAATCGTCTGTGCCGCCCGTCACCGATGCCGCCTGCAGCGAGCAGCGATCCGGGAAGTTGCCCTTGAAGTGCGCGGTGTCCACTTCGATCTTGCGGATCACGCCGGGCCGCGCGAGCGCGACGATCGCCCAGTCGTTGCCCGGCTCGCGACGCCGCCGCGTTTCCCAGCCGTCGCCCATGTTCACGCCACGGCCCGGCATCAGCATCTGCGAGGCCGGCCCGAAATGCTGATTGTTCGCGGCGACGAGGTACGCGCCGTTTTCGATCGCGGCGAGATCGAGCAGCGTGCCGCGCTCGACGCGGCTCCAGTCGCGCTGCGGCTGGCCATACACGCGCAGTCGCGCGAGCCCGCCGTCCGGATACAGATTCACGCGCAGATGGGTGACCGGGCGCGCGTCTTTCACCTCGACGTAGTGATGCTGGTTGCCCTGTAGCGTTGTCGCCGGCACGAGCGGCTGCCAGTCGGCGTGCTCGGGCGGCACGTCAGCGTCGCTATGACAGGCATCGATCGACGCCGCCGGCGGGAAATTGCCGGTGAAGTGGCTCGTATCGAGATCGACCCCATGCACGACGCCCGGCCGCGCGAGCCGGATCACGCAATGGTCGTGGCCGGTCGTGCGCTTGCGACGCGTCTCCCAGCCGTCCATCCACTTGCCGTGGTCGTCGTATTTGCCGGGGATGAACACCGCCGGCTGCGGGTCGAGCATGCGCTCTTTCGGCGCGAAGAATTCGTCGCTGGCGAACAGCGCCTTCGCGCCGAGGCGCGGATCGGCGAGGTTCATGTAGCGGCGTGTGAAGGCGGGAGCGTTCGGGTCGAGGATCGGGTTGGCCATGATGTCGGTCGGTGTCGAAGAGGTCGGAAACAGCCGGCGGCGCCACGGCAACCGCCGGCTTGCGAAAAAAGGTCGAGGAGCTATCTAGGAAGCGATGCTGGTTCGTCTGGTCAGACCAGATCCCCGTGCGGCCGTCAGACCGCCGGCGCGGGTTCGGCCGCACCGGGTTCGACGAGCGTGTCGTCGACGACGGGCACGTAGCGCAGCGCCGCGTCGCGATTCAGCACGCGATGCGCGCGCGCCTTGTCGATATCGTTTTCCCACACGGCGACCACCACCGTCGCGACGCAGTTGCCGATCAGGTTGGTGAGCGCCCGGGCGATGCCGACGAACCAGTCGACCGGCAGAATCAGCACGAGACCGAGCACGGGAATCGCGGGAATCGCGGACAGCGTCGCCGCGAGAATCACGATCGCAGAGCCCGGAATGCCGTGCGCGCCCTTCGACGTCACCAGCGACACCAGCACGACGACGATCAGGTCATGAATAGACAGCGGCGTGTTGGTCGCCTGGGCGATGAACAGCACGGCGAGCGTCAGATAGATCGAGAAGCCGTCGAGGTTGAACGAGTAGCCGGTCGGAATCACGAGACCGACCGTCGAATCCTTGACGCCCATCCATTCGAGCTTGCGCATGATCTGCGGCAGCACGGCGTCGGACGACGCGGTGCCGAGCACGATGGACAGTTCTTCGCGCAGATAGCGGATCAGCTTGAAGATGCTGAAGCCGGCGAGCCGCATCACCGCGCCGAGCACGAGCACGACGAACACCACGCAGCTCGCGTAGAACACCAGCACGAGCATGCCGAGCTGCTTCAGCGACTCGACGCCGTAGGTGCCGGTCGTGAACGCGATCGCGCCGAGCACACCGAGCGGCGCGAGCTTGATGATGAAGCCCATCACGCGGAAGAACACCTGCGACAGCTCATCGATCAACCCGCTCACGCGCTGCGCGCGCTTGCCGAGCAGCGACAGCGCCGAGCCGAACAGCACCGAGAACACGAGGATCTGCAGAATGTCGCCGGTCGCGAACGCGTTGATCGCCGTGTCGGGGATGATCTTCAGCAGGAAGCCCGCTGTGTCCTTCAGGCTCTTCGCGTGTTCGGTATAGGTCGCGAGCGACGCCGCATCGAGCGAGTTCAGGTTCACGTTCATACCTGCACCAGGACGCGTCGCGTAAGCGAGCACCGCGCCGATCACGAGCGCGATCGTCGTCATCGCCTCGAAGTAGATCACCGACTTCAAGCCCACGCGGCCGACCTTGCGCAGATCGCCCGCGTGCGCCATGCCGCTCACCACCACGCAGAACACGATCGGCCCGATCACCATCTTGATCAGCTTCAGAAAGCCGTCGCCAAGCGGCCGCAAGGACTGCGCGAAATGCGGAAACACGGCACCGAGCACGATGCCGGCCACGAGCGCTATCACGACCCGGCCAAATAGCGAATTGAAGAATTTCAACACGGCTTCCTCCTGCGGATGGTTATCTCGGTCACTTCTGTTCAGACTGGTCCGACCAGTGCTGTTATGGCGAATAGTAGAAAGCCGATATACTCGCGTCAAGGACTCATCGAGCAGTGTTTACCCGTTGTGTTTTCGGCGATTTCGGCTCGGATTTCGGGATTTCAGACGACGCGCGGCGCGCCTTCGCGCGCGCAAGTATTAGAATTGCGGTCAGACCACGCTACCGAGCGATCCCTCATGAAAAACGTCCCGCACACCGTCACCGACGCGGCCATCGCGACCATCCGCGAGCGTATCGAGGGGGGCGTCTATCCGGTGGGCAGTCTGCTGCCGGCGCAGCGCCAGCTATCCGATGAACTGTCGATCAGCCGCGCGTCACTGCGCGAAGCGCTTTCCACGCTGGAAGCGCTTGGTCTGCTGGTGATCCGCCCTGGCAAAGGCGTCTACGTGGAAAGCGCGCAGGCGAAAAACGCGCAGGCGTGGCGCTTCGCCGAGCAGTCGTCGCTGCCCGACACGTATCAGATGCGCTACGCGCTCGAAGGCTTCGTCGCGCGTATGGCGGTGCTCGCGGTCACCAACGACGACCTCGCATGGCTCGAGGAAAACATCACCGCGATGCAAAGCGCGCTCGCCTGCGAGGAACTCGACGAAGCAGCTCGGCTCGACTACGCGTTCCATATGCGCATCGTCAGCATCGCGGGCAATGCGGCGATCGAGTCGATCCTGCGCAGCAGCGCCGAGATCATGCAGGAAAGCCAGCGCATGCCGTTCTACCGGCGCGAGCGGGTGCTGTCCACGTACACCGAACATCGCGCGATTCTCGACGCGTTGAAGGCCCGCGATTCGCTCGCCGCGGGCAAGGCGATCGAGACGCACATCGCGAACGCCGCACAGCGCGCCGGCGTCTATTTCCCCACGCCGTAGACGGCAAAAATCGCAGACGAAAAAAAACCGCTCCGAAGAGCGGCTTTTTCATGCAGCGTGAAACCCGAAACTTACTTCGCGTTCGCGAGCGCCACAGCCGTGTCCAGCATGCGGTTCGAGAAGCCCCACTCGTTGTCGTACCAGCTCGACACTTTCACGAGTCGGCCCGACACCTTGGTCAGCGTCGAGTCGAACGTCGACGAAGCCGGGTTGTGGTTGTAGTCGATCGACACGAGCGGTGCGTCGTTGTAACCGAGGACGCCCTTCAGCGCGCCTTCCGATGCTTCCTTCATGATCGCGTTGACTTCCTCGACCGTCGTGTCGCGCGCGGCGATGAACGACAGGTCGACGACCGATACGTTGATCGTCGGGACGCGGATTGCGTAGCCGTCCAGCTTGCCGTTCAGTTCCGGCAGCACGAGGCCGACCGCCGATGCCGCGCCGGTCTTGGTCGGGATCTGGCTATGCGTGGCCGAACGCGCGCGGCGCAGGTCTTCGTGGTACACGTCGGTCAGAACCTGGTCGTTCGTGTACGCGTGGATCGTCGTCATCAGGCCGTTCACGAGGCCGATCTTGTCGTTCAACGGCTTGACCAGCGGCGCGAGGCAGTTGGTCGTGCACGATGCGTTCGAGATGACCGTGTCCGACGCCTTCAGCACGTTGTGGTTCACGCCGTAGACAATCGTCGCGTCGACGTCCTTACCGCCCGGCGCCGAGATGATGACCTTCTTCGCGCCGCCCTTGATGTGCGCGCTCGCCTTTTCCTTGGTCGTGAAAAAGCCCGTGCACTCCATCACGACGTCGACGCCCAGCTCGCCCCACGGCAGTTCGGCCGGGTTGCGGTTCGCCAGCACGCGGATCTTGTCGCCGTTCACGACGAGGTAGTCGCCGTCCACCGACACGTCGCCCGGGAACTTGCCGTGCGCGGTGTCGTACTGCGTCAGGTGGGCGTTGGTCTTCGCATCGCCCAGATCGTTGATGGCAACGATTTCGATATCGTGCTTCTTGCCGTTTTCATAGAAGGCGCGCAGGGTATTGCGGCCGATCCGGCCGTAGCCGTTGATTGCGACGCGAATCGTCATGATTTATCTCCTGATGGCTAAAAAATCCGTTTATGTTCGCCTGGTCGGACTTCCGGTTCGGTGCGTTGCCGCGCGCAGCCACGAGGGGCACGACGGCAACGCGACGCAACCATCAGCCGAGCGCGGCCTTGACCGTCGCCACCACGTGCTCGACGGTGAAACCGAAATGCTTGAACAGCACGCCTGCCGGGGCCGATTCGCCGAACGTGTCGATGCCGACCACGCCGCCTTCCAGACCCACGTACTTGCGCCAGAAATCCGACACGCCCGCTTCGATCGCGACGCGACGCACGCCATGCGGCAGCACGCGTTCGCGGTACTCGGCGTCCTGCTTGTCGAACACGGTCGTCGACGGAATCGACACGACGCGGGCGGCGATGCCTTCGCGCGCGAGGGGCTCGACGGCTTTCATCGCGAGTTCGACTTCCGAGCCCGTCGCGATCAGGATGATCTTACGCGCGACGATCTCTTCATCCCAGTCGCGCAGCACGTAGCCGCCCTTCTCGATATTGGCGATCTGCGCGTCGGTGCGCTCGTTGAACTGCAGGTTCTGGCGACTGAAGATCAGGCACGACGGACCTTCATGCTCGATCGCATGGGTCCAGGCCACCGCGGTTTCGACCGTGTCGGCCGGGCGCCACGTTTGCAGATTCGGGATCAGGCGCAGGCTCGCGACGTGTTCGATCGACTGGTGGGTCGGGCCGTCTTCGCCGAGACCGATCGAGTCGTGCGTGAACACGAAGATCGACGGCGACTTCATCAGCGCGGCGACGCGCAGCGCGTTGCGGCTGTAGTCGGAGAACGTCAGGAACGTGCCGCCGAACGCCTTGTAGCCGCCATGCAGCGCGACGCCGTTGATCGCCGCGCTCATGCCGAATTCGCGCACGCCGTAGTTCACGTAGTTGCCGGCGGCACGGCCTTCGGCATTCACGCGCACCGGCTTGGCGGCCTTCCAGTTGGTGAGGTTCGAGCCGGTCAGGTCGGCGGAACCGCCGAGCAGTTCGGGCAACACGACCGACAGACCTTCGATGGCCTGCTGCGATGCCTTACGCGTCGCCACGGTCTCAGCGCGCTCGTTCGCGCCGGCGATAATCGCTTTCGCCTTATCTTTCCAGTCGGCCGGCAGTTGCTTCGCGCTGCGGCGCTTGAATTCGGCCGCTTCCTGCGGGTACTTCGCCGCGTAGGCAGCGAACGCCTCGTCCCATTCCGCTTCGAAGCGCGCGCCCGCTTCCTTCGCGTCCCATGCCGTGTAGACTTCCTGCGGAATCACGAACGGCTCCCACTTCCAGCCGATCGCTTCGCGCGTCGCCGCGATTTCCTTGTCGCCGAGCGGCGCGCCGTGCGAATCGTGCGAGCCCGCCTTGGTCGGCGCGCCTTCACCGATCACTGTCTTGCAGCAGATCAGCGTCGGCTTGTCCGACAGCTTCGCCTGCCTGATCGCCGCGTCGACCGCGTCGACGTCATGGCCGACTACGTTCGGGATCACGTTCCAGCCGTACGCTTCGAAGCGCTTCGGCGTGTCGTCGTGGAACCAGTGCACCACTTCGCCGTCGATCGAAATGCCGTTGTCGTCGTAGAACGCGATCAGCTTGTTCAGCTTCAGCACGCCCGCGAGCGAGCAGGCTTCGTGCGAGATGCCTTCCATCAGGCAGCCGTCGCCGACGAACACGTACGTGTGGTGATCGACGATCCTGGCGTCGGGCTTGTTGAATTCGGTGGCGAGCAGCGATTCGGCGAGCGCCATGCCTACCGCGTTCGCGAGACCCTGGCCGAGCGGGCCGGTGGTCGTCTCGACGCCCGGCGTGATGCCGTATTCCGGGTGACCCGGCGTCTTCGAATGGAGCTGGCGGAAGTTCTTCAGCTCGTCCATCGGCAGGTCGTAGCCGGTCAGATGCAGCAGCGAGTACAGCAGCATCGAGCCGTGACCGTTCGACAGCACGAAGCGGTCGCGATCGGCCCATTGCGGGTTCTTCGGGTTATGGCGCAGATGACGCGACCACAGGGCGACGCCGATTTCGGCCATGCCCATCGGCATGCCGGGGTGACCGGAGTTCGCCTTTTGAACGGCGTCCATGGCCAACGCGCGGATCGCGTTGGCCATCAGGGAGGTGGGTGCGGGAGACGGGGTCGTCATGTCGAGTCCGGAGACAGAGTCAGAAAGCGGGGGCGCGCTTGAGGCCCGGAAGCTCGGCGGTCACTTCGCTACGGCGCACGATGCGGCGCCAGGAGACGCGAAACGGGCAGAGCAAGCGGACAAGGCTGAAAGCGTCACATTCTAGCAGAAGGCTACCCTCTATCCGGCCGGAAAGCCGCCTGGCCGCGTGGTTCAACGCGCACCGCCAGGCGGCGGCATTTACAATTCGAGCAGCTGTGTGTCCGCACTACCGATCGAGCCCGTCCGCCGTGAACGCCCCGCTATTGTTCCAGCCTTGTCCCGACGCCGTCTACGGCTTTCCTCACGCGCGCCTCGTCGAGCGTGTCGAATCCCGTTATCAAGCGATCGAGATCTGGGACACGCCGCAGCTCGGCGCGCTGTTCACGCTCGACGGCCGTCCGATGACGTCCGCAGGCGACGAGTTCATCTACCACGAATGCATGGTGCATCCGGCCGCGCTCGCGCATCCGGCGCCGCGCGCGGCGCTGGTGCTCGGCGGCGGCGATGGCGGGGCCGCGAGGCAATTGCTCAGGCATCCGGGCATCGAGCGGATCGTCGTCGCGGAGCTCGATCCCGAGGTCGTGCGGCTCACGCGCGGACATTTGCCGCAGGTGCATGGCGGTGCGTTCGACGATCCGCGCGTCGAGCTGGTGATCGGCGATGCGGCGGATTACGTCGCGGCGGCGGCCCGCGCGACGCAGGGTGCAACGAACGTCGCGGCCGCGCGGTTCGACCTCGTCGTATTCGACCTGACGCCACCCGATTCGCCCGCGGCCGGTCTGTACACGCCGACCTTCTACGCGCAGTTGAAGCGCGTGCTGCGTGCTGATGCGTTGCTGTCGCTCCATCTCGGCTCGCCGTACCACCACGCGCCGCGCATCGCCGCGCTGCTCGGCGATCTGCACGCCGCGTTCGCACAGGTGCGCACGCTGGGCACCTTCGTGCCGCTCTACGGCTCGCTATGGCTGATGGCGATCGCCAGCGACACGCTCGACCCCGCCGCGCTCACCGCCGACACGCTCACCGAGCGTCTCGCCGCGCGCGGCATCGATTCGCTGCGTCATTACGAACCAGCCCTGCACGCGGGGCTATTCTCGGCGGCGCGATCGGCGCGCGATAAACTGAGCCCGTTGACGAAGTCGTCCTTTTGAAGCGCGGACACCTTGCGCGAATCGGTTCGTGTGATGCCGGCGTGCCGCGCCCGACCGAAACCCGCAACCGTGGCCTCGCCGCCTCACGAGATCCGGAGAACTCCATGACCGCCCCCCACCCCGCCGGTGTGCCTTGGCTCACCCCCTATCTGACGGTGCGCGACGCGCGCGCGTCGACGGCATTCTTCTCGGCGGCGTTCGGTTTCGACGTGCGCGACAGCGTGCAGGACGACGGCGTCGTCATGCACGTCGAGATGACCTATCAAGGCCAGCTGATCGTGATGTTCGCGCCTGAAGGCGCGTTCGGCTCGACCGCGAAGACGCCGAAAAGCGCGGGCACGATCGCGCCGCAATCGTTCTATGTCTATGTCGAGGACGTCGACGCCGTGTATGCTCGCGCGCTCGCGGCCGGCGCGAAGTCGCTGAGCGAGCCACAGGACCAGTTCTGGGGCGACCGCTTCGCGCAGGTCGAGGATATCGACGGCTATCGCTGGGCACTCGCCCGCCACCTGTCCTGAATTCAAGAGTCTCCCGTCGATGCCCCGTTTTTTTGTTGATATCCCGCTTTACGCCGACGACGTGATCGCACTGCCCGACGACGTCGTGCGCCACGTGGCCGTGCTGCGTCTGCAGCCAGGCGATTCCCTGGCGTTGTTCAACGGCCAGGGCGGCGAATACGGCGCCGAACTCGTCGAGGTCGAGCGTCGTGCGGCTCGCGTGAAAATCGGCGAATTTCGCGCGATCGAGGTCGAGCCGCCGTATCGGCTGACGCTCGCCCAAGGCATCGCCGGCGGCGACAAGATGGACTGGCTGATCGAGAAGGCGGTCGAACTCGGCGCCTCGGGCTTCGTGCCGCTCGCGACCGCGCGCAGCGTCGTGCGGCTTACCGGCGAGCGCGCGCAGCGGCGGCAGCAGCACTGGCAGGGCGTGGTGCGGGCGTCGTGCGAGCAGTGCGGACGTAATCGGGTTCCGGACGTGATGCCGGTGTGCGAGATTGGCGCGTGGCTCGATACGCTGTCGCGCGAGCCGGCGCCTGACGAGCTGCGCCTGCTGTTATCGCCGCGCGCAAGCATCGGCTTTGCGGCGCTGCCTGACGCGCCGCCGCCTGGCGGCGTGACGCTGCTGATCGGCCCCGAAGGCGGCCTTTGCGCCGACGAGGAAGCCGCCGCCGGCGAACAGGGCTTTACCGCGATTGGCTTGGGACCGCGTGTGCTGCGCACAGAGACCGCCGGAATCGCAGTGTTGGCGGGGCTCGCGGCGCGCTGGGGCGGCTGGTGAGCGGGAGCTTGCCCAAGCAGCGCGACAAAAGCAAAGGCCCGCCAATTAGCGGGCCTTTGCCGTTTATACCGCGACGTTGACTGTCAGACTCAAGCAGCTACGCCTGAACAGGCGAAAATCCGGCGAACTTCAAGCGAACGAGTAGAACACCCGGAACGCGACCTTGCGCTCGGCCCAGAATTCGGCCGCTTCACGGAACACGTCGAGCAGCGTCTCGCGCCCTTCCTTGTCGAATTTCTGCGCGATCGGCAGGTGTTCGAGCACGATCACGAAGCCGGGCTGCGCGCCGGCCTTGTGCACGAGGTCGGTCAGGCAGTCGTAGAGCGCGTCGTAGTTCTTGCCGAAATGCTTGGGAAACAGGAACGACGTCGCGATCGTCTCGAGCACTTCCTGCTTCGAGGCGGCGTTCGCGCAGTACGCATACAGAAAGTGCTGGCCGAGCAGGTTGGCCTCGTCGGCGAGATCCTGCACGCGGAACGCGCGGATCGACTGCACGATGTTCGGCCGCACCGTCCTGAAAAGGCTCATGGGCTCCTCGTTCGATGAAACCACCGTGGCAGCCTCGCTTTGATTGTCGCGTCCCTGCTGGTCGGCGCGCATCTTCATGACGCGTTGGAACAAATTGCCGTCGCCGGCCGCGAAAAGATCCGTCGCGACTCCGGAATCGTGCGCGTAGATGTTGTCGCTCATGCCGTTCATCCCAATGTCATTCAACAATATGGTTAAAACTGGTGTAATGGTCGTCCGAGTAATAACAATTGTCGGTCCGCTGTAGCGGACCTCCGCAGACGATGCGGCGCGCCCCGCGATTACGCGCGTGAGGCGTGGGGACGGTGTATTCGTGGTAATAGCCGCGCCGGTGGGCGGGCAGCACCCGTTCGTAGTTGCCGAATACGATGCCGTCCTTCTGATACGGGTAAGGCCCGCCGGCGGCAATGAGGTTCAACGTATCGACCGCCTCGCGCGGCAATTGCGCCAGCGCGATGGTGCCCACCTGCGCTTCCACCCCAGTTGGCGCCGAGTAATCTCGCGCCAGCGCTTCGGGCGCGGAACTGGACAACGCGCAGAGTGCGGCGGCACCGATCAGCACGCCTTTCATGCGCAACCAGTTGCGTGCCATGTATCAGGTTTCCCCGCTGTCAGATCACGAGTTTGACGACCATGAAAGTCGTAAGGGTATCGCTAATAGCCTTTGGAATCAACGTTCGACGGCCGATGGCACCCCGCCTCACCCCGCGGAAAAGCCGGTGGCGCGGACTTTGACGACTTTTGACAAAATGTTTAGCTCAATCAGGCTAAACTGAGCTCAACCGTGATCGAATGCAGTGCGGGCGGTGCAAGCGGCCGCTGGCCGAAGCGCTCGATTGCGGTTGTTAGAGCCTGTAACCACTGAGCCGAAAGGCCGTGTCATTGCCATTTTTCGGGGTGGCGATCCCCTGCTTGCCCTGAGGGCGTGCCCATTGCGGGCACGCCTTTTTTTTCAGGTACACCGGTTGGAAAACCGGCGCCGGGCCCGTCGCGGCCCGATCACGATGCGCAGTTAGCGGGTTGCGCTGACGTCCGCGACCAGCAGCGCCGTCATGTTGACGATCCGGCGCACCGTCGCCGACGGCGTCAGCACGTGCACCGGCTTGGCCGCGCCGAGCAGAATTGGGCCAATCGCAATGTTGTTGCCGGCCGCCGTCTTCAGCAGGTTGTACGAGATATTGGCCGCGTCGATGTTCGGCAGCACCAGCAGGTTCGCGTCGCCTTCGAGCGTCGAATCGGGCAATACCTCACGGCGCAGGTTGGCGTCGAGCGCGACGTCGCCGTGCATTTCGCCGTCAACTTGCAGCTCCGGCACGCGTTCGCGCAGGATCTCGAGCGTATCGCGCATCTTCTGCGCCGTCGGCGCATTGCTCGAACCGAAGTTCGAGTGCGACACGAGTGCAACCTTCGGCTCGATGCCGAAACGGCGCACTTCCTCGGCTGCCATGATCGTGATCTCAGCCAGCTCGGCCGGTGTCGGATCGACGTTCACGTGTGTATCGACGAGGAAAATCTGCCGATTCGGCAGCACCAGCGCGTTCATCGCCGCATAGACTTTCGCGCCGGGCTTCTTGCCGATCACCTGATCGATGAAGTGCAGGTGGCGGTGCGTGGTGCTGACCGTACCGCAGATCATGCCGTCCGCTTCGCCCTTGTTGACCATCATCGAGCCAATCAGCGTGGTGCGGCGGCGCATCTCGAGCTTGGCCATCTGCGTGGTGATGCCCTTGCGCGACATCATCTTCGCGTATTCCTGCCAGAACTCGCGGTAACGTTCGTCATGATCGGTGTTGACGACCGTGTAGTCCTGCCCCGCGACGAGCCGCAGGCCATAACGCGCGATGCGCTGCTCGATCACGGCCGGCCGGCCGATCAGGATCGGCTTTGCGAGCTTTTCGTCGACGATGATCTGCATCGCGCGCAGCACGCGCTCTTCTTCGCCTTCCGCGAACACGATGCGCTTCTTCTCCGGCTCGATGCTGCGCGCGAGCTGGAAGATCGGCTTCATCGTCGTGCCGCTGTGATAAACGAACTGCTGCAGATGCTGCGCGTACGCGTCCATGTCCTCGATTGGACGCTCGGCGACGCCGCATTCCATCGCGGCCTTAGCCACCGCGGGCGCGACCTTCACGATCAGACGCGGATCGAAGGGTTTCGGAATCAGGTATTCCGGTCCGAACGATAGGTCCTGGATGCCGTACGCGGTCGCGACGATGTCGCTCTGCTCCTGGCGCGCCAGCTCGGCGATCGCGTTGACGGCGGCGATTTCCATTTCGCGCGTGACCGTCGTCGCGCCGGCGTCGAGCGCGCCGCGGAACAGAAACGGGAACACGAGCACGTTGTTGACCTGGTTCGGGTAGTCGGTGCGGCCCGTGCACAGCACCGCGTCCGGACGCACTTCGAGCGCGAGTTCCGGCAGGATTTCCGGCGTCGGGTTCGCAAGCGCGAGGATCAGCGGCCTGGCGGCCATCTGCTTGACCATGTCCTGCTTGAGCACGCCGCCGGCCGACAACCCGAGGAACACGTCCGCGCCTTCGATCACCTCGGCAAGCGAGCGCGCGTCGGTTTCACGCGCGAAACGCTCCTTGTCCGGGTCCATCAGTTCGGTGCGGCCCTTGTACACGACGCCCGCGAGGTCGGTCACGGTGATGTTTTCGAGCGGCAGGCCGATGTCGACCAGCAGGTCCAGACACGCGAGCGCCGCCGCGCCCGCGCCCGACGCGACCAGCTTGACTTCCTTGATGTCCTTGCCGACGACCTTCAGGCCGTTGGTGACCGCCGCCGCGACGACGATCGCGGTGCCGTGCTGGTCGTCGTGGAAGACCGGAATCTTCATGCGCTTGCGGCATTCGCGTTCGACGATGAAGCAGTCCGGCGCCTTGATGTCTTCGAGGTTGATGCCGCCGAAGGTCGGTTCGAGCGCGGCGATCACCTCGACCAGCTTGTGCGGATCGTTCTCGTTGATCTCGATATCGAACACGTCGATGCCGGCGAACTTCTTGAACAGGACGGCCTTGCCTTCCATGACCGGCTTCGACGCGAGCGGCCCGATGTTGCCGAGGCCCAGCACCGCGGTCCCGTTCGTGACGACGCCGACGAGGTTGCTGCGCGCGGTGAAGCGCGCGGCGTTCAGCGGGCTCTCGACGATTTCCTCGCACGCGAACGCGACGCCAGGCGAATACGCCAGCGCGAGGTCGCGCTGGTTGATCATCTGCTTGGTCGGGGCGATCGCGATTTTGCCGGGAGTCGGGAACTCGTGGTAATCGAGAGCTGCTTCGCGGAGTTTGGTATTGACGGGATTCGACATAAGGCGGGCTTCGGAGGGCAGATTAGAATAGACGTTCGACGGCATTGTAGCCCCAATTGCCTACGCAATTCCTTCAATACGGGTACAACAGCCGCGACTGAAACAGCGTGAAAGCGCGCGTTGCCCGTTGTCCGGATGGTCCGGCGCTTGCGACGGGGCATCATGCTCAATCGCCTTGATCCGCGCCATTTCTCCAATCATTCTCCGCTCACCGTCTGCCATCATGCTTTCCGAGTTTTCGCTGATCGATCGTTTCTTTGCCCGCCGCGCCGCCGCCGGGCGGCCCGCCAATGCCGAAGGCGGCACGCTCGGCATCGGCGACGATTGCGCGTTGCTGGCGCCGCCTGCCGGCGAAATGCTGGCGATATCGACGGACATGCTGGTCGAAGGCCGTCATTTCTTCGCCGATATCGATCCCGAAGCGCTCGGTCACAAGGCGCTTGCCGTCAATCTGTCTGACCTCGCCGCAATGGGCGCGCAGCCGCGGGCGTTCACGCTGGCGTTGTCGCTGCCGAAAGCCGACGAAGCCTGGCTTTCCGGTTTCAGCGAAGGCCTGTTCGTGCTCGCCGAGCGCTACGGTTGCGAGCTGATCGGCGGCGATACGACGGGCGGGCCGCTCAATCTGTGCATTACGGTATTCGGCAGCGTGCCGCCGCGAACAGCCTTGCGCCGCGATGCCGCGCAACCCGGCGACGACATCTGGATCTCCGGCACTCTCGGCGACGCGCGCGCCGGCCTCGGCGCGCAGCGCGGCGAATGGTCCGCCACCGCGAATGACGCCGCGACGTTCCGCCGGGCGCTCGAACGCCCCGAGCCGCGCATCGCGCTCGGCCTCGCGCTGCGCGGCATCGCACACGCGGCGCTCGACCTGTCGGACGGACTCGCCGGCGATCTGCGGCACATCCTCGAACGCTCGTCGGTGGGCGCGAGCGTCGACGTCGATGCGGTGCCGCGCTCGGCCGCGCTACGCCGCCTGCCGCCCGACGTCCAGCAGCGCTGCACGCTCGCCGGCGGCGACGACTACGAGCTGTGCTTCACCGCGCCCGCCGCCGCGCGCGCCGCGGTCGAGGCCGCCGCGCAGAAGGCCGCCGTGCCGGTCACCCGCATCGGTACAATAAGCGCATTGGAGGCGGCCACCGACCGCCCGGCCATCGCGTGGCGCAACGCCAGCGGCGCGCCGCTCACTCTGACCTTGCAAGGTTTCGATCACTTTCATGCAGAATGACCCCCCGCTCGGCCCCGCCGACGACTTCCTCGGCGGCGAGCCGCCCCAGGCGCCTGGACCGCGCGAGCCGAAGCCTCCTCAGCCGCGCCGCGCGACCGCGCGCTTCATGCTGTCGCATCCAGTCCACCTTCTGTCGCTCGGCTTCGGCAGCGGGCTGTCGCCCGTCGCACCGGGCACGATCGGCACGCTGCTCGGGTGGGCCTCGTTCGCGGTGCTGAGTCGTTATCTGACAGTTATCGAATGGGGCGTACTGATCGGCGTCGGCTTTCTCGGCGGCATCGCGTTGTGCGGCTTTACCGCGAAGCGGCTCGGCGTCGAGGATCCGTCGGCGGTCGTGTGGGACGAAATCGTCGCGATCTGGCTCGTGCTGCTGATGGTCACGCCTGCCACGCTCGCCGGCCA
Organism: Paraburkholderia tuberum STM678; assembly: GCF_902833905.1. Taxonomy (GTDB): domain Bacteria; phylum Pseudomonadota; class Gammaproteobacteria; order Burkholderiales; family Burkholderiaceae; genus Paraburkholderia; species Paraburkholderia tuberum. Next base: position 28,272 of record NZ_CADFGP010000039.1, on the reverse strand, counting down.
GGTGTGGGCGTTCCTGATCTTCCGCTTCTTCGACATGGTGAAGCCGCCGCCGATCGGCTACTTCGACCGCCGGCTGAAAGGTGGCTTTGGCATCATGTTCGATGACCTGATCGCCGCATTTTTTACGTTGCTGGTGATTGCGCTGTGGCGGATGTCGGTTTGAGCGCTGCCTGTTCACCGTTCGAGTACCGTTCGACTGTTTTGGTCGCCGCCCGGCCCCTGCCGTTCGCCGCGCCGCCCGGCCGGCTTCGTTTTCCGGATTGACTGACGCCATGCCTACCGATTCCGTCGTTCACCAGCTTGCGATCCGCGTGAGCAACCGTCTGCGCGACGAGCGCCTGATGCTCGTGACCGCCGAGTCCTGCACGGGCGGCATGGTCGCGACCGCGATCACCGACATCTCCGGCAGCAGCGGCTGGTTCGAACGCGGCTTCGTCACGTATTCGAACCAGGCGAAAAGCGAAATGATCGGCGTGCCGGCCGACCTGATCGAAAAGCACGGCGCGGTCAGCGAGCCGGTCGCACGAGCGATGGCCGAAGGCGCGCTGCGCAACAGCCGAGCGCAGGTGTCGCTGTCGATCACCGGCGTCGCCGGCCCCGGCGGCGGCACGGAAACCAAGCCGGTCGGCATGGTGTCGTTCGGTTGGAGCAACCGGCTGCACACGTCGGTGGAAACGAAGATTTTCAAGGGCGACCGCGACCAGATCCGCGTGCAGGCCGCGGCGCACGCGCTGCGCGGCCTGCTGGCGCTACTCGACGAACGCGAGCATTGAGCGGCGGCTAACTATCACTGAGGAGGCGGACAATGCCGGATTCGCGCGCGATCGCAGACGAACTGATCCGCCGCTTCGATCTGAAGCCCCATCCTGAAGGCGGCTTTTTTGCGGAGACCTACCGCTCGGCCGCGCGTGTGCTGCGCGCCGGCGAGCCGAGCGAGGTTGGGAACGCCCGTGCGGCGTCGACTGCGATCCATTACTTGCTGTGCGACGGCGCGCATTCGGCGTGGCATCGGATCCGTTCCGATGAGGTCTGGCATTTCTATGCCGGCGAGCCGCTGCTGGTCCACGTGCTCGATGAAAGCGATGCCGGCGGTGCGCTCGTCACGCACCGGCTCGGCAATCCGCTCACGCATCCCGATACGGTCTGTCAGGCCGTCGTGCCGGCCGGCTTGTGGTTCGCGGCCGAGTGCGCCGATCCGGCATCGTTCGCGCTGGTCGGCTGCACGGTCGCGCCGGGTTTCGAATTCAGCGAGTTCGAACTCGCGGAGGTGGACGCGCTGAAGGCGCGGCATCCGCGGCATGCAGGGTTGATCGGGCGGCTCGCGCTGACGCGCCGCGCCGGCCGTCGCGGGATCGCCCGCCGCGGGATCGCCCGCCGCGGGATCGCCCGCCGCGGGATCGCCCGCCGGTTCAACGAAACGCGTTGATCCGGTCGCGGGTGTCCTTCGCGGCCTGCGCGGCCGCTTGCGCGAAATCGTCGCCCCTGCCCGCGTAGATGATCGCGCGCGAAGAGTTGATCAGCATGCCGGTGCCGTTCGCGGTGCGTCCGGCGCTCACGGTGGCCTGCACGTCGCCGCCTTGCGCGCCGATACCCGGAATCAGCAGCGGCATGTCGCCGACGATCCCCCGCACCACTTCGATTTCCTTCGGAAACGTCGCGCCGACCACGAGCCCAAGCTGGCCGCTCGCATTCCACTTCTGCGCGGCCAGTTGCGCGACGACCTGATACAACGGCCGACCGCTTGTCTCGAGAAACTGCAGATCCGAGCCACCCGCGTTCGACGTGCGACACAGCACGATCACGCCCTTGCCTGCGTGCTCGAGATACGGCTCGATGGAATCGAAACCCATGTACGGATTGACCGTCACCGCGTCGGCCTGGTAGCGCTCGAAGGCCTCGCGTGCGTATTGCTCGGCCGTGCTGCCGATATCGCCGCGCTTGGCGTCGAGAATCACCGGCAGGCCCGGATGGTTCGCGTGAATGTGGGCGATCAGCTGCTCGAGCTGCTCTTCTGCGCGATGCGCGGCGAAGTAGGCGATCTGCGGCTTGAACGACGACGCGTACGGCGCGGTTGCATCGACGATCGTGCGGCAGAACTCGAAGATCGCGTCGGCGCGGTCCGCGAGCGCACCCGGGAATTTGCTGGGCTCGGGATCGAGGCCAACGCACAGCAGCGAGTTCGTGCGCTGCCAGGCGTCGTTGAGTGTCTGGATGAAATTGGACATGGTGAGTCTCGCGGCGAGCCGGTAATCGGAGGAGGCGCGTATTTTACCTGTCCCACGAACGCCGTCCGTCGATGGCGGTCACCGCGCGGCCCGCGCCTCATAGGCGATAGCAGCGCCAGGCCGCCCGTTCGGACGTTCGTCCGGCCGGCGGCCCGGCGGCTACGACTGCGGCTACGGCTGCGACTACTACCTGCGCCGCGCGCCACGCCCGCCCGGCATCGAGCGCAGTCCAGTCCGCTCGACCGTGAAGCGGAACGTGCGCGTCAACCGCTCGCCGCGCTTGAGCAGCGTCATGCCGTTTTCGCTCGCGCCGCCCGCCAGGTTCATTGCATTGATCGGATGATCGACCGGTTCGAAGCAGAAGAAGTCTTCGCCGGGCGGCGTGTACAGCACGTAATAGTCGGTGTCGGCGGCGATGTTCAGCGACAGACGGCGCTTCGGCCACACCACTGCCGCCTGCCCGCTCCAGCCGGTGAACGCGTGATTGACGATCGTCTCCGGCAGCGGATACGCGACGCCGAACTGCCACGCGGGGGGCGCCGGCACGTGGCGCACCGGCAGCCAGTCGTCGCCCGAGAGCCACAGGCCGCCGGCCGCCGCCGACAGCTCGGTGTCCGCGTCGCGCACGAAGAACGGATGCACGCCGAGCCCGAACGGCAGCGTCTCGCGGCCAGCGTTTTCGATGTCGAGCGAGACGACCAGCGTTGGGCCGTCCAGCGTATAGGTTTGTGTCGCGCGGAACGCGTACGGCTTGCCGTCGCTGCGGTCGAGCGCGAGACGCACGTGCTCGCGGCCCGCGTCGAGCACCTGCCATTGCGCGAGCCAGCCGTCGCCGTGAATCGGCAGCGGCTCGTCGGCGCGGTTGCGCGGCACCTCGACGCGCCGCCCGGCCACGCTGAAATGGCCGCCGCCGATGCGGTTCGAGTACGGCAAGAGCGGATAGCAGGCCAGCTGGTTCGGTTGCGTATCGCCACCGACGTGACTGCAGCGCCGGAAGATCGGCGTCAACGCGCCGTCGTCGCGCCAGTCGAAGCGGGTCACACCGCCGCCGAGCGTCGGCGCGACATCGAGACGCAATTGCGAGTTGGCGAGCGTGATGCACGCGACATCGCCGGCGCTGCCTTCGCCGAGGGCCACCGCCGACGTGCTCGGGCCCGCCAGCACGGGATTGGCGGCCGCGGCGAGTCGCGAGCGTCGCGTTTGAGAGGTTGGGGATGAGGTTGAAACGAGATTCGCAACAGTCATATCTGGCTCCATCGAGAGGCGTGGGACGTTGCCGTCAGGGTTGACGGGAGTGGCGGGCGATTTTTTATGACCAATTCGCCTCGAGTCCGAACTGCATGCTGCCGATTCGTTGCCGGCCGGTCGCGGGCGTATTGCTCGCGGACCGAAACTGCCACATCGACTTCTGCTTCACCTTCAGGATCGCGGCCCCGGCGTGCGGCCGGGGCTGCGTCATTCTGCGCTAGATAGGCGCGCCCTGGAACAGCGGCTCCGCAACACCGCGCCGCGCGAGCGTCGCGACGAACAGGTCGCCCGCGAGCGTGTCGGCCGCGCGCGCCGTCGCATCGAGCTCGGCGTAGGCGCTCGTGATGTACAGCGTGTCGAGCGCCGTCTCGCCCTGGGCGCTGCCCGTGGCCTGGCCGAGCGCGGCACCGCCGATCGCGACGCAGCTCGGCTGCGTGGTGGGCACGTCGATGCGCTCGGTTTCCACGCCATCGGGGCCGTAACGCACCACGCGCGCGCCGCCCCATTGCGCGTTCCACAGGCCGCCGTCGCTGTCGACGGTCGAGCCGTCGGGGATGCCGTTCGCATCGGTCAGGCGAGTGAACAGGCGATCGTTCGCGATGCCGCCGTCCGCGCGATAGTCGCACGCGCGGATTTCACGCGTCGGCGAATCGCAGTAGTACATCGTCGCGCCGTCGGGACTGAATGCGATGCTGTTCGAAATCGCCGGCGCTGGCAACGGTAAACGTTCGAGCGACAGATCGTGATTCAACCGATAAAAGCCGGCGACCGTCTGCCGTTGCCCGCTTTCGTCCTTGGTGCCGAACACGAAACGCCCTTGCCGATCGCAGCGGCCGTCGTTGACGCGCGTGTTGAGACCGGGCTCGACGTCGACGATGCGCTGTGTGCTGCCTGTCTGCAGATCGAAAAACGCGAGGTGCGATGCGAGCCCGAGCAGCACGTAGCGCGGGTTTTCGCACAGTGCGAAGGTGGCGAGCCGCTCGGGCATGTCGAACGAATCGCTGCGGCCGTCGGCCGGATCGTAGCGCCACAGCCGCGCGCCTTCGATGTCGGTCCAGTAGAAGCGGCCGCTCCTCGCGCACCAGGTCGCGCCTTCGCCGAGCTCGCATTGCGCGTCGAGCAGCAGCGTGGCCCGCTGCACGCGCGGGCTGGCGCTCACGCCCAGCCTCCGTCGACGACGATGTCCTGCGCGGTGATCATGCGGCTGTCGTCGGCGGCGAGGAACAGCGCCATGCGCGCGAGGTCGGCCGGCATCAGCTCGGCGTCGATGCACTGGCCTTCCTTGATCTGGCGGCGGCCGTTGTCGTCGAGCCACAGGCGCAGCTGCTTGTCGGTCATCACCCAGCCCGGCACCAGCGTGTTGACGCGGATATTGAAGTGGCCGAGGTCGCGCGCGAGTCCGCGCGTCAACCCCTGCACCGCCGACTTCGACATCACGTACACCGGATAGCCACCGTTCTTCAGCATCCAGCTGATCGAGCCGAGGTTGATGATCGAGCCGCTACGCGCGGCCTTCATGTCCTCCATCACGGCCTGCGCCGCGAAGAACTGATGGCGGATGTTCACGGCGATGCCCGCGTCGAACGACTCGCGCGTCACGTCGCCGATCTGATGGCGCTTGTCGTTCGCAGCGTTGTTGATGAGCACCTGGATCGGACCCAGCGCGGCCTTCACGTCGGCGATCGCTTTTTGCAGCGCGTCGACGTCGGTCAGATCGCAGGCCAGAAACAGCGGCTTGTGCTTCGAATCGCCGAGCTGGTCGGCGAGCGCTTCGCCCGCGCTCGCGTCGATATCGAAGAACGCGACGCGCGCGCCCTGCGCCGCGAAGTGCTCGACGAACGATGCGCCGATGCCGGTCGCGCCGCCCGTGATCAGCACCGTACGGTCGACGAGGCTCGGATAGCGCGCGTACGCGGTGTCAGCGAGGCTGGCGTTTGCATTGGCCGGAGACGACATCGTTCGATTCCTTTATGAGCTTGGATGTGCTTGGGATGGGGTGAAAGCGACTCAATCGCGCGAGCCGCGGTTCTTCAACTGGTCGAGCAACACGGCCGCGAGCAGGATCGCGCCGCGCACCAGGTACTGATAGAACGCGTCGATGTTCAGCAGGTTCATCACGTTCTCGACCGTACCCATGATCAGCACGCCGATCACGACGCCGGAAATCGTCGCGCGGCCGCCCAACAGCGACACGCCGCCGAGCACGCACGCGGAGATCACGTTCAGCTCGAAGCCTTCGGCGGCGTTCGGCTGACCCGACGTGATACGCGACGCGAGAATCACGCCGGCAAGCGCGGTGACGGCGCCCTGGATCAGAAAGATGTAGACGCGCGTGCGCTCCACGTTGATACCGGCGAGCCGCGACGCTTCCGGATTACCGCCGATCGCCAGCGTATTGCGGCCGTACACGGTCTGGTTAAGCATCACGCCGAACACGATGAAGCAGATCAGCGTGACCCAGATCGGCAGCGACACGCCGAAGAACGTCAGGCCGCCGAGCGCGATGAACGTATCCGACGACACGCCGACCGCCTGCCCATGCGACACGATGAAGCCGAGGCCGCGGACGATTTCCATCGTCGCGAGCGTCGTGATCAGCGCGTTGATGCGCAGGTACGCGATCACCGCGCCGTTGACGAAGCCGATCATCGCACCCGCCGCGACCGCCGCGATGATCGCGATGACCGTGCTGTTGGTCGCGTTGAGCACCATCGCGCACAGCACGCCGGCGAACGCGACGGTCGAGCCGACCGACAGGTCGAAGTCGCGCGACGCGAGGCAGAACATCATCGTGCACGCGACCATGCCGATCTGCGAGATCGACAGCGCGAGGCCGAGCATGTTCTCGATCGAGAAGAAATGATCGACGGTCAGCGACATCGTGACGAACATCAGGATGAAGATCACGATCAGGCTGTATTCGGTGATCTGCTGCCACCATTTGGCCTTGTCGCCGGTCTGCGGAATCAGCGCGTCGGCCGCGCTCTTGGCGGTCTGCTGCGCGAGGTTTTCTCTGGCTTGCATGTTCAATACTCCTCCCCGTTCCCCACGGGTTGCGGACTCGCGTCCGGATAAGGTTCAGGCCGCGCGCGACGCGCTCTGGTTGGCGGCATTGGCATTCGCGTTTTCAGGCAGAGCGGTCGAGCTTTGCGGCAGCGCAAGGCTCAGCACCGACTGCTCGGTCGCGTCCTTGCGCGCGAGCTCGCCGGAAATGCGGCCCTGGCGCATCACGATGATCCGGTCGGACACGCCGAGCACTTCCGGCAATTCCGACGAAATCATCACGATCGCGCAGCCGCGCTCCGCGAGCTGATAGATCACGTTATAGATCTCGTGTTTCGCGCCGACGTCGATGCCGCGTGTCGGTTCGTCGAGAATCACGACTTTCAGATCGGGCTCGGCGAGCCAGCGCGACAGAATCGCCTTCTGCTGGTTGCCGCCCGACAGGAAGCGGATCTTCTGCCGCCGATGCGGCGTCTTGATCTTCAGCAGCTTGATGAAACGGTCGGCCGTCTGCGCCTCCTTCTTGCGATCGAGAAACACGCCCGCGCGCAGATAGTGACGGCGGCAGCTGATGTTGATGTTCTCCGCGACGCTCGCCATCGCGACGATGCCCTCTTCCTTGCGATCCTCGGGGCACAGCACGATGCCGTGCTTGATGGCCTCGCCCGCGCTGCGCACCTTGATCGGCTTGCCGTCGAGTATGAGTTCGCCGCCCTTGCGATGCTCGGCGCCGTACACCAGATGCATCAGCTCGCTGCGGCCCGCGCCGACGAGTCCGAAGAAGCCGACGATCTCGCCGCGCCGCACCTCGAAGCTCGCCGGCTGCGCGAGCGGATGACCTTCGATCGCCTTCGCCGCGAAACGCACTTCGCCGAGCGGCCGCGCCGAATAGCTATAGATGTCCGAAATTTCGCGCCCGACCATCTCACTGACGATCGTGTCGCGCGACACGCCTTCTAGCGTCGGATGCGACGCGACCTTGCGGCCGTCGCGGAAGATCGTGCACGCGTCGCACAGCTCGTAGATCTCGTCCATCCGATGCGAGATGTAGATCATCGCGCGGTTGTCGGCGCGCAAATCGCGCACCAGCTTGAACAGCACCTCGGTCTCGCGATGCGACAGCGAGCTGGTCGGCTCGTCGAGCGCGATCACGCGCGCGTTGCGCATCAGCGCCTTGCAGATTTCGACCATCTGCCGCTGCGCGATCGACAGCTTGCGCAGCTTCGCGTTCGGATCGAGCGCGACGCCCATCGCTTCGAGCCGCTCGCGCACGAAGCGCTTCGCCTCGCGCTTGTTGACCCAGCCGAGCGCATTGGGCAGCTGGCCGAGCAGCAGATTCTCCGCGACCGTGAGGTCGGGCACGTACTGCAGTTCCTGGTGAATCACCGCGATGCCGGCACCGATCGACGCGGCCGCGCTCGGAAAGCGCACCTCGTTACCGTCGATCATCATGCGGCCCGAATCGGGCTGATACTCGCCGCCGAGAATTTTCAGCAGCGTCGATTTCCCGGCGCCGTTTTCGCCCATCAGGCCGTGCACCTGGCCGACGTTGACGTCGAAGGACACGCCGTCGAGCGCACGCACGCCTGGAAAAACCTTGCCGATATTGTCAAAACGTAGCGTCGCTGACACTTCGCCTCCTTGTCGACCGGAGTTAGCGCTTTAGCGCTTACTCCGGTCCCATGCAGTTTCATCGCGGTCGACCGGAGTTAGCGCTTTAGCGCTTACTCCGGTCCCATGCAAGATATTGCTGCCTCATGTTGACCGTACGCGTATCGCGGACGGTCCGTCTGTCTACCGCAGATCGTCTCTCGCCGCCGGCGCGCCGTCCCCTGCGCCAGGCAGGGAAAGCGACGCGCCGGCGGTGTACTTCATACCACCGCCAGTCTTGCGATTACTTCGACGCGAGGCCCATCTTCTCGCGCACTTCGCCGACGTTGTCGCGCGTCGCCAGCATGCCGGTCGTCAGCGTCAGCAGCGGCGGTTCCTTGCCCTGCGTGATCCACGCGTACATCAGTTCCGAGGTTTCCTCGCCGTGGCGCTTCGGGCTGATGATCACGGTGCCGTAGAAGCCCGTCGGCTGCGGCTTCTTGAACTCGTTCATCGCGGACTCCGAACCGCCGATGCCGATGCCGATCATGTTGTCGGCCTTGAAGCCACGGCCTTCCGCCGCGCGCACCGCGCCGAGCACGCCTTCGTCGTTCAGCGCGTAAGCGACCCAGTGCTTGAACTGCGGGTTCTTCGTCAGCGCGATGTTGGCGGCGTTGAACGCGTTTTCCGTGTCGGTCTTCGCCTGCGGCGCGGTGACGATGTTCGCTTTCGGGAAGCCCGCTGCGATTAGCGCGTCGGTTGCGCCGGTGGTGCGGTCATGCGCGGTCGGCAACTGCTCGTAGGTCACGTCGATCGCGCCGACGTCCTTCATGTCCCAGCCGCGCTTCTTGATTTCAGCCGCGATGCCGTCGCCGACCTGCTTGCCGATGTTATACGCCGAGATGCCCATGTGCGGCACCGCTTCGATCGGCTTGCCCGCGCCGTCGACGAGGCGGTCGTCGACCGTCATCATCTTCAGGCCGTCGGCCTTCGCCTTCGCGACGATGCCCGGCCCGAGCTTGACGTCGGGCGTGCAGATCACGAAGCCCTGTGCCTTCTGCGCGGCGAGGTTATCGATCGCGCTCATCACCTTCTCGCCCGACGGCGCGCCGATCTTCACGAGCGTGAAGCCCTTCTGCTTGGCGGCGATCTCGGCGAACTTCCATTCGTCCTGGAACCACGGCTCTTCCGGCTGCTTCACGAGGAAGCCGATCTTGACCGAATCGGCGGCCTGTACGACCGGTGCGTTGAAGAGCACACCCGCCGCCGCCGCTGCCAGCGTGAGGAAAATTCTGCGTTTCATAATGCGTGTCTCCTGACTAATTGATAACGAGAAGGTAATCGGCCGCGTCTTCTTGTACCGGTCTGACACACGCGGCCAGCGCGTCGTCCGGTGTTTTGTGCGTCTTTTGGCGACGCAAATTCAGTCGTGATACAGCGCCGAGCGTCCGCCATCGACGGTAATGCAGCTCGCGTTGATGAACGGCGCCTCGTCCGACGCGAGGAACACCGCGGTCATCGCCACCTCCTCCGGGCGGCCGATGCGCTTCATCGGCTGCAGATCGAGTGTCGCCTGCTGCGCGGCGGCCGGATCGGACTGCTCGTTCCACCAGTCGTGCGTCAGCTGCGTCTCGATGTAGCCCGGCGCGATCGCGTTCACGCGCACGTTGCGCGGCGCGTACTCGATGCCGAGCGCGCGTGTCAGGCCAATCACGCCGTGCTTCGCGACCGGGTACGGAAAGCAGCCCGGAATGATCTTGAACGCATGCGTCGACGCGATGTTCACGATGCTGCCCGCGCCACGCTCGACCATGCCCGGCAGCACCGCGCGACAGCCGTTCCACACGCCGTCGAGATCGACCGCGAAGCAGCGCCGCCAGTCGGCGTCGGTCATCGTCAGCGGATCGCAGAACACGTTGATGCCCGCGTTGTTGACGAGGATGTCGAGCGCGCCGAACGCGCGTTCGCCTTCGCTGACCGCGTGCCGCACCGACGCGGATTGCGTCACGTCGGTCTGCACCGCGAGCACGCGCGCGCCGGCGCCAACGTCTGCCTCGATCTGCGCGGCCGTGCGCTGCGCCGTGTCGAAGTCGAGTTCCGCCAGCACGACCGCCGCGCCCTCGCGCGCGAACGCCAGCGCGATCGCCGCGCCTATGCCTCGTCCAGCGCCCGTCACGAGAGCGGCTTTGCCGGCGAGCCGGTTCATTTCTTCACGCCCGCGCGGGCGATCCGCAGACCGTTGATGAACGCCTTCGCATGCGACGCGGTCACCGCCGCGCTCTGGCCCGGCTTGTACAGCGCGGAGCCGAGGCCGAAACCGTTCGCGCCGGCGCTCAGGAACGGCCCCATGTTGTCCGGCGTGACGCCGCCGACCGGCACGAGCGGCACCTGCGCGGCGATCACCGCACGCCATGCCTTGACGACCTGGCAGCCGAGCTGCTCGGCGGGGAACATCTTCAGCACGTCCGCGCCGTTCTTCAGCGCAATGAACGCCTCGGTCGGCGTCGCGACGCCGGGCGCGCAGGCGAGGCCCCGCGCCTTCGCGGCGATCACGACTTCCGGATCGCTGTGCGGCATCACGATCAGTTCGCCGCCCGCGGCCTTCACATCGTCCACGAACAGCGGATGCAGCACCGTGCCCGCGCCGACGATCGCGTCGGCGGGCAGCACCTTGCGGATCGCCGAGATGCTGTCGAACGGCTGCGGCGAATTGAGCGGTACTTCGACGATGCGAAAACCGGCTTCGTACAGGGCCTGACCGTGATCGGCCGCGTCGGCGGGCGTGACGCCGCGCAGGATCGCGATCAGCGGACAGGCTTCGAACGCGGCGATCAGACCCGCGTGCGGCATGTACGGTGCGGGCAGATTGATGTGTGGTTGCATGTCGGTTCCTTGTTTCGTGAGCGTCGTAAAGGGCTCTGCCGCCGGTCAGCCTGCGCGCGCCGCCTGGGCGGACGGCCGGACCAGCCCCGCTTCGACGGCGACGCGCCACAGGCCGCGTTCGGTTGCATGCCTGACCGGCTCCGCGCGCAGACAGCCGAATTGCGCGAGCGCGAGGCGGTAGCGCTCGCACAGCGCGTCGTTGCCGATCAGCCGCAGACTCTGCTGCGCGAGCGAGCTGCCTTGCTGCGCGAGGACCGCTTCGAGGCCGGCGAGTTCGTGCCCGATCAGCAGGCCCGACAGATAGTCCGGCTGTGCCTCGCTCGACAGCGCGCCGGTCAAGCCGAGTGTGCGCGTGCTGAACACGGTCGCGAGCACGCCTGCCTGGCCCTGCTCGCGCGCGATGTTCACGCCGCGCAGAAATGCTTCGGTATCCGGGCGATCGGGCGTGACCATCGTGCGGCCGAGAATCGTGTGCTCGCGCAGCGCGGCGAACACCTCGCCGGTCATGAACGTATGAAAACGCTCGATGCGCTCCGCCTGCACGACCGCCCATTTCGCGTGCGTGCCGGGCAGGCCGATCAGCGAGCGGGCGTTGCTGTCGACCGAGTTCGCGTCGTGCGCGCCGTCCGCGTCCGCGCTGAGCGCGCCGAAAATTTGCGTCTCCTCGCCGCGCATCACGTTCGGCAGTTCACCGCGTTGCAGCACGCCCGGCACGATATGCAGCGTGGCGCCGCGCGCGGTCTGCACGCGGACGATACCGGCCACCAACGCATCGGCGTTCGCGGGTGTCTCGACATACGGCGCTTCGAGCCAGCCCTGCGCGCTGCCGACCATCCCCGCCGCGATCACCGGCACGCCGCGCGCATGGTCGAGCCATGCGCCGCAGGCGTCGTCGAACGCGGCGTCGAAGCCGCCCTCGGCCGCGCTACGCGGCAGATTCATGATGCCGGCCGTCGATGCGCGCGTCGCCAGCACGCGACCGTGCGCGTCGAACAGATAGGCGCGCAGCGACGTCGTGCCCCAGTCGAGCGCGATCAGCGCGGCGTGCGTGAAATCGACGGCGGCGGTATCGGCGGCGGCGGTCGCGTCGGGCTTCACGCCCGAGGCGGGCGCGGCGGACGCCCGGTGGTTCGCCGGCGTGGCGGTGCCCGCTTGTTTCATCGCTTGATCCTGCGCGTGGCCGGTCGCGGTGCGCGCCAACCGAGTTCTTCCGATATCGCGCGCGCCTCGCGCTGCACGACCGGAATCAGTTCGTCCATCCGTTCGAGCGGCATATAGGGAATCGTGCTGGCCACCGACAACGCCGCGACGATCGCGCCCGACGCATCGCGCACCGGCGCCGCGACGCAACGGATCGCCGCTTCGTTCTCTTCGAGATCGAACGTGTAGCCGCCGGCCGCGTAGTTCGTCATGCGCTGCAGGAAGGTCGGCGCATCGGGGCGGTTGTCCGGCTTGAAGCTGACGCCTGCGAGCGCGCGGCGCGACGCGTCGAACAGCGACTGCCATGCGTCCGGCGCGAGGTCGAGCATCATCGCCTTGCCGATGCCGGTCGACGCGAGCGGCATCCGATGGCCGACGCGCGAGCGCATTTCGAGGCCGCGCGTGCCGGGGATCTTGTCGATGTACAGCACGTCGTCGCCGTCGCGCACGCCGAGGTGGATCGTGTCGAGCGTCTGCCCGGCCAGCGACTCGAGGTGCGCACGCGCGACGGCCGTCAGCGGCATCTGTTCGAGCGCGATCGTGCCGAGCTCGATCAGCTTCGGCCCGAGCAGATAGCCGCCCTGCACCTGGCGCAGATAGCGCGCCTGCACGAGGCTGCTGACGAGCCGGTGCGTGGTGCTGCGGGTCGTGCCGAGCGCGGCGCCGAAGCTGCGCAGATCGCGCACACCGGCCGCGGCCGCCTCGAGAATCGCAAGGCCGCGCAACAGTGTCTGCGTGCCGGCCTGCTGCGGCGTGATTTCCAGCAGCGTGACCGGCAGCCCGAGACCGTCGACGGTCGCCGCGCGCGCCACCGGGCGCGACGCCCTCGCGGTAGCGGACGCACTGGCGGCGACATTGGCGGTGACGGCTGAAGCCTCGCGCGGCGCGGAATTCAGCGCCGGATTCGCGGCGCTGTTCGGCCCGCCGTTCGAGCCCTGCGCGGCCTCGGTCGCGCTGGCGGCGGGAGTGGGCATCGCTTTGTTCATGGCGATTCGCCTTCGGATGGTTTCTGCGCTTAGCGCGCGGGGCCGGAGAACAGGGCGGAAACGGGTGCGGCGCCGCGCTCGCGCGGCTGCTGTGGTCGGCTGCCAGACATGGTCGGTCTCGTCTCCGGGTTTTTTTCTGTCGCTGTTCGCTGTTTCGGCGCGCTGGGGCGCCGACTCGCGATGCATGTCGGCTTGGATTGTAGGGCGACTTTTGAGAATCACCAATATGTGAATGTTGAGTCCATATAGTGAGATTTTAGTGGGCGATCGAGTGTTTAGCGAACTGTCGCGGTCGCGGTCTGCTGACGCAAAAAAGCCCGCGCGAGGCGGGCTTCGAAGCAGGACAACGGGATCGAGGGCTCTTTCAATCCGGCAATTCGGCCGCGCCCATCCGCCGCGCAATCACGCGCGCGCGTTGCGTGAGATACGCCGAATTCCTGTGTTCATCGAAATACCTGGGGCGTGGCAGCATCACCGCGAGCCGCGCCGACTGCGCGGCCGTGAGCTTGCTCGCCGAGGTCTTGAAGTAGTACTGCGCGGCCGCCTCGGCGCCGTACACGCCGCTGCCCCATTCGACCGAGTTCAGATAGATCTCGAAGATGCGCTGCTTGTCCATCAGCGTTTCGAGCATCCACGTGATGATCAGCTCCTGGCCTTTGCGGATATAGCTTTTCTCGCGCGACAGAAACAGGTTGCGCGCAAGCTGCTGCGAGATCGTCGAGCCGCCGCGCACGATCCGGCCTTGCGCCTTGTTGCGCTCCCACGCCTGCAGGATCGCGTCGGTTTCGTAGCCTTTGTTGTTGACGAAGTTCGCGTCTTCGGACGCGATGATCGCGCGCTTCAGGTTGCGCGAAATCTGCTCGTACGGCACCCACGTTCGCTGCACCGACAGATCCGGCCGGTCCTGCGACAGACGCCATGCGTCCGAGCGCATGAACGCGGTCGAGCGCGGATTGACGACGTTCCAGATTGCGATCTGCGCGAAGTAGTACGCCTGCGTCGCGAGCCAGGCGATGGCCACGACCGCGGTCAACCAGGCGAGCCAGCGCAGCGGGCCGGACTGGCCGCGTGAACCGCTGGTGCGCCGCGTCGCTGTCATGGTGCGTGCTATCCGCGCGCCGACGTCACGCGGGCGACGGCGCCGTCAGCAGCGCGCGCAATTCGGCGAGCACCGGCGCACTGTCCGGACGCACGCCGCGCCACACATGGAACGATTCGGCGGCCTGCTCGACCAGCATGCCGAGTCCGTCGGCGCCGCGCGCGCCGAGTTTCGCCGCGTGCTGCATGAAGATGGTCGGATGCGCGCCGTACATCATGTCATAGGCGAGCGTGCCGTTGCCGAACGCGCAATCGTCGCACTCGGGCAGCGACGCATCGAGGCTGCCCGCGGTCGCGTTGACGATCACGTCGTACTGGCCCGCTTCGATCGCGCGGGCGCTGCCGCCGGTCAGACGGCAGTGCGCGCCGCTGGCAGCCTGCGCGAACTGGTCGACCAGCGCCTCGGCCTTCTGCGCCGTGCGATTGACGATCGTCAGCGTATGCGGTGCGCGCTCGAGCATTGGCAGCACGACGCCGCGCGCGGCCCCGCCCGCGCCGAGCAGCAGGATGCGCGCGCCCTTCAGCGACACGCCGAGATTCACCTCGATGTCGCGCACGAGGCCGAAGCCATCAGTGTTGTCGCCGTAGATGCCGTCGGCGTCGACCCGCAGCGTGTTCACCGCGCCGGCCGCCGCCGCGCGCGGCGACAGCGTGTTCGCGAATGCATGCGCGTCGAGCTTGAACGGCACCGTCACGTTCAGGCCGCGTCCGCCCGCTTCGATGAACGCGCGCACGTGCGGCACGAACGCGTCGAGCGGCGCGAGCAGATGACCGTACTCGACCGGCTCGCCGGTTTGCGCGGCGAAGCGGCCGTGGATGAACGGCGACTTGCTATGCCCGACGGGGTTGCCGATGACCGCGTAGCGCTCGCGCGTTGGGTTGCCGCTCATCGTCCCGGCTCCGTGACGTGTTGGTCGTTGTCGGCGTTGTTCGCGGCGTCGTTGCCGTCGCCGGTCGCCGCGGCTTCGTCTGCGCTGGGGTTGTCGTTGGGATTGCCGCCGTCGGCTTCGGCTTCGGCTTCCGCTTCAGCTTCGGCTTCGCTTTCGGCGCTGTCATCGGATGCGTCGAGCAACTCTTCCTCGCTCTCGTCCTCGCCTTCTTCGGCTTCGGCGCCGCTCGTCACGGTCGGTGCATCGAGCACGTGCAACAGACGCACCGACGCTTCGATCGTCAGTTCATCGATCGACATGACTTCCATCTGCAAACGCGTGCCGCGCGCATGCACGCCGAGGCCCGGCACGTGCAGCAGCAGCGGAATTTCCTCGAGACGCACGAGATCGCCCTTCACGACCGACGCGACCACCTGCTTGCGGTTTTCCTGCGTGAGCCAGCGCAGACACCAGAAGTACTCCATGCGACGCTGATAGTCGGCGTACGCGGTGTAGGTGTCGTCGAAGCCTTGCACGACCGCGAACAGATCGGCGTCCTTCGGCTTGAACGGCGCGGCGAGCTTGGCGGTCACGCCATGCTGCACGCACGCGATCAGCTGCCACTGATTCACGAGGTCGACGTAGCGGCGCAGCGGCGACGTGCTCCACGCGTACTGCGTGACGCCGAGCCCTTCGTGCGGCGCGGCGTTGGTCTGCATGCGCGTGCGCTTCGGGCCGCTCGGCACGCCGAACGCGCGCTGCGTGCGATAGATGCCCGGCACGCCGTGATCGTGCAGGAACCCGCCCCACGACGAGTTCGCGAGAATCGCCAGCTCGGCGACGATCGTGTCGAGCGGCGAGCCGCGCCGACGCGGCGTAATCGTGACGTGCTCGCCGTCGACGTAGAAATTGAAGTCGGTATTGCGCTGCACTTCGCGGCGCAGGCCGTAGCCGGCGCGCGCGGTCTGGCGCTTTTCGAACAGCGCTTGCGCGAACGGCCACAGCACGGCGATATCGTCCTTGTGCGGATACTCGCCGGTGCCCTCGGCGAGCGCCTTCTCGGTGACGATTTCGTCGAGCGTGTTGTGGCGCAGATTGTTTTTCACGAACACGCGCTCGGCGCGCGTTTCGCTCGCGACGATCTCCTGCGTCTCGCGATTGACGATCACGTACAGCGACAGCGCCGGCCGATACCCACCCTCGGCAAGCGTGAAGGTGTCGACGACGCTGTCGGGCAGCATCGTGATCTTGTCGCCGGGCATGTAGACCGTCGACAGACGCGCGCGCGCAATCGCATCGACGTCGTCGCCACGCTGGATGCCGAGCGCCGGCGCGGCGATGTGCACGCCGATGCGCACACGGCCGTCGGCCAGATGCTCGACCGAGAACGCGTCGTCGATTTCGGTCGTGGTGATGTCGTCGATCGAGAACGCCTCGACGTCCGCCTGCGGCAGATCGTCGGGCACGTTCGCGGCCGCGACGGACGGGAAGCCGGTGCCGTGCGGGAAGAACTCGGACAGGAACTTCGCTTCGTGCAGCGCGCGCGGCGACGCGATCGCGCCGCATTCGAGCATCAGCCGCGCCTGCGAGATGCCGCGCGCGGCCGCGGCGCCCTCGAGCGCCTTGTACTCGATCGTGTTCTTGTCGGGCTTCGTCAGGAGCGCGAGCCCCTTGCCGCCCGCGAACGCTTCAGGCAGACGGCCTGCCTTCAGCTCTTCCTCGTACTGCGCCTGCACGAGCGCCTGCTGACGCTTGCGCTCGAGGCCCGCGAGCGCCATCTTCAGTTGCTCTTGCGGCGCGCGCTGGTACATGCCGCGGCCCTTGCGGCGGAAGTACACCGGCGAGCCGTGCATGCGCAGCACCAGCGCCGCGCGCTCGATCGCGCCGAAGCTCGCGCCGAAGTACTCGGCGCCCAGCGTCGCGAACGGGAATTCATCGTCCGGCGCGCATTCCCACAGGAAGTCCAGATCAATCTCTTGCGCCAACGCGTCGGCCTGCTGCATCAGTTCGGCCGCGGTGGGCTTCTCGAACTCGATCAGCACATCCTTCGCGCGCACCTTCGCGCGCCGCCCGCCCGGCAACTCGACCTGAAACGCGTCGCCCTGGCGCGACAGCACGCTGCCGGCCTTGAAACTGCCCGATTCCTCGAAGAAGACGTTCACTCAATACTCTCGTTCTGACTTGCGTCTGCCGTCGCGCCCGACGCCCTGTGGCGATCGATCACTGCATGCGCGGCACGGCAACCTGTTCGTGATAGTGAATCCGCGGCGCGCACTGCGCGTGCCAGCGGGTTGAATCTTGCGACCGGCGGTGGCGGTCGGTGTGCCTCTCTGACTGACGTCCTGGCAGGGTTCGGTGCCGCCGCCCTTGCGTGCCGTCAGGCCGCCGCGCGCGGAGCCGGCGGCTCGACATATTCGGCGTCGCAAAAGGCCAGCACGTCGTCGAGATACTGCGCGAACTCGCTGATCGCATGGTCGCTGCCCTCGATCAGCGTGGTGCGCGCGCCCGGATAGTGCGCGAGCATTTCGCGGTAGTCGAGCACTTCGTCGCCGGTGGCTGCCATCAAATAATAGCGTTCGGGCTGCGTGATCGACGCCACGCCGAGCGCGCGCAATTCATCAAGATGATGCGGCTCGACGACGATGCTGCCGCCACCGTGCCACAACGGCTGCTCGCCGAGATACGCGCTCAGGTCGCGCTGCGGCACGACCGCCGGGTTCAGCAGCACGGCCGGCCAGCCGTGCTTCTCGGCCAGATGGGTGGCGAAGTAGCCGCCGAGCGAACTGCCGATCACGGTCACCTGCCGCGCATCGCCCTTCGCGCGTGCCTCGGCGACCAGCGATTCGGCGAGCGCCACGGTCTCGAACGGCGACACCGGCAGCATAGGGCAGCACCACTCGTCGGCGCGACCCAGCTCGGCGAGACGCGCCGCGAGCAGGCGCGCCTTGAACGAATTCGGCGACGAACGGAAACCGTGCAGATACAGAATCACGACGCGCCTCGCGTCGAAAGACCGTCGAGCAGTTTCTGATGCACGCCGCCGAAGCCGCCGTTGCTCATCACCAGAATCTGGTCGCCGGGGCGCGCCGCGTGGACCACCGCCTTCACGAGCGCGTCGAGGTTGTCGAACGCCTGCGCCTTGCCGTCGAGCGGCGCGAGCGCTTCGCCGAGGTTCCAGCCGAGCGCGTCGCGCCCGCTCGGCGCGCCGTAGCCGAACACGAGATCGGCGTCGGCGAGGCTCGCCGGCAGTTGCGCTTTCATCACGCCGAGCTTCATCGTGTTCGAGCGTGGTTCCAGCACCGCAAGGATTCGCGTGTTGTCGCGGCCGACCCGCGCGCGCAGGCCGGCCACCGTCGTCTCGATCGCGGTGGGGTGATGCGCGAAGTCGTCGTACACGGTCACACCCTCGACGCTGCCACGCACTTCCATGCGGCGCTTCACGTTGCGAAAGCCGGACAGCGACTTCGCGGCCTGCGCGGGCGGCACGCCGACATGGCGCGCGGCGGCGATCGCGGCGAGCGCGTTCAGGCGGTTATGCTCGCCCTGCACCTGCCAGTCGACCACGCCGACGCGCTCGCCGTTGTGATAGACGGCGAAGCGTTCGTCGACGGGCACGCCCTGCTGCGCCGCCTGGATCTCCCAGCCGCCCTGGACGCCGAAGCGCTCGACCTCGCTCCAGCAGCCGCGCGTCAGTACGCGCTCGAGCGCGTTCTCGCGGCCGTTCGTGACGACGCGGCCCAAGCGCGGCACCGTGCGGATCAGATGATGGAACTGCGTTTCGATCGCGGCGAGATCAGGGAAGATGTCGGCGTGATCGAATTCTAGATTGTTCAGCACCGCCGTTTTCGGGCGGTAATGGACGAACTTCGAGCGTTTGTCGAAGAATGCGGTGTCGTATTCGTCCGCTTCGATCACGAAGAAGCTCGAATCGGTGAGCCGCGCCGACACGCCGAAATTGAGCGGCACACCACCGATCAGGAAGCCGGGGTTCAGGCCCGCGTCTTCGAGCAGCCAGGTCAGCATCGAGCTCGTGGTGGTCTTGCCGTGCGTGCCGGCCACGGCCAGCACCCATTTGCCGTTCAGCACGTGCTCGCCGAGCCACTGCGGACCGGACACGTACGGCAGGCCGCGGTCCAGAATGGCTTCAATCAGCGGGTTGCCGCGCGTGACCACGTTGCCGATCACGAATAGATCCGCGTTCAGGCCGTTCAGTTGGTCCGCGTCATAACCCTCGATCAGACCGATGCCTTGCGCCTCGAGCTGCGTGCTCATCGGCGGATAGACGCCGGCGTCGCAGCCGGTCACCGTGTGGCCCGCATTGCGCGCGAGCACCGCGAGACCGCCCATGAAGGTGCCGCAGATGCCGAGGATGTGGATATGCATAAGCCTGTCGTGCCGCGGGGGCGTTTCTTGCGAGGGATGAGAGAGCCACAGGACGGTCGGAACGTCCGTCTGCAAAGGACGCCTATTGTAACCGACGCGACGCGCGCTGCCCCCTGCCGGCCACGCCAGGCGCCGCCCCGTGCGGGCCGCCGAACCGCGTCGCAGGCTCGATCGAGTATCATGCAAGGATGGTCCGCAAATCACATTTCGATCCGCAGCGCGTGCGCGAGGAAATCGCAATCGCGGCGGCACGCCTGATTGCCGAAGACGGCCTGGATTACGCCAGCGCGAAGCGCAAGGCGGCCCGGCAGGTCGTCGGCGAGACTCGTGTTGCCGGCGAATGGCTGCCGGACAACGATCAGATCGAAGAAGAAATCCGCGAATATCAGTCGCTGTTCCAGAGCGACAGCCAGCCGGCGCTGCTGCGGCGCCTGCGCATGATCGCGGTCGACTGGATGGAGCGGCTCGCGCCGTTCAATCCGTATCTGACGGGCGCGGTGCTCGGCGGTACGGCCGGCGAGCATTCGGATGTGCATCTGCAGGTGTTTTGCGACAACCCGAAGGAAGTCGCGATCTACATGCTCAATGCAAACATCCAGTACGACGTGTCGGAAACGCGCCACTTCGCGGGCCGCGGCTACGTGGAGACGCTGAGCTTTCTGTGGCGCCCCGCGGGCGAGCGCAACGCCGAGCCGGTCGGCATCCACGTCGCGCTGTACGAAACCGACGACCTGCGTGGCGCGGTACGCGCCGACGCGCGCGGCCGCACGGCGCGGGCCAATTTGCCGGCGGTGCAGGCGCTGCTCGACGGCGACGAAGTGCCGTCCTTCACCAATTGATCAGACAGAACGGAGCACGATGAATACGAGACGTATGCTGGCGGGCGCGGTCGTCGCGCTGATTGCCGCGGGCGGCGGCGTACTGGCCAATCACTGGCTCAATCGCGGTTCCGACGTCGCGAACGCGGCGCAGGCCGGAGCGCAGGCCGGAGCGCAGCCTGCCACCTCTGCGAGTCCCGTGCAGCAACTGTGGACCGCGCCGGTCACGAACGTCGACGGCAAACCGCAGTCGCTGAACCTGCTCAAGGGCCACCCGATCGTCGTCAACTTCTGGGCGTCGTGGTGCGCTCCGTGCGTCGAGGAAATGCCGGCGCTGTCGCAGATCCAGCGCGAGTACGCGAAGAAAGGCATCCAGTTCGTCGGCCTCGGCGTCGACTCGGAAAAGAACATCCAGACCTTCCTGCAGAAGGTCAAGGTCGCGTACCCCATCTACGTGACCGGCTTCGGGGGCGCCGACCTCGCGCGCGCGTTCGGCAACAATGCGGGCGGTTTGCCGTTTACCGTCGTGATCGACGCAAAAGGCAACATCCGCTCGACAAAATTGGGCCAGATCGACCCGACGGCGCTGCGTCAGACGCTCGACGCGCTGTAAATTTCCCGATTTCCCACGCTATGCTTTTTGGCATGCGATTCCGTGCAGAACGAGCAAAAATGCGCGGATAATTCCCGAATTTGAGTGAAGTTGGACCCAAGGCTGCGCGGCGGCCCGCGCCGGCCGTCGCCGCGTACGCGCGCGAAACTAGACAAGTTTCTCTAATCAGCGCTAAAGTGCGCGCAATTCCACGGAAAAAGAAGCGACCATGACGCGACTGCTGGTACTGCACGGACCCAACCTCAATCTTCTCGGCAGCCGGGAACCCGAGGTCTACGGTCGCGTGACCCTGCCGCAGATCGATCAGGCGCTGGCGGACCGCGCAGCCGACGCAGGCGTCGAACTCGCGTCGTTTCAGAGCAATCACGAAGGCGCACTGGTCGACCGTATTCAGGCGGCCCGCACCGAGCAAACCGATTTCATCCTGATCAATCCCGCCGCGTACACACACACGAGCGTGGCCATTCGCGACGCACTGGCGGGGGTCGGCATCCCGTTCGTCGAGATTCATCTGTCGAACGTGCATCGCCGCGAACCGTTCCGGCATCACTCGTATTTCTCCGACCAGGCTGAGGGCGTCATTTGCGGCCTCGGCTGGAAGGGGTATCTGTACGCGCTCGAATTCGCGCTCGACCGGCTCGCGGCCGGGTCGTCGCGCGGCTGAATCCAAACACGTCCAATTTGAGCCGGCTACTGCGACTTGCACACGCCGGCACACTACGCATTGAAAAGGGGCAACCTGATGGATCTACGTAAACTCAAAACTCTGATCGACCTCGTCTCGGAGTCCGGTATTTCCGAACTCGAAGTGACCGAGGGCGAAGGCAAGGTCCGCATCGTCAAGAATGCGCCGCCGGTTTACGTCCAGCCGTCCGCCTCATACGCCGTACCGCAATTCGCACAACCGGCACCGTTCGGCGCTGTCGAAGCACCCGCAGCCCCCGCGGGCGCTCCGGCCACGCCGGCCGCCGCCGCACCGCAGGGTCACGTCGTCACCTCGCCGATGGTCGGCACGTTCTACCGCGCGCCGTCGCCGGGCGCCGATCCGTTCGTGCAGGTCGGCGACACGGTCAAGGAAGGCCAGACCATCTGCATCATCGAAGCGATGAAGCTGCTCAACGAGATCGAGTCGGACAAGTCCGGCGTGGTCAAGGAAATCCTCGTCGAAAACGGCCAGGCGGTCGAATACGGCCAACCGCTGTTCGTGGTCGGCTAACGCGGCACGCACTATTTGCCGCCCGCGCGCCGCTCGTCCCGAGGCGCGCGACCGATCCTCTGCGGCAGCCGGCGTCGTGACCGACCCGGCGCCCATTGATGAGTCGAAAACCCGCTATGTTTGAAAAAATCCTCATTGCCAATCGTGGCGAGATCGCGCTTCGTATCCAGCGCGCCTGCCGCGAGCTCGGCGTCAAGACGGTCGTCGTCTATTCGGAAGCCGACAAGGAAGCCAAGTACGTGAAGCTCGCCGACGAGGCGGTCTGCATCGGCCCGGCACCGTCGAATCTGAGCTATCTGAACATGCCCGCGCTGATCAGCGCGGCCGAAGTCACCGACGCCGAAGCGATCCACCCCGGCTACGGCTTCCTGTCGGAGAACGCCGACTTCGCCGAGCGCGTCGAGCAGTCCGGCTTCACTTTCATCGGCCCGCGTCCGGAAACGATCCGCATGATGGGCGACAAGGTCACGGCCAAGCAGACCATGATCAAGACCGGCGTGCCTTGCGTGCCGGGTTCGGAAGGCGCGCTGCCGGACGATCCGAAAGAAATCGTGAAGATCGCCCGCCAGGTCGGCTATCCGGTCATCATCAAGGCGGCGGGCGGCGGCGGCGGCCGCGGCATGCGCGTGGTCCACACGGAAGCGGCGCTCGTCAACGCGGTCATCATGACCCGCGAGGAAGCCGGCCGCGCGTTCGGCAACCCGCAGGTCTACATGGAGAAATTCCTCGAGAACCCGCGGCACATCGAAATCCAGGTGCTGGCCGACTCGTTCAAGAACGCCGTGTGGCTGGGCGAGCGCGACTGCTCGATGCAACGCCGTCACCAGAAGGTGATCGAGGAAGCGCCGGCGCCGGGCATCGCGCGCCGTCTGATCGACCGCATCGGCGATCGTTGCGCGGACGCGTGCAAGAAGATGGGCTATCTCGGCGCGGGCACCTTCGAGTTCCTGTATGAGAACGGCGAGTTCTACTTCATCGAGATGAACACGCGCGTGCAGGTCGAGCATCCGGTGACCGAACTGATCACCGGTGTCGACATCGTGCAGGAACAGATCCGCATCGCGGCCGGCGAGAAGCTCACGTTCCGTCAGCGCGACATCCAGTTCCGCGGCCATGCGATCGAATGCCGGATCAACGCCGAAGATCCGTTCAAGTTCACGCCGTCACCGGGACGCCTGACCTCGTGGCATATGCCGGGCGGTCCCGGCATCCGCGTCGATTCGCACGCCTACAATGGTTATTTCGTGCCGCCGAACTACGATTCGATGATCGGCAAGCTGATCGCTTACGGCGCCACGCGCGAACAGGCGATCATGCGGATGCGCATCGCGCTGTCGGAAATGGTGGTCGAAGGTATTCAGACCAACATCCCGCTGCACCGCGAGCTGATGCTCGACGCGAAGTTCGTCGAAGGCGGCACCAGCATCCACTACCTCGAAAACCGGCTGGCCGCGCGTCAGCAGGTCGCGGAAGAAGCGTAAGTCATGAGCTATCGGGAACTGGTTGCCGAACTGGCGCGCGAGCACGCGGAGGAGTTGTCCGACGCGCTGCTCGAGCTGGGCGCGCTGTCGGTATCGGTCGAAGACGCCGACGCCGACACGCCCGACGAGCAGCCGCTGTTCGGCGAGCCCGGCCTCACGCCGGATCGCACGGCATGGCAGCATTCGCGGGTGATCGCGCTGCTCGCGCCGGAACACGATCCGGCCGTGCTGCTGACCGCCGCGGCCAACGAGATCGGACTCGATGCCGCGCCGGCATATACCGTGCGCGAGGTCGAGGAGCAGGACTGGGTGCGGCTCACGCAGTCGCAGTTCGATCCGATCCAGATCGGCGAGCGCATCTGGGTCGTGCCGTCGTGGCACGATGCGCCGGACCCCGACGCGCTCGTGCTCGAACTCGATCCAGGTCTCGCGTTCGGCACCGGCAGCCACCCCACTACGCGTCTGTGCATGGAGTGGATCGAGCAGTCGATCAAGCCCGGCCAGTCCGTGCTCGACTACGGCTGCGGCTCGGGCATCCTCGCGATTCTCGCGAAGAAGTGCGGCGCCGATCCGGTGATCGGCATCGATATCGATCCGCAGGCGGTCGAATCGGCGCGTCACAATAGCGAACGCAATCACGCCGAAGTCACCTATGGCCTGCCCGACGCCTGTCCGGCCGGCGAATTCGACGTCGTGGTCGCGAACATTCTCTCCAATCCGCTCAAGCTGATGGCGTCGATGCTGTCGTCGAAGGTGAAGCCGGGCGGCCACATCGCGCTGTCGGGCATTCTCGCCCGCCAGGCCGAGGAGGTCGCGCAGGTCTACGCGCGCTGGATCGATATCAGCGTGTGGCGCGAACATGAAGGTTGGGTGTGCCTCGCCGGAACGCGCCGCGAAAGCAATTAGAATAAGGCGTATTGTCAACCTAACGGCCTCAGGCTCAACGGCTCGATATGCACCTGGCGACGCGTTGCCCCTTCTGCGAAACTGTCTTCCTTCTGCAACCGGCGCAGCTTGCGCAGCGCCGCGGCCTCGTGCGGTGCGGGCATTGCCAGGAAGTCTTCGACGCGTCGAGCAGTCTGTTCGACGTCTCCGAAGGCGGCGATTTTTCCACGGCCAAACCGGTTGCCGCCGCGGCGGCAATCGAAGCGCTGTCGGGTGTGCGGCAACCCAACCCGGACTTCAGCGGGGTCGCGTGGGACCCATGGGCGCCGGCTTCGGAACAAGACTCCACCAGCATTTCCCGCAGCACGCTCGATGCCCGTTTGCGCGACCACGTGAGCAGCGTGCCGCTCGCGCCGCTGCCGCCTGGCGGCAACGAGCACGCACCCGTCGCATCGGACACTCCTCGCCAGGCGACCGAACCGGAATTGCGCGCCGGCGCTTTCACGGCACCGCTACCCGCGGACGATGAGCCGACGCTGGCCGACGCGCCGCTCGAACCCTTCGCCTATCCCGCCGACAACGCGGTCGATGAACCGCCTGTCGTCCCGCCAACCGCGCCTGCTCCCCCTCCGCGAGTCGAAGACGAAGCGCCGCGCGTCTGGCACAAGATCGAACGCCCGGAGCCGTCCACGCTCGATGAACCGGCGCTGCGCGAACCAGCAAGTCTGCATGGCATGCCCGACAACGAGCCGCACTTCGGCCCGGTCGGTGGGGGCGTGGGCGGCTTCGGCGCCGCCGCAGGCATGGCTGCCGCAGGTGCCTCGGGCGCCGGCGGTCCCGGCGCCCCGCGCCCGCCGGGCGGTCCGTCGGCCGCCCCATCGAGCGGCGAGCCATTTTCGGTCAATCCTCCCGTCGGCGATGGCGACGATCCGTTCCCGGTCGTGCGCGAAACCCGCCCGGTGGACGCCGGACGCGTCGGCTGGATCGTCGCCGGTGTGGTGCTCGCCGCGCTGCTCGTCATTGCGCTGCTCGCGCAACTCGCGTGGTGGCAACGCGAGACCGTGATGGTCAACCTGCCGCGCTCGCAGATCCTGTACGCGCAGGCCTGCGCGCATCTCGGCTGTCAGCTGACGCCGCCGCACGACCTCGAAGGCTTGCTGGTCGAGCCGTCCGATCTGCGGCAGATCGACGGCCCGCACAAGCTCGAGTTGAAGATGCCGCTGCACAACCGCCTGAACATCGCGCTCGCCTACCCCGCGATCGAACTCACGCTGCTCGACGATCAGAACAACGTCGCCGTGCGGCGCGTGCTGTGGCCGCAGGATTACGTGCCGCCCGGCACCGTGATCGCGTCCGGCCTGCCCGCGCACGCGACGCAGACGATGATCGTGCACCTCGACACCGGCAGCGCGATTGCCTCCAATTTTCGCGTACAGATTTTTTATCCGTAACGCACCCTCGCGCGCCCGCTCCCGAGCGGGCGCATCATTGTCATCACTGAAGCCCTTTTCGGAGCACAACACATGAGTCAAGTCACGCTGGGCGGCAACCCGATCGAAGTAAGCGGCACGTTCCCGTCGGTCGGCCAGCAGGCCGCCGCATTCTCCCTGATCGGCCGAGACCTGAAGCCGCTGACGCTCGCCGACTTCGCCGGCAAGCGCAAGGTGCTCAACATCGTCCCGAGTCTCGACACGCCGACCTGCGCGACGTCGACGCGCAAGTTCAACGAAGCCGCCGCGAAGCTCAGCAACACGGCCGTCATCGTCGTGTCGGGCGACCTGCCGTTCGCGGCGTCGCGCTTCTGTACGACCGAGGGCATCGAGAACGTGGTGACCGCGTCGACGTTCCGCGGCCATGAGTTCGCGCAAGCGTACGGCGTCGACGTGACGAGCGGTCCGCTGACCGGCCTGACCGCGCGCGCGGTCGTCGTGCTCGACGAAAACGACAAGGTCGTGCACGCCGAGCTGGTCGGCGAGATCAAGAACGAGCCGAACTACGACGCAGCGCTCGCCGCGCTGAAGTAAGCCCTCTCGCGCGCGATCCACGGCGCCGCGCCTCGCGCGCGGCGCTGTCAGCGCGGCGCGTCTCTTCCCACCGCTTTCATACAGGAACGCTCGCCTTGGCTACGCTCATCTGCGGCTCGCTCGCGTACGACAACATCATGACCTTCGAAGGCCGCTTTCGGGAGCACATCCTGCCGGAGCAGGTCCACATCCTGAACGTGAGCTTTCTCGTGCCGACCATGCGTCGCGAGTTCGGCGGCTGCGCGGGCAACATCGCCTATGCGCTGAATCTGCTCGGCGGCGACGCTCGCATCATGGGCGCGATCGGCGCCGTCGACGCACAGCTCTATCTGGACCGGCTCGCGCAGCTCGGCCTGTCGACGGAAAACGTGCTCGTCGTGCCCGACACCTACTCGGCGCAGGCGATGATCACGACCGACCTCGAGAACAACCAGATCACCGCTTTCCATCCGGGCGCGATGATGCAGTCGCATCAGAACCGCGCCGACGAAGTGGCGGGCCTGACGCTCGGCATCGTCGCGCCGGACGGCTATGACGGCATGGTCCAGCACTCCGAACAGCTTGCCGCCGCAGGCGTGCCGTTCATCTTCGATCCGGGCCAGGGCTTGCCGCTGTTCGACGGCGAGACGCTGCGGCGCATCATTGAACTTGCTACTTATGTAGCGGTCAACGATTACGAAGCCGCGCTGGTGAGCAACAAGACCGGCTGGTCGATCGAACAGATCGCCGGCAAGGTCGACGCGCTGATCATCACGCTCGGCGAGAAGGGTGCGCAGATCCATCACGGCGGCGGTATCGAAGAGATTCCGGCGGTCACGGCCAGGCAGGTGCTCGATCCCACCGGCTGCGGCGACGCGTTTCGCGGCGGCTTGCTCTACGGTATCGAGAAGGGTCTCGGGTGGGCCACGACCGGCCGTCTCGCCAGCCTGATGGGCGCACTGAAGATCGAGCATCAAGGCCCGCAAAACTACGCGCCCAGCCGGGCGGAAATCAACGAGCGGTTCAAGCAGGCCTTCGGATACGACCTGCACTGATATCGCGTGCTATGGGAGTTTGGGAATGAGAACATCGAGTCGCCTGATCGTCGTCACCTTGTTCGCCGGTTCGCTGGCCATGTCGGGGTGTGCGGTCAACAGCAGCTCTCCCGACGTTTTCACCGCCTCGCAGGCGCAGCGTGAACAGACGGTTCGCATGGCCACGGTGGAGAGCGTGCGCGCGGTGCGGATCAGCACGAACGACGGTCAGCCGATCGGCATCGGCGCACTCGGTGGCGGGGCGCTCGGCGCGCTAGCCGGCAGCACGATCGGCGGCGGACGTGGCTCGGTCGCGACGGGTATCGTCGGCGGCATCGGCGGTGCGGTCGCCGGCAATGCAATCGAAAACCGCGTCGCCATGCGCGACGGTATCGAAATCACCGTACGCCTCGACAACGGCGACATGCGCGCCGTCACCCAAACTGCTACCGGCGAAATCTTCCGCGCCGGCGATCGCGTGAGGCTGCTGTCGAGCGGCGGCGTCACGCGCATCACACACTAAGCGCACCTCCCGCGCGGCGGCGCGTAGTTCAGCGCCGCGACGACGACTTCACACGCATGGGTCCTCACGGGTCCACGCGTGTTTTTTCTTTTCGGGACGACGGGATCGGGTAGGAGGCGGGGTTGCCCCCGCCGTCCTCCCACAACACCGGACGTACGGATCACGTATCCGGCGTTTCCTGACGACTGGATTGCTCCAGCGAGCTTCGTTTCGT
>NZ_CADFGP010000038.1:31907-82111 GCF_902833905.1 Paraburkholderia tuberum STM678 | reverse complement strand
GCTCAAGCTCACGCCGCATCGGTCCACTCCGCGGTTTCCTCCCTCGAGGCTTGTCCAACGCCTGCCCGCATGCGTCGTCGTGCGCTCACGCGTCGGCACACAAGGGCAGGCGTCGAACAAGCCTTAACAGGATCCGACGTCTGAATGTCCCTCCAACGCGGGAGGCGAATGACGCGTCATGGCCCGACATGAAACAGTCGCCGACAACGCGGAGAGGAACACTTCCTCCTCATAGCTGATTTTCCTACACTGCAAAGGCCGGCCTGAAGGGACAGATCCGGGCCACCGGCCGCTCTAATCACAACGTTGCGACGGCGCCGCTGCCTTGTCGTCCGACAGATCCGACTATCGGCGGCCAGAAATGGCCGACAATTAGTGGCAACAATCACCATACTCGACCGCGATCCGCTCGTCTGATCGAGTCGCCGCGGTCTTCGCTGTTTTCAAAGGCCTGTCAGTCATTCCGGTAGGCTTGAATCGCCGAACGACGGGCAAAAACCGCCACATTCGAGGCAATGTCCTATTGATCAGCCGTCGCCGTCCGGGGCATCGGTACACTGCATGTACTATTGGTCTGACACAATGCAAGATCGCCACGGATGTAGCATCATCCGCTGCGTCATTGCGGCCCGCTTCGAAAGCGGTTCTGGGAGACGATGGAATGCGCGTGCTGATCGTCGACGATCACGAACTGTTCAGAGCCGGACTGGCGCTTCTGCTGAGACAGATCTTTCCGGACATCGAGTTGCTGCACGCGAGTACGTTGTCACAAGGTTTGAATCATGCGCTCGGCGAATTCCTGAACATCGTTTTTCTCGATCTCGACCTTCCCGATGGTCACGGTTGCGACGCGCTTGCCGAATTGAAGGAGTCGCGCCCGTCTTTACCGGTGATTGTGATCTCGGCCGACGGTAGCGTGGAAACCATTGGCCGATGCATCGAACTTCGCGCCATGGGATATGTGCCCAAATCGTCATCTCCTGAAGCGCTCCATGCGGCGATAAGCGCGGTGCTGGCCGGCGGCGTATTCCTGCCTGCGTCAAGCATCGCGACGCTCAGGCATGACATGAACACAGACGACGCCCCCGCGGATGAATCTCGGAACCCGCGGTCGGGAGGCAACTCAGAAATGAGCACCGCATCTGAACTGGGACTGACTCCGAGAGAGTTCGAAACCTTGGCGTGGCTGGTGCGCGGGCTTCCGTCCAAGGTCATCGCGCTGAAAATGGGGCTCGAGGACATTACCGTACGGAAATACATCAGTCATCTGCTCGCGCATTTCAATCTGCGGCGCCGTACGGAACTGATCGTGATGCTTGCAGATAGAGGGATCAAACTTGGCGTTCCGCCAGTCACGGATCCCGCACATGACAAAAGTCTGCCGGCTGTTGGGCGGCAACGAACCGGCTGACTTCAACGAGCGTGTTTTCTGGCGCGGAAGACTTGCGCAGCAACACGAAAGGCTGGGAAAAATCGCGAAGTGAGGGCGGGGAAATCAGCTCGCCCGTGATGAACGCAACGGGCAGCGCGCCCGCCCAATCGAAACGCCGCCTGATCCGTTCGGCAAGCTCAATGCCGTTTGGCCCTTCGCGCAGCCGTATATCGGTGACGAGGACGTCGGGTGCGCGGCCTTCATCGGCCAGAATCGCTTCGAAGCCCGTCATTGACCCGGCAGTATCCACGAGTGCGCCCGCGCTGATAAACAGCCGCCGCAGACCTTCGAGAACGGTCGGTTCGTCGTCGCAAAGCAGGACGTATTTGCCCTTGAGCACGGACGTGTATGCATCATCCTTTCGGTCCTCCGTCCCGATGACCGGCGTCATTATCGAAATTGGAGCGTACAGGGAAAAGTGCGACCCGCGCCCTTCGACCGAATAGAACCTCAAGCTGTGCCCCGGCAGAATCCCAATGACCCGTTGGACGATGGACAGCCCGAGCCCCAAGCCTTTCGAGCGATCGCGGCCCGGGTTGTCAATCTGATAGTACTCGGCGAATATCGCATCCCGATGTGCGGGCGAGATACCGACGCCCGTATCCCAGACGTCGATGCGAAGCCGTTCGCCGACCTCCACCCACCCGATAACGACGCCTCCCGTGCGGGTGTTCTTGATCGCGTTCGATACGAGGTTGGACAATACCCGCTTGAACAGCGAGCGGTCGCTTTCAATGGGCGGCGGGCGGCGCAAGCGCATGGTGCTTCTGATTTCGATGCCCTGCGATCTCGCCGGTTCAAGATATTGTTCAAAAACATCGGCCAGCACGGCTTGTGTATCGATAGGCGACAGGCTTGGAACGTACGAACCTAGTTCGCTGTAGTCCTGAATGTTCTTGAACATGTCGAGGATGTCGCCTGCCGTCTCCTCGATGACGTCGAGATCATGCGTTGCGGCGTGACCAGCTTCGAGCTTTGTCCGCGCGCTGCGGATGAAGAGGTTGATTGCGGCGAGCGGCTGCTGGATGTCGTGATAGGCCGATGAAAAGAACCGTTCCTTCTCTCTGACCAGCTCTCTCATGCGTTCATTCTGCCGTTTGACAGCGGAGGACGCCGCCTGAACGCGTGCGCTTGCTGCGCGCAATGTCCGCCTGAACATAAATTCACGGCGGGCAGCGCGTTCAAACTGAATGCAGATGACAACGCCCATAAAATACATGATGGCCAACACAGACCCACGGGACGCCCAGCCAGCGCCCACCGTGGAAGCGCCCGTCCGTGGCCAGAGAGAAAGGGTAAGGTGAAAGCTTACAACGCCCAGCCCGACTAACCACGCTGCCGTGATTGCTCGAAGTCGGAGCAATGTGAATATCGTGAAAAGGACAAGTAAAAATTCGGGGAATACTTCCCGGAAAGCCAAGGCCGCCGGGTAAAGCTCCATCAACTGCAAGAGGGTGAACCAGCAGCTCAGCATCCATACGCAAAGCAATCCGACCACCCAGCGTTCGTCAAAGGCACGCGGTCCCCACATCAAACATATCGGCACAGCCATACCCACGGCACCGGCGAGCCGCAGATAGCCAACGTGAAAGATGATGCTGGGATCGACCCGGTTCAGCAGCCACCAATCGCGGCGAGCAAACAGGATCCACAGCAGGAGGCTGGCGGCGCCAGCCAGCCTGCGTTGGCCGGCGTAGCGGCGCGCATAGTCAGTACGGAACGCGCGCTCGAGATCTGCCGAGGCAAACTTGCGTACCACGAAGCCTGACAATTTCATAAGGCCTGCCGGACCAGAAAAATCACCGTGGGATAGTGCTCCACATCGATGAGCTTTATCGCCGCACCACTGGCTGGAAAGATCTCCACCGATCGTGGCTAACGGAGCAATGCGGCGAATTGCAGCGAAAGCGATGTCGAAGGCCACGGATGCACAACGCCCTCGTCCGTAGCCGCGGTGCGATAAAAACAGAATAGCAGGTCGCCATCCCTACCATCAGCCACAAATGTATCAGCGACGTGACGTGCCCGCAGCTGGACCGTTAAGGAAGGACCGCCGTCGGGAGGCGAATGTCCGACACGTCATCGGGATCGGGATTGGGATCGGACATCGACAGTGCATACATCTTTCGCCGACAGAGGTTGTTCATCGCCTACGCATGTGCGTTGCGATGGCGTTTCGGCTGACCAAGAATGAATATGACAGCAACGCTGACAGGGCAGTCATCGAGTGCACCTGGATCGGCTGATCGTCGCAAGGAGGCCGAATCTGCGTTGGCTCGTGCGAAGAATGCTGTGGGCCGGCGAGAGAGTGAACACGCCGATCTCTTAAACTTCGAAGGAGTACTCTCATGAAACTTTATCAATCGGTTACCGTCTGTCTTGTCGCGGTGGCTGGAGTGACAGCAGATGGATGCTTCGCCCAATCAGCGACCAACCAGCAGGAGTCCGTAGCGGCTGGCAGCACCCAGCAGGCTCCGGCGGTCGCGGTTCCGGCTGCCACATCGGCAGATCCTGTTCTCCCCGGAAAAACACGCGAGCAGGTGATGCGCGAGCTGGAGGATTTCCAGAAAAATGGCGAAGCAGCGAAGATGGTCGAGCTTTACCGAGGCAGCTAGGTGAGGGGCGCGGGCGTGTATAGATCCCTCAGTTCTGGATCTCAACGATGCTATTTCGTCGAGCGGAGGGCCGTTGAGCTGCTCAGTGTCTGGACGATCAGTTGCTGGTGCGCGGTCCTGAGAATGGTGCAGATCTATCCGGGCGACCTGGCTTGGCGGCAAGCGTATCCGATCCTGACGTTTTCCCTTTTCATGATATTCATGGCATTCCGGCTCCGAGGGATCACGGCGGCGTGGCTGATCGGGCTATGCGTTGTCAGTTACCTGGTCATGCTCTATTTCAAGCCCAGCGGCCAGAGCGTCGACGCGCGCGTGGAGTCGGTGATTGCGCACGCCACGATGGTGCCAATGATGTATGTCGTCGGTTTGCTCGTCACCATTCCACTGAAACGTGCCGCGAGCGCGGGCGCGTTCGTGCACGCCGCAGAATCGATGGATGGATTTGACGTCATCCTCGCCGATGACAGCCGCATTCCCGATCTCATCGTCACCGATATCCGGCTGCGCGACGGAGCCACTGGCAAGAAGGTTGCTGATAGCATTAGGCGTCATTTCGCGTGGGCAGGCGTTATTCCCGTCGCATTTCTCACCGGCGAGCTGCTGTCCGATCGCGTCCTTCGACTTCCCCGAAGCGTGGTGATCTGGGCGCTGTTCTTCATCAAACCACGATAGCGGGTCTTCACGTAACCGCAATGACGGGCGTTGCCGCAAGCGCTTCATCCAGCGCATCTCCAAACCGGATGCCTGCGGCGTCGCGCGATTCGCGGTAGCCCGCGAGCAACGCGGGATCGACGAACGCACTCGAGCCCCCGCGCCGGGCGCAAAACGACTGCCTTCCTCGTTCGTCCACGCGACGACCTCGACAGGATGCCGTGTCGCGATGCCCGCTGGATCCAGCGCGCGAAGCACTTCGAGCCCTGCCAGCCCGCCGTAAGCGCCGTCCAGGCGTCCGCCTGCGGGCTGTGTATCGATTGCCGGTCAGGACCGGTGGCAGATCCTCGAGACAGTTGCGACGAAAGAACAGGTTCGCGCAATCGTCGACGTAAGTCTCCCAGCCGCGATCTCGCGATCTCGCGGTGTCAGCGCTTCTCGAGACACGCGCCATCGGTGCGGCGTCCGAACGCGGCCAGTCGCGATAGACAGCATCAAGGCTGTCGCCGTCGAGCAAGCTGACGATTCGGGCGGCTATCGGCTGATCGCTCGTGCACGGATCGAACACTTCCTGTCTTTGCAATCGTCTCTTTGCAGTGGCTTTCCAACGGAATGAACGTCGTTCCAGAGACTTGCACGAAGCGATTAATGTGCCATTGAATTCACGCCTCGCCCCGCACAGTTTCATCGCAACATGCACCGATTCGCACAGCGACGCGCACTGCAGAGGCGCAGCGGCACCAAGTTTGCGCACCGACGCATCCCATGCGAGTCCACCGAGAAAAAACTTTTTTGACGAGGACAGCTTCCGATTTTTGATTGTGCATTATGCATTGCAGCAACTACTTCACCAGTACGAGACCTTGCGAGGAACGACATGAAGGGATCGAACGCAACAGTCAACACGTTCGCGGAACCGCTGCGCGTGCGGCAGCTCAGTCACGGATTTCAATCGCCCGATCGCTCGACCGTGACCATCTTCGACCGGCTCGACTTCTCCGTGGGACATGGCGAGATCGTGTCCATCGTCGGACGAAGCGGTGCGGGCAAGAGCACCCTCTTCAATCTCATTTCAGGCCTGCTCACGCCGCAGTCAGGCGAGATATCGGTCGGCAGACGCGCAGATGGGGAAGCGGGTCGCATCGCTTATATGTTGCAGAAGGACCTGATGATGCCGTGGCGCACAGTGCTGCAAAACGCGCTGCTCGGCATTGAGTTGTATCGCAAGGTCCGGCCCGATGATGTCGCCCGTGCGCGGCAGATGCTCGCGCGCTACGGGCTCGGCGCCGTCGCTGATGCCTATCCGCATTCGCTCTCAGGCGGCATGAGACAGCGCGTTGCGCTTACGCGCACACTGCTCGTCGATCCGACGCTCGTGCTGCTCGACGAACCCTTCTCCGCGCTCGACTACGAAACGCGTCTCGCACTCGAGGACGACATCATCGCGCTGCGTGCGCAAAGCGGCACGAGTGTCGTGCTCGTCACGCACGACATCGAAGAAGCCATCGCGATGAGCGATCGGGTGATCCTGCTTGGCGGGCGTCCCGCACGCATCGAAGACCAGATCGACATCGAACTGACGACGCACGGACCGCGCAATGCCGTCTCCGCGCGCGAGGCGCCCGAGTTCCGCGGCTATCACGCGCGTGTCTGGAACGGTTTGCGCGGACACGTCACCTCGCGCGACGCAGATGAAGTCGCTCCATCGAGCATCCTTGCAGGAGCCGTCCATGACTGAAGCCGTTCTGTCCACCAACGTCACGCCAAGGAAAGCCGTACGCCGTACGCGCCGCAAGTTCGGCACGACGGGCGCCGTCTTCGGTATCGTCGTTGCGCTGGTCGTTGCCTGGCAACTTGCCGTTAGCGCGGGCTGGATCAACGGCAAGCTGCTCGGCTCGCCGTCCGGCATCTATGAGGCCGCCGTCATCGGGCTGACGCAGGGCACGCTCGTGTCCGACACCTGGGTCACGCTCTATGAAACGCTGGCGGGTCTCGCCATCGGCAGCGGCCTCGGGATCGGTCTCGGCCTGCTGCTGTGGTTCCTGCCGACAGTCTCGGGTGTCGCCGAAGGATTGTCCGTCATCCTCAACAGTATTCCGAAGATTGCGCTCGGACCGCTCATCGTGATCTGGTTCGGTTCCGACGCCTCGTCGAAGATATGGCTCGCCGGCATCTCCACATTCGCCGTCGCGATGATCTCGTCCTGCGCCGCCGCGCGTGAAGTCGACAAGGACCTGCTCAATCTCTTCCATTCGTTCAAGGCGAAGCCGTCGATGATCTTCACCAAGCTCATCGTTCCGAGCGCGCTGCCGTGGATCTTCTCGACGCTGCGCGTGAACATCGGCTTCGCGTTGATCGGCGCGGTCGTCGGCGAATACATTGCATCGCAGTCGGGGCTCGGTCACGCGGTGTTCGTCGCGGGCTCGCTCTTCGATCTCAATACCGTCTGGCTCGGCATCATCGTGCTGACCTTGATGGCCTCGGTTCTCAGCTGGATCGTTCAACTCGCGGAAGCGAAGATCATTTCCTGGAAGAAAAAATGAAGAAGACACACGCTCTGCTCAATAGTATCGCGGCCGCATGTCTGGTCGCATCCGGAATCGGCGCGACGAGCGCTCAGGCCGCCGAGCCGGTGGTCATCTATCAGGCATTTCAGTCGATCCAGTACCTGCCGCTCTATGTGGCTATCGACAAAGGCATCTTCGAGAAGAACGGCCTTGCCGTGCAGAAGGTCACTGCGGGCAGCGGCGCGGCGGGCGTTGCAGCGGTGATCGGCGGTCATGCGGACTTCTCGCTGCAAGACCCGATGACCGCCATGCTCGCCAACCTCAAGGGCGCATCGCTCGTGAACGTGGCCAACGTGGTCGCCGGCGTGCCGGTGTGGGTGATCGCGCCGAAGGATTCGACGGTCAAGGGCGTCGGCGATCTCGCAGGCAAAAGCGTCTCGACCGCACTGCCGCCGTCGACGAGCACGTATCTGCTGCAACGGCTCATCAGCGAACAGAAGCTCGCGGACGTGAAGATGAACACCGTGCAGATCGGCACCGAACTCGCGCCGGTGATGGCGGGGCGCTCGGAAGCCGCCGCGCTCTATATGCCGCAAGCGGAAACGGGGCTCGCGCAGGGTTATCGCATCGTGTATGCGTTCCCGAAGGCGTATCCGGGCGGCTATGCATTCTCGACCATCGACACGCTCTCTCTCACCGTCAAGAGCAAGCCGAAGATGGTAGCCGCGTTCGTGAAGTCGATCGGTGAAGCCGAAGCTCTGATTCAGCAATCGCACGACACGGCGAAGAGCGTCGCGCGCGCCGAATTCCCATCGCTCGATCCGAAGATCGTCGATTCGGCGGTGCAGCGTCTCATCGATCAAAAGATCTATGCGGCCACGCCCGATATTTCCGAGCAGGCCTTCCGCAATGCGCTCGATCTGCAGGAGTCGATCGGCAACATCAAACCCGGCGCAGTCACTTACGCCAATGGCGTCGACAACACGTTCGCCGCAGCCGCGAGCAAGTAACGATGAATCGATCAGATCAATCATTGCTCACGACACTGCTCGCTAATCGTCACGACGAAGCCGCCGCGCGCGCGACGCTGCTGGACGCGCAGGCCCGCGCCGATGCGCTGGAGCCGTGGCTTCGGGCCTTCGTGCATCGGCCGGATACGTACGCCGTGCGCGGCGCCGTGGCGCGTGCGCTCGTGGGCGTGCCCATCGGAGTCAAGGATCTCGCCGATACCGCCGACATGCCCACGGGCTACGGCTCGCCGGCTTACGACGGGCATCGGCCCGAGCGCGACGCGCGCATCGTGTCGATGATCCGCGCGCTCGGCGGGACGGTCTTCGGCAAGACCGCGACGACCGAATTCGCCTGGCGCGGACCGGCTGCGACCGTCAACCCGTGGAACCGTGCGCACACGCCGGGCGGCTCGTCGAGCGGATCGGCGGCGGCCGTCGCAGCGGGCATCGTGCCGCTCGCCATCGGCACGCAGACGGTCGGATCGATCATTCGCCCGGCCGCGTATTGCGGCATCGTCGGCTACAAGCCGTCGTATCGCGCGGTGCCGGGCGAAGGCGTGCATCCGCTGGCTGCGTCGCTCGATCACGTCGGATTCTTCGGGCGATCCGTCGACGATGTCGCCGTCGCGCATGCGTTGTTCGTCGAAGGCGCTCCTCAGGCGGTCGAAAGCGAAGCGGCGTGGCGCGATCACTTTCCGCGCGGCACCTCCGCGCTCACGCTCGGCGTCGTTCGCACGCCGTTCTGGGACGAACTCATCGCGCCGCATCAACACGCCAACTTCGATGCATCGCTGCGGACGCTGAGCGAAGGCGGCGCGCGCATCGTCGAGTTGGACTACGGCGCGGACCTGCCGCAAATGCGCGAAGCGACACTGACGATTCTCGCGGTCGAGGCGTATCGCGCCGTCGGCGATGTAGCCGCACGCGCGCCCGCGCTGATGAGCGAACACATGCGCGTGCTGTTGTCCGAAGGCCAGGCGATGCCGCTCGAGCGCTATCAGCAAGCCTTGCTGTTGCAGGCGCAGGTGCGCTCGCAGTCTGCCGCGCTGCTGCAAGGCTGCGACGCGCTCGTGACCTTGCCCGCCAGCGGTGAAGCGCCCCACGGACACGCCGATACGGGCGACGCCCGTTTCTGCGCACCCTGGAGCCTGATGGGGGCGCCCGCCGTCAATGTGCCTTCCGGCTGGAGCGATGCAAATCTGCCGCTCGGCTTCCAGATCGTCGGCGCTTTCGGCGATGATGCGAAGCTGCTGCGCGTTGCCGCGCGCATCGAAAGCATGCTGAAGTTCGAAAGACGCGCCGTCACCATTTGATCGACGAAATGCGCAACATACGATAACGACCGCTCACGGAGACGAGCATGAGCCAGCCCTTTCGTACGATTCAGCAATACGTGCTCGGCACGTTGCGCGCCGAGATTCTCAACGGCGTGTATCCACCGAACACGCGGCTGCGGCAGGAAGAGATCGCCAAACGCCTCAGCGTCAGTACGACGCCGGTGCGCGAAGCGTTCCGCGACCTGCGCGCGGAAGGGCTGGTCTCGATCGACCCCAACAAGGGCGTCGTCACACGCGCGCTCACGGCCGCGGACGTCAGCGAAATCTACGAACTGCGCATGGTGCTCGAGCCGATGCTGTCCCAACGCGCCTGCACGCATGCCACCGATGGCGACCTCGCCTCCGCCGAAAAGGTGCATGATGAAATGTGCGCGACATTGTCGTCCGAGAGGTGGGCCATCCTCAATGAGGAGTTCCACAAGCATCTGATGGCGAGCGCCGCCGGCACGCGTCTCTCTGAACTGGTCGAAGGGTTGTCGCTGGTCGCGCGGCCTTACGTGTCCCTCTCGATGCACGTCAAAAGCGATATCCTCGACAGCAACAACCGCGAGCATGCCGATCTCCTCGACGCCTACCGCGCCCGCGATATGCGCGCCGTGCATGAGCAGACGTACGCGCATCTCGAGAACACGCGCGATGCGATCATCGCCTGCGTCGGGCAGGCCTTGCCTTCGCCAGCGGCGGCTTGAGCTCTTATCCGATTCCTCATTGATGCCCATGACGCACGACTCTCTCGTCTCTCTCTCCGCCGTCGATGCGCGCCGACTGATCGGCGATCGCAGTGTCTCGCCAGTCGAACTGCTTGACGCGTGCATCGCGCGCATCGAAGCGATTAACCCTGCCGTCAACGCGATGGCGGCGACGTGTTTCGAACGCGCGCGCGACGAAGCGCGTCGCGCGGAAGCGGCGGTGATGCGTGGCGAGCCGCTCGGCTTGCTGCATGGCGTGCCCATCGGCGTGAAAGATCTGGAAGAGACCGCCGGCGTACTCACGACGTATGGCTCGAAGCTCTTCCGCGCAAACGTTCCGGACGAGGACAACGGGATGGTCGCACGCATTCGGGCGGCGGGCGCCATCGTGACAACCAAGACCAACACGCCCGAAATGGGCGCGGGTGCGAACACCCGCAACGACGTCTGGGGCGCGACGGGCAACCCCTTTGCGCCGCTGCTGAACGCGGGGGGGTCGTCGGGCGGATCGGCCGCAGCGCTCGCAACCGGCATGCTCCCGCTCTGCACCGGCTCGGACACGGGCGGATCGCTGCGCATTCCAGCCGCGGTCTGCGGGATTGTGGGACTGCGGCCATCGCCGGGACTCGTGCCGGGCGACCGGCGCGAACTCGGGTGGGCACCGATTACCGTGAGCGGCCCGATGGCACGTACCGTCGCCGATGTGCGGTTGCTGCTTGCCGCGCAGGCTGGCTTCGACGCGCGCGATCCGCTAGCTCACGACGTCGATTCGGCCGCGCTTGCACAGCGCCGTCCGATCGATGCGTCGGGGCTGCGCATCGGCTTTACCGATGACTTCGGGGTATGCGCGCTCGACGACGCATCCCGCGCGACATTCCGCGCGAAGGTCGACAAGATCGCACGGCACGTGGCGGTGTGCGAACCGGTATGCATCGACATGAGAGGCATCGACCGATGCTTCGACGTAGTGCGCGCGCAGAACTTCGTTGCGCAGTTCGCGGAAATCTATGAGCGCGATCCGTCGCAGCTTGGACCCAATACGCGCGCGAACTTCGAGCTGGGCGCATCGATGACGCTCGGCGACGCCGTTTGGGCGCACAAGATGCAAACGACGCTGTATCGACGCTTCCAGTCGCTCGTGCAGCACTATGACGTGATCGTTTCGCCGACGGTGTCCGTCACGCCATTTCCGTGGTCCCAATGGCAGCTCGAAGCGATCAATGGCAAGCCGCTCGATACGTACTATCGCTGGCTGGGACTGACTTACCTCGTTTCCCTGATGACCAATCCGGCGTTGTCGCTGCCGTGCGGGGTCGATCATGCCGGCATGCCGTTTGGTGTGCAGTTGGTTGGCCCAGCGCGTGGAGATGGGCGGTTGCTGGACATTTCGGAGGCGCTCGAAGCGGCATTTGCTACGGACGACGCGCTGCGGCGACCTGCGCCGGATCTTAAAGCACTGTCCGAGCCGGTCCCTGAGCTGCGGTCTATCGTGTCGTCCCCGCCGATCTTGTCGAATCGTTCGAGGATGGCCTAGTGACGGCTTGACGACAAACTCAGGCTGTCATTCGTGATGCGAGCCCAAGAGGGATCTTGCCAGCTCTCTTGGCGATATTCGATAACTGGACTTCAGCATAAAGACATGCTTACAAGGCCTGTCGTGCGATGCAGGAGGCGCAGGCGGATAGCCTTCTCCGGTGCGCTGAAACGCCGGGACAGGGCCCCGAATCCGGCGCCCAGATCCGTCCCACGCGAAAAGCGGGCTAGTGGCGCAACGGGGCGGGCCTTTGACGAAAGAGAATGCCCCGAGCGCGTTATTCGTCAAGCGAAGCGTTGCGGTGACCCACACGAGGCATCCAGGCGCGTGCGGGAGGGGACGATGTTGCGGATCGATGCACGCCGCCGCTGGTGGTACCGAAGAAAATTACCGAAGAAAATCGACATGATGGCCAAACTCGCGGTCGCTGAACGTTGCCTCGGCTTTAATCAAGGTAGACCAATGTTTCTATCGCCGATGGGCCGCCGCTTCAGCCGCCGTGTCATGGTATTCCTTGAATTTCGTGATTCTTCCGTTTTCGATCGTGAAGACGTGAGGCAGCGCTCTCCAGGAACAAGCGGCACCACGCCGCTCGCCGGTTCCACGTATGGCAATCCGATTTCTTCTTCATCGCTTCATCGAGCGGCGAGTCGCGGACAAGCCGCGCACGCGACTCACGTGAAACGTTGAACGGCTGCTTCGGAGGGGATTGACTGGCCGGAGCGGGTCCGGCTGCTGTCGATCGCTGCATCGCGCTGCCTTGGCGTGCATATGCCGCTTGCATGAGGCACTGAACGGCCAGTTGCGGACCTGTGCAGCGAAGGCGCAAATGCTCGATAGTAGCCATTGGCCGCGCGACCGCCTGATGGAAGTGTTAGGGCGGGTCGAGCGCACTCACCATGACGTAGTACCCGTCAGGATCGCGGAGCGCAAACTCTTTGGTTCCGGTGTTGGGGTTCACGTTGGGCTCCTCTTCGAGTCCGGCGACAAGCGCGCGGGCTCTCAGCAGCGCATCGTCGAAATCATCGATACGAAAGAACAAAAGCAGTCCGTTGCCAGGTTCCGCACGGTCGCGACTAGCCAGCGGAGGATGCTCGTGCGCGCCCCACCGGTGAAGGCATAGCAAGACCGTTCCATCCGTGTCGACGATTTGCCCGAAGTAGTCATGCGCTGGCAGCGTTTCCGGTTGTCCGAACAGCGACTGATACCACTTGAAGCTGCGGGCCACATCAGCAACACCAATGATTGTCCATGTGCGTTTCATCGGCTTCTCCTGCGGCCAATATATGACGTCCGCTTTCCCTGCGATTGAACGACCGCTGCCAGGCAGCTTGAAGGGCCGTATCGGGTCGACTTGCGCCAACCGCGCCGGCTGCGCGCTTTGCTGGTGACGCCCAGTCGAGATATGGTCACCAGTCCACGAAGCGGAGTCGCTCGAAACTGGCA
Source organism: Paraburkholderia tuberum STM678 (assembly GCF_902833905.1). Taxonomy (GTDB): domain Bacteria; phylum Pseudomonadota; class Gammaproteobacteria; order Burkholderiales; family Burkholderiaceae; genus Paraburkholderia; species Paraburkholderia tuberum. The sequence goes on along the minus strand of NZ_CADFGP010000038.1, from coordinate 68,890 downwards.
CTAAGCCTTACACAGAACTGTAGTCAAGTGCCCGGATATCAGGATCCGCTCAACCAGCGGAGCGTCGGGTAGGGAAATCCGACGACCCAAACACCGTTCGCGCTGAAGTCCCACGTCGGGCCGAAGCTCGCCGGCTCGGTCAGTTGTTCGTCCGTGAGTCCGCTTGAGCTCGCCACCGGTGTGCCCGAGCCGACGCCTGCCGTCGCCCCGGACGACTCGCTGTTCCAGAACACGTCCGCGGCGATCCGGCCGCTATTCGTGCCCGCGATACCGCCTGTCGTTGCACCCGGATCAGGCGCGAGCGTCGACACCGAATAGGACTCGCGGATGACGCCCGCATTGCGGCCAACGAGGCCGCCAACTACTGCGCCACCCGTCACGCCACCCGCCACGATTTCCTCTGCATAAGATTGGTTGATCCCGCCATTGTTCACGCCGACGAGTCCGCCGATCGTGGCTTGCGCACCGCCCGTCACCGCGCCCAACGTGACAGACTGGTCGATACAACCGTCGTTCGTACCGGCAAGACCACCGACCGTGCCCGCCCCGCTTACGCTCACCCCGGCGAATGACTGTTCAACGCGGCCCCGATTTTCGCCGACGATCCCTCCGGCCACGCTGCTTGTGTCGCCCGTGGATTGGACGCTACCGAAGACGCCGACCTGCACAATGAGCCCATAGTTGGTGCCGGCGAGCAAGCCGACCGGTCCTGCGGAGGAGGTCGCTGAGCTTTGTGTGAGATCAAAATTGCGCACGACGCCGGTTTTGCCGATCACGCCGAAAAGCCCGGTATCGGCGTCGCCGGGGATATTGAGTCCCGTGACGCCGCCATGGCCCATTCCGTCGAACTGGCCGGTGAACGGTGTGGCGGCGGTGCCGATGCCGTTGAAATTCACCGGATCCAGGAAATCGATTGCCCGGTTGCCCAACGCATAGTTGCCAGCGAGGTTGTTGTTCACCGCACTAAGGTCTGCCAGGTAGTTAATTAGCTGATAGGCGGTGATCTGCGTCACCAGGCCACTAAACGGCGCGGCACTCCAGGAAGGATTGCTGCGCAACGTACCGGGCGTGTATCTGCCGTTCATGTCGTAGAGCGCCGTGACGATGCCCGTGCTTCGCGACCAGTCGATGGTGCCCAGGTTGGTCACGCTGCCGCCGTTGTCGAATCCATGCCAGTCGGCATTGAGAATCAGCGAGCCTGTGCCGCGATTGGCGATGGTCGCGTTCGGCGCAATGGTCAGCGAGTGCGCCGCGTCGAGTGTCAGCGACGCGGCGCCGTGCCAGCGAATGCTCGCGTCGATAGCGATGTCTCCCTCGCCGGTCGCCCCTAGCAGGCCGTCGCCGCCGTTCGCGTCCACGTTGATCGAGGCACCGTGGCTCAGGCTTGCACTCAGCGTGCGAGCGGTGGAGGCGTCCGTGATGAAGTCCCCCGTTGTGATGTTCCAGGTTTTCGCCTGAACGTCCGCGCCGCCGACCTCGACCTCCTTGCCGGACATATCGACCGCGCCGCCGCTGCCGTCCGCATTGCGTGCGCTGATCTGCGCCCCGTGCGCGTCGACGCTACCGGTGTTGATAACTGAAGTGGCGGTATCGGTGTTCGCGACGAGCCACACGTGGCCGGCGCGTGACGCAGTGCCGGTGGCGCGCAGCGCTCCCGAATGACCCGCGAGCGCGAAAATGTTGCCGTCGGCCGCCTGCAAATTGATGATAGCCGCCTGCACCGAGCCCGTGTTCGTCACCGTGCCGCCGCTTCCGACGTCCACGAAAACTTGCTGATCCGTGCCGTCAAGCAGACGGACCTGACGCCCCACGGCAAGTTCGGCATTACCGTTTGGCGCATCGATTGTCCCTGCGTTCGTGACCTTGTTAGCCGATATGAGGAACACGTCCCCGCCCGACGAGATGAGTCTGCCGAGATTGATCACGTTCGCCGTGGAACTGCCCGTGTAGACCGACCCACCGATCGCGGGCGGATTCAAAAATGTGTCGTTGGGGATGTCGAGCGTCGAAGCGACGAAGCGCCCGCCCGTCGAGACCACGCCGTTTCGCCCGATTAGAACCCCATGCGGGTTGACAAGGTAAATACTGCCGGTGCCGCTCAGCGTGCCGAGGATCGCGGAGAAGTCGTTACCCGTCACGCGATTGAGTGTCGCGCCCGTGCCGTTGTTGATCGAAACCGTGCCGTGCGGTCCGATCGAGAAACTGTCCCATTCGATGATCCCCCGCGAGCCCGTTTGCGTGATGTTCAGGTTCGTGCCGTTCTGAGCAATGCTTCCTGAGCCGCCTATGAAGCGGCCGCCTTGCGGCAGCGGTCCTGCCGCGAAGGCCTGTTGCCCAGAGAACAGTTCAGTCAGTGCAAGCGCGATGACCAGCGAGATGTTTCGCGACCACCGACAGCTTCCAGGTGCGCGCCGTAGACGCGACAATCTAGCAGCAGGGCTCATACGTCCCCCGTGTAAGCGCAAGATGGTCGGCACGCGCGAGGAAAGGGCGCGAACTGCGCGACCCGTGTATGAAGAATAGCGGGAGACGTTGTCGGGATGCGCCTAAATCTACGCGTTTTGCGCCCCTTGTCGGCACGTGTGTGCTCTGCTCACCGTCAGTTGTCCCTTGGATATCTGCCGTAGAGCCTCCACGAGACAGACTACCTATAATGGCCGAAAACTCGTCAGCGATTTCACGCGGCCAGAGGTCACTTTGTTCTGAGACGCCACGCATAACGTTAGGTTGGCGCCCGGCAGCAACTGACTAAATCGCCGGGCGAACGCCCGTTCTAAATCATTGAATGGTGTTCCGGGCCGCCGAACGCCAGCCCAAGTCGACCTTGGGCCCTGACGAAACGCAGAGGCCCTGGCCGGGCTGAAGTACGCGTTGGCCCTCTTGCAGCGAACAGAAGCCTGTTGGCTAAGATGCCTCACACGGAGACTTCAACGTAACCCTCGCCCCGCCCTGATCACCTTTTTGTTGAATCCGAGCAAGTTTCTTCCAATTCTTCAAGGGGCCGGTTCATTGGCGCGGAAAAACGCCGATCGGACAAAACTGTCATCGCTAAAGGCTACTTTAGAATCAATCCGTTATCCATTACTTGAAAGAAAAACCATCTTCAACTTTAACTTTGCAAATAACAGCCAGCTTCTCGTTTAGCAGGACCACGGCAGCCTCCACTAGATCGGAGCTTTGTCGTTCATCTTCTGCTTTCCCCGGATTCGTGTTTTGCTTTAATCGCCAGGGGTTGAGGAATTAAGCAGAAGATGAAGACAAAATCCAGCTTCCACTTTAATGCAAATTTTTTCACGAAATGCTTTATTGTTTCAGCAAACGCTTTAATTTATCCTCACGACGACGCTTAGCTTCGTCATGCACTAAAAATAGTCTCGCACGAAATGGAACAGGCGGATCTCTGCATCGGATCGTGCCACAGACCCGCCCAATCCAAAAGGGCTGGCACGGCAACGCATTACGTGATGCCGCAGCGGCTGACTGATCCGCCGCGCGACCTTGGCGTCGTAGCCATCCGGTCGCGACTGAGTTCACCAGTCGTCCAACTCATGCGTACCGGTCGCCCCAGTTTTGCAACCAAAGATTGGTCGCTCATCAATGAAGGCCGACGACAGCTGCGATTTCAGGCAAATGCCGGCTGGCTCTTGACGCTCGGGCGTTCGCGCACTCTCGCGTACCAGGCGAGAAGGGCTTCGTACTCTGCGGGCACCGGCAGCTTCACGATCGACGCAAAGACCAGGCCGCCAATGACGGTGATGTCGGCCATCGAGAACGCATCCCCGGCGACAAAAGGCTGCTTTTTCAGGACGTCATTGAAGTACTGCATGCCCCTGAGGGTGATCTCGCTGAGGCTGTCGGCATCAAGGCCGCGAGCATCTACCATCACTTCGCAAGCAAGTCCGATCTCGGAGCAGCGGTGGCGAGGCGTTATTGGGAGGACTCGGCAGCCACGCTGGATGCACTTTGGGCCGAATCCGCGAATCCGATCGACTGTCTGCGCCGCTATCCGGATACATTTCGCAAGGCACTGGAGCGTGGTAATCGCATATGCCTCTGCAGCTTCATGGCCGCCGAATCTGATGACTTGTCGGAGGCGGTGACGAAAGAGGTCCAAGCCTTTGCTGATGTGAATGTTGCATGGCTGAGCAAGGTGCTATCCGCCGCGGCCATTGCCCGCGCCGAGGAGCGCGAGGGGCGTGCTCGCGCCATCTTCGCAGCCGTCGCTGGCGCTCAACTCATTGCCAGAAGTCGCGCGGATATCTCTGTCTATGATGGGTTAATTGAAAGCTATCGTATTGCTGGTCTTTTGCCGGCATAGCAGTAGAAAAAAAGTCGGTACGACGCCTCCTGGCCTTCGAGGTGCAGGTGCCGGTGTGCCGGATGGGCGAAGCGAGCGATATCGCCACAGCGGCGCTATTTCTGGCGACTGACGTTTCGCGGTACATGTTGGGCGCGGAGTCGGTGGTCGACGGCGGCATCTCGTTGCTCTAATATCTCGGCCCAAGACCCTCGCATTGGTGATCGCACATGTATTGCTATCCGAAGATCGAACAGTCCGATTTGCCGCCGACCTCGCAGCTGAGACGGTCGTACGGCCTGGCTGATTTCGCGGACGCGTTCTCGGTGGACCTGCCAGAAAGAGCCTGCCACGACGCAGAGGCTCTCGCACGACACGTCTTTGCCAGGCAGCCGGCATGGATTGGCATGCTGCTGAGATTCCGGGACATTCTCGTGCGGCCGTTCGGCTTGAAGACAGCAGTTGACCTCAAGGAGAAAGGAGGCGACAGGATAAGCCTATTTCACGTATTCGAACGATATGACGACGAGATCGTTCTCGGCGAGGATGACACGCATCTGGATTTCCGCGTGTCGGTCCTCGTGCAGCCGTCATCTCACGGGCGATCCCGCCTCATAGTGACGACGCTCGTCTTCTACAATCGTCCGCTGGGGCGAGCCTATATTACGCTCATCGCACCTTTTCATCGGGTTGTCGTACGAGCCTCGCTTCATCGAGCGCAGCGGCTAGGATGGCCCAATGCATAACGGCGATCCACTGAGCCGTCTGCGCGGCTCAGCCAGAGAGCAGGCGGTGGCACCGCCTGCCGTCGCCGTTGATATCAACTGCTTGAATTCCGAGGTATCGAAGGGCGGCACCAACGGCCGAAACGAGATGCAACGGCCATTCGCTCGGTCAGATTGGCCAGCACGTTGTCGGCCTAAGCGGTCAGTCTCCAGGGTGCTCAGTAGCGACGTGCTCAGTAGCGACGACCTGAGCGTCCGCTTTCGCAGTATCCGGATCATAATCCGCCTCCGAATGGACAACCTCGGTTCGAATCCGACATGGCCCACCAAGTCTCGCTTGGGTTCGCGGATATCTGCTTTGAATTCGGACCGCTCCGTAGGGGGGGCGAATTGCGGGGGCCGGATTTCGTTCCGTGACCCTGTCGGCCCTACTTGCACAGCGGATTTTATATGTCACGCTATGACAATTTTGCGGGGGAGTCGCTAATGGTACATAACCCCGGCGCTTATGATAGGAAATCGCGCCTACCGGGGCCCCCCTAATAGACCTAATAGAGCCGTAAGACTTCCTTGATCTGACGCATGGATAACCTGTTGTTCGGCATTCGCACTCCCGACGCAAAAACGTCGAGGGTGCCATGGGTTACCCGCGTGGTTACCTCACATTCCAGCGCTCGACTTCACGTGAAATTCATGCCCGGGCAGTCGTGGAATCCGCGCTCGGGCAAGCGTGGAATCTGCGCTCGACTTGCCGTCGAATACGCACTTGTACGTCGCGTCAGGGACACGATGTCCGTTCTCGCGTACTGCAATGGCCTACGCTCTGGCGCCGTCTCTCGGCGTCTCAGGTCAGCTTATTGCGAGAAAACGGTTTATTGCGCGACTGGCGACACTTCGAACACGCAGTGGTCGTGGCCTTCCGCTGCGCATTGCACTTCCTTCGACTGCGAGCGCGGAGCGCCCTCGCCGGCTTCAGTAGTGTCGTTCACCCAGTCCATAGCGCCGGCGAACCAGCCCGCGAACATGTAGCAAAGCTTGCCGTGCTTGCCCGGTTGCGCCAGCACGAAGGATGAGTGACGGAGTTCGACGCGCGCACGCGCGCTCACCGGATCGACTTCGACGATCGTGAAAATGCCCCATCCTCGTTGCGAAAGACGCTTCGCGTAATGCTCGAATACGGCTATGCCACTGATGCCGTGCTGCTTTGCTTCCTTGTCGCACCAGTGATAGGCCGACTTGTAACCCGCCTTGTAGAGGATCTCCGCGTAGGCATCACGCCCGAGCGCCTCTTCGACAGCCTGGTGATTGTTCGTGAAGAAATGGCGCGGGACGTACAGCATCGGCAGTGCGTCAGAGGTCCAGACGCCAGTGTTCGGATCGACGTCGATCGGCAGTTGCGGTTGCATCGCGAGGGTGCTCCGAGGGGTGAGTTTCGGTTCGCGCAGGCGCTCGTCACGGCGCCCGTCGCGTTTCGATGAATGAGGATCGGGCTTCGGTGCTTATGCGCCCCAGACATCGCGGAACACGCGCACCCAGTTTTCGCCCATGATCTTGCGGATGCGCGTCTCGCTCCAGCCTGCGCGCTGCATGGCCGCGGTGAGGTTCGGGAACTCGCCGATCGTGCGGATGCCTTCCGGGTTCACGACCTTGCCGAAGTTCGTCAGACGGCGATAGCGGCCCTTGTCGTGCGTGAGCCAGTCGAAGAAGTCGACGCTGTAGCCCTGCGTGAAATCGGTGCCGATGCCCACCGTATCTTCGCCGGCCAGGTTGACGACATAGTCGATGGCTTCGATGTAGTCCTCGACCGTCGCATCGATTCCGCGCTTGAGGAACGGCGCGAACATCGTCACGCCGATGAAGCCGCCGGCCTCGGCGATTTCCTTCAGCTGTTCATCGGACTTGTTGCGCGGGTGCTCCTTGAGACCCGACGGCAGGCAATGTGAATAGCAGACCGGCTTCTTCGAGAACGCAATGGCCTCCGACGACGTATTGCCACCAACGTGCGACAGATCGACCATGATCCCGACGCGGTTCATTTCGGTAATCACTTCGCGGCCGAAATCGGACAGCCCACCGTCGCGCTCATAGCAACCGGTGCCGACCAGGTTCTGCGTGTTGTAGCAAAGCTGCACGACGCGCACGCCCATGTCGGCGAAGGCTTCGATATAGCCGAGGTTGTCCTCGAACGCATGCGCGTTCTGGAAGCCCAGGATCACCCCAGTGCGGTTTTCCTTCTTCGCACGCGCGATGTCTTCGGTGGTGCGCACGAGCGTCAGCAACTCACTGTTTGCGCGGATCTGCTGCTTCATCAACGAGATGTTGTCGACGGTCTTCGTAAAGCTCTCCCACACCGACACCGTACAGTTGGCCGCGGTGATGCCGCCCTTCCTCATGTCCTCGAACACCGAGCGGTCGAATTTCGAAATGTTCAGGCCGTCGATGATGATGCTGTTCTCATGCAGATTGCTCATTCGATGCTCCGTATAGGCTTCTGGCGTGTGGGGTCGCTATGGCTGTGCGCAAGCTTGGCGATTCGGCGAATCAGTAAATCGGAAAGCGTTCGCACAGCGCGAAAATCTCACGGCGTACGCGCTGTTCAGTGGCCGCATCCCCATCCGGATGGTGGCCCAGCGCGTCGAACACTTCGAGGATCAGGCAGCCAACCTCGCGGAATTCGCCGACGCCAAAGCCGCGCGTCGTGCCGGCCGGCAGTCTCGGGAAAGCTTCGAACGATCCGGGCTACCTGAGCGGTCGCTGCGCTCCGAGCATCTCGCCTATAGCTGGGTTGTTGTCAGTGCCCACATCTTGCAAGGACATTCGTGAAGTTTCTGGAAGCATCATCCCGCCGATCAGGCCCATGAAAGATACGGCGATCAGATACAAAGCGGGCGACAGATTGTTTCCGGTCGTGCCGATCAACCAGGTAGCGACCAACGGCGCGGTGCCCCCGAAGATCGTGTAGGCGAGGTTATAGGTAATGGCCGACCCGGTATAGCGCATCCTCGTTGGGAACACTTCCGACAACAACGCAGCCGTAACCACGCCCGACAACACCGCGCCTGTCGCGAGCATTGCCACGCCGATCAGTGCTGACAGAAATTGTCCCGAGCCGGCGAGCGAGAACGAGGGATAGACGATTACGATTAACAGCGCGCACGTGGTGAATAATGTCATGCGGCGTCCGGCGAAGTCAGAATACAGGCCGGCAAGCGGACAAATGGCCGCAGCAAACAAAAGTGCTACAACGGTGATCAGCAGCGAAGTTGCGCGACTCATGTGTCCTACGACCTGCAGATATGTCGCGAAATAGGTAGTAAAGGTATAGAAGGACAATGCTGTCACTGAAATAAATGCACCGAGCTTCAGAATGCCGCCCGCCTGCGTACGGAACGTTTCGCGCAACGGCGCATGCGCCACCTGGTGCTCGCCTTCAAGAGCGCGGAAGGCGGGTGTTTCATTGAGACTGATGCGCAGGTACAGCCCGATGAGCCCGATGGGTGCGGACGCGAGGAACGGCACGCGCCATCCCCACGCGCTCATTGCATCAGCCGAAAGCGTTGCATCAAGCGCATAAGCGACGACGGCCGCGATCGCAAATGAAGAAAAAGTCGACACGGGAATAAAGCTGCCGTACCAGCCGCGTTTGTTTTGCGGCGCGTGCTCCATTACGTAGGCACAGGCGCCAGCATACTCACCACCGGCCGAAAAGCCCTGCACGCAGCGAATCACGGTTAGCAACAACGGCGCGAGAGCACCGATGGCGGCGTAGTTCGGCAGCAGGCCGATCAGTGTGGTCGCCCCGGCCATCATCAAGATGGTCAGCGCCAGCGTGCGTTTGCGCCCAATCCTATCTCCAATTACGCCAAACACTATGCCACCGACCGGACGAAATGCGAAAGCCACTGCAAACACCGCGAAAGTCTTCAGGAGGCCCGCGGATGGATCGCTGCTCGGAAAAAACTCGCTAGTGAGGATAGTTGCGAGGAAACCATACGCTGCGAAATCGAACCATTCAACAAAGTTACCAATCGAGGCAGCCATGATGACTTTGCGCAGTGTTCTAATATCGACTTCAGGGGACGGTGCCTTAGACATTCGATACTCCCGTAGTTGCTGTGAGCGTGCCGTGAAAGCATCACCCACATGCGTAATCGATCGCGCTTCAAAAAGTAAGGATCGGTAGAGAGTAGAAGGGACCAAAAGTCGGCGTCATAGAACATTCCCGCCATTACGTTGTAACGAGAGCGCCAGGTTTTCAGCGCGCTGATTCGGCTTCCGGTATTTTGAGCGAGACGGAGGGTCGGCCGGGATTCGCAAAAAATCCGCCGTATCCCGCATCTCCCATCTCGACCTAAGCCACTGATTTGAATGCGAAATCGATCGCCGGATCGAGCGGAGGCACGGGTCGCCGGAGATCGAGCAGATAGTCACCGAGCGCGTCGTCCAGGCTGAAGAAGCGCTGATTGCGTAGGCGGGCGATGACCCATCTCTGCGCCAGAAGGACCGACAACTCTGCTTTCGGCTTATCGCGGGGTTTTTTACTCTGGGCTGGAATGCGGCCTCGACGGCTAAGGGCGCGGACGAAACCGCGAGCATGGCGCCACGCGCCGGACGCGCGAGCTATCTCGGCGAGCGTGCGGTGGGTTGGCCCGATGGCGGCGCGGTGGCGGTCGCGATCCGGCTTGCCGCGTTGATGCCGCATAGCGGCGGACGCTAGCACGCGCCTTTGGCGCATCAACGAAGCGGAGCCACGCCTTCCACGATGCCCGCCGGCATGCAGATGTGCTTGATCTCGGTGAAGTCGGCGAGCGCGTCGTAACCGTGCAGACGCCCGAGCCCGCTTTGCCGGTAGCCGCCCGTTTCCGCTTGCGCGAACAGCTAGTTGTGATCGTTGATCCACACTGTCCCGTTGCGCAGCGCCCGCGCGGTGCGCAACGCGCGCGCGCCGTCGTGCGTCCACACGCTGGCCGACAGGCCGAAGACCGTATCGTTGGCCTTCTCAAGTGCTTCCTGCTCGCTTTCAAAAACTTCGAGCGTGACGAACAGCCCGAAAATCTCGTCCTGACAGAAGAACGCCTTCGGATCGCCATGCTCGACGAGCGTCGGCGACAGAAACGCATGGCCGGAGCCCGCGCCGAGCAGCACGTCCTGGCGCAGACGTGCATCCTGCGCCCACGTCGTGCGATCGAACCCATGGCGCGCGGCGGCGATGGCGGCATCGGCTTCATCCGCGCCGCCGTCGGCGAACTGGCCGATGGCCTCGCCCGTGGCGGGATCGATGCTGTCGAGCGTAGGCGTGCCGGTCCATTCGCCGGCAATCCAGCGTGATGCGTTCATGCGGAGCGTTCCTTCAAAGAACGCGATGGTTCGTTACACGAAATATTCGAGGCTTGATGCAGCTCGTCGCCGATGATCGCGATCAGCGCTTCGGCCGCCGCGCTCAACGGCCTTCGCGGATGGCTCACGCAGACGACATGCCGCACGATGCGCGGCGCGAGAATCGGGCACGCGCGCAAGGTGCCATGCCGCGCCGCGCGCTCGACCACGATGCGCGGCAGGATCGTCGCAAAGCGCGTGTTTTCGACGAGCTTGAGGATGGTCGAGAGCACGTCGATTTCGAAGCGCGGCGCGAGCAGCACGTCTTCATGCTGCGCGGCGCTGTCGAGCACGCCGCGCAGGCCGTGGCGCTTGGTCGGCAGCACGAGTTCCAGTTCGGGCAGTTGCGCGAGTTCAATGGCGTGCGGCAGATCGGGGCCGTGCGCGGCGCTGGTTGCGAGCACCATCTCTTCGTCGAGCAGCGCGCGGGAGTCGAGCGACAGACGCGCGCGCGGCTTGTTGATGATCGCGGCATCCAGCTGACCGCCCGCCACCCAGTCGATGAAAGTCGCGCTGTAGCCGTCGGCGACCGTGACTTCGACATCCGGATATAGCGCATGAAAGCGCGAGAGCGAATCCGCGAGCACGCTCTCCGTGACGGACGCAATCAGCCCGATGCCGACGTGTCCCGTCACGACTTCATCGCGCTGAACGATCTGCTGCCGCGCGTGTGCGAGGTCGCGCATGATCGGCAGAAACAGGCGATACATCAGCCGCCCCGCCGCGGTCGGCGCCATGCCGTGCGCGCCGCGCTCGAAGAGTTGCTGATGCAGTTCGTCCTCGAGCTTCGCGATCTGCATGCTGAGCGCGGGCTGCACGATATTCAGGCGCTTGGCCGCCCGCGTAACCGAGCCGTCCTCGAACAGCGCGATGAAGTACTGAATTTGCTTGAGGTCCATCTCACCCCTCGTGCATCAGCGATGCTAATAGCCACCACCTGCATTATCACGTCAAACGGTGCGTGCCTGCCGCGCGCCGTTGCCGCCCGCGCCCGCCAGTACGGGTTGCGGGACGGATCTATTGATACGTAACCGTAAGAACGCTGTCATCGGGGCTAACACTGATATAAGAGTGAATGATCCAGCGCATCAGAAAACACTATTAGAAGTTATGGCGCGATATCGCTACGCTTGACCCCATCGCTCGCTGCGGCCTCACTTTGCCGGGCACAGCACAGATGGAGACGCTGATGAACATACGCGATGCCGCAAAGAACGGCATTTCCTCATTCTCGTGGGCCCCGGAAGGCTCGGAGGCGGGCTCGCTCTCGCTGCGCGACTGGCTCGCGCATCTCGCGAAGACGGGACGCCTCGCGACCATCGACAAGCCGGTTGCGCTCGAACACGAACTCGCCGCTATCGCCAAACGCCTCGACGGCACGCAAGCGGCGTTTTTCACGCGCCCCGGCGGCAATGCGGTTCCGGTCGTGAGCGGATTCATGTCGAAGCGGGCGTGGATTGCCGAAGCAATGGGCGTCGACGAAGCCGCTTTGCTCGCACGTTTTTCCGCCGCTGCCGCCGAGCCGCTCGTGTCGAAAGTCATTGCGCGTGAGGACGCGCCGTGCCAGCAAGTGGTGCATACGAGCGGAATCGATCTGCACGCGCTTCTGCCTATTCCCACGCATAGCGAGCATGACAACGGCCCGTACATCACCGCGGGTCTCGTGATTGCGCGCAATCCGCGCACCGGCGTGCAGAACGTGTCGATCAACCGCATTCAGGTGCATGGCCGCGATCGCATGGCGATACTGCTGCTGCCGCGCCATCTCTACGCGTTCCAGCGCGCCGCCGAGGAAGCGGGCGATGCGCTCGACGTGGCCGTCGCCATTGGCGTCGATCCGCTGACGATGCTCGCTTCGCAAGCGATCACGCCCATCGATAACGACGAACTCGAAATCGCTGGCGCGCTCCACGGCGCGCCGCTGCCGGTCGCGCAATGCGTGACGAGCGGTGTGCATGTGCCCGCGTTCGCGGAGATCGTCATAGAAGGACGCATTCTGCCGAACGTGCGCGAGCCGGAAGGCCCATTCGGCGAGTTCCCAAAGTACTACAGCGCGAAGGAAGCGCGCGAAGTCATTGAAGTGACGGCGGTGACGCATCGGCGCGACCCGATTTTTCATACGATCGTGCCGGCCGAAATGGAGCATCTGCTGCTCGGCGCGATTCCGCGCGAAGCGACGCTCCTCGCGCACCTTCAGCGCAGCCATCCGGCGGTGAAGGACGTGCATCTGTCGGTAGGCGGTGTGTGCCGCTATCACCTGTGGGTGCAGTTCGACAAGAAACGCGAAGGCGAAGCGAAGAACGTGATTCTCTGCGCGTTCGGCGCGCATTACGACATCAAGCTGGTCGTCGTCGTGGATACGGACGTGAACGTGCACGATCCCGCAGAAATCGAATGGGCGATTGCGACGCGCTTTCAGGCCGACCGCGATCTCGTCGTCGTCGCGGGCGCGCAAGGCTCGCCGCTCGATCCCTCGACGACGGTCGGCCAGCCCGACGACGCCCCCGCGCATCTGCAAGGCATCAGCGCGAAGATGGGACTCGACGCGACGCGCCCGGTCGTCTATCCGGCGCATGTCTTCACACGCGTGCGCATCCCGGGTCAGGACACCGCGGATCTGACCGCGCTCGTCGCCGCCGACAACAGCGCGCTCGACGCCTACCTCGCGCGCGATCATGGCTGAGCGGAAAAAGCGCATCGTCGTGGGCATATCGGGCGCGAGCGGCGCGGTCATCGGCGTGCGGCTGCTCGCTGCGCTGCGGCGCCTCGGCACGCACGAGACGCATCTGATCGTGTCGGCGTCGGGTGCAGTGACGGCGGCGCAGGAGCTCGGCCTCACGCGCGGCGACGTCGACCAACTCGCGGACGTCGTGCATAACGTGCGCGATATCGGTGCGGCCGTGGCGAGCGGTTCGTTCCTCAGCGAAGGCATGGTGATTGCACCGTGTTCGATGAAAACGCTCGCGGGTGTCGCGAACGGCTTCGCGGACAATCTGCTGACCCGCGCCGCCGACGTGATGCTCAAGGAGCGCCGCCGCCTCGTGCTGGTCGCGCGCGAGACGCCGCTCAATCTCGCGCATCTGCGCAACATGACGCTCGCGACCGAAATGGGCGCCATCGTAATGCCGCCGGTGCCGGCGTTCTATGCGCATCCGAAGACCATCGACGATGTCGTCGATCACACGGTCGGGCGCATTCTGGATCTGCTCGGCATCGAGCACGGCGAGATTGCGCGCCGCTGGAGCGGTCTCGCCGATGAATTCGGCAGCCGCGGCGAAGATGACGGAGTGACGCCATGAATCAGCGCGAAACCGGATTTGCCGATATCAACGCGCGCGTGGCCGACAGCGACGCCGCGAAGCCGCAGCGCCACGTCGGCCAGCCGCTGCAGCGCTTCGAAGACCCCGCGATTCTCACGGGACGCGGCCGCTACGGCGACGATATCGCCGTGAAGCCCGGCACGCTGCACGCAGCGATTCTGCGCTCGCCGCACGCGCATGCGGAACTCGTTTCCATCGATACCGAAGCCGCATCGAAGCTGCACGGCGTGCACGCCGTGCTCACGCGCGACGATCTGCGTCCGTGGTCGCGACCCTTCGTCGTCGGCGTGAAGTCGCCGATGGAGCAGTGGGCGCTCGCGATGGACCGCGTGCGCTACGTCGGCGAGCCGGTGGCGGTGGTGATGGCGGAATCCCGCGCGCTAGCGGAAGACGCGCTCGACCTCATCAAGGTCGACTACGCGATGCTCGATCCGGTCACGTCCATCGAACAATCGGTGCGGGGCGATGCGCCGGTGCTGCACGAGCGCGTCGGCAGCAACGTGATCAGCGACCGGCGTTTCCGCTATGGCGAACCGGAAGCCGCGTTCGAAAACGCGCCGCATCGCGTGAAGCTCGTCGCGCACTATCCGCGCAACACGTGCGCGCCGATCGAATGCGGCGTGGTCATCGCCGAGTATCTGTCGGGCGGCGAAGGCTATGACGTCACATCCAATTTCATGGGACCGTTTTCGCTGCACGCCGTCATGGCGATGGCGCTCAACGTTCCCGCGAACCGTCTGCGTCATAAGGCCCCGCGCGATTCCGGCGGCAGCTTCGGCGTCAAGCAGGCGGTGTTTCCGTATGTCGTGCTGATGTGCCTCGCCTCGCGCCGGGCCGGCGCGCCGGTGAAATGGGTCGAGGACCGGCTCGAACACCTGAGCGCGGCGACTTCCGCGACCGCGCGCCTTTCGACCATCGAAGCGGCCGTTCAAAGCGATGGCCGCATCGTCGCGCTTTCCTACGATCAACTGGAAGATATCGGCGGCTACGTGCGCGCGCCCGAACCCGCGACCTTCTACCGGATGCACGGCTGCCTGACGGGCGCATATGCCATTCCGAATCTCGTCGTGCGCAACCGCGTCGTGCTCACGAACAAGACGCCGACCGGCCTCGTGCGCGGCTTCGGCGGACCGCAGGTCTACTTCGCGCTGGAGCGGCTCATTCAGCGTATCGCCGTCGAACTGAGGCTCGATGTGCTCGATGTGTACCGCCGCAACTTCGTTCCCGCCGATGCCTTTCCGTATCGCGCGACGGCGGGCGCGCTGCTCGACTCCGGCAACTATCAGGAAGCGCTGCGCCGCTCGATGACCGAAGGCGGCTACGACGAACTCGTCGCGCGACGCGACGCGGCGCGCAAAGTTGGGCGTCTTTATGGCATCGGCTTCGCGGCGATCGTGGAGCCGTCGGTATCGAACATGGGATACATCACGACTGTGATGCCGCCCGACGCCCGCAAGAAAGCCGGGCCGAAGAACGGCGCGATCGCCAGCGCGACGGTGAGCGTCGATCTGCTCGGCGGCGTGGTCGTCACCATCGCGTCGACGCCAGCGGGCCAGGGCCACATGACGGTGTGCGCGCAAGTCGTCGCGGATGTGCTCGGGCTCGACCCGAAGGACATCGTCGTGAACGTCGAATTCGATACGCACAAGGACGCGTGGTCCGTCGCGGCGGGCAATTATTCGAGCCGATTCGCGGGCGCGGTGGCCGGCACGGTGCATCTGGCCGCGACCCGCGTGCGCGAAAAGCTCGCGCGCATTCTCGCGAAGCAGTTCGGCTGCGCGCCCGGCGACGTGCGCTTCGAAGGCGCGCGCGTCTTTCCGAACGGTGCCGAAGAGCGCGCGTTGCCGTTCGCGCGCGCCGCAAGCAATGCGCCGCACTGGGCGCCCGCGCTGTTACCGGAAGGTGAGGAGCCGGGTCTGCGCGAGAGCGTCTTCTGGTCGCCGCCGCACATGGACGCGCCCGACGAGCAGGATCGCATCAATACGTCGGCGGCGTATGGCTTCGCGTTCGACATGTGCGGCGTGGAAGTAGACCGCGTGACGGGGCGCGTGCGCATCGACCGTTATGTGACGACGCACGACGCCGGCACGCTACTCAATCCCGCACTCGCCGATGGCCAGATTCGCGGCGCGTTCGCGCAAGGCGTCGGCGCGGCGCTGATGGAAGAGTTCCGCTACGGCGCGGACGGCAGTTTCCAGTCCGGCACGCTCGCCGACTATCTGATGCCGACGACCTGCGAAGTGCCCGACCCGTTGATCGTACATCTGGAGACGCCGTCGCCCTTCACGCCGCTCGGCGCGAAGGGGCTCGGCGAAGGCAACAACATGAGCACGCCGCCGTGCATCGCGAATGCGGTGGCCGATGCCCTCGGCGTCGACGATATCCGCCTGCCGCTCACGCCGCCCAAAGTGATGGCGCTGATCGGCATCGACGATCCCGAACCGTCGCGGCCCGAACTGCGCGAAGCACCGGCTGCGAAGCCCGCGACGCCGGGCGGCAAGGCGTTGACGGCGCGCGGCACGGTCGATTTGCCCGCGACGCCCGAAGCCGTGTTCGGCGTGCTGCTCGACCCGAAGGCGCTCGCGAAGGTTATTCCCGGCTGCCATGCGCTCGACGAGACCGCGCCGAATCAGTATCGCGCGGACGTGACGGTGGGCGTCGGCATGATCAAGGCGCGCTTCGAGGCGCGCGTCGGCTTGTCGGAGATCGACGCGCCGCACCGGCTGCGGCTCGCGGGCGCGGGCATCTCGCCGCTCGGCAGCGCGCGCGGCAACGGTCTCGTCGAACTGACGCCGCAGGGAACCGGCACGCGCCTCACTTATGACTATGAAGCGCAGGTGTCGGGCAAGGTGGCGGCGGTCGGCGCACGCATGCTCGAAGGCGCGGCGAAGGTCGTGCTCAGGCAATTGTTCGAATCGCTCGGACGGCAGGCGGCGGGCCAGCCCGTCGAGCAGCGCAAGTCGTGGATTGCGCGGATTTTGGCCCGCTTCAGGAGGCACGTATGAAGCCCGCGCCGTTCGATTATCTGCGCGCCATGACGACGCAAGACGCGCTCGACGCCCTCGCGCAAACCGGCGACGACGCGCGCGTGCTGGCGGGCGGTCAATCGCTGATGGCCGTGCTCAACATGCGGCTCGCGCAGCCGCGCGTGCTGGTCGATATCTCGCGCACCGCCGAACTCGACGCCGTGCGCGTGGATGACAAAGCAGGCCATCTCGTCGTGAGCGCGGCGGCGACGCAAGGCAGCGTCGAATGGCGTCCCACGCTGCGCGACGAAGTGCCGATGCTCGCGATGGCGTTCCCGCATATCTCGCATTTTCAGATTCGCAATCGCGGGACGGTGTGCGGCTCCGTCGCGCATGCGGACCCGAGCGCAGAACTGCCGCTCGTGCTGGCCGCGCTCGGCGGCGACGTGATGCTGCGCTCGAAAAAGAAGCGCCGCACGCTCGCCGCGCAGGACTTTTTTCAGGGAATGCTGATGACCGCGCGCGAGCCAAACGAACTCGTGGAAGCCGTGCGCTTTCCGCTCAGGAAGCCCGGCGAACGCTATGCGTTCACCGAGTTCTCGGCGCGGCACGGCGATTTCGCGATCGTCGCGTGCGCGGCGGTGGTGACGGACGATTCGATCCGTATCGCGGTCGGCGGCGTCGCGGACCGGCCGGTGGCGGAAAGCTGGCCGCGTCTGACCGGCGACGACCTGCGCGGCGCATTGAACGACCTGAGCTGGAAACTGAACGCGCAGGACGACGCGCACATCAGCGCGAAATATCGACGCAATCTCGTCCGGCAACTGGGATGGCGCGTGATCGAGGAGGCTACGTGAGCAGCAACACATCAGACAACATCATGCGGCAAGGGGAGCAGCGGCGCATCACGCTGACGCTCAATGGCCGCGAACGCAGCGGCCATTGCGAGCCGCGCGAACTGCTGTCGGATTTCATCCGCCACGAACTGGGCGCGACCGGCACGCATGTCGGCTGCGAGCATGGCGTGTGCGGCGCATGCACGGTGCACGTGGATGGCGTCGCGGCGCGCTCGTGCCTGATGCTCGCGGTGCAGGCCGATGCGCGGCGCATCGACACAGTCGAAGGTCTTGCGCCCGACCAGACGCTCGGCGATTTGCAGCAGGCGTTCCAGCGCCATCACGCGCTGCAATGTGGCTTCTGCACGGCGGGCATTCTGATGTCATGTGCGGACTATCTGCAGCGGGTGCCGAATCCGACCGAGGATCAGGTGCGCGACATGCTCTCGGGCCATATCTGCCGCTGTACCGGCTATACGCCGATCGTCGCGGCCGTGCTCGATGTGGCAGCGCGTCGTCAGGTCGAGGCGCGCGGCGAGAAGGAGGCCGAACATGCTTGATCTCGGCCGCACGTTTCTGCAAAGCGTCGAGCGCAGCCCGAACGCGCTCGCGCTCGTCGATGGCGACATGCAACTGACCTATGCGCAGTGGCATCGCATAATTCTGAATGTCGCCGATGCCCTGCGCGAACTCGGGCTGCAACGCGGCGACCGGTTGCTCGTCGTGCTGCAAAACCGCTGGGAAATGGCGACGCTGCACTGGGCGGGGCAATTCTCGGGCATCGTGATCGTGCCGCTCAACTGGCGCGCGAAGCCGGAGGAAGTCGAGTACTGCGTGACGGATGCGGACGTGAAGGCGATCGTCTACGAACCCGTTTGCGCCGATGCCGTCGTGGAAAGCGCCGCCGCGCAGCACGTGCCGCGCATCGGTCTGGACGACGCCCCCGGCCGCACGATGGCCTTCGACGCGCTGCTCGCGGAACGCACGCGCACCGGCGAGACGACGCACGCCACCGCCGACGATATCTCGCTGATCCTCTACACGTCCGGCACGACCGGCAAGCCGAAGGGTGTCCCGCGCCGTCATCGGCATGAACGCGCGGGCGCGCTCGCGCACGTCGCGCAGAACCTGTACCGGCGCGGCGAACGCACGCTCGGCGTGATGCCGCTTTATCACACGATGGGCGTGCGCTCGCTGCTTTCGATGGCGCTCGTCGATGGCGTCTTCGTCTGCCTGCGTCGCTGGAACGCGAAGCTCGCGCTCGAATCCATCGCGAAGTACGCGCTCACGTGCCTCTATCTCGTGCCGACGCTTTATCACGATCTGCTCGCGGACAGCGCGTTCGCCAGCACCGATACGTCGTCGGTCAGAAAGCTAGGCTTCGCGGGTGCGCCGATGAACGATGGTTTGCTCAAGCGCCTGTCGGCTGCGTTCGAGCCGGAGATCTTCGTCAATCACTACGGTTCGTCCGAGGTCTACACGGTCAGCATCGATCAGGACGCGACGCGCAAGCCGGGCAGCGCCGGGCGCGCGGGCGTGAACACGCGGCTGCGCGTCGTGAAGCTCGACGCCGTGTCGCCCGATGAGATCGCACAGGCCGGCGAGGAAGGCCAGATCATCGCGGACCTGCTCGGCGACGAAGCATTCGAAGGCTACTGGAACCGCCCGGACGCGAACGCGAAGTCGCTGCGCGAGGGCTGGTATTTCACCGGCGACACCGGCTATTTCGACCGCGACGGCGATTTGTACGTGACCGGCCGCGTCGACGACATGATCATCAGCGGCGGCGAAAACATCTCGCCGGTGGATATCGAATCGGTGCTCTCGCTGCATCCGGCCGTCGATGAAGTCGCGGTCGCGGGCGTCAAGGACGAGCGCTGGGGCCAGCGCGTGGTCGCGTTCATCAAGCGCCGCGAACACGTCGATGCCGAGGCGCTCGACGCCTGGTGTCGCCAGTCCGACCTCGTCAACTTCAAGCGCCCGCGCGACTACGTGTTCGTCGACGATATTCCGAAGTCGCCGGTCGGCAAGATTCTGCGCCGCAAGCTCTCGGCGGGCGAATACGCATCCGACGGCAACGTTCAACCTACACAGACCACAAAGGAGTAATCCGATATGAGCGATTTGAACCATCGCGGCCAGACGCTGCTGCAAGACCTCGACGGCTTCTCGGTCGAGATCGACGCCGAACGCGAGCGCGCCGACATCATCCTGCATCGGCCGCCGTTGAATGTCATTTCGATGCGCGCGCGCGACCAGTTGCGCCTCGTCTTCGAGGCGCTGGACGACGACGAGCGCGTGCGCGTGATCGTGGTGCGCGCGACGGGCGAGCACTTTTCGAGCGGCGGTGACATCAAGGGCTTTCTGGAAGCGTCGCCGGAGCACGTGTCGAAGCTCGCGTGGAATATCGCGGCGCCCGCCCGTTGCTCGAAGCCGGTGATCGCGGCCAATCGCGGCTTCTGCTTCGGCGTGGGGTTCGAGCTGTCGCTGGCTTGCGATTTCCGCATCGTCACCGAAACGACCTTCTATGCGCTGCCGGAGCAAAAGCTCGGGCAGATTCCCGGCTCGGGCGGCTCGGCTCGTCTTCAGGCGATGGTCG
Source organism: Paraburkholderia tuberum STM678 (assembly GCF_902833905.1). Lineage (GTDB taxonomy): Bacteria > Pseudomonadota > Gammaproteobacteria > Burkholderiales > Burkholderiaceae > Paraburkholderia > Paraburkholderia tuberum. Next base: position 48,771 of record NZ_CADFGP010000038.1, on the reverse strand, counting down.
GCATCGGCCGGACGAAGGACATCGTGATGCGCTCGCGCCGCATTCCGGGGAAGCAGGCTTACGAGTGGGGCATTGCGGTGGACTGCGTGGCCGACACGGAACTGGAAACCGCCACCGATGCGCTCGTCGACGAACTGCGCGCGTTCTCACCGCTCGCTCAGCGCACCGCGAAGAAGCTGCTGAACGATTCGGAAGATGCGCCGCTTTCCATTGCTATTGAACTTGAAGGGCATTGCTATAGCCGGCTGCGCACATCGGACGATTTCCGCGAGGGCGTCGAGGCGTTCCATGGCAAGCGCAAGCCGGTGTTTCGCGGAAGTTGATAAGCAGCGTCACAGAAGAACAGGAGACAGAGGATGGAACGCTTCGATTACGTCATCGTGGGCGGCGGCTCTGCGGGATGCGTGTTGGCGCATCGGCTGTCGGCCGTGCCGTCGCTGCGCGTCGCGCTGATCGAAGCAGGCGCCGATACGCCGCCGGGCGCGGTGCCCGCCGCCATCCTCGACGGCTATCCGATGCCCGTCTTCTGTGGCGAGACCTACATCTGGCCGGACCTGAAGGCGAAAGCCACCAGGGACGCCGCGCCGCGCGTCTACGAGCAGGGCCGCGTGATGGGCGGCGGGTCGAGCATCAACGTGCAATCGGCCAATCGCGGCCTGCCGCGCGACTACGACGAGTGGGCTGCGAACGGCGCCGATGGCTGGGCGTGGCGTGACGTGCTGCCGTACTTTCGCAAGCTGGAACGCGACGTCAACTTTCCGGGCGGCGAACTGCACGGCAGCGACGGCCCCGTGCCGATTCGCCGCATCATGCCGAAAGACTGGCCGCCCTTCTGCGATGCGTTCGCCAAGGGCTTGCGCGCGAATGGCGTCGCGCAATTGCAGGATCAGAACGGCGAATTTGGCGACGGCTTTTTCCCCGGCGCGTTCTCGAACATCGACGACAAGCGCGTGTCCACGGCCATCGCCTATCTCGACGAAGCCACGCGCAAGCGCCCGAATCTCACGGTGTATTCGAACCTTCGCGTCGAGCACATCGTGATGGAAGGCGCGGCGGCGCGCGGCGTGATCGCGCTGGCGCAAAGCGGCGAGCGCGTGCGTTTCGAGGCGGGCGAAGTCGTGCTGAGCGCGGGCGCGCTTCAGTCGCCTGCGCTGCTGATGCGCGCGGGTATCGGCGATGCCCGCGAACTCGCGGCGCTCGGCATCGCATGTGCGGTGGATCGGCCGGGCGTCGGGCGCAATCTGCAGGATCATCCGTCGCTCACGTTCTGTCATTTTCTCGAACCGCGCTTTCGCATGCCGCTCGCGCGACGCCGCGCCAGCATGATGGCCGCGCGCATGAGCTCCGGCGTCGCGGGCTGCGACGAGTCGGACCTGTATCTGTCGAGCGCGACACGCGCGGCATGGCACGAGTTGGGCAACCGGCTGGGCCTTTTCTTCCTGTGGTGCAACCGGCCGTACTCGCGCGGCCGCGTGCAGCTCGTATCCGCCGATACCGCCGCCGCTGCGCGTGTCGACCTGAATCTGCTCGACGACGAACGCGATCTGCAACGGCTCGCTACCGGCGTGCGGATGCTCGCGAACGTGGTCGAGGCGTCGGGGCTCGGACGCGATCCGCGCGACTTCTTTCCAGCGGCGTTTTCTCCGCGCGTCAAGGCGTTGAGCCAGGTCGGCGAGCGCAACGCGCTTTTGACTTCGATGCTCGGCACGCTGCTCGATACGCCCGCGCCGCTGCGTCGTTTTCTGATCGAACGCTTCTTCACGCGCGGGCTGGACATGGCCGCGCTCCTGGCCGACGACCGCGCGCTTGCCGACTTCATCCGCGCGAACGTGTTCGGCGTGTGGCATGCGAGCGGCACATGCCGCATGGGCGGCGCGCAGGATCGCGACGCCGTCACGGATACCGAAGGGCGCGTGCACGGCGCGCAGGGACTGCGCGTGGTCGATGCATCGCTGATGCCGAGACTGCCTTCGGCCAACACCAACATACCGACCATCATGATCGCCGAGAAGATCGCCCACGCGATGGTCGCGCAGCGACGCGCGAGCTTGGCATCGGGCGCATCCAGCGACTCCGCTGCGCCGCCGCTCGCCGCCGCGCACTGACGATTTTTTAACCTCGACAAGAGCACGCCAAAAGACAAACGTGCCTGCGACACGGGGGCGATCGAAAGACGGCCCAGTGACATACAAGGAGATGCAAATGTCCGTAGCAGCGCAAGAAGGTGCCGCCGCGCTTCACGTCAATCAGCGCCAGGTCATGGGCGCAGTCGTGGCCTCGTGCATGGGTTGGGCGCTCGATCTGTTCGACCTGTTCGTGTTGTTGTACGTGGCGCCGGTGGTCGGGCGTCTGTTCTTCCCATCCGAGCACGCGATGCTCTCGCTCGCGGCGGTCTATGCGTCGTTCGCGGTGACGCTGCTGATGCGCCCGCTCGGTTCCGCGCTTTTCGGCTCCTACGCGGACCGTCATGGCCGCAAGGGGGCGATGATCGTCGCGGTCGTTGGCGTTGGCCTCTCGACGGCGGCCTTCGGCATGCTGCCGACGGTCGCGCAGGTGGGCCTCGTCGCGCCGGTCCTGTTTATGCTGCTGCGCCTCGTGCAGGGCGTGTTTGTCGGCGGCGTGGTGGCTTCGACGCATACCATCGGCACGGAATCCGTCGCGCCGAAGTATCACGGCGCGGTTTCGGGGCTGATCGGCGGCGGTGGCGCGGGCCTTGGCGCACTGCTCGCGTCGCTCACGTATCTCGCGATGTCGTCGCTTTTTCCCGGCGATCTCTTCGACGTCTGGGGCTGGCGCTGCATGTTCTTTACCGGCATCCTGAGTTCGCTGCTCGGCCTCTTCGTATTCAATAGCCTGGAAGAATCGCCGCTCTGGAAGAAGCTCGCCGCCGAGAAGGCCGCCAAGGCCGCCGCGCAGGTCAAGAGCGGGCAGGTGGAAGTGGTGCGCTCGCCGGTTCGCACGCTGTTCTCGCGGGACTATCGCAAGGTGCTGTTCGTGAACCTGCTGCTGACCATCGGTGGCGGCAGCGGCTATTACCTCACGTCGGGCTATCTGCCGACCTTCCTCAAGGTCGTGAGCCACGTGCCGAACGGCGCGGCCGCCGCGATCCTGATGATCTGCAGCGTGGCGGTGGTCGTCGCCTCCGTTGCGGCGGGGCATCTGAGCACGTTCATCGGGCGCAAGAGCGCGTTCGTGTGGCTCGGCCTCATCCGGCTGGTCGCGCTGCCTGCGCTCTTCGTGCTGCTGCCGACCGCGCAGAACATCACGATGATCGGCGTGTACGCGGTGCTGCTCTCCGCGCTCGGCAGCGCGGGCTATGCGCCGATCCTGATCTTCCTGAACGAGCGCTTTCCGACTGCGATCCGCGCGACCGGGACGGGTCTTTCATGGAATATCGGCTTCGCGATCGGCGGGATGATGCCGACCTTCGTCTCGCTCGTCGCGAAGGATGCGAGCCAGTTGCCGTCGACGCTCGCGATCTTCGTCGGCGCGATCAGCGTGATCTTCCTGATCGGCGCGTTCGTCGTGCCCGAGACGCTCGGCAAACTCGAAAACGGGGCGGCGCGCAATCCGTCCTGAAGCAGGCAAGCATCGGCGGGCGCGCCGAAGAGCGCGCCCGCGCATCGTCCGATAGAAAAAGGAGACGCTCATCATGAAGTATGACGACGACATTCGCGCGCGATCCTACAAGTTTCGCGACGAATTATTGCGCCGCGCAGCTTCATGCGCCGACGTTCGCGGAATGGCTCGCGGTCGTGCCGCTCTTTCTGTTCGGCAACTGGGCGGAATGGGCCGCGCACCGCTATGTGCTGCATGGCCGCGTACTATCTGATGTACGAAGGGCTGCACACGCTTTCGCATGTGACGGACAGCCCGTTTCTCGACCGCGTGCCGCTCATCAACACAGTCCGGCGCCTGCACGTCACGCATCACGATCCCGAACTTATGGCGACGCAGAACTTCAACCTCACGTTCCCGATCTGCGACACGCTGTTCGGCACGCGCAGCGATGCGTCGCGCAGCGCGCGTGAGCCGATGAGCCCGAGCGGCGGTTGAGTTTTCACTAAGCCCGCGCGCCAGTGGTCACGCGCCGGATCTCCTCGGTGATGATCGCAATGAGCGCCTGCGCGGCCGGCCCGATCGGCCGCTTCGGGTGCGTGACCTGAATGATGTGACGCACGATCGGCGGCGAATCGATCGTGCGCGCCCGCAGCAGGCCTTCGTCCACCTTCGCCTGCACCACGACGCGCGGCAGGATCGTCGCGATGCTGCTCTGCTCGACGAACTGCACGATGGTGCTGAGCAGATCGATCTCGAACTTCGGCTGAATGACGACGTCGGCGGCCATCAAGGCGGCGTCGAGCGCGCCGCGCAGTCCGTTGCGGCGCGTGGGGAGCACAAATTCGATACCGGACTGCGTGACCAGATGCATCGTCTCCGGCAGATCCGGCCCGTGCGCCGCGCTCGTCACCAGCACCATTTCTTCCACCAGCAGCGGCTCCACGTCGAGCGTGAGCCGCCCGCGCGGCTTGTTGATGATCGCGGCATCGAGTCGGCCCGCTTCGACGGCGTCGATGAGTTGCGCGCTGAAGCCGTCCGCGACGGACACTTCGACTTGCGGAAAAAGGGCGTCGAACCGTGCGAGCGATTCGGGCAGCACGCTTTGCGCCTCCGACGACACCATCCCGAGCGACACGCGTCCCGTCACGATGACATCGCGCCGGCTCAGATGCTCGCGGGCATGTTTGATGTCGCGCATGATCGGCGTGTAGAGGCGGTACATGAGCCGCGCCGCTTCGGTCGGAGCCATGCCATGCGGGCCGCGCGCGAAAAGTGTCTGCCGCACTTCGGCTTCGAGCTTCGAAATCTGCATGCTGAGCGCGGGCTGCGCGATGTTCAGCCGCTTGGCCGCGCGGGTCACGGTGCCCTCCTCGAAGAGAGCGATGAAATACTGGATCTGCTTCAGTTCCATGGGGCGGTGGTCGGGCGGAAGGAATCGGCTGTCGGTTGAACGCAGATATCGTAACGCCGCGCGGGATTTGCGTCGCCCTTAAGACATCGGGCCGCTCGCCGTTAACCCGTCGTTTTTCTGCTGCGGATAACCCGGGGATCATGCGGGCGACGGCGACTGCGGCGACGCATAGCTGCCACCAAAGCGGTAGTCGCCAGATAACGCACCCGAGTTCGCAGCCGCCGACGGGGATGTTTGCGTCGCAACCTTGCATTGCAGCGGTGCGTAAGCCAACAGCCTCGGCGTATCGAGCTTGGCGTAGTCTTGATAGCCTCGGATAGGGACGGACGCCGTGAGTATTCTTTGTCGAATCAAGATTGCCGTGACGGCCTGCTCGGTTGCCGCCGGATGCGTGTCGCAGCCCATAGGGCCGGCGGTAGCCGTGAAGCCGGGGCGCGACAAGCCATTCACCGTTTTTCTGCGGGACGATGCGCAGTGCAAACAGTATGCAAGGGAGCAGCTGGCGAGCGGTGTCGACACGCGCGCTGCGAGCGACGCCCACGTGCCGCGGGCACAACTGAACGTGCAGCAAAGATACGATCTCGCGTACCTGGAGTGCATGCACGCGAAGGGGAATGATGTGTCGGAGCGTGCGGAGCCAACGACGGAGCCTGAACCGGACATTCGCACCTCGGCAGCCGAGAATTTCCCCTGATTCCGAGTCACCCATCTGACGGCGAGTGCCTTGCCTCAGACCAACCACCGCTTGATCGCCTCAACCATCGTCGACGTGGAAATTCCGTAGCGGTCATGGAGCGTAGGTAACGCACCGGCAGCAAGGAACGCATCCGGCAGTCCCACCTGCCGGAACGGACAGGACACGCCCGCGCGCATCAGTTCCGCCGCCACCGCTTCGCCGAGACCGCCAATTACCGTGTGATTCTCCGCTACCACCACGAGCCGACCCGAGCGCTTCGCTTCGCGGAGAATCGTCTCGGTGTCGAGCGGCTTGACGGTCGGTACGTGCAGCACGCCCACGTCGATCCGATCTTTTTCAAACGCCTTCGCCGCTTCAAGTGCGCGCATCGTCATGATGCCGGAGGAGATGATCAGCACGTCGGCGCCGTCGCGCAGCATCTTCGCTTTGCCGAGTTCGAAGGTGTAGTCGTATTCGTCGAGCACAGCAGGTACGTTGCCGCGTAGCAGGCGCGCGTACACCGGTCCTTTATGTGCGGAAATCGCCGGCACCATCTGTTCGATATCGAGCGCATCGCACGGGTCGATCACCGTCATGTTCGGCATCGCGCGCATCAACGCGATATCTTCAGCCGCCTGGTGGCTCGGACCATAGCCAGTAGTCAGACCCGGCAATGCGCAGACGATCTTGACGTCGAGGTTGTCCTCGGCGATGGCCTGATGCATGAAGTCATAGGCGCGGCGCGTAGCGAATACCGCATAGGTCGTGACGAACGGTTGCGCGCCCTCGTGCGCAAGGCCGGCCGCGGCGCCCATCAGCAATTGCTCCGCCATGCCCATCTGGTAGTAGCGCTCGGGAAACTCCCTGGCGAAAATGTGCAGGTCGGTGTACTTGCCGAGGTCGGCCGTCATGCCGACGACGTTCGTGTTCTGCCGTGCCAATTCCACCAGTGCGTGGCCGAAAGGCGCCGAACGCGTGATCTGTCCTTCGCCGGCGATCGAGGCGATCATGGCCGAGGTCTTCAGGCGCGGCTTGCTTGTCGTTGCGTTGCTCATGCTTGTCTCCCTGCTTCGAGTGCCTGCAGCGCCAATTGCCATTCGTGGGCATCGACGCGGATAAAGTGGTTCTTCTCGCGTTCTTCGAGAAACGGCACGCCGCAACCCATGCGTGTATCAGCGATGATCATGCGCGGTTGCGCAATGGGATGCGCGCGGGCCGCGTCGAACGCAGCGGCCACGGCGGCAATATCGTTGCCGTCGACGCGTTGCGTGAACCAGCCGAACGCCTCCAGTTTTTCGACGAGCGGCTCGAACGGCATGATCTGCGTGGACGGGCCGTCGGCCTGCTGGTTGTTCACGTCGACCACCGCGATCAGGTTGTCGAGCTTCCAGTGGCTTGCCGACATGATGCCTTCCCAGATCGCGCCTTCATCCAGTTCGCCGTCAGAGAACAGCGTGTACACGAACGAAGCAGAATGCTTGCGCTTGAGTCCGAGGCACCGTCCGACCGCGATGGTCAGGCCGTGGCCGAGCGAACCACCGGACATCTCCATGCCAGGCGTATAGCTGGCCATGCCGGACATTGGCAAGCGGCTATCGTCGCTGCCGTAGGTTTCTAGCTCTTCGGCCGGCAGAATGCCTGCTTCGAGCAGCGCCGCATACAGCGCGATTGCGTAATGTCCGTTGGACAACAGGAAGCGGTCGCGCTCTTCCCACTCAGGGTCTTCGGGGCGATAGCGCATCGCGCCAAAGTAAGCAACGGCCAGCACATCGGCGATGTCGAGCGCCTGCCCGATGTAGCCTTGTCCCTGGACTTCGCCCATCAACAGGGCGTTTCTGCGGATACGGTAAGCGTGCTCGGCAAGCGATGCCGTCGAGGCATTGGATGGACTGTTCATGTCGTCTCCTGTGATCAGTCGGAATGGGTGAAGGAGGTTCAGCGGTTCACGGTTTTAGCGGGCACCAGGAAGACAAGGCAGGCACCGAGCGTGATAGCGGTCGAGATGAAGATCAGCCCCGCTGTTGACTTACCTGTCAGGTCGTTCAGCCAGCCCACGATCGCTGGAGAAAAGAAGCCGGCGAGATTGGCGACGCAGTTCACGGCAGCAATTCCGGCTGCGGCGGACATGCCGCCTAGCAAGGCTGTCGGCAACGACCAGAACTGCGACGACGAGGCGAGGATGCCTGCTGCCGCGATACTCAAACAGACGATCGAGGCGGGGATGCTGCCGAGCGTGGGCAATACGGCGAAGCCCGCGGCGGCGACCAGCATGGGAATCGCCAGGTGCAGCCGGCGCTCGCGGCGACGGTCAGCGCTCATGCCGATCAAGGGCAGCGCGATGATGGCGCACAGATACGGGATCGCAGTGAACAGTCCCACCCACAGCGGATCGGCAACGCCGGACTTGCGGATGATCGTCGGCAGCCAGAACGTCAGACCGTACTGCCCGAGCACGACGCAGAAGTAGATCGCGGCCATCAGCCACAAGCGACGGTCCCCGATGAACGATCTGACCGAGATGTGGGCGATCTTATGCGCGTTATCGCTCGCGACATTGCGTGCGAGCAGGGTCTTTTCCGATTCGGTGAGCCACTTTGCCTTGACAATGCTGTCATCGAGATACAGCAGGATCGCTATACCGAGCACGAGCGAGGGCAGCGCTTCGAGCAGGAACAGCCATTTCCAGCCGGCCATATCCAGCGTGCCATGCAGCGAGTGCAAAATCCAGCCCGACAACGGGCCACCGATTATGCCGGCCAGCGGAATCGCCATAAAAAACAGCGAGAGCGCCTTCGCTCGGCGAGCAGCCGGAAACCAGTAGGTCAGATAGAGAATTACGCCAGGTGCGAAGCCCGCTTCAGCGACGCCCAGCAGAAATCGCAACGCGTAGAACGCCGTCGGTGATTTCACAAACACGAAGCTAGCGGAAATCACCGCCCACGTGAGCATGATTCGCGCGAGCCATTTGCGCGCGCCGACACGGTGAAGGACGAGGTTGCTCGGCACTTCGAACAGAAAATAGCCGAGAAAGAAGATGCCTGCGCCCATGCCGTAGACGGTCTCGCTAAAGCGCAGATCGTTGAGCATCTGCAGCTTCGCGAAGCCGACGTTGACCCGATCGAGATATGCGCCAAGGTAGCACAGCATGAGGAATGGGATGAGCCGGCGGCTTACTTTCGCGTAGGTCTTCGATTCGAAGCTGGGCGAGTCGGCAAGGGGCAACACGCCGCCTTCGATGGGCGAAGCGGCACTCTTGGATTTCATGTTTTGTCCCCATCCACTGGCCCCGGGTTGGCCCGGGTACCTGGAATTCAGCGCCCTCTCTCGGGCGCACGGTGTCAGTCAATGAATAAGCATGCCGCCGTTCACGTCGAGCGTGACGCCGGTGAGATACGTTGACAGATCGCTCACCAGAAAGAGGCACGCGTTTGCGACATCGGCAGCATCGCCAAGCCGGCCAAGCGGAATGCCTTTGATGATGTCCACGCGCATCTCCGCGGTGAGTTTGTCGCCGGTAATGTCGGTCTGGATCAGACCGGGCGTGATCGAGTTGATGCGAATGCTGTCGGGACCGAACTCTCGCGCCATCGCACGGGCGAGACCGAGTACGCCGGCCTTCGCGGCGCTGTAATGGGGGCCGCCGAAAATACCACCGCCTCGTTGCGCCGACACCGACGACATGCATACGATGCTGCCACCTTTCTGCTCTTTCATCGCCGGCAATACGGCTTGCGACATATAGAGCGTGCCGCGCAGATTGACGTCGACGATTGCGTCGAAGCCCTCGGCGGTGATGTCTAGTGTGCGCACCGGCTGCGTGATGCCGGCGTTATTGATGAGGCCGTCGATGCGGCCGTATCGTTCGAGCGTCGCCTTTGCGGCCTTCACGCAAGCGTCTTTGTCGGTGACGTCGCAGGCGAGCCCGAGATGGGCTTCGCCGAGATCGGCAGCGGCCTGTTTCGCGTCTTCTTCGCGCAAGTCGAGGATCACGATTCGCGCGCCTTGCTCGGCCAGTGCTTTGGCGGTGGCTTTGCCGATTCCGCGCGGTGAAGCCGCGCCCGTGACGATAACGACCTTGTTGTCGAGCAGCATGATTGTCTCCTGGGTGTTGATCTGATGACGCAGTGTCCGGCACGCGGTCACTCGCATCAACACCGTGGCGCTCAACTATGCTTGAGAAATTTTCAGGTAACCGGCTGCCAGCCCGCGAGGCATGCCGGGTCGCTGTGTCGACGCGCCGAAACAACCCGCATGCTCATGCACGTACCGGAATACCCTGATGCCGATTCGGCGCAGTCATTACGCCGTACGGTCCCTGTGACCGATTTCCCGCTCGATCCAGGCGATGAACCGCGCAACGCGTGGGAGCTCCGCGTTCTGGGGCGGATAGACCAGATGATGCGCGCCCACTTCGACAGAGTGCGAATCAGCGAATACCGGCACGAGCGCACCTTCCTTGATTCGTACCGACGCGAGCATCAGGCTTTCTAACGCAATGCCCAGGCCAAGTGCGGCCGTCTCGAGGGACATGTACGAGCGGTCAAACGAGAAATCGAAAGTCTTGTGCGCAGCGGACACGCCGGTGCGTCCGAACCACTGCTTCCACTGGACGAGCGGCGTCTCCGAATAGATCAGACGATGCTCCAGAAGGTCTTCCGGCGTTCTGACCGGATGGCTTTCCAGATATCTCGGCGAGGCGAGCGGCGCGATGAATTCATTGCGCAGTGTCCTGACCTCGAGATCGCGCCAGTTCGCATAGCCATGCCGCAAGTCGATGTCGTAGTAGCCACTGGTAAACGATACATCTTCATACGAGCAGGCCAGATTCAACTGGATATCGCCATTGGCTTCCTGAAACGACTCGAGCCTGGGCAACAGCCACATGAGCCCGAAGCTGGGGCTGGAATGCACACGCAGGATATCGACGTCGGCGCGGCTCGATGCGCGCTCGGTCGCGCGGCTCAGATCAGCAAGAGAGCCCGTCACGTCCGACAGATAGCGCTCGCCTGTCGGTGTCAGGACGAGACCCCGGCCCGATCGATAGAAAAGTGGTTGGCCGATGATCGATTCGAGGTTGCTGATCTGATGGCTCACCGCCGAAGCGGTCAGACCAAGTTCCTCGGATGCGCGGCTGACGCTCCTGGTTCGGGCCACGCTCTCGAAAGCGACGATGGCTTTCACGGGTGGGATGCGCATAGTGAAATTTATTTCAGTCGCAGTTGAATGAAACCGCCTTGTTAGCACGCCATCCGCACTGCCATTCTGTGGGCAAGCCGCGTAACCAGGGCTGTGAAGTTTCCTGATGCTGACAGCGTCAATGCACCGGCAGCACCGCGGTAAACCATAGACATATATTGCGCAGCGCAACAGCTGAGCAGGAGACAGCGATGAATTATCCGTCCTTTCTGCTGACGGCGCGTTCGATCGTCAAAAGCTTCGGACCCACGAGCGTATTGAAGGGTTTTGATATTTCAATCGCCGCAGGCGAAGTGCACGCGTTTCTGGGCGGCAACGGCGCAGGCAAATCGACGCTCATCAAAATCATCTCTGGCCAGTTCGACCGCGACGGCGGCTCGCTCGAATTCGACGGACAGGACATCGGCACATCCGTGGGCGGCCATGTCGCCGCGGGCACCATTGCCGTGGTCAATCAGGAACTGGCGCTGCTGCCGCATCTATCCGTCGCCGAAAACATCGCCATGCCGCGCTTACAGCGCGGGTGCGCCCGCTACAGCGAACGGGCTTCGATGGCCATCGCCATCGAAGCGCTCTCACTGACCGATCCTCACTTGCTCAACCACACCGGCATGCCAGTCGACCGGATGCCGGAAGAAATCGAAGGCTGGAAGCAGGGCATGAAATCGCTCGCATCGGCTCCCAACGTTTTCTGCAAGATATCCGGACTGGGCATGGGAGACTGGAAATGGACGGTGGATAGCATCCGGCCGTTCGTGCTGCACGCGATTGAAGCGTTCGGGGCAAACCGCTGTATGTTCGCGAGCAATTTCCCGGTCGACAAACTGTTTAGCAGCTATGACGCCGTATTCAACGCATTCAAGGAAATTACGCAAGAATTTTCGTCCGACGAGCGGCGCGCGCTATTTCACGACAATGCGGAGCGGGTGTATAGGCTCTGAACTGAGCGTTTTTCCGGCTTGCTGCGAAAAGCAATCTGCCGAGGGGGCACTTCGGGACATGCCCGACTTGCCGATGTGCCGCAATTTGGCTCGTGAACTGCCGTTCGCAGGCGCCTCGCGACAGTCTGTACAGGATCGCGAAAAACCGTGGGAACACTTCCCGGTCGCCGGTCAGCGGGAACATCCGCTCGCTGAAATAAACCTGTAACTCCCGGTGTGCGGGTGCAATATGTCAGCGAGCGTTGTCATACAAGGCACAGTTGGTGCTATCCCGCAGCGGCGTGCTGACTCGAAAGGCCTGCCAGTATCTTGCCCGGCAAAATGGGCAGGTCGCGCACACGCAAGCCAATGGCGTCGTAGACGGCTGCGGCCACTGCGGCATCCACGCCGGTCGCGCCGAGTTCTCCGATGCCGCGGGTACCGATCGCACTTGCATGCGGATCATACTCACTGACGAAGTGGATCTTGATATCGAGCGGAATGTCCGCATTCACCGGGACCGCCACGTTCGACAGATTCTTCGCGAGCCAGCCACCGGTATTGGGCTCCTGCACGCTCTCTTCCATCGTCGCCTTGCCCCAACCCCAGATGATCGCGCCCGTCATCTGGCTTCGCGCCGTTTTCGGATTGATGATCCGGCCCGCGGAATAGGCACCCACCGCCCGGCGCAAGCGCACGAGGCCAAGCTCGGGATCGACGCCTACTTCGACAAAGATCGCACCCCACGTCCGCATCGCGTATGGCGTACCGTCGCCGTCCGCGCTGAAGCTGGCGCCACCCGGAAGCGTGAACGCACCGTCCGCGACCATCTCCGGTAGATTAGCCCGCCGCAGGCTCGCGCGAACGTCTTTCCCGCCGAGCGCATCGAGCTTCGCGTTGATTTCCCGGCAAGCCAGTGCGATCGCGCTTCCCGTGCTGCCCGTGGCGCTCGATCCATAGACGGGACTCGCCGGGTGAAGGTCGGTATCGCCCCACACAATCGACACGTTCTCGATCGGCAAGCCCAGCTCTTCGGCCGCGATCTGGCAAAAGACCGTCTGCGTGCCGGTGCCGATATCGTGCGTGTTCGCCTCGATCAACGCCGTGCCGTCGGACCTCAGGCGCACGCGCGCCCCGCCGGGAAAGCGGAAATTGCCCATTGAGCTCGTCGCCATCCCATGTCCGATGCGCCACGCTCCGTCTCGTCGTGGCGTCTCGCCGCGCGTGCGCCAGCCATAAAGCCGCGCGCCCTCCTCATACGCCTCGCGAAGCTTTTTTGACGACCAAGGCTTGTTCGTATGCGGATCGACCTCGGCGTAGTTCGCCAGTCGTAGATCGAGCGGGTCGATCTTCAGCGCCACGGCGAGTTCGTCCATCGCGCTTTCGAGCGCCCATAGCCCCGGACCTTCCACCGGCGCGCGCATTGGCGTGGGCACGTTGATGTTGCGCCGCTCCAGCCACTGCCTGGTGCGAATGGCGGGCGACGCATAAAGCGTCTTGCTTGCTTCGCTTGCGGGCTCCAGATGCGTGTCCGCAATCGCGCTCGAATTGACGATTTCGTGATCGATGGCGCTGAGCCGGCCGTCCGCCGTTGCCGCAAGCTTGATGTCCTGTTTCATCCACGGCTGATAGCCGACGCAGACGAACTGATCGTGACGCCGCAGATGAAGCTTCACGGGCCGCCCCGCGACGCGTGCCGCGGCGGCGGCAAGAATCTGGTGCGGCCACACATATCCCTTCGAGCCGAACCCGCCGCCCGTGTGCGGTGCGATCACGTGAATGTCGTCCGGCCTCATGCCGAGTGCCGCGGCTACGACAAGCGGCACATTCTCGCTCGCCTGAACCGCATCCCACAGCGTGAGCTTGCCGTGCTCGAATCGCGCAACGGTGCCCGATGTCTCCATCGCATTGTGGTGACGCGCGGCTTGAATATACGTCGCCGCCACGCTTGCCTGTGCGGTTCCGAAAATCGCATCGACGTCGCCCATCTCCAGATCGTCGCCGAGCATGCGTGGCTCGGGCGGCGGCTCGCGCGTCGCGGCGCCGGGAAGGATGGGGTCGTCGCGCTCGCAACGGACAAGCACGGCATCGCGGCCGGCTTCCGCCGCCTCGATGGATTCCGCAAGCACGATTGCGACCGGCTCGCCTTCGTACCGAATCGCGTCGTTTTGCAACGGCAGTGCGAGCACCGCCGCTGGCGGCTGAACCGCACCGAATCGCGGCATATCGTGCGCGGTAAGCACCCGCACCACACCCGGTAAGGTAAGTGCCGCGGTGGCATCCACGTCGATCAGCCGGCCCGACGCGACGGGCGCGCCGACCAACGCCGCATGAAGCGTGCCGGGCGGCGTGTTGTCAGCCGCGAATTTCGCCTGTCCCGTGACCTTCGCCTGGCCTTCCACGCGGGAGACCGCCGTGCCGATGCTCATGATCGCCCTGCTGCCGTCAGTAACGCACGCACCGCGGCATTGCGCGCCATCGTCACCTTGTAGCCATTGTGAGCGAGCGGCCGGGCGTCGCTCATTGCCGCGTCGACAATCGGCGTGACCACTTCCTTGGTCGGCGCCTGCCCGGCCAGCGACGCCTCCGCGGCTGGAAGGCGCCACGGACGTTGCGCCACCGAGCCAAGTGCAATGCGCGCCGACACAATGCGATCCCGATCGAGCTCCACGGATGCGGCTGCCGAGACCAGCGCATATTCGTAGCTGGCGCGCTCGCGGACTTTTACGTAGGCCGATCGTGCGTCCGCGCGGATGGGTATGTGAAAGGAGACGATCACTTCGTCGGCAGCCAGTCTCGTCTCGAGCCGGGCGGCATCGCCGCCCATGCCGGCCGCTTCCTGCTGCGTCAGGTGGAACTCCGTCATCTTGATCATTCGACCGCCGTTCGGCCCGATGACCTCAGCTGTCGCATCCAGACAAGCCAGTGCCACAGCCGGATCGGACGGTTGAACCGCGACGCATGCATCGGTCCAGCCAAAAATTGCATGCCGTTCGTTGATGCCATTGCGCGCCGGGCAGCCCGACCCGGGATTGCGCTTGTTGCAGCCCCATGGCAACGGCGCTTCCGAACGAAAATAAGCGCATCGCGTCTTTTGCATCACATTGCCGCCGAGCGTCGCGCGGTTGCGCACCTGCGCCGAGGCGGCGAGCAGACAGGCTTGAGCCAGCGCGCTCGCGTGGGCGCCGACGAGCGCGTCTTCACCGATCACGTTCAGGTCCGTCAGCGCGCCGATCACCAGATCGTCACGCTCGCGCACAATACGAACGAGACCTGTGAGTCCACCGACATCGATGACGCGATCGGGCGCTGCGATGCCGAGCCGCATCCAGTTGAGCAGCTCCGTACCGCCCGCGATGATCGCCACGTTGCCCGCCGCCAACGACGCGACTACCTGTTGCGCGGTCGCGCCACGCGCGTATTCGAAGTTTTTCATCGTTCGTACCCGGCCGCGCCGGCGGCATCGAGCACGGCCGCCGCGATCTGCGGATAGCAAGAGCAGCGGCACAGATTGCCGCTCATCCATTCGCGAACGCTCGCCTCATCGGTCGCGTGCCCTTCAGCGATGCAGGCGACCGCGGAGACGATTTGCCCGGGCGTGCAATAGCCGCACTGAAAGGCATCGTGCTCGATAAATGCCTGCTGTACCGGATGCAGCGTCCCGTCGGACGCGGCCAGACCTTCGACAGTCGTGACCTCGCAGCCGTCACATTGCACGACGAGCGTCAGACAGCTGTTCATCCGCTTGCCGTCGACCAGCACGGTGCAGGTGCCGCATGCGCCTTCATTACAGCCCTTCTTGGCGCCGCTGAGACCCGAGTCTTCGCGCAACCAGTCGAGCAGCGTGACGCGCGGGTTCACCGTAGCGGCCCGCGGCTGGCCGTTCACACGCATCGTCACCGTGACGCGGCTTGACCAATGCAGCCCGGCGTCTCCATTTGGAGCTAATTGCTCCCCGAAAGTAGCGTCGTCCATTCCCAATTCCTTGCCGGTTTCAACAATCACTCTGCTTGTATATAGACCATATGGAGTTGATATCAAGGGACGATATCCCTCCTGCTTCCGCACCGTCTCCCAAAGAATCGATCCGGCTCGAACTGCAAGGGCGAGCTGCTCGCATGCACCCGCTCGACACTTGCAAGCGGGCCAGGATTAAGTGAGCCGATTTCGACCTGATGCTGATTGAGGCCCCAGGTCCCAGGCCCCAGGCGCCAGGCGCCAGCGAAATGCAGTCGATGTAGGTGATGGCGGTCCGCACGATCCAGATAAAAAGTGTCGGCGCAGGGTTCAGCGTCGCGCCCGACCCGTTGTTGAAGGCGACGGTGTTGCCGTTGCCGATCGAGAAGCTGTGCCAGTCGATCACGCCGCGGGACGAGGACTGGTCGATCGTTAGCGAAGTGGTGCCGCTCGTCATCGCGCCCTGGCCCCGGACGAAGGCGCCGCCCTGCGGCAGTGGTCCGGCCGCGTGGGCCATCGGCACGCACCACGCGGCGAGCGCGAGCGGCACCCATAGTGCAAGCGTCAGCGGGCGCAGAACACGGTTCCACGCGGAAGGCCGCGACCGAGGCGCGATGAGTGCCGCGCCGGCATAAGCCAGCGAAAAGGACAGCCCATTGCGCGGGATTGGGGGCGACTGGATCGCCAGTCTGGATGAATGACGCGACATGATCCCTCCCGAAACGTGGTTCGTGGAAAGTCGTCGTCGCGGAACGCAGATTGTTGCGACCAGGCAAGGCGCGAAAGCCGCCATACCGCACAACACAGCCTAATGGCAGCAGCGCGTTTCAAAAGACCAACCGGTATTTGGGCATGCACCCGGTGCTTGCTGGTACCGCTTCAAGCGTGGATGTGTGTCGGTCGCCGCGGCGGCAGGAATGGCCGTTCAACCCTCGGAAGCGGACGGAGAGAGCGGCAAGAAGCATTGGTCGCCGGCAAAAGCGATAGAATGCCCGCTCTGCAAAAGACAATATTGACGGGGTACACGGCATGGAGCGGCCGGGCGCGCAGCGTTGGCATGAGCAAACGTTTCTAGGTGTCTTTCGCGGACAACCTGAGAAGGAGCAGGCGCTCCTCCGGATATGCCTGGGCACGGTCGTGTTG
>NZ_CADFGP010000038.1:0-31794 GCF_902833905.1 Paraburkholderia tuberum STM678 | reverse complement strand
CAACGCACGGCCGCCGCGTATGAGACTCTGGGCGTTGTTTTCGCATACGTGGTATTCGGCGTGGCGACATACGTAGCCGCGACCGCCGCGACGGTTCGGCCGCGCCTTCGATTGACGGTCACCACCATTGCAGACCAGGCGCTTGTCATGACTGCCTTGGCGCTCGGCGGGCGCGTGGCGCTGCCCTTGCTCTGGGTCGTGTTCTGGTTCCTTGTGGGTGCCGGTTGCCGCCACGGCAAGCGGCCGTTGCTACTTTCATGTGCAGTTGCGCTTGCAGGCGTCGTGATTTTGATGCACGTCGAGCCGTGGTGGAGAGAAAACCTCGCGGTGGGATTGGGCATCATGCTCAGCATCGCGGCGACTTCCGTGTACTTGATGGCCCTCGTGCATCGGCTCGAACGGCAGGCTGCGACGGACCCTCTGACAGGACTCAGCAACCGCACTCGCCTCCAGCAGGCGATCGCTAAAGCGACTGCGGCGCGAGACGACGATAAAGGACAGTCTGTCTTGCTGTTCATCGATCTCGACGGCTTCAAGTACGTCAATGACGCTTATGGGCATGCGGTGGGTGATGAACTGTTGCAGTGCTTCGCCAACGGTCTGCAGACACGCATTCGCCGCGGCGATACGGTTGCCCGCCTGGGAGGCGACGAGTTCGCGGTGCTCGCCCGCCACGTGCATGACGACGCCGGCGCGCGCGCGATTGCCGACGGTATCCACGACATCCTTCATGGGCTTCGAGAGATCGGCGGTCATCCCGTCGCCGTATCGGCCAGCATTGGCGTGCGCATGCTCGGTACCAATAGCGCGGACGAACGTCTTGATGTACACGCCCTGATGCGCCAGGCCGATAGCGCGATGTATCGCGCCAAAGCGAACGGGACGGACAAAACCTCATTCTTCGATGAGACGGGTGCCGGCGCGTAAGCGGACAGGGTTCCCCGCGGTGCCCTGCTCGTGTTGGCGAGCGCATTTGATGCAGGTGCCCGGCCGCGGCCGCTCGTATCTGGGAGCATGTGCGCGTCGTCTCGCTGCGGAAGGTAGTTTCATTTCGCGGCTGGAGTTTGGCCCGGAGTGGGGCGAACTGAGACGGTCGCCATCCGGCCACGAACGGCCATACGCTCGAGCATTCGGACAGACACTCAAACGTCCGGTCCACTCAGATAGCGGACCTATGCCTGTCAGTCGAGCTCATTGCGTTACCTCACGGAAGCACACAGCCAGGAACGGTCGCATGCCTTACGGACGGTGTGCTCAGTACACACCTGGCACGCCCGGTGGACGATTCTTGAAGCGTCGATGCACCCAGTAATATTGCTCTGGGCACCGATTGATCTGCGTTTCAAGAAATTCATTCAATCGGCGCGCGTCGATCGTCTCACTTTCTGAAGGAAAGTCGCTGAGCGGCTCGAAGATGGTCAGCTTATACCCGCGGTAATCGGGCAATACTTCAGTCACGAATGGTACAACCCGCGCATGGGCCAGTCGAGCAAGGCGCGAAACCGAAGTGAGTGTGCACGCGGGGACGCCAAAAAACGGCACAAAAACGGAGTTGTGTATGCCGTGATCCATATCAGCAGCCAGCATGACTGGTTTGCCTGAACGAAGTAAGCCGACGATCTTTCTGGCGCTTGTCGAACGTTCAATCATCTCGGCGCCAAATCTGCCGCGTTGCCGCTTGGCTAGACTGCAAAGCCGCGCGTTCGACATGCGTGTATACAGTGAGGCGGCGGGCAGTCGCGTTGAGTAGAGTATGCAGCCGACCTCGATGCTCACGAAATGGAAGCCCAGAAAGATGGTCGGTGGAGCATTCCTGTCTTCCAGATCGATTCGACTTTCGATGTGGACCAGCTTCCGTATCCTTTGCGCGCTGCCAAACCATTGAATGCCTCGTTCGAGATAGCTTCGAACGACGTGGCGAAAATGGTTTCTGGCAAGGTCGTCGTACTCGCGCTCGCTCTTGCCCGGAAAACAGAGACGCAGATTGACGAGAGCGATATGCTTTCGGGAGCTTGGAAGTGCATATAACATTGCCCCAAGCGCGCTGCCGAACCTTGCGACGAGCGTATAGGGAAGGACTGCGAAGACGCGCAGCAACACTACAATCAAGACATAGCCTAATCGCCCCAACAACCTCCCCCGCTTGCGAGAATCACTCATCGCGACACGGAAAAATACGAATACTTACGGATGTATAACAAAATTCGAGATCCTGGTGGCATAGCATGGCGATGGCAGCAGAGAAGTATCGCACGTACTGCGTTGTGACGGGCTACCCAAATGGACGCTAGGGTTCTCGGTTCTCCCTGGCGAAAACGACTGCGTATGGGCGGCAAGCGCCTGCAGCGCGGATGCACCACCAGGCGGCCGTTCTACTTTGAAAGCCGCCGCCGAGTCCGCATTGGGGCGAAGGGCAGATCCGGGTCGCGAGCCGCCGACCGCCGTCAGGCAGAAGTCGGCCCAAGAGCGGCCGCTCGGACGCACGTTGATGCAACCCCTGGAATGTCGGCTCCCGCCCAGACTCCACACCTTCCGTCCGCAATCCGGCCATGGTCTGGCGTCGCATGCCCCATCCATCGCCATCAGCATGGTGGCAACGTCTTCGAAGCTACCGACGCCGCTTCGCTCAAAACGCTTACGTCCACTGGAACAAGCCGGCCCTCTCGGCAAGAGCCGATCGGCGTCGAGGTTTTTTGTTTCGGCAAAGATCCGGGTGACGCGTCTCTCAGCGCCCAACCGGCCTGAATAAGCGATTCTTGTCGAGCGTGGCTGGATCGAGCGTATTCTCGCTGCCTTGCGCAGGCGACTCGGGGGCGGCGTCTTCCAGCGCCGGCCCGGTATAGCGGCCTCGTGGCCGTATGACCTTGCTCACCCGGAGTTGCTCAATGCAGTGCGCGAGCAAACCCACGCTCCGGGCTGTTGCGAACAACGCGAACGACGCATCGCGCGGCAACGCCAGCTGAGCCGTCAAGGCCGCAAGCGCAACGTCGATATTTGGCTTGAGCCCGGTCAGCTCAACCACCTTGTTGATGAACGACATGATCTCTTGAGGCGGATTCAGCACTTCGAGCACTGCGGCCGCCCTCGGATCGCCGTCCGGATACAGATGATGTCCAAACCCGGGGATTGGAATGGCCGACTGCAAGTGATGGGCAACCACGTGCTGCGCACCGAGTCTTCCGACGTCGTCGAACACGGCCCGCACGCGGCCTGACGCGTCGCCATGCAGTGGGCCGGAGAAAGTCGCGAGTCCCGTGAGCAGGCATCCGGGCAGCGACGCGCCGGTGGAGGCGGTAATCCTGGCGGCGAACGCGGAACTCGTAATCTCGTGGTCGGCCACGAGGACTAAGGCACGGCGGATAAGTTCGGCGCCATCGCGGTCCTGGCCCCAACCAAGCGCGAGCCGCTCATGCGTCATTTGTGCGTTCGCGCCGCGTCGCGCACCAAACGCTTGTGCGATGAGCGCCACGAGCCGGCCGGCCTCGACATGCAGTGCGCTGTCCGTGCGTCCGAGGGTCGAGTGTCCACAGGCCGCGAGCGCTGCCAGCGATGTGAACGCGCATTGCCTGCCGCGCTCGTCGCCCTGTAGCGGCAACTCGCCGCTTTCGAAGGAAACGGGGGCGCGCGCGTTCCAGAGAATGGCCGCCACGTCTTCAAGCGTCGCCGCGTCCGAAAGCCGGATGCTATCCCGCCCCCGGTAGTAGGGCCGGCCTTTTGAGAAGGTGGTAATGCTGCTGTAAATGCAGGGTTCCGCACCGAATATGGTCCCGGCGGCGAGCGCTTCGCGCTTGCGTCCCACCTGCTTTTTTCGGCACAGACCCGCGACGTCCTCCGCGCGATAGAGGCTCTTGCGTGGGTCGAGCGGATCCGGCATGACGGCGATGGTACCTCGACTTACATACGCATAGACAGTCTGCGCCTGCACTCCGAGTTGTCGAGCCGCTTCAGTCAGAGTGATCCAGTTTCGCATGGGATGGCAAGCAAGGTGATGCAGCGCAACGGGGCAACGGGGGAGTGACGACGCAGATCGCGCCTTGCACTCGAGCACGACCGATCCAGCGCCAATATTGACGTTTTTTCAGGTAAAAGTCATCTCGGCGGGTCGCCGCTCCAGTATCTCAACGAGAACGTCACCGGGCGAGCGCACGAAGCAGGCTCTGACGCCGGGGCGAACCTGCTTGATCGGTTCGACGATTTCCGCGTCGCAGAGCAACAGATGCACGAACGCCGCGTCGATATCGTCCACGACCACGCCGAAATGATCTATGCCCTGCTGCCGCTCGCAGCGAGGGTGGCCGGCTTGGACGCTCGCCAGCGAGGTGATGAAAAGGTTGATGCTGCCGATGCGCAAATCCACTCGCCCAGGACGACGCACGATCTCGGCGTTCAGGCAGCGCGCAAACCATGCCGCAGTGGCTTCGGCGTCCGCCGAGCACAGTTGCAGATGATCCCACTTGAATTCAATCATCCGATTTCACCGTATAGTTGAAAGCATCACAGTTCGATGCGGGAAAGCTTGCCCAGCAGCACGGAATACGAAAACGTTCCGAGCAGGCAGATCGCGCCCATCAGGTTGAGGGCCCAGTAGAAGTGGCCGGTGTGCTGGGTGATGTAGCCGATCATGAGCGGCGTGGTGACGGCCGCGATGTTGGCCGCGAGGCTCGTGATGCTGCTGGTCAGTCCCACGTACTGTCGAGGCGCGATTTCGGAAACGGCGGCCCACGACATCGACCCGACGCCCTGCGCGAAGAACGCGATCGTCAGGATGGCGATCACCAGCTCGTTCGACTCGACGAAATTGACAAGCACGATAGACGCGCCGAGCATCGTGCCGATGATGAGCGGAGCCTTGCGCGCTGTCGAAAGCGCCACTCCGCGCCGAATAAAAAAGTCCGAAAGGGAGCCGGCCGCGAGGATGCCGACCGTGGCGCCGATAAAAGGCAGTGCCTGGAAGATCCCAACCTTGATCATCGACATGTGACGCGCTTCGATCAGATAGGTCATGAACCACGTGGTGAAGAAGACCAGCAGCGTGTTGTTACAGAACTTTCCGAGACAGATGGCGAGAACCTGGCGGTAGCTGAGCAGCTTGAGCGCCATGCGCCAGTCGAACTTCTCGCGGGGCTTGCGCGTCGCCGCGGCACCTTCATTGATGTATTGCAGCTCGGTGGCATTCACGCGCGGGTGCTGATGCGGATCGCGGTAAACCCGGTACCAGAGCAGACTGAACAGAATGCCGAAGCCACCGGTCACATAAAAAACCGTCCGCCAACCGTACGCGGCGAAGATCCACAGCAACACTCCGGTGAACAAGGGCGTCCCGATGTATTGCCCCATTACATAGACGCTGGTCGCGAAGCCGCGTTCCCGGGCGGGAAACCACAAGGTCACGGCGCGTGCGTTTGAAGGGAAGGCCGGCGCCTCCAGTGCGCCGATGGCGAGCCGCGACCCGAGCAGCATCTGATAGCCGGTCGCGAAACCCTGCGTCAGCGTGGCGAATGACCAACCGACCAGAGACAGCGCATAGGCGAGGCGTGAGCCGAGAATGTCGGTCAGCACCCCGCCGGGCACCAGCGCAATGGAATAGGCAAGACCAAATGCCGCAAACAGCTCGCCCATCTGCATCTTGTTGAGCGCCAGCCCCTTCGAGAGGCCCGGCGCAACGATGCCCAGCGCCGACCGGTCCACGTAATTCAGAATGGTGGCCATGAGCAACATCGAGAGCACGACGTAGCGGACTCTGGAGCGATTCGTGGTATCCGCGTAAGCCGGGGTTCCCACCGGCAATGTTTGTTCCTCTGCGATTTTCATCGGTGTCTCCGTAACATTAGCCTGTTGTTTTTTTAGTTGGCTTAAGGGCGATTTATCCGCGGCCGACGAACGGCATGGCGGTCGCCATGATAGTCATGTTGAGAACATTGGCTTCGAGCGGAAGACTGGCCATGTGCACGACTGCATTCGCCACGTGCGTCACATCCATTCTTGCTTCGGGTGCCAGGCGTCCGTCCGCTTGCAGTACGCCGCGGTTCATCCGTTCAGTGAGCGATGTGGCGGCGTTGCCGATGTCGATCTGGCTGCAGGCGATGTTGAATGCGCGTCCGTCCAGCGCGATCGATCTGGTGATGCCAGTCACAGCATGTTTTGTTGCCGTATAGGCAATGGTGTGCGGCCTTGGCGAGTGGGCGGAGATCGATCCGTTGTTGATGATTCGTCCGCCTTGCGGGGACTGTGCCTTCATCAAACGATAGGCGGCGCGAGCGCAGAGGAAAACGCCGGTCAGATTGGTGGCCACGACGTCGTTCCAGAAGTCGACTTCGTAGTCTTCCAGAGGGACAGCCCCAGCATTACGCCCCGCGTTGTTGAACAGCACGTCGAGCCGACCGAATGCCTCGGCAATTCCCGAAAACGCGTGCTCGACCGATGCTGCGTCGCCAACGTCGGCCTGGAATACATCCGCTTCTCCCCCCGCCCTGCCGATTGCTTCCTTTGTTTCCAGCAGCGGCTCGGCTCTGCGCCCGATCAGCGCGACGGCGAATCCTGCGTTAGCAAGTGCGACGGCGGCGGTTCGGCCGATGCCGGAGCCGGCGCCCGTCACGGCTGCGAACTTCTTCGATGCAGACATTTCCTTTCCTCTCGTCAAGTCAATTGGACATGGGAAACAGAGTTGCATTCGCATCAGGGGTTGAGCAATCTTGATTCATTGAATCAACATCCGCGGGCCTTGCGGATGGGGATCGCATCAGGGTTTTCCTGATGCGCGTGTGGCCGCAAGCAAGATTGAAGAGGGACAAGACGGCAACAAATCGCAACGCGCAGGCGCCGCGAACAATAGGGCGAGTCATCACCGAGGAGTTGATTCATCCAATCAACATTGACGGCCCGGTCAGCGATTTCGTAGTCTCTCGACGTCTGCCTACCAAAGGAAAAACCATGTCGGAAGATAAACGCACCAGCCTGTTGATTGCGCGAACGGTTCCCACCGCCGTGGCTAATCGCGCTGCGGCCGAATTCCATGCCTTCGTGACCGAGTCCGATATGAACTCGTGGTCTGTCGTCGACTTCTGCAAGAAGCACGACGTGCCGGCCGTACTCATCGGGAAAAAATCCGGCCTGCAAGCGGAACACATTGCCGCGCTGCCTTCGACGGTCAAGATTATTGCGAACGCGAGCGCGGGCTTCGATCACATGGACGTAGCGGCGGCCCGTGACAGGGGAATCGTCGTGACGAACGCGCCCGATGCGTTGACCGAGTGCACAGCCGATTTTTCCATGCTGCTCTTGCTGGCTGCGTGCCGTCGCGCGTCAGAATACGAACGGATCATGCGCAACGGATGGGGCAAATCGTTCGGCATGACCGAGATGCTGGGTATGCGAGTGAATGGCAAGACGCTCGGCATCGTCGGATTTGGGCGTATTGGACGGGCGGTCGCTAAGCGTGCGCAGGGATTCGGCATGCGCGTGATCTACACGGACATGCACCGTGCGGCCCCGTCGCTGGAAAATGGCGCGACCTTCTATGCCACTCTCGACGAAATGCTGCCGCACTGCCAGGTCCTCACGCTGCACGTGCCGGGTGGAAGCGTCCCGCTCATGACGAAAAGAGAGTTTGGACTCCTTCCCGCAGGCGCGATTTTCGTTAACGCGGCGCGTGGCGGCCTGGTGGACGAAGATGCGCTTTATGACGCCCTGACGTCGGGTCATCTGTTCAGCGCGGCTCTGGATGTGTACCGGAACGAGCCCAACGTCGACAAGCGGTTTGCTGAGCTCGACAACGTGTTCCTGACGCCCCATATGGCCAGCGCAACGATCGAGACCCGCGACCAGATGGGCTTTACGGCGCTGGACAATATCGCCGCCGTGCTGGAAGGACGGCCCGCCTCGAATCCTGTCTGAGGCTCGCCCTCATGGGGACAGTACGTTGCGACGCACGGCGGATTCAACCGGTCGATGCAATAGTTCGATGGAACCGTTCAGCCGGCGTTTCGTAATCCAACGTCTTCCTTGGACGCTCGTTCAGCCTTCCACCACGGCGCAGTTCGTTATCTGACGCCATTCGCGGGGGGCGGCGAAAATCTCTTCCTCTGGCCCGAGACAGGTTTCTCCATGCGCGCCAACCATGCTTCGCCTACGCAAACTGGCATGCCCGTGCTCCAGACGACGGGCCACATCTCCTCGTTCGGCAACGACGCGATTGCATTGCGCTGGACGAACGAGGACAAACGTCTCGCCGGTTTCTCACTGATCGACTGCGAGCGCAAACGCACGTTGCGCGTCGTCGCGCCGTTCACGCTCACGCTCGCTGACGGAACCACCATCGGCCTGGCCGAGCTGAGGGTCGTTGCGCCCGTGAGCGACGCTGCGCTCGAACCCAACCCGCATGCGTCCCGCTTGGGCGAACGAATCGCAGGGCGACGCGCGAGCGTCTCCCTGGTAGATACACATGGACACCTAAAGGTGCAATGGAGCGTGGAGCAGCGCGAAGGGTCACGATATCTGCGCGTCCAGCTGGCGATTACCGCGCTGCTTCAGGACGAAGCGATCGCTGCCGTCTCATTGCTGAAGACGCGCGCTCCAGGCGCCAGGGCCAGTAGTGAGCGCAAGGGCACGCCGGTCATTGCGGGCAATTTCTATCTGGGCTTCGAGCACCCGCTGGCGACAAGTCAGGTGAAGGGCGACAGCCTCAGCTTCATGCTGCATCGCGCGTTGCCGCTGGAGAAAAACAGGACGCTGGTCTACTCCGCTGTGGCAGGTGTAGCCAGCGACGGCCAGGTTCGGCGCGACTTCGGCATCTATCTGGAGCGGGAACGGGCTCGCCCGTATCGCCCGTTTCTGCACTACAACAGTTGGGGCGACATCGGCTACCTCACGCCGTACACGCAGGAGCAGGCGCTCGAGCGCATCGCAACAATCGGCCACGAGTTGCACACAGCGCGCGGGGTGCAGATCGATTCGCTTCTGTTCGACGATGGCTGGGACGACCTTGGCGGCGGCTGGCATTTCAGCAAGGCATTTCCACATGGCTTCGTTCCGCTGCGCGACGCCGCCGCGCGATTCGGCGCCGCTCCCGGCATATGGCTTTCCCCGTGGGGCGGCTACGGTGCGCCGAAACAGGAACGCGTGACGCGAGGACGTGCCGCTGGTTATGAGGTCATCGACAACGGTCTCGCATTATCGGGGCCGACGTATTACCGGCGCTTTCATGAAGTCGTGATGGACTTGCTCGACAAGGGCGGCGTCAACCATTTCAAGTTCGACGGCACAGGCAATGCCGACAGGGTGTTCCCCGGCAGCCTGTTCGACAGCGATTGGGACGCGGCGATTCAACTGATCGAGGACATCCGCGCGGCCAAGCCCGAAATTTTCATTAATCTCACCACAGGTACGCATCCGTCGCCGTTCTGGCTGCGCCACGTCGACTCCATCTGGCGCGGCGGCAGCGACGATGGCCTGGCGGGCAGCGGCACGAACCGCGAGCGCTGGATCACATACCGCGACACGCAGACGTATCACAACGTCGTGGAGCGCAGTCCGCTCTTTCCACTCAATTCGCTGATGCTGCACGGCATCCTCTACGCGCAGTGCAATCCACGCCTCAATGCGTCGGCGGGCGACGCATTCTCCAACGAAGTGTGGTCGTACTTCGGGACCGGCACGCAATTGCAGGAGCTCTACATTACGCCGGCGCTGCTGGGCGAGCACGACTGGGATGTGCTTGCGCGCGCCGCCCAATGGGCGCGCGAAAACGGCGACATACTTCGCGACAGTCATTGGATCGGCGGAGCGCCGGACGAACAGGCGGCCTACGGTTGGGCAGCGTGGGCGCCGCACAAGGCGATCGTGACGCTGCGCAATCCTCACAGTCGCACGCAACGCTTCACACTCGAGCTGCGGCGCCAACTGGAACTGCCGGATAACGCGGCGGCACGATTCGAATCGCGCAGCCTTGGACGTGCGGGGGATTCCGGTATTCCTGCTCAACTGAACGCTGATCTGTCGCAAGCAGTGCAATTGGCGCCGTTCGAAGTGCTTACGCTCGAACTGCTGCCGGTTGCCGCCGCGAAGCGGTGAAGGGGGGACGATACGTAGGCGCTAGCACGACCTGTCGGCCAGTTGAATCGGCTTTGCCTCGATCTGATGGAGGTCGAAGACCAGCACCTCGTTGTTACCTTGCACGAGCCACGGCGCGGGACAATACAGGCGCCTTTGCGGGCCGATGTTCCAGTAGCGTCCGAGATTGTGGCCATTGACCCAGACGATACCCTTGGTCCAGTTGCTCATGTCGAGCCAGGTGTCGCCGACTTCAGTCAGCAGCACGCTCGCCTTATAAAAGAGACCGGGTTTCCGTGGGTTCGTGCAGTCTTCGTTGAGGTTGGCGATAAACGTTTCATCCATCGGCAGCAGGTAGATGTCCCATTCCTCGAGCAACGCGAGCGAGCCGTCGACGTGTTTCATCGTGACCGGCTCGAGCAGACCTTTACGGTCAACGATCGCGGGTCCGAAGTTGACGCGCCCCATGGCCTCGACGAGTATCTCCAGCGCTACCTGGCCGTCCGGGTTCGACCCGTGGTTGTGCCGCGCCGAAGGCAGGGCAAGCGGCGCGCGATGCATCATGTGGAGCGACTGCGCGTACTTCTGCGGCAGTTGCGCTCTCGATACGCCGCCCGCGTACCGTTCACCAAGGAAAACCGTTGCGTAGTCATGAACGGCGCTGATATCCAGCACACCGCGCGCGTGCTCCGGCAAAGACTTGCGATACAGCACGAAGCCAAACGCCTGACCGTAGCGTTCAAACGACTGCGGCTCGACGCCATGCTCGCGTGGCAATGCCGCGGGCAGGTTGTCCCAGATCGAGGCGTAGAGCGCTGGCATCAAGGCCTCAGCGCCTGCGCAGTCAAGCATGGCGATAACGTCGGGTATGGCTGGCAAGGGTTCGGGCAGATAGCTGGCGATCAGGTCTCGATACTTGATGTACTTCGGCGTCGCCATGCCTTGCTCGCTGATCGGCGCGCAGTAGTCGTAGCTCGTGATGTCGGGCTGATAGTTGCCTGAAGCGTCCAGGTTCGCGCCGGCAAAAAAGCCAAAGCTCGTGCCGCCGTGAATGACATACAGGTTGAACGACAGTCGCGCCTGCATGAACGTGGCCAAGGTACTGGAGAGGTCGTAGTCCACGCCCGCGAACCCCGCTTCGCCCCAATGCGTGAGCCACCCTGGGTACACCTCGCCTGCCATCGCGGGCACCGAGGGGAATTCGCGGCGCACGGTTGCGATCTGCGCTGCGTCGCCGTTGCTCAGCGCGATCGCGCCGCCCGTTACCGTGGTGCGATTGCGTTCGAGTTGCGGGAGACCGTCTTCGGTGTAGAACGGCCCGGTTATGCCTCCTGCTAGCCAAAGCTGCCTGAGCTCTTCGAGGTAAGCCGGATTGCTCGCATACGAACCGAATTCGTTCTCGATCTGGATCATCAGGATCGGTCCGCCGTGCTCGCTCATCAATGGCTTGATACGCGGAACCAGTTCGTCGATATAGCGAGCCACCGCCGCCATGTAGCGAGGATCGGTGGCCGAGTCGGTCCGCAACTGGATGTCCGGATCGCGCAACAGCCAGGAAGGGAGGCCGCCCAGATCCCACTCTGCGCACACGTAAGGCCCGGGGCGCAACAGCACCCACATCTGCTCGGCTTGGCACAGGCGGATGAAGGCCTCGATATCGCGATTCCCGCTGCGGAAGTCGAACACGCCTCTATGCGTCTCGTGGTAATTCCACATGATGTACAACGCGATGCAGTTCATCCCCATCGCTCTTGCCATGCGGATCCGGTGTCGCCAGTACTCGCGCGGGATGCGGGCTGGATGCATCTCGCCGCTGCGAATCTGGAACGGCAGGCCGTCGAGCAGGAAATGTTCGCCGTCGGGGCTAAAGGAGAAGGTATGGCTGCGTTCGAGGTTCACGATGGGCGTTGTCAAGTTGACGAATGCAGGCTACCTGTAAATCGGCTGCACCTGCGAGAACGGTAGAACTCAGTTCCTTAACGATCAACAGCTTGCGAACTTTTTCGGTCCGCGGCGGCGCCATGCCTCGCACGGACCAGGTGTCGTTCGCCGGACCGGCCGACCAACGTCAGCTGAGGAACGGCGGATTCAACCGGTGGACGCGATCGCTCGATGGAATCGTTCAGCCGGCGTGCGTATTGCCGGTGCGTGAACTATTCTGAAAAGATCGCAATTGTTCATTCCTTTTCAGGTATTCGACAGGAGGTGTGCCATGTCGATGTCGCCAACCTTGCAGGACTGCCTGCGCAGCAAGGGTTCCCGCTACGAAGTCGTGCGTCACCCATACAGCCACTCGAGTATCGAAACGGCTGCTGCGGCGCACATTCCGGGCGACCGCCTCGCCAAGACCGTGCTCCTCGAAGACGAACACGGCTACGTGGCCGCCGTGCTGCCGTCAACTTACGCCGTGCAGCTCTCCGAACTCTGGAGCAAGACAGGGCGCCGGCTCGCCCTGGCCACGGAAGTCGAACTGCGCGAGTTATTCAAGGACTGCGATGTGGGTGCGCTGCCGCCAATTTGTATGGCGTATGGCATGAAAACCTACCTGGAATCCAGCCTGGCAGGCCAGCCCGACGTCTACTTCGAGGCGGGCGATCACGAAGAACTGATTCATATGGAAGCGGATCAGTTCCTCATGCTGATGGACGATGCGGAGCGCGCCCATTTCGCCCGGCGGATGCGAGGGTTGAGCGGGCGGGCCTGACTCAACTGGCCAGCCCGTGCGCTGGCCGCGATAATTTGACCGCCTTTTGGTTCATTTGTCAGGGGGTAACTAATCAGCGGAAGCTAGAATTTTTTTCCAACTTCCGCTTGATTAGTCACGCGTCATTGCGCCAGCTGCCAGCGCAGCACCGGATGCGTCGCGCCGGCAGGCATCGCCCACACCCCCGTCGGACTGAAGTCATCACCCACGAATGATGCCGGTGTGCTCATCTGCGCGGTGGTCAGCCCGTTCGCCGCGGGAATCGGCGTGCCGTAGACGACGCCGGCTGTGGCGGTCGTGGTGTCGGTGTCCCAGTACACATCGTTCCCGATCGTGCCTGTATTGGCCCGCGCGATGCCGATCGGCTGATAGTTGCTCCGGCTGACCCGGGAAGAAATTCATGGTGAGCTTTTGCAGGAGTCCCGCACGGATTACCTGACTCGCCTCGGAAATCGAAAGCTGTTTTTCGAAGAGGGGGAGCAGGTTATCAGCGACCACGACATAAATCGACTACCCGTCACACTTCTTGCGTTCGACCTCGATCACTTCAAGAGAATCAACGACCACTTTGGGCACAAGACCGGCGACGAGGTTTTGAGGTCATTCGCGGAAACCGTTCGAGCCGTGACGGGTACGGACGCGATTCTTGCACGCATCGGCGGCGAAGAATTTGCCGCCCTGCTGCCGGGCTACGACAGCGACCGCGCAAAAAAGCTAGGCGAGAACGTTCTCAGCCGGTTCGCCGCAATGTCCCATGGCGCCGACGGCGACCGGATTCGCGCCACTGTCAGCATTGGACTCGCCGAGTCAAGTCGCGAAACGGCTTCCCTCACCGACCTGCTCTCAGCCGCCGACCAGGCGTTGTATCGAGCCAAGTCGCTGGGCGGCAATCGGCTTGAACAGACGCCAATGACCGCGCTCGCCGCCGCCAGTTGCTCTTCGAGTGGCAATCGGATTTAAGCTCCCGCCGGCTAGAGTGTGGGGAAGTTTCCGGTCCCGCTCGAAACACTGAATTCATTTGCCAGCACGGCTCCGTCGATTTTCCGCGTGGCCGAGGAGCCACGCGGATTTTCGTCCGAGCGCGATTGCGCACGCAGGTACGACACATGGATGCTCACGAACCCGACACGCGGCCGACCCAGCCCGTAACCCGCCCTGTCCTTGTCTGGGACGCGCCGGTGCGGTTGTTTCACTGGCTGGTGGTCGTGCTGGTCACGGCCGCGTATGTCACGTTGAAGCTGAACTGGATCGACTGGCACGTGCGCGTCGGCGAGACGCTGCTCGCCCTTGTTATTTTCCGCCTGCTGTGGGGCTGCTTTGGCAGTGAGACCGCCCGCTTTCGCAGTTTCGTGGCATCACCCGCGGCTGCGCTTCGTCATTTGCGCCGCCTGTTTCATCGCGAGCCCGATGTGCAGGTAGGCCACAATGCGGCCGGCGGCTGGATGGTTCTATTTCTGCTCGTCTTGCTGCTGACCGAGACGCTGAGCGGGCTCTACGTCAACAACGATATCGCCGACGAAGGGCCGTTTAGCGAACTGGTGCCCGTGTGGCTCGCCAACGCAATCTCGGCGTTGCACGGCCTTGTCTGGTACGTGCTGCTTGCCGCGGTGGTGCTGCACGTGCTCGTGATCGCCCTCTACGCGGTAGCGAAGGGACACAACCTGCTGCGCCCGATGCTGACCGGCTACAAACTGCTGCCCTCGTCCGTGGACGCCCCGCGGCAGGCGCCAGCGCTGCTGGCGCTGCTGCCATTCGGCGTCGGCGTTGCCGTGGTGATGCTGCTCGCGGCTTATCTGTGAGCCTGCCGCAAACCCGCTCTCCGGGCGCGGCTACCGTGCCTGGATCAACTGCCCTTCGGCGGCTTCACCTGGCCGCGAATCTCGCCATTCGGATTGTCCTTCGTGTGAACGTTGATGTACATGTCACCGGCTTCGAACATCTTGGCGTCGTCCGGAGATAGCGTGGCCTGACCGGTGATCGGGCTCGTCACCTCCATGTTGCCCTTCTGCGACAACCAGACTTTTATGCCTGCGTTTTTACCTGCCGGGGCGGGCCCGTGGAAATGCGCCATCGTGGCCGGACTCGTCAATCCGCTGAAGCTGATGTTCCAGGTGACGACCCGCGTGCTGGGGTCGTACGTGAGCTTGGCGGTGCCGCTGCCAGGCGTCTGCACCGGCGGAACCTGTTGGGCGCCCGTCAAAGGCACCTCGAACGAGACGGGCGCCGCTTGCGCCAAGGTCAGCGTACCCGCGAAGGCCAAACCACAGAACACCATGAAAGCGCGCCGCGTGATGGATCGTGACATCTGGTTTTCTCCTGTTGGGTTTGCCCTTGGTGAGCGGGCGATTATTGAAGACTGCAGAAGACCTCGTCGGCGTTGTTGGCAGCCAAACAAGTGAGTCAAGCATAGACGCAAGCAGGCCGTAACGCGAAGGTTGCATGAGGCCGAAATCCGGCTATGCGTGGCGACCGCCCCGTTACGTCGACGCCAGATCCGTCTGTCCAGCGATTCGAAAGGAAATCGTCGGGCGAAAATCGTTGAAATTTGATCTGGCGCGAAAAATTCTTCCGGTACGAGATGCGCTTTGTGCGGAGGCAGCGGATGTAACTGGCGCGACCTGGTGTTGCACCAGGAGCCTTCATGGATCACACCCATTGTTGCGCGGCCATGTCCATCCCGAACGCCTTCATCGGCATCGCGATTCTGTCCTGCCTGATGAGCGTCGCCGTTCTCGGCTCGCTGTTTCGCGCTCAGGTTCCGGGGATACGCCATTGGTGTGTGGCAAGTGGCCTGCTGGCCGTCGCGGCCACGCTCCTTCTGTTCCGTCGGTCGGATATCGTCGTACTGGGCGCAAGCGCGTTGCTGCTACTGGCCTCGCTCCTCGCGATCCACGGCTTCCGGCGATTCTTTCATCGGCAAACGGCAGAAACTGCGTGATGCTGGCGGGGTCGTCGCAGCGTGCCGATGACATCGTTTTCAGTTTTTCGGCTTAGGAAAGGCTCCGCGCAGGGCTGCGCAGGAGACGCCTGAGCGATCGTCCATTCGCACTGCCACTGCAAAAAAAAACCGGCACACAGTCGCCCGCATACCGGTCTCTATTGGGGCCCAGTCGCGTCACCGCGAAAAGGGCCGCCGCGCCGATCCGCGCCAGTCCGCGCTTTACTTGCGCTTCAATTGCGAAATATCGCGCACCGCGCCGCGATCGGCCGAGGTCGCGAGCGCCGCATACGCCTGCAATGCCTGCGACACGACACGCTCGCGATTGGTCGGCTGCCATGCGTCGTCGCCGCGCGCTTCCATCGCCGCGCGACGGCGTGCGAGCTCTTCATTCGACACCGCAAGATGCATCTTGCGCTGCGGAATGTCGATCTCGATCACGTCGCCGTCTTCGACCAGACCGATCGTGCCGCCTTCCGCCGCTTCCGGCGACGCATGGCCGATCACGAGGCCCGACGAGCCGCCCGAGAAACGGCCATCGGTAAACAGCGCACAGCTCTTGCCGAGGCCCTTCGACTTCAGATACGAAGTCGGGTACAGCATTTCCTGCATGCCCGGACCGCCCTTCGGACCTTCATAGCGGATCACCACGACGTCGCCCGGCACGACCTTGTCACCGAGAATCGCGTCGACCGCGTCGTCCTGGCTTTCGAACACGCGCGCGCGACCCGAGAACAGCCACTGCGATTCGTCGACACCCGCGGTCTTCACGATACAGCCCTTCTCCGCGAGATTGCCGTACAGCACCGCGAGGCCGCCGTCCTTCGAGTACGCGTTTTCCTTGCTGCGGATACAGCCGCTCTTGCGGTCCGTGTCGAGCGTCGCGTAGGTCGCTTCCTGGCTGAAGGCGACCGTGGTCGGAATGCCGCCCGGCGCCGCGCGGAAGAATTTCTGCGCTTCCTCGCCCGCGTCGCCGGCGATGTCCCACTTCGCGATCGCGTTGCCGAGGGTGCCGCTATGCACGTTGCCGCACGACAGATCGAGCAGCTCCGCGCGCGCGAGTTCACCGAGAATACCGATGATGCCGCCCGCGCGATGCACGTCCTCGATGTGGTACTTGTCGGTCATGGGCGCGGCCTTGCACAGGCACGGCACCTTGCGCGAGATACGGTCGATGTCCGACATCGTGAAATCGACGCCCGCTTCCTGCGCGGCGGCCAGCAGGTGCAGCACGGTGTTGGTCGAGCCGCCCATCGCGACGTCGAGCGTCATCGCGTTTTCGAACGCCTGCTTGGTGGCGATGCTGCGGGGCAGGACCGAG
Source organism: Paraburkholderia tuberum STM678 (assembly GCF_902833905.1). Taxonomy (GTDB): domain Bacteria; phylum Pseudomonadota; class Gammaproteobacteria; order Burkholderiales; family Burkholderiaceae; genus Paraburkholderia; species Paraburkholderia tuberum. Next base: position 14,784 of record NZ_CADFGP010000038.1, on the reverse strand, counting down.
GCGTCCTCTTCCTGATAGTAGCGGCGGCACAGATCGACGACCAGGCTGCCCGCCTGCTCGAACAGGCCCTTGCGCCATGCATGCGTCGCGACGATGGTGCCGTTGCCCGGCAACGCGAGGCCGATCGCCTCGGTCAGGCAGTTCATCGAGTTCGCGGTGAACATGCCCGAGCACGAACCGCAGGTCGGGCACGCGCTGCGCTCGACTTCGGCGACTTCGGCGTCGCTGATCTTCGGATCGGCGGCCTTGATCATCGCGTCGATCAGGTCGATCTTCGCGATCACCTGGCCGTCGGTCGGCGACTTGATCTTGCCCGCTTCCATCGGACCGCCCGACACGAACACGACCGGAATGTTCAGGCGCATCGCGGCCATCAGCATGCCCGGGGTGATCTTGTCGCAGTTCGAGATGCAGACCATCGCGTCCGCGCAGTGCGCGTTGACCATGTACTCGACCGAGTCCGCGATCAGTTCGCGCGACGGCAACGAATACAGCATGCCGCCGTGGCCCATCGCGATGCCGTCGTCGACGGCGATCGTGTTGAATTCCTTCGCTACGCCGCCGGCCGCTTCGATCTGCTTCGCGACCAGCGCGCCCAGGTCGCGCAGATGCACGTGGCCCGGCACGAACTGCGTGAACGAATTCACGACCGCGATGATCGGCTTGCCGAAATCGTCGTCCTTCATGCCGGTGGCGCGCCACAGCGCGCGGGCGCCGGCCATGTTGCGGCCATGAGTCGAAGTGCGTGAGCGATAGTTAGGCATCTGTATCCTCAGGTATTGCTGTTATCGGTTTTGATGAGCGCCCGCGCGGGCGTGGGGATCGCAGCGCGGACTTTGCGCTGGGAACGAATAGTGCAAGAACGCCAGTAAGACGTCCAATATATTTTTTCTGCGTAATTAGGTCGAGGAAAGTATTAAACGATGCCGCGACCGCTCGGCCGATTTCACCTTTCTTGACATTGCCCGCTCCCACCGCGAATAATGCAGCGTTCGTTTAACGAAACCGTGTTCACCGTAAGAACATTGAAACGGAAACAGAGGTCTTTTCGAGCGCAACACCGGGTTCGAGGCCAGGCGCGCCCAAGCCTGGGCCCACCCTCCTGGATTCGCGCCAATCTGTCCGCTGTGATCAAGATCAGGTAAGGCAAGTTTGCCGCCAATACGCGCCAGCACCCCGCGCCGGCGCGCCGTACCCGCCCCTCCGCCCAGCACAGGGCCGGGCACTACACAGAGTCACACACATGAAGCGAGACACTCCCCCTCACGCCGCCGGCCGACCGGCCGCTTCGCGCGGCATCGTCGAAGGGCTGGTTTATGTTTTCGAGCAGGTCATGCCCGACCCGTTCGTACTGTCGATCTGCCTGACGTTCTTCGTCGCCGTGCTGGCGATGCTAATCGCACCGAACGGCACACTGCCGACGCTGCTCGATTCCTGGTACACCGGCACGTTCGGCATTCTGGGCTTCGCGCTGCAGATGATCCTGATCCTCGCGACCGGCTACGCGATCGCGGAAGCGCCGATCGTGCAACGCGGTCTGCGCGCGCTCGCGTCGCATGCGAACTCGCCGACGCGTGCCGCGCTGCTCGTGTTTCCGGTCGTCGCGGTTGCCGCGTGGCTCAATTGGGGGCTCGGGCTCATCGTCGGCGCGTTGCTGTCGCGGGAAATCGCGCGGCGCGTCGACGTCGACTTCGCATGGCTCGTCGCGGGCAGCTATTCGGCCTGGTCGATCTGCAACAGCGGGCTGTCAAGTTCGATCGCGCTATCACAGGCATCCCACGGCAATGCGCTGAATCTCGTCGAGAAAGCGACCGGCCACGTGGTGCCGCTCAGCGAAACCATCTTCGCGCCGTTCGTGTTCATTCCGACCGTGCTGGTCGTCGTCGTGATGACCGCGATCTTCATCAAGATGCATCCGAAGGCGGAGAACGTCGTCGCGTTTCGTCAGAGCGGCGAAGCAGCCGCCGACGCGCCGAGCGACGACCCGCATGCCCGCGCGAGCAGCGAGACATCGCTCGCGGCGCGCCTCGAACAGTCGATGCTCGGCACACTGCTGATGCTCGCGCTCGGCATCGGCTATCTGGCGCTGACGTGGCACAAGGAAGGATTCGATCTCGACATCAACAACACGATCCTGATCTTCCTGATGATCGGTCTCGCGCTGCAACGCACGCCGATCGCGTACGCGAATTCGATTCGCCGCGCCGCGCGTCAGACCGGCTCGATGCTGCTGCAATATCCGATGTACGGCGGGATCATGGGCATCATGAAGGGCACGGGTCTCGCGTCGATGATCGCGAAAGCGTTCGTGACGATCGCGTCACCGGTCACGCTGCCGCTGTGGAGCTATCTGAGCTCGCTGATCATCACGCTGCTGGTGCCGAGCGCCGGTGGCCACTGGGCGGTGCAGGGTCCGTTCGTGCTGCCCGCGGCGCTCAGCCTGCATGCGTCGGTGCCGCGCACCGCAATGGGCGTCGCGATGGCCGAGAATGTATCGAACATGCTGCAGCCGTTCTGGGCCGTCCCGATCGTCGCGATCGCGGGTATCCGGATTCAGCGCGTCATGGGCTATACGGCGGTGACGTTCGCGGTGTCGCTGGTGATTTACGCGGTGGCGTTGTGGCTCGTGCCGTAACCACAATGACCTGAGTCGAACGATCTCGCTACCGTCAAAACAAAGGGCCGATGAAGCAATGCTTGATCGGCCCTTTGTGCTTTCGCGGCGTACCGCTCGCTGTTACATCTTGACGACGTCCAGCAGCGTCTTTTTACCGTCCTTGTAGTCGTACAGCGAGATCACGCCGTGCTGAAGGTCGCCCTTCGCGTCGAACGTCGCGATTGGAGCCGCGTCAATTGGCGGTCGTTTCGTCGCTCGATTCAGCGGGAGGGTTTGATTCGTTCAGGAAATCGTCAGCAAAAGTGACGAGATAAGCAGCAACTCTGCGAATCACGGCTTGAAATCGGCCAGCATCACACCGTCGCGGATATGCGCGAGAGCGGCCGCCACGTAGTCGACGACCGGTGCCGGTGGATGGTCCGGCTTCGCCCACACGAAGCCCGAGCACTTGTGCGGCTCCATGTTCGCCAGTTCGCCTTGCCATGAACGGCACACGAGAAAGAAGCTGATGCGGTTCGTGTCCGAGTCGCGCCGCATCACGAGTTTGAATTCGAGCGCGCCGGGCGCGATCGTCACACCGGCTTCTTCTTTCGATTCTCGAATCGCGCATGCCTCGATCGATTCGCCCGGTTCGAGATGGCCGGCAATCAACGCGTACTGGCCGTCCCTGAAACCGGTATTCGCGCGCTGGATGAAAAGGCACTCGCCCTGCCCATTCAGGAACAGCACGTTCACATCGACGATGCTTTGCATTCGGCTCATTTTCTTGCCGGCATCATGACGGACTAGCCGCGTTGCGCGGTCAGCAGCTTGATGCCGAGCGCGACGAAGACGAGCCCGCTGCCGCGTTTGATGGCCGCGACCCAACGGCTGGCTCCGACGCGCGTATGGATACCGCGCACGCCGAGCGAATAAATGGTGTGCACGAGCGCGACGGTGACCGCGATCGTCAGATACATCACGATGAACTGCTCCGACAGGCCGCGCTCGTGGTCGATGAATTGCGGCATGAACGCCGATAGAAAGATCATCGTCTTCGGATTGCTGCCCGACACGAGCAAGGCTTCGCGGAATACCTTCTTGCGCTCGAACGTATAAGCGGACGATGCGACGCCCGCCGGCTGCGCGGCCCGCGATGCCTCTTTGTTGCCGCCGCGCAGTTGCCTGATGCCGAGATACACCAAATAACCCGCGCCGAGCACTTTCATCGCGACGAAGAGCGGCGGCAGCGTCGTCAATACCGCGCCGACACCTAGCGCCACGAGCGCGACGACGACTCCTTGCGCGAGCAGATTACCGGCAACGCTCGCCGCCGCGCCGCGGTTTCCATAGCGGACCGAATTGCGGATCACGAGCAGAACGTTCGGTCCCGGCGAAATGGTGGTGAGCAGATAGGCACCGGCGAAAAGCAACCAGGTATGGAAGGACATGGCAGGCCCAGCGGTTCGTTGTGGTTGAATACCAATACATCGGACATCATCATGCCACGGAAAAAATCGCTGCCGCGTCGCGCGCCGCCTCAACGCTTCAGCCCGTCACCAGTTGCAGCGGCGTCTCGATCACCTTCGACAACTCGCGCTGCTTGCGCCGCTCGGTCACCGCCTTCAACGCGAAGTCGATGCCGAACACGGTCTGGCGGCCGGCGAACTGGTTCATCGTCGCGAGCACGCGGCCGTCGGCGAGTAGCGGCTTGATCGCATCGATCGCGTCGTAGCCGGTGACATAGACGCCGCCGCCGCGACCCGCGTCGCGAATCGCGTCGACCGCGCCCATCGCCATGTTGTCGTTGCCGCATAACAGCGCGCGCAACTGCGGATGCTCGGCCAGCATTTTCGTGGCCACGTCGCGGGCCTTGCCGTACTCCCAGTCACCCGACTCGACCGCGACGACCTGCACGCTCGCGGCATCCATCGCATCGCGGCTGCCGGCCGTGCGCTGCTGCGCATTGCTGCTCACCGAAATGCCTTCGATGATGCCAACCTGATCGCCGGGCTTCAGCCGCGTGGCCAGATATTGGCCGACCTGCTTCGCGCCGTTGCGATTGTTCGGCCCGACGAACGGCACCGAAATGCCGGCGGCCGCTTGCGCCGCATCGTCGAGCGGGTTGTCGATCGTGATCGTGATGATGCCGGCCTTGATCGCGCGCGCGATCACCGGGATCAGCGCCTTCGAGTCGGTCGGCGCGATCACGATCGCGTTCACCTTCGCCCTGATCGCCTCCTCGACCATGCGGATCTGCGCGGCGGTGTCGGTCTGTTTGGCCGTGCCGCGAATCGTCAGGCTGAATTGCGACGAGAAGTGGTCATGGTAATTGCGCGCAGCGTCGACCATCGCGACCGTGAACGGGTCGGACATCGATTTGAGTACGAGCGCGATCTTCGGCTTCGTGCGGGGCAGCACTTCGGCGCCGGCAGCGTCCGCGAACAGCGCGATGCCAGTGAGACCGGTTGCGGCCAGCGCGCCCGCGAGCAGCACGCGGCGGCGCATGTTCTGCGTCATGGCTTGACTCCTTCGCGGAAGTGCCGGTTGCGGAGGTGCCGATCGAACGACGCGACGCTGGCGGCAATTTCGTCGAAGAGCGGCCGGCTGTCGATATCTTCGCTCAGACAACGCGTCTTCAAGGCGGCGAGTTGCGCGTCGAGTCCACCGGATACCTCGCAACGCTCGAGCAGTTCTTCGAGCAGACAGCCGTACGCCCTCACTTCGAGCCGCTGCAACACGATAGCGAGCTCGCGATCGCCGGCGTCAAAAAACGACGCCGCCCCGAAATCGCCGAGCAGCGCGCGCCCCGCGCCGCCGTGCAGGATATTGTGCGCGTACAGATCGCCGTGCATCACGCCGCCCCGATGCAGATGACTCGCGACCTTCGCGATGCCGCTCGCGATACCGAGCACCGTCGCAAGGTCGAAGCGCGCGTCGTCGCGATAGATGTCGCGCGTACACGATGCGAGGCTCGGCGGGCCGGCGAGATTGGCGAAGCGCGTATCGATCAATCCCATCACGAGGCCATGCGTATCCGACGGATGCCCGATCACCTTGCCGAGCACGGGGATCAGGTTCGCATGTTCGCCGCCGCGAATGCAAGCAGCCATCTCGCAGTCGGGCAAACCGTCGCTCGTCACCGCGCCCTTGAACAGCTTGACGGCGACCGCACGCGGCGCGGGCTCGTTGTCCGCGTGCAGCGCCGCGCGATAGATGACGCCCGATGCGCCCTCGCCCAACGGCAGTTCGAGCTGCAACGCATCCCAACGAATGCCGCTGATCGGTGTGTCGATGAGCGCCGCCTGTTCGAGCGCCGCGTTGAACGGATTGCCCGCATACGCGAGCCACGCGAGCCGCGGCAGACCCAGCAACCAACGCGGCAATGCATCGAAACGATTCGCCGCGAGCCGCAGCAGTTCGAGCCGCGTGCATGCGGCCAACTCCTCGGGCAGCGCGCGCAGCCGGTTGCCGGCAAGCATCAGCTTCTGCAGTTGCGTGCAGCGGCCGAGCTCCGCGGGCAAGCGTTCGAGATCGTTGTCGGTCAGAATCAGCCAACGCAGCAGCGGCGGCAGCGCGCGCGCCGGCACCTCGCGGATGCGATTCGACTTGAAGCCGATCATGCTCAGTTGCGCGCATTCGCCGAGCACGCCGGGCAATTCGGTGAACGGGTTGTTGGACGCGAACAGGATGCGCAGTTTGCGCAGACGCGGCAGATCGTCCGGCAGCGTCGTCAATGCGTTGTTCGACAGGTCGAGCACTTCGAGCGTATCGGCGAGATCGAAAATCTCGCGCGGAAATTCGCTCAGGCCGCCCGCGAGTTTGAGTTCGCGCGCACCCGCCAGTCGCCCGGCCCGCAGTTGTTCTAAAGTCGTGGTCACAGTCGTGGGAAAGAAGATCGGGTAGCGCCCGCAGCGTGTCGTACCGAAGCTGTCGATTTTACTGAGTCGAAGGTCATCTGGGGTTCTCTGCGGTACAGTGATGCGAGCGTCGCGGGGGTCACGGCCGTCGCGGCCATGTCGAATGCGAATGAGACAGCAATATCTGGAGCGCGTTCGCGCCACGCAAGCGACACACTATCGGATAACGGCGCAGCCTTCATGCAGTTTTGCGCGTCCGGTCGTCGAAACGCCGCCGCCTCGCAAGTCCTTGCGCCGCCACCCTGTCAGGAGCCTGAGAAAGTGACGTATGCATACAAGTTGATCGATTCGCCGGTCGGTCAGTTGAAGCTCGTGGCGAAAGGCGAATGCCTCGCCGCGATTCTGTGGGAGCACGACAAGCCTGACCGCGTGCGACTCGGCGAAATGAGCGAAGCGAACGAGCTAGCGGTGCTCGTCGAGACAGCGCGGCAATTGCACGAGTACTTCGCGGGCACGCGCCAGGCCTTCGATCTGCCGCTCGACTTTCACGGCACCGAGTTCCAGAAGCAGGTCTGGCGCGCGCTGCTGACCATTCCGTTCGGCCAGACGCGCAGCTACTCGGAGATCGCGCAGCAGATCGGCAACGTCAATGCGGTGCGCGCGGTGGGCGCGGCAAACGGCCGGAATCCGATCTCGATCGTCGCGCCGTGTCATCGCGTGATCGGCGCGTCGGGCGAGCTGACGGGATTCGCCGGCGGCCTCGCCAACAAGATGCTGCTGCTTTCGCTGGAGGCGGGGCAGACCTCGCTCGAAGCAGCGGCGGACCACGCGCAAAGGCGGGCGCCTGAGCGGGGAGCGGCGCAAGCGGTCAAGGACGATGCGCCCGCGAAACCGGCGCATCGTCAGCCGAGCCGGGGAACGCAGGGTTCGCTGTTCGGTAGCTAAAGCAGCGCACACACCCGGCACGATGCGCCACCCACCGGCTGTAATCGCCGATGCTTCGTCCGCGATCAGCACCATCGCCCGCGCATGCAACACCTATCCTTAAGATGCCCTTTGGGGTATCGAACAGGAGGATGACATGCGCATGCTTCTCAACATACAAATACCGAACGAACCGTTCAGCACACTCGTGCGCGAAGGCCGAATCGGCGACCTGATGAGAAAGATCCTCGAGGACATGAAACCGGAAGCCATCTACTTCACCGAGCAGCAGGGCAAACGCGGCGCGGTGGCGGTCGTCGAGGTCGCCGATGCATCGGCGATCCCCGCGCTTGCCGAACCGTGGTTCCTGACGCTCGACGCCGACTGCGAGCTGCGCATCGCGATGCTGCCCGAGGATCTGATGAAAGCCGGGCTCGACGCGCTCGGCGACAAGTGGAAGTAGCGCGGCCCTCAGGAATGCCGAGCCGATAGCTGCAGCAGCATCGAAGCCGCGGCCGTCGCCGCGACCTGGCAGCCGAGCACGATATGCGCCTCGGCCGTGTCCTCGATAAAGTCGTGACTCACGCCGCCGATGCTCGGCACGAACATCATGCACGCCGGCATGCAACGCGCGATCACCTGCGCGTCGTGCGCGGCGCCGCTCGGCATGCGCAGCCACTGGCCCGGCGCGAGTGCTTCGGCGGCTCGCGCGATGTGCTCCGCGAGCGTAGCGTCCATGCTGACGGGTTCGATCGGCTCGTCGAGCGTCTGCAATTCGACGCTCACCGCGTCGTGCGCGTTGAAATCGCGCACCAGTTCCGCGAGCGCGCGTTCCATGGCCTGAAGCCGTGCGGGGTTCGCATCGCGGAATTGCAGGTACATGTCGGCCGCGCCGGGCACGACGCTCATCGAGCCCGGATCGAGTTCTACGCGGCCCACGGTCCAGACGGTATCCGCGTCCGCCAGCTGCCCGAACGCGTCGTTCATCCGCGCGATGAACGCGACGAGCGCCGCGCCCGCGTCGCGGCGGATCGCCATTGGCGTCGTGCCCGCGTGGTTGCGCTGACCCGTGAAGCACAGCCGCGATTCGCGCAGCCCGACGATCGTCGTGACGACGCCGATCGCTTTGCCGATCGCTTCGAGACGTCCGCCCTGCTCGATATGCGGCTCCAGATACGCGACCTGGCGCCCTGCCTCGAAACGCGCACGCGGTCGGCCCGCCAGTCCAGCGGCCTCGAGTACGTCGGCGAGGCGTTCGCCCTGCCGATTCGTCGCGCCGCGAATCGAGTCGTCGACCGCCTCGCCGACGAAGCTGCGGCTGCCGAGCAGGCCCGAGAACGTGCCCTCCTCGTCGATCCACGACGCGACGTCGACGGCGAGGTGCCGCGTCGCGTCATGCTCCGCTAGCGCGCGGGCGATTTCGAGCCCGTACATCACGCCCATTGCACCATCGAGCCAGCCGCCGGTTGGCTGCGTGTCGGTATGCGAGCCGATCACGAGCGCGGGACCGCTATTGCGCGAGCGTCCGAACACGGTGCCGACGCCGTCGATGCGCGCGTCGAGCCCCGCCTCCGTCATCCTGCCGACCAGCCATTCGCGCGCCGCCAGATCGACCGGCGACAGCGCGAGCCGGACCACGCCGGGACCGGTCGCGCCGAAACCGCGCAGCCGTTTGAGGTCGGCCATCAGCCGGTCAGGATCGATCTTCACCACGTTGTCATCTCCATGCATTGGTTGCGGATATACGCGTGAAGCCCACCCTCCGGCTCGAACAATCGATACAGCGTGGGCCGCGACAGCTGCGACATGGCCAGCACGCAGTCGACCGTCAGATCAGGTTGGCCGGGATTTGCGTCGATATAGCGGCGCGCTGCCGTGAACATCGCGGTGCGTGCCACCGCCCGCGCACTGCCGGTCAAGCCTGTTTCCGTGCCGAACGCCGCCGCCATCAACAGCGCAGGTGTGGAGCGCTTCCTGAGCCGCGGGCGCGTCCATCGTGGGCAGCGTGCGGCACAGTTCGGACGGCCGTATCAAGAAAGCGCCACGACCGCGGGCACTCTCACGAAGCGGACGAGCCGTCCGCTTCCGCCATTCACCAACTCATTTCCACAGCGTGCGGCCAAAGAACGTCAACGTACGATCCCACGCCTGTTGCGCCCAGACCGGGTCGTATTGCGTCCTCGCGATGCGGCCCGACCCGACCGCCGTTTCGTTCGCGAACGCGTGACGCGCCAGATAGCGATGAAACTCGACGTCGACTTTCGCGTCGGTGAGTTTCTTTTCGAGCGCGTCGACGGTGTCGGCGGCGAAGAACTCGTCCTGCAAACCCCAGTGGCCCATCACCGGAACCTTGATCTTCGACGCGTCGATATAGTCGAGCGGCGGGAAGCCATACCAGACGACGCCGGCCGCCACTTCAGGCACGTTGCACAGCGCGAGGAACGTCAGCGCGCCGCCCATGCAATAGCCGGTCAAGCCAACCTTCGCCGCGTGCTGCTGCAGATACTGGACCGCGCCGCGCACGTCCTGCGTTGCGGCATCGCCGAAATCGAGGCCGCTCATCAAGTGGTGCGCCTCATCCTCTTCGACCGTCGACTTGCCGCGATACAGATCGGGCACCAGCGCGAAGTAGCCGGCTTTGGCGAGGCGATCGGCGACGCCGCGAATCTGGTCGTTCAAGCCCCACCATTCCTGGATCACGACGACCGCGGGCGCGCCCGCGGTTTTTTCAGGCTTCGCGAGATAGCCCTGTAGCTGCTTGCCGTCGGGACGGTTGAACGTGATCATCGAACCTGCGTGTTGGGTCATCGGTCGCTCCTCGAGTAGACGAAACCGCTAGCATAGCGCCGCTACCCCGTTTTCTGTTCAATCGGAATCGTGCCAACGCGCGAGCGTGATCCCGCGGAATCTGCGCGTTATGTGAAACGCGACGCAGAAATCAGGCCCGCGCGACATGTGATTTCGCGCACGCATTCAAGCGCTTTTATCCAATGGGTGAATGACTCGACTGAAAGCTTGACGTATTGCGATGCGCGCTAGAACCGCTCTATCACACCGAATTGGACGCCCGCGACCGGCGCGCCCGGATAGGCAACGGGCAGCCCGGTCACGTTGACGCCGCGCAGCGTGAAGCGCGAGTCGTCGTGATTCGCGAGATAGGCGGCGCTGAAATACAGCAGCAGCGTCGGCGACATGCTGTATTCGAATGCCGCGCTGAACTGGTCCGCGCTGCCGCCAGGCGTCGTGTAGTCGCGCACGTGCGCATAGCCGAGCGAGGCACGCGCATTGGTCGAAAAACTGTACTGCGCCGACAGCGAGCCGCCCGCGCCGTGATAGACCGGTGTGCCGCCATCGCCGTTGAAAAAGGACAGCCACACGCGCAACTTGCCGAAGGCGTAGTTCGCGCCGCCGAGGTTCGCGCGCAGCGCGCCGGCACCGTGCGTCTGCTGGCGCGCGTACAGCAGATGCAGGTGGTCGAGCCGATACGACGCGCTCACGTAATAACCGTCGATGCCGTTGCCGTCGGCCTCGGACGGATCGCGCATCGCCATCATCAGCGTCGCACTGAAGCCGGCGATGCGCGGCGACAGATACGCAACCGCGTTGTTCGCATACGGCGTGATCTTTGACAGATTGTTGAGCCCCGAGGCGATCGTGCCGGCGCCGAACGCGTCGAGATCGCCCTTGAACGGAATATAGATCGGCGAATACTGACGGCCGACGCGCAGTTCGCCCCAGCTGCCGCTCGCGCCGATCCATGCCTGGCGATTGAAGATCGAGCCGGGCACCTGCAAGCTGCCGTCGGTCGAGCTGAAGCCGTTTTCGAGCGTGAACACGATCGCGTTGCCGCCCCCGAGCGGCTGCGCGCCATGCAGCCCGACCCGCGAGCCGCGATACGCGCCGGAGTCCATGCGCGCGACCCAGCCCGAACCGGGGTCGGTGATTTCGACGCTCGTATCGATCACGCCATACAGCGAGACGAAGCCGGTGTTGATTCCTGAGGCGGCGCCGGTGCCGGTATCGATGTCGGTGACGGCGGCTGCGCCGTGCGCATAGAGCAGAAGCGCGCCACCTCCCCAAACCGCTCTCGCGCCGACGCTGATCGTCAAGGCTTCGCGGACTGTTTTCAGCAGGAAAGCCATGGCGTGACGCAGGATGAGTTCCTCCTCGAACACATCGATCGGATATTCCGCGAGCGAACGTACCACGTTCGGGCGTACCCGTGCGGGCCGTCCAGTACGCTCGCGCACATCCCTACGATGCAAGCGCGCGCCAGCGTCCGCGACTGGAGGACGGCGATGCAGGAGTCGCCGCGGCCCGTGTGCGGCGCCGTGCCCGGGGCACCACCTGTTTCCCGCGCCGTGTGGTATTTCGCGCGACGAATTCTTTTGACCAGGGGAAACCCGTATAATCCTCAAGACGTCAGACAACCTGCGTACAATCGCCGGCAGCCTGACCGCGATCCGCCGTGCAGCGTCCACCCCGAACCGCCTTCTGCCCGATCCGTGAATTCCACCGCCCCCGTCAGTTCCGCCGCCGCCGCCCCCGCCCTGCCGTTTCGCCACGCGCTTTACGCGATGCTCGGCATCGGCCTCGTCAACATGCTGGTCGCGCTCGACCAGACCGTCGTCAGCACCGCGCTGCCGTCGATCGTCGCCGAGCTGCACGGCTTCGAATATTTTGCGTGGATCGCAAGCGCGTACCTGCTCGCCTCGGTCGTCACGGTGCCGGTGTTCGGGCGGCTCGGCGACTACTTCGGCCGCAAGCGCTTCGTGATCGCCGCGGTGATCACGTTCACGGTCGCGTCCGTGTTGTGCGGCCTCGCCAACAGCATGCTGTTTCTCGCGATCGCGCGCGGACTGCAAGGCATTGGCGGCGGCATGATGGTCGGCACCGCGTTCGCGTCGATTCCCGATCTGTTCCCCGACCCGCGCACCCGCGTGCGCTGGCAGGTCGTGCTGGCCGCGGCCTACGGCATCGGCACGGCGGCCGGCCCGTCGCTCGGCGGCTGGATGAGCGAGCACCTCGGCTGGCGCTCGACGTTTCTCGTCAATCTGCCGGTGGGCGCGGCGGCGCTCTATTTCATCTGGATGCATCTGCCGAATTTCCGGCGGCCGCATGACGGCGAAGTAAAGATCGACTGGCTCGGCGCGGGGCTCGTCGCGGGCGTGCTCGGCGGCTTGCAGGCGTTTATCGAAGCGGTGCCGAAGCACGGCCTCACCGTGGGCAATCTCGTGCTCGGCGCGTGCGTGATCGCCGGCGCGATCGCACTCTTCAGGTGCGAAAAGCGCGCCACGCATCCGATCGTTCCGCTCGATCTGTTCAAGGACGCGCAGCTCGTCACGCTATTCACGCTCGGCATGCTGTCCGGGTTCGTGATGTTCTCGCTGATCTTCTTCGCGCCTTTGCTGCTGCAAGGCGGCTTCGGTCTTTCGCCGCAGCAGGCCGGCCTGCTCGCGACGCCGATCGCCGCGTGCATCGCACTCGGTAGTGTGGTGAACACGCGCATCGTGATTCACATGAAGAAGCCCACGCGCATTCTGACGATCGGTTTCGCGCTGCTGATGTTCGCGTCGATCGCGCTCGCGTTCGCCAATCCGAACACGCCGCACTGGCGCATCGTGCTGCCGATGGGCGCGGTCGGCATCGGCCTCGGCTTCATCCTGAACAACCTGAACGTGTTCGGCCAGGAGATCGCCGGACGCGAGCGCTTCGGCATCACGACCGCGCTTTTGCAATCGACGCGCATGGTCGGCGGCATGCTCGGCACCAGCATCGTCGCGACTGTCGTGCAGCATCACTATCGCAATGTCGTCACGCGCACGATGAGCGTGCTCGGAGAGCCGGCCTCATCGCAATGGCAGCCGCGTTTCGTCGATCTGCGCATCCTGATCGACGAAGCGTCGCGCACACAGCTGATTGCGGATATGAAGAAGTCGGGACTCGATACGCTCGCGCTGATCGATAGCGCACGCGACGCGCTCGTGCAGTCGATTCATATCGGTGTGTGGCTGACGGCGGTGGCATCGCTCGCGGCCGCGCTGCTGGTGCAGCGGATTTCGCATGTGGTGTTTCGCAAGAGCTGACAAGTGGCCCGATGATGGCCGCCGACATCCGCGGTGCGGCTATCTCGCACCGTGCAATGCAAAAGGAAACAAAAAAGCCTGGTGAACCGCATCTTTCGTGCAGCCCGCCAGGCTTTTTGATTGAGTTGAATCGTCCTTAAGGCAACGCTGAACAAGCCGCCGCAAATCTCGATTTCAAAATGATTCGAGGTCTGATCACCGTGAGCGGAGCTTTGACCTCTGGTTTTCGGCCCTTTCGTGCCATTTGCACGGGCCTTTGGCCCGCTTTTCGCCCACTACGGGCGCACCTGTGCCATCAATCGTCGGCGCGACAGATAGACGTTGGCGAGGGCCAGCGCTACAAAAGCACGGTTGGCGTTCTTTGCCAGCCCGCGATAGCGCACTTTGGTGAAACCCCAGAGGCGCTTGACTACTGCGAATACATGTTCGACCCTGGCCCTGATCTTCGACTTGTTGCGATTCTTGCCGCGCGCTACCTCGTCGACTTCGCCCGCGCGGCGCGTGCGCTGATTGGTGAAGTCGCGTGCCTTGGGCGCTTTGCCGCGAATCAGCGCTTTCTGGCTCGCGTAGGCGCTATCACCGTAGACGCGTTGCTCCTGCCCGTGCAGCAATTGCGGCAGGGGATGCTTGTCGTGCACGTTGGCGGCAGTGACCACCGCACTATGGGCCAGGCCGCTTTGGCTATCGACGCCGATATGCAGCTTCGCGCCGAAATACCACTGCTGGCCTTTGCGCGTCTGATGCATCTCCGGATCGCGCGCCTTCTGCTCATTCTTCGTCGAGCTCGGCGCAGAGATGAGCGTTGCATCCACGATGGTGCCGCTGCTGAGCTTCATCCCGCTGGCTTGCAGCACGCGCCCCACCTCGGCAAAGAGTCGTTCACCCAGTTTGTTCGTCTCAAGCAGTCGCCGGAATTTGAGCAACGTTGTTGCGTCGGGCACGGCTTCGCAGCCCAGATCAATTCCCACGAAGCGACGCAGGCTGGTGCTGTCGTAAAGCGCCTCTTCGCAGGCGAAGTCGGCCAGATTGAACCAGTGCTGGATAAAGTGAATCCGCAGCATGCGCTCCAGGCCAATGGGCGGGCGGCCGTTGCCCCGTTTCGGGTAAAACGGCTCGACCACCGCGCCCAGTTCCGCCCACGGCATGATCGAATTCATCGTGTCGAGAAACTCGTCGCGACGCGTGCGTTTGCGTCGGGTCTCGAATCCTGCACCTTGATCTGCGGCCATCGCGAGCGTTTGTTGCTTCATCGTGTTTTGCGTTTGTCGTTTCCTGTGCGCTCTATAACGCTTGAGGCGCACATTCGGTGGACTTAATC
>NZ_CADFGP010000037.1 GCF_902833905.1 Paraburkholderia tuberum STM678 | reverse complement strand
CTGGTCGGTCTGCTGCTGTCAAATGGACCCGGAACGATTTCCGCGCAGGGTGCAAAAGGTGCGGTCTCTGCCGATGGTCCCGAAGACCCCGAGCGCGTCCAACTCAACAAGGCGTTAATCGGCTTCCTTACGCACAGTGGTTACACGCATGGCGGCAATGGATTTGAGGGAATTGCGTTTCTGCTAGACCAGTTCGCGCATAGCGGACTGACTGACCCGGGCAATCCTGCGCACGGGCTGGATTTGAAAGCACTAGCGATGACGTACGTCGAAAGTTACGCCAAATACAAATCGAGCAAGAAAACGAGCGGCAGCCTGGACATCCAGAAAATCCCTGGCGTGAATCATCCGGTGTTTAAGGATAAACCCGTCAATCACGACCCGCGTGAAATGTTCGTGCGGCAATTGTTCGCCGAGCGCGACGAATACAACATCTTCCACGACTTTTACAGGACGTTGGTCCAAAGCCTGTTCGACGCGGGGGTTTCGCGAAACGTTTACTGCGTCAACGTCGATGCGGTGATTGCCGCGTTACTGCTCAAGATGCTCTGGCAGCCGTATCGTGACGGAACGTATTCGCGCAACGCTTTGGAGACGGCCGCCTTTACCATCTTTCTTTATCCTCGCATGCTCGGTTGCGCGGCTGAAATCGATGACCATATGAACCGCGGAAGGAACATGGATACACGTACACCAGCGTCGGAGTGTCGTTTCGTTGCGTAGCGGAATGACCCGGAAGCGCACGAAGTCTTTCCGCGCTGCCGGGTTCATGCCCACAACTATCAGTTGTCTCCGCACGGGATTGGGGGTGCGAGTCGTGCACGCTTTTCCGAACAACCCGAGCCTATGTGGCGATTATTCGTTGGCCTTGCTCAACTACGACGCGTTTCGCTTCGCGAGGCTTCTCCTCTTTGGGTTGCGGTGATCATAGACGTTCGCTGTCTCGGAAGTGTGCTTTACCCGGACCTGAAACATGCGCGATACCGAACATATGGTTTAACGCGATCATTTAGCAATTTCATCAGTGACGTCTCCTGCAAGGCGGAACGAGCGCCCAAGGAAGACGCTGGATTACGAAACACCGGCTGAACGATTTCATCGAACTATTGCAACGACCGGTTGAATCCGCCCCCCTGTCAGCGGACACTGGTGCGCACTGATGTGCTGTTTCCTGGAATCGAGTGCGTGGTGTGGCGTGAGACGATGCGACCGGGAGCCCCCAGACGTCTGGGCGACGGTGCGGGCCAGCGATTTCTTTGCGAATTGGACATGTGCGAATTGCTTTCGGCTGGGCGCGGACGACCTTTCCTATCGATGGACTTGCTGCGGGCGCAACGAGGTGGCACGCGCGGAGCGCGAGTCGCAGTTGCAACAAATCGTTGAGGATCAAGCCCATGTCAACGAAGAGCGGGCACGGACAGGGCGCGCAGCGACGCATCCAGGTACTGATTGGCGCAATCGTATTCATTCTAGTTGTGACTGCCGGGTGGATCATTCACCAGACTCGGACGGTCGCACGCCAGACTTCCCTGGCGTTGGCGTCGGCCGCGACAACGGCGAACGACGCGGGAAATTATGACCGCGCAATGCGCTTCGCGATGCTGGCGATGGGCAACGGTTGGCTCTCGCCGGGATCGGCAAAAGCAGAGCTTGAGCTTATGCGTGGCGCGCAAGCATCAGTGCAGATTGCGTTGCTCGGCGGCGATCAGAATGCGGTTGATTCCGCCGTCTTCAGCCCGGACGGTAAGCGGGTGGTGACCGCGTCCTGGGATGGGACAGCGCGGGTGTGGGACCTGGCCACGGGTAAACAGATTGCGCAGCTCAGTGGCCATCAGAATCTTGTCTATTCTGCCGCCTTCAGCCCGGACGGCCAGCGGGTGGTGACTGCGTCCGCGGACAGGACCGCGCGGGTATGGGACGCGGCTACGGGCAAACAGATTGCGCAGCTCAGCGGGCATCAGGATCTGGTTTATTCCGCCGCCTTCAGCCCGCACGGCCGGCGCGTGGTGACTGCGTCCGCGGACAGGACCGCGCGGGTGTGGGACGCGGCTACGGGCAAACAGATTGCGCAGCTCAGCGGGCATCTGAAACCGGTTTTCTCCGCCGCCTTCAGCCCGGACGGCCGGCGCGTGGTGACCGCGTCCGCGGACAGGACAGCGCGGGTGTGGAATGCGGCGACCGGGCACGTGATCGCACAGCTCACCGGGCATCGGGAACCGGTAAGCTCCGCGGTCTTCAGCCCGGACGGCCGGCGCGTGGTGACCGCGTCCGATGACAAGACCGCACGGGTGTGGGATGCGTCGACCGGCCAGGTCATCGCGCAGCTCAGAGGGCATCGTGGACCGGTTTTCACCGCCGCCTTCAGCCCGGACGGCCAGCGCGTGGCGACAGCGTCCGATGACAACACCGCGCGGGTGTGGAACGCGGCGACCGGCCAGGCGATCGTGCAGCTCACTGGGCATCGCGGACCGGTGAGCGCCGCCGCCTTCAGCCCGGACGGCCAGCGCGTGGTGACCGTGTCCGATGACAAGACCGCGCGGGTGTGGGATGTGGCGACCGGCCAGGTGATCGTGCAGCTCACCGGACACGAGGGGCCGGTGAATTCCGCCGCCTTCAGCCCGGACGGTCAGCGGGTGGTGACTGCGTCCCGTGATAGGACCGCGCGCGCATGGGACGCGGCGATGGGCATCTTGCTGCTCAGAGGGCATCAAGGGTCAGTTATTTCCGCCGCCTTCAGCCCGGACGGCCAGCGGGTGGTGACCGCGTCCCGTGATCGGACCGCGCGGGTGTGGGACGCGGCCACCGGCAAACAGATCGCGCAGCTCAGCGGGCACCAGGATCTGGTTTATTCCGCCGCCTTCAGCCCGGACGGTCGGCGCGCGGTGACCGCGTCCGCGGATGGGACCGCGCGGGTGTGGGACGCGGCGACCGGCAAACAGATCTTGCTCCTCAGCGGTCATCAGGGCCCGGTTGATTCCGCCGCCTTCAGCCCGGACCGCCAGCGGTTGGTGACCGTGTCGTGGGATGGGACCGCGCGGGTGTGGGACGCGGCCACCGGCAAACAGATCTTGCTCCTCAGCGGTCATCAGGGCCCGGTTGATTCCGTCGCCTACAGCCCGGACGGCCAGCGGGTGGTGACCGCGTCCCGGGACGGGACCGCGCGGGTGTGGGACGCGAGCACGGGCAAACAGATCGCGCAGCTCAGCGGGCACCAGGATCTGGTTTATTCCGCCGCCTTCAGCCCGGACGGTCGGCGCGCGGTGACCGCGTCCGCGGATAGGACCGCGCGGGTGTGGGACGCGGCCACCGGCAAACAGATCGCCCAGCTCGGTGGGCATGAGGGACCGGTTTTCTCTGCCGCCTTCAGCCCGGACGGCCAGCGCGTGGTGACCGCGTCCGCGGACGGGACCGCGCGGGTGTGGGACGCGGCGAGCGGCGAGGTGATCGCGAAGCTCACCGGACATCAGGGACCGGTTTTCTCCGCCGCCTTCAGCCCGGACGGCCAGCGCGTGGTGACCGCGTCCGCGGACGGGACCGCGCGGGTGTGGGACGCGGCGAGCGGCGAGGTGATCGCGAAGCTCACCGGACATCAGGGACCGGTTTTCTCCGCCACCTTCAGCCCGGACGGCCAGCGGGTGGTAACTGCGTCCGCGGATCAGACCGCGCGGGTGTGGCCTATCCGATGGCTCATGCAGAAGCGAGGTCAGAGCCTGGCTAAAGCCGTGTGTAGGGAAAGGCTCGTGGGAGCAAACCTGCTCACAACCGATGATGAAGCTGCCCTTTCTCTCGTACGCGGGCGCCGGGGCGAAAACGTATGTGGATCGTAACTCGCCGACCGGTCGGAGCGAGCTGCAACGATACGTTTGGCCAGCGCGACCAATTGCTTTCCAATCTTCCTGACTAGCTCTCACATCGAAGTCCGCGGCCATGAGGTCCATCGCCTACTCGTAGGTCCGCTCATCCGGCGTTCATTGCGTTGCATCGACCGGTTGAATCAGCCCAATCTACGTCGGTCAGTCGCTGTTGCTGCTGAAGTCGTCGTACCGCGCCGAATGGGGGTTTCCGGGCGGCAGTATCCGGGACCCGAACTGCGGCTCGATAATCGCGAGATCGTCGCCGCGCATCTGGCGTCGCCGGAGGAGTTGCCTGGCTTCGCCGTGACAGGCGCGGTCGCTGTGTATCTCGGCAGGGATGTCTGCGGCTAGTCGAGCCGTTTTTTTTCCTGATCGTTCGAGTCCGCGTGACGCTGCGCGAGGCGCGGGCCTTCCAGGCATCGGGGTTACATCCCCACGGTTTTTAACGCTTCCTGATTCGCCAGCATGGCATCGATAAGAGCGCGAGCCTTGCGGTCGACGCACGTGAGAGCAACACTTTCCGACTCGTAGGTAACGGCATCGGCTAAGTCACCGGTGACGTGCTGTTTTCGTGTTCTTCTACGCAACGACCACGTGACGCGATATGTCAGCGCGATTCCAACGGACAAACGGGCCGTCCGCGGCTCCATGTGCGCTTCGATGACGAATCCGCGATAACGCCCGACAATGTGATGTTTCATTGATTGACTTCACCGTCTTTCGCCTTCATCGCTCGCCTCTCAATGCACGACGCCAAAGAACAAAATTGCGCCTTCGGCCGGCGTCAGGCCCGCCTTGAAGTAGCCTTCGAGCCGGTCGGCTGTCGCTTCATCGAGCGTGAAGGGCGGATGGACGTAGCCTACGGCGAATGCATGGTCGTACCAGTCGTTGAGCCAAGCGCGCAGCTCTATCACGTCCTGCGGCAGTGTGTTCGAAGCATCGTCGTGCATGTGCGTTTCCCCGGCTGGCTGAACGTTCAGGCCGCCATGCGGCCTATCCCCATTTCCGGACGGCGCTGGCCCGGCGGAAACACGTGCCATGCGCCGTCGGCATGGCGAAAGAAGAAGAGCGAAAACGCCCCGGTCGGCAGATCGATTTGAATGCACACCCGGCATGTTTCGCCCGAGCGCGAGCGGTTCAGCAGACGCACGCGCGCCCCTCGGCCCCCCGTCGGGCCAACGAGTTTTTCGACCTGAGAACGCAGCGATCTGTTGCCCGCCATGATTTTCCCCGCGATGCACGATGATTCGATCCTATGGCGATCGGTGCGTGCGTCCAATCGGCGCCGGCCGGAATGTCGTTTCAGGAATCACTGGTTTCAGCCGTCAGGACTTCCTGAACCGGAGCAGCATGTAGAACGGCATTTAAGGGTCCTTGCCCATCTGCGGGGGCTTTCGCCATGAATGACACTAAGGATTTCCTGACACGCGAATCAGGAAGTCACACCCTGATTTTCCAGCCTGCGCTGAATGCGACACACTTTCTGCTCGTAGATGATGAGCCATCGAAATGCAATGTCGAATTGATGCAACATGATCGGCTATCTATCGGAACGGGAAAACGTCATCGAGCAAATCGACGTGATATGTCTGCGACTGTTCGACACCTGGTGCGAGACGCGCAGCGTGACATCGCTTGCGTATTTGATGCACTGCTGGCCGCTGATAGACAGCACGACCAACGCGCTCAGGCGCCTGGGCGAAACCATGCGCGAGTTGCGGCGCAATCACGCGGACCAGATCGACGAGTATGATTTTCGCGCGCTGTGCGAGGTGGCCGACCTCATCGACGAACTGACCTTGCCGCGCACGGTCCGACTGATCGCGGTGGCGGCCGAGGTGCCGCACTAGCGAACGGCAACGCCGGCCAGGCGCGCAACTGCTTACAGGCACGCATGCGGCGGCTGTGAGGCCACGGGGCGCGCCGTTTCATCGGACGTTTGAAACCCGGAGCGGGCGTGATGGACCAGGCGCCGGCATCGAGTGCAGAATAGGACAAGTACAACGGCGGCACTCGCGGGGATATATGGCGCTCGACATTTTCGACGCATGGTGGAGCGGAATCCTGCAACCCGCTGAGCGGTATCTCGAAGGGAACACCGCATCATGAGCCATCTCGCCGCTCCGGTCGCGTATACGGGCACGATTCTGATCGTCGACGATACGCCGGGGAATCTCGGCGTGGTTGTCGACAGTCTCGAGGCGCGCGGCATTCGCGTGCTGGTGGCGCTCGACGGTATCGAAGCGTTGGAGCGCGCAGCCTTCTCGCAGCCCGATGTGATCCTGCTCGACGTGAAGATGCCGGGCATCGACGGCTTCGAGACCTGTCGGCGCCTCAAGCGCGATGAGCGCACGCGCGATATCGCCGTCATATTCATGACCTCGCTGATGGACAACGAGGACCGCGTCGAAGGCTTTCTGGTGGGCGGTGTCGATTATGTGACCAAGCCATTGCGCGTCGATGAGATGGTCGCGCGCGTTGGCGTGCACGTCGAGCTGCGGGTGATGCACAAGCAGGTTCTCGCGCAGAACCGGCAACTGCTGGCGGAAGTCGCCGTGCGCAAGGAAACGGAGGCCGCGCTATCGCAAGCGCGCGACGATCTGGAGCGACGTGTCGCATTGCGCACCGAAGAGCTGGCGCGCGCCAACGCCAACTTGCGGGCGCAGATCGACGAGCGGCGGCGCGCGGACGCGCGCCTGCAGGCAAGCGAGGCTCGCTTTCGCGCGATTGTCGAAACGAGTCCCGTGCCGCTATGCATCACCTCGATGCCGGATGGGCACATCCTGTACACGAACCCGCCGCTGCGCGAACTCTTCGGCATGGACGAAGGCTTGTCCGCCAATATCGCGGATTTCTACGCCGAGCGGGGCGAGCGCGAGCGTCTGATCGAACATCTGCGGACCAAGGGTGGCTTGCGCAACACGGAGATACAGTTCCGGCGCCAGGACGGTACCCGGTTCTGGGCGATGGCGACGGCGCGCGCCGCGACTTACGACGATTCTCCCGCGATCTATGTGGGCCTGAATGACATTACGGGGCGCAAGCAGATGGAACAGGAACTCGTCGAATCGCGCGAGCAGCAGCGCGAACTGTCCGCGTACATGGAGGCGATTCGCGAGGAGGAGAGAAAGCGCATTGCGATGGAAATTCACGACGAGCTGGGGCAATTGCTGACCGCGCTCAAGATGGACGTGTCTCTGCTCAAAATGCGCATCGCGCACGACGCGGAAGCGACAAAAAAAGCCGACGATATGCGCCAACTGGTCGAAGGCACGATCTCGATGGTGCGCAATGTCGCGAGCCACCTGCGGCCCGCGGCGCTTAACTTCGGCATCGTGTCTGCGCTCGAATGGCTTGTCGACGAGTTCAACCGCCGCAATGCGATTGCGTGTGAATTGCGCATCGAAGGCGGCGAACCCGCGCTGTCCGACGCCCATGCGACGGCCCTGTTCCGCATTGCCCAGGCTTCGCTGACAAACGTCGCGCGTCATGCCGCCGCCACACGTGTCGAGGTGACGCTTGTTTCGACGGCTTCACAGCTCTTGCTGCAGGTGCGTGACGACGGATGCGGCTTCGATCAGCAAGTGGTGAGTCGCAACTATTCATATGGCCTGCTCGGCATGAACGAGCGCGCGCGGCTGATCGGCGGATCGCTTTCGATCGACAGCTCGCCGGGCGCGGGCACCATGGTTTCGATTCATATTCCGCTCGATGGCGGAGCTCGAACATGATCAGGATACTCATTGCGGACGATCATGCGATAGTCCGTGGCGGACTCAGACAGATCATCGCGACCACGAGCGATATCGTCGTTGCGGCGGAAGCGGCGCAAGGAGCGGAAGTGATCGACAAGCTGCGCTCGTGCGCGCTCGATCTTCTATTGCTCGACATGACGATGCCCGGCATCAGCGGCGTCGCTCTGATCCGCAGGGTACGGGCGGAACATCCTTCGTTGCCGGTGCTGGTGCTGAGCATTCACGACGAGGCTCAGGTCGCGTCGCGCGCGCTGCGCGCGGGAGCAACGGGATATCTGACCAAGGACAGTGACCCGGAGGTGCTGCTCGCGGCAATCCGCAAGCTCGCGGACGGCGGCCGTTTCATCGATCCGAAGCTCGTCGATGCGATGGTGTTCGATACACAGCGCGGCGACGTCCCGCCGCATGAAGTACTGTCGGACCGCGAATTCCAGGTCCTGCAGATGCTCGCGGCAGGCAGGAGCATCAATGAAATTGCCCAGGCATGTGCCCTCAGCGCGAAAACGATCAGCACACACAAGATGCGGTTGATGCAGAAACTCGGGCTTTCCAACAACGCTGAGGTGATCCGGTACGCGATCCGGCACGGAATGATCGTCGAGTAGAAAACGAAGGATGATGCGGTGCAGGTTCTGAGGCGCGAATCACCGCGGTAGCCTCCTTTCCAGATATTGCTCGACGAAGCTGAGGATCGCCTTGGACCGGTAAGCCTTCGCCAACCGGCAAAGGTGGTCTGCGAAGGGTCGATAGCGCTCGTCGAGCTCGCTCAAGTGTCGGGCGTGTTGCACGATGGCACGCATGTCGCCGAGTCGCGCCAGGTAGTGCAGCGTTTCGATCTCCCCCTGCGGCGGTGCCATCAAGGGCGCGGTAAAAGGAGCGGCAGCGGGTACAGCCGTGTGGTCCGCGCCAGTGACTTGCGCCTTGCTCGCTTCGTCGATCCACTCGACATTCATGAGCGACGCGACATGGGACAATAGCCGGCCGAATTCGATCGGTTTGGCAAGAAAAGCGTTTGCGCCGGCCGCGAGACTGTGCGCCGCATCGGTCCCCGAGGCACTTGCGGAGACTGCGACGATGGGCAGATCCCGGAACTCGGGCATCTGGCGCAGGCAACGCGTGGCTTCGAGCCCGTCCATCCCGGGCATGACCACATCCATCAGGACCAGCGCAGGATGCAGGGTGCGGGTTTTCTCCAGAGCTTCGGATCCATTGCCAGCCTCCGCCATGTCGAATCCGAGCGGCCTCAGCATATCGACCATCACGGCACGGTTCTCCGCCACGTCATCCGCGACCAGGATAGCCTTGCGCGGCCCCTTGTAGCCGCTCACGATCCGTCCGGACGCGGCGACAGCCGCCGGGGGCGCCACCACCTGGACATCCAGTTCGATCGAGAAGACGCTGCCAATATCGCGGCGACTCTCGATATGGATCTCGCCGCCCATCAGGCGTACGAGTTGCCGGCTGATGGCGAGCCCGAGCCCCGTGCCGCCAAAGCGATGCCGGTCGGCGCTCACTTGCTCGAAAGGCCTGAAGATTTCCTCCAGGCGCCCTTCATCTATCCCAATGCCGGTGTCCTGCACTTTGAAACATAGTCGCGCGGGCGGCGTAAAAGCGACGCTCAGATGCACGCTCCCCTGCTCGGTAAATCTGATCGCATTGGAAAGCAGGTTGAGCAGCGCCTGACGCAGCCGTATTTCGTCCACCCGGAAAGCCGCGGGCAGATCGGGCGGCATGTCGCAATCGAAGGCCAGGCCCTTTTCCGTTGCCTTGACCCGCATCGTCTCGGCGACAAAGCAGACGAACTGTTCGAGCGGAACGTCGGAAAGATTGAGTTCCATTCTTCCAGCTTCGATCTTGGCTATATCCAGGATGTCGTCGATGAGCGTCAGCAGGTGTTCGCCGCTGCGCTGGATGACCGCGAGTCCGTCGATCTGTTGTTGATCGAGAGTCGTGTCGCGTGTGAGGATCTGAGCGTAACCAAGAATCGCGTTCAGCGGCGTACGCAGTTCGTGGCTCATGTGCGCGAGAAAATCGCTTTTTGCCTGGTTGGCCGTATCTGCATGTTCCTTGGCCACGGCGAGTTCCGCTGTCCGTTCGCGGATCATGTCTTCGAGGTGCTCGCGATAGCGCCGCAATTCCGCTTCGGCATGCTTGTGCTCCGTGATGTCGCGTGAGATGCCGAGCAGGAACTGCGGCACGCCGCGCACATCGGCGATCGGGATCTTCATCGTGTGCACCAGACGCACGCCATGTCGCGTATGAACCGGCTCTTCCTGTATGTCGATCATGTGATGCGACTCCAGCACGGCCCGATCCTTGAGCGCGAAGAATTCAGCCTCCTCCGCGGGAAACAGATCGTGGACGGACCGGCCGAGGAGCTCCTCGCGCCGGTAGCCGAGAAGTTGCTCCGCCGCCTTGTTGCAGCGCACGAAGCGCAAGGTCGCGGCCTCCTTGACGAAGATCGCGTCCGGGATGTTTTCGACGATGCTGTTAAGAAAGTTCTCGCTTTCCCGGACGGCATCTTCGGCGTGCTGACGTTCGGCGATCTCGGCCGCCTGACCCGCAAGCGCCGTACTGAGTTCGGCCGTGCGCTGTGCGACGCGCGCCTCGAGTCCGGCGTTGAGCTCCTTCAACGCATCCTCGGCCTGGCGGCGCCGGCGCCGGTCTTCAAGGAACTGCTCGACTGCGCGCGCCATATCGGCAATCTCGTCGCCGCCGTGCACGGGGACTCCGGCTTGCGTGCGTCCGGCATCGCCGTGCCGCAGAAAGTGACTGACGCGGCGCAGGCGCGCCACGACATGGCGCCCGAGGAATTCGCGGGCGATTAGCCAGGTGAGCAGCAGGCTCACCGCGACTCCACCCGCCACCCATTTGCGTGTGCGATCTGCGCGAACGGCCAGATCCTGGACTGCTTCGCGGTAGTCGCGCGTCAAATAATCGGACTGCCGTTGCGCCGCGACGGCCAGAGCCTCGGCCGCGCCGCGCAGGTCCTTGTCGAGGCTGGTCAGCGACACGCCCGGCCGCTGCCCATCCGCCGGCGCACCCCGGGGGCCGAGCGCGGTCTCGCGCACCTGCGCCTCGATGTTGGCGATGTTGCGAAAGCGTTGGCTCGACCGGTAAAGCGTCAGCGCGTCGACCCCTGGGTCGTCGCTTGCGCTCGCGGAGGCCAGGCGGTCAACCAGGCGGTCGAACGATGCCAGCTGTTCGAGCACATGCCGATGGGTCTCGCGCACGGCATCGATCGTATCGTCGCGAGACAACTGCAATGCGAGGCGTTCAATGGTCAGCGTGTGCTGTACCAGATCCTGCGCGTCCGCGAGGCGCGTGAGCCGCTCTTCGGCCAGCTGACGGATCGATTGGGCCGAACCGGTCAACGAGTAAATCGTCGTGGCTCCGACGACGACCACCAGCGCGGCCAGGCACGAAACAACGAGCGCAAATTGAGCGGTGAGCGATTGTGGGAAAGGCAGTTTCACGGTCGTTGCCAGATCTGACGATAAATGTCGCGATAGCCGTTGTCAGGGTCGTAGAGTAGACGATCGCCGCCGTCCGCGGCGACGTTGTCCGCCGTCACGAGATGCACCGGCGTCACGTAACCCGTGACGCCGACGCCCGCGAAAAGTCGGTTCATTTCGTCGACCAGTTGCCAGCCGTGCAGATTCAGGGGTTCGGCCACGGTGCCGGTCTGGAACGTGCCGGTGCGGATGCGCAGGAAGGCGGACTCGCTGCCGTCGCCAGCCGACAGCATGATCATTGCAGCGTTCGGCATTCCCGCCTGAGTCAACACCGGGGCGGCGTAGTCAAAGTAGATGTCGTTGATCGCCAGCGCACAGTTCCAGCGCGGGCCGTAACGCGCGAGCAGGGCGCGGGTCGTCCCCGGCACCAGTTCCCGGCTGCGCGAAATCGCCACGTCGCGCACTTCAAGCAGGGTACAGCCACTGCACGCGCGAACGACGGCAGCCATTTCATCCGCCTTGCCTTGCGCAATTCGGAAATTGGAATCGGTGAAGATGACGACGCCCGCATGCCCGCCGGACTGCACGATGGCCGCCAGCGCGGTCACGCGCGCGACCTCGAGCGGATCCGTCGACACGTTCATCGCCACGGGCGTGCCGGGCACCGGTCCGGCCCGGGCCGCGACATGCCAGCCGACGATCGGGATGTTGTTCTCGGCAAACGGCCGCAGTGCGGGGAGCAGCGCGCGTGCGTCGCCGCCGGCGAGGATCAGACCGTCGGGGTGGCTTGCCAGCGCATTCGCGAGCATCTTCAGACGCAGGTCGGCCGCACCCGCGGAATCGAAGATCCTCACGCGCCAGCCGATCACCTTGGCCGCCTCCAGCACACCATCGACCACACCGAGGATGCCGCCGTTGCGCAAATCCTCGGCGACGACCGCGATGTGTTTTCCAGATTGCGCGGGTGGCCCCTTGCGTGGCCCGTTCCAGGGTGCAGCGGGTCGCGAAGCGGCGTCGACCACTCGCCTGGCCAGGGCCAGGAAGTCCGTCGCGGCGAGCGGGGCTCCGGGCGCAGGGCCTGGCAATAAATCCTGCGCGGCGGCGGCCGACAGCACACACGCGCAAGCCAACGCCAGAAGGAAGCCCTTCATGCTGTTCCCCCCATGGGCTCCGTCGAGGTCGATTGGGGTTGCCCAAAGCCGCTCGCGGATGACCTTTTTAGCAGGATATTACAAGCCGATTCCCGCGTGTCATCGGTCATGCGCTGGCGCAGATTGGATCAAGCGTGGTCGGCACTCAACTGCAATGGTCTGATGGTCAGTGTTTGCCACGATTGCGCGATCAATCGTTCATCGATCGCAAGCCTTAGAGTTTCTCGACTGCAAGCAGGTACGACAGCATGACGACTGGCAGTGTCGTTTGGCACGGAAGCCGCTTCGCCTTATCCGGGGTTGAGGAATGGCGGTGAAACGGTCGAAACTGCATCTTCCCGCGATCGGGCCGGGAACATGAGATTTCGCGGGGCGACGTCAGGCGTTACATCATCTCGGGTTTCGCCAGCCGGGTGCCATCGCTAAAGCGCGTCAATCGATATGGCTGTGTCTCGATCCCAGTCGCGTCGTCCGTCACGATGCGGCTAACCAGCATGCCGGCTCCCGGTCCCAGCCCGAATCCATGACCGCTGAACCCCGAAGCGATCACAAGGCCCGGGTTGCTCTCCACGCGTGACATCACCGGCACCAGATCGGGCATCGTGTCGATCGCGCCAGCCCACGCATGAGCGATACGCAATCCCGACAGTTCGGGAAAGACCGTCGCAACGTTTTGCAGTGCACGGGTCGGCCACTCGGCATCGGGCGCAGGATTGAGAACCCGCGTCACCTCGAACGGAGAGATGTCGTCGTGGCGCCAGTCCGCACTTCCTTCGGGGCCGCCGAAGAAAGGTTGCGCGATCCGGAATTTAAGCTTCTTGTTGAGTTTGCTGCGGAACATCTGGCGAAACTTGACCGCGTGCCGCAGGTTCTGTGGCGCGATCTCCATGCGTCCATAGCCTGGCACCGCGATCGTGTAGCCGCCGTCCAGCCGCCGCCGCATCGCGAAGTTCGGGCCGGAGAAGCACCCGTCTATCACGGCCGGCGCTTCCGCCGTGCGCAGCGCGGTGCCGATCACATTGACCGCCGGCAGATCGATCCCATGGTGCCGGCAGAACAGGGCGCTCCACGCGCCGCCGGCCAGCACGACGCTGCTCGCGCCAATCCGGCCGCGCTCGGTCCATACGCCGGAGATTCGACCTGCGCTGCTATCGAGTCCGCGAACCGCACAGGTCTGATGCACGCGCGCGCCGAGTCGTTGCGCGCCTCTTGCGATGGCGGGCGCTGCTCGCGACGGCTCCGCGCGTCCATCGGAATGCGACCACACGCCGCCCGCCCACTTTGCCCGACTATGCGGAACGCGCGCGGCCAGTTCTCGAGCCGACAGCAGCTGACTGTCGAAGCCGAGCGCGCGCGCCTTGCCGAGCCATGCTTCCCACTGGGCGACATCGGCAGACTGCTCGCTTGCGTACAGAATGCCGCTGCGCCGAAAACCGATGTCCTCGCCGAGTTCGTCGCTCAACTCGCCCCAACGCTTCAGGCTCTGCATCGCGAGCGGCAACTCGTAAAGGTCGCGGTTCTGCTGACGCACCCAACCCCAGTTGCGCCCCGACTGCTCCGCGCCAATGATGCCTTTTTCGAGCAGCACGACCGATACGCCGCGCCGTGCCAGCTCGTAAGCGGTGCTGACGCCGATAATGCCGCCGCCGATCACGGCTACGTCGCAGCGATCGGGGAACCCCTCGCTATTCGGGACTTCGTCGATTCTTAGCATGTTTGAGCAACCATGATTGACATGAGCAGCCGGATACCGGGTGCGTACGCTGTCAGAAGATCACATAGATCTTCCGCAGCGTTTCATCGATGTTCCAGAGTCCTTCCGTGTTGGCTTGGAAAAATAGCGTGTCGCCGGCGGCGAAGCGGACCGTGTCTTCTCCGTCGGGCGTGAAGGTGCCGCTGCCCTTGATGAAATGCATCACCTCCGCCTGCTTGACGGAGCGCCGATAGGTGCCGGGCGAGCACTCGAACACGCCGGTATCGATTGCTTCGTGACCGGGAATGACGTACTGGCGTCCCGATACGCGCGACGGTTCGGTACCGGGCAGGCCCGCGGTTCCCCAATCCTCCAGTGCGGAGACTTCCGCGGCTTGCCTGATCTGCTGAACTTTCATTGCGCTGTTTCCTGTTGTCGTGAGCGGAGGTCGATACGTCGTTCGATCCGGCCTAGCCGGACCACGGTGACACCGGCGCGCAACTGGCGCAGCGAGGGCATCACCAGCATGCAGTCATCGTACGGAGTCGAGACCGGCTGACCGTCGGACCATGCGATCACGGTGCCGGCCTTGTCGAACGTCTCGAGGCCGGTGTAAGGACCCGCGAAACGGAAATCCATGCTCTTTGCGACGACCGGTTCGGTCACGCGCACGATGCGCATTTCGTCGGGCAATGGCGCGATCCAGCCGGACGGCAGGTCGGCTGCGTCGACGATGCCCGACAGCAACAGAAAGCGCGCGGTGCAGTCGCGCGCAACCGTCACCGCGTTGGCTTCCCAGTGCTGGCCGCATTCGATCAACAGGGCATTCTTCGGACTCGTGTCGTCGCCGAAACCCTCGTAGTCGCGCATCCGGCGGCCTTCGGGATGGCCTTCGTCCTGAATCACGGTGGCGGGCGTGCCGAGCCGCTCGGCCAGTTCGGCCCCCTTGTGCAGCGGCCCTGCGACGATCAGCGGCGCGCTTTTTTCATGCATCGAATGCAGGTCGAGCAGCAGATCCACCGTGTCGATCACCGGCCGCATCGCGCGCGCACGATCGAGTTCCGACGAGCGGGTCGCCAGATCGTCGAGCTTCGCGGCGGTCCAGACGCGGTTGAAGTCCTGATCGACGAAACGCGCTTTGTCTGGTGTCGCGGGATCGAACCGCGCATACGCGGCGACGTTCGCGAACGACAGCGTGAGCTTGCCGCGGCGCGGGCGCAGGCCGCTGCGCAACAACGCGTCGACGGTGATCGCGCCGCACACTTCGTTGCCATGCGTGAGCGCATTGATCATCACGTGCGGCCCGGCTTGGCCGGAGTCGAACGAGTGCACGTATGCAATGCCGGTATTGCCGTCGGCGTGCGCCGAGAGGTCCGGAAATTCGACTTCGATAGGATAGGCTTCCATGTTTACTCCAGACCTCCCTGACACAGATACTTGATCGACAGATAGTCATCGAGACCATACTTCGATCCTTCGCGACCGTAGCCGGATTCCTTCACACCGCCGAACGGCGCCGCTTCTGAAGCGAGCGCGCCTTCGTTGATACCGACGATGCCAGCTTCCAGCGCGCGCGAGACACGCTCGATACGGCGCATGTTCTCGCTGTAGAAGTACGAGGCGAGCCCGAACGGCGTGTCGTTGGCGGCCTGCACCGCTTCCTGCTCGCTGTCGAATGGGAACAGCGGCACGACCGGGCCGAAGGTTTCCTCGCCGCACAACACCATCGACGACGTGGCGTTACCCAGCACCGTGGGCGCGTAGTAGTGCGGTCCCAGCTCGGTGAGCCGTCGTCCGCCCGTCAGCACGAGCGCGCCGTTCTCGAGCGCGTCCTCGACATGACGAGCGATCTTGTCCACAGCGCGCTCATTGATCATGGGCCCGATCTGCGAGGCGGGGTCGCTGGCGGGTCCGACCCGCAGTTCGGCCACTTTCGCGCACAGCAGCGCGGAGAAACGTTCGTATACGCCGCGCTGCACGAAGACGCGGTTCGGGCACACGCAGGTCTGCCCGCCATTGCGGAATTTCGCGGCCAGCAGGCCATTGACCGCGGCATCGAGGTCGGCGTCGTCGAATACGATGAACGGCGCATTGCCGCCGAGTTCCAGCGAGAGCTTCTTCAGCGTGCCCGCCGATTCGCGCGCGAGATGCTTGCCGACGGGCGTCGATCCGGTGAACGTGATCTTGCGGACACGGCTGTCGGCGAGCCAGTCGCCGACCGTCTCGGGCGCTGCCGCACGCGAAGCCGAGATCAGGTTGAGCACGCCGTTCGGCACGCCCGCCTCGTGCGCCAGCATCACCAGTGCGATCGCGGTGAGCGGCGTGTCTTCCGCGGGTTTCGCGACCACCGTGCAGCCCGCCGCGAGCGCGGGTGCGATCTTGCGCGCGATCATCGCAAGCGGAAAATTCCAGGGCGTGATGGCCGCGACGACCCCGATCGGTTCCTTGACCGCGCTCATCCGTTTGCCGCGCTGCTGCTGCGGAATCAGGTCGCCGTAGATGCGAGTGGCTTCGTCGGCGAACCACGCGACGTACGACGCGCCATAGTTCACCTCGGCGCGTCCTTCGGCGAGCGGCTTGCCTTGTTCGAGTGAGATCAACGCACCGAGTGCGTCGCGATTCGCGACGATCAACGCGTGCCAGCGGTGCAGTATCGCCGCGCGTTCGCTGGCCAGTCTCGCGCGCCACGCGGGCAGCGCTTTAGCGGCGGCGTCCGTGGCCGCTCGCGCGTCGCTGGGGCCGCTGTCGGCAACTTCCGCGATCAGCTTGCCGGTCGCCGGATCGGTGACCGCGAAACGCCGACCGCTCGCGGCGGCGACCCACTCGCCGTTGATGAAGTTCTCCGTGCGGATCAGCGCGCGGGCCTGTTGTTCGAGATTCGTGCTCATATGAGGTCTCCGTGCCGGTTGGCATGCGACGGCAGAGCGCCCGACGCGCGCCGGGCAGTCAGTGCTGCCTGCTCTGTGAGTGATCAGGACGGGTTGGCGACCCGAGCCGCGATCGCCGCGCCGACCTCCGTGGTCGATGCGCTGCCGCCCAGGTCGCCCGTGCGCGGGCCTTCCTTCAGCACCCGCGTGATCGCGGCGACGATGGTGTCGTGCGCATCGCGCTCGACACCCGCGCCGTGGCCGAGAAAGTCGAGCATCATCGCGGCCGACCAGATCATCGCGACCGGATTGGCAATGCCCTTGCCGGCGATGTCGGGCGCCGAGCCATGCACCGGCTCGAACAGCGACGGAAAGCGCCGATCGGGATTCAGGTTGCCCGACGGCGCGATGCCGATCGTCCCCGTGCACGCCGGCCCGAGATCGGAAAGGATGTCGCCGAACAGGTTCGATGCGACCACCACGTCGAAGCGATCCGGGTTCAGCACGAAGCGCGCGCACAGGATGTCGATGTGCTGACGGTCCATCTTCACATCCGGGTAGCGGGCGGCCATTTCATCGGCGCGGGCGTCCCACCACGGCATGCTGATCGCGATACCGTTGCTCTTCGTTGCAACCGTGAGTTTCTTCGCTCGACGCTGTGCAAGCTCGAACGCGAACTTCATCACGCGCTCGGTGCCGTGGCGCGTGAAGATCGACTGCTGCATCACGACTTCGCGCTCGGTGCCCTCGAACATCGTGCCGCCCACCGACGAATACTCGCCTTCGGTGTTTTCGCGCACGATCATGAAGTCGATATCGCCCGGCTTGCGGTTAGCGAGCGGGCAGGGCACGCCTTCGAACAGCCGCGCGGGGCGCAGGTTCACGTACTGGTCGAATTCGCGGCGGAACTTCAGGAGCGAGCCCCACAGCGAAATATGGTCGGGCACCTTGTCGGGCCAGCCGACCGCGCCGAACAGAATCGCATCGCAGTCCTGCAGTTGCGCCTTCCAGTTCTCGGGCATCATCTGGCCGTGTTGCGCGTAGTAGTCGCACGACGCCCATTCGATATGGCGGTAGTCGATGCCGATGTCGAAGCGTTTGCATGCGGCGTCCAGCACGCGCAGGCCTTCGGGCATCACTTCGGTGCCGATGCCGTCGCCGGGAATCACGGCAATGCGGTATTTGCGGGTCATACGTCTCTCTCCTTGCCGTGATCGCGCGCCGTCTGCTGACGCCGCGCGGATGGCGAAATGGGGTTGCGTTCGGGGGGCGGGCCGCGCATGGGTATCAGTAGCCGCGCGTCCGGTCGATCAAGCCGTTCATCCGCTCGCCGCTGCGATAGCGGCGCAGGTTTTCCAGTACCGCATCGACGGCCGGTTCGGGCCGCGTCGCGCTCGCGATATGCGGCGTGATGCGCACGCGCGGTTGCGCCCACAGCGGATGGTCGGCGGGCAACGGCTCCGGGTCGGTGACATCGAGCACCGCGCTGTGAATCTGCCCGCGTTGCAGCGCGTCGAGCAGATCGGCGCCGACGAGTTGCGGTCCGCGGCCGACGTGAACCAGCGACGCGCCTCGCGGCAGCATGTCGAATACCCGCCGGCTGAGCAGGCCGCGCGTGGCGTCCGTGAGCGGCAGCAAACAGATCAGGATGTCGGCACGGGCAAGCAACTCATCGAGCCCGGCCTCGCCCGCATAGCAGTCGATCCCTTCGAGCTCGTGCTTCGAGCGGCTCCAGCCCGCGCAGGCGAAGCCGAACAGCCGCAAACGCTCCAGTACCGAGCGGCCAAGCATGCCGAGGCCGAGCACGCCGATTCGACGCGACGCGGCGGCGCGCAACGGCATCGGCTGCCAGACGCGCGCCCGCTGCTGCAACCCGTAATCGAACAGATCGCGGTGAATCGCCAGCACCGCCTCGGTGACATATTCGACCATGCCTTCGACGATGCCCGGCTCGAGCATCCGCACCACCGGCAGATGCGCCGGAATCTGCGACAGATCCAGTTGATCGACTCCCGCGCCGACCGAAAACACCACTTCGAGATTCGGCAGCGTGAGCGCGAGGTCTCCCGGTTGCCACGCGACCAGATAGCGCACGGCCGTGGGATCGCCGATGTCCGGCCACACCCGGAACGGCACGTTGGGCGCCAGCTGCGCGAAGCGCTCGGCCCATAGCGCTCCACGCACCGGATCGGCCTTGTAGAGGACGGTCATCGGCGCTTACGCCATCGCCTGATTGATGATGCCGAACGCGCGCCAACCCGGGTCGGGGGCCACCTCGCGCAAGTCGGCGGGCGCGTTGCGCACCATCTTTTCGACCGAGTCGACGCGCGGCATGCCGACATGGGTCAACCAATCGTTGATGCCGGCGTCGTCCGGCACGTCGATCCGCACGAAGTCGCCGGCGTGCTGCGCGAGCCAGTACGAAATCAGTGCGCGGGCACGCAGATCGTCGGACCCATGCTGCGCGACCACCGGTCCAACCGAGTAGCCGCGTCCGAACGGACGGAACAGCGATAAACCGACCACTTCGCCGTCACGTTCGAGAACCACGGCTTGCGCGAACTCGAGCAGCGCCGGTATCGTCGCGCTGCGGTCGAAGCCGCTCGCGCGCGACGCGAGTTCGATGAGCTTCGGCGTGTCGTCCGGCCTCGCGGCACGCAACTGTTCGCCGGCCGGCGGCGCGACAGCGGCCACGCTGCCGAGCGCGCCCTGATGCTGGGTGAGTCCGCCGCAGCTGACGAAGCCGAGCTTTTCGTAAAGCGGCTTGCCCGCGACCGTTGCGTGCAGGAAGGTCACGCGGTTGCCCAGTTCTTCGAGCACCAGTTCCATCAGCTTGCGGCCAATGCCGCGGCCCTGTTCGTCCGGCGAGACGATCACGAGGCCGAGCGTGCCGCGGTCCGCGCCGAATTTCCAGCAGAGCGCGGTGCCGATCACGGCGTCATTGTCTTCGGCGACGAAGCCGGTGCCGGCGTCGTACATGAAGCGCCAGTCATCGGCGCGGTGCGGCCAGCGCACCGCAACCGAGAGGCCGTGCGCGGCGGCGATGTCATCGGCAGTGAAGCGGCGATAGGTCAGTGATTTCTTCACGGTTGATTCGGACACTGCAAACTCCTGCTGGCGGCATGATCAGCCTAGACTGTGGCATTCCCGGTGCCTGCTTCATAGGACGATCTTTTTGTTATTCGGGCCGGTGTGTGCTCGGGTCTGCTTCACGGCGGCAGCGACGCGCAACGCAATTGCACAGGTATTTTTGGCGTTCACCGCGCGGGTGCTATATTCAATATAATGCTGAAAAATTGAACGGGCGTTCATTGTAACGAAGCGGCTGGCGCCTCATCGGATGCGACCGTGCGCGCCCAGCACAACAACCGCACCGGCGGCACATGGGCAGCCGGCCGCAGCGTCATCAACGGGAGACACATGCAGCGAACCGAGCTCAGCAAGAAGCGCACGGCCGACCCCGGTCCCGGCGACGTCGGCGCTCGTCTGCGCGCGCTGCGCGTCGCGCAGGGTCTGTCGATCAACGAACTGGCGATGCGCGCGGGCGTGTCGGTCGGCACCGTCAGTCAGGTCGAGCGCAACAAGGCCAATCCGTCGGTGCGTATTCTCGAGCGCCTGCGCCTGGCGTTGGAGGTTCCGCTGACCGCGCTGCTCGAAGAAGACGACGCGGTCTCGGACCCGATCACCGGCGATTTCGTGCGCAAGGCGGCCGAGCGGCCGCTGTTCGAAGTCGGCAAGAACGGCATGCAGAAAGAATTGCTGTCGCCGCATGGCGATCACGATTTGCAGATGATGATCATCATGCTGCCGGCCGGCTCCGGTTCCGAAGAGGTGCTGGTGGGCATCGGCGAGAAGGCGGGCCTGGTGCTGGAAGGCACGGTCGTGCTGAATGTCGGCGACCGGCGCTCCGAACTGCGCGCGGGAGACAGCTTCCAGTTCAAGAGCACGGTGCCGCATAGCGTGCGTAACGAAAGCAGGAAGACTGCTCGTTTGCTGTGGATCATGAACACGCAGCCGCCCGTCATTCATCTTTGATCTGTTTGTTGTACCGGAGCCGCATGTCGTGTGGCAAGCGGCGCTGTCTTCCCTCTCTTTTCCTCGCTCGCTCTGACGCGGCGCGTCCGGTTCGCACGGACGGCGGCTGACGTCAACGCCTTTCTCTCATTCACTTTTCGGTTTTGCGTTGCACGACGGAACGGGCGTGTCGCGTCGCCTCGCTCGTGCGCGCCCCAGCCGTGCGGGCTTGCGGCCCGTGCCCACCAGTGCGGCGGTGGGCTCTCCGAGGCAGGCAATGTATTGCAGCGCACAACGAACTTTTCACACAGTTTATTTTTGACCACTAGTATTTCATTTCGTGTTCATTAAAATGAACTTCATCCGATGTTCGTTCATTCGGCGGTCGCGATGGCGAACAGCAGTGCCGAGTGGTGCCGCAGTCATCAGTGCGTATGCGCACGCGGCACCACACACTTGAACCTACTGATCAGGCCGGACATGTCCACTCCGTCACTCGATTTCGATCCTTCAGCCGTGCCGTTGCCGCAGGGGCATTTCATTGGCGGTGCGTACTATTCGGCGGGCGAAGCGCAGATCGCCGTTCACCGGCCGTCGGACGGCGCGCTGCTTGGCCATGTGCCGGACGCGTCGGATGCCACCGTCGATCACGCGGTCAGCAATGCGCTAGCGGCATGGAAGACGAGCGGCTGGGGCACCCGCTCTCCGCGCGAGCGCGCGAAGGTGCTGAGCCGCTGGGCCGATCTGATCGATCGCGATGCGGTGAGCCTCGCCCAACTCGAAACGGTCAGCTCGACGCGTCCGGTGACGGAAAGCTATACATCAGATGTGCCGTTCACCGCGGAGGCGATCCGCTTCTTCGCGGAGCTGGCCGACAAGCTCGGTGGCGATATCGCGGCCACGCGCCGCGACAGTCTCGGTTTTGTTGCATCGGAGCCGTACGGTGTGATCGGTGCGATTACACCGTGGAATTTTCCGCTGTCGATGTGTTCATGGAAGTGCGGTCCCGCGCTCGCGGCGGGCAACGCGGTCGTGATGAAACCGTCGGAAATGACGCCGTTCTCGACGCTGCGTCTCGCGGAACTCGCCATCGAAGCCGGCATTCCTCCGGGCATCTTCAACGTGGTGAATGGCCGTGGAGCGACGGCGGGCGCCGCGCTGACGCGTCACCCAGGCATCTCGAAGATGAGCTTCACCGGTTCGACCCGCACGGGCGCCGCGATCATGAGCGACGCCGCGATGCACGGCACCAAGCCCGTCACGCTGGAACTCGGCGGCAAGAGCCCGCAACTGGTGTTCGAACATGTGAGGGACCTCGAGCATACGGCGCGCTGTGTCGCCCGCGGCTTTACGGCCAACGGCGGCCAGGCCTGCGTGGCCGGCACGCGGCTGATCGTGCACGAGCGCATTGCCGAGCCGCTGATCGCCGCCATTCAACGGCAACTGCAGCCGATCGAGCCCGGCCCGCTGTGGGACAGCCGCACCGCTTATTCGCCGATCATCAGTGGCGCCCAGGCGCGACGCATCGAAGCGCTGATCGGGCAGAGCCGTGAGAGCGGCGCGGAAGTGATCTTTGGCGGCGGCTTTTTCGAAGGCACCGACGCAGGCTATTTCCATCGCCCGACGCTGCTCGCCAATGTGACTTCAGAGACGCCCGCCGTGCGCGAGGAACTATTCGGCCCGGTGCTGACGGTACAGACATTCGCCGACGAGGAAGAGGGCATCGCGCTCGCCGCGCATCCGATCTACGGTCTCGCGGCGGGGGTCCATAGCAGCGACATCGGTCAGGCGCTGCGGGCGATGCGCCGCATCGCCGCGGGCACCATCTGGATCAACCGTTACGGCCGCAGCGGCGACATGATCATTCCGACGGGCGGCTTCGGCCAGTCCGGTATCGGCAAGGATCTCGGCCGCGAAGCGATGGTGGCGAGCATGCGGCACAAGAGTGTGCTGATCGATTTCGAAACGCTGTGAAACACGGCTTTACACCTGATATACGCAAGCATCAACCGCACTGATTCAACCCGAAACTGAACCCCGAGCCTGCAACCAGGTTCGCCACGACGACAGGATGTTGACCATGATCGATTTCGAGCCGAAGTACATCACTTTCGACTGCTATGGCACGCTGACCAACTTCCAGATGGGCCAGACCGCGCGCGAGCTTTACGGCGACAAGCTGGACAAGGCGAAGATGGATGAGTTTGTCGAGTTCTTCCGTGGCTACCGCCTCGACGAAGTGCTGGGCGCATGGAAGCCCTATCGCGACGTGGTCGTGAACTCGGTGCGCCGCACCTGCGAACGCACCGGCGTGCCGTTCGACGAAGCGACCGCGCTGAAGATCTACGAGGCTGTGCCGAGCTGGGGCCCGCACGCGGACGTGCCGGAAGGGCTGTCGCGACTGGCCTCGAAGTACAAGCTCGTGATCCTGTCGAATGCGTCGAACGACCAGATCCACAGCAACGTCGACAAGCTCGGCGCGCCGTTCCACAAGGTCTACACCGCCCAGCAGGCACAGGCGTACAAGCCGCTGCAGAAAGCCTTCGAGTACATGTTCTCGCAACTGGACTGCAATCCGGAAGACGTGCTGCATGTGTCGTCGAGCTTCCGCTATGACCTGATGACCGCGTACGACATGGGCATCAAACACAAGGCGTTCGTCAACCGCGGTCACGAGCCGCTGAACCCGTATTACGGCGTCAACGAAGTGTCGGGCATCCCGCAACTGGCATCGCTGCTCGGCCTCTGATTCGCACGTCCGGCCTTCTCACGACATCGCTTCCCGCGCGCCGCTGAAAGCGGCGCAACCAACCGACAGGAACGCATCACGATGAAGCTCGACTCCTACTGGCTCGACACTGCGCCACGCTTTACCGGCGGCGCCCAGGGTCCGCTACCGCAGCGGGTCGACGTTGCGGTGGTCGGCGGCGGCTTCACCGGGCTGTCGGCTGCGTTGGAGCTGGCCAAACGTGGCATGTCGGTGATCGTGTTCGAGGCGGGCCGACTCGCGGCGCAGGCATCGGGCCGTAACGGCGGCCACTGCAATACGGGCGTCGCGCAGGACTACGCGGCGTTGTCCGCGCGCATCGGCAGCGAACGCGCGTCGGAGTTCTACCGTGCGTATGCCGGCGCCGTCGAAACGGTGAAAACGATCATCGGGGAGGAGCAGATCGATTGCGATCTGCGCCACTCCGGGAAGATCAAACTCGCCGCGAAACCGCAGCATTTCGCGTCGCTCGCGAAGTCGTACGAGGTGTTGCGGCGCGAAGTCGATTCCGATGTCGAACTCGTGCCGCCCGAGCAGATTCGCAACGAGATCGGGTCGGACAGCTTTTTCGGCGGCCTCGTGCAACACAACGGCATGCAGATGCACATGGGCAAATTCGGCGTGGGTCTCGGCACGGCAGCCGCACGGCGTGGGGCGCAGATCTACGAGAACACGCCGGTGACGAACCTCAAGCCGCTCGGCGGCAACGCGTTCGACGTGCAGTGTCCGCTCGGGACGGTACGCGCCGAGCGCGTGCTGATTGCCACCGGTGCGTCGCAGGTCGGTCCGCTGCAATGGTTCCGGCGCCGCATCGCGCCCGTCGGCAGCTTCATCGTCGCAACCGAGCCGCTGGGCAAGGCGCGCCTCGATGCGGTGTTGCCGACGCGCCGCTCGTATGTGACGACGCTGAACATCGGCAACTATTTTCGTGCCACGCCGGACGAGCGTCTGCTGTTCGGCGGCCGCGCGCGCTTCGCGATGTCGAATCCGCGTTCGGACGAGAAAAGCGGGCGGATTCTGCGCGATGGGCTCGCGTGCTATTTCCCGCAACTGGCCGACGTGCGCATCGATTATTGCTGGGGCGGCCTCGTCGACATGACGGCCGACCGGCTGCCGCGCGCAGGCCAGCATGAAGGACTGTTCTATTCAATGGGCTACAGCGGCCACGGTGTGCAGATGTCCGTGCACATGGGTCGTCTGATGGCCGACGTGATGTTCGGCGCCGCCTCGCGCAATCCGTGGCGATCGCTCGAATGGCCCGCGATTCCAGGACATTTTGGACGCGCGTGGTTTCTGCCGCTCGTCGGCGCGTATTACAGGTTGCAGGATGTACTGCATTGAATGGATCGACTGATCGCTACCGTTAGATGGTCGGGCAGCGCGTAGATTGAAAATCACTATTCCCAGAGGAAATCCCCATGTTGCGTTTCATGTTCCAGCCTGCAGCCGCCGTCCGCTTCAACACTGTGCAGCGCTTTGCCGCCGGCGCGGGCCTCGCGATGACGATGATGTTCGGCGCCGCCCACGCTGCCGAAACGGCGACGCTCACCGCCGGCTCGCCGCCGTCGAGCGCGCCGACCACGTTCATGAACGTGAAGACGCAGCAGATAGAAGGCCTGATGCCGGATGTCGTCAAGGAGATCGGCAAGCGCGAAAACTTTAACGTGTCGTACGACGCGGTGCCGTTCTCGGCGCTGATCCAGTCGGTGGTATCGGGCAAGATCGACATCATCGTTGCCGGCATGACGCCGACGCCGAAGCGCGCCGAAGTGGTCGATTTCTCGCAGCCGGTGACGGCGTTTGGCGAAGGCATCATCGTGAAGGACACGAACAAGGCGGTCTATCACTCGGTGCAGGACCTGAAGGGCATGACGGTCGGGGCGCCGACCGGTACCGACTACGGCGATCAGTTGAAGAAACTCGGCATCTTCACCGAAGTGAAGATGTACGACAGCCCCGCCGACATGACGCGCGATGTCGCGCTTGGCCGCATCGTCGCGGGCTTCAACGACTATCCGATCCTGAAGGCCCAGGAAGCAGCGGGCGCGATGGCGGGGACGCGGGTAGACGACGCGTATGTGCCGATGGAAAAGTTCGACATCGCGATCGCGGTGAAGAAAGGCAACAGCGCGC
This sequence comes from Paraburkholderia tuberum STM678, assembly GCF_902833905.1. Classification (GTDB taxonomy): domain Bacteria; phylum Pseudomonadota; class Gammaproteobacteria; order Burkholderiales; family Burkholderiaceae; genus Paraburkholderia; species Paraburkholderia tuberum. Next base: position 58,357 of record NZ_CADFGP010000037.1, on the reverse strand, counting down.
TGATGGCGAAGATCAACGACGCGCTGACGAAGATGAAGGCCGACGGCACGCTCGACGCGATCCTCAAAAAGTGGCACTTGGTGAGCTGATTGGCTTCGCGTGAAAAGAGCCGTGCCCGCGGCGACGCGGGACTTGTCCTGCCAGGTCCGTCGCGCAGCGGCGCGGCGGACTGAACGAATACGAAGAGCAATGGAAGGCACGACATGCACTGGCAAGATATAGCCGACTTTGTACCGATTTTGCTGCAAGGCGCGGTGATGAGCATCGTCATCACGCTGGGTTGTCTGGTGTTGAGCACCGTGCTCGGCCTGACCTGGGCATTGCTGAAGATGTCGCGCTATCCCCTCGTCGTACGCGGTGTGAGCACGATGATCAACGTCGTGCGCGGCCTGCCGATGATCGTGCTGCTGTTCTACATCTACTTCGTGCTGCCGGAAATCCACATCCAGGTGTCGGCGCTGCAAGCCAGCATCATTGGGCTTGGTTTCGGTTACTCGACTTACGTCGCGGAAATTTTCCGGGCGGGTATCGAGGCAGTCGATCCAGGCCAGTACGAAGCCGCGCAGTCGATCGGCATGGGCCGCGTGAAGACGATGATACGGGTGATCCTGCCGCAGGCGATCAAGGTCGCGCTGCCGCCGTACAGCAACACGCTCGTGATGATGCTGAAGGATTCATCGCTCGCGTCGACCATCACGGTCGCCGAAATGACGCGCGAAGGCCAACTGATCGCGTCGTCGACGTTTCAGAATCTGACGGTATATACGCTCGTCGCGCTCGGCTATCTCGCGATGAGCTTGCCGCTGATGAGCATGACCCGCACGCTTGAACGACGTTTCGGTCGGCACAGGGCGAGATAAGTGCGAAGTGAGGATGCGATGATCGAAATCACGAATGTGCACAAGAGCTTTGGCACCGTACCCGTTCTCAAGGGCATTTCGCTCAACGTCCGCCAGGGCGAAGTGGTCTGCCTGATCGGTGCGTCGGGCTCGGGAAAGTCAACCCTGCTGCGCTGCATTAACGCGCTGGAGTCATACGACGAAGGCGAAATTCGTCTGCTCGGCGAGCGCGTCGAACAGCGCGCGCGTAACATCAACCAGTTGCGCACCCAGGTCGGCATGGTGTTTCAGCGCTTCAACCTGTTCCCGCACCGTACGGCGCTCGAGAACGTGATGGAAGGGCCGGTGCATGTCAAGCGCCTCGCGCGCGCGGACGCGCAACGCGAAGCGTCTGAACTGCTCGACAAGGTGGGGCTCGGCCACAAGCTGCACGCCTATCCTCATCAGCTTTCGGGCGGGCAGCAGCAACGGGTGGCGATTGCGCGCTCGCTCGCGATGAAGCCGAAGGTGATCCTGTTCGACGAGCCGACCTCGGCGCTCGATCCAGAACTGGTCGGCGAAGTGCTCGGCGTGATGCGCACCCTCGCACGGGAAGGCATGACGATGCTGGTGGTCACCCACGAAATGGGCTTTGCGCGTGAGGTGGCAGACCGGGTGTGTTTTCTGCACGCGGGACTCATCATCGAGGAGGGCACGGCGCAGCAGGTGCTGGGCTCGCCGCGCGAGGCGCGCACCCGCGAGTTCCTGCGCCACGTGCTGACCAATCGCAGCGACGCTCACGTCGCGCCCGACGGTATGGCAGGAGCCGCGGCATGAACGGCAGATTCGTACGCGTAGGCGAGACGGTTCGCGCCAAAGTCGAACTGACGATCAACGGCGCGCCGGTCGAAGCGCTGGCCGGCGACACGCTGCTCACTGCGATGCTGTGCTCGGTGCGGCATGTGCGGCAGTCCGAGTTCGGCGCGGAACAACGCGCGGGCTTTTGCCTGATGGGCGCGTGTCAGGACTGCTGGGTATGGACCGCGGACGGCGAGCGGCTGCGCGCCTGCACCACGGTGGTCGAAGCAGGCATGCGCGTCGTCACGACGCAACCGGAGGCGCAATGGTCGAACCTCGCATCGTAATCGTCGGCGCAGGGCCTGCAGGGGTGCGCTGCGCGCAAACGCTGCTGGCGGCCGGCATCCGCCCGATCGTCGTCGACGAAGGCAGGCGCGATGGCGGCCAGATCTACCGGCGTCAGCCCGATGGCTTCACGCGGCCGTATTCGAAGCTGTACGGCACGGAAGCCGCGCGCGCGGAGAACCTCCATCGAACTTTCGAGCGACTGCGCCCGCAGATCGATTACCGTCCGCAGACGCTGGCGTGGAACGTCGCGCAAGGCAAGCTGCATATCGTGCATGAAGGACACGCGAGCGTGTTGCGCTACGACGCGCTGATCCTGTGCCCCGGCGCGACCGACCGGTTGATGCCGGTCAAAGGCTGGCAGTTCGCCGGTACCTACAGCCTCGGTGCCGCGCAGATCGCGCTGAAGTCGCAGGCCTGCGCGATTGGTCGTCAGGTCGTTTTCATGGGTACCGGCCCATTGCTGTATCTGGTCGCGAACCAGTATGTGCAGGCGGGCGCCAGGGTAGCGGCAGTACTCGACACGTCGAAGACCGGTGCGCGCTTGCGCGCGCTGCCCAAATTGCTGGCGCGCGTCGACGTATTGCGCAAGGGCCGCGCGCTCGTGAGCGCGTTGAAGCGCTCAGGCGTGCGGGTGGAAAACGGCATCGAGCCGCTCGAAATTCTCGGCACTGCGGGCGACGGCGTGCTTGGCGTACGCTTTCGCGATGCGCGCGGCAACGTCGCGCAGGTCGAATGCGACGCGGTCGGTCTCGGCTATCACCTGCGGCCGGAAACCCAGCTTGCCGATCTCGCGCGCTGTGCGTTCCGGTTCGACGCGATCACGCGGCAATGGGTGCCGCAAATCGACGAACTCGGTCGCAGTAGCGAAAAGGGCGTCTATATCGCGGGCGATGGCGCGCGCGTGCTCGGCGCGGACGGCGCCGAGGTCGCCGGACAGCTCGCGGCCCACGCTGCGCTGAGCGATCTCGGGCGGCCCGTTGCGGCGACCACGCTCGACGCGTTGACGCGTGAACAGCGCAAAATGGATCGCTTCCGGCTGGGTCTGGCAGAGGCGTTTGCGTGGCCTGCCGCGCAGGCGGCGCGTCTGTCCGACGATACGATCGTTTGCCGGTGCGAAGGCATCACCGCGGGCGAACTGCGCCGCGTGGTGCGCGATGAAGGCGCGCAGGAAGCGAACCGTGCCAAGGCCTTTAGCCGTGTCGGTATGGGGCGCTGTCAGGGACGTTACTGCGGCCATGCGGGTGCGGAGGTGATCGCGGCGGCGGCGAACGTGCCGCTCGAGCAGGTTGGCAGACTTCGTGGACAGGCGCCGGTAAAGCCGCTGGCCATTGCAACCGTGGAGGATACCGAGTGAACCGTGCACAAGCCGATGTTCTGATCGTGGGCGGCGGGTTCATGGGTGCGTCCGCCGCATTTTTTCTGAGGCAGCGGGGCCGCTCGGTGATCCTGCTCGAGCGCCAGCTCGTCGGGCAGCAGGCGAGCGGCACCAACTTCGGTAACGTGCGCCGTCAAGGGCGGTTTCTGCCGCAGTTGCCGCTGGCGAACCGTTCGCGCGAAATCTGGGGGCGTCTGCCGGAATTGATCCAGCACGACGCCGAGTTTCTGATGTCGGGCCATGTCCGCGTCTGTTATCGCGAAGAGCAGGCCGACCAGTTCGAAACCTATGCGAAGGAGGCCGCGCACTACGGTCTCAAGCTCGACCTGTTGCGCGGCGACGCGCTGCGCGCGCGGTTTCCGTTTCTCGGTGCGGAGGTGCTGGCGGGATCCTATTCGCAGATGGACGGGCACGCGAATCCGCGCCTCGCGGCGCCCGCGTTCGCCCGCGCCGCGGCTCGGCTCGGTGCGCGGATCGTCGAAAACTGCGATGTCGTGACGGTGGAAAAAGAGGGCGCCGAGTTTCGCGCCACGAGCGCCGACGGCCGCACGTTTCATGCGCCCGTGCTGCTGATCACGGCGGGTGCGTGGGGCAACCTGCTGTCGGAGCAATTCGGCGAAGCGGTGCCGATCGCCGTCAACGGTCCACAGATGGCCGTTACCGAACCCGTGCCGTATGCGATCCAGCCGGTGGTCGGCGTGTCGTCGCCGCAGATCGAAGAGGTGGTGTATTTCCGCCAGGTCGCGCGCGGCAATATCGTGATCGGCGGCTGCGCGCGTGCGCCTGCGTATCTCGACGAACGCCGCGCGAAGGTTCTCCCGTCAAGCACGTTGCTGCAGTTCAGACAGCTGCAGCGGGTCGCGCCGATGCTGCGCAAGCTGAGCATCATCCGGGTGTGGAGCGGCGTGGAGGGCTATATGCCCGATGACAAGCCGATCATGGGCGCAAGCGGGACGACCAGCGGCCTGTTCTATGCGTTCGGTTTTTGCGGCCACGGTTTTCAGCTTGGTCCGGGCGTAGGCGACACGATGGCCGAACTGATCGACACCGGCGCCACCAGCACGCCGCTCGAGCCGTTCGACATCCGCCGCTTCGCGGCCAGTCGGGAGACGGCACCGACAGTGCCGCCCACGTCGCGCGTTGCGTGAGCGGAGCGTCGATGCTGAGCCTGAGCCCAACCTCATCATCATCCGCGCCTGAGCTTGCGGGCGCGAGCCGTCATCCGACGCGCGCGCCGAATCGCGTGAGCCGCGCCGTGCAGCGTGCGCTCGACTTCATCGATGCCTGTTTCGCCGAGCCAATCAGCCTGTCCGAACTGGCGGCCGTCGCGCAGTTGAGCATTTCGAGGTTTGCGGTGCGCTTCAGCGCGGAGATTGGCGTGTCGCCGCAGCAATATGTGCGGCTAGTGCGCGTACGGCATGCACAGTGCCTGTTGCGACGAGGCTTGCCGCCGTCGATCGTGGCGACCGAGGTGGGCTTCTTCGATCAAAGCCATCTATGCCGGCACTTCAAACGTGTGCTTGGCAGAACGCCGGGGGAATGGCTGAGCGCGAATGGTTGACTGCAAGTCGACAGGCCACCGGCGTCGCGCCGGTGGCCTCGAACGCATTCGACCCGATCGGGCCGGCTGCGCGTAGCCGAAACCATCACCGCTTCATTGATGCTGCTGCGAGAAGAGCGTTTCCAGCGGGTATTCGGATTTCACGAATGGCGTCTTGATGATGACGTAGCTGAAATACTTCTCGATGCCGATGTCGCGCTCCAGCAGCCCTTCGATCACGCTCTGATAATGATTGACGCTGCGCGTGACGAACTTCAGCAGGTAATCGTAGCCGCCGCTCGCCAGATGGCATTCAATGATCTCGTCCACAGGACGGATCGCCGCCTCGAACTTGGCGAAGTCTTCGCGACGATGGTCGGCGAGCGTGACCTCGGTGAACACGATCTGCACGTCACCGAGTTTCTGCAGTTGGATATGTGCGCCGTAGCCGACGATATAGCCGGCCTTTTCAAGCCTTTTCACGCGAATCAGACAGGGGCTCGGCGAGAGCCCCACGGCGTCCGCAAGCTCGACGTTCGTGATACGGCCTTTCTTCTGGAGTTGCGAAAGAATACGCAGGTCGATCCGGTCCAGCTTCGTGTCGCCGCTTGTCGTCATGTATCGGTCTGCCCGTCGAAGGTTCTGCTTTTCGCTTCGTTGCGCTTCGCCTTGGTCAAGCAACGCGCAGGCCGATGTTATCACGCGCTCAGGCGGCCGCGCGGCTCGCGCCGCGCAATGCGGCACGCACCTCCGCCTGCTCGAGCACGTCGTCGAGCGTGCGCCGCAGACGGCCGAACAGTTGTTCGAACTCGGCCTCGCCGAAGCACAGCGCGGGCGCGAAACCGAGAATGCTGTCGCCGAATGCGCGGAACACGAGGCGGTTGCGGTAGGCTGCGGCCGTGATCCGGTCCGGCAGCTTCAGCGACGGATCGAAGCGTGCCCGCGAGTTCTTGTCCGCGACCAGTTCCAGCGCGCCGAGCAGCCCGCGATGACGCGAGTCGCCCACCAGCGGATGAGCGAGCAGCGCGTCGAGCCCGGCGGCAAAGCGCGGTGCCTGCGCGATGCCGTTCGCGAGCAGACCGCCCTCCTGATAGAGCCGCAGTACTTCGAGCCCGATGGCGGCGCTCACCGGATGCGCGGAGTAGGTCTGACCGTGACCGACGACCGCGGTATCGCGCGCATCGCCTGCAATGCCCTGGTAGATTTCGTCGGACATCAGCACCGCGCCCATCGGCGCATAACCGGAGGTCAGCCCCTTCGCCACCGTCATCAGATCCGGCTCGACCTGTTCGGCCTCGCACGCGAAGAGCGGGCCGGTACGACCGAAGCCCGTGATGACCTCGTCGGCGACGAACAGGATGTCGAGGCGGCGGCACGCGTCGCGCATCGCCTTTAACCAGCCGACCGGCGGCACGATCACGCCGCCCGAACCCTGGATCGGCTCGCAGAAGAACGCGGCGACGTTCTCCGCCCCGAGTGACGCGACTTTCGCTTCGAGCGCGGCGACGGATGCGGCGATCAGCGCTTGCGCGTCACTGCCTTGCGGCTGACGGTACGCATACGGCGACGGCAGATGGAGCTGGTGCGGCAGCGGCAGGTCGAAGTTGCGGTGGAACGCGGGCAGCGCAGTGAGCCCCGCGCCGACCGACGACGATCCGTGATAGCCACGTTCGAGCGCGATCATCTGCTTTTTCGCCGGGCGCCCCGTTGCATTGAAGTAATGCGTGATGAAGCGTATCGCGGAGTCGATCGCATCGGAGCCGCCGAGCGTGAAATAGACGTGCTGCAGCGAAGCGGGCGCAAGCGACACCAGTTTTTCGGCCAGTTCGATCGCGGGTTCCGACGAGAAGTGGAAGTAGGTGGTCGCGTAGGGCAGCTTCGTCATCTGGCGCGTCGCCGCTTCGACGATGCTCTGCTGGCCGTAACCCACGTTCACGCACCACAGGCCCGCAAATGCGTCGAGCAGTTCGTTGCCGTCGATATCGCGCAGATACGCGCCCTGGCCGGATTCGAGTACGGTGGTGCCGCGCGCTTCGTGCGCGCGATAGTTGATGACCGGGTGAATCAGGTGCTTGCGGTCGGCGTCGATCAGCGATGAGTTTGACATGATGGTGGTTCCCCGCACGTGGCGATCAGGTAAGAGTCACCCCTCGATAGTAGCGACAGCCGTATGCGTGCCGTTCAGCCAAAAAAAAGCCTAAAGAGCGTCGACGCAGCGTTTTTCACCCTGCAGACAGCATTTTCTGCTGCGTGTGCTTAATAGCAGGGCGAACCCCAACGCTGCCGTGCATGAGCGAGCGTGTTTGCGTGTGGAAGAGAGAGGCGCCGCGGTGCAGCGGGTTCAGGTTCAGCGTGGCTTCAGCTGGCTCAGGTGAGCGACTGCGCGATCACCGCATACTGATGCAGCCCCGGGTCGGCGCGGCTCGACTCGCCATCGGCTGGCGCGGATGCAAGCCGGCGCATCTTCACGACCGTCTCCGAGCGTGCGAGACCGAGGCCGGTTAGCCACTCGCGCAGGCCGTGCCCGTGCGGCACGTCGATGCGCACCAGCGCGCCTTCGTTCAGCGCGAGCCAATGGCTGATCAGCGCCTTGGCCCGCACGGCGTCGGGAAACGCGCTGGCGACGACGGGGCCGATCACGAAGCCGCGTCCGAAGCGGCGGAACAGCGAGAAGCCGAGCAGTTCGCCGTCGCGATCGAGCGCGATACCGTCGGCCAGATCGAGCAGCGGCGGCAGTACGTGGCTGCGATCGAGGCCGCTAGCGCGTGATTCGAGCGCGACGAGTTGCTGCGCGTCGCTCGTCCCGAGCGGGCGCAGCCGCTCGTTGGCGGGCAGCGCAACGAGCGGCGGCCGGAACGCCGCACCCTGCATCTGGTCGAGCGCGCCGCAGCGCTCGAAGCCGAGCGCGTCGCACAACGGCTGGCCAGCCTCGGTCGCATAGAGCGTGATGTCACGCTTGCCAAGCTCGTCGAGCGCGTGCGCGAACAACGTGCGGCCGATACCCACGCCGCGATGCTCCGGCGCGACGATCAGCATGCCCAGCGTCGCCTGATCCGCGCCGAACTTCCAGCAGACCACGGTGCCGACCAGCGCGCCCGCCGTCTCGGCGATGAAGCCGATCCCGGTGCGCGCCGAGAACCGCCAATCTTCACGGCGATGCGGCCAGCCAATCGCGGCGGACAGGCGTTGAGCGGCAGGGATGTCGTCGGCTGTCAGGCGTCTGTAGGTGAAACGTGCGTGAGGCGTTGGATCGGACACGGGGCGCTCCGTGAATAGTCGGCCGTGCCGCGACTGTTGCACGTTGCCCGGTGATTGACTAGTACGAACTTCTCATCGTGGGGGGGGCGTCCTGTCCAGAACATCAGGGTCAACGCCAGGAGCGGCAAATCATGCTGTTTTGACCACTCAAAACCATGTTTTCGAATGGTCGAGTCCACCGATACGCGATCAACGCCATTTTTTGCAGTGCTTAAATCGATTCATGCAATGCCACCGCGCCGCGACCAGCACGCGGAGCGCCGTCGAACACCAATGCTGGATACCCCGCGTTCAATCCCGAGTGAGGAGCAGTTGCATGTACGACGACCCAATCAAAACGGGCGGCTTCAGCCGCCGTGACATGATGCGTTTGCTGGCCGCCGGCGGCATCCTTGCCACCGGCGCGGGAGGTCTGCTGGCGGGGGCTCGCCCGGCATTCGCGGCACCCACGCCGAAGAAAGGCGGCAAGATCCGGGTGGCCTACGACGCATCCTCGACCGCGGATACGCTCGACCCGGCCAAGGGTTCGGCAGGCTCCGATTACATCCGCTTCTTCATGTTCTATAGCAGCCTGACGCAGCTCGATTCGTCGCTGACGCCGAGGATGAATCTCGCCGAATCGATCGACACCAGCGACGCGAAAGTGTGGGTGATCAAACTGCGCAAAGGCGTCACGTTCCACGACGGCAAGCCACTCGCGCCCGCCGATGTCGTCTACTCGCTGATGCGTCACAAGAATCCGGCAACGGCGTCGAAGGTGAAGACGCTGGCCGATCAGTTCGTGGAGGCGAAGCAGACCGGTCCCAACGAAGTCACGCTGACGCTCGTTTCCGCCAACGCGGACCTGCCGGTGATTCTTGCCACGCCGCAATTCGTGATCATCAAGGACGGCACGACGGACTTCACGACGGCCGTCGGCACCGGCCCGTACAAGCTGAAGACGTTCAAGCCCGGCGTTTCGACCGTCGGCATCCGCAACGACAGTTTCTGGAAGACCGGCGGCGGCCCTTACCTCGACCAGATCGAGCTGATCGGTATCGGCGATAACTCGGCACGGGTGAATGCGCTGCTGTCCGGCGATGTTCACCTGATCAATTCCGTCGATCCGCGCGCGACGCAGCGCATTGCCGCGACGCCGGGCTACGAGGTGCGCGAGACCAAGTCGGGTCTCTATACCGATCTGATCATGCGCCGCGACAACCCGCTGACGGGCAACCCCGATTTCGTGCAGGGTATGAAGTATCTGTTCGACCGTGAGCAGATCCGCTCGGCGGTGTTTCGCGGTTATGCGGTGATCGGCAACGATCAGCCGATTCCGCCCGGACACCGCTACTTCAATGCGTCGCTGCCGCAGCGTCCCCACGACCCGGACAAGGCGAAGTTCCACTTCCAGAAAGCCGGAGCAATCGGTACGACGCTGCCGCCGATCTATGCGACGACCGATGCGAACGGCTCGATCGAGATGGGTGTGCTGCTGCAGCAGTCCGCCGCGAAGATCGGCGTGAACCTGGAGATCAACCGCGTGCCGGCGGATGGTTACTGGTCGACGCACTGGATGAAGCATCCGCTCGGGTTCGGCAACGTCAATCCGCGCTCGAGCGCCGATGTGCTGTTCACGCAGTTCTTCAAGTCGGACGCCCCGTGGAACGAGTCGGGCTGGAACAACCCGAAGTTTGACCAGTTGCTGGCCGCGGCCCGCTCGGAAACCGACGATGCGAAACGCAAGCAGATGTACGGCGACATGCAGGTGCTGGTATCGGAGCAGGGCGGCATTGGCATCCCGACCTTCCTGAGCCTGCTCGACGCGAACGACAAGCACTTGCAAGGGCTCCAGCCCGTGCCTACCGGCGCGATGATGGGCTTCAACTTCGCCGAGTACGTGTGGTGGAACGCGTGACCCGCTGAAGCGCCCGGACGCGGCGGGTGGCCCCCGCCGCGCCGCTCGCGGCAGGCAGCCGCAGCGCGCCCGAGCGGCACGGCTCATGTATGACTCGCCGTGTCGCGCAGCCTAACCGAGGAGCTCATGCCCATGAACGGGAATATCGCCCAGTTGATCGGCCGGCGCGTCGCCGTCACTGCGCTGACGCTGCTGATTGTCTCGATCATCATCTTCGTGATCACCAACCTGTTGCCGGGCGATGCCGCGCAGGCCGCACTCGGCCAGTCGGCGACGGCGGATACGGTCGCGGCGCTGCGGCTGCAGTTCGGCCTCGACCAGCCGGCATACCTGCGGTACTTCCATTGGCTCGTCGGTCTGCTGCACGCGAACTTTGGCGTGTCGCTGTCGAGCAATCTGCCGGTGTCCGAGATGATCGAAGGGCGCCTGCCGAAGTCGCTGACCCTCGCGGCGATCACCACCGGGGTGTCGGTGCCGATCGCGGTGTCGGCGGGCATTCTTGCGGCAGTCAAGCGCGACTCGCTGATCGATCGGATCGTGAGCCTCGGTACGCTGTCGCTGGTCGCCACGCCCGAGTTCCTGATCGCGACGCTGGCGGTGCTGGTGCTGGCCGTCAAGCTGCACTGGCTGTCGGCGCTGTCGTACAGCGGTGAGATCGAGAGCCTGCACGACTTTCTGCGCGCGTATGCGATGCCGGTCGTCACGCTGTGCGCGGTCGTGATCGCGCAGATGGCCCGCATGACACGCGCCGCGGTGATCGAGCAACTCAGTTCTTCGTATGTGGAAATGGCGATGCTCAAGGGCGCGAGCCCCGCCCGCATCGTACTGCGCCACGCACTGCCGAATGCGATCGGCCCGATCGCCAATGCAATCGCGCTGAGCCTGTCTTATCTGCTTGGCGGCGTGATCGTCGTCGAGACCATCTTCAACTACCCGGGCCTCGCCAGCCTGATGGTCGACGCGGTCAGCAACCGCGACTTCCCGCTCGTACAGGCCTGCACGCTGCTGTTCTGCCTCGGCTATCTGCTGCTCGTGCTGCTAGCCGACCTGTGCGCCATCATCTCGAACCCGAGGCTGCGGACATGACGATTCTTCGACCTTCTTCCGATGCGCCTCACCGGCTCGGTGCGCTCGAACCGGTGCAACGCAGCAGCATGATGCCGGAGGGCGCCGATCCCGCGCGGTCCTGGGGCGGCGGCGGAGGCCCGGCGCCTCGACCGGTGCGCCGCCGCAGCCTCGCGCAACGCATGAACCTGTCGACCGGCGGCTGGATCGGCCTGGCGATGGTCAGTTGCGCGTTGTTCGTCGCGGCGTTCGCACCGTGGCTCGCGCCGCATTCGATCGGCGCGATCCTCACGCCTGACGTATTCGCGGGCTTCAGCGCGAAGCTGCCGTTCGGCTCCGACTACCTGGGTCGCGACATGTTGACCCGCATCATCTACGGGATGCGCCTGACGGTCGTGCTCGCGCTGGCGGCGGCGCTGCTCGCGGCGCTCACGGGGACCATGCTGGGACTGCTGGCGGCCGTAGCCGGCCGCCGTATCGACGAAACCATGAGCCGGCTGCTCGATGCGGTGACGTCGATCCCGTCGAAGATGTTCGCGCTGATGATCGTCGCCGCGTTCGGCTCGTCACTGCCGTTGCTGATCGTGACCGCGGCGATCAGCTACATGCCGGGCTCGTACCGGATCGCCCGCTCGCTGGCGGTCAATATCGGCACGCTCGAATACGTGCAGGTCGCGCGGGCGCGCGGCGAAAGCGCGCTCTACATCGCGTGCTTCGAGATGCTGCCGAACATGATTCATCCGATACTCGCCGACACCGGACTGCGCTTCACTTTCGTCGTGCTGCTATTGAGCAGCCTGAGCTTTCTCGGTCTCGGCGTGCAGCCGCCGTATGCCGATCTCGGTTCGCTGGTACGCGAGAACATCGCCGGCCTCGGTGAAGGCGTGCCGGTCGTGATCCTGCCCGCGATCGCAATCGCGATCCTCACGGTCGGCGTGAACCTGCTGATCGACGGACTGCCGCATCATGGCCGCCGCAAGGGCATGCCTGATGCCGATGGAGGCCACTGATGAAGGCACCTTTTTTCAGACGTGCTCACGCGGCCTTTGAGACCATCTCGAGGACCGCGCCGCTACCCCCGTCGAATCTGGTCGAGGTACGAGGCCTGCGCGTGGTGGGAAGCCGGCCCGGCGAGCCGGATACGACGATCGTGCATGACATCGACTTCGAGATTGCGCGCGGCGAGGTGCTCGCATTGATCGGCGAGTCGGGCTCGGGCAAAACCACGATTGCACTGTCGCTGATGGGCCATGCACGCAGCGGCTGCCGCATCGCGGGCGGCGCGATCCGGGTGGGCGACACCGACGTGCTCGGGCTCTCGCCGAAAGCGCTCGCGGGATTGCGTGGCCGCAAGGTTGCCTACATCGCGCAAAGCGCGGCCGCGGCGTTCAACCCGGCGCGCCCGCTCATGGACCAGGTGATCGAAAGCGCGCTGATTCACGGCACGCTCAGCAAGCGCGCCGCGCGGTCCAAAGCAGTCGAACTGTTCCGCGCGCTCGCGCTGCCGGAGCCGGAGACGATCGGCCGGCGCTACCCGCACCAGGTGTCGGGCGGCCAGTTGCAGCGGCTGATGGCGGCGATGGCGCTGATCACCGACCCCGAACTCGTGATCCTCGATGAACCGACCACGGCGCTCGACGTCACCACGCAGATCGACGTGCTGCAAGCGTTTCGCAGCGTGATCCGCCAATGCGGAATGACGGCCGTCTACGTATCGCACGATCTGGCGGTGGTCGCGCAGATGGCGGATCGCATCGTCGTGCTAAGCAATGGTGAAATCCGCGAAACGGGCCGCACTGAACAGATTCTGCATGCACCGGCGCACCCGTACACGCAGAGCCTGATTGCTGCCGTGACGCCCGTGGCCCCGGCTGCCTCCATCTCGGCGGCTCCGGACGCAGCCCAGCCGAACACGCCGCTGCTCGAACTGCGCGGTCTGACGGCCGGCTACGGCCGCACCGACGCGAAGGGCTGGCCGCACAAGGTCATTCTGCGCGACGTGGACCTCGTGATCGATCGTGGTCAGACGGTAGGCGTGATCGGCGAATCCGGTTCGGGCAAGACGACGCTCGCGAAGGTGATCGCCGGGCTCGTGCCGATGGCGCGCGGCAATCTGCTGCTCGACGGTGAGCCGCTCGCCGCCAACCTCAGCCGCCGCAGCCGCGAACAGTTTCGCTGTATCCAGATCGTGTTCCAGAACGCCGACACCGCGCTGAATCCGACGCACACCGTCGAGCGCACGCTGGCGCGTCCGCTGAAGTTCTATCACGGCATGAAGGGCGAGGCCGCGCGGCGCCGCGTCGCCGAACTGCTCGGCCTGGTGCGCCTGCCTGTCGAGCTGGCGCAGCGGCGCACCGGAGAGCTGTCGGGCGGGCAGAAACAGCGCGTGAATCTCGCGCGGGCGCTGGCCGCCGAACCCAAGTTGATCCTGTGCGACGAAGTCACGTCCGCGCTCGATACGGTGGTCGGCGCTGCCATTCTCGAGCTGCTGCGCGATCTGCAAAAGAAGCTCGGCGTGTCATATCTGTTCATCACGCACGACATCGCCAAGGTGCGTGCGATCAGCGACGACATCGTCGTGCTGTACGCTGGGCACCGCGTCGAGACGGGCAACCGCGACGCGTTGTCGGCGCCGCCGTATCACCCGTATTCGCATCTGCTCGTGTCGTCGGCGCCGGAGCTTCGCGCCGGCTGGCTCGAAGAAGCGGGCGAGCGTTGTCATCAGACGTTGCCGCCGATCGGTGAGTCGACTCATGAGCCGGAGCTTTGCACATTTCTCGCGCGATGCCCGATGCGCATCGACGGTGTCTGCAATCGCACGTCGCCGAGCGTGCGCACGCTCGCGAGCGGCGCGCAGGTGCTGTGCCATCGCAGCGAAGCGGAACTGGAGCGATACCAGAGCGGGCCCCCCGACGCTGCTGCTGCGGCGAGCGTGCTCGCGCAGTCTGGCACGGTGCGGGTCTGATGCCGCTAGGAAAACGTAGCGCGAGGGGATAGAACATGACCGGAGTCTTCTACGACTGCGCAGGCGACAGGACCGTGGCGATGTCGCGCGCGATCAGGCGGGCCGTGGCTTTTATCGAGAGTTCGTTCGCGCAGCCCGTCAGCCTCGCGACGCTCGCCGGCACCGCCGGGTTGAGTGTTTCGCGCTTCGCCACCCTGTTTCGCAAAGAGGTGGGTATTTCGCCTCATCGCTATGTGTGTCTGGTGCGAATTCAGCACGCTAAACGGCTATTGCGTGACGGCGTCCCGCCCTGTGAGGTCGCTGCCGAAGTCGGATTTTTCGATCAAAGTCATCTTGGCCGACACTTTCGGCGCGCGGTCGGCGTGACGCCGGGGCATTTCGTTGCTTCGCCAGAATCGGGCAGCGCATTCAGATGAAGCGAGGGGCCGATGGAGATGAGCTGGACGCGTTGCAGTGGGGTAGGCGAAAGAGCTGCCTGGTTCCGGGATAGCGTGGGCAACCTGCTCGGCATCGGGGAGCCGACGCCGCTGTCCGCCATTGAACATCCGCAGTCCATGAAGCATTACGCTTCCCCGAAACCCCCGCCACCCGGCGTTTCCACCACGAACACGTCGCCCGCGGCCATCTCGACGCTGGCGATATGGCCCAATGCGACGATCTCGCCGTCCGCGCGCTCGACGCGATTGCTGCCCCGCCTTCCCGCGCGTCCACCTGCCGCGCCGAAAGGCGCGTGAATGCGGTTGTTCGAGAGAATCGACGCGGTCATCGGCGCGAGAAAGCGGATGCGCCGGATCGCGCCGTTACCGCCGCGCCAGCGTCCCGCGCCGCCCGACTCCGCGCGGATCAGGTGCGACTCGAGCCGCACGGGATAGCGCCATTCGAGCACTTCGGGATCGGTCAGGCGCGAGTTGGTCATGTGCGTCTGTACCGCGTCGACGCCGCAGAAGCCATCGCCCGCGCCGCTGCCGCCTGCGATCGTCTCGTAGTACTGGTAGCGCGCGTCGCCGAACGTGAAGTTGTTCATCGTGCCCTGACTGGACGCGACGATGCCCAGCGCGCCATAGAGCGCATTCGTAATCGCGGACGATGTCTCCACGTTGCCCGAGACCACCGCTGCCGGATAAACCGGATTGAGCATCGAGCGGTCCGGGACGATCACCGAGAGGGGCTTCAGGCAACCCGCGTTGAGCGGGATGTCGTCGCCGACGAGCGTGCGGAACACGTACAGCACGGCTGCCATGCAGACCGCCTTCGGCGCGTTGAAGTTGTTCGGCAGTTGCACGGACGTTCCGCTGAAGTCCACGGTCGCACTGCGCGTCGCAGCATCGACGCGAATCGCGACGTCGATCACCGCGCCGTTATCGAGTTCGTAACGGTACGCGCCGTCCTTGAGGGCGCCGATCACGCGGCGCACCGCTTCTTCGGCATTGTCCTGCACGTGCTGCATGAAGGCGAGCACCACGTCGCGGCCGAATTGCGCGACCATGCGGCGCAGCTCGTCCACGCCCTTCTGGTTCGCGGCGATCTGCGCGCGCAGATCGGCCATGTTCTGTGCGACGTTGCGTGCCGGATAGCGGCCCGATGCGAGCAGCGCGCGTGTTTCGGCGTCGCGCAGCACGCCCGCTGAAACAAGCTGCCAGTTATCGACCAATACGCCTTCTTCTTCGATATGCGACGAAGCGGCTGGCATCGAACCGGGTGTGATTCCGCCGATATCCGCATGGTGGCCGCGCGAGCCGACGTAGAAGAGCGGCTCGGCCGAACCGTCCGCGAACACGGGCGTGATGACGGTCACGTCGGGCAAATGTGTGCCGCCGTGATACGGGTCGTTGAGCATGAACACATCGCCGTCGCGCATCGCGCCGCGATTTCGCTCGATGACGGTCTTGATGCTCTCGCCCATCGATCCCAGATGCACGGGCATGTGCGGCGCGTTCGCAATCAGATTGCCCGCGGCATCGAAGATCGCGCACGAGAAGTCGAGGCGCTCCTTGATGTTCACCGAATACGCCGTGTTTTGCAGACGCAATCCCATCTGCTCGGCAATCGACATGAACAGATTGTTGAATATTTCGAGGCGCACGGGGTCGGCCTCGGTGCCGATCGAGCGGCGTGTGGGCAGCGGTTGCACGCGGGTCATCACCACGTTGCCTTGAACGGTCAGCACCGCCTGCCATCCCGGCTCGACCACGGTCGTGCCGTTCTTTTCGGCGATGATCGCCGGGCCGTCGAGCGTGTCGCCTGCGCACAGCGTTTCGCGCTGGTAGAGCGATGCGTCGTGCCAGCTACCGCTCGAATACATGCGCACAACCGACTGCGCATGGGGCGCGTCGCCTGCCGCGCGCTGCGGCAGGCTGCCGGCATCGACTGGCGCGTCGGCATGGCCGATCGCTTCGACGCAAGCGAGTTCCGCGATGAGCGGCGTATCTGCCATCAGGAACGCATAGCGTTGACGATACGCAGCTTCGAAAGCGGCGCGCATCGCATCGACGCTGCCCGCTGGCACTGCGAGCGATGAATCGGTGCCCTGATAGCGCAGATGGACACGTCGCTCAGTCGTGATACGCGCGGCGTCCACGCCCTGTTCGAGCAGTGCGCCGGTTGCATCGGCCGCGAGCGCATCGAGCGCGGCTTCCAGCGTCGCAAGCGATGAGTCGTCGAGCGAGATTTCGAGCGCTCGCTCGCGCATCGCCGTCTGATCCGCGAGGCCCATGCCGTAAGCGGAGAGCACACCGGCAAGCGGATGCGCGAACACCCGCGTCATGCCGAGCGCGTCGGCCACACCGCACGCATGCTGGCCGCCCGCGCCGCCGAAAGTCGTCAGCACATACTGCGAGACGTCGTGGCCGCGTTGCACTGAAATTTTCTTGATCGCGTTAGCCATGCTGCCAATGGCGATCTCCAGGAAACCTTCAGCGAGCTCTTCTGGTGTGCGACGCTGACCCGTAGCCGCGAAGATTTCATCGGCGAGTGCCCGAAAGCGTTCAGCGACGACCTCGCGATCGAGCGACTCGTTCGCGTTCGGACCGAAGACGCGCGGGAAATAGTCGGGCTGAATCTTGCCGAGCATCACGTTGCAGTCGGTGACCGCGAGCGGGCCGCCGCGCCGGTACGCCGCCGGACCCGGATTGGCGCCCGCCGAGTCGGGGCCGACACGCAGCCGGGCGCCGTCGAAGCCGAGCACCGAGCCGCCACCTGCCGCCACGGTATGGATGCTCATCATCGGCGCGCGCATCCGCACGCCTGCCACCTGCGTTTCGAATACGCGCTCGAACTCGCCGTTGAAGTGCGAGACGTCCGTCGACGTGCCGCCCATGTCGAAGCCGATCACGCGCTCGAAGCCCGCTGCCTGTGCCGCGCGCACCATGCCGACGATACCGCCCGCCGGGCCGGAGAGAATCGCATCTTTGCCCTGAAATACATCGGCGCGTGTCAGTCCGCCGCTGCTTTGCATGAACTGCAGGTTCACGCCCGGCATTTCGCTGGCGACCTGGTCCACATATCGGCGCAGGATGGGCGACAGATAGGCATCCACCACGGTCGTATCGCCGCGCGAGACCATCTTCATCAGCGGCGAGACTTCGTGGGAAACCGAGATCTGCGTGAAGCCGATTCGGCGCGCCAGATCCGCAAGCTCGCTTTCATGCGACGTGTGGCGATAACCGTGGATCAGCACGATTGCGAGTGCGCGGATGCCCTTGTGGTAGACCTCGCGCAGTGCGCGCTCCGCTGCCGCGTGATCGAGCGTCGCGACCACTTCGCCTTGCGCGCTCATGCGTTCGTCGATTTCCACCACGCTCTCATAGAGCGCTTCCGGCAACGCGATGTCGAGATCGAACAGGCGGGGGCGGTTCTGATACGCGATCCGCAACACATCGCGCAAGCCTCGCGTGGTGACGAGCGCTACCGGCTCGCCCTTGCGTTCGAGCAGCGCGTTGGTCGCGACCGTCGTGCCCATTTTGACCATCTCGACGTCGCGCGACGTAATGGGTTCTCCGGCTCGCAGGCCAAGCACATGGCGAATCCCGGCGACAGCCGCATCGCGATACTGCTCCGGGTGTTCGGAAAGCAGCTTGTGCGTGGTGAGCGTGCCATCCGGGCGGCGCGCGACGATATCGGTGAACGTGCCGCCGCGGTCGATCCAGAACTGCCAGCGGGACGGCGTGCAAACATCGGAGGCGTGATCGTGCTTCATGGTGTCGTGGTCGTGATGCGAAAGTGGTAGTGGTGTGCGCAAGGTGAAAATCAGGCCGATTCGAGTTCGCGACCGCGCGTCTCGGGCAGCGTAAGCGCGGCGATGATCAGTACGCCATACGCGGCCACGGCGAAAATCCCGATGCTCGTGCCCAGGCCGAAGCGGCTCGACAGCACGCCGATCAGCACCGGAAACAGCGCCCCGATCGCGCGGCCGACGTTGTAGCAAAACCCCTGGCCCGAGCCGCGCACACGGGTCGGAAACAGTTCGGTGAGAAACGCGCCCATGCCGGAAAAAATGCCCGACGCGAAAAAGCCGAGCGGAAAGCCGAGCCATAGCATCGATGCATTCGTGAGCGGCAACGAGGTATACGCGAAGGCAATCGCCATCGAGCCCAGCGCGAACAAAATGAAGTTCGGCTTGCGGCCGATGCGGTCCGTGAGCCACGCGCTGCACAGATAGCCCGCGTACGAGCCCGCGATGATCATCGCCAGATAGCCGCCCGTGCCCATCACCGTGAGATGACGTTCAGTCTTGAGGAAAGTCGGCAGCCACGTCGTGATCGCGTAGTAGCCGCCCTGTGCGCCCGTCGTAAGCAGTGCGGCGCGCAGCGTCGTCGAAAGCAGCCTGGGAGAGAAGATCTCAGTGAAGCGCGGCGTGTCTTGAGTGTCGTACTGCTGAACCCTGGCCTGTTCGAATACTTCAGGTTCCTTCACATAGCGGCGGATCGCGAGCACGAGCAGGGCAGGCACGAGTCCGATCAGGAACAATGCGCGCCACGCGATTTCAGGCGCCATCACGGAGAACAGCACCGCATAGAGCAGGGCCGCCACGCCCCAGCCGAGCGCCCAGCCCGACTGCACGAGACCGACCGCTTTGCCGCGGTCGCGCGCGCGGATCACCTCGCCGATCAGCACCGCGCCCGCCGTCCACTCGCCGCCGAAGCCGAAGCCCATCAACGCGCGAGCCGCGAGCAACTGGCCGTAGTTCTGCGCGAGGCCGCATAGGCCGGTGAACACGGCGAACCACAAGACGGTGAGCTGCAACGTGCGCACACGGCCGATGCGATCGGAAAGAATGCCGGCAATCCAGCCGCCGAGCGCAGAGGACAGCAGCGTCAACGTGCCGATGAAGCCGGCGTCCGCGAGCGAGATGCCCCAGGTAGCGACGAGCGTCGGGATGACGAAGGAAAGCATCTGCGTGTCCATGCCGTCGAGCATGTAGCCGACCTTGCAACTCCAGAACGCGCGACGCGCGTGCGGACCGGCTTCGGCATACCAGGAAAGCTGCGGGCTTCCCGTGCTTGACTTCATGTCGGCGGCATCGTCGACGCTCGCCGTGAGTGTCTTGCTGTCCATCTGCTGCTCCTATGGATAGACGCATGGGAAACGATCGAAGCCACGCACGAACGTAGGGATGCGTCATTCCCTCCGGGCCGCGCGGCCCGATGGCTTCATGGTGCTGTGAATCGCTTGTTGCACGACGGCGCGGCGCGCCGCCGGGACGGTCAGAAAATAGCCAGCGACGCGTTAGTGATATCCGTCATCAGCATGTGGCCCGGCGCGTGCGCAATCGCGAGCGGCAGCTTCGCGGCCATCAGTGCCGTTTGCGGCGTCACGCCGCAAGCCCAGTAGACAGGCAGTTCGCCCGCGCGGATCGTCACCGGGTCGCCGAACTCGGGGCGCGCGAGATCGACGATGCCGAGTTCCGCTGGATCGCCAATATGCACGGGCGCGCCATGCACGCCCGGAAAGCGGCTCGTGATCTGCACGGCACGGATCGCGTCGGCGCCGCGCAGCGGCCGCATCGACACGACGAGTTCGCCCCCGAACACGCCCGCCCGCTGGTTGGGGATGCTGGTGCGGTACATCGGCACGTTGCGGCCTTCTTCGACGTGGCGCAGGCCGATGCCTTCCTTCGCGAGCATGTGCTCGAACGAGAACGAACAGCCAATTGCAAATACGACGAAATCGTCCTGCCAGAGCGCTTCGATCGATTCGACGCGCTCGCTCAGGTTGCCGTCGCGATATACGTTGTACGCGGGCACGTCGGTGCGGATGTCGATGTCGCGCCCGAGCATCGGCACGCGGAACTCGCCAGGCTCGCCCACGCCGAGCAGCGGACATGGCTTCGGATTCGCATGGCAAAAGCGCAGGAAATCGTGCGCGTGCGCAGCGGGCAGGATCGCGAGATTGGCTTGCGCGTAGTCGCCGCAATGGCCGGCCGTCGGGCCACGGAAGTCGCGGTGACGGACGGCCTGGCGGAATTCGGATGGAGTCATGGTGTTAGCGTGCTCTGGCGGTTGCATCGGATTGTCTGCGGTGGGCGATGCGTCTTGCCTACCGTCAGGCCAAGCATAGAAAAGAAGAAAATTTGACGCCAGCTAGTTTTCTTTGCGCCAGGTGAATAGAATTTCTTAATGGAATCGAGGGTTTTCCCGAGTCACGTTGAGATTTTTGGAGCGGTTTGCTTCCGTTGCACTGCCCACCTTTGACTGATGAATACGCGCTTCCTCGAAACCTTCGTCACGCTTGCCAAGCTGCGCAGTTTCCGCACGACGGCGACCGCGCTTCACGCCACGCCGGCGGCGATCTCGCAGCGCCTGAAGGCACTGGAAGACGAATTGCATACCGTGCTCGTCGATCGCGAGAGCCGCGAATTTCGGCTCACGCCGAACGGCGAATATCTGCTCGGCTACGCGAAGGCCGTGGTCGAGGCGACGCGCCAGTTGCAGGCCGCCGCGTCACATGAAGGCGCGATGCGCGGCAAGTTGCGACTCGGCGTGATCGAGACGGTCGTGCATAGCTGGCTTGCCGACTATCTGCGGCGGCTCTCGAAGGACTATCCGCAGCTCGAAGTGGAGCTTGCGGTGGACGTGAGCGTGGTGCTGCAGCGGCGTCTGATGGCGGGCGAACTCGATCTCATCATTCGCGTGGAAGGCAGCGACGAGGAATCGATCGTCTGCGATGCGCTCGCGAACTATCCGGTGCACTGGATCGCGCGCGCGGGGCTGCTGCCGTCTTCGCGCAGCGGACTCGCGAAACGCGTGCTGCGTCATCCGATCCTCACATTCGGGCGCGGGACGGCGCCTCATCGCGCGCTGGAGGACATCGTCAGCAAGCTCGCACTCGCCAACGGCGTGCCGCTCGCGGATACGCGCATTACGGGTTCGCCATCGATTTCGGTGATCGTGCAACTCGTGCGCGATGGCTTCGGCGTGGCGGCAATTCCGCGTCTGTTCGTCGATGATCTGATCGCGCGAGGCGAGGTGGTCGAACTGCCGCTGCAGCCCTCGCCGCCGTCCATCGTGGTGTCGATGTCCCGACGCGCGGATGCGCCGCTTTTCGTGCACGGCGCAGCGAACGCGGCACGTGCGGCGTGTCATGAATACTGCGAGCAGGGAGACCGACGCCTGATCGAGCGGCTATAGAGCCCGGCTCTTGCGGACTCTGGAGGCGGCAAGCGACCCAGAAAGAGTCATTCGACCCCGCGCTCCA
The DNA here is from genome assembly GCF_902833905.1 of Paraburkholderia tuberum STM678. Lineage (GTDB taxonomy): Bacteria > Pseudomonadota > Gammaproteobacteria > Burkholderiales > Burkholderiaceae > Paraburkholderia > Paraburkholderia tuberum. The sequence goes on along the minus strand of NZ_CADFGP010000037.1, from coordinate 36,601 downwards.
GATCGTTGACGACTTCGTCGATCCTGGTCGAGGCGATTGTTTGGCACGTGCGGTTCGAGTTCAAGCGTTTCCACAGGGGCAAGGACGACGCGTTTTAGCGAAAAACAGCGAATTCAGTCCTTTCGCATGCGTGCAACCAATGCGAGCAAGCGGGCATTCATTTCCGCAGCCTGCAAATGCGCGTGCCAACCGTGACCAGGAAGCAGCCATTCGAAGCGATACGCGGCCAACTTGCCGAGCGATTCGGTGAGCGCTGTCCACGAGTACCAGCACGCGTCCCTGAACGCGACGAGGTCCTGCTGGCGTGGGCTCCAGGCAAGCGAATCACCCGAGAACAGCACGCGATCATCGAGCTGGTACGCGACGCTACCCCGAGTGTGCCCGGGTACAGGGATCGCGCGCACGCCGGCCGCAATGCTCAGTGCTGAACCGTCGTCGAGCAGATCCGTCGCATATGGGGCGGCCGACACGTCCTCGCGGTGAATCCAGACGCGCGCGCCGAATTGACGCGCGTATTTGTCCGCGTCTGCGACGTCGTCACGATGCGACAGCAGAATGTGCGCAATACCGCCAGCGCCGTCGAACCATTTCACGAGTTCCGCCGCATAGCGCGGGGAGTCGATGAGCAGATTGCCTTCCGGACGCGCGGCAAAATAAGAATGCGCGCCAAACGACGACCGTGCGTTGAATCCACAGCGCCACACGCCCGATGTGATCTGCTGCGGAAAGATCGCTGCGTTCGGACGAGGCTGTTTCGTTTCGCTGCGTACCGACGCCGTAGGGCATACGAGCACCGCACGCCAGGCATCAAGCTGCTCTTCCGGTGTGGCCGGCTGCCGAACGAAGACACTCTTGTCGTTGCGCTCGACGATCAGCCCAGGCGCGACGTGACGAGATGCACCGCAATTGATGCATGCAGTGTCGATGTACCACTCTCCTGAAGCAGAGTCGGTATTACGTATGGGCTTCATCTGATGCTCCCGGGCTGACGTGCGCATCCGCCGGCTCGACGCTCGCTGGCGTCTCGCGGTCGTTGGAGGGATTGTTACACGATCATTGATGTACAGGCGCAAACGGCTCGTTCGCCACGCCCTTGTCCCGCTACGAAGCCTTGTCTGCGTTTGGCGCGTGATTTACCACGGCTGGCTACGCTTGCCGCAACAGACACCCCTACGCGGCACTTCGTCTGCTCCTGGCGCGGCCGCTTCTGCTCGTCGAAGTAACCAACTCCTCTGCTGTGAGGAAAAATTGACTGTTGTCCGCGAGGCGCGCAACGATGAAGTCGATGAAGGTTCTCACGCGCAGCGGTTGTTCCGTCCGGCGACGGTAGTAGACGTAAATCGACTCGCGCTGGGTCAAATGCTGAGTGAGCAAAGGCACGAGCCGTCCAGCCCGGATGTGTGAGACGGCCGAGAAACTTCCAAGCTGCCCAATTGCCACGCCGGCCAGTACCGCTTCGGTTTCCGCGTCGATATCGTTCGAACAGACCGAAGCAGCCATCTCCCGATACACAATCTCCCCGCCCACCATAAATTCCCACGGCGCCTGCTTGCCGGTGTTCGCACGCCGGTATCCAGAACAACGATGCGCATCGAGCTCGTCCACGGTTTTCGGCGTGCCGTACCGTTCGAGATAGGCTGGCGACGCGCATACGATCAACTGAATCGGTAGCAGTCGCCTGGCAATCGCCCCCTCGGAAGGCGGGGACCCGCCGCGCAAGCCGACGTCGGCGCGATCGCTGACGAGGTCCGTGAAATGATCGTCGAAGCGAATATCGATCTGCACGTCAGGGTATAGCGCCGCAAACTCAAGGATCGATGGCCAGAGTGCCGTTCGCCCGAGTGCCGTCGGAGCGCTTATCCGTAGGGGCCCCGCAACTTCTTCCCCTGAACGGCGAGCATCGTCAATCGCGGACGACAACATAGCGAGCGCTGGCTCGACACCTTGCAATAGTCTTTGCCCCTCTTCGGTCAGACTCAACTTTCGCGTTGTCCGATGAAACAGCCGGACGCCAAGCGACTTTTCGAGCTGCATGACCGCGTGGCTCGCGGCCTGCGGCGAGATGCCCAGGTCCGCAGCTGCCCGACGGAAGCTGCCGAGCGTTGCTGCGCGGACGAACACCGAAATCGCCCGGACCTCATTCATGGCTGAGTCCATTCGCAAATATTGGTTGATTATGAGTCTAGCATTCGATGCCTAGTAGCTGTTAATCGCGCGCCCTATGCTTCTCTTCACGTTCACCACGAAACGGGAGCAAATCATGAGCAACGCTACGAAGCACGAGTTCAAGCGCGTCTGGTTCGTTACGGGCGCCTCACGCGGGTTAGGCGCACTGATCGCACAAGCGGCCCTGGCGGACGGAAATGCAGTGGTTGCGGCGGGACGCAACGTTCGGGCGATCATTGAGCGTCTCGGCGAATCATCTGCGCTGTTGCCGGTCGCGCTCGACGTAACTGACGAGGAGCAGGCCAAAAGAGCCGCGCAGGCAGCTTTGGCAAAGTTTGGCAGGATCGACGTGTTGGTCAACAACGCCGGCTTCGGACTGCTCGCAGCCGTAGAGGAATCGGCCGACGCAGACGTGCGTCGCATATACGACACCAACGTTTTTGGACTGCTCAATGTCACGCGTGCGGTGCTGCCAGTGATGCGGGGACAGCGCTCGGGCCATGTGATCAACGTGTCCTCGATCGGCGGCTATCGCTCGGCGGCGGGATTCGGGGTGTATTGCTCGACGAAATTCGCCGTCGAAGGCATTACGGAAGCGCTCCACGCGGAGTTGAAGCCACTCGGCATTCACGCGACCGTCGTTGAGCCCGGCTATTTCCGTACCAATTTCCTCGATGCGTCGTCGCTCGTCGTCGGCAAGGAGGTCATCGACGACTACGACGAGACGTCGGGCAACGTGCGTCGATTCGCTGAAGGAATGAATCACAATCAGCCGGGCGACCCGCAGAAGCTTGCGAAGGCCCTCGTCACGCTTGTCGATGTACCGAGACCGCCACTGCGTCTGCCGCTCGGAACCGACACGCTGAAGGCGATAGCCGAAAAGAACGCCTATGTGGCTACGGAAACTGAAACATGGAAGGCACTGTCGGCGTCAACCGATTTCTCAGACTGAGTTCTCTCGAGATGACGAACGTGTAGCGCGGTTGCGCTGCTGAGTAGTGCCCATTTTTGTCTCAATCCCGCCTGGATAAGGGGAGTCTGTGATGTCCATAAACGCTGAAGTGCGCCCGCACATCCCACCGTTCACCCTTGAATCGGCAATCGAGAAGGTTCGACTTGCGGAAGACGCTGGTAATTGGTTTCGCTCCTACGGAAACGGGAACTGGGAGTTTGGACCTGATGGTCTGATGCACCACCGGTATGCCTGTATCAACGACATGCCGATCAAGGCAAGCGATCGCAAGTTCCATTCGCCGCTGGGTCGCCGCCCCGACGATCACCCAGGTCTGAGCGAGCTGGGTCTTTGAAAAATTGCGCTGAGCACCGTCGTTGGTCGATACGATGAGCGAGATCAGGACGAGTTCCACCAGAATCGCGGATATCACCGGGATCATCGAAGGGATCGCCTTCCAGACCAAAATTCGCGCGCGCCGTGCAAAGCCTTGTCCCGCCTGGCTCTGAGCAAACGCGCACTTTCTGACCCACCAGTTAACCCCCGCAACGCGATCATCACGCGCCGGACTGGACGGGACCGCGCAGGAATGAATTCGGCCCGATCGCTGCTCATCGACCCTGTTAGTTTTTGCGTTGATAGCGCCGCCATAGCCTCATGATTGCGATATAAGCCACTACAGCGACGACCAACCAAACCGTCAGCATCACCGGGACATAAACATCATCGGCTTCATGCAGGCCAAGGCCGTTGGCGATGCTCAACCACCTAAGCGCCTCACTCTCTGGCATCGGCCCATTCCGGCCAATGTAGCGCGCGGATAGAAGGAATAGGCCGATAAAGAGCGCGACCTTGAAAAGCCTACGGACAAGCGCGGCCGTCACTCGCTATTTCTCAATGTGGCTTTTTGCCGCGATAGCGCCGCCATAGCCTCATGATCACCACATAGGCAAGCGTCGCCACAAGCAGATCAGCCAGCAGCATGACCGGGATGTATAAATCATCCGGGTCGCGAATGCCAAGCCGATTTGCAGCGTGTAACCACGCAAGCGCCTGCCTTTCCGGCATCGGTATAGGGTATGTGTGGACGTAGGGCACGGAAAGGCAGAACAGGCCGACAAATAGCGCCACCTTGAACAGCCTACGGACAAGTGTTGCCATACGTGATGACCTCAATTGTTCCGTAGGCGCGAAGCCCCGAATTGCCGGCAGGAATGGTCATGGTGTGCAGCAGCGCGTTACGGATTCTCAGAAAATCCGTGCGGCTCGGAAGCGTAATACAGCCGAGTGAAATACCTTCGCCACCTGCCGGATGCAACCGGAATTGTCCGCGCTTGACACCATCAATCCATGTCACGTCGTCAATAAGTCCATCATCCCGATACAGTGCGAACCATTCGCGATGATGTACCGCACTCCCAATCGCTGAATTAACTGTGTCCTTGATCGAAGCCCAAGCTTGAGACCCGATACCGCCAGTGGGCCGGTCTACGATCCAGTATTTTCCGGTAGGGATTGGACCGTTACTTGGCACAGCCGTGCAGCCACCGCGATTGCGGTATTGACCGTTTCCAGAATACGCGTCGAACGTGCCGACACCGAAAATTGTGAGCGGTGAAAACTGCTCGTTGTTCACCAAAAACTTACCCTGATAGGCCATTGTCACGCCCCCTTATCCGCGCTCATTCCACGAATCGGTGTATTTGATATTGCCATCAAGGTAATGCCACGTGATGCGGTCGTACATCATGGAGACCGCTTCAACGTGATTGAGTGCGGATGCCTGCGCCAGCCTGGTATTAGCCATGCCGGGGTTGATGCCACACACTTTCACACCTTCGATCGTCATCATGAAATAGACTTCCTCTTTGCCTGCATCGTTGATGCGATACCACTTGATCTCGGCGGACTGCAGCGTTTGCCCCTTCGCCACGGCCTTGTAAAGATAAGGCGTCGCCGCATCGAACTCCTTTTCGAACGCAATCGGCGAGTGCGCACGCGCGCCGGTGATCTTGCCGTTAGCCGCATCAACCGGCAGATTCACGCCGTGGCTGAAGCCGATAATTTCAATACTTCCCTCGCGATCCTGAACGGTTGACGAGCCTTTGATGTCTGCGCCGCCATCATCTTTCAGCCACATATGGGCAGGAATTGGCATCTTGAATTTTTCCTTGAATGGTCAAATGAGCGCTGCATGGTTACGACCTCATTTTTAATAAGGTATGCACTACGAACGGACAATCTTTTACCCAGATACGCAAGCATTTGCAACGGGGATGCTATGCACTGCCAATACTTTGACGTGATTTAACAAACATCGGAAGTGTGATTGCGATCTGATCGAGCGCAGCGCGCAGGCAAAAAAAGACCCGCGCGATGCGGGTCGGGTGGATGTCCTGCGATCCATTGATTGACCTCGCTTTCACGCCAGCGCACCGCCGCCACGCCGACCTTGATGGGTTTGGGGAACTTGCCTTGCGCGATCTTCAGATAGATCGTCGATCCGGTCAGGCCGATACGCTGCTCGACCTCGGCGCGGCGTAGCAGGCGCTCATTCATGCGCTGCGTGACCTCTTATCGCCGCGAGCCACCGGAAGGGTTGCCAGACCACGGCGATGCCCGCGCCACGAAAGAGTATGGCCTGGCCGAGCTCGACGAAATGCGTGGTGGGCGCGGCGAGCATGACGTTCTGCACGAACTGCGGCATGCTGCGCGCGAGCGTGGCCATGAAAATGCCCATCGAAGTGGTGGCGAACAGGTGCAGCGCCGCGCCAGCGAGAAAGAGCGCGACCGATCCTTCAATCGGTACGTGCAGCGCGCCGCGCACGATGAAGGTGAGCGAGAGCGCCGCCGCGGCGACGGCGGCTCGTCCGACACGCGTGTGGCCGCGACGCAGCCGACCTATCGGAAGCATGTGAGTGAAAACCAATGCGCTCAATGAGTTGAGCGAGTCATGAGCCTGTTTTCCACAGGCTTGTGCCCAGCTTCTGTGGGTATCTTGAGTGGTTATCGAAACGCCTGCAGAGAAGGTCGAACGGGGCGTGAGGACATCGTTTCCGTCTCCTCGAAGTCACGCCGGCGGGGCCGTTCACGGAACTCGGGGCGGGCAGCCGCTAGCTCGGGCGGCTGCCGTTACGACAGAAGCGATCTGGATAACAGCTCAGAAAAAACACGCAGCTTTAACCGCTGATAATGTCCAAAACGGAAGTTATCTGGTTAAATTCCCGGAAGCCAGTCGAGTTCGTCCACGTATACCGTCGATGCTCGCGCGCGGCAATCTACCCGCTGTCCAATATAGGGATCGTCAAGACACATGGAGAATCTTCTCGTCGAAATCAGTCCGGGCGGATGGGCCTTCCTGCTGGATATGCTCACCGCGTTCTCGATTCATCTGGGCGCCGCTGCGGGCATACTGGTGATCGGATGGTGGGTCGCGCGCCGCGCTTCGATGTCGCTGAGCCGGCTTCTTGCGCGTCAATCACGCATGGACGCCACGCTGCGACCGATCCTCTGCGACATCGGCCTGTGGGGCATTCGCATTGTCGCGATCGTCGGTGCGCTGTCGCAGTTAGGCATCCAGACGGCCAGCATCATTGCCGTGCTTGGCGCAGCCGGTCTTGCGGTCGGTCTCGCGCTGCAAGGCACGATGCAGAATATCGCGGCCGGCATCATGCTGCTAGTGTTGCGGCCGTTCAAGGTCGGCGACTATATCGAGGGCGGAGCCGGCAGTGTCGCGGGCACGGTCGACGAAGTCAATCTGTTCACGACGCGTCTCACCAAACCCGACGGCATCTGCGAATACGTGCCGAACAGCGCGTTGTGGAGCAATTCGATCCGCAACTTCAGCCGTAATCCGATGCGCCGGCTCGATCTCGAAGTGGAGATCTCGATCGGTGACGATGTGGATCGCGCGCTTGAGGCGCTGCGCACGCTCGCCGCCGCCGACCCGCGTGCGCTCCGCGATCCCGCGCCGCAGGTGATGGTCATCCGCTTCGACGACAGCACCGCGGTGCTGAATATCCGCGTCTGGTCGAACACGGACATGTTCTGGACCATGCGCTGGGAACTCGCGCGCCGGGTGCGTCAAACATTGACCGACGCGCAATGTTCGCTGCCGTTGCGCACCCGTGAATTGCACATCGTGCCGAGCGCGACGGCCGCGTCGGTCACCGGCGCAGCCGCCGGTCAGGCAGGGTCATCCGCGATCAGAAAACCGGAGCAGGGGGTGTAACCCCCGGTTCTTCGATCCCGCGCTGTTGGCGTGGGAAGGCCGGCCGGAACCCGCCAGTTTTTGCGGCGAGCTGTGCAATGGACGCGTCTGACGCTGCGGCAGGAACTGGGGCTGCGGCCGATGATGGACAACGCCATGATCCCAAAGATCAGGCCGATCAGCCGGATGTTGAGCCGCATGTCGCCGTTGAGGATATGGCTGAACTCGTGCGCCACCACGCCCTGCAGCTCGTCACGGGTCAAGTAGTCGAGGCAGCCCTGGGAGACGGCGACCACAGCATCGCCCGGGGCGTAGCCGGCCGCGAAGGCATTGATGCCGGTCTCCGGCAGAACATATACGGGGGGCACCGGCACTCCCGCAGCGAGGGCCATCTCCTCGACGACGTTGAGCAGCCGCTTCTGCCGCGCGTCGGTGGTCGTGCCGGGCACCCTCCTTACCGCCAACATCAAGGCGACGGCCTGCCCGCCAGAAGCGAGCTGGGCCACCTTGAGCGCGCTGGCACCGCCGACCAGGATGCCCACCGCCGGCGCCGCGAGCAGGAGCATGTCAGGTTGCCACCAGGACACTGGCTCGTGAGCGCCATACATGCTGAGCGCCACCAACAGACCGTACACGAGGGCGATCAGAATCAGGATCGCGAGGACGAAATAGACCACCAGCTGGAAGGTCTTGCGCCGTGCCGAATCCTGCTGCTGAAAGAAATTGGTGGCCATGGCCGGCGCGGTTTTGAGAGCGTGAAGCGCACGGAGCCGTGGCGGTTCCGGTTACCGGAACGACACCTTGGGCGCTGCGCGCTCGGCCTCTGTGGTTTCGAGCAGTGACGCTTCCTTGAAACCAAACATGCCGGCCACCATGACGGCTGGGAAGACTTCGCGCTGGTTGTTGTAGTCGGTGGCGGCGTCGTTGAAGGCTTGCCTGGCGAAGCCGATCTTGTTCTCGGTCGAGCTCAGTTCCTCCTGCAGGGCGAGCATGTTCTGGTTGGCCTTGAGGTCCGGGTACGCTTCGGATAGCGCAAAGAGCCGGCCCAGAATGCCGCCGAGCTGGGCCTCGGCCTCGTTAAACCCTTTGATGGCCGCCGGGTCGCTGGGGTTGGCGGCGACTTTCTGCTCGGCTGCCATCGCGCTGTTGCGGGCCTTGATGACGGCGTCGAGCGTCTCCCTTTCGTGACCCATGTAGCCCTTGACCGCTTCGACTAAGTTCGGAATCAGCTCGTAGCGGCGTTTGAGCTGCACGTCGATTTGGGCGAAGGCGTTCGCGAAGCGGTTCCGGGCGACCACTAGCCCGTTGTAGATGCCCATGAGGCGGAGCGCGAGCAGTAGCCCGACGCCCAGCAGCACGAGCAGGGTGACGACGACGGGACTCATTGGCCGTGACCTCCGACGAGAGGACTGCTGGTTTGGACCATCGCGCGACTATGGAAACAGGATAAGTGAAATGACATTTAATTCAATCAATTCGTGAAACTGTTATAAGACAAAGGGTACGAATTAAGCGTGCTCCATCAATTGCCGGGTACTGGAGTAAAGAGGGCGCAGTCCGCGTGTGTGCGACGTTTTTTCGAAGACGCTTTTCCACGATGGCGATCTGTGCGGAGAGCGTCGTAATGACCGCGACGTTCGCGCGGACCTCGGGTGCAACGTCGTCGGCGAGATGCAGCTGGTCGACAGGACGCGATCGACGAGCGGCAACTCGTGCTGCCGTTTAAAACCGCCGTTGGAAGTGGTGACGCGTATTACCTCACCAGACCGGAAGATTCCGACCAAGCGGCGCAGGTGCAGGAACTCCGCACCTGCCTGGAAAGCAGGCTGCCAAAACTCACCTGGCCGGGTATCCAGTTCAAGACACTGAGCTAGCGCCTGAGCCTTCGGTCGACTCATTGAGACGATCAGGAAAGGGCGAACTTCGTTACGCAGATCGGGAGCCTCCCGAGAGGTAGCTGGCCAGCAATGCAGAGCAGCGCTCGCGCAGGAAGGCATTCAACGCGCTGATCGTCGGTGTCAGTTGCGCACGGTGAGCACAAATCAAGTGCAGCGGCGAAGGCTCCAATACGCCGGCGGAAACAACTCCACCAGTCGACCTGCCTTCAGATCGTCGATGAGGTCCAGTCGCGACTTGTAGACAAGGCCTTCCCCGGCTATCGCCCAGCGACGAACTGCATCGGCATCGTCGCTGATGCGATTTACCCGTGACTGCCACTGTGCGTTCGCCGCCAGGCGGGGTAAAGCGCCAGATCCGAGCCCCTGACCTGGTGGATACCCTGAATCGGCGACATTTTCAGAAATTGCGCTTGCGCCAAAATTCGACTTCCCGCATCTTGTCTAGACAAGACGAAACCGCGATTGGCGCGCTACCGTAATGAAGTTTTCGGCAATCCAAGGAGTGTGGACATGCAGGCGAAGTGCAGATGGTTGGTCAAGAGTTTGATCGGTGCCGCATTTGGAGCAGCAGCGCTTGCGGGCAACACCGCCGAGGCGAAGGACTGGACGACAGTGACGATCGCCCTCGAAGGCGGCTACGCGCCCTGGAACATGACGCTGCCGGGCGGCAAGCTGGGCGGCTTCGAACCCGAACTCGCCGCTAACCTGTGCGCGCGGGCGCAACTCAAGTGCAATCTGGTGGCGCAGGACTGGGACGGCATGATTCCCGGCTTGCAAGCCGGAAAGTTCGATGTTCTGATGGATGCGATCTCGATCACGCCAGAGCGCGAGAAGATCATTGCCTTCTCGAAGCCGTATGCGTCCACGCCGGCGACCTTCGCGGTCACCGACACGAAGATCCTGCCGAAGGCAACCGACACGCCGGCGTCGCTGAAGCTCGACACCGACGCCAAGTCGAACGCGCCCGCCGTCCAGGCGCTGCGCACGGCGCTCAAGGGCAAGACCATCGGCATTCAGTCGGGCACGGTCTATACGCGCTTCATCAACGAGAACTTCAAGGATGTCGCGTCGATCCGCGTCTACAAGACCTCGCCGGAACGCGATCTCGATCTGTCCAATGGCCGCATCGACGCGTCGTTCGACGATGTGACGTACTACGCCGCAAATGCCGACAAGAAGGAAGCGATGCCGACGGTGACGGCCGGCCCGAAGATCGGCGGCCTGATCTGGGGGCCGGGCGAAGGCCTCGCGTTCCGCAAGCAGGACGCGGACCTGAAGACGAAGTTCGACGCGGCGATAACGTCGGCGATTACCGACGGGACTGTGAAGAAGCTTTCGGAGAAGTGGTTCAAGACCGACGTGACGCCCTGAGCGTCGCTCACAACGTGACCGCGCGCTTCGGCCTGATCCGGCTCGAAAGGCTGATGCCGCGCGGCTTGTTTCGCAGGCTTGGTGAGGTGGCTTGATGGCTCTTTTCGAAATGCTCGGCTTCGGGACCGATGGCTGGGGCGGCCTGCTCCTGCTCGGTGCGTTCATGACGGTGGTGCTGACGCTTGCGGCGCTCGCGATCGGCGCGGTATTCGGCGCGCTCGTCGCAGCGGCAAAGCTCTCGCGCTTTCGCACGGTGCGCGTGATCGGCGACTTCTACACGACCGTCTTCCGCGGCGTGCCGGAACTGCTTGTCATCTACCTGTTCTACTTTGGCGGCTCGACGCTGGTGTCCTCGATCGGGCAGTGGTTCGGTGCCGACGGCTTCATCGGCGTGCCGCCGTTCGTGATTGGCGCGTTCGCGGTGGGCATGATTTCCGGCGCGTATCAGACGGAGGTCTATCGCGCCGCCGTGCTAGCTGTCTCGCGCGGCGAACTCGAAGCTGCGCGCGCGATCGGCATGCCGACGCTCACCATGGCGCGCCGCATTCTTATTCCCCAGGTGCTGCGATTCGCACTGCCGGGTATCGGCAATGTGTGGCAGTTGAGCCTCAAGGACTCGGCGCTGATCTCGGTCACCGGTCTCGTCGAATTGCTGCGTGCCAGCCAGGTCGCGGCGGGATCGACACACCAGTACTTCCTGTTCTTCGTCGTTGGCGGAGCGCTCTATCTCGCGATGACGGGCGTTTCGAACCGTGTGTTCGGCCGGGCGGAGACGATCGTCGGCCGCTCCTTCAAGCGCAACTTCGCGCGCAACTGACGCAAGGGCGGCCTCATCATGCATATCGATTTCGATTTTCTTCTCGACACGACGCGCCAGCTCGTTGCCGCCGTGCCGACCACGCTGAGCCTCTTTTTCACCTCGCTCGTGCTCGGCGGCCTGCTTTCGCTCGTGATCGTCACGATGCGCGTCTCGCCGCACTGGCTGCCTAACCGCTTCGCGCGCGCCTATATTCTCGTGTTCCGCGGCTCGCCGCTGCTGATCCAGATGTTTCTCGTCTACTACGGGCTCGGACAGTTCGGCGTGATCCGCGAAAGCTTCCTGTGGCCCGTGCTGCGCGAGCCCTACGTGTGCGCCGTGCTCTCGCTCGCGCTGTGCACGGCGGGCTACACCGCCGAGATCATCCGCGGCGGCCTGATGGCCGTGCCGGTCGGGCAGATCGAGGCGGGTCATGCAATCGGCCTGTCGGGCTTCGCGCTGCTGCGCCGCGTGATCGGCCCCATCGCGTTGCGGCAGTGCCTGCCCGCCTATTCGACTGAAGCCGTGCTGCTCGTCAAGTCGACGGCGCTCGCAAGCCTTGTCACCGTCTGGGAAGTGACTGGCGTCGCGCAACAGATCATTCAGCAGACCTATCGCACGACGGAGGTGTTCACGTGCGCTGCGCTGATCTATCTATGCCTGAATTTCCTCGTGGTGCGCCTCATCGGCCTCGTCGAGCGGCGCCTCTCGCGCCATCTGCGCGCCGCGCCCACCGTCGTGCGCCGTCCCGTCACGCAACTCGAAACCCGCCGCGTCGCGTCTTGATCGGCCCATCTTTCCGGAGAATCGTATGAACGCAGTCGCACCGGTCGCCCTGTCCGTGAGGAACATCCACAAGTCGTTCGGCGACCATCACGTGCTCAAGGGCATTTCGCTCGACGCCCACGAAGGCGACGTGATTTCGATCCTGGGTGCGAGCGGCTCGGGCAAGAGCACGTTCCTGCGCTGCCTGAACCTACTTGAGATGCCCGACGACGGCACCGTCGCGCTTGCCGGCGAAGCGCTGAAGATGAAGCGCCGCCGTGACGGCAAGCTGCAACCGGGCGACCGCCGCCAGGTGGACCGCGTGCGCTCGCAGCTCGGTATGGTGTTCCAGAACTTCAACCTGTGGTCGCACATGACGGTGCTGCAGAACCTGATCGAAGGCCCGATGCGCGTGCAAAAGCGCAGCCGCGCCGAAGCGGTCGAGGAAGCCGAGGCGCTGCTCGCGAAGGTCGGCCTCGCCGACAAGCGCGGCCACTATCCCGCACATCTTTCGGGCGGCCAGCAGCAGCGCGTGGCAATCGCGCGCGCACTCGCGATGCATCCGAAGGTGATGCTGTTCGACGAGCCAACTTCGGCGCTCGATCCCGAACTCGTGGGCGAAGTACTGCGCGTCATGCGCACGCTTGCCGACGAGGGCCGCACGATGCTCGTCGTCACGCACGAGATGGGCTTCGCGAAACACGTTTCCAATCGCGTGATGTTCCTGGATCAGGGCCAGGTCGATTCGGACGGCACGCCCGCGGAGGTATTCGGCGAACTGAAGTCGGAGCGCTTCCGCCAGTTCGTGTCGAGCCATCAGGACCGCAACGCACATTGATCCATCGTCGGGGTTCATCATGACCGTCATCCGTACCGGAAGCCCGCTGGACTGGCGCGAAGTCTGCGCCGTCGCGGCAGGCGCACCGCTCGAGCTTTCCGCGCAAGCGCGCGAGCGCATTGGCGCCGCGCGCGCGCTCGTTGAGCAGATCATCGCGCGCGGCATGCGCGCCTACGGCGTGAACACGGGGGTCGGCGCGTTGTGCGACGTGGTGGTGTCGCCGGCCGAACAGCACACGCTTTCGCACAACATTTTGATGAGCCACGCGGTGGGCGTCGGCGCGTCGCTCGGCGCGCAGGAGACGCGCGCGATCATGGCCGCAGCCATCAACAATTACGCGCACGGGCATTCGGGCGTGCGCGTCGAACTCGTCGAGCGGCTCGTCGCGCTGCTTCGGGCCGATTGCCTGCCCGAAGTGCCCGCGCTCGGTTCGGTCGGCTATCTGAGCCACATGGCGCATATCGCACTCGTGTGCGTCGGCGCGGGGCACGTGAACTGGCGTGGTGAGCGCATCAGCGGCGCCGAGGCGCTGCGCCGGCTGGGGCTCGAACCCTTGTCGCTCGAAGCGAAAGAAGGCTTGAGCCTCGTGAACGGCACGCCGTGCGTGACCGGGCTCGCGGCGCTCGCGCTGCAACGCGCGCACCGGCTGCTCGACTGGGCTGACGCCGTGGCGGCGATGAGCTTCGAGAATCTCGGCGGGCAGATGGTGGCGTTCGACGCGGGCTCGCTCGCGTATCGCGTCTCACCGGGCCTTGCGCAGGTCGGCGCGCGCATGCGCGCGGCGCTGCTGGGCAGCGGTCTGCTGGCGGCGGCACTCGGACGGCGTACGCAGGATCCACTCAGCATGCGCACGATTCCGCATGTGCACGGTGCGGCGCGCGATGTGCTGGCTGCGACGGCCGAAGTCGTGAACCGCGAACTCGCCTCGACGACTGACAATCCGATCATCGCCGGCACGCCCGAGGAGCCGCGCGTGTTCTCGCAGGCGCACGCCGTCGGCGCGTCGATCGCGCTCGCCATGGACAGCCTCGCGGTTGCGGTCGCGCAGGTGGCCGCGATGGCGGAGCGGCGTCTCGATCGTCTCGTCAATCCGCTCGTGAGCGGGTTGCCCGCGTTTCTCGCGCAAGCGAGCGGCACGCGCTCGGGCTTCATGATCGCGCAATACACGGCGGCGGCGCTGGTCGCGCAGAACCGCCGCGAGGCCGCGCCCGCGAGCCTCGACGGCGGTGTGACGTCCGGCTTGCAGGAAGATCACCTTTGCCACGCCACGCCGGCCGCGCTCAAGGCGCTGGCCGTCATCGACAACAGCGGCCGCATATTTGGCATTGAACTGCTTGCCGCGGTTCAGGCATACGACCTGCAGCCTATCGCGGCCGAGCGCGCGCCGTATACGCAGGCGTTGTATAGCCAGGTTCGCGCTGTCTTGCCGACCTACCGTGACGACCGTCCGCTTGCGGACGACATCACACGCGCATTCCACATGATCATGGATGATGGTCCGCCGCCGTTGCCCGGCCCGCTGACGGTCCGGCCCTCACGGGATTTCTGCATTCCGGCACCAACGGACTGCGTGGCGGGCAGCGCGGCGGCCTCGGCGAACGATGCTTTGCCCGGGGCGGTGGGTACTTGAGGCTGGCGTCGCGCGGCGCCGCGCAAATCGTTCACGGTGCAACCAGGACAGTCATGACTGAGGCGGCGCAGGCGGGTGGAGAGGCGAAGCGGTTGAAGCCGCAGCGCAAGCTTGCGCCAGCATACGAACAGATCAAGCGCTATGTAATCGAGCGCATAGCCGATGGCACCTGGAAGCCTGGAGACGCAATCCCTTCGGAAACCGAGTTGGTCAAGGAGTCCGGAGTCGCACGCATGACCGTTTCGCGCGTGTTGCGCGAGTTGAGCGCACGACGTGTTCTCACGCGGCGGTATCTTTGAGGCCGAGCTTCGCCAGGTTGAATTGGCCTTTGCGAATGCGATGCGTCAACTCAATGCCTGCCAGAGTGATCGCGGCGTTCCTGAAACGGTTAAAGCCGAGCATGACATTCGTCCGCTTGGCAATTCAGATTTTTCTCTGCTTATACTCACTGTCACCTGAACGGCTCACGCCCAGGTCCCACGCTGCACGCCGACAAAAAACCACGACGTCAGTCGACAACACGGCACGCGACTCACTTTTCGCAACCGCAGTTCTTACATATCAGGTGGGACCTCTTATGCTAAATCGTGCTTTTGGTGCAGCGATTTCATCGTTGCTCGTGGCAGGCGCGGCAGTTGCACCGGCCATCGCGCATGCCGACGACAGCTTCGCGCAGGACGACGGCGCGTCGCATGGCCGGCCGGTCAAGGTGATGATCATTTCGATGTTCGGTCCGGAAGGCCAGGTGTGGCTCGATCATCTCGGCCCGTGGCAGGACATCACCGTCGCGGGCCTGTCTCCTGACTACCCTGCCGTACACTGCAATCGCCAGGAGGTCTGCGTGATGACGACGGGCATGGGGCACGCGAATGCCGCCGCGTCGATCATGGCGCTGACGTTCTCGCCGCGTTTCGACTTGCGTCATACGTACTTCATGGTGGCGGGCATCGCTGGTATTGATCCGCTTCAGGGCACCGTCGGTTCCGCTGCGTGGGCGAACTGGCTCGTCGACTTCGGGATTCAATGGGAAATCGACGGACGCGAAATTCCGCCTGGCTGGAATACCGGTTATCTCGGCATCAACACGACGGGCCCGACGCAGAAGCCGCCGCTCGACTATCGCACCGAAGTGTTCCAGCTCAATCCGGCGCTTTCGAACGCGGCATTCGCGCTGTCGCGCAACGTGACGCTGACCGACGACGCACAGGCGCAGGCTGCCCGCGCCAAATACAACTATGCGCCCGCGAACCGTCCGCCGACCGTGATCCAGTGTGACACGCTGGCGGGCGATACCTGGTGGTCGGGCACCGATCTCGGCGAGCGCGCGCGGCAATGGACGAAGATCCTGACCGACGGCAAGGGCACCTATTGCACGACGCAGCAGGAAGACAACGCCACCTTCGAGGCGCTGACGCGCGCGGCGACCGTGCATCGCGTTGACCTGAACCGTGTCGCGGTGCTGCGCGCTGGCTCGGACTTCGACCGGCCGTACGCGGGCCAGTCGAGCGCGGACAATCTGCTCAACTACTCGTCGCAGGGCGGCTTCACGATCGCGATCGACAATCTGTTCCTCACGGGCAATCCGCTCGTGCAGGACATCGTCACGCATTGGGGCGAGTGGCGCGACGGCGTACCGCAGCGGTAGCGCGTTTGCGGCGTGGTGAAGGGTACCGCGTGCCGGTCTGCACAGCGCTCGTGTCCACCGTTGTCGTCAGTTGCTGCGGCGGCCGCTGCGCGGGCGGTGGCGGCTCCGCGCGCGCGGCATGATGCGAACATAAGGCCGCGATGCGCCATGCTCATCGGCGTCCCCAGAACCTGCGCTGCACCTGCATCACTTCTTCCTCGACCTCGGCCACGGGCCCAACCAGTTCAATGCGCTTCTGGCAATGGTCGAAGACATACCGCGACGACACACTCATCGTGGGATTCTCTGCATGATTGCCCGTGGCTTGCAGCAGGCGCTCTTCCGTCATTGCAAAAACCACCCGCCCAATGTTGGCCCAATATGCCGTGCCTGCGCACATACAACATGGCTCAACCGTCGTATAGAGCGTGCAACCCCACAAGAATTGCGGCGTAAAGTTGAGCGCGGCGATACGCGCGAGCACCGCTTCCGCATGATTGACGGAATCGACATTGCCCTGTTCTATTAGAACCGACTCCTGATCGGGCCCGACGAGTATGGCGCCAAACGGGTGACGGCCCAACAGCATCGCACGTTCTGCGATAACGCTTGCATGACGCAGATGGCGGACGATCTGCTCGCGTGTCGGCGCGAGCCCCTGCTCAGGGAACGCCGACGCGTTCTGTTTCGGAGAAGTGACAAGGCTCAAAGTGTGTCTCCTCCACGTTGGCTGGGTTACTTCGGCAACGTGCCCTCGACCCCCTGCACGAACCAGTTGAGCCGCAGCAGCTCGGCGTCGGGCAGCGACGTGCCGGCTGCCACCTTGATCGCGCCATTCTGATCCCTGATCGGTCCGGAGAACGGATCGAATCTGCCCGCGATAATGTCGTCGCGCTTTTGCGCCAGCGCCTTTTGCGCGGCAGGCGATACGGCTGCAGTGTTGATGTCAGCGAGGTCGATTGCTTTTTCCTTGAGACCCCACCACGTCGGCGCGTTGGTCCACGTGCCGGATTGCACCTGTTCGATCAGGTGAGAGTAGTAGACGCCCCAGTAGCTCACGCATGCGCCCAGTTGGGCATTCGGGCCGAACTTCTTCATGTCCGAGTCCCAACCGAACGCGTGCACTTTCCTCTGCTCGGCAGTCTGCATTGTCGCCGTCGAATCGGTGTTCTGGATCAGCACGTCGGCTCCCTGGCCGATCAGCGTTTCGGCCGCCTGTTTCTCCTTGCCTGGATCGAACCAGCTATTGATCCATATGACCTTTACCTTCGCATTCGGATTGATCGAACGCGCACCCATTGTGAAGGCGTTAATGTTGCGCACCACTTCCGGGACCGGCACCGAGGCGACGAAGCCGAGCGTATTCGTCTTCGTCGTATAGCCGGCGACGAGCCCAGCCAGATAGGCGCTCTGGTACGTGCGCACGTCATAGGTCGCAAAGTTCGTGGCCTTCTTGTATCCGGTCGCATGCTCGAAGACGACGTCGGGATAATCCTTTGCAGTCTTCAGTTCGAAGTCCTGGAATCCGAAGCTCGAGCCCACGATAATCTTGTTGCCCTTGTTCGCGAGGTCGCGAAACACGCGCTCCGAGTCAGCGGATTCGGGTACGTTCTCGACGCGCGTGACCTTGATCTTGTCACCGAACCTCGCCTCGATCGCCTTCACACCCTGTTCGTGTGCGTAGGTCCAGCCAGCGTCACCGGGGTTGCCGAGGTAGACGAACGCGACGCCCATCGGCACCGCGGCGGTGGCAGTGGGGCTCAACGCGACATAGATGCCAAGCGCGGCTAAAAGCGTAACCGCAGGGCGCAGTGAGCGCACCACCGCGCGAGCGAAGTTTGTTCTCATGGAGTCTCCGAAGATAGGGAACGGGAAGGAGACGACGCCAGTCGTCCAGCCGACTGGCTGCGTCGCGTCAGCGATGATGGTGAGTCAATATCAAGGCCGAAATATCGATTCGTTATGTGTCGTATAACGGAATGGATATGAAGCCATTGGGAAATTGGCCTGCGGATCGCGGAGTTCGAATAGGAGACCGCGATCGTCGTGTGGGCCAGCGACAGGCCGCGCTCGGATATCATTGTCGGATGATGAGATCGGGGGGCAACACTTTAACCGATTCACCTTCACTATTTGCACCAGAACCGTCGCCTGTATCGCCAGCAAGAGCCAGCACTTCCGTCCACGATTGTGCCGACTTTGACACGGGCCCCTGAGCATAGATCAATGCCGAGGCGAGAGCGGCACGTACGCGCATTTCGGTGTCTGAGTCCACCGAGGCAGGGGGCAGTTCTTCAAGCGCATCGATGGCCTGCTCGGCACGCGTGCAGCATTCGTGAATCAGGCCCGCATCGAGCAGCGCCTCTGTGAGACCTGCCGCGAGCTCGACTCCAATCCGCGTATCGCCATGCTGTGAGAACGCCCAATCGAAAGCGCTGCGTGCATCATCCAGCGACTGCCGGAAATCGATTTCCAGGTCCAATTGTTCAGCGAGACTGTCAGCCAGACACGGTCGCAAGCAATGGGAGACATAGCGTGCATGGCGCGCCGCGATCAGCCTCTGCTCGCCTTGCGCATGCAGCTTCTCCAGCGCATAGGCACGTGCCGAATCGGAAAGGCGATACCTGCTTACCGGCCCCTCCAGCTCAATGTTGACGAGCGATTTCGCCACCAGATCGCCGATGCCGCCGATCGCGTCCGCCACAGCGTATTTCTCGTCGCACACCACCGCGCACATCGCATCGAACGTAAAGCCGCCGCTGAATACCGCGAGGCGCCTGAACAGTAACTGATGGCATGGATTCAGGATGAAGAAACTCCAGTCGAACGTCGCACGTAAGGTTTGATGGCGTGGCAGAGCGGTCCGGTAGCCGCCCGTCAGCAAACTGAAACGGTCGTGCAGATAGCGATGAACACCCCCAATGCCGAGGCCAGCGACGCGCGCCGCTGCCAGCTCGATCGCCAAAGGAATGCCGTCCAGCCGGCGGCAGATCTCGCCGATGAGATGAATTTCCTCGCAGCCGGCGTATGCATACCGTTGGATTGAATTGACGCGCAGCAAAAACAACTTTACCGCTGAAAACTGGACGATCTCCGCATGGGTTGAATGCGAAGGCGGCACGTCGAGCGGCTCGACCCGGTACACCGTCTCTTGCATCAGGCGAAGCGGTTCACGACTCGTTACCATCACACGCAGAATTTTGCTTGCCGCTACGAGTGCGTCGACGATCCGCGCGACCGCGTCGATCACATGCTCGGCGTTATCCAGCACGAGGAGCAGACGTTTGCCGGAAACCGCCGCAGCCAGTTGCGCAATGTCGACTGCAGCATCGAGCGTGGACAGCCCGCATGCTTCGGCGACCTCGCATAGGACCGCATCTTCGGTTGTTGCCGTGGCAAGGTCGACAAAACACACAGCGCGGGAAGAATCGTTCGATGCCTGCCGTGCTACCTCTATCGCCAGGCTCGTCTTCCCAATACCGCCGGCTCCAGTCAGCGTCAATACCTGCGTAGTCTGGAGCAACATGCTGATCTGCCGAACGGCCGCGTCGCGGCCTGTGAGCCGGGTTTCGCGTAGCGGCAGGCTACGTCTGAAGGCTCGGGACTCGACCGCAGGAGCCGGGCTCTCAACGGGTCGTCGTCGCAACTGATACCCGCGACCAGGGATCGTGACAATCAGGTTGCGATCCTCACCAAGTATTTTGCGTAACGCGGACAGATGGACCTGGATATTGTTTTCTTCGACGACGGTTTTCGGCCAGACACTATCCAACAATTCGTCTTTCGTAACGAGTCGTCCAGCGGCCGACACGAGCACGGCAAGAATATCGAAGGCGCGAGATCCGACAGGTACGAGCGTGCCGCTTTGGTGCAGCGTCCGCATCTCCAAATCGATCTGAAACCGGCCCAGGTCGATCATGCTGGTGCCGTAAGTCGCGGGTCGCTCGGTAACCGTCATGTTTGTGCTCGCATTGATCGAGGTGAGTTGCGCGCCGGCTTTATGCCGATGTCAGTCGCATTCCGGCTAAGCAGAGTTAGTTGCCCGCCTGGTCTGCGCAAGCCTGAACGTCGCGGCGTATGTCTCCAGAAACAGCCTGTTTGATTTATTAAATCTCCGTGACATTGGAGAAAGTTTTGTCTCACCAGACTCGACAGCGCGCCTGCGCCCTCCGGCGGCTGCATTCCCTCGCGAAGGAATTGAGGATTCTGACGGGCCGAGTCTGCCAGCTTTACTTTTGTTCACAAACCGGTCTATAAACAAAATTCTTTTGAAAAGAAATCAAGAATGAATATCACCCTCGACGAATTGGCGACTTTCATGGCCGTGGTCGATACCGGCTCGATGACGGCAACTGCCCAACATCTCGACCTGACAGTGTCGGCGGCCAGCCGGACGCTGGGGCGCCTCGAGGAAAAGCTGAAAACGACCTTGATGCGCCGGACCACGCGCAGGATGGAGCTGACCGAGGAAGGGCGCGCGTTCCTTCAACACGCGCGCGCCATCATCGATTCCGTGGAAAGCGCGGAGGAACAGATGGTCGCGCGGCGGGAAAACCCGTCGGGGCTCCTGCGGATCAATGCAGCGTCGCCTTTCATGCTGCACGTGATCGCACCGCTTGTGCAAGGCTACCGCGTGCGCTATCCGCACGTTCACCTGGAGCTGAACACGAACGACGGCATCATCGATCTACTCGAGAGCCGCACCGATGTCGCTATTCGAATTGGCCGGCTCAAGGATTCGACGCTGCATAGCCGGCTTGTTGGCAGTAGCCGCATGCGTGTTCTTGCGAGTCCCGACTATCTTGAGGCGCACGGACATCCGCGCGAGGTCGCTGACCTTGGCAAGCACGTACTGCTGGGCTTTACACAACCGGAGTCGCTCAATGTCTGGCCGTTGCTCGGTGCCGACGGTGAGCCGTACCGTATCGAGCCGGTGGCAAGTTCATCGAGCGGCGAGACGCTTCGTCAACTGGCGCTCGAAGGCGTGGGCGTTGTCTGCCTGTCGGATTTCATGACCGACCGGGACCGCGAAACAGGGCGTCTCGTGCAGATCCTCGCCCGTCAGACCAAGGACGTCCGTCAGCCAATCCATGCTGTCTATTACCGCAATACAGCCGTTTCTTCGCGAATAGCGTCGTTCATCGATTATCTGATGGGCGAGATTGGAGGCAACGGGGCGACTCAGCATCAGACTGCGTGGGCGCGTCAAGCTTAGCCCGGATCGACTACAGCGGATTCAACCGGTCGATGCAACACAATGAACGTCGCATGAGCGGCGGGAGTGTTGCAAATGAAACAGAGGCGCCGGATCTATTACAGCGAAAGCCAGAAGGCGTTGATGTGGGAACGCTGGCGTAGTGTTCGTCGTTGGTCCAGTGCAGAGTGCCGGACCGGTATCAGACATGGTTGCTTCTGTTCGCGGCCTCATACTTCGGTCTCATAAAGCAGACCGTAGCTTCCGCTCGTTCGCTTTATTCGCGCGAAGCCGAGTTCCCCCAAATGCATACCGGCGATCAAAAGTCCCTCCGAGCTGACCAGGTCCAGAAGCCGTGAACGTGTGGTGGCTGCCAGGGCAGGGTCTTGATCGAATGCAATCGATACGTCTGGCCGTTTAATCTGGATGTGAGGAAAATGAACAATATCTCCCCAAACAAGCAGGCCCTGATCATGGGATTCGAGAAGATATCCGGAGTGTCCATCTGTGTGTCCCGGTAGCGGCATCGCTCTGATACCGGGCAGCACTTCGCCCTCGTCGAAAGTACGGAGCTTGTCGCGGTAGCCGTCGAACACTTGACGGGCTATCAGGAAGTTACCGCGGGCACGCTCGCTGGCACGACTTAGATTTCCGTCATCCTGCCAAAATTCGACCTCTCGCTGATGAGCAACAAGTTCCGCATTCGGAAAGGTAACTTGTCCGGCTGTGTCCACGTCCTCCGACATTGAGCTACCTCGATGCCACCGAGCAGGATGCGTGCGCACCGGAAATTCTTGAACCCGAGCATGGAGCGGGTACGCCGTTTAATCGCGCGGGGGTCCTGTTCGATGATATTGTTCAAGTACTTCGTCTGCCGGATCTTGATGGGCGTTTCGCGCTCGGCGTTGATGGCTTGCAACGCAGCCATATTGGCGCCGCTTTTGTCGATCGTCACAGTCTCGGGTTCGCCATTCAGGGCCATCGACTTTTCGAAATACCGCCGCGCCGCAGTCTTATCCCGATGGGCCCGTAACAGAAAGTCGATGGTGTTGCCGGCCTTGTTGACGGCGCGATACAGGTATTCTCGACACGTCGGCGTTCAACACGCTGGTGAAGACCGCCTCAGAAGTCCTGCGCCGCCATGAGCAGCAACTGCGTGCGCAACTCCATAAAGAAGTGCGGGTGGCGAGCGCGGACGGTAACGACGAACTCGACATCACGCTGGACATCGTTGCGGACGACATCGAACCGTACGCGCTGCTGACCGCGCTCGACACCTTCGGCGAGCAGTCGGCGCAAGTGCAGGTCGCGCCCAGCTTCAGCTCAGCAAGGCGAGCGCCGTGGCCTGGGTCGAAAACGAATTTCGCCGCCCGGGCTAGAGGCGGGGCAGGCCGGCTGACCAGGCTGATTCAAAAATTACTAACGCCTGTCAATATTCTTTCATATTAACTTCATAGAATCCTCGCGTCATAGCGGCGCGAGCGTGAACCAATTGGTTTGGGGCTGACTGCGTGCCGGCTGTGCATTCACCCACGCTACCCGAACCCTGGATCACGACAACATGGCAGAGCCGTTCGACATTTCCCGCCGCAAGGCCCTGAAACTACTTGCCGGTGCGCCGATGCTGCCGCTAGGCGGCATCGCCACGGCGTCGATGCTGACCGCTTGCGGCGGCGATCTGGCGACTCCGTCGGCCAATTCCACCACGCCTACTACGCCTGCCACCCCGGTCGCGAACTTCACTTCGGCGTCTTTCACCAGCATGCCGGCGCCGTCGCTCGCCAATCCGTCGCTGATGGCAACCACCACGGTCGGCTCAGGCCTGACGGTTTCGTATTCCGACGGCTCCCAAAAGGCTTACAAACTCGCGTACCAGCCGTTCTTCATGACCGGCGATCTGGTCCCGGACGGCAACGGCGGCACCGTGCTGGCAGGCGGGTACTTCGACATCAACAACCAGCCGATCGACGACGATTCGGTGCCCGCGCAACGGCGCCAGTTCTTTTCGGACTCGCCGGACGGTACGTCGCTGCTGAAGATCGATGGCGCGAAGGTCGCCGGCGTAAAGGGCAACACGGTGTTCGCCGTGGTCCAGTTCGAATACACGACGCGCTCGCAGTCCGGCAGTGACATGTATGGCCGCCTCCCGTCGCCGATCGCGGTGCTGACGCTGGATCAGGATCCGGCCACCGGCAAGTTGACGCTCGTCAAGTATCACAACGTCGACACGTCGCCCGCGAATGGACTGTGGATTACCTGCGGCGCGAGCCTGTCGCCGTGGAACACGCATCTGTCGAGCGAGGAATACGAGCCGGATGCGTTCACGGCCAGTTCGAGCAATCTGGCGCAGTACAAGGCGTTCAACGATAACCTGTACGGCAACGCGAACATTGCTTTCAACCCGTATCTCTATGGTCATCTGCCGGAAATCACGGTCAAGGCGGATGGCACCGGCTCGGTCAGAAAACACTATTGCCTCGGGCGCATTTCGCACGAACTGGTGCAGGTGATGCCGGACAACCGCACGGTCCTGATGGGCGACGACGCGACCAACAGCGGCCTCTTCATGTTCGTGGCGGACAACGAGAAGGACCTGTCGGCCGGCACGTTGTATGTGGCGAAAGTGGGCGCGGGCTTCTCGGTCGATCCGGCCGCGGCGGGCGCGGACCTGACGTGGATCAAACTGGGTCACGCGACGAGCGCGGAAGTCGAGGCCATGGCTAAGTCGAATCGGCCGCAGGACGTCATCGACGTCAAGTGGACCGATCCTGCCGACGCTAACTACCGGAAGATCTTCGCCGGCGGCACTGCGCAGTGGGTCAGGATCATGCCGGGCAAGGAGAAGGTTGCGGCTTTCCTCGAAACCCATCGCTACGCTTACCTGGCGGGCGGCAGCATGGGCTTCACGAAGATGGAAGGGACGACGGTCAACATCAAGGACAAGATCGCGTACTCCGCTTTGCAGAACATCGTCGACTCGATGGTGAAGGGCAACGCGAAGGGCTGGAACCCGGAGAGCAACATTTCCGTCGACGCCGCGATCAACGCCGGCGGCGTGCTTCAGCACAAGCTCGCGGGCGGCCAGAAGGATAACCAGGGTGCCGCGATCAACAGCGAGTGGGTGCCGGTGCACACCAGCGCGCTGCTGGTCGGCAAGGACATCGCCGCCGACGCGCTCGGCAACAAGGCCGACCCGGAGTTGGTCGCCAACCCGGACAACCTGAAATTCTCGGAGAAGCTGCGCACGCTCTTTATCGGCGAGGACAGCGGCTACCACGTGAACAATTTCCTTTGGGCGTACAACGTCGACACGAAGCAGCTCACGCGTCTGCTGTCGACACCCGCCGGCGCCGAATCGACCGGTCTGCATGCGGTCGACGAACTCAACGGCTGGACCTACATCATGAGCAACTTCCAGCATGCCGGCGACTGGGGCAGCCAGCATACGCAGGCGCTCAGGGACACGCTCGATCCGCTTGTGCGCGCGAATTACAGGGATCGCTTCGGCGCGTCGGTCGGCTATCTGACAGCAGACCCGACATCGATCAAGCTGGTGTGACGGCAAGGCTCGCAGAGATCCTCGCAAGTCTCATTGTGGGGAAATTGATGGCGCGTTGATCCGATACGAAAAGCACGGTTCGCGAGCGGTTCATCGCCCGCTCTCTGGAGGGGGTTTTTTATTGAAGCCGGGAGGCAAAGTTGTGTGTTCGCAAGACACTCTTCGAACTGTGACATAGACCTGCATTCAGGCAACTGCGTGGTGATAGTCAGCGACTACGGGGCGGATTGCGGTCGGCTGGCTATACCGTCACCCCCTTCATGCTCCCGGCCTTTCAGCAGGGTAAGGCGCTCCGGAGAAAACCGGTTATGAAATCGCTGGAAGCGAAGAAGGCGCGGCGGCCCGTACCGTGCAATACCGCGGGCGGCGATCTGCGGTGGGTGGTCGCGCAGCATCGGCGCGATGCACATGCGGAGCGCCCGGGGCACGCCCGGGGCACGCCCGGCGCCGCTTGAAACCGGCATTCGTCGTCGCGTCGTTACCGCTCGCGTTGCTGTTCGCCTACAGCTTTGTCCGCTTCATGCTCGAACTGGCTTTCCCGACCGCAGCGACACGCCACTGACCGGTCAGGCAAGGCCTACCATTCAATGCGGTGCTTTTCCACCGTCTCCCGATGGCGCTCTTCGTCGGGCGTGTGCAGGTAGATGTTGGTGCTCGTCAGGGACGCGTGGCGCAGGTTGTCGCGCACGGTACGCAGATCGGCGCCGCCGTCGGCCATGTGCGAACCCGCGGTGTGGCGCAACCAGAGTGCGGAGGCCTGTTCGAGCAGGTCCGCCTGTGCCGCGAAGCCGTCGCCACGCAGGCGGAGCCGTTCGGCCGCGCCGGCAAAGATCGCCTTCACGATCGTATGCAGCGCGGAGCGGGGAAGTGGCTGCATGGATTTGCCCAGCGGCAGCACGAGCGGGGTGTCCTCATGTCTTGACGGCAGGGCGGACAGGCCGCGCTCACGCCGGTAGCGCCCAAGTTCCATCATCATTTCCGCCGAGGAGGGCACCAGCCCCTCCTTGTCGCCCTTGCCCAGCACGTCGAGCCACCAGCGCTCGTGGCCGTCGGCATCGCGCCGGCAGAAGAAACTGCCCATCGTGTTGCCGCCGACCTCCGAGATACGCAGGCCGCCAAGATAGAACAGCGTGAACAGCCACCGTGCGCGCAGGTAGCGCTCCCGCTCGCGCGGGGTGTCCTTCGGCAAGCTGTCGATATGGAGCTTCACTTCGTGCCACAGTTCGTGGTCGAGATAGCGCGTGATGCGTGGCTTTGAGCGACGGATGCGCTGCCGGGACAGCGACAGCGGGTTGCCAGCCAGATAGCCGGCTTCGACGAGCCACGCGAACAGCGCGTTGATGATCACCATCGCCTGGTACTGGCTACTCGGCCGGAGCGTCCTGTAGAACCGCCGCCAGCGCGGATCATGGCGCGGGTATTTGCGCCCGCCGTCGGCGACCCAGCGCGCGTGCGGCAACGGGTCTTTCAGGAATTGCCGGAAGAGTTGCAGGTCTTCGTGCGTGAGCGACGACAGCGGCTTGCCCAGTTGCACGATCGCCCATAGCAGCAGCCGTTCGGCTTCCTTGCGGTAATTCTCGAAGGTGGTCTTTTTGTCGGCGACCCGCGCGAGCCATGCGCGGACCGCATTCAGGTCGTCGTGGGCGGCGATCTGTGAATGCCCGCGCGCCCGGTTGCTGCCATCGCGGCCGTCGAGGTCGGCAGACAGTTCAAGCGCATGGAGGGGCGTCCTGCCCGACGAAACCCGCCTCTCGGTTGAAATCGACCGCCTGAAAGGCGAATTCCCGAAGACCCGCGAGCTGTACCGCGAAGTCTGCGCGCTCCTGTTCTTCCGCTTCGGGATCACGCCGACCGCGAACCGGCTTTACCAGTTGGTCAAGCGCGGCAGCATGAGCACGCCGACCCAGGTACTCGGTGAATTCTGGGCCGAACTGCGCGAAAGGAGCCGGGTGCGCATCGAACACCCCGACCTGCCCGCCGATCTGGGGCCGGCTGCCGGCGAACTGGTCGCGGCGCTCTGGACCCGCGCAACCGCCTCTGCCGAAGCCGCGCTCGACGCGCTGCGCGACGAGGTCGAGGCGCAACGCGTTGAGGCGCGACGGTCGGTCGTTGCTGCCCGCGACGAACTGGGTCGCGTCGAGACCGCGCTCGAACAGCGCACGGCGGCGCTCCTTGCCACGCAGGTCCAGGTGCGCGAACTGGAAAAGGCGCAGGCCGAGGGCCACGCGGCGCGGCAGGCGTGCGAGGCCGAGGTCGTCCGGCTCAAGGCCGAGGCGCTCGTGCGCGACCGTGAACTGGACAAGGTGCGAAGGTTTCTCGCGGGATCTCGAGAAGCTGCGCGAGAGCGCGGAACGCGCCGAAGAGCGCCTGCGAGCGTCGGAAAAGCGCGCGCTGCTGGAGATCGACCGCGAGCGGGGTGCGGCCGCGAAGCTGCAGAAGGACCTCGATGCCGCGGTGAAGCGGGCCGACAGTCGCGGGGCGGACCATCACCGGGCGGTCGAGGCGCTGCAGGCGCAGCTCGGGGACGTGCGTCACCAGGCGGGCGTGCTGCAGGGACGGCTCGGTGCCGTGCTGGCCACGAACGTCACGCTGCAGCAACAACCGGCGGCACTGCGGCAGGCGGATACTCGCGACGCCCGCCCAGCCCGCGCGAAGTCCGCCTCCACCCCGGCGCGCCCGGTGGCGACACGCCCTTCACGCGCGCCGCGCGTCACGCCCGCGCCAGCCAGCAAGACCGTAGTGCACCGCAAGCGGGGAAAGAGGGATGGAAAATAGAACCCCGCCCGCGCAAGAGACGGAAGGCCCCGGTCTGTCCGCCGATCGGCGCGCTGATGCGCTATGGCGAGCGGACCGTGCGCATGATCATCGAGTCGGTGCACGAAGACGGCAGCACCTTCCGCAGCACGGTGAAGTGGGCTAATCTGGCCGCTCTTCACGATCAGCTCTTCTGAGCGGGATGAACATGCAGCAGCCCACCATTCAGCAGCTCGACATTTTCGCCGACAGCCGTGATGTCATGTTGCGTAACGACGTGCTGGAGCCGCTGCAGCGGCGCGATGCGGTGGCGGCGCGAACGGCACTGGAGCTGCTCGCCGGCGAATATCCGGACGATGGCGCGCTCCCAGCGATGAGCGTGCTGGTTCGTGAGCTGGAACGCGGATCGCCCACGCCCTTTTCTGATCACGAGACGCTGGCCAGCGCACGCCGGCATCTCGAGGACGAGGTCGTACTTGCCGCCCGGCGGGTGCTGCCCGCGCAGAATGTTCAGTCGTGGCTCACGCCGTGCTGGCGAGCGCTTGCTCAGCGGGCTGAATCGCTACCGTTTCGTACCGCCGACGCAGACAGTCACGCCGTGCCGCTGTGGCTTCTGGCGGGCGACGGGGCGGCTGCGATTGAAGCAGTCGAAGCCATCGAGTCCTGGTCGCGCATCCCGGCACCGCTTGCGTGGATGACCGAGGCACGCTACCGGGCGGCTGGCCTGGATGCGGCGTGGCCGCTGCTCGCGCAGTTGGCGTGGCTGGCGCCGGCGAGGTTCGTGGCGTTGTTGCCCACCTTGGGTGATGCTTCGCTGGACGCGCTGCGCCGGCGCTTCGATGCCGAATTCCCTGGCACCGGCGAGGTCGACGACTATTCCTGGTTTCCGGCATGGCTGCTGTTGGTGAAGCCGGCGCTCGCCGGCAGGTTAGGTGAGGCGCGCGTACAGCGTGACCAGGCGGCATCGCGCGCGACGGCCCTGCTCGGGGAGATCCGGCGCCGGGAGCACGAAGGCGACCAGCATGAACTCATCGGGCTGCGCCAGGAGCTCAGCCGGCTGCATGCGGGCCTGTTCGACACCTACATGGCGACACGGAAAGTGCAGCACCGTTGATCGGTGAGCGAGGCCGCGAATGGTCACATCGGGCAGTCGTCCTGCAATCATTCGCGAGATGCGACTCGGGGGCGGACGGTTCGCCCGGGCGAGGAGACGGCCGCGCGGCCGAACAGGTATCCGTAATTGTCTCCGCACTGCGGAGACAATTCGGACGCTCGCCGGCGCAAGCCCCGGTGACGGGTTTGAAGACAGATTGGGCCGTCCGCGGGCAGTTTTAACGCGGCGGTAGCCGCACACCTGAGCATGAAAGTATGAACGACCTTACGCCTTCCTCCTTGCTTGACGAAGTCCGACAGCTGATCGATTCGGCGCGCGAACGGGCCGCCGTTGCGATCAATGCAGAACTGACACTGCTGTACTGGCAGGTGGGGCATCGTATTGAGGCAGAGGTATTGCGGGGCGCCCGCGCGGAGTACGGGCAACAGGTGATCGGATCGTTGGCGCGTCAGCTTACCGCCGAATACGGGCGCGGCTGGAGCGACAAGCAGTTGCGCCACTGCATGCGTCTTGCGGAGGTTTTTGCCGACGAAGCGATGGTCTCCGCAGTGCGGAGAGAATTGAGCTGGACGCACCTGAAGACGCTGATCTACATCGACGACCCGGTGAAGCGTGATTTTTATATTGAACTTGCCCGTGTCG
Source organism: Paraburkholderia tuberum STM678 (assembly GCF_902833905.1). Classification (GTDB taxonomy): domain Bacteria; phylum Pseudomonadota; class Gammaproteobacteria; order Burkholderiales; family Burkholderiaceae; genus Paraburkholderia; species Paraburkholderia tuberum. The sequence goes on along the minus strand of NZ_CADFGP010000037.1, from coordinate 7,088 downwards.
AACGCTGGTCCACGCGGCAGTTGCAGGAGCGCATCGACTCAATGCTTTTTGAGCGCAGTGCAATCTCGCGGAAACCCGAAGACGCAATCCGGCGGGATCTCGCGATGCTGAGGGACGGACGACGTGTGCCTCCCGACGCGTTGCTGAAGGACCCGTATGTGCTGGATTTTCTTGGTCTCAACGATCACTACCTCGAAAAGGATCTGGAGGATGCGATCCTGCGAGAGATGGAGCAGTTCCTTCTCGAACTTGGTGCTGGTTTCACGTTTGTGGCTCGTCAGAAACGCTTGCTGATTGATCACGACGATTTTTACATTGATCTTCTCTTTTACAACCGCAAGCTTCGAAGGCTTGTTGCAATCGAACTCAAGCTGGGCGCGTTCAAGGCCGAATACAAGAGTCAGATGGAGCTTTATTTGCGCTGGCTCGCGAAACATGAACAGGAGCCAGACGAGGAACCGCCGCTCGGCATTATCCTGTGTGCAGGCAAGAAGCAGGAGCAGATCGAGCTGCTCGAACTCGATAAAAGCGGTATCCATGTCGCAGAGTATCTGACTGTGCTGCCGCCACGAGAGCAGTTACAGGCGAAATTGCACCAGTCAATTGAAGCCGCAAGATCACGGCTCCAGGACAAGCGGCGCGAATGATTCGATCGCCAGGATCCGGCGACTGACCGTTTGTCGCGCGCGGCCGCCTTGCTCCAGCCGGTTGAAGGTGCGCCGGACGCAGTCCGGTCCGGATACTCGGGTCCGTCGACGCTCGTGCGCACGAGCGCCCATTCGCCTTCGGTGAAAGCATGCGATGCATTGAGCGTCGCTGCGCCGTTGCCGCCACGCACCTTCACACCTGAGAACGGATTGCGAGCACGTAGCGTTGCTCGATCAGCCAGCGGAACGGCGCGCCGGCGATCGACAGCGCGTGCGCAACCGAACGGTCCGAGAGATTGCCGTCGAACGGCCGCCAGTCAGGCGACGTACGCGGCCGTACCGGACCCACCCAGCGTGCACGCGGCGAGGGATGCCGCAGGAACGCCCGGTAGGCGATTGCGTCTTCGGTCGTCAGCGACGACAGCGCGCGGCCCCGCTCGACGATCGCCCACAGGATCAGGCGCTCGGCCTCCTTGCGGTAGGTGCGCCGCGTGGCGGGCGACTCCTGCAGCGCGAGCCAGGTCTGCACGGCCTCATAGTCATTGGACGCGTCCAGCGGACAGGTCGCGACGAGCGCGCGGAACGTACCGCTGGTGCCATCGACCTCGTGAGGCAGCCGCAGGGTTTCCCACGGCACGATGTCACCACGCTGGCTTGCCACCACCAGCGCGCGGGCCTTTTCGGTGAGGGCGGGCCATGCGGCGAAGAACTGCTCGATCGCGCGCACACTCGCCGCGCCGAGACCGGGGACCGCTTTCCACCATTGGCGTCGTCGCGGCATCCGCACGGTCGGCCAGCGTCGTGATGCCTTGGGCGCGCAGCACGCGCACGGCGCGAGGGGAGAATGACAAATGGCAAACACCATGAGGAAGAATACCGATGTCGGAGCGAGGGGCGGAGCTTCTCGTAGTAGTGTTGAAGCCTTTGTAATGAAGGTGGATAGCGCCTATGCGAGCCAGAACGCGCTGATCCACAGCAAGGCACCCAGGGCGCGCGACTTCACCAATCAGCGCACCCGCCGTGCGGGCGGCGAAGTCGACGAGGTGCAGCGCGGCAAGAACCGCAACAAGTCGAAGATTCGCGCCCGGGTGGAACATGTCTTCGCGGTCGTGAAGCGACTGTGTGTGGGGATTTACCAAGGTTCGCTATCGCGGGCTGGCAAAGAACGCTAATCGGGCGTTCGTCGCGCTCGCACTGGCGAACGTCTATCTTTCGCGTAGGCAACTGATGGCATCGGTACGCCCATAGTGGGCGAACGGCGGGCAAAGTGGCCGCCAGCAGGCCCGGGAGGGCCGAAAAGCATGCGCTCAAGCTCGACTTCATGACTTGACAACGTTCAAATTGCTGACGCGTCGCCGATTCCGCGGCTTGTTCAGCGAATGAAAGGGACTTCCCCCGTCCCGAGGCTACGGTGGAAGCCGCGAATTGGTATCACAGTGCCATGATGGAGTCTCGAACCTTCATCAACACCAACAAGAGGGGAAGTCCATGCCTGTTGTCACCGTGGGAATCGATCTGGCCAAGAACGTGTTTGCGATTCACGGAGTGGACGAGTCCGGCAAGGTTGTGCTGGTTAGGCCGCGCGTCATGCGGGACCAACTCATCTTGCTCATCGCCCAGCTGCCGCCTTGCCTCATCGGCATGGAAGCCTGTTCCGGCGCCCATCACTGGGCCCGCCTGTTCCAGCAATATGGCCACACCGTGAAGCTGATGGCGCCGAAGCTCGTGGCACCGTACCGTATGTCGGGCAAGCGCGGCAAGAACGACGCGGCGGACGCAGCGGCGATCTGTGAGGCTCTGCCTGCATCGAACGCGGCAGGGCTTTGTCGAGGAACGGACCGCAATCTACAACCGGATACGTGGCCTGCTTTCTGAATTTGGCGTGGTGCTGCCGCAAAGCCCGGAGCGTCTGCGAAGAGAGATCACAGTCCATCTCGATTCTTTACCCAGTTGGGCCAATCGCTGTATCAGCGATCTGCTTGAGCACGCAGGCAACATCGAGGCCCGGCTTGCCGAATACGACCGCGCGATTCGCCAAATTGCGCGCGATGACGAACGTAGCCGGCGGCTCATGCAGTTGCGCGGTATCGGCCCGACCACGGCGAGCGCACTGCTTGCGAGCCTCGGTGCCGGACATGACTTCAAAAATGGTCGCCAGGTAGGCGCGTGGCTCGGATTGACGCCGGGGCAGCATAGCAGCGGCGGCAAGCAGCGGCTTGGCAGCATCACGCATCACGAAGGCGGGCGACGCCTACCTGCGCTGCCTGCTGGTGAACGGTGCGCGCGCCGTCATCGCGAATCTCGGCGAGAAGCAGGACCGCTTCAGCCGTTGGGTGAGAAGCCTCGTTGAGCGGCGCGGATATTGGCGCGCGGCCGTGGCGATCGCAGCCAAGAATGCGCGAATGGCGTGGGCGGTCCTCAAGTACGGCGACGACTTCAAGCACGAGCCAGCCGCCGCGTGAGCTCCACGGATGTGTTCATCAACCGCATACGAATAAGAAGCAACGGTACCATGAGCGAATAAACGATCACTTTGCACTGCCAGCGGTGATGTGAAGCGGGTTGGACCTGCGCGAGGCATACCTGATAAGGCTACAGGGATTTCATTCCCGGTCAGCGAACGAGGCCCTTGCGCGCGTCTTTCATCAGGGTCCGGGCCGTCAGCCCAACATGACCGGTTGTAGTACCGCAGTCCTTCACCTTCTCACACGACGTCGGCAAGGCAACATTGCGACAACAGAAAACCACATTTGTGCTTGCGCTCAATGGGGAAGCCCTTGTAGTAGCCTTAAGCATTCCCTCTTCGCTTCCCGCCTTACGCGCGACATTTCGGCGCGCTCGGATGACGCGGCCTGTGGCGCAACGGCCCTCGAATGGAGCCTTGTCGTTGAGAGTTGAAAAGCGGATGAGGCACTACGCGGGCAGACGAATGAAAGCTCTCCGCAATAGACTGTACTTCCCAATCCTGATCTTTGCGACGGCAATGCCGCACCAATCCATGCCCCCATTCTTTGATCGCTGTGTGCGTCTCGTTGTCGGCGCAACGCTCTCTGTTTCACTTGCCGCCTGCCACCATGAAGAGCCGTGGAAGCTCACGGACGTCCAGGGGCATTTGCCCGATCTGGATTTCGCGTTGACCTCCGACGCCGGCAAGCAGATTAGCCAGGCGAACCTGGCAGGTGATGTCACACTCGTCTACTTCGGCTACACGCATTGCCCGGACGTATGCCCGGAGACGCTGGCCAAACTGGCCCAAGTGACGCATCAACTGGGCGGCGCCGCACAGCATGTGAAGGTCCTGTTCGTGAGTGTCGACCCGGCGCGGGACACGCCCGCAGTGATGCATGCGTATGTCGATGCGTTTGACGCAAAGCACGACGTCGGCCTGACCGGTTCCGACAGCGCGATCAAGGCGCTCGCGCAACGCTATCGCGTCGCGTACCAGGCTGACAAGCCCCGCGCGAACGGTGGATACGAGGTAACCCATAGCTCGGCGATCTACATATTCGATGCGAAAGGGCACGCACGCCTGATCGGTGCGGACGACGATCCGGTCGACGCATTTGTGCACGATCTGCGTCAATTGGCCGACGAGACCTGACGACAGGCGCCCGCGACGGTGCTGAAGAGGCCGCGAACGAGCCCGCGCACCCACGGTGTTTTCAACAGATAGAGTCGAACGTACGTCGGAGATTCCGGCCAGATTCGCCCGGGGGAGCGCTTGTTGTCGCCGCCCGAAGTTCCACGCATACCACCGCGTTCAGCTGGTCAATAACCGGCTACGACCAGAATCCCTATGCACGCTCAACGCAAGGTTTCCTGGCATACAAGTGTGTGGCGCCAGTAGCATCGTGGATCACGCCACCGCTTGAGCAGGCTGGACCTCGACCGTGACATGGGACAACCCCTTAAAGCGCTGGAGCACCGCATGATGCCATCTTCGAAGATGGAAACGGCAAACACACCGGACGGAGCGAAGATCTTCTGCGCCTCGTCTTCGTAACCATGCCCGTGATGGTCGCCGAGCAGCCACGCGCTCGCCAGGTTGACCAACAGGCCCACCGGGACGCGCCAGGCACGCGATCATTGCGATTGGCCCGTGCCGCGTTGGCGTCCGGTCACCAGGAAGAAGCAAGCATACGTTTTCCTGACATGATCGGCTGCTTCTGGCCGGACACAGCATCGTGTGAGAAGAATATGCGCCGCGTGCTTCAGATGCTGCGAGCGACGCTACGCGAATCCGCCGGCCAACAAGTGACGTTCGCGAACGTCACTTTCAGTCGTTTTGTCCGCACCGGGCAGTCTCGGCCTGCTGCCACACGGAGCCCATTTATAACGTGACGCAGGATACGGCCCACCTCACTGCCCCGTTACTCAGCGTACCGTATGGACGCCCGCTCGCGTTTAAGTTCGTGTGCGTCACGCTGGCGGTGCTGCTGGGCGGCTACAACCGGATGATCCACTTGCCGCGCTCGCAGGCCGCGACGGCAGATGGCGGTCCCGCTTACCCTGACGCGCAACGCGGCTTCGACCGTCTGCTGGCCGTCGAAGCCGTCGCCATGCTGGCGGTACTGGCGGCCGCCGGCGTGCTTGGCCACACGGCGCCCTCGGGCGAGTAGGCCTGGTTACGTTAGAGCCATCGCTCGCATCACCCGGGTATCCGAACCCCGACAGTCCGTCGCTTCGACGAACGTGGATCAGGCTCACTAATGATCGAGAGCCGGCAGTTCGCGCCAATGAACGCCCGTAGTGTGAATCCGCGCCTTTCCGGCCAGCATCAATGGTCTATTCTTGATGCCAGTAGCCGTTGAAGGCGAGGTGACGGCGCGAGGCGTGTAAAGGCGCAAGGAGGCTAACGTGAGCTACAAACTCGACGGCAGTATTCTGGAAGTGTGTAATTGCAACGTACTTTGCCCTTGCTGCATAGGTGAGGACGCCGACAATGGCAGCTGTTGCGCCGCGATCGCCCACCACTTCGACAAGGGCTCGATCGATGACATTGAGGTCTCTGGATTGACGGTGGCCTGTGCCACCTTCATTCCTGGCAATATCCTGCAGGGCAACTGGCAGGTAGCCGTGTACATCGATGACCGGGCCACCGATGTCCAGTTTGAGGCGCTCTCCAGCGTCTACCGGGGCGAGCGCGGCGGCCCGCTGGCCGACTTCGCCCATATGTACGGAAAAATCGTCTCGATCGAGCGCGCGCCCATTATCTTCGACCTTCAGGGCGGTAAAGGCAAACTCGATATTGGCGCGGACATTCATGCGGAACTCGAGCCGTACTGGAGTCCGAGCGGCGCCCCCGCGGTGCTTCTCGGTAATTCCATCTCGACGACACCATGCTCCCCGGCGATCATCAGCAAAGCGAGCGCTTACCGGATGAAAAACCCTCTGCTCAAGGTCGACCTCAACCTGACGGGTCATAACGCCACCCAAGGCCATTTCAACTTCCAGGCCTGACTCTCCTCCAACGGCCACCGAGCCTCGCGATGAAGTCCGCTTCAAGTCCGCTTCGCGCTCAAGGCTTTTTCCGCCATTGCTAGCCGGGCCGGTGCTTTCGGCCTGGCTGGCACTGTGGGGATTGGATGAAGGACCGTATTCACGCTATCTGAACCATACCGGTTGAATCCGCCAACCCGTCGCGGCCGTTCGACCTGGCTCCGATCGAAGGGCTACCTTGAAGGTGCAGCCGCCATCGCTCGGTTGGGGATAGCTAATCGCCCAATTCGACCCTTCGTACATAGCCTTTTCGTCGCGCCCGGGTCCCGGCCACGTTAATGTGTCGAGAACCATTGGTCGACTTCGATATCCCGATGGCCCCTGGCAGGAGACGGGCAACCGTGGCATTTCCGTGCATGCGGCGGTGCGTCATCTCTTGGCGACGTGACTTTTTGGAATGCAAAAATGCAGGCATCCGAGTTGACCGACGACCAGGTCGCGGAACGGGTAGAGATGTTCCGGCAGATGGGCGATCCGACCCGCCTGAAAATAATTGCAGCATGCCTTCGCGTGCCGATGTGCGTTTCCTGCATCGCGGCAAAATATGGCTTGGCGCAAACGCTCGTCAGCCATCACCTGCGGCTTTTGCAGCCCGGGTGCTGCGCGCCGATCGGTGCGGAAAACAGATTTTCTGTGTAGCAACTGACGACCACGTAAAGCGTGTCATCAGCGACGTGGCTGAACACGAGTGTGAGCATCCGCCATCCGAATTTGATGAGCCACCGAAGGAGGAATGACGCGTTTTGCAACTGACCTGCAAGGCAAGCCCCGATGTTTTCCGGCTATCGAACCCACCGCGCCGGTTAATTAAAGCATAGACGCGTTGACTTCATCGGGGGTATGGCATCATCTAGGGAAACGCTGATTAATGAACTGTCGGATCGGCTTGCAGATCAAGACGCGTCAAATTTTCTGGATAACGAATCGAATCGACGCTCATTT
>NZ_CADFGP010000036.1:29605-86696 GCF_902833905.1 Paraburkholderia tuberum STM678 | reverse complement strand
CACTGTGAATGAGGTCGTGCGGCTGATTGCGCAAATCGGTGGTTTCCTCGGCCGAAAGAGCGACGGTGAACCGGGTGCCAAGACCATCTGGCGAGGGCTCGATCAGGTACTCGCTGCCGCTGACACGCTACGCGCGCTCCGCGACGGGCTCGGCTAAGGACTTATGTATAACGCTATGGCCTATGCCCAGTCGTGGTGATGCCGCTTGCCTGCATGACCTGCCCTTAAATGGCCCCGTCGAAACGGGTCGTTCAACCCGTTTTTATTGGATAGAGGTCGACACAAATTCATTGCGTCACTCTCGCAATCCTTTCTACTGACTTCTCCGAAGTAATTTATTGATCGCAGCACATTTTGGAATTTTTGATGTTTCCATATCTCCAGGACAAGCCAGCCACTTATAGAATTCCATTTCCTGCGACGCGATCTTCAACCGGCATTCCGCAACCTGAAAACCAGTATCAGGAGCATAGCGATCACTCCATTCGTTAAACGAATAAGCAATTAAAGTACAGTCCGATGATATTTTTTCATCCCATACTTCAAAATTCCTGTCTAGAGCAATTTGTTTATCTCCCGTCGTGATCTTCCTGATGCCTCGATACAGCTTCTCTGCGTCAGCGAGAATTTTTTCTGTGTCGGCGTTAGTGCAGGCAAGAAAATCGTTTCGCGTTTTTGCCTTTTCTTCACATGACGTATCCGCAAACACGGAAATAGATGCCGATACAATTAATACGGCCACGATGGCTTTAATGGCTGTGGTCATAATTTCCGTCCTTGAAAAGACTACCTTCTGAGCGACGTCGCTTGATCAGTCCACGCGGACGCACACCACCGGCCATCGTGTACTCTAAAAATTTGGCCGGCACGCGGTCATAATGACCCGAGTTAACAAGATTCAGCAAGCCGGCATTACCACTTGGAAGATTATATACAAAGCAAACGAGTGCGTCGTACTCGAACTGATATAGTGGCACGCGAATGTTTTTATTTACAATGCGTTCCGGGTATTCAAGATCAAGCAGCAATAATTCTCGCGCCTGCGCAATTGTTATGCCATTACGAAACGGCACTTCAGGCGCCGCACCAGATATTGGCCCCATATGAACCAGATGCCCATATCCAACAGTTGCATTACCTCCTTTACCAGCCCCGTCATTGTCATATATATGCGGCATGAAAGCTTCCCAGCCTGCAATGAAAGTTATCCCATGTTGCGATATCTTCCAGGGTTTGCCTAGTCGTCTGGATTGGACCACCAGATTCGAATCCGGATTTGTATTCGTTACCGCTGTTCCAAGTGCGTCAGGCATTACGCCTCCTCTCTGTGACCAAGATAAATATGTATGGATTGAGCGCCGTTTGTTTTGTAGCGTTTAGTGCGCCCCAGCCCATCCGTTACGCCGTGGACGAGCGAACCGGACGGCAGACGAACCGTGTAATACGTGTCGGGCATAACGCGGCCGTCACCATCTTTGAGTGTGTATTGTTCGTCGTGAGTGCGATCCTTCGACGTTAGCGCCGGCGCTGCCTTCCGCCCGCGACAGTCGCACGCCCATGCGTAACCCAGGGCTTCGGCCATGTCGTAACCGTTTGAATACGATCTCAGCCTATCGAACGGAAACCATTCGCCGGTTTCGGCGTTCAGCGCCATGGCGGACGACATTGGCGGGAAGTTTGAGTAGATTGAATAGGTGATACGGCAAAGCTGGCACTCTTCCTTGCCGCCGGTTTTATCCTGTTTCTGCTGTCCCATTTGACCTTTGCTGATTTTCCAGAACACACGCAGAGAATTAACCATCTAACACACGACACGGTCAACGACTTTAATTTGAGATAAAACCATTTTTACAAATGTTTTCGATTCTGATGATTCCAGGCATCTCATCCAGTGCATTTTTCCGATATCACGGCCCAACAAAAATGGCGGCATTGTGCCCTAATGCCGTTCAGTTAAGCGACTGAACGGCATTTTGTTTCCTGCGCAAAGTAGTTGTAAACGGGGCGTGGCGATTACCGACACCAGTCAATCAGCGAGGTCGTCGATGAACTGGACCTTGCGTTACCTGTGGCCGATGCGTCGTTTGTCAGCAGGAGTGCCATCACCCAGGCGCGGTAGCGCGTCGGCGAGGCGCCATTGGCGCGGCTGTTTCACGAATCAGCCAGAAACTGGGTTGCGCAGGATCAGCACCGATACCTCTTCAAGGGATTCTCGCTGTTCGCGATGGATGGCACCACGCTGCGCCCCGCCGACAGTGCCGCCAACCGCAGACATTTCGGCGCCTCTGCCGCTGCTCATGGCCGCAGTGGTAGCTACCCCCAACTGCGCGCGGTTACGCTCACCGCGCTTGCCACGCATCTGGAGCCGGGCTATCGCCGCATGCGTCTCGACACGCTGCCGACGATGCAAGCGGCGCTCGGCCTCTACGCATCGCTGGGATTCGAGCCCATCGACGCCTACGTGTTCAATCCGATCCCCGGCGCGATTTTTCTGGAACGCGATCTGACGCGGCCGCGTTCAATGTAATGGCGGTGCAGGCCTGACCCGGCCTGCAGGTATGCACTCGCTCATTGCCCCGTTCTGCTGGCTCAAGCCACGCACGACCACCTCGGACGATTTGCCGTCACGCCGCGCGAGTTCGGCCAGATCGAGCAACGCGGCGTAGCGCGCGGAACAGTCGCTCGCCGCGCCGGCGGCGGGGTTCGCGCGAAGGTCGTCGTTGGCGTCGCCGGCGTCGATGACTGCGTTGACCGCCAGCAACGTCGCCACGACGATCGTCGCGAGCGCGACCGTTTTGCGGAGCGCGCCCCGCGCAGCCCTTTGCGCTCGCGAGTGACGCTCCCCCTCAGCAGCGGGGTTCGCGCGAAGGTCGTCGTTGGCGTCGCCGGCGTCGATGACTGCGTTGACCGCCAGCAACGTCGCCACGACGATCGTCGCGAGCGCGACCGTTTTGCGGAGCGCGCCCCGCGCAGCCCTTTGCGCTCGCGAGTGACGCTCCCCCTCAGCAGATGGTGGACACGAGCCCGCCATTTCGCACATCGCGTCGCACATCGCGTCGCACCGCGCGGCGCGACGTGAGCGCCACGATTCTACGCAGGTTCTGATTCTCATCGCCGCGCTCATCGTCAGGCCCAATGCGCCGGCACCCACACGCGCCCGACCCAATGGCCCGGCACCCAGACCACAGCCCGCGGCGCGACATACACGGGACGCGGCGCGACGTAGACGGCCGGCGGCGGGGGCGGCGCCACGACCACCACCGGCGGCGGAGCATAGGCCGGCGGAGGCGTCACCACGACCGGCGGCGGCACGTACACGACCGGCGGCGGGACGACGACCGGCGGAGGCGGCGCCACGACCACCACCGGCTTCGGCGCAACGACCACGGTCGTACCGGTCGCCGTCGTGGTCCCGCCCGCGACCACCACGCCGCCTGTTACCACCGTACCGCTCGACGTCACCGTGTGGCCTTGCGTGCCGGTCACGCTCGTCGAAGTCGTCACGACGCCGGGCGCGACCCGCGTCGCGGTGCCTGAGTGATAGACGTTGTTGTTGTCCGGACCCGTCACCGTGCCCGAGCGCGCGCAGGTCGACCCCGCGCAATTCGTCGACGCAGAATGATTGACCGTATTGCCGTTCGATCCGGTGATCGAGCCCGACGACGAATACTGGCCCGGCGCGGTGCGCGTCACGTCGCCGGACGTCGTCGCCGTTTTGCCGTCGGGACCGGTCAGCGTGCCGCTATGCGAGCAGGAGCCGCCCGCGCAACTGGTGTCGCCCGAGTGCTGCACCGAGTTGGTGTAGCGGCCCGTCGCGGTACCCGAGTTCGAGAACTGGCCGGGCGCCGTGCGCGTGACCGTGCCAGTGTTGCTCGCGACGCCGCCATAGGGGCCGGCCACGCTGCCCGCATGCGAGCAGCTACCGCCGCCGCACGAGCCGTAGTGCGCGCCGTTATAGACGCCCCGCGACGTGTACGCGGTGCCGTGACCCGACCACGCGAACGCCGATGCGCTGCCGAGCGCGAGCACGGCGGCGGCCGCGCCGAGCACCGCGTTGCGCAGCGCGCCTCGCGCCATGCTGGCGCAGACCCTCTCGGAACCTGCGAATGAACGATTTTTCACGGTATGTCCTTGCTGGATTCGGGCCACTTGCGTCACTGCCGCGTGGCGACGAACGGACTATAGAAAAACACTCCGCGGAAATCATCACGGAACATATGTCGCGCTGTTTCACCGCGACGCGGGCCCGCCAGGCAAGGTTTTGCGGGCATTCGGCGGGAGCCGTGACATATTTCGACATAGTTTGCGAAACAGATGCGGCCGCCGGAATCGACTGCGGCCCCGCCGCTCACTGCCCGACCGGCGTCACCTGCACCGCGGCGGCCGACACGAACGCCGCATGCACGGTGTCGCCGACCTTCACGTCGCTCAAATCGACGTCGGGCGCTGCTTCGAAGGTCTGGGTCTGATACGCGCCGCGCAGCGTCACGAGGCGCTGCTTGCGATCGATCTTCAGCACGGTCGCGAGCACCTCGGTCTGCCGCGCCGACTCGTACCCACCCGACGCCGGCGCATAGCTCCGCCGGTCCACCCGCTCGCGAATCCCCTTGCCCGCGCTGCTTGCCTTCTCGACCTTGGTGAGCAACGCATTCTTGTACAGCACGTCGACGCGATCGCCGATCTTCATCTGATCGAAACCGGCGACCTGCTGGCTGACGAGCACGATCGCGACGTCGCCATGCGGGCCCTTCAATGTCAGCGAGCGGTTGCCCGCATCGATGGCGACGATCTCCGCCGTCATATGCACGGGCTGCGCCGCGCTGAGCACCGCTTGCGCGGTGCTCGCCATGTCGTCCTGCGCTCGCGCCGGCGGGGCCGCGGCCACCACCGCGCTGACCAATGCTGCAGCTATCGTCGCTGTTTTCATCCGCGTTCTCCTCCTGCAAGGTATCAATACGGCTTGACGGTCGGTCATGCGCGTCGAGCGCAATCGCTTCGTGCTACGCAGCATTCGTGCCCAGCGTCATGAACCCGCGTCTACAGGACAACCACGGCCAACAGTATGACGCGAACGATTTGCCGACGTATGCATCGGCATGGCCGCCGACAGCCATCAGAAACGCCATCTCTGTACCGTGCTATCCTATATACCCATAGGGGGTATATGTATGGCACATCTGAGCATACACAAAGACGGCTTATTGAAACGCGTTCGTCGCATCGCGGGCCAGGTTCAGGCTATCGAGCGTTCACTGGAGTCGGACGCCGATTGCGAAAAAGTCCTGCACCTGGTGGCCGCGACCCGCGGCGCAATGAACGGCCTGCTCGACGAGATCGTCGAGGCGCACGCGCGCGAACATGTCGCGCATCCGGACCTGACGGCCAGCCAGCGCAAGAAGGGAGTTGATGCATTGATCGGCGCAATCCGCCGCTATTCGAAGTAAGTTTGTATGACTGACCATCTGATCCGCAAACACGAGCACTCGTTTCTCGGCAGCTCGCACGACGACAACGCGCGCCGGACCCGCTTCGTCGTCGCGCTCACCGTTGTCATGATGATCGGCGAAATCGCGGCCGGTTACGTGACCGGCTCGATGGCGCTGCTCGCCGATGGCTTCCACATGGCGACGCATGCCGGCGCGCTTGGCATTGCCGCGCTCGCGTATGCGTTCGCGAGACGCAACTCGGCAAACCGCGCGTTCAGTTTCGGAACGGGAAAAGTGGGCGAGCTTGCCGGCTTCGCTTCGGCGCTGATTCTCGCGCTGGTGTCGCTTGGCATCGGCATCGAATCGGCGATCCGGCTCGTTCATCCCACCGGTGTCGCGTTCGGGCAGGCCGCGGTGATTGCGGCGATCGGGCTGGTCGTGAACATCGTCAGCGCGCTGCTGTTGTCGGGCGGCCATGCGCACCATGGGCATCACGATCATCACCATCATCACGACCATGCGCATGGGTCCGACAACAACCTGCGCTCGGCCTATGTGCACGTGCTCGCCGATGCGCTGACCTCGGTGCTGGCGATCGTGGCCATGCTGGCCGGCCGCTATCTCGGGTGGGTCTGGACGGACCCGCTGATGGGCATCGTCGGATCGATCGTCATCGCGCGCTGGGCATGGACGCTGATGCGCGACACGGCCGACGTGCTGCTCGACAGAACCGACGAGCACGTGGCCGGCGAAATCCGCGAAATCCTGGATTCGCACGGCGACGCCGAGATCGCCGACCTGCACGTCTGGCAGATCGGCCCGCAGGCGCGAGCGGCGATCGTCAGCGTGCGCACGCATGGCGGCGTTACGGCCGAGACGATCCGCGCGCGGCTCGCACCGGTGCATGAGGTCATACATCTGACCGTCGAAGCGGCGTCATAACGCCTGCGCCCGGCGCAACAAGGCGCGATCAAAACAAAGGGCCGGCGTGTCTCGACGCCGGCCCTTCTGCTTTTTACTATTCAGCTTGCGCGGAGACCCGCCTAGCGCGGGGACCGAAGCTCGCGCTAAACCAGCTCACGCATCACACGCGCTCGATCGCGATCGCGATGCCTTGGCCGACGCCGATACACATCGTGCACAGCGCGAAGCGGCCCTGCGTGCGTTGCAGCTGATACGTCGCGGTCGTCACCAGACGCGCGCCGCTCATGCCGAGCGGGTGGCCGAGCGCAATCGCGCCGCCGTTCGGGTTCACGCGGGGATCGTCGTCGGCGACGCCGAGGGCGCGCAGCACCGCGATACCTTGCGAGGCGAACGCTTCGTTCAGTTCGATCACGTCGAACTGATCGATCGTCATGCCCAGACGCGCGAGCAGCTTCTGCGTGGCGGGTGCCGGGCCGATGCCCATCACGCGCGGCTCGACGCCGGCGGTGGCCACACCGAGCACGCGGGCGCGCGGCGTGAGGCCGAAGCGCTTCGTGGTCTCTTCATTGGCAAGCAGCAACGCCGCCGCGCCGTCGTTCACGCCCGATGCATTACCGGCCGTCACCGTGCCGTCCGGACGCACGACGCCCTTCAGCTTCGCGAGCGTTTCGAGGCTCGTTTCGCGCGGATGCTCGTCCTGCATGACCGTGATCGGATCGCCCTTCTTCTGCGCGATCGTCACGCCGACGATCTCCTGCGCGAGCGTGCCGTCGCGTTGCGCGCGCGCCGCCTTCTGCTGGCTGCGCAGCGCGAATGCGTCCTGGTCGGCGCGGCTGATGTTGTAGTCGGTCGCGACGTTTTCGCCGGTTTCCGGCATCGAGTCGACGCCGTACAGCTTCTTCATCAGCGGATTCACGAAACGCCAGCCGATCGTCGTGTCGTAGACCTCGTTCTGACGCGAGAACGCGCTGGTCGCCTTGGGCATCACGAACGGCGCGCGGCTCATGCTTTCGACGCCGCCGGCAATCATCAGCGCGGCCTCGCCCGACTTGATCGCGCGCGCGGCGATGCCGACCGCATCCATGCCCGAGCCGCACAGACGGTTGACCGTCGAGCCCGGCACGTCCTTCGGCAGACCCGCGAGCAGCAGCGACATGCGCGCGACGTTGCGGTTGTCGTCACCGGCCTGGTTCGCGCAGCCGTAGATGAGGTCGTCGATCGCGGTCCAGTCGACGTTCTTGTTGCGCTCCATCAGCGCCTTGAGCGGCACCGCGCCCAGGTCGTCGGCGCGCACCGACGACAGCGAACCCGCATAGCGGCCAATGGGGGTGCGAATCGCGTCGCACAGAAATGCTTCGGTCATGGGATGTCTCCAGTTGAGATGCTGCGTGCGCTGCGCCTCGGCCGGCTTCGCACCGATGAGGCCGGTTCGAGGCGCCGAGGCATCGGCCCTGGGCGCCAACGGCCGCGGACGGGCAACTGCAAAATGGCGGCGGCGTAGCGCGCCGACACGTCGAAGCAGCTTAGCGCAGGATCGTGAACGATGGGCTTGGGATTGACGACCGATACGGCTGTCGCCTCTTCTTCGCCCTGCCTCATGTTCTATATACGAACACAAGGTCATATATCGAACAAAACAGCCTCGATAATAGGCGGGGGCGCGAAAGCATGTCAAGCACGGCCGCAGCCGTGCCAAGCGACACCAGGGAATACGCGGAGGGGGTGATCTTCAGCGAACTTCGATTCCTTCATCGGCGATGTAGCCGCGAATCACGTCCGCGAAACTGCGCTCGGTCGCGAGCCCGAGCCGTTCGGCGCGCGACGTATCCCACGCGCCGGGCCAGCTCCCAACGATCTTCTCGATGCGCTCGTCGGGCTGCCGCACAATGCGGCTCGCGACCGCCTCGCCCGCGACCTCGCGCAGTGCCGCGATCATCTCGTCGACGCTGACCGACAAGCCCGGCAGGTTCAGCACGCGTTGCTTGCCAAGCGCGGCGCCATCGAGTTCGAGGCCGGCGATAAGACCCTCGATCGCCTTGCGCGGCGACAGCAACCACAGCCGCGTCGAACCGGCGACCGGACACACGGCCTCCTCGCCATTGAGCGGCTCGCGGACGATGCCGCTCGCGAACGACGACGCCGCCGCATTCGGCCGCCCCGGCCGCACGCTGATGGTCGGCAGCCGCAGCACGCGGCCGTCGACGAAACCGCGCCGCGAATAATCGTTGAGCAGCAGCTCCGCGATCGCCTTCTGCGCGCCGTACGACGACTGCGGATTGAGCGCGGTGTCGTCCTGCACGACCGCAGGCAGATCGCCACCGTAGACCGCGACCGAACTGGTGAACACGACGCGCGGTTGGTGCCCGCGCTGCCGGCAGATTTCGAGCAGCAGCCGCGACGCATCGAGATTGATGCGCATGCCGAGATCGAAGTCCGCCTCGGCCTGGCCGCTGACGATCGCAGCGAGGTGAAAGATCGCCGAGGTTTGATCGTCGATCACGCGTTCGAGCACACTGCGCTCCGCGATATCGCCGACTTCGGTGCGCACGCGCGCATCGCCGAAATCGTGTGCGCGCACGACGTCGAGCAACACGAGCCCGGTAATCGCTTGCGGTGCGCCGTGCGCATCTTTCAGTGCGCCGCGCGCGAGCAGTTCGCGCGCGAGACGCTGGCCGAGAAAACCGGCACCACCGGTGATCAGTACTTTCATGGTTACGTGTGCGTCAGTGGTTGTCGGAAAGCGTCAACGCCCCGCATCGAGATAAGGCTTCAGCCAGCCAAGCCCCGCCGAGGTCCCCGCGCGCGGCCGGTATTCGCAGCCGATGTAGCCGTCGTAGCCGAGCGCATCGATCAGATCGAACAGGTACGGGTAGTTCAGCTCACCGATGTCGGGCTCGTGCCGCTCGGGCACACCCGCAACCTGGATGTGACCGATGCCGGCCATATCGCGTTTGAGCTTCGTCGCGAGATCGCCCTCGACGATCTGGCAGTGATAGCAATCGAACTGCACCTTCAGATTCGGCGCGCCGACTTCGGCGCAGATCGCTTGCGCGTCGTCCTGTCGATTGAGGAAATAGCCGGGCATGTCGCGCGTATTGATCGGCTCGATGACGACCGTGATCTGTTCGGCTTGCGCGGCCCGCGCGGCATAGACGAGGTTGTTCAGGTACACGTCGCGTTGTGTTTTGCGCTGCGTTTCGCCCGCTCGATCGCCGGCGATCAACCCCGCCATCACATGCAGCTTGCGATTGCCGAGCACGCGCGCGTACTCGAGTGCCGTGTCGATGCCGCGGCGGAACTCGTCCTCACGGCCCGGCAACGACGCAAGGCCGCGCTCGCCGCCGCTCCAGTCGCCGGGTGGCGCATTGAACAGCGCCTGCGTGAGGCCATGCGCGTCGAGCCGCGCCTTCAGCTCGCCCGGGCGGAACTCGTAGGGAAACAGGAATTCGACCGCGTTGAAGCCGTCGCGCGCGGCGGCGGCGAAGCGATCGAGGAACGCGTGCTCGTTGTACATCATCGACAGATTGGCGGCGAAGCGAGGCATGGCGGCAGCTCCTTCAAGACAGTTCGATACGGTGCGCGGCGTTCATCGGTCATGCGCGCTGCTACCAGCGCGCGCCGAACGCGGCACGGAGTTGTTCGATCGCGGCGGCGTCGAGCGGCGCGGGCCGCGGATTCGTCATCAGCCACAGGCGCGCGGTCTCCTCGAGTTCTTCGAGCGCATACGACGCGCGCGCGACCGAGCGCTCCCACACTACCGGCCCCAGACGTTCGAGCAACACCGCGCGCACCCGATCGGCCAGCGCGGCGATCTGCGCGGCCACTCGGGGATCACCCGGGCGTTCGTAGCGAATCAGCGGTACGTGGCCCACTTTCATCACGTAGTACGGTGTGATCGGCGGCAACACGTCCGCTTCGCTCCATACGCCCGCGAGCGTCAACGCGACCAGATGCGTTGAATGGGTATGGACGATGCCGCGCGCCTCGCCGTTGCGCGCATAGATACCGCGATGCAGCGCCAGCGTTTTCGACGGCTTGCCGCCCGACACCGCGTGGCCGTTTGCATCGACCTTCGCGATGTCGGCGGGATCGAGGCGGCCGAGGCACGCGTCGGTCGGGGTGATCAGCCAGCCGTCGTCGAGCCGCGCGCTGATGTTGCCGGCGCTGCCGACCGTATAGCCGCGCTGATACAGGCTCGCGCCGACCGCGCAGATTTCCTCGCGAACGCGCGCTTCGGCGCAGGTGTGAAGTGCCGGTGCGTCGCTCATTGCGCGGCTCCGTCGAGATGGCGCAGGGCCTTGTCGAAGAAGTCGGTGGTGCCGAAATTGCCGGATTTCAGCGCGAGTGCGAGCGGCTCGGCGCCGGTCGTCGCCGTGGCCGGCACGCCCGGATCGATCTGTGCGCCGATGCGCAGCATGCGCACGTCGAGCGCCTGCACGACGGCGCCCGAAGTCTCGCCGCCCGCGACGACGAACTTGCGCACACCCCGTTCGCGCAGACCGCGCGCAATCGCCGCCAACGTCTTCTCGACCAGATGCCCGGCCTCGTTGACGCCGAGTTCGCGCTGCACGGCCTGCACTTCGTCGGGCGATGCGGTCGCATAGACCAGCACCGGTTCCGCGTGCACGAAGCGCTGTTGTGCGAACGCGAGCGCCTCGCCGACGACGTCCTCGCCGCGCGCCGCCGCGAGCGGATCGATGCGGAACGCGGGCCGTGTCGCGCACCAGGCGGCGACCTGCGCGTTGGTCGCCGTCGACGCACTGCCCGCGAGCACCGCCGACAAACCTTCTATACGCGGCAATTGCGCGGCATGGGTTTGCTCGCCGAGCAGACCCGCGCGCCGGAAGTTGGCCGGCAAACCAAGCGCGACGCCGGAGCCGCCGGTGATCAGCGCGAGGTCCGCGCAGGCCAAGCCGAGCGTGTGCAGATCGGCGTCGGACACCGCATCGGCAATCGCGATGCGCACGCCGTCGGCGCGCAACGCGGCGAATGCGGCACGCACGGCCGCATCGCCTTGCGCGAGCTGGTCGTAACGCACGAGCCCGACCTTCGATTGCGTTTGCCGCCGCAGCACGCGCACGAGGTTCGCGTCGCGCATCGGCGTCAGCGGATGGTTTTCCATGCCCGACTCGTTGAGCAGCGCATCGCCGACGAACAGATGACCGCGAAAAATCGTGCGGCCGTTCTCGGGAAACGCGGGACACGCGATCGTGAACGACGCGCGCTGAGCGAACTCGGCGGACAGCGCATTCAGCAACGCATCGGTCACCGGGCCGATGTTGCCCGCATCGGTCGAATCGAAGGTCGAGCAGTACTTGAAGAAGAATTGCCGGCACCCTTGCGCGCGCAGCCAGACGAGCGCGGCCAGCGATTGCGCGACCGCGTCGGCGGCCGGGATCGTGCGCGACTTCAGCGCGACGACGAGCGCGTCGGCGCCAAGCGCTGCGTTGGAGGTGGGCACGCCGATCGTCTGCACCGTGCGCATGCCACCGCGCACGAGCATGTTGGCGAGATCGGTGGCGCCGGTGAAGTCGTCGGCGATGCAGCCGAGCAGCGCGGGTTTCGTTTGAGCCGTCATGACCTCTTCCACGCCTATTGCTTCGTCGGCAATTCGATGCCTGGGAAAATCTTCACGACCGCCGAGTCGTCTTCGCCACCGTGGCCCGCCGTCGACGCCATCATGAACATCTGATGCGCTGCCGCCGACAGCGGCAGCGGAAACTTCGTGCGACGCGCGGTATCGAGCACGAGGCCGAGGTCCTTGACAAAAATATCGACCGCCGACAGCGGCGTGTAGTCGCCCGCGAGAATATGCGGCACGCGGTTCTCGAACATCCACGAATTGCCCGCGCTGTGCGTGATCACGTCGTACAGCGCGTCCGGGTCGACACCTTCGCGCAGGCCGAGCGCCATTGCCTCGGCGGCCACCGCGATATGCACGCCGGCCAGCAGCTGGTTGATGATCTTCACCTTCGAGCCTGCGCCATGCGTGGCGCCAAGCCGATACACGTTGCCGGCAATCGCGGCGAGCGCGTCTTCGCACGCGGCATAAGCGGCCGCGGGACCGGACGTCATCATCGTCATCTCGCCCGACGCCGCGCGCGCCGCGCCGCCCGACACCGGCGCATCGAGCATCTGCAGACCGGCCGCCTCGACGCGCTTGCCGAGATCGCTCGCGAACTCCGGCGCGACCGTGGCACTCGCGATCACGACGCCGCCCGGCTTCATGGCCGCGAGCGCGCCGTGCTCACCGAACAGCACGGCCTCGGTTTGCGCCGCATTCACGACCAGCGTGATCACGACCTCGCACTGCGCGCCGAGCTCCGCGGGCGTCGCACAGCCGATGCCCCCTTCATCGACGAACGCCTGCAGCGCGTCGCGCCGCAAGTCGCACGCGTGGACCCTGAAGCCCGCACGCAACAGCGAGCGCGCGACGCCGAGCCCCATGGCCCCCAAGCCAATGACACCGACATTTCTCGACATGCATGACCTCTATGGATGGGTGCCGCATTCGTGAGTTCGCGCGCGTCGGAATCACCGCGCGCCTTCAGCGCGTCAGACGATGCCCGCCTCGGCAAGCCGCCGCGCCGCGTTGTACAGATGCGTCTGCGCGGCATTGCGCGCCGCCATCGGATCGCCGGCGCGAATCGCCGCGGCGATCGCCGCGTGCTCCTCGCGCACCTGCCGCGAGAAGTCCTCGCGCAGCGCCTCGTTGCGGCGCGTGACGACCGTGCCCGCTTCGAGGTACTGATTGAGGAACGTCAGCGTCTTCAGGAAATACGGATTGCCCGTAGCCGCCGCGATCGCGCGATGAAACGCGACGTCTTCGGCGACGCCGTCTTCGCCATTGCCGACCGCGCGCTCGATGCGCGCGAGCGCGGCGTCGATCGCGGCCATCTCGGCATCGCTGCGGCGCATCGCGGCTTCCGACGCGACCTCCGCCTCGATCGCGCGACGCAGCGCGAGGATCTGCACGACCGAGCCCGGCTCCACGGCTTGCGCGTAGTCGATTCGCAGCGGGCGGATCGCGCCGTGCCCGGCGACGAACACGCCACTGCCCTGGCGCGGCTCGACCACCCCCTCGTTCTTCAGTCGCGACAGCGCCTCGCGAATCACCGTGCGGCTTACGCCGAACTGTTGTGCGAGCACGGCTTCGGTCGGCAGCCTGGCGCCGCGCGCGAAGGTGCCCTTGTCGATCTGCTTCAGCAGTTGCTGCGCGACGGTGTCGCTCAAAGCGCGCGCGGGAATCTTGTCGAACATGGCGGATCGGTTGGACCGGGTGTCTCGAACTAGTCAGGTTATCGGGTCATCATACAAATTTGGAGTGGGAATCGCATCCACGCAAACCCTGGGGTTTTTGCACGAATCGGCGTTATTTGGCGAAATAGAAGGCTTAAGCTATCGTCTCGCCTTTGCGCCGCAACGCAAAACGCGTCGCCGCATCGAAACGATCGCGCGTCGCGCGTCCTTCGCGCGCACTCTTCCGAACCCACGATCAAGGTCCATGAGCAAAGCCCTGCCGCCGTCTTCCGTCGCGCCCGCCAACGCCGAACCGGCCCCGGAGAAACCGGGCGACTCGTACGTGCAGTCGTTCGCGCGCGGCCTCGCGGTCATCCGCGCGTTCGACGCGACGCGGCCTGAACAGACGCTCACCGACGTCGCCGCGGCGACTGGCCTCACGCGCGCCGGCGCGCGCCGGATCCTGCTGACGCTGCAAACACTCGGCTATGTGGAAGCCGAGGGACGCCTGTTTCGTCTGACGCCGAAGATCCTCGACCTCGGCTTCGCGTATCTGACCTCGATGCCGTTCTGGAATCTCGCCGAACCGGTGATGGAAAGCCTGTCGGCGCAGGTGCACGAAAGCTGCTCCGCGGCCGTGCTCGATCGCACCGAGATCGTCTACGTGCTGCGCGTGCCGACTCACAAGATCATGACGATCAACCTGTCGATCGGCAGCCGCCTGCCCGCCTACTGCACGTCGATGGGCCGCGTGCTGCTTGCCTCGCTCGACGACGAGACGCTCGACGCGACGCTGAACTCGACGCCGCTCTACTCGCACACGCCGCGCACCGTCACCGACAAGCAAGAGTTGAAGAAGCTGATCGAGCAGGTGCGTCGCCAGGGGTGGGCGATCGTCGATCAGGAGCTCGAAGGCGGCTTGATTTCGCTGTCCGCGCCGATTCGCAATCGCCAGGGCCGCGTGATCGCCGCGATGAACATCAGCGGCAACGCACAGCGCAATTCGGCCAAACAGATGGTGAAGGCGTTCCTGGAACCGCTGCAGCGAGCCGCACAGACAGTCTCGGAGATGGTCGCGCGGCGCGGCTAATGAACGCTTCGTGGCTCTGGCCGCGCGGTGATGAGCAGCCGGGCGCGCACGCCTCGTGCGCGCCGCGTCGTTTGCATCAAGCGCTCACTGCGCGAGATAGCGCTCCACCAACCGCGCCCAGAACGCCGCGCCGATCGGCAGACTGCTGTCGTTGAAGTCGTAGTGCGGGTTGTGCACCATGCAACCTTCCTCGCCGACGCCATTGCCAATGCGCAGGAACGTGCCCGGCCGCTTCTGCAGCATGAATGCGAAGTCCTCGCTGCCCATCAGGATGTCGGTCTGCTCGACCACCTTGTCGTCGCCCACCAGTTCGCGCGCGACCTGCACCGCGAAATCCGTTTCGGCATCCGTATTGATGACGACCGGATAGCCTTCGATGTACTCGACGTGCGCTTTGCCGCCATAGCTTGCGGCCTGCGACTCGGCCAGTTCGGTGATGCGCCTCTTCAGCAACGCGCGCACCTCGGGGCTGAACGAGCGCACGCTGAGTTCGAGCCGCGCGCTGCTGGAAATCACGTTGTTCGCGGTGCCCGCGTGCATCGAGCCGACCGTCACCACGGCGGGCTGCGACGGATCGACGTTGCGCGCGACGATCGTTTGTAGCGCCATCACGATGCTCGCGGCGACCACGACCGGATCGACGGTCAGATGCGGACGCGCCGCATGGCCGCCGACGCCTTCGATCGTGATGATCGCCTTGTCGCCCGCCGACATGAACGGTCCCTTGCGGAACAGCAACACGCCCGGCTCGGCTCCCGGATGGTTGTGCAGGCCGAACACGGCGTCGCACGGGAAGCGCTCGAACAGGCCGTCGTCGATCATCTTCAGCGCACCGCTGTCGATGCCGCTTTCCTCGGCCGGCTGGAAATACAAATGCACGGTGCCCGAGAAATTGCGCGTGGCCGCGAGACGTTGCGCGGCGCCGAGCAGGATCGTGGTGTGACCGTCGTGGCCGCACGCGTGCATCTTGCCGTGGGTGCCGCTCGCGTACGGCAGGCCGGTCTGTTCGATGATCGGCAACGCGTCCATGTCCGCGCGAATGCCGATGCTGCGCTTGCCGCCACGCTCTTTCAGCGTGCCGACCACGCCGGTCTTGCCGACCCCGCGCGTGACCTGCCAGCCCCACTGTTCGAGTTTTTCCGCGACGAGCGCCGCGGTCTGCACTTCCTCGTACGCGAGTTCCGGATGGTGGTGAATCTGATGGCGAATCTCGCGCAGGCTCGCGGCGGCGGGTTCCAGATCGGACACTTCGGTCAAACGCGGGGTCTCGTTCATAGCTTGTATGGCTCCAGTGAGTAGCCTCGCACTATAGCCACGCTGTTTTGTTCGAATAAGATGCTATTTTTTTCACCCTGATTAACAGGTCTTATATACGGGGTTACCCTTATGAAGCTGCAGCAGTTGCAGGCCTTCGTCGCCGCCGCGCATCACCGCAGTCTGCGCGCCGCCGCGCGTGAGCTTGGCGTCACGCAGCCGGCCGTCACGCATACGATTCGCGAGCTGGAAAGCGCGCTCAACGCCGCCCTGATGGTGCGCAGCGTGCGCGGCATCGAGCTGACCGCGTGCGGGCTCGCGCTGTTGCCGCGCGCCGAGCAGTTGCTCGGCGACATGCGCCGCACGGTCGAGGCCGTCGAGCAGGTCAAGGGCGAACTGGCCGGCAAGGTCAGCGTCGGCACGATGCCATCGCTCGCGCTGACGGTACTGCCGCATGCGGTGTCGAGCTTTCGCGAGCGGATGCCGCTCGTGAGTCTGCATCTGGAGGAAGTGACGGTGCCCGACGCGCTCGCGCGTCTGCGCAACGGCGCGCTCGATCTCGCGGCGATCCATCACGTTCTGGCATTGGATAACGATCTGGTGCAGGTGCCGCTGTACTCGACGCAGTTCGTCGTCACGATGCGCGCCGGCCATCCGCTCGCGAACGTCACGCGTCTATCCGAGCTGCTCGACGCCGAGTGGATCGTCACGGTCGGCGCCGATCACTTCCCGCACAGCGTGATGATGGCGATGTTCAGCGCGCACGGCTTGCCGGTACCGAAGCGCTTGCTGCGCGCGCCGTCGTCGTTTGCAGTCACGCTCGGGCTCGTGTCGCAGACCGACGTGATCAGTTGCTTCACGCGGCCGCTTGCGCAGAGGGTCGCGCCGCTCGGCATTCGCGTCGCACAGATCGAAGACGCGCTGCCGAACTACGATCTGAGCATCATCTCGCGACGCGATCTGCTGCCGACGCCGGCCGTGCAGCAGTTCGTCGCATGTTTGCGGCAGGTGACGCGGGAGCGGATGGGAGCCGTGCAGTAAGGCCGCGTGCTTGCGCTACGCGCTCACCTGCTCCTTGAGCACCGTGATCAATGCGTGCCCCGCTTCTTCGAGCGCGCCGGAGTTGTCGATCGTCGTGCAGCGCACGCCGGCCGGCAACGCAAACGGCGCGCGCCGCGCGAGCCGCGCCGCGACCTGCTCCGACGATTCGCGCGCCCGCGCGCCGAGCCGTGCTTCGAGAATATGCGGCGCGGCGCTCACGTGCACCACTTCCGCGCGTGGATAGCGCGCGAGCGCATGCTGCAGGTACTGCCGCGAGCCGTTGACGACCACCGTGCAGCCGCGCGCGAGCCACGCATCGAGTTCGATGCCGATGCCATAGCGCAGCGAATGGCTCGACCATTCGAGCGCGAACAGGCCAAGCACCGAGCGCGCGGCGAACTCCTCGACACTTAGTGCAACATGCACCTCGCCATTGCCGCTCGGCCGCGTGATGTAACGATGCGCGAATACGAGCGGCTCGCCGGCGAGCCGCATGCGCGCGAACTGCAGCAGCGAATCCTTGCCCGCGCCCGACGGCCCCATCACATAGATCAAACGCCCAGTCATTGGCTGCTCACCTCGTCTTGCTGCTTGTTCGTGCGATCGCCAGGTTGCGCGCCGTGGCTGAACGGCAGCGGCTGCCATAGCACGAACGGCTCACCCGGCGCCGGCTCGACGAACAGCGCGGCCTGATCGACAGCGAGCGGCCCGAGCGCGGGCGTGCGCTCCCGCCACCATGCGAGCAGCGTCGCGCGCTCGTCGGCATCGGCGAGCGAACTGGACAACGTCATATGAAAACGGAACTCGTCGAACACGTACGGATAGCCCCATTGCAACAGCAACGCACGTTGGCGTTCGCTGAGCGGCGCGGCGAGCCGTCGCTCGAGATCGGCCGCCGACGGCCGCGCGCACAGCCTGTCGAGCGACTGCAGCGCGTTCGACGCGAGTTCGCGAATGCGCGTCTCGCCATCTGCATCGGCCGGTCGCAACGCGACGAAGTCGCCCAGCGTGGCCGCTTCTACCGGCAACGTGAACGGCCGCTGCGCGAGCGCCCAGGCTCGCGCGGCCGCGAGCACGTCGGGCTGCGTGACGCCGGCGCCGAGCCGGAACGGGGCGACCAGCGTGCCATGCCAGCCATAGCGGCGCGGCGCGTCGGTCAACGCGGCGAGCGGGCGCGTCAGGCCTGGCGGCTGCGGCTGCGCGCGGCGCTCGCCGCTGTGCACATCGCGGCCGAGCCATGTCGAGCCGGCCTGCCACCACGCCGATTCAACCGACGGCGCGTAGTACAGCGCAAAGCGCGCTTCGGCACTCCATACGGGGCCGCTCACAGGTCATGCTCCACGAGCAGTTGCACGCGATCGGCCGCGAAATGCGTGAAGCCGTATTTGACCGGCGTGCCCTGCAGATCGACGTCGACGTTCTCGACCCACAGCACCGGCTGCTGACGGTTGATGTTGAGCCGCCGCGCGACTTCCGGCTCGGGCAGCACGCTGCCGATGCGGCTCCACTTGCGCAGATAATCGTCCACGCCGAATTCGGCCAGCGCTTTCGTCGTGCCGCCGAGGCGTTGCACGACCTCCGGCAAATCCGGAAAACGCGCGGCCGGATACCAGCTGCGCGCGTATGTGAGCGGCACGCCGTCCGACTCGTTCAGCGATTCGATGCGATAGACCGCCGCGCCCGCGCGCAGACCCAACGCCTTCGCGACACTGGGCTCGGCCTTCACGCGTGCGGCCGACAGCATCGTGCCCGCGGGCGAGTGGTGTTGTTGACGCAGGTTTTCGGTGAAACGCGTACGGCGGCCGATCGAATAGTCGATCGCGCCGGGCTGCACGAACGTGCCACGCCCCTGCTCGACGCTGACGAGGCCGAGCGCGGCGAGGCCGAGCATCGCGCGGCGCACCGTGTGACGGTTGACGTCGAAGCGCTTCGCCAGCTCACCCTCGCTCGGCAGCCGCCCTTCTTCGCCGAACCCGCTTGCCGTGATCTCTGCGGCGAGAATCTGTTCGATCTGTCTCCAGACGGCCACGCCCGCGCCCCGTTCGAGCGTCGTGGCCGGCGCCGCGCTGTCGTTCGATGTCATGGTGCTGTCATTCCCTTCGGTTCAAATGATCGCCATGACGTGCATTGTAGTGCGCGAGCCGTGATGAAAATATGAATGTCCGCCGCGCACGACAGTCCAGACAACTATGCTTATAAACGTCTAGACGTTTAGATGAATAGATGCTTCAATGTCCACTCGCTGGATCGACAGGAAATCCGATGAGCCCGAGTTCCGTTCCGCCCCGTCCATCTTCTTCGCCGTTGCCGGCCGTGTCTTCGGCGGCGCGGCGCGCCTGGATGGCCGTGCTGGCGCGCACGCCGCGCGCCGACCTCGAAGCCGCGCTGCAGCGCGCGCTGCAAGGCCGCCCCACCCCCGCCTACGACTGGCTGCGCCCCCCTGAAATCGGCCTCGCGATGGTGCGCGGGCGCATCGGCGGCAGCGGCGATCCGTTCAATCTCGGCGAAGCCACGGTTACGCGCGCCACGCTGCGTCTGCATGCGAGCGGCGACGCCGAAGCCACCGTCGGCGTCGCCTGCCATCTGGGACGCGACCGCCGTCGCGCCGAACTTGCCGCGCTCGCCGATGCCTTGCTGCAGATGCCCGAGCATCACGACAGCCTGCATCGTCGATTGATCGAGCCATTCGCCGCGCAACAGCAGGCCCGGGGCGCGCAACAGCAACAGGACGTCGCGGCGACGCGCGTCGAATTCTTCACGATGGTGCGAGGCGACTGATGGAACGTTCACCGATTGCGTTGTCCACGCTGACGCCGGGTTTCGCGGACCCGGTCCACGATACCCAGGCCGTGTTTCGCACGCTGCTCGACGCGTTGTCGCGGCCCGGCACGATCGGCGTGATCCGCGACGTGCTGCCCGAGTTGCGCAACACGCCGGTCGAACCCGCCGCGTTTGCCGCACTGCTGACGCTCTGCGACTACGCGACGCCGGTGTGGCTCGCGCAGCCTGATCCCGCGCTCGCGTCGGCGTTGCGTTTTCATACCGGCGCGCCGCTCGTCGATGCGCCCGGCAACGCCGCGTTCGCGTATGTGCACGATGCCGACGCGTTGCCATCGCTCGAAAGCTTCGCGCCCGGCAGCGCCGAGTCACCGGAACAATCGGCCACGTTGCTGATCCGCGTCGACGCGCTGACGGGCGGCGCAGCGGTCACGCTGAGCGGCCCCGGCATTCTGGATGCCGAAACGATTTCGCCGGTCGGTCTTCCCGCGCGGTTCTGGCAAGAACGCGCAATGCTCGCGCCGCTGTTTCCGTGCGGCATCGACTGTTATCTGGTTTGCGGCCCGCGCGTGATCGGCCTGCCGCGCACAACCGAAGCGAAGGTGAACTGATGTACGTTGCCGTCAAAGGTGGAGAACGCGCGATCGAAGCGTCGTGGCGCCTGCTCGACAAAGCGCGCCGCGGCGATACGCGAATCGCCGAACTGAGCGTCGCGCAGATTCGCGAGCAGTTGCGGCTCGCGGTCGCACGCGTGATGACCGAAGGCTCGGTCTACGACGAGGAGCTTGCGGCGCTCGCAATCAAGCAGGCGGCCGGCGATCTGGTCGAGGCGATTTTCCTGCTGCGCGCGTATCGCACCACGTTGCCGCGCTTCGGCTATACGCGCGCCATCGATACCGAAACGATGCAGGTCGAGCGACGCATCTCGGCGACGTTCAAGGACCTGCCCGGCGGCCAGTTGCTCGGCGCGACCTATGACTACACGCAGCGTCTGCTCGATTTCGCGTTGCTGGCCGATGGTGAGGACGCGCAGCAAGACGTGACGCGGGGCAGCGGGCCGGTTCCGCAAGAGCCGCCCGAGGCGGAATCGATGCCGCGCGTCGTGTCGCTGCTCGACAAGGAAGGCCTGATCGAACAGGAGCGCCCGACACCCGACGGCGCGGAACCCGGCGACCTGTCGCGTGAACCGCTCGCGTTTCCGGCGAGCCGCGCGACGCGTCTGCAAAATCTCGCGCGTGGCGACGAAGGCTTTCTGCTCGCGATGGGCTATGCGACGCAACGCGGCTACGCGCACTCGCATCCGTTCGCCGGCGAGATCCGCTTCGGCACGATCGCGGTCGAGATGGACCTCGACGAACTCGGCGAAGCGGTCGACATCGGCGATATCGACATCACCGAATGCCAGATGATCAACCAGTTCGCGGGCAGCGGCACGGTGCCGCCGACCTTCACGCAGGGCTACGGCCTCGCGTTCGGCCACTCGGAGCGCAAGGCGATGGCGATGGCGCTCGTCGATCGCGCGTTGCGTGCCGAAGAACTCGGCGAGACGCTCGCGTCACCGACGCAGGACATCGAATTCATGCTGTCGCATAGCGACAACGTCGAGGCGTCGGGCTTCGTGCAGCACCTGAAGCTGCCGCATTACGTCGACTTCCAGGCGGAGCTGGAACTGGTGCGGCGTTTGCGCGCGCAGCATCACAGCAACGATGAAACAAGCCGCGCCACCGACAAGGAGCAGGCAGCATGAACGCGCCCGACACCGCTGTTGCCAATACCTCATACGACACCGCCGCGCACGGCTACAACTTTGCGTATCTCGACGAGCAGACCAAGCGCATGCTGCGCCGCGCGCTGCTGAAGGCAGTCGCCGTGCCGGGCTACCAGGTGCCGTTCGCGTCGCGCGAAATGCCGCTGCCGTATGGCTGGGGCACCGGCGGCATCCAGGTGACGGCCGCGATCATCGGCAGGACGGACACGCTGAAGGTCATCGATCAGGGTTCCGACGAAACCACCAACGCCGTCAACATCCGCCGCTTCTTCGCGCGCACCACGGGGGTGGCGACCACGCGGCACACGAGCGAAGCGACGATCATCCAGACGCGGCACCGGATTCCCGAAACGCCGCTGACCGAGCGGCAGATCCTCGTCTATCAGGTGCCGATGCCCGAGCCGCTGTACCGGCTCGAGCCGCGCGTCGCCGAATGCAAGAAGCTGCATGCGCTCGCCGATTACGGGCTGATCAGCGTGAAACTGTACGAGGACATCGTGCATCACGGCAGCATCGCGACCACGTACGACTACCCGGTGGTCGTCAATCATCGCTATCTGAGCTCGCCGTCGCCGATCCCGAAGTTCGACAATCCGAAGATGCATATGAACGCCGCGCTGCAACTGTTCGGCGCGGGCCGCGAGCGCCGCATTCACGCGATTCCGCCTTATACGCCGGTGCGCAGCCTCGACTTCGACGATCATCCGTTCGAAGTGCAGAAGTGGCAGCACGCGTGTGCGCTGTGCGGATCGAAGGAAAGCTTTCTCGACGAGATGATCGTCGACGATGCGGGCACGCGCATGTTCGTGTGCTCGGACAGCGACTACTGTCACGGGCGGCGCGGCGATGGCGACGACGCTATCGAAGCGCAAGCGCCGCTGCCCCACGCCACGCGCGAAGGAGAATCCGCATGACGCCGCTTCTGAGCGCACGCGCGCTCACCAAACAATATGGCGGCCGCAACGGTTGCCGCAACGTGAGTTTCGATCTGTATCCGGGCGAAGTGCTGTGCATCGTCGGTGAATCGGGTTCGGGCAAGACCACGCTGCTCAACACGCTGGCGCTGAAGACCGAGGCCGATAGCGGCTCGCTGCACTACACCGCGTCGCATGGCGACTCGCTCGATCTGCGCGCGCTGTCCGAGCCGCGCCGCCGTCTGCTGACGCGCACCGAGTGGGGCTTCGTGCAGCAGAATCCGCGCGATGGCCTGCGCAGCGGCGTATCGGCCGGCGCCAACATCGGCGAGCCGTTGATGGCGGTCGGCGCGCGCCACTACGGCGAAATTCGCCGCACAGCCACGCAATGGATGGAGCACGTCGAGCTCGACCCCACTCGCATCGACGAATTCCCCGCCGCGTTTTCGGGCGGTATGCAGCAACGTCTGCAGATCGCGCGCAATCTCGTCACCGGTCCGCGTCTGGTGTTCATGGACGAACCGACCGCCGGTCTCGACGTGTCCGTGCAGGCGCGTCTGCTCGATTTGCTGCGCACGCTGAGCTCGACGCTGCATCTGTCGGTGCTGATCGTCACGCACGATATCGGCGTCGCGCGTCTGCTCGCGCATCGGCTGATGGTGATGCAGGCGGGCGAAGTCGTCGAGGCGGGTCTGACCGATCAGGTGCTCGACGATCCGCAGCACCCGTATACACAAACGCTGGTTTCCTCGGTTCTGCCGGTTTGAGGCTCACGATGCAATCCACTGAGGTAGTCATTGACGCACGCAGCGATGCACGCCACGGCGAGCGCGCTTTCGCCGACAACGCGGCGCTGATGCTGCGCGCCGTCGGCATCGGCAAGACTTTCACGCTGCACGGCCAGGGCGGGGTGCGGATCGACGCGCTCGCGAACGTGTCGCTCGAGGTCGAGCGCGGTGAATGCGTGGTGCTGGTCGGGCCGTCGGGTGCGGGCAAGAGCACGCTGCTGCGCTGTCTGTACGGCAACTATCTCGCGAGCACCGGCTCGATCGCGATTCGCGACACCAGCGATCACGGCCGGCCCATTGCAATCACCCGTGCCGAACCGCGTGACATACTGCGGCTGCGCCGTCGCGTGGTCGGCTATGTGAGCCAGTTTTTGCGCGTGATCCCGCGCGTGCCGACGCTTGCGCTCGTCGCCGAGCCGCTGGTCTTGGACGGCGTCGCCGAACCTGAAGCCAGCGCGCGCGCCGCTGAATTGCTGGCGCGGCTCAACGTGCCCGAGCGTTTGTGGTCCCTCGCGCCCGCGACGTTTTCGGGCGGCGAGCAGCAACGCGTGAACATCGCGCGAGGTTTGATCGCCGAACATCCGCTGTTGCTGCTCGACGAACCGACCGCTTCGCTCGATGCGGAAAACCGCGACGTTGTGGCCGATCTGATCGTCGAGGCGCGCGAGCGCGGCGCGGCGATCGTTGGTATCTTTCACGACGAAGAGACCCGCAACAAGGTCGCGACGCGCCGCCTGGAACTGCGGCCGCCGCTGCGGCACTAAATTGACACCAGTCCCGACTGACTACGGAGCAAGTCGATGTTGATCAGCAACACTCGCATCGTGACGCGAGACGAAGAATTCATTGGCACCGTGCGCGTGGAAGACGGCGTGATTCGCGACGTCGAACGCGGCGCGGGTTTGGCGCGCGACGCCGAAGACTGGGACGGCGATTATCTGCTGCCCGGTCTGATCGAACTGCATACGGACAACCTCGAGAAGCACCTCGTGCCGCGTCCCGGCGTCGAATGGAATACCGACGCGGCCTTCGTGATTCACGACGCGCAGGTCGCCGCAGCCGGCATCACGACGGTATTCGACGCGCTCGCCATCGGCTCGCGCTCGAGCGTTGGGCTGCGTAACCGCGACGTGCAAACGCAATGCGCCGGTTCGCTGCTGCGGCTGTCCACGCGTCGACTACTGCGCGCCGAGCACTTTCTGCATCTGCGCTGCGAGATCGCGACCGCCGACGTGCTCGAGGTATTCGATTCGCTGTGCGCGCATCCGCTGCTGCGGCTCGCGTCGGTGATGGACCATACGCCGGGCCAGCGCCAATGGCACGACCGGGAGCAATGGCGCCGCTTCCAGGAACGCAACGGCAAGATGAGCGACGAGCGTGTCGCGAGCACGCTCGCCGAACTCGCGGTCGAACAGGAGCGTTACGCGGACGAGCACCGCCGCGAGATCGTCGCGCGTTGCCGGCGGCTCGGCATTCCGGTCGCGAGCCACGACGACACGCTGATCGAGCACGTCGAACAGGCGAAGGCCGAGGGCATCGTGCTCGCCGAATTCCCGACCACGCGGATCGCCGCGCAAGCCGCGCGCGAGCATGGCATCGCGACGATCATGGGCGCGCCGAACATCGTGCGCGGTGGCTCGCATTCGGGCAACGTGTCGGCGCTCGAACTCGCGCGCGCGGACCTGCTCGACATCCTGTCGTCGGATTACGTGCCGTCGAGCTTGCTGACCGCGGTGTTCGATCTCGTCGAAAAAGCGGGCTGGTCGCTGCCGCGCGCGATGGCAACGGTCTCTGCCGAGCCGGCGCGCACCGCCGGTCTCACGGACCGCGGCGCGATCGAGCCCGGCCTGCGCGCGGATTTCGTGCGCGTGACGATGCTCGACAAGCTGCCGGTGCCGCGCGCGACTTATCGCGCAGGGGTGCGGATCGTTTGAGTGGGCTGGTTGAGCGCGCCTGCGTCTCAGGTCGACAACGGCATACGCTCCGGCTCGTCGGCCTCGAACCACGCGGGATTGCGCTCGCCGATGAGGCCGAGCGACACGAGGATTTCGCGCAGATGGTGGCGCATCGCGTCTTCTGCGGCGCTCGGGTCGTGCGCGCGCAGTCCCGCCAGAATTTTCGCGTGCTGACGAATCAGCAGATCGAGCGGCGACACCTCGAAAACCCTCAGCGGCGCGGGTAAAACCGCGTCACGCGGTGGGCTCCGCCTCGCGCCCCTCGGTCGCATCGCGCGCGGCGTGCGCCTGGGCGAGCTGGGACTGGGCAGCCCTCGCCTGCCCAGCCTGTTCGTCGAGCCGCATGGCGAGCAGATCCTGATAGCGCAGATACGCGCAACGGCCCCCCGATTTCGCCGCATACATCGCGGCATCGGCGTTCAGCAGCAGTTCCTCGGCATTGCCGCTGTCGTGCGGGAACTCGCTGATGCCGATGCTCGCGCCGACCGTCATGCTATTGCCGTCGACGGTCAGCGTTTCGTTCAGCGCGTCCATGATGCGCTCGGCGATTTCTGGCGTGACCTCGGCCGCGCGCTGCCCTTCGATCAGCACGATGAATTCGTCGCCGCCGAGCCGCGCGACCACGTCCCCGGCATACAGCACGTCCTTCAGACGGCGTGCGACCGCTACCAGCACCTTGTCGCCGACCGAGTGACCGAACTGATCGTTGATCTGCTTGAAGCGGTCGAGGTCGACGAACAGCACGGCGAGGCCTTCGCGGCGGAAGCTTGCCTCCTCGATCGCGTTCTCGAGCTTCTGCATGAACAGCATGCGGTTCGGCAAGCCGGTCAGCACGTCGTGCGAGGCCAGATGCACGAGCTCGCTCTGCTTGCTGTGCAGCGTATCCATCTGCGCGCGGATTTCGCAACGCAAACGCTCGAAGCAGCGCGCGAGCACGCCGATTTCGTCGGTGCGTTTGAGCGGCAAGGTGTGCATCGCGTGGTCGGCGAACAGGTGCGTCGCCGCATACGCGAGCAGATGCAGCGGTTTGGTCAGCGCTCGCGCGAACAGGATCGCCAGCAGTACCGACAATGCGCTGAACACCAGCACCATGCGAATGATCCGCGTGCCGAGCTGATTGGCGCCGGTCAGCACGTCCTCGAGCGGCTTCGCGAGACCGAGCACGATGAAGCGGTTGCCCTCGGAACCGCCGAACGGCCGCCGCACGAACGCGAGCACACGGCCGGCCGCCTCGCCGGGTCTGGCGAGACCGTTGATGAGCACCTCGCTTTGGCGTTGCTCGAACAGCTGCTTCGTGGCCGGGAAGCTGTCCTGCATCAGCACGCGCCGGCCGCGGTCGAAACCGAAGGTTTTCGACGCGTCGGGATGGATCAGGAAGTCGCCCCACTCGTTCGCCAGATAGACCTGATAGTCGCTCGGCAGATCGCTCTGTAAACGCCGCAGCATGCCGGCCAGATCGACATCGATTACGACGACGCCGACCACCGTGCCGCGCGCATCCGCGATCGGCGTGCCGAGACGCAGCGTCGGCTTGCCTTGCGCCGCATGCGTGCCGGATTCGTGATTGACCGAAATCGGCGACGTGTAGATGCGGCCCGGCGAAAACGCGAGCGTTTCGAATACGTAGGGAAACTGAGCTTTTTCCTGCAAATCGTCACCCTCTACACGCACGAGGCCATCGCTGTCGCGATCGAAACGGATCAGTTCGAGACCGTGATGCTGCCGCGTGATCAGCCGCACCTGCAGATACTCCGGGTGGTGCAGCATGAAGCTCGAATACACCTGCGCGAGCCGCTCGCGGCCGAGGTTCGGGCCGATACCGTCGTCGGTCTGCGCGACGCTCACCGACGACGGCATCGTCGCGAGCACGAGCGCGTCCGCCGCGACGTCGTCGATCGATACCGCGATGCGCTGGCCGAGCAGCTCCGTCGACGTCTGCAGGCTGTGCTCCGCTTCGTTGACCAGCATCGTGCGATTCGCGCGATACGCGTAATAGCCGGTCGCGCCCGACGCCAGCACGCCGATGCACGCGAGCAGCACGGATAGCTTGAAGGTCAGGCCGCGATGCAGCATCAGAAGCGCTCCGAACGGTCGCCCGACACGATGCGCGTCCACAGTTGCTCGCGGCGCTCGATATCTTCCACCGGACTGATCCAGACGATGTGCGCGTTGGCGCTGCCTTCGGCCGGCTCGGTCAGCGTGTTCGCGAGCCCCTGGCGCTGTGTCAGCAACGCGCTCACGCTCGGCTCGAGCATGTAGTTGATCCATGCGAGCGCAAGCGGCTGGTCGCTCGCCGCGCGCGTCATCGACCAGCAATCGAGCCACGCGAGCGCGCCTTCGTCCGGAATCACGTAGCCGACGTCGGCGCCCGCGCGCCGCAGCAACTGCACCTGCTGCGTGCCGTAGTTGCCGAACATCAACGCGACCTTGTGCTGGATGAAGAATGCGGTCGCCTCTTCGGGCAGCGTGTAGTAGGTCAGCAGGTTGCGGCGCAGATCGACGAGCTTGTGCGCGATCGTGCGCATCTGCGCGGGGTCGAGTTGAAACGGATGCGGATAGCCGAGCGCAAGCGCGGTGAACGAGAAGTTGTGCTGCGCGCTATTGAAGTCGAGCACCTTGCCACGATAGCGCGGGTTCCACAGTTCGAGCATCGAATGCGGCGCAACCGGAATCTGCTTGCGATCGTAGATGAGTCCCATCGACGAATACGTGAACGGAATCGCGTATACCTTGCCCGCCGAGGTCAGGCCGTCGATCGAGCCGAGCGCCTGGAAACGCGGCAACTGCTTCTTCGTATTCGGCAGACTCGCGAGATCGAGCGGCGCGAGCAGATTCGCCTGCGTATAGCGGCGGATTTCGGCGGTGTTGGCGGCGAGTACGTCGAACGGCGGCGCGCCCTTGCTGTGCATCTGCGCCCACAGCGCCTCATCGGAATCGACGAGCGTGACCTCGACCTTCGCGCCGTAGCGCGCTTCGAACGCCTTCACGACGTCCGGGTCCGCATAGCCGGGCCATGCGAGAACGTGCAGCACTTTCTCGGCGGCCGCTGCGGGCGTCGCCGCGCCGAAACCCGCGCACAGCAATGCGCCTATCAGAACGCGCGACACGCGGGGCAAAACCCCGGAAAAAACGTCGCACGCAAATCCGGATGAGCCAATCGATGAAAATCCCGATGTAACGCTCGACAAAAAACCGTCAAAAATCCGGCGCTGCAATAATGCCGCGCGAGCCCGCACGCCGGTGCTCGCGATTCGTCGCTTGAAAGTCTGTTTACAACGGCCTGTTCGATCCGCCGTGAACAACATCGTGTGCATGCATAACACCGTTGAGCAGAAAGGCCATGTGAGCGAGCGCAAACGCGCGGAATTTGAATCTTGACGGCGGTCCGACGACCTGCGCCCGAGCGATCCCCGCCTGCGCGGGCGGCCGGCGTCCAACGCAGGGAGCATCGATGATAGCGCCAAAGCCTTTGTTTTTGCACCGGTTCGAAACGGCCGGGCAAAAATATCGGTGTTGGTAATAACGTGCAAGGCAATAGCCTCGAGGCCGTTCTTAATTAACGGCAAATTCAGCCGCGAGCTTTAACGATCCGTCCACGTTTCAAACTCGCGTTTCAAACCGGTTTTCGGCGAACTCGCGAGAAAACCGGCGTAAATCCCAGTCGATTACGCTCGCCGGCCCTTCGTATTACCGCTCGTGCATTGCATCCGCGTTACGCAAACCCTACCAACGGTGTACGATCCGGTCACACCGGCTGGGGCGCAAGCGTTGCTCTAGAGGGCCTCCTCCCGCGCCATCCGGTGTTTTACTAGCTTCCCAATATTTTTGAACTGATAAGCTTGGCGCGCGTTGCAGGCCACCCCCGGCTTGCATCCTGACCAGAAGCCCGTTTGCGAGACGCGCCGGGCGTCCCAAGGCGGCACAACCGCCGAGGGCGTAATTGAACTACACCGAGGAGTAAAAACAGTGAAAAAACTGCTAGCGGCTTTGACGGTTGCTCTGCTTGCCACCGTCTCGATTGGCGCACACGCTAAAGATTGGTCGACGATCCGTTTTGGTGTTGATGCCAGCTATCCCCCGTTCGAGTCGAAAGGCGCGGACGGCAAGCTCGTTGGCTTCGATATCGACCTCGGCAACGAAATCTGCAAGCGCGTCGGTGCGAAGTGCGTGTGGGTGGAAAACGACTTCGACGGCATGATCCCGGCACTGAAGGCGAAGAAGTTCGACGGCGTGCTGTCGTCGATGTCGATGACGCCGCAACGCGCCGAACAGATCGCTTTCTCGTCGAAGCTGTTCAATACGCCGACGCGCCTCGTCGCGAAGCAGGGCTCGGGCATCCTGCCGACCGCTGAATCGCTGAAGGGCAAGACGGTGGGCGTCGAACAGGGCACCATCCAGGAAACCTACGCGAAGACCTACTGGGAACCGGCGGGCGCGAAAGTCGTGGCGTATCAGAACCAGGACCAGGTCTACGCCGACCTGATCTCGGGCCGTCTGGACGCAGCGCTGCAAGACGCGGTGCAGGCTGACCAGGGCTTCCTGAAGACGCCGCGCGGCAAGGGCTTCGCGTTCGTCGGCAAGGACCTCGACGATCCGAAGATCCTCGGCAATGGCGCCGGCATCGGCATGCGCAAGGAAGACACCGATCTGAAGGTGAAGGTCGACAAGGCGATCGCCGACATGATCAAGGACGGCACCTACAAGAAGATCGAGAAGAAGTACTTCGACTTCAACGTGTACGGCAGCTAAATCGCCCACGCGCGCCGCACGGCGCGCCGGCAGCTTGTCCGAAACGGGCTCCGCGACGCGGAGCCCGTTTTGTTTTGCGGCTCCACATCTAGCCGCATCAAGCCACATCGTGTGGCATATCGGCTAAGATCGTGCGAGACGCGGCTCCCCTGAGACAGGTTGCCGCAGTCCGCGCATGCGGACCACGCGCGCTGCCGGCGCGCATCTTTCCCCTTGCAATCAACCACCTAGCGCGGCTGCTCCGAACGGGCCGCGAAGCCAAAACCATGCAAACCCAGACCCATCCGCTGATTGCCCCGTCGCTTGGCACCGCCCGTGAACTGACGAGTTTCCACTACGGTCCCGGCGGCGGCCAGAAAATCTATATCCAGTCGTCGCTGCATGCGGACGAACTGCCCGGGATGCTGGTGTCGTGGTCGCTGCGACGCAAGCTGGCCGCGCTCGAAGCCGCGGGCAAGCTGCGTGGCGAAGTCGTGGTCGTGCCGGTGCCGAATCCGATCGGCCTTAATCAGCATCTGCTCGGCCAGATGCTCGGCCGCTTCGAAACCGGCAGCGCGCAGAACTTCAACCGCAACTTCTACGACCTCGCGGAACTCGTGCAGCCGTTCATCGAATCGCGTCTGACCAGCGACATCGACGCGAACCGCGCCGCCATCCGCACGGCGATGCGCGAAGCGCTCGACGCGCAGCAGCCGACCACCGAACTCGGCTCGCAACGCCTCGCGCTGCAAAAGCTCTCGTACGACGCCGACGTCGTGCTCGATCTGCATTGCGACTGGGAAGCCGCGATGCACCTGTACACCAATCCGGACCTGTGGCCCGAAGTCGAGCCGCTCGCGCGCTACCTGGACGCGAAGGCGTCGCTGCTCGCGCTGAACTCGGTCGGCAATCCGTTCGACGAAATCCACAGCTTCTGCTGGTCGGATCTGCGCGGCCGTTTCGGCGAGCGCTTCCCGATCCCGAACGGCGGCATCTCGGTCACGATCGAGCTGCGCGGCCAGCGCGATGTGTCGTACGAACTCGCGGAAAAAGACGCGCAGGCGATCATCGAGTATCTGACCTCGCGCGGCGTGGTCGACGGCGAGCCGGCGCCGATGCCGGCGCTCGAATTCGCGGCGACGCCGCTCGCGGGCGCCGAGCCGCTCGTCGCGCCGATCAGCGGCGTGCTCGTCTATCGCTGCGAGGTCGGCACGTGGGTGGACGTGGGCCAGCAAATCGCGGACATCGTCGATCCGTTGACGGACCGCGTCGTCACGATCAAAAACACCGTGGCCGGCGTGCTGTACGCGCGGCATCTGGCGCGTTTCGCGACGGCCGGCCTCGAATTCGCGCGCATCGCCGGCCAGACGCCGTTCCGCAGCGGCTCGTTGCTGAGCAACTGACCCCAGAGCCGCTGCGACCGTCGCTGCTGTCGCGGCCGGCCATGTAACTGAATTTTCACGCACCAGCTGAAATAACCGATCGCCCGCCGCCAGGCGGGCGATTCGCTGCCACGCGTCCAGCCTCGCTCCAGGGTCGACCGACCCGCCCCGCCACCGATACACCTGCCTCCGGTGCACACGCAAAGTGTCGCGCCGACACGACACCGTGAAAATAATTTTTCAGTGTCACAGACCTTACTCAGCGTTCCCTTAAATTGCCGGCCATCGCGCGACGTTGCCGCAGAGCAGCGCGTCGCGATCGCCAAAATTTGCTAACCCGGAGAAGTATTTTGAACAAGAAAATCCTGACCGCCGCTACGCTTGCCGTCTTCGCCTCCGCCGCTCACGCACAAAGCAGCGTCACGCTGTACGGCCTGATCGATGCCGGTATCAGCTACGTGAACAACTCGAAAACGGCCACCGGCCACAGCAGCCTGACCAAGTACGACGACGGCGTCGCGAACGGCAGCCGTTGGGGCCTGCGTGGCACGGAAGACCTCGGTAACGGCCTGAAGGCGCTGTTCGTGTTGGAAAACGGCTTCAACAGCGGGAACGGCACCGCCGGCCAGGGCGGCGCGATGTTCGGGCGCCAGGCGTACGTCGGCGTGTCGCAGAACAACGTCGGTTCGCTGACGTTCGGTCGCCAGTACTCGTTCTCGACCGACTACCTCGGCTCCAACTACGCGACCGGCGGCCAGACCGTCGCGGGCAACTACGCTTACCACATCAACGACGTCGACCAGCTGACGTCGAGCCGTATCAACAACTCGGTCAAGTTCAGCAGCGCGAACTTCTCCGGCCTGACCTTCGGCGCGATGTACGGCTTCTCGAACACGGCAGGCGGCTTTGCCGGCACGCCGGGTACGGGCACGTCCACTGCCCCGGTGGCAGGTTCGTCGCGCGCTTACAGCTTCGGCGCGAACTACGCGAACGGCCCGTTCGGTATCGGCGCGGCGTACACGGACATCCGTTATCCGGGCCAGGCATCGCCGGCCTTCTCGACTTCGCTGGCAAACGTCAGCTTCCCGACGATCGGCAACGGCCAGATCCAGGATCTGCGCACGTTCGGCGTTGGCGGCCGTTACGGATTCGGCCCGGCGACGCTGTGGGCCCTGTACACGAACACGCGCCTTGCACCGATCTCGGGTGGGTCGACCACGTTCGCCGCCTATGAAGCAGGCGCGAAGTACGCGGTCACGCCGGCTATCACGGCAGGCGCGGGCTACACGTACATGCACCTGAGCGGCGCGAACGTCGGTCACTGGAACCAGGTGGACCTGAGCGGCGACTACGCGCTGTCGAAGCGCACGGACGTGTACGTGCTCGGCATCTATCAGATCGCGTCGGGCCGCAACGGCACGCAGGATCTGCAGGCACAGATCGGTTCGAGCACGAGCTACTTCAGCACGTCGGGCGTCGGCGCCGACAACCAGCTGGCGTTCCGTGTCGGTCTGCGTCACAAGTTCTAAGCAGACGGTTCGCGGTGGGGAACACCTGTGTTCCCTGCCTGATTGAATCGATGGAAAGCGCCCTGCGGGGCGCTTTTTCTTTTGCGGCGCGAAATCGGTCGAGCAACGCCGGATTCTCGATCGCGCCCGTCAGCAATTCGACGAACGCCGGATCGAACGCGAGGCCTTCGAGACTGCATGCGATATCGAATAGCTGGGTCAGCTCGATTCCGCTTTGCCGTTTCGGCAACGATATCTGCCAAATATTGTAATTGTCTATAAATATCGTCCACCCCAACATCGGGTCACACGCTTCGATCCCGCGCCCGCGCCGCTCACGCGACACTGCCGGCGCGCCTCCCAATGCCGCCAGAGGACTTCGTCATGAGCATGGACTCCGTCACCACCGCCGACGCGCTCGCGCGGCACACTTCGCGCTCGAGCGTATCGCGGCTGATTCTCGCGACCTCGATCGGCAACGCACTGGAGTTCTACGATCTGGTCGTGTACGGCTACTTCGCGGCCGTGCTGTCGCGCACGTTTTTTCCGGTGCACGACCGCACCGTATCGCTGCTGCTCACGCTCGGCACCTTCGCGCTGTCGTATCTCGCGCGACCGATCGGCGCGCTCGCGCTCGGCTCGTTCAGCGACCGCAAAGGCCGCAAGGCATCGTTGACGCTATCGATTGCGATGATGACGCTCGGCACCAGCATGATCGCGTTGATGCCGTCGTATGCGGCGATCGGCGTGCTCGCGCCGATTGGCGTATTCGCGTCGCGGCTGTTGCAGGGATTCTCGGCGGGCGGCGAGTTCGGCAGTTCGACCGCGTTTCTGATCGAACATGCGCCGGAGCGCAAAGGCTTCATGGCGAGCTGGCAGTTCTCGAGCCAGGGCGCGAGCACGGTGCTGGCGTCGCTGTTCGGCGCGGTGTTGACGAGCACGCTGACGACCGCGCAACTCGAAGGCTGGGGCTGGCGCATTCCGTTCCTGTTCGGCATGCTGATCGGTCCGGTCGGGCTCTACATTCGCCGCCGCATCGACGAAACGCCGGAGTTCGAGCGCGCGGAAAAATCCGCCGCGCCGGTGCGAGAACTACTCGCGACGCAAAAGGAACGGGTGCTCGTGTCGATCGGCGTGCTCGTGCTGACCACCACGGCCAACTACATGCTGCTCTACATGCCGACCTACGCGGCGCGGCAGCTCGGACTCGCACCGTCGTCGGGCTTCATCGCGACGCTCGCGGCCGGTCTGATCATGATGATGCTCACGCCGCTCGTCGGTCATCTGTCCGACAAGGTAGGCCGCGTGCGCATCATGCTCGGCGCCGGCGTGCTGTTCTTCGCGACCGTGTATCCCGCCTTCGTGCTGATGAACGCGCGCCCGTCGCTCGGCTCGTTGCTTGCCGCGGTCACGTGGGTCGCGTTGCTGAAGGCGACCTACTTCGCGCCGATTCCGGCGTTGATGTCCGAGTTGTTCCCGACCCGCACGCGCACGACCGGCATGGCGTTCGGCTACAACATCGGCACCACCGTGTTCGGGGGCTTCACGCCGCTCGCCGTTGCCGCGCTGATCGCGGCGACCGGCAATAATCTCGCGCCCGGACTCTATCTGATGCTCGCGGCCGTGCTCAGCCTTTTCACCGTGATGTGGGCACGCGTGCGACTGCACGCACGCTGAGTCTCTGCCTCGCGGGCTTCGTTGAACCGACAGGAACTTATCCATGCAAGACCGTTTGCAGCAAGCCGTGCAGTTCGCGGTGGATCATGAATCGCTTTGGGACCGCCATGTGAGTGGCGCATGGGGTGTGCACGTAAACGACCCGCCGCCGTGGAACAGGCTGCTCGGTCCCGTGCATGATCGCGGGCCGGTGTCGGGCGCGATCGCCGTCGACGGCCGCGTGCTGACGAGCTGGGGCGAACCGGATCGCGCCGACCTGACCTTCAGTGTCGCGAAGATGTACCTCGCGCTGCTGGCCGGCGTCGCTCACGATCGCGGCCTGTTGCCCGAGCTCGACGAACCGGTGCGCGTGCGCGTACCCGACATCGGCTTCGACGATGAACACAACGCGCCGATCAGCTGGGCGCATCTACTGCAGCAAACGAGCGAATG
This sequence comes from Paraburkholderia tuberum STM678, assembly GCF_902833905.1. Taxonomy (GTDB): domain Bacteria; phylum Pseudomonadota; class Gammaproteobacteria; order Burkholderiales; family Burkholderiaceae; genus Paraburkholderia; species Paraburkholderia tuberum. Next base: position 51,792 of record NZ_CADFGP010000036.1, on the reverse strand, counting down.
GCGCGGCACGTACTTCGGTTTGTCGGATCAGGCGGATCACTACCGTGCGGTCAATTTCGCCGCGCCGCCCGACGGCAAAAAAGGCGATCTGCGTCCGCCGCAACGGCCGGGCACGTACTGGGAATACAACGACGTCCGCATCAACCAGTTCTCGCTCGCGCTGCTGCATCTGTTCCGTCAGCCGCTGCCCGATGTGTTTCGCGAAGCGATCATGCGGCCTTCGGGGGCGAGCGAAAACTGGCAATGGGTCGGCTACGACAATGCGTGGGTCGAAATCGACGGGCGACGCATGCAGTCGGTGCCGGGCGGCACGCACTGGGGCGGCGGCGTATCGGTCAGCGCGAACGATCAGTTGAAGGTCGCACAGATGCTGCTCAACGACGGCGTCGCGAACGGCCAGCGCGTGCTGTCGTCCGAATGGATCGCGCGCATGCGCACGCCGTGCGCGATCGCGCCGTTCTATGGCTACCTCGTGTGGCTCAACACCGGGCGCAAGGTGTTCCCGAACGTGCCGGAGTCGAGCTATTTCGGTGTCGGTGCAGGCAGTTCGTTCACGTGGGTCGAACCGGAGCGGCGCATGACCGTGGTCGTGCGCTGGCTGAATCCGGCCGCAGCGAACGAGTTCTTCGGACTCGTGCTCGACGCGGTCGACAACCTCGGCCAATAGCCATTAGCGGCGCACCTTCCAAGGCAGCTGCGCCGCGAACGCCAACCACAGGTCATAAAAAAATGCGGGCGATGCACGAATGCATCGCCCGCACGGTCATGGGCCGAGCCGTTGCCGTTGCAACGGCGCGTCAGTGCGAATGCCGCGGCACCGCGGAACCTCTACACCCCACGAGGAAGTCGAGGTCGCAACCCTCATCGGCCTGCAGCACGTGATCGATATACAGGCGCCTGTAGCCGCCGCCTTCCGGCGGCTGGGGCGGCACATGCTGCGCGAGACGGCGCTCGAGTTCCGCGTCGCTGACATCGAGGTGCAGCGTGCCCGCGTCGCAATCGAGCTCGATCCAGTCGCCGTCCTGCACCGCGGCGAGCGGGCCGCCGGCCGCCGCTTCCGGCGTCACGTGCAGCACCACGGTGCCGTAGGCGGTGCCGCTCATGCGCGCATCGGAAATGCGCACCATGTCCTTCACGCCCTGCCTCAGCAGCTTCGGCGGCAGGCCCATGTTGCCGACTTCGGCCATGCCCGGATAACCCTTCGGCCCGCAGTTCTTCATCACCAGCACCGAATTCGCGTCGACGTCGAGCGTCTCGTCGACGATGCGCGCCTTGTAGTGCTCCAGGTTCTCGAACACGACCGCGCGTCCGCGATGCTTGAGCAACTCGGGTGTCGCCGCCGACGGCTTCAGCACCGCGCCGCGCGGCGCGAGATTGCCGCGCAGCACGCGGATGCCGCCATCGGCGACGAGCGGCTTGTCGAGCGGACGGATCACTTCGTCGTTGGTGTTGGGTGCATCCTTCACGTTGTCCCACAGCGACTTGCCGTTGACCGTCAACGCGTCCGGATGCGGCAGCAGGTTCGCTTCGCCAAGCCGGCGCAGCACGGCCGGCAGGCCGCCCGCGTAATAAAACTCTTCCATCAGGAAACGGCCCGACGGCATCAGGTCGACGATCGTCGGCGTGTCGCGGCCGATGCGCACCCAGTCGTCGAGATCAAGATCGATACCGATGCGCCCCGCGATCGCCTTCAGATGAATCACCGCGTTGGTCGAGCCGCCGATCGCCGCATTGACGCGAATCGCGTTGACGAACGCCTCGCGCGTGAGGATCTTCGACAGCTTCAGGTCTTCGAGCGCCATTTCGACGATCCGGATTCCCGACATATGCGCAAGCACGTAGCGGCGCGAGTCGACCGCGGGAATCGCCGCGTTGTGCGGCAATGACGTGCCGAGCGCCTCGGCCATGCAGGCCATCGTCGACGCGGTGCCCATCGTGTTGCAGGTGCCCGCCGAGCGCGACATGCCCGCCTCGGCCGACAGGAACTGATGCAGATCGATCTCGCCGGCCTTCAGCGATTCGTGCAGTTGCCACACCGCGGTGCCAGAGCCGATGTTCTTGCCGTCGAGCTTGCCGTTCAGCATCGGGCCGCCGGTCACGACGATCGCCGGCACGTCGCAGCTCGCCGCGCCCATCAGCAGCGCGGGGGTCGTCTTGTCGCAGCCGGTCAGCAGCACGACCGCGTCGATCGGATTGCCGCGGATCGCCTCCTCGACATCCATCGCCGCGAGATTGCGCGTGAGCATCGCGGTCGGACGCAGATTCGATTCGCCGTTGGAAAACACCGGGAACTCGACCGGGAAGCCGCCCGCTTCATAGACGCCGCGCTTCACGTGCTCGGCGAGCTTGCGAAAGTGCGCGTTGCACGGCGTCAGCTCGGACCACGTGTTGCAGATACCGATCACGGGACGCCCGTCGAACTCATGATCGGGAATGCCCTGATTCTTCATCCAGCTTCGATACATGAAGCCGTTCTTGTCAGCCGTGCCGAACCACTCGGCCGAGCGCAATTTCCGCTTTTTTTCCGACATACTAGGTCCTTGATGCATGTGCCGGGACCCCTCACCGGCCAATTTGACTGAAGCGGCCCGCCCGACGTTACGGCGCAAGGTTGCCGCTCAGTGTCCAGGGATGGTGAAGTGTACGGAGCGAGTTGATATCTTTCCAATTATATTTTGGGTGATATCGATATCAATTCTGGTATCCACCCACCGGGGTTCGCGAGCGGCGCGGCTGGCGAGCAGACTGTGCCGGCCTCAGGCGTCGCCGGGCGCCCGCTTACGGCCGGCTTTCGGTAGTGCGCCGCGCATGTTCTGCTTCAGATGATTCTGGTTATAGTCGATTGCGGCGCGCACCAGCGCTTTCAGTGCGCGCTCGTCGACCCCGTCGCTCTCGAAGAAGTCGATAGCGCGCCGCGCGTTGCCTTCGAGGCCCGCGTTGAACAAGCCATCCGGGTCGGCCAGGCCCGCCCCATGCGCGAAGGTCAGCTTGACCTTGCCCTTGTGGGCGTTGGCGACCGCGATCATGCCGTCGCGCGACCAGACCGGACTACCCATCCACTTGAATTCCTCGACGATCGCCGGGTCCGCCGCGAGCACGCATTGACGGATGCGAGCGAAGGTCGCGCCGCGCCAGTCGGTGAGTCCCGCGATCAGTTCGTCGATACGTTCGGATGCGTTCATTGGAGTGAGGTCAAAACGGCAGGATGCCGTAACAATCTGGCCATTGTAATCTCCGGTCGTGTTCGCGGTTGGCCCGCACGCGTATTGACTTCGATAAGCTCGCGGCCGGCCATTGCGCAGAAAAAGTCGCGTCGTCGCTCGCAATGTCCAAGCCGGGGCGCTTCTGGAACCACCTCGCTCCGCTACATTGCGGCGCGCCCCTCGCCAACGCCAAAACCCAGGACGCTCTGCACGGCTTCGATGCGCGAGCTCACGTTGAGCTTTTCGAAGATGTTCTTCAGATGCCATTTGACGGTCTCGGGCGCCAGTTTCAACGATCGCCCGATTTCCTTGTTGGAAAGTCCGAGCGCAACGCAGTTGAGGATCTCCAACTCCCTGACACTCAGGATATCTGACGATGTTGTCATGACCCTGACAGACCTCGGGGGAACGGATTGGGAACCATCGCGTGCGTCGAACGCCGCGAGCAATCTGTCGGCATAGGCCATTTCCGCGGTCACAATGCTGCCCGATCCTCGGCGAAACCGTTGCAATAGTGCGCGCACGGGCTGCCCTTCATCGACGAAGCTGTTGACGATGCCGATCGCACCCCCAATGCTCAGCGCACGGCCGAGTATAGCGAGCGCCCTGTCGGTTTCCCCGCATTGTTCAAGCGCACGGGCAAGCAGAAGCGAAACGAGCGCCTCGGAACCACGCCAGCCCATTGCGGCGACCGTATCGAGCGAGCGTTCGAGAAGCACGACAGCTTTGGCAGCGAGGCCTTCGGCCATCTGAACCCGGGCCTGCAGGATGCAATAGTTCGTCCAGCTCTCGATAGCCGATCCTTTCCGCCCTTCACATAGCGCTGGGACGCTCCCGCTCAGCTCGTCGGCGATCCGCTTCGCTTGCGCCAGGTTGCCGGCTTCGATCAGAAATCGCACCGCTTCGGCATCGCAGGTAAGCTTCAGACGCAACCATTGCCGGGTCAACGCGACCTGACGGCCGTCTTCGAGAACGGCCAGTGCCGAACCCGTCTCCCCGTCACGCCACAGCAGGCGTGCCGCGGCAAGTATGTGCCGCACCAGCGCACCCATCGGAGCGCTCTCCAATACGATGTTCGTGCGGCCGGCAATCATCTCCCGCGCTTTCGGCAGTTCATTGCACTCGTAGCAGATGTATGCAACACAACCGGCGATGCCCGCCACGCCAGCCGCCGAAGCCCCCAGATCACGCTCGGCGCGCCGCAACGTCGCTTCGAACGTTCGTCTCGCCTCGGCCAGCTCGCCATGCATCAACGCGGCGAAACCATACATCGAGTCTCGCAGCAGGTCCGAGTGGTGCGGCTCGGGATTGGCTTCCGTGCGGTCTTTGACGAGGTCCCATATACGAAGGATCTGGTCGAATCTGCCCCGATAGATCAACCCGAAGAATTGCACTGTTTGCGAGTAATGCTTGACCCACGGTGCAACTGCCACACCGCAAGCGTCCACCGCGCATCCCAGTTCAAGCGCACGCTCGCTGTCGTCACCGATACCGGCGACCAGTGCAGCAACCACGTTGACCTCGGCCAGCATCGCTTCGTCGATCACGCCACCATCCGCGTGATGCTTCCGGTTGAATTCGTCGACAATCGTGCCGATTTCCTTCGACGCTCGGGTGATCTGAAGCGAGAACGCAAGCGCCCATGCTTTGGCAAGCCGCAAACGCAACCGTCCACGAACGGCATCGGGCGGAAGCTTGTTGATCCAACCGAGCAGCGCGTAGGGGTCGCCGCGCTCCAGCATGTCTATTGCGCAGTTCTCCGCCCACTGCGTCGCCAGTTCGAAATCGCCGGCGGCCAGAGCATGACGGACCGCCTCGGGCCACAGACGTTGCGCCGCAAACCATTGGCATGCGCGACGATGCAGCACCGGAATCTGTTGCGGCATCTGGCGCAAGAGACGCCGTCGCAGCGCATCGGATAGCACTGCGTGATAGCGAAACCAGTCTTGCCTTTCGTCCAGTGGTCGGATGAAGACGTTGTGCCGTTCAAGCCAGTCGAGCTTTTCTCCGCTTTCGCCGTCTTCATCCCCCATGATCGCATCGCATACACCGGGACTGAGCCGCTCGAGAATCGACGTGTGCAGCAGGAACGTCAGCATGGGCGGCGGCAAATGCGCGAGGACCGTATCGTTCAGGTAGCGGTCGATTACTGAACCCGGGCCCGCCAGATTGTCGGCGAGCCTGGACGCGTCACGCATTTGACCTAACGCCAGCGAGGCCAGTTGGAGACCCGCGACCCATCCTTCGGTCGTTTCGTTCAACAGCTCGATGTGGCTTCGTTCGAGCCGCACAGTACCTGCCCGGTCAAAAAACGACTGTGCATCGTCGATCGAAAAGCGCAGATCCTCGGCGCCGATGCGCATCAGCTTTTCCGGCGTTCGAAGTTGCCCGAGCGTCAACGCGGGTTCGGCGCGCGCGCCAAGCATGACGTGCATGTTCTCAGGCGCATAGCGCAGCAGACGAGAGATCACCGCCAGCACCGGTTTCGCGGTCACACGATCGACGTCATCGAGTACGAGGAAAATGCAGCGGCCGCATCCGGCAATGCCATTCAACAGCACCGAAATGACTGTTCTGATCGGCGTCAGTGAATCGAGTTTCAGCAATTGCTGCGCTTGCCACGCGATGTCCTCCGCCACGCGGGACAGCGCCGCCACCAGATAGGCGACGAACAGTTGCGGGTCATCGTCTTCTCCGTCGAGGCTGAGCCACGCGACCGGGTGCTTTTCCTCCGACAGCGCTTCGCTCCATCCGGTCAGCAACGTGGTCTTGCCAAAGCCTGCCGGCGCCGTCACGACGACGACGCTGCCTGGTCGTCGCTCATCGAGCCTGTTGAGTAAAGCAAGCCGTTGCACGCAGCCGGACGGAATACGCGGCGCGATCATTTTGGTCTGGATCAATGACACGCTCCACTCGCGATCGGCACTGTTTGAAGAGGCTTCCATGACTATTCCCCATCCCGCCGAACCACCGCCCAAAAGGACGTCTCCATTGGCTGCACGGGGGACGTTTTATGTATACGTTGAATTGCTTTAGTACTAAACACGAATTGCTCGCTATCTTAATATCCAGAAACGCCCAATCCGGGTGAATCGTAGAAACGATTCGCGAAGTTGCTACGGCGCGACATCGCGTCTGACGGCGAAGGTCACCGTGCCCACGTGCATGGAAAATTGACGACAGCACCGAAGTGCAAGCGACAACCGTGTGACGGCGCCAATCGCAACGGAAGCGGGCAACAGAAGTGGATCGGGAAATGAAAGCGGAGTAATCGCGAATGACGTCGACTTTTAAAAAGTTCACATCGCGCTATTGGCCTTCTGATACCTTCGGGCCTGCATCAAACGCCTCGCCACCTACTCATGATTCGACTGCACGCACGATATGACTGGACCTTGAGCGCTCCAGTCTCTAGAACCATTCCTTGCTAGCGTTGAAATCACTTGAGCAGTATCTGACGGTATGCATTGCTGATGCCGCATATCGTTTGGCACACGTATAAATTGAATGTCAGATATTGAAAAGTAGCTGATGCTCACGATAGTCTCCCATACGCGTATCGGAAGCGCTGTGCCATTAGCATGAGCACGCCACTGCCCACCTGTGTCCGCATATGTGTGGAAGCAGTTATCCTCCGGGATTCTTTTTTGTGCGCAACGCGACGCGCTTTATACAGCAGTCCAGTGCAAAGTCCCGCAGCCGCGCAGCACGGCGCTACCCGTGGCGATTGAAACGCATCGCATGCCTGCGCGGGTCACGATGAAAACGAAGGTCGTTCGCGCCAGACCACAACCGGTTGGCAACGGCACGTCTGACGTGTCACGCAAACATCGACAGCATGACCGTCAGGCAGCGCCGCACACATGGCTACCGTCGGATTCGATGGGCGGGCAAACCCGCCTCGAGGCCGCGCATCGGCCGCACGCGCGTGATCGCGCCGCGGATCGACACCGGTGGGCACTACCGTCGATGAGCGGCGCTAAGGCCAAGCTGCGGAACGGCTGCGGCGCTTTCTGGGGATTGCTTGTCATCTTGCTCCCGGCGATGCCTCGTGGTGGATTGATGATCGAAGTTTACTTTTACCCGGGATTGCATCAACATCGGAAATAATTAGCTCAATAAGTGTAGGTTATGCGGATCAGGGATATTGAAGTGTTCAGGGCGGTCATGAACGCAGGAAGCACGAGCAAGGCGGCGGCCCTGCTCGGCATTTCGCAACCGGCTGTCAGTCAGGCCATCAGGCGTCTGGAAACCATGGCGGACTTCGGCCTGTTCGAGCGGATACGCAGCCGGCTCGTTCCCACCCCGGAAGCCGTTGCCCTGATGCGTGAGGTTGACCAGTACTTTCGCGGATTTGAGGTCATCGAGCATCGAATCCGTAGTTTGCGCTCCTACGGATTGGGCCGGATGGCGATCGCCTCTCTGCCGGCACTGGGCACAGGCTTTCTGCCACGTGTCATTGCGGCGTTCGATGCCCCGTCCAGAAACGTGCAAATTTCGCTACAGGTGATGAGTTCGCGCGAAGTGCATGAGAAGGTCTCGGCTGGACAGGTGGATTTCGGCCTGATGTCCGACGAGATGTCGATGGCCGGCCTCGAACACTCGGTGTTCGCGCGTATGCGGGCTGTCGCAGTGATGAACTCGCATCATCCTTTGGCACTACAAGGGCTTCCCCATTGAGTGCAAGCTCAAACGCGGTTTTCTGTTGTTGCAATGTTGCCTTGCCGGCGTCATGTGAGAAAGTGAAGGACTGCTGTACTACAACCGATCATGTTGGGCCGATGGCCCGGACCCTGATGAAAGACGCGCGCGAGGACCTCGTTCGCTGACCGGGAATGAATCCCTGTAGCCTTATCAGGTATACCTCGCGCGGGTCCAACCGCTTCACATCACCGCTGGCAGTGCAAAGTGATCATTTAATCGCTCATGGGTACCGTTGCTTCTCGTTGGTGAACGGTTGACGAATACATCGGTGGAACTCACCCGGCGGCTGGCTCGTGCTTGAAGTCCTCGCCGTACTTGAGGACCGCCCACGCCATTCGCGCATTCTTGGCTGCGATCGCTACGGCCGCGCGCCAATATCCGCGCCGCTCAACGAGGCTTCTCGCTCAACGGCTGAAGCGATCCTGCTTCTCGCCGGGATTCGCGATGACGGCGCGCGCACCGTTCACCAGCAGACAGCGCAGATAGGCGTCGCCTGCCTACGTGATGCTGCCAAGCCGCTGCTTGCCGCCGCTGCTATGCTGCCCTGGCGTCAATCCGAGCCACGCGCCCACCTGGCGACCATTTTGGAAGTCATGTCCGGCACCCAGGCTCGCAAGCAGTGCGCTCGCCGTGGTCGGGCCGATACCGCGCAACTGCATGAGCCGCCGGCTGCGTTCGTCATCGCGCGCAATTTGGCGAATCGCGCGGTCGTATTCGGCAAGCCTGGCCTCGATGTTGCCTGCGTGCTCAAGCAGATCGCTGATGCAGCGATTGGCCCAACTGGGCAAAGAATCAAGATGGACTGTGATCTCTCTTCGCAGACGCTCCGGGCTTTGCGGCAGCACCACGCCAAATTCCGAAAGCAGGCCACGTATCCGGTTGTAGATTGCGGTCCGTTCCTCGACAAAGCCCTGCCGCGTTCGATGCAGGCAGAGTGTCGCCTGCTGGTGTTCGTCCTTCAGCGGCACGAAGCGCATGCTCGGACGTGTCACCGCCTCACAGATCGCCGCTGCGTCCGCCGCTTCGTTCTTGCCGCGCTTGCCCGACATACGGTACGGTGCCACGAGTTTCGGCGCCATCAGCTTCACGGTGTGACCGTACTGCTGGAACATACGTGCCCATTGATGCGCACCCGAGCACGCTTCCATGCCGATGAGACAGGGCGGCAACTGGGCGATCAGCGCGAGCAGTTGATCCCGTGAGACACGCGGTTTGACCAATACTGCCTTGCCGGCTTCATCCACTCCGTGAACCGCAAAGACGTTCTTGGCAAGATCGATTCCGACAGTGACAACAGGCATGGACTTCTCCTCTTGTTGGTGTGGTGAACGTTCGAAACTTCATGATGACACGTCGATGCCCATTTACGACTTCCACCGCAGCCGCGGGACGGGGAAGTCCCTTTCATTCGCTGAAAAAGGTCAAGGTCGTTGGGCGGTAAGACGTTAAATTCGGATGAAACAACAGACCCTTGCGATGGCCGCCGATCAAGGCGCCGGATTCGAACAGTACCGTCGGCCCACCAAACGCGATGTGTTCCTTGAGACGATGGAGCAGATCGTACCGCGGACGCAGTTGTGCGAGGTTGTCGAGCCGCACTATCCGAAGGGGCAAGGCGGTCGCCCGCCAGTCGGACTGGAGCGCATGCTGCGCATGCACTTTGTGCAGCACTGGTTCAACCTGGCCGATGAAGCCTGCGAGGAGGCGCTGCTGGACAGCACCGCATTGCGGCGATTCGTTGGGATTGACCTGGGGCGCGAGCGCGTTCCCGATGGCACGACGCTGTTGAAGTTTCGCCGGCTGCTGGAGCGCAACAAGCTCGGCGAGCAGTTGTTCGCCAAGGTCGGCGAGGTACTGCAAGGGCACGGCCTGAAGGTTGGCACCGGCACCATCGTGGATGCCACCATCATCGGTGCGCCCAGTTCCACGAAGAACGCGGACAAGGCGCGAGACCCCGAAATGCATCAGACGAGGAAGGGCCAGCAGTGGTACTTCGGCATGAAGCTGCACATCGATGTGGATAGCCAAACGGGTCTGGCACACAGCGCGGTAGTCACGGCGGCAAACGTGCATGACAAGCATCCGCTGCCAGCGCTGCTGCATGGCGACGAGCGGCGTGTGTACGGTGACAGCGCCTATGCGAGCCAGAAGGAACTCATCGCCAGCAAGGTGCCGAAAGCGAAGGACTTCACCAACCAGCGTGTGCGCAGGCGAAGTGGCGAGGTCGATGACACCAGACGCTCGAAGAATCGCAACAAGTCGAAGATTCGTGCCCGGGTCGAGCACGTCTTTGCGGTGGTCAAGAGGTTGTGGGGTTTCGTCAAGGTGCGCTATCGCGGCCTGGCGAAGAACGCCACGCGCGCCTTCACCGCACTGGCGTTGAGCAACATCTACATGAGCCGCCAGCGGCTCATGGCACAGGTGCGTCCATGAGGGGCCAAAGCGGGTCGAGAGACCCGCTTACAAGGCCCTTCAGGGCAAGAAAATCGAACCAGTCGCGTCGCTGATCTCGCATTCCGAAAATTCAGCAACAAACCGTGGGCGAAAACGGCGGCTTCTTCAGCGTAGCCCTAACCAGGATGCGTCGTTTGGACATTGGCCCGACGAACGACCCGCCACTGCGGTGACACGAGGATTGACAGCCGCCACCAACCCGGATGCAACCGACTGGATGAACCATATCGTGCAGCGCCGAATCACAGACGTAGCCGAACAGCTTTCCGGGTCCAGGTAGCGTTGCCAGGCCCGTGCTCTCAGAGCGTTCCGTCGCATAACGAGCTGATGGCGCGCGTCGCGCGCAGAGTCCGCGACAGCCCGCCGATGCAGGGCCGGCTTCAGACCAGACGCAAGGAAACGCGCCCTGCTCCGATCCGAAGTCCTGGCCGATGCTGCTCTAGCAGGCCGTGGGCAGGAGCCAGGGCTTGGGTGCAGCACGCTCTTCCGACGCCTCACAGACCAGCGTGTCGCTTGCCACGCTATGCACGACAACCTCGTCCAGACGGTATCCGTGCGTATAGACGGTGCTCAGGCGCACGCCGTTCTCCGAGTGCAAAGACAGCTTTCGCCGCAACCGATAGATATGGGTGTCGATCGTGCGGGACATACTATCGAGTTCGCGTCCCCATGCAAGCTTCGCCAACAGGTCCCTGGAAACCACGCGCCCGATATTGGCGAAGAGAAACGCGGCGACGTCGAATTCCTTCGCCGTCAACTCTATTGTCTTGCCGTGAAGAGAGACGTTGCGGCGCTCCACATCGAAGACGTAGGGCCCCACGGCTATCAGGTTATCGACCTTTTCCTTGCGGTAGGTGCGACGCAATAAGGCGCTGATTCTGGCAACCAGTTCGATCGCGCGGAACGGTTTCACAACGTATTCGTCGGCGCCCGCATCGAGCGCACGCGCAACGTCGACCTCCAGCACTCTGCTCGTCAGGAACAGCACGGCGACCTCCCGACCGATATTGCCGCGTATCCAGTGCAGGACTTCTAGTCCGGTCATTCCGGGTAATTTCCAGTCGAGCACCACGAGATCGACTTGATTGATCTTAAGGAAGCGCACGGCATTTTCGCCAGAATCCGCCCGGCTTATTCTGTGCCCCGATTGCTGCAATGCTTTTTCAACAGCCGAAGCTTGCGCAAGATCGTCTTCCACCAACAGGATCTTCATGTGTCACCTCTTTCTTTCGAGCCGACGGACCTGCGAATCGAGCATCCGGCGGAACGAACCGGAGTGCGCGATCTGGACCACCCCATCGGGATGGCCGAGTCGAGTAGGCACGAACCCCCTCACGGGACAGACATCCGGCGATTGTTCAGGGTTGCGCCCCCAACAAACGCCGTCGTTCCGCATAAACTTTGTGAACTTCTGAAATTCAGGATAACCGGTGTGCATCGGCAACATAGCCCCCCATATGGGGGGCGGGAGATCTGTTCGGCGGGTTGCAGGCCATCCGTCTCCCCGACCATGTGAAGATCACAATCGAGGGCCAACGCAATGCTTTCGAAACGAGATCGAAATATCGGGCAACGATGCACATCGGTCAACGAAGCGGGCGAGTCATTAGTTCGTCGAGCAGCGCGGCGTAGGTTGCGACCAACTGCGCGTTGTTCGGCAAATACCGTTCGATTAATGCCCGTTGCCGCTCCCGATACGACGACGCCTGCGCATCGTGTGTGTCGATGGCCTCGATGACGCGTCGCGCGCCCTCGGTGGCGTCGTTATCGCGATAGTAGTAGCCAAGATCGTCACAGAGCGACGCGTTGTGTATCAGCGGGTAGCCTTGCCAGCACACTTCCAGGTAGAAGTAATTAAGCGGATTTTCCATCTGGTGCGAGACGACGATGTCCGTATTGCCGGCGAGGAATGCTGGTGTGTCGTAACGCCCGAGAAACACGGCCTTGTGTTCCTTTACGATATCCAACTGATTGAGCAACGTGATGAATTCGAGGCTTTCCGTCGCGATCGCCTCCGCATTGGTCACCTGCAGAATAGCGATGCTCTCGGGCCGCTCGCGATAAGCAAGCTCGGCGATCAAGGCGGGATACAGGCAGAACTTCACGACGTTGATGTTCGGCTCCATCACGCTCAGACGCTTCGCGCCAGAGCGCGGCTGGTATTCTCCGGCATGTTCGATGGCGGCGACGCGTTCATCGAGAAACATGGGACTCCATACGAACGGCACGACGCGTGCGGTCTGACGCCGCAAGACCTCGAAGTAGGACTGGCTGATATGCGCAACCTGTGGAATGAGCCAGATGTCGTCGTAACGCTGATTGACGAATAGGTTTTCACCCCACAGCCGCCTGCGAAAAAGCACCGACTCCATCGCGTGAATGTATTCGAACCCGCAGCAATAGGAGACGAGGCGCGCGCCGCGCTGCTTCAGGTAATCGGTCTGCGCGCCGTCGATCTGCCCTCCGAGTTCGATCAGCACATCCACCGAGTCTTTCGCGGCTTCGAAGCCGACCGTCGGATAGCGGGCGAGATCCCACGGCAACGCCGGCGTAACCGGCACCGCCGTCGTATTGACCAGCACCACACCGGCCACCTGCGGGCAATGCCGCAACGCCTCGGCGAGGAATACTGCGTTCTGTTTGATGCCGTTGTTCCACAACGCCTCGCCCGCGTGATGCAGGCCGATCGTGATGCCGATGCGCAGTGCGCTCATTTCGCGCCGGCGCGCACGGCGCTCTCCGCGCCCTGGGCTTGGGCTTGGGTCAGACGCGGCGTATATCCGGTCAAGTGCCATTGCCCGTCGGCTCCCAACTGGAAGCTCAACAGTTCGAAAGCCGTGTGGCCATTGGCAAGTGTCGATGTGGAGTCCACGTTCGCATAAAGACCATCGGGCATTCCGGAGACGCCAATGGACTGGATGCGCGTAACCGACGACCAGCCACGCCGTGTCACCGCTCCAAGCGTGTGACGAGCGTCGCTCATTGTCTTGACGAACTGGTCCTGCGGAATTTTCCCCTTGATGAATGGCGCCGCATCCTGCCAGACCTCGGCGTACCTGTTCGAGTCGAACTGCTGAAAGATACGCTCGGCATCGTTCAGCAGTTCGTCGGCCGAGTTACCTTGTGCGGCTGCGGCCAGCGTGGCCGACATGGTCAGTGCGCAGACGGCCGCCAGCTTGAAGATCATGGTGACGTGTTTCAAATGATGCTCCCCGTGTATGAATATGTACTCGTATAAAGAAATAGTGATGTGGATAGTCCTCGCAAGCAAGGACGTGTTCCGGCCCGCTCACTCTCGTTCATAAAGCGCGGCCAACGCATCGCTGTATATCCGCACGTTGTCATCGTGCTCGGGATCGAGCCCGCGCAGAAATGCGTTCGCCGTGCGCCGGTAGGCGTCAACATGCGTGTCGTGCCCGGCGAACGCCCGCTGCAATGCCCGGCCACCCTCCTCGCAATCGAAGCCGTGATAGCGATATCCGCAATCACCAATCAGGTGCGAGTTATGAATCAGCGGATAGCCACCGTACAGCGCCTCGTAGTAGACATAGTTCTGCGCGTTTTCCCAGTGATGGCTCACGACGACATCAACATGCTCCGAGACCACGCGACAAAATGGAAAGCGCCCTTCGAACGAACTCAGGCCATGCTTCACGATATCGAGGCTGCGGACGAAACCGTTGAAGCTCACGTGCTCTTTCATATGGAACGTGTTGTACGCCCACACTTTTTCGATCATGTCCGGATTCGCACGATGCGCCGCTTCGCAGGTCAGCAGCGGAATGAAGCTCGTCTTCACCATGCAGATGTTGGGCTCGAACAGACCGGCCCGCCAACGGCGACGTCCCGGCTGGTAGCCGAAGCTGAGCCCCTCCGGTAGACGCGCCGCTTCGCGCTCCAGCATGACGGGACTCCACAGATGCGGCATCACGCGCACTGGACAGCGGAACGTACTGGCGTAATACGGCACACAGGTATTCTCGTACTCAGGCAGCGTCCAGACCTCGTGATACGGCGCGGCCGTGAATAACAATCCATGCGACTTGTCGAAGATCATGCGCTCGATATCGATCACATAATCATTGCCCACTCGCATCGACACGATCTTGCCGCCGCGCTCGCGAAATGCCACGACCCACTCGCGCGCAAGTTGCGCGCTCATTTCGATCATCACGTCGAGCGTCGCGGCCGCTTCGTCCATATCGATCAGCGGCACCGGCGAATCAGCCAGAAAATTTCGCGCGTCCTCGGGACTGCCGTCGCCTCCTCCCGCCACGAGATACGTGGCTTCGACTAGCGGCGAGCGCATCAGCAGCATCACCAGAAAAATGCAGTTCTGGTAGATGCCGTTTTCCCAGACCGACTGCTCGCCCTTGCGCACGAAGATCGACACGCCCACGCGTAAGTTTCGGGGGACCGAATGGGGATTGGGTTGGACACTCATCGGCGGCTCGCGGAATTGGCAAATTTCGTGCTACGGCACAGATGCAGGAGCCGGGCCGCATAGGCGTCGAGATTGTGCTGGTTGAACGGATCGACTTCGGCGAACACGCGTTGCGAGCGGGCGCGGTAGTCGTCGATACCGCTTGCATGTGCAACGGCCGCGCGCTGCAATTGCGCGGCGCCATCGCGCGCGTCGAAGCCGTGGTAGTAGTAACCTGCCTCGCGCAGCCACGGCGAGTTGTGAATCAGCGGATAGTCGCCATAAAGCGCATCGAGATAGCTGTAGTTCTGTTCGTTCTGCCATTGATGCGACACGATCGCATCGGCATGCTGCACCATGAAGCCGACAATGTCGTGCCGGCCATGAAACGTGGCTTTGTGCTGACGCACGAGGTCCAGCGAGTTGGCCAGATAAAGCATCGTAGGATGGTCTTTCATGTGCAACGTATTGAGCACGTGCATCGCTTCCACCGCGCCGGCATCCGCACGGTACGCCTCGTCGCACACCAGCATCGAAATGGTCGAGGCCTTCACGACCGAAATGTTCGGCTCGAAAATCGCCACGCGCAGGCCGCGTCGTGCGCTGGCGGCGACAACATCGCCCGCGTTGCCGGTAGCATCGCGCGCGTCGAAACCGTAACGAAGGCCGAGTTCCTCGACCTCCCTCACCCGTTGCTGAATGAACTGCGGATGCCAGATGAACGGTACCTCATGCAAGTCGCAGCGGTTCAGCAGGCGCATCATCGGCGCGTACGCTGCGTCTTTCGGCAAATACCAGATTTCGTCGCAACGCTCGGGCCGCGGCGAGTATGAGGGCTTTGAGAAGATCGCCGGCTCGACGAGATTGACATACGGCTGACCGCAGCAGTGAAACACCACTTTCTTGCCACGCGCACGTATTAGATCGAGCCATTCGATATCGAGTGCGCCTCCCATTTCGATGACCACGTCCACTTCGTCGGTGGCCTCGCGCACCCTCGTCAGTCTGAGATTGCGTGCGGCCAGATCGATTTGCGGCGGCATCGCATTCTGGTCGCCGACATCGATCAGCAGCACCGATTCCACAAAGGGCAAGCGCTGAAACAGTTCGGCAAGAAAGAAGACATTCTGGCCAAGGCCGTTCTCCCAGATGCTCTGCCCACTACGACTAATAACGGAAATTCCGATTCGCACGATTCAGTTCTCTACGCAATGTCATAAACCTTCGCTCGTCGCCAGGGTTTGCAGCTTGATTCGCCATTGTCCATACTGCTCCAACGCCACCGCGACCCGCCCTATGACCTCGGCCCAATCCCCGGGCGTCGCTTGCCGGTAGATACGCATTACGTGCGGATACCAAGGGGAATCGGTCCTGCCGTGCATCCAGCGCCAGTCCGTCCACGGCTTCTGCAGCAGGAGCCAACACGGCTTGCCGAGCGCCCCCGCGAGGTGTCCGACCGCGGTGTCGACGGAAATCACGAGATCCAGTTGGCTGACGAGGGCCGCCGTATCGGCGAGATCCGTCAGGTCTGGCGCGGCGCACACCATCGGCAATTGCTTCGCCAGAGCCGCAGGTTCGTCTTCGCCTTGCCCTTTCTGCAGACTCACGAACGTTACGTCCGGCACCGACCAAAGCGGCGCGAGCGACAGCAGACCAGGCAAAGACCGGTCTGCGTCGTGACTATGTGAAGTCGAGCCCTTCCAGACGAGTCCAACCTTGATCCCGTGTGCGGGCAAGCAGGTACGCCAACGCCGTACCCGATCGGGCAGCGCGCGCAGATACGGCAGACGTGCGGGAATGTTTGCGGTCGTGGTGCCGACATGCAAAGGTAGGCTCATACTCAACGACCAGAAATCGTGCGGTCCGACTTCCAGCATATTGCAGACCACTTCATCCACGCCTTCGAGCGTCTTCAGGAGTTCCTGCAACGGCTCGGGGCAAAACAAAGTAAGACGGCGCAGGCCTCGCGCCTTCAGGAGCGGCACGTATCGGGCAAACTGGATGGAGTCGCCGAGACCTTGCTCGTGACAGATCACGAGTGAGCGGCCGGCCAGCGGTTCGCCCCGCCACTGCGGATAGCCCGGATCGGGGAGGAAAACGGGAGTCGTCCGATGCATATCGTAGCGAGCCTCCGCATGCTGCCAGCCCTCCGCGTATCGCCCCTGAGCCAGCAGCAGGAGCGCCAGATTCCAGCGGGCATCCGCGAAATCAGGGCACTGCTGCAGCACGCTCCGGTATGTCGCCTCGGCGTCCGCGTAACGATGCTGCTCCCGCAGCGCCGTACCAAGATCGTTCTGCGCGTCGGCGTACGCCGGATCGATTTCGAGCGCGCTTCTGAAGGCCAGTTCGGCCTCGCCGAAACGGCCTGCTCGCAGAAGCAGTAAGCCGAGGTTGTAATGCGCGCGCAAGTAGCTGGGATCGTTGCCGATCGCGCGACGGTATGCGGTCTCGGCCTCGTTGGCGCGCCCCATGCCTTGAAGGAGGACGCCGAGGTTGTTCAGCGCGTCGTTCGACGCAGGGGCGAACGTCAATGCCTGACGAAGCGCGTGCTCCGCCTCGTCCCTGCGCCCCGTCGCCATGAACAGCAGACCGAGGTTGAAGTGGGCCGGTGCATGGTCGTGCTTCAGTTGGATCGCGCGGCGGCATGCTGCCTCTGCATCCGCGTGCAGTCCCTGCTGGCGTAGCACATCACCCAGGTTGCCGAAGTAAACGGCAGTCGGCGTGATGCCAACTGCCTGCTGCATCAACGCCGCAGCCTCGGGCAACGCGCCTCGTCCGGCGTGAATCAAACCCAGCAAATGCAGCGCATCGGCGTGCCGGGGATCGTACTTGAGTACGCGGCGATAACCTGCTTCGGCTTCCTGAAGATGCCCGCATCGATGTGCCTCGAACGCCGGCAGAAAGATCGCTTCGCACGGCACCATCACGCGCTCGCCTTTTGAGTCAACTGGTGCGTTGCCGTCACGACTAGCGCCGCGAGATCACGCGCGACCTGCGTCAGCACCGGTTCCCATTGGCCATAGACCTGTTGCCGGTACAGCCGGATCGACGGATACCACGGGCTATCGTTACGTTCGATCATCCAGGTCCAGTGCGGTCTGACGTCGAGCAAGACCCACGCACGCACGCCTAAAGCGCCGGCCAGATGTGCGACCGACGTACACACGGTGATCACCAGATCCAGGCTGTGCAGCAAGGCCGCCGTGTCATCGAACGACCGGAGTTCGCCAGTTGGGTCGGACACACTCATCCCGGCCTCGCGCATCGCTTTCGTCTCACTGCCGGCGCCGATCTGCAGGCTGACAAAATCGACACCCCGCACGGCGCCGAGCGCGCTCGCAAGGACGCGCGGGTCGACTGAGCGCAACGGATTGCGCTGATGCGTGCGACCGCCGCTCCAGACCAGCCCAACCTTGAGTCGGCCCGTGTCCGACTCGTGCCGCGAACGCCAGGCACCGACCTTCGCGTGATCCGTCTTGAGATAGGACGTCGCGGCGGGAAGCTGGTCCGGCGTCACACCGAACGCAAACGGCAGGCTCCCGAGCGGCAAGTGGTAATCGATCGCAGTCTCGGGAAGCGGCTGCTCGCTCGGGATGACCGCCTCCACCTCATCGCCAAGGCTGCGCTGCATGAGCGTCAGGAGGCTCGCATAGCAAATGAAGATGAGCTTGCCCCCCGCCTGTCTGACATTCCGGGCAACGAGCGGCAGGAACCGTGCGAATTGCAGAACATCGCCGTTGCCCTGTTCACTCCACACGGCAACGCTCTTGCCGGACAGAGATTGCCCTGTCCATCGCGGCATCGGTAAATTAGGCCAGCTGCCGTTCAATTCAGGGGAGCCGTCCCATCGCGCTTCATGGTTCAACCAGCCCGCCGCATAGTCGCCACGCAGCAATTGCAACATCGCGAGCGACCAGACGTAAGACATATTGGCCGGCTCAAGCTCTACCGCGCGTTGCGCAAAATGCAGCGCCATGTCCCATTGCTGCAATTCACTGAATACATTCGCGCAGCACTGCAGCGCAACGGGATAGTTGGGTGCGAGCGAACAGGCACGCTCTGCGGCCACCTGGGCTGCTGTCGGATCGCCCCGTTTCAGTAGCATCGTCGCGAGATTGGTCCACGCCAACGCATTGCCGGGATCATCACGGAGAACATCCCCGAGCAGCGATTGCACCTCGTGGTAATTTTCCGTCGCAATGTACGCGGCCGCCATATTGTTGCGCAGCATTGGCAACGCGTGATCGAGCCGCATCGCACGCGCATAAGCGTCGAGCGCCAGATCATGCCGCTTGCCGAGCTGGTACGCGAGGCCAAGCGAGAACCAGCCTGAAGCGCTCCCAGGCATGCGTTCGCAATACGTTGCCGCGACGCGTTGTGCCACATCGAACCGGCATAGACCGCACAGGAGATCGATCCAGTCCAGTACCCATTGCTCGCCTTCCGTACCTTTGCGGTACGCTCGCTCGAACCACCCATCGGCCACTTCGCGCTCGCCAAGATCTCGCGCGACATACGCAAGCTCTGTCACCACGCGGGTGTCGTCCAAAGCGCCCTGCAACGTACGATCCAGCAATGCACGGGCTTCCGCGTGGCGTCCTCGCAGACGCAAAAGGCGCCCAGCCGCCGCCACTATGCCCGGATCGCCGGGGCGCGAAGCACCGTGAGCCTCCAGCAAACGCCAGGCGCCAACGAGATCCCCCTCGGCCATCAATTCATCAATACGTTCGGAGTACGACGCCATCGCGCTGCTCATTGTGCACAATCCCTCCAAAACGGCCCGACTCCGGCGCTCCAGGCCCACGGGCGCAGGACGGTCCAACGTGATGCAAGCTCGCCTGCGCTCATCCAAAGCCTCGGCGCTGGAGTCTGCGCATTGTGCTCCTGTTCACGTGCCTCATGCTCCTCCTCATGCGAGGAGGAGACGTGATTGACTGCGTTGCGCGGTCTCCTCGACATCCCCCTACCTCAACTGCGCGATGATAGAAACCGCGGCGGCAAGACCCAAAACGAGACCAGTCGCCCGACCCTGCCACGCCCCCGCGCGCGGCCAGGTTTCGGCGAAGAGCGTGCGTCGGGAGCGCGCACATACGCACCATAGCCAGGGCAAGACAAACAGGGTGACAGAAGCCAGCAGTACAACCAGACATAGCTGCACAACCTCCGGCGTCAGGCCGCCTATGCCGTTCGCGAACCAGTTGAAATAGCCGACGACAGACATCGTCAAGCACGTCACCAGCCCTCCCGCCAGCAGATTGGCTATGAAACGATCGGTGTAATCCGTCACACTCATACGCGCTCCTTCACTCGCGCCATCCGCCTTACCATTGATAGCCAATGCCAGCTCCAACCACGCTGCCCGATCCGCTGGTACTCGCGCCGCCCTTGATCTTCAGATTGTCGGTAAGGCGTGCCGAGAAGCCGATCGCGACCGCCGAGTAGCCCTTGTAGTTGCCCGAGCCGATCCCGACCGCCAAGGTTTTGCCCGGGTCGACGTCGGGAATCATCGTCAGAGCGGTTGCGCCCGCGATACCGGAGTACGCCTGCCGCGCCAGCGCGTTCACGCCCTGCTGAACGGAGTTCAACTGCGACATGTTGACCGCATCGGTCGGATTCACACCCGGCGCCACGTTCGTGAGGGTCCGCTCGCTGCCCGGCGAGCCGAACGACACCGAATTCGCCTCGTTGGCGATCGAGCCGGAGCCCACCGCCACGGAGTTCGGCGCGGCGGCCACCGCGTTCGAGCCAATCGCCGACGAATTGGAGCCCGTCGCCTGTGCACCCGAACCCACGGCAACGCTATGGGCCGAGCTCGCGGTCGAATTGCCGCCGACCGCCACCGATTCCGTCCCCGTAGCACTCGCCGCACTACCGGTCGAATTCACAGAGACATACTGCGACGACGTGCTGGCGACTGTCGACTGCGAGGTCTGCGGAAGCTGGGCGCCGAGTGAACCGTTGCCGAGCGAGCTGATTTGCGTTTCGAGCGCAAACAACTGGCTACCGTTGATCGCATCGGTGCTGGTGGCGGAGATCGTGCCCGCGGCTACATTGGTGAGCGCGACCGCCGAGCTCGCACCGACGCCGCCGAGCGTCACGCTGTTATGCGTGGCGCTGTCGTACAGCACGGCGTCGTTTGCCACCGAGGCCACCGCCTGCAACTGGCTCACGTTCACTGCATCGGTCGGCGCCGTACCGGCGGCGACGCCGGTCAGCTGACGCGCGCCCGCGGTGCCGGTGAAGTCGACGCTGGTGCCG
Source organism: Paraburkholderia tuberum STM678 (assembly GCF_902833905.1). Taxonomy (GTDB): domain Bacteria; phylum Pseudomonadota; class Gammaproteobacteria; order Burkholderiales; family Burkholderiaceae; genus Paraburkholderia; species Paraburkholderia tuberum. The sequence goes on along the minus strand of NZ_CADFGP010000036.1, from coordinate 30,750 downwards.
CCCGTGCTGGCTCCCACCGTGATGACCCCGTTGCCCGGCGCGCCGCCTACCTGCTGCACGAGACCGATTGTGCCTGTGGCGATGCCCGTGGACAGCGCGCTGACGCCGCTGGTTGCCGTACTAACGCTGGTGGACAACAGTGCCACTGTGCTGTTGGTCGTGCTGAGGCCCGTCGACAGGGACGCCACGCCGCTCTGAACCGTGCTGAGGCCCGTCGAGGTCGACGTCGACAGCAAGGTGAGGCTGCTGTTGGTCGTGTTCAGGCCCGTCGACAAGGACGCAACGCCGCTCTGAACCGTGCTGAGGCCCGTCGAGGCCGACGTCGACAGCGAAGTGACCGTGCTGTTGGTCGTGCTCAGACCTGTCGACAACGATGTCACGCCGCTCTGGACCATGCTGATCCCCGTCGAGGCCGACGTCGACAGCGACGAAATACCCGTCGATGCGGAGGTCGACAGCGAGCTCACGCCCGTGGACAGCGAAGTCACGCCGCTCTGCGCCGTGCTGATGCCCGTCGAGGCCGACGTCGACAGCGAGCTCATGCCCGTGGACAGCGACGAGATACCCGTCGACGTGGAAGTCGACAGCGAGCTCATGCCCGTGGACAGCGACGACATACCCGTCGAGGCCGATGTCGACAGCGAAGAGATACCCGTCGACGTGGAGGTCGACAGCGAACCCAGGCCTGTGGACAGCGAATTCACGCCGCTCTGCGCCGTGCTGATGCCCGTCGAGGCCGACGTCGACAGCGAGCTCATACCCGTCGACAGCGAATTCACGCCGCTCTGTGCCGTGCTGATCCCCGTCGAGGCCGACGTCGACAGCGACGAAATACCCGTCGAAGTGGAGGTCGACAGCGAGCTCACGCCCGTGGACAGCGAATTCACGCCGCTCTGCGCCGCGCTGATCCCCGTCGAGGCCGACGTCGACAGCGACGAAATGCCCGTCGATGCGGAGGTCGACAGCGAAGAGATACCCGTCGATGTGGAGGTCGACAGCGAACTCATACCCGTGGACAGCGAATTCACGCCGCTCTGCACCGTGCTGATCCCCGTCGAGGCCGACGTCGACAGCGACGAGATACCCGTCGACGTGGAAGTCGACAGCGAGCTCATACCCGTGGACAGCGAATTCACGCCGCTCTG
>NZ_CADFGP010000036.1:0-29574 GCF_902833905.1 Paraburkholderia tuberum STM678 | reverse complement strand
CCCGTCGATGCGGAGGTCGACAGCGAAGAGATACCCGTCGATGTGGAGGTCGACAGCGAACTCATACCCGTGGACAGCGACGAGATACCCGTCGAGGTCGACGTCGACAACGACGAGATACCCGTCGACGTGGAAGTCGACAGCGAGCTCATACCCGTGGACAGCGACGAGATACCCGTCGATGCGGAGGTCGACAGCGAGCTCATACCCGTGGACAGCGAAGAGATACCCGTCGATGTGGAGGTCGACAGCGAACTCATACCCGTGGACAGCGAATTCACGCCGCTCTGCACCGTGCTGATCCCCGTCGAGGCCGACGTCGACAGCGACGAGATACCCGTCGACGTGGAAGTCGACAGCGAGCTCATGCCCGTGGACAGCGACGAGATACCCGTCGAGGTCGACGTCGACAACGACGAGATACCCGTCGACGTGGAAGTCGACAGCGAGCTCATACCCGTGGACAGCGACGAGATACCCGTCGATGCGGAGGTCGACAGCGAACCCAAGCCTGTGGACAGCGAATCCACACCGCTCTGCACCGTGCTGATCCCCGTCGAGGCTGACGTCGACAGCGAGCTCATACCCGTCGACAGTGAAGAGATGCCTGTCGAGGTCGACGTCGACAACGACGAGATACCCGTCGACGTGGAGGTTGACAGCGAACTCAGGCCCGTGGACAGCGAATTCACGCCGCTCTGCGCCGTGCTGATGCCCGTCGAGGCCGACGTCGACAGCGAAGAGATACCCGTCGACGTGGAAGTCGACAGCGAGCTCATACCCGTGGACAGTGAAGAGATACCCGTCGATGCGGAGGTCGACAGCGAGCTCACGCCCGTGGACAGCGAAGAGATGCCTGTCGAGGTCGACGTCGACAGCGAACTCATACCCGTGGACAGTGACGAGATACCCGTCGATGCGGAGGTCGACAGCGAGCTCACGCCCGTGGATAGCGAATCCACACCGCTCTGTGCCGTGCTGATCCCCGTCGAGGCCGACGTCGACAGCGAGCTCATACCCGTCGACAGCGACGAGATACCCGTCGACGTGGAAGTCGACAGCGAGCTCATGCCCGTGGACAGCGAACTCACACCCGTCGAGAGCGACGTGACCGCGCTGTTAGTCGTGCTCAGGCCCGTCGACAGTGAAGAGATACCCGTCGACGCGGAGGTCGACAGTGAGCTCAGACCCGTGGACAGCGAAGAGAGGCCCGTCGAGGCCGACGTCGACAGCGACGAAATACCCGTCGACGTGGAGGTCGACAGCGAACCCAGGCCTGTGGACAGCGAATCCACACCGCTCTGCACCGTACTGATCCCCGTCGAGGCTGACGTCGACAGCGAGCTCATACCCGTGGACAGCGAAGAGATACCCGTCGATGCGGAGGTCGACAGCGAAGAGATACCCGTCGATGTGGAGGTCGACAGCGAACTCATACCCGTGGACAGCGAATTCACGCCGCTCTGCACCGTGCTGATCCCCGTCGAGGCCGACGTCGACAGCGACGAGATACCCGTCGACGTGGAAGTCGACAGCGAGCTCATGCCCGTGGACAGCGACGAGATACCCGTCGAGGTCGACGTCGACAACGACGAGATACCCGTCGACGTGGAAGTCGACAGCGAGCTCATACCCGTGGACAGCGACGAGATACCCGTCGATGCGGAGGTCGACAGCGAACCCAAGCCTGTGGACAGCGAATCCACACCGCTCTGCACCGTGCTGATCCCCGTCGAGGCTGACGTCGACAGCGAGCTCACGCCCGTGGACAGCGAATTCACGCCGCTCTGTGCCGTGCTGATCCCCGTCGAGGCCGATGTCGACAGCGACGAAATACCCGTCGATGCGGAGGTCGACAGCGAGCTCAGGCCCGTGGACAGCGAAGAGATGCCTGTCGAGGTGGACGTCGACAGCGAACTCATACCCGTGGACAGTGACGAGATACCCGTCGATGCGGAGGTCGACAGCGAGCTCACGCCCGTGGACAGCGAATCCACACCGCTCTGTGCCGTGCTGATCCCCGTCGAGGCCGACGTCGACAGCGAGCTCACGCCCGTGGACAGCGAATTCACGCCGCTCTGTGCCGTGCTGATCCCCGTCGAGGCCGACGTCGACAGCGAAGAGATACCCGTCGATGTGGAGGTCGACAGCGAACTCATACCCGTGGACAGCGAATTCACGCCGCTCTGCACCGTGCTGATCCCCGTCGAGGCCGACGTCGACAGCGACGAGATACCCGTCGACGTGGAAGTCGACAGCGAGCTCATGCCCGTGGACAGCGACGAGATACCCGTCGAGGTCGACGTCGACAACGACGAGATACCCGTCGACGTGGAGGTCGACAGCGAACTCATACCCGTGGACAGCGACGAGATACCCGTCGACGTGGAAGTCGACAGCGAGCTCATACCCGTCGACAGTGAAGAGATGCCTGTCGAGGTCGACGTCGACAACGACGAGATACCCGTCGACGTGGAGGTCGACAGCGAACTCATACCCGTGGACAGCGACGAGATACCCGTCGACGTGGAAGTCGACAGCGAGCTCACGCCCGTGGATAGCGAATCCACACCGCTCTGTGCCGTGCTGATCCCCGTCGAGGCCGACGTCGACAGCGACGAAATACCCGTCGAAGTGGAGGTCGACAGCGAGCTCACGCCCGTGGACAGCGAATTCACGCCGCTCTGCGCCGTGCTGATCCCCGTCGAGGCCGACGTCGACAGCGACGAAATGCCCGTCGACGCGGAGGTCGACAGCGAACCCAGACCCGTGGACAACGAACTCACACCCGTCGAGAGCGACGTGACCGCGCTGTTAGTCGTGCTCAGGCCCGTCGACAGTGAAGAGATACCCGTCGACGTGGAGGTCGACAGCGAACCCAGGCCTGTGGACAGCGAATCCACACCGCTCTGCACCGTGCTGATCCCCGTCGAGGCCGACGTCGACAGCGAGCTCATACCCGTGGACAGCGACGAGATACCCGTCGATGCGGAGGTCGACAGCGAGCTCACGCCCGTGGACAGCGAATTCACGCCGCTCTGTGCCGTGCTGATCCCCGTCGAGGCCGACGTCGACAGCGAGCTCATACCCGTCGACAGCGAATTCACGCCGCTCTGTGCCGTGCTGATCCCCGTCGAGGCCGACGTCGACAGCGACGAAATACCCGTCGAAGTGGAGGTCGACAGCGAGCTCACGCCCGTGGACAGCGAATTCACGCCGCTCTGCGCCGTGCTGATCCCCGTCGAGGCCGACGTCGACAGCGACGAAATGCCCGTCGACGCGGAGGTCGACAGCGAACCCAGACCCGTGGACAACGAACTCACACCCGTCGAGAGCGACGTGACCGCACTGTTAGTCGTGCTCAGGCCCGTCGACAGCGAAGAGATACCCGTCGACGCGGAGGTCGACAGTGAGCTCAGACCCGTGGACAGCGAAGAGAGGCCCGTCGAGGCTGACGTCGACAGCGACGAAATACCTGTCGACGTGGAGGTCGACAGCGAACCCAGCCCTGTGGACAGCGAATCCACACCGCTCTGCACCGTGCTGATCCCCGTCGAGGCCGACGTCGACAGCGAGCTCATACCCGTGGACAGCGAAGAGAGGCCTGTCGAGGTCGACGTCGACAACGACGAGATACCCGTCGACGCAGAGGTCGACAGCGAACCCAGGCCTGTGGACAGCGAACTCACACCCGTCGAGAGCGACGTGACTGTGCTGTTAGTCGCGCTCAGCCCCGTCGACAGCGACGAAATACCCGTCGACGTGGAGGTCGACAGCGAGCTCATACCCGTGGACAGCGAATTCACGCCGCTCTGTGCCGTGCTGATCCCCGTCGAGGCCGACGTCGACAGCGACGAGAGGCCTGTCGAGGTCGACGTCGACAACGACGAGATACCCGTCGACGCAGAGGTCGACAGCGAACTCAGCCCCGTGGACAGCGAACTCACACCCGTCGAGAGCGACGTGACTGTGCTGTTAGTCGCGCTCAGCCCCGTCGACAGCGACGAAATGCCCGTCGACGCGGAGGTCGACAGTGAGCTCAGACCCGTGGACAGCGAAGAGAGGCCCGTCGAGGTCGACGTCGACAGTAACGAGATACCTGTCGACGTGGAGGTCGACAGCGAACCCAGCCCTGTGGACAGCGAATCCACACCGCTCTGCACCGTGCTGATCCCCGTCGAGGCTGACGTCGACAGCGAGCTCATACCCGTGGACAGTGAAGAGATGCCTGTCGAGGTCGACGTCGACAGTGACGAGATACCCGTCGACGCAGAGGTCGACAGCGAACCCAGGCCTGTGGACAGCGAACTCACACCCGTCGAGAGCGACGTGACTGTGCTGTTAGTCGCGCTCAGCCCCGTCGACAGCGACGAAATACCCGTCGACGTGGAGGTCGACAGCGAGCTCACGCCCGTGGACAGCGAATTCACGCCGCTCTGTGCCGTGCTGATGCCCGTCGACGTGGAAGTCGACAACGAACTCAGCCCCGTCGACAGCGACGAGACACCCGTCGATGTGGAGGTCGACAGCGAACCCAGGCCTGTGGACAGCGAATCCACGCCGCTCTGTGCCGTGCTGATCCCCGTCGAGGCCGACGTCGACAGCGACGAAATACCCGTCGACGCAGAAGTCGACAGCGAGCTCATACCCGTGGACAGCGAATTCACGCCGCTCTGTGCCGTGGTGATGCCCGTCGACGTCGAAGTCGACAACGAACCCAGGCCCGTGGACAGCGAACTCACACCCGTCGAGAGCGACGTGACTGTGCTGTTAGTCGCGCTCAGCCCCGTCGACAGCGACGAAATACCCATCGACGTGGAGGTCGACAGCGAGCTCACGCCCGTGGACAGCGAATTCACGCCGCTCTGCGCCGTGCTGATCCCCGTCGACGTGGAAGTCGACAACGAACTCAGGCCCGTCGACAGCGACGAAATGCCCGTCGATGTGGAGGTCGACAGCGAACCCAGGCCTGTGGACAGCGAATTCACGCCGCTCTGCGCCGTGCTGATCCCCGTCGAGGTCGACGTCGACAGTGACGAGATACCCGTCGACGTGGAGGTCGACAGCGAGCTCACGCCCGTGGACAGCGAATTCACGCCGCTCTGCGCCGTGCTGATGCCCGTCGACGCAGAGGTCGACAGCGAACTCAGCCCCGTCGACAGCGACGAAATGCCCGTCGATGCGGAGGTCGACAGCGAACTAAGCCCCGTGGACAACGAACTCACACCCGTCGAGAGCGACGTGACTGTGCTGTTAGTCGCGCTCAGCCCCGTCGACAGCGACGAGAGGCCCGTCGACGTAGAAGTCGACAGCGAGCTCACGCCTGTAGACAGCGATGAAATACCCGTCGACGTCGAAGTCGACAAAGAGTCGACCGTACTTGCGACCGAATACAACTGGCTGCCGTTTACCGCGTCAGTGCTGCTAGGGCCAATCAGGCCAGCGGCCACATATTGGATGCGTCGCTCAGCCCCCACAGCCCCAACGCTTACGACACCAGCAGCGCCGTCGGCGCCTGCGAACGAGCCATAAGTCGTACCACCGATCTGCTGAGTGCTATACGCGGTGGTCCCAGCCGTGGCAGTCGATGAAGCAGCGGTCGTAGAGGCGTTATTGCCGAGCGCGACCGACCCCATGACATTCGCTGTCGACTGAAATCCGATGGCTGTGGCCTTTGTAGCCGACGCGTTAGCCGTCACACCAATTGCGGTAGCATCAAGAGCCGAAGCTGTAGATTGCGTACCAATTGCGATGCCATAAGAGCCGGTGTTGGTAACAACGTTGGAAACCCCTATCGCTATACCGTCCGCTGCACTGGCGGTGTTTTCGTATCCGATCGCAGAAGCGGAGTTCCCACTGGAAATGTTCGCATATCCAACCGCTACGGCATAGTTGGAATTAGCAGTGCTCAGATAACCGATTGCCAGAGAAGCCCATCCAGTAGCCGTTGCAGTTGTGCCAATAGCCTCTGAGTTAGTGCCAGCTAATGCAGAGCCACCAATAGCCACCGCATTAACGGAGGCAAGAGCAGAAGTTCCAATTGCGACTGTATTGGTATTTGGACTAGCTGCACCCGCTCCACCGCCGGCATAGTACTGTGCATGAGCAACCGGCGCATGCGTGCCAACCACCACAGCCGCCAAGGTGACCGCCTGAACCACCTTCGACTTCTTCGGCTTGCCCCTAGCTGAGTCGTGTTCCGACACGGCAACCCAGGCCCCCAGCGACTCGTTCCAAATCGATCGGTACGTCTTATTCATTTTTTATTCCCCACCTCGTCCACCCACCCGATCGCTCATGAATTCTTTGATCCGGCTTCAGCACGACCCAAACAGAAAAAACGAGATCCCGGCGACAACGCTGCCACCAGGAATTACTATCAAATTCCTTTCAACCCGATCTCATTCCCCAAATATCATCTTGGCCAGCATATCGATCGCCTTAACCCGCATTGCGAATATTTGTGACATGCCATGGTTTCTGTCGGTATTTACTCAAATAGCGCCCCGCTTCCCGCTCACCATCGTTCCCATGCAGGTTGCGAGACCCGTCCACTCTGGAGAGGCTTTGCGCGATCCTGCGATTCCAGCCTTCCGAAAGGGATCACCAGGCAGACGCACGCGATAAGGGCTACGGTGAACGGCCCATCGGCAAACCGATAGCTTCAGGGAATTTGCGTACATAAGGTGAACGAAATAGAAATAGCCTGTGCCTTATGAAGGCACTTACATCACGCCCCGACCGCCGGAGTTTTTTCGGCAGCGCGCATATATAACAGTCCGAAAGTACTGAAGCCACGCCATTTCTTGAAGATTGCCAAATTCGATACACTTCGCGAAAAATATCGCCAGAGTTCACGAATATTCACAACGCGCCGCCACCAGACCATTAGAGTCGGAGCGCAATGGTCGGCCTCGAAATTCGATTGAATTCACAAAGCGATCCGATTTGCGTCGACCTTGTATTCCGGTGACAAGTCGATCGCCACTTGCCCGCGCGATACTGCCCAATGTCCCCCGGGGCACGACCAGCGTCAATTTTCCGCGAGCAGATGTCCAGCAGTTGTGCGATAGCCGCAGTGAACACGACACACATCAAGCCGCGAACGCCGCCAGGATTGTTTTATTTATCAATGGCAGGAACGCACTCAAAAGAGCCGGCAGTTGACCGTCGCGCCGAGCCAGACCCCGCCTAGAACGCCAAACAAGCGCCCCATCAGCATCGCATGCACATCCTCATCCCGCATGAACACGCTACGTCGCAACCGAAAGACTGTCTTCAGCAACAATGGCCTCGGCAGAAGCAGGCATGCAGAGGCTGCAGTTTCCAGCGTCAGACGCAGGCCGAACCTCGGATCGAATGGGACATTCTCCGATGATCCACTCCTGCGGAGATCGCCCACCCGACGAGAGCCCCCAATGCAATTCCCCAAACAAACCTGTCAGTCAAATACGTCGAACGCACAATCCCCTCTTGATTTCCTTGTTCACCCGCACAACCGGCGAGCCGCCCCATCAATTAGCGGGTGAATAGTAGAGGACACCACAGTGCAGCGCGTCACAGAGTGTGAACCGCAAGGCTGGTCGAAAGCAGCGCCGTCATTTCTCATCGCCGCTCCGATGTTTCAATAATTCACAACTCATGTCGCTCAATTCGATACGATTCAATGGCCGGAACTAGCCACGCGACAATTGACACATTCGTCGATAGTCGGACGTTGATATGAACAACGATGAAAGTTGTGCGACTCCGCGACACCTCCATTCGAGCGCGCGCATTTTTCAAAGTTTGCACCAGCGTTTCGCCGACCTTTCAGGAGACAGTGTCGATCCATTTTGATGTGAGGCTTGCAACATACGCGCACTAGAGATTGCTATGGAACACGTTGCTGCAGACATTCTCCACTCCTGCACGGTCGCAGACGCGGAGCGCGGCCTCGCCAGACGGGAGTTCTTTTTCCTCTATCAGCCTAAGCTGCGTATGCAGGAAGGCCGGCTGTGTGGTTTTGAATCACTGCTGCGATGGAGCCACCCGGCACGTGGCGTCCTGACGCCCGCTTCGTTTATCCATCTTGTGGAAGACTCTGCACTTACCCCGCGTTTCACGGATTTTGTTATCGAGGAAGCTGCTCAAACGCTAGCCGATTGGACCGTTCGCGGATATAACACGCTTTCGCTAGCCGTCAATCTTCCCGCCCGAGAAATTGGCCGGCCCGGGCTGGCAAGCAAGTTATCCGCCCTGCTTCGCAGTCGTTCACTCAACGCGGCACGCTTACAGATCGAGCTCACCGAGACCACCGATCCGGGTCCAATTGAAGCGCTCGCCTCCGCCGTTGAATCCATCAAAGAATCCGGCGTAAGTATGGCAATCGACGACTTCGGCTCGGGCTGCTGGTCACTTACCATTCTGCATCGGCTTGGGGTCGACACGCTCAAACTGGACCGCAAGTTCATGTGCGATATTCAGAAGCATGCCGATTCGAAAGTCGTGGTCGAGTCGCTCGTGCAACTCGGACAACGTCTCGGAAAACGTGTTGTCATAGAGGGGATAGAAACGGCAGCGCAGTTCGCATGGGCGAGCACAATCGATCAGATAGATTGTCAGGGTTACTACATCTCCGCACCGATCACAAACGAACAAATCGACGAATTCGTTGCGAGACATGGCGTCACTCATTAGTTCTCAGTCGCCCAGCGATCTGATTGCGCAGTCCTCGCTCCACCTGCACGAGTCTGGTACAGGCCTGAGTAGTCGCTTTCAATTCAGCCTGTCCCCGAATCCAAACACGCTATCGGTTCCCAGCAAACCGGTCTGTCAAGCTCGTTGAATCTCGACGGCGGTCGGTCACAAACATCTGCTTTTCCCGCTCCGACAAAAACCCGCGAGTGCGTGACAATTATTCACAACATCACGCCCCGTTCCGGTTATGCTGAATTCATCGACTTTTTTGGTCGATCACGGGCAGGAGAGCTAATCCCCGGAGCTGCGCCTGCTCCTTGAAGCCCCGACTAATCCCCGATTGTTGGGGCTTCACCTTTTCTCTTCCCATACTCCCTATTCGCTATCTCTCTCTCGAACGCGCACTGATACCATTCCGTGAAGTACGGCGGACCGATCGTTAACACCCAACGCCCGGTTCGCTTTGCTCTGACACGCACATATCGGAATGCATTGCCCGCCCCTTGATGAAGGCTGTAAGCAGATGGAAAACAACTACAACGCCAACGCTGAAAGCAGATCAGACCTGAGCTGCTCAGAAGCGTCGATCGACTTGGGCGTTTTGGTCTATATCGACAACAGAAAGGAGACCGTCGAGGAGTTTCATTGGCTCTACAAGAGCATGATTTTCAGCAACTTGTTCCTGCGCTCCAGGATTATTGCTGTGTGTCATCCTGATGCGATCAATCTTCTGCCAGTAGATGAAAAGTTGACGATCATTCCGAGTACGCCATACCTCGAGCGGAATGCTGAATGGCAGGGATATGCTTACATCAATAGCGTTGGAAATTTCGTTGATCAAAGCGTTTTTGACGAGTGCAAAAAATACCGATTTATATTGAAAACGGACTGCGACACGTTCGTTACGCCAGCATTGCTTGACTTTTCTCCATCCGGACTATGCTTTGGTTTCGGCGCGTACGCCTATGAGGAAGAAGTCCGAGGGAAATTGTCTCAATGTAGTCTACGGTGGGGATTTCCTCATTCGGGCCTGCATAATGTTGGGGCTTCGGTCCTGGGACCATCAGACCACGTGTGCAACTTCCTCACTGCGCAGCTGGACTATTGCAACAAATTAATCAAAGAGGAATTTTCCAACTTCGAAGGTGCATGGCCAGGCTGGTGTAAGAATGTTTTGACGATGTACGCTGGGGAGCTAGCGCTTCGCTGCACCTATCCGCAACAATGTTCGCTCGGGTTCCTTGACCACTTCCCTTCTGCAACGAGAAATATCGGCAGTGACGTTCTGCATATTCATGCGTGGCATACGAACCAATATTGGTCAAAACACGACTTTCGTGCAGGAAAATATTTTGACATCAGATCAGACCAAATAGATCGGAACACTTTGGGGGGCTACTGCCATTGGCTCGCTCAGTCTGCTATTGATAACGTTGTAAATGAAAGACACACTCGTTAGACCGGAATCATTGTGACGGCTGAGTCGTGGCCTTCAGCCAGTCCAATCCGATCTTCTCGGCTTTTCACTCCACTTAAGTTGAGTAGACGTGAACCATGTTCGTTGGTCAGCCTAAAGACAGGCGACCTGCAGTGGTGGGCTCACGGAAAAGTTTCTAGTCCCACCTGGTATGCCATTAACCCCGTCCATCGCCAGTCCAGAAGCGAGGCCATCTTTTCGAGACGCGCAAACTCCTCTTGCCCCCGTCTTGTGAGGATCGCGATGTCGATGGGTTCGGGAACTCTCGTGTTGACTCTGGGCGGAAAGCGCTGGACCTCGACCAGCCCGAGGTTGCGAAGCGTAATCAGTTTCTTCGGCTTCTTCCCCCATGGGATCTGGCGGTGACAAACTAGCATAAGCAATCGGAGACTTTCTTCGTTGGACAACACCGCAATCTCCTAACGTGCGCAATGGGTCCTCCCGCTTGTACTGCTCTACTTCTGTCGCCGACCGATTCCTTTCTGCGTCTTCACAGCGATGGCGTCAAACAGCTCACGCGCGCTGAAAAATTCCAACCGCCCTTCCTCGGCAAAAATCCTCAGTCGCCCACCACAGATCTGAATCACGCAGTCCTGACCCCAAGCTGCTCGAATCTGACCTAAAAGTGCTTGCTGTTCATCATCGTAGTAATACAGCCATGCTCGACATGCCGGATCAGGTCCCGCTACCGCGAAAGATGAGGCAACGTCCGTATGCATAGGGATACTCCATCGAGTGAACCACCGAATGGCCGCCCTCGATCACTTCGCGACCATAATACGACGCCCACGAGTTCAACCCGCAACGACCTAATGGACAACCACCGACTTCGTAAATATCAGCGCGAGAATCAAATGGAGAAATCCCCACACGAACAGCAGTGACAGTGAAATCGTCCCGATGCCAAGCAATGCGATCCAGCGCTTGCGAAGACCCGACATGCCTTCAACTTCGTCGGTCCGGCGCGCGAATTTCTTTGCCTCAGGTAGCCCCGGTTGAGTAGTTACTTCGCTTTGCATATATCAGCTTTTCCCGAAGAAAGCGTTTGAACAGCTTTGTGTATGGCACAGTTTGTCGCCGACTAAACGATTAATGCAATGTGCGCGCGACCGAACCGCATCAACTTGCGGACGCATGTACTCTACCGGCGCGGGGCAACCCGGTCTGTCAAGGTTTGTTAAAACTCGAAGGAGAGTTCGAGATGCGAATCGTAGAGAGCTGGCAGAACGACCACGAAGGTGCTTGACGCACGCTAGGACCAGCGCCCTTTTGGTCTCGTCCTGACAAGCGCATACCGGAATGCATCGCCTGACATCAGTGCAACCAGACGCATGATCCTCACCCCTTGCACGCCCGTCACAATCGCAGGTTTTGACGTGAGCCACGCCTCCATCGCTTCGAGTCGCTGATGCAATTCCGATATTGTTTTCGTCTTTAACTCATTCATTACGCGTCGCTCCCGTCGCCGCTAACAATTTCCAGAATCGATCCAGGTTCTGGCGTGAAAACCTGATCGAATTCGATCAAACGCCGTCTGGCCAGGGAAACGACATCTGTACTTGTCTTCAGGGTGCTGTTACAAGATCGACCACTATCGATGGATAGGCGGTCGACTCCTCCGCCGCCTGTGCCACGTGGAGAAAATTAGCATCGCTGGACGCCCTCCCTTTCCACACATGATCGTTGACTTTCCAGCCTACCAGGTACAGCCGAAAATATGCCCCTAAAATGATCACGCCCATAGCAGTTATTACGAGACCGTCTTTCGCCATGCGTATCTTCTCCAACTGCACACTGGTGAGTCGAACCCCAACGCGTTTCTCGCCGTGACCGGCCGCGAGCAAGAGCATGTCGTCATCCGCGGCAAGAGACCAATTCGGCGTCTCCGTGCCGAGGCGTAGATAGAGCAGATCCTCTGCAGACCATGCAACCATGCCAGGCACCTTCAGCAATCAAAAAATTTTGTAGTCGTGCGGAGCGGTTTGGCGATTGCGCCGGTCCTCGGCCAACACGCGACGCGCCTCGCGATGGACTGCCAGAATGCCGAACGACAACTCGTCAAGACCGGCAGCTCGCGCGGCCATCTTGAGTGAAGCGTAATCTTCGGGGTGAAGCGAAAGGGTCACTTGGACCTGATGCGGGGTTGCCATGGATAGCTCCAGTTTCGTTCGGTGCTCACAAGGTTCGGGTTAGAACACTCGCAACCGAATGTAACCGGACGCGTACGTGGGGGTTGCCAAGAATTGTGACATCGGCGGCCCTTGTGCGTCTGTCGGGTAGGGCTTGCGATTGATCCATTCCGCGAGGCTCCCGAGTCTGGCCGAACGTGCCTAACGCTCCCAGGTAAAACCCGTGCTTTCAGCCAACGCAATCTGTTAGCCAACCGAAGCTTGCGCCAGAACAAACTCGACACGGCGATTCGCAAAGCGACCGCCCGCCGTCGCATTGCTTGCGATCGGCGTCGCTGAGCCATAGCCGCGTGCCGTCAACAGGTCCGGCTTCACACCCGCCTCGATCAGAAAACCGCGCACCGCGTCCGCACGCTCTTGCGAAAGCAGCAGATTGGCCTGCTCATCGCCAACGTTGTCGGAATATGCCTTGATATCGAGTGCCACGGGATGGCCGTCGTCAGAACATGCCTTAAGCAGTTGTGCGGACTCGGCAAGGTTCTCTTTGGCGGATAAAGGGATATGTCCACTGGATGCAGCGAAGTCCACGACCTGCAAGTTCAGAACTGTTGCGACATCCGGACCTTTGCACGCGTTGCCCGCATCGAGCATCTTCACCATCGTGCTCAGGAACAGCTGCGTGGCGAGATCGACGGCTTTTTCCGCGCTGAACTGACCGATTTCCCAGGACGGACCGAACACATTCTGCAGGCGCTGCTTCCAGCCAAGCGATGCATTCGCTGCCGCCCCGCCTAGCTCGATGTGCTGCGCGTCTATTCCGACCTCGGCGCGCGGCAGGGCCATCAACGACAAGAGCTCATCGATATGCGTCAGCCAGTCAGATGGGCGCAGGCTCGCGTCGACTTTCAGGTCGGCGGCGAAGCGTCCCGCGCCAAATCTTCGGTTCAACACATCGGTAAGTGTTTGCCGCTCCGCATCGCTACTCAGCGTACCCGTCAATGAAGGTACGCCAGCTTCATTGACGCTAAAAGCGATCTTTCCACTTCTCGTGGAAGCGTTCGCCACCGGATTTGAAGCGGCTTCGGATACAGCATCGGCTGCCGGGGCAGACGCTGCACCTCCCGACGCCGTCATCGGAGCCGCCGCGCATCCCTGCGGTACGGATGAAGCCGCGTCCGGTCGCGCTACGACGCCAGGGACGGCCGACGCGATCGAGGGCGCGACGACGCCACTGGTCAAAACATTCGACGACGCGGTCGCTTCAACACCCGCCCTCTGCCCGAAATATTGGGCATAGGCGAAAACCCCAAGCAGTATGGCCGTCAACACGGCAAACAGCAGCCATATGCCTCTACGCGAAGACCTCACTCCGGCGACAGGCGCCGCGACTTCGTGCGCCGCGGCGGGTGCGAAACGTCGAAGTACGTTTTCATCGTCAGCCATCGGTTGCATCATATTGGCCGCTACTGACTCAAGCCTGCCTGCAATCGATCGAGTGAAATTGCCAGCATTTTCAAATCCGATCGATTCGGCGACGCCATCGGTCAAAAGCCTCGATACGACAGGTAATTGACCGCCGAGCAACGCAGGCAGTCCGGCCAACGTTCCTTGCTCAAGCAGAATGTGATGTTTGAGCACGCCGAACACCACCGAACCGACCAACGCGGTCATGACATGTGCGGCCTGAGGCGGTATGCCGGTCTGACGCGAGATCGGATCACTCGCCAGCGCGATACGCGTGCCGGTAGAACGCACGAAGAGCGACTCTCCTATTGTTTCAAGGTCTTTGATACTCGATGAAGCACTACACAGCTGCAGGAATTGCTCTTCGATACGGGCATTCGCTTCTGGCGACATCACAGCGGAGAATACGGCCTTCGCCCCATCGGGCGTCACCGCAGCCGCCATCAGCGAAGCAATCAGCGCAGGGCTGGCGTGGGTCGGAATCCTGCCGAGTATTTCCGACGAAAGGCCGATTTGCTCCGCAAGACACTGCCGGATCGTATCGGAAAATACCGCATCAATTGAGTTGGCAAGATCGATGCTCTTCATTTCTGTTCTCGTGAAATTGCTGCGCTTGAGCGCCTGGGCAAGGCCAGGCGATGTTTTGAGCGTAAGGTAAGCACTTTTAGAGAGCCTGTGAAGCACGCTTTAACTCTTTTCTAATAACTGACGTAAATCCGCAAACTTTGACAGAAGTTCAGATTTTGGTCGCGAAGGACAGCAGTTGAGCGTTTCACCAAATCGCCTGCCCGTAAATCTCGTCGGACGGATTTACAAATTGTGGCAATTGCCAGGAATAAGCACAGCTACAGTTCACGAACTCACGCGCAGGAGACCAAACAGAGCGTCGCTTTTTGGGTGGCCGCGATTGCACACTGAAAGAGCGTGGACGCACGGTGGTTGGCCGCGTCAATTGCCCACGGCATCAACCGCGACGACGCAACGAAAAACTGACGTGAATTCGTGCAGATGAAGAAAAAGACCAATGAGGCTCAATACTCCATGAAGTTCGACATGACAAAGCAATTTGGAGCAGCGCTACTGGTTAGCGTGGTGCTCGCAGGATGTTCCGCCGCATCAGGCCCGACGTTTAGTGCATACTCGGTCAACCTGCCGAATAATGAAAAGGCGTTTCGGGTGGATTGCGATGGACTCATCTCGAGCCAGAACACCTGTTATTCGAAGGCTCGCGAAATCTGCGGCAAGAACCCCGTGCGTCCGATGCAGGAGATTGCACCGCTTGCGGCCGCTGGAAGTCATCGCGACGTGCGCACGCTGACATTCCAGTGCGGAGCGGCGCCTGTCGCGCAGACAGCTCCGGTCGCAGCCCCTTCACCGATGCCTGCTGCTCCCCCCGTCGCGCGGGTTGCCGCTCCAGCACGCGTGCCGCCTCAGAAGCTGTCGTTGAACGGCGATGCAACTTTCGAACTCAATAAGGCGACGCTCACGACCGAAGCTCGTCTTCGTCTCGACGCGCTGATCAAAACTGCGGCAGGTGCGAGGTTCGACACCGTCACGGTGAATGGCTATACCGACGCGACGGCATCCAGCTCCTACAATCAGAAATTATCGACACAGCGCGCGCAAAGCGTCGCGCAGTATCTGCAGAGCCACGGATTGAAGGCGCAGCAATTCGTTGTCAACGGACACGGCAGTGCCAATCCCGTTTCGCCGAATACGACGGCAGACGGACGCGCAAAAAACCGGCGCGTGGAGATCGTATTGAACTAATACATGAGGCAGACCTCGTCCAGTGCACACGAGATTCACTGGCGGCCTGTTGGCGCGGGCTCCGGCATCGAAAATGCAAAAAAACCCTTGGATTGACGCGTTTCTCCGATAATCATCACCAGCAACCAGGAGGTGACGATGAACGCGATCCACGAGCTCTACCCGTATCTGCGCGTGCGCAACGCCGCACGGGCTATCGAGTTCTACGCGCAGGCATTCGGCGGCGTCGAGCGGTTTCGCCTGACTGAGCCAGGCGGCCGCATCGGTCATGCCGAAGTGAAGATCGGTCCCGCGACCGTGATGCTGTCCGATGAATATCCCGAGCACGACATGCTCGGACCGACCGGCGACAGCCGGCCGAGTGTGCTGCTGCATATCCACTGCGACGACGTCGACGAGCTGTTCGCACGAGCGGTTGCAGCAGGCGCAACCGTGGTCCGCCCGCTAACCGATCATTTTTATGGCGAGCGCTCGGCGACCGTGCGCGATCCATTCGGCCACGAATGGATGCTCGGCGCGCAGATCGAAGCGCTCACGCCTGAAGAGATGCAGCGCCGTTACACGGCGCTGTTCGACAGCTAGTGGATTGTTATATTGGGCTCCTCGCGCTTAATCCCCCGATGCGTGAGCTCTTTTTACATCCCGCCGAACGGCTTTTCCACCGTGAGCTTGTTGGTCACCGAAGTCACCCCCGGAACACCCTTCGCGATCTCCGCGACCTGATTGATCTGGGAAACGTCGGTGACCGTGCCGTTCAGCGTCACCGCGCCGCCTTTTGCGATGACGCTTATATTGCCGGCGCTGATCTCCTTGTGCTTGCCGATCGCGGCATACACCTGCCGACGCAGCGCGCGATTGGCTTGCCTCGAGCTGACGGGAGCGGCTGCGCTAGCTGACATCGCAGGTGCGCCCGAAGCTGCACTAGCCGTCTGGCCCGACTGCGACCATGCGTTGCTCGACGCGGCCAGAATCAATATGGCAATCGCCAACGCGCGTGCCTGAATGCTTTTCATCGAATACTCCAGTTGTTATAGGCGACGTAATCAGAAGTTATGGCGGATGCCGACCATGGCCGCCGTGGTGGACACGCCAGGCGCAACCGGGGCGCCATAGACGATGGTCTGGTTCATGGTCCCCCTGTTGTTGACATAACCCACCTGCGCGTAAGCCTTGGTGCGCTGCGACAGGTTGTATTCCGCGCCCACGGCGAACTCGCCCGAATGGTTCGCCGAGTTGTTCTTGTCTTTCAGGTAGTAGTACCCGGACGTGATCTTGAAACGCGGATTGAACTGGTAGCCGAGGCCCCCCGAGATCATTTCGAAGTCCGCGGTGTTGGTATGGGCCGGGTTCTTGCCGGCGCCGTACGAGGCCGACACCGAAAATCCGGCGATCGTGTACAACGCACCGAAATAGTAGAAACGGTTGTTCGCAAGCCCGGTCGCGGGGATAGCGGGCGCCGCCGGGTAGGTGATCGGGTACGGGTTGGTATCGTGGCCGTTGTAATACAACGCGGACAGATTCAGACCGTAGTTCGAATACTTGAGCACGGCCGACTCGCGCGTACCGCCCTGGAACTGACCGGCGACGCCGCCCGGCGCGTACTCGAGCGCGAGCGACGCGCCATGGAATTTCGGCGAGTTGTAGACGAGCGCGTTGCTGTCGTACAGCGCGCCGATCGGCGCGTTCGTGCTCGTGCCAGGCCAGCCGGCCGCCTGATTGATGCCCAGCCACGCGGTCAGAACACTGCCGAAATACTGCGCGCCGCGGACGTCGGTTTCCGCCATCGCGTAGATCATCGGAATGATCTGCCGGCCGGCGTCGAAGGTACCGAACGGCCCCGATGCGCCGACCGTCGCGAACTGGTTGAAGATCGCCGTGGTGCCCGGCGTGTCGGACAGACCGAACTTGCCGTTCGTGGTGTTGAACGCGCCCTGCAGCTTGAAGTTGATCTTGTAGCCGCCGCCGATGTCTTCGCTTCCCTTCATACCCCAGAAGCTCGAATAGATACCGCCGTCCTTCAGCTGATAAATTTTGCCCGTGTTCGGCGCGTGCGGCAGAAACGTAGCGGCCGATGTGCTCTGATACAGCAGCCCCGTATCGACTACGCCATAAAGCGTCACTGACGACTGCGCATGAGCCGCGGTGGCGAAAACGGCCAACACGACAGCGCTGCTTGACTTCAACTTCATTGTGTCTCCTTCGCGTACCGGCGGTGGCGCAAAAGCCGATGCTGCGGTCGCTTCAAATGGTTGGTGGTTTTGTGTGCGCCGGGCGTACCCGGTCGCGTTGTTGTTGCGTGAATCGAACTGCGTTGCTGCGAAAGCCGTGCGTCAGGGCAGGTAGTAGTTGCCGAACTGATCGCGTAACTGGTTCTTCAGGACCTTGCCTGTTGCGCCGATAGGCACCGTGTCGACGAACACCACTGCATCGGGAGTCCACCAGCGCGCGACCCGGCCGTTGAAGAAGGACAGCAGTTCGTCGCTGGTCAGCTCGCTGCCCGGCTTTTTCACGACCAGCAGCAGCGGCCGTTCGTCCCACTTAGGATGCCGGGCGGCGATACACACTGCCGTCGAGACTTCCGGATGCAGATAAGCGACGTTTTCGATCGCCGCCGAACTGATCCATTCGCCGCCCGACTTGATCACGTCCTTGCTGCGATCGGTGATCTGCATGAAGCCGTGCCGGTCGATCGTCGCGATGTCGCCGGTCGGAAACCAGCCGTCGCACAATGGCGACTCGACGTCGGCGCCGAAGTACTGCTGCGTGACCCAGTGACCGCGCACCTGCAGATCGCCAGCGCTCTCGCCGCCCCACGGCAATTCATTACCGTTGGAGTCGACGATCCGCATGTCGATGCCGAACAGCGCGCGTCCCTGCTTCGCCTGAACCTTGTACTGATCCTCCATCGGCAGCGACTGCTGATGCGCCTTGAAGCTGCAGACCGTGCCGATCGGGCTCAATTCGGTCATGCCCCACGCGTGCAGTACCTCCACCCGGTGGCGCTTCTGGAACGCCTCGGTCATCGCGGTCGGACACGGCGCCCCGCCGATCACCGTGCGTCGCATCGACGAGAAGGTCCCGCCCATCGCATCGACATGCGTGAGCAGTCCCTGCCACACCGTCGGCACGCCGGCCGACAGCGTCACGTGTTCCGTTTCGATCAGTTCATAGAGCGACTTGCCGTCGAGCGCCGGCCCCGGAAACACCAGCTTCGCGCCGACCATGCAGGCGATATAGGGCAGTCCCCACGCGTTCACATGGAACATCGGCACGACCGGCAGGATCACGTCGCGCGCGGAACAGTTCAGCGAATCGGGCAGCGCCGCCGCGTAGGTGTGCAGCACGGTCGAACGATGGCTATACAGCACGCCCTTCGGATTGCCGGTGGTGCCCGACGTGTAGCACAGCGACGACGCGCTGTTTTCATCGAGCAGCGGCCATTCGAAAACGTCGTCGTGCAGTTCGAGCAGATCCTCGTAGCACATCAGCATGCCAGTCAGGTCGTTCGCTTGCGGCATGTGCGCGCGATCGGTCATCGCCACGAATACTTTCGGGCTCTTCACCCGGGGCGCGACGCTCTCGATCAACGGCAGAAAGGTCAGGTCGAAGAACACGACACGATCTTCCGCATGCTCGATGATGTACGCGAGCTGGTCGACGTGCAGTCGTGGGTTCAGCGTATGCAGCACGGACCCGGAGCCCGACACCGCGAAATAGAGCTCCATGTGGCGATAGCCGTTCCACGCGAGCGTCGCGACGCGCTCGCCCTGGCCGACGCCGAGCGTCGACAGCGCATTGGCCATACGGCGCGCGCGCTGCGCGAGGTGCCGATACGAATAACGATGGATGTCTCCTTCCACGCGTCGCGACACGATTTCCTGTTCGCCGTGATGGCGCTCCGCGTGTGTGAGCAGCGCGGAAACCAGCAGCGACTGCTGCATCATCAAGCCTTGCATCTTTCCGTCTCCTGATTGGTTGTGGCGTCTCGGGCCCGGCCTACCGGTCTTACGTTGCCGCGCTGCCGGCTCGCGCTTGCGAGGGCGTCGGGTTCGGCGCGTCGAGACTCACCACCACCTTTGAATCCACTATGTCGACCGGGAAGGTCGTCACGCTCAATCCGCCTGTTCCCGCCATGCAGCCCGTGCGCACGTCGAAGCGCAGACCGTGCGCCGGACAGCGCAACATGCAGCCTTCCAACTGGCCGCTCGACAGCGCGGCCCCGTTGTGCGGACATGTGTTGTCGATGGCGTGAAGCGAGCCTTCGATGTTGAACAGCACGATGCTGCGGCCATCGATGAAGGCCAGCTTGCGCTGGCCCGGCGCGAGCTCGCCGGCAACACCCACCACGATCCGACGCGACATCCCAGACTCCTTCTGATCCGACGCGGGCCGCGTCACATCAGTACCAGGCGGCGAATCAACGTCTCCGCCATCGGCCATTCGCCAAAGCCCGAAGCAGGGTTGAGGTGCCCCACTTCGCCGAGATCGACGAGGCGGCTGCCCCAGTCCTGCGCCATCTCCTGCACCCGCTCGAACCGCCCGAGCGGATCGTTGCGGCTCGCGCCGACGATGCTCGGAAACGGCAGCGGCTTGCGCGGAATCGGCAGCCAGCCGTTCTGCTCGAGCGTATCCAGCTCCGGATAGCCCGCCGGCATCGGCGTCTCGAGGTCCGCGGGCGCCGCGAGCAGCGCAGCGTGAATCTCGCGCTTGTGCTGCGCCGCCCAATGCACGGTGATCATCACGCCAGCGCTATGCGCGACCAGAATGACCGGGCCGTCGATCCGCGCGAGCGTGGCATCGAGCGCCGCGACGCGTGCCGCGCAACTGAGCTTGTCGTGCTCGAGCGGCGGCACCGACAGCGCTTTCGGCAGCCGTTGCTGCAGCAGGGTTTGCCAATGCTCCGCGACGTGGTCACGCAGACCCGGAACCATCAGAATGGTCGGTTTCAATTCGTAATTCATGGGAAGCTACCTGCTAGTTCAGTACGGCTTGTCGCCGACGATGCCGGCGCGCTCCATCTTGCGGTGGCACGGCGGGTAGTCCATCACCGCATAGTGCTGCGTGCTGCGGTTGTCCCAGATCGCGATGCTGTTCTTCTGCCAGCGCCAGCGCACCTGGTACTCGGGGATGTACGCCTGGCTGATCAGATAGCGCAGCAGATCGCCCGCGCCCGGATTCGCGTCCTGCCCGAAGCGCACTCGCTCCGGCGTGTGAAAGTTCGTGAAATGGCTCGTGAAAGCGCTCACAAACAGCACCTTCTCCTCCGTTTCCGGATGCGTGCGCACGACCGGATGCTCCGCGTCCGGAAATTGCGCCTTCAGCGCGAGACGCTTTTCGATCGGCATCGCGGCACCGAAGCTCGCCTCGATGCTGTGGCGCGCGCGCAGGTCCGCGACCTGAGCCTTCACGTGCGCGGGCAGATTCTCGTAGGCGAGGACCATGTTCGCCCACATCGTGTCGCCGCCGACGGGCGGACACTCGACGCAGCGCAGCACGGCACCGAACTGCGGCGCTTCGCGCCAGGTGGCGTCGGCATGCCACGCGTTTTCGTAACGGTCGTTGGGCTGATCGGGGGTCTTGTAGATACGCACGAGGCCCGGATTTTCCGGATCGCTGCCCGCGACCGGATGGTCTTCCAGTTCGCCGAAGCGGCGCGCGAACGCCACGTGTTCGGCACGCGTGATGTCCTGGTCGCGCAGGAACAGCACCCGGTGCTTCAGCAGCGCCGAGCGGATTTGGGCAAACAGGCCATCGTCGTAGACGGCGTGGGCGAGATTCACCCCTATCAGTTCGGCGCCGATCGAGCACGTCAGTTGTTCGACTCGCATGGCTAGCTCCTTAGATGACGAAGATCGACGAACCCGTCGTCTTGCGCGACTCCAGATCACGATGGGCTTGCGCCGCATCTTCGAGCGCATAGCGCTGATTCAGCTCGATCTTGATGCGTCCCGAGGCGATGAGCCCGAAGATTTCGCCGGCAAGCTCGTCCTTCTCGGCCGGGTCGGCGATGTAGTCAGCCAGCGCCGGGCGGGTCAGATAGAGCGAGCCTTTCATAGCCAGCAGTTGCGGATTGAACGGCGGGATCGGGCCGGAGGCCGTGCCGACGCAAACCAATAGACCGCGGCGCTTCAGCGAATCGAGCGAAGCCTCGAAGGTGTCTTTGCCGACGCTGTCGAACACGACGTTCACGCCGACGCCATCGGTCAGTTCGCGCACGCGCCTGGCGACGTCTTCGTGGCTGTAGTTGATGATGTGATCGCAGCCGTGCGCGCGAGCCACCTCGCCCTTGGCCTCGTTCGAAACCGTGCCGATCACGGTCAGACCCAGCAGCTTCGCCCATTGCGAAACGATCAGGCCGACACCGCCGGCGGCGGCATGCAGAAGGATCGTGTCGCCCGCCTTGAAGTCGTGAATGCGGCGCATCAGATACGCGCAGGTCAACCCGCGCATGGTCATGCCGGCAGCCGTTTCGCAGTCGATCGCATCGGGCAGCCGGATCAGCGGCGCGGCCGGAATCAGGCGTTCGGTGCTGTACGCGCCGAGCGTGTTGAGGAAGCCCGTGTAAGTCACACGATCGCCCACCGCGACGTTCGTGACGTCCGGGCCAACGGCCTCGACCACGCCCGCGGCCTCCACGCCCATCCCCGCGGGCAGCGGGACCGGATACAGGCCGCTGCGAAAGTAGGTGTCGGCGAAATTGAGGCCCACTGCCTGATGGCGCAGGCGAACCTGACCGGGACCGGGGTTGCCCACTTCGACGTCCTCGTAGCGCAGCACGTCGGGACCACCGGTTTCATGAAAGCGAACTGCCTTTGCCATGTTGACTCTCCAATTCTTTACTTGATCTGCACTTTGCAGAATTCGTTGCGCCAGCGGCGCAGTTACAGGTTCGGTGCTCCGCGCCGTCCGCGCGGCACCATGCGATGTCAGCGTGCGGCCTGCTCGCGCAGCGTGTTCAGCCGATCCAGATCGCCCGAGTAGTTCCGTTTGCCGATCATGAATGCGGCGGCCGCGACGAGCGGTGCGAACGGCACCAGTTGCAACGCGCCCAGCAGTCCGATCCGATCGGCGATGATCCCCGTCAGAACAGCCGCCGGCGCGAGGCCCAGCAGGTTGTTCGCGAGCGTCAGGGTCGCAAACGCCGAGGCGTGAATCGTCGGCGGCGTGAGGTTCGCCACCATCGCACCCGACGGGCCGCTCGCACCGGCGCAGAAGAACATGCCGGCGCCGATCACGACCAGCTGCCACGGCCCCGCGGGCATCCGCAAGCCAATCGCGAGCAGAACGAAACAGGCGAGGCAGAAGGCGATTGCGGCGCTCCACTTGCGTTCCCGCATGTTCTTGCTGAGCCGGTCGGCGAGGTTTCCGCACACCACCATGCCCACCCCGGTCACCAGCACGAACACCGCCGCGCACATCGCAGCCTTGCCGGTGGCCATGCCGTAATAGCGATTCAGGAAGCTCGGCATCCATGCCCACACAGCGGCGGGAACCAGCAGATGGAGGCCGCTGCCCACATAGGCGCACACCACGGACTTCGTCGAAAACAACCCCTTCATCAGCGCGCGCAGGCTCATGCACATGCCGCGCGATTGCGCCTGCCTCGTCACGCTCGCCGGCTGCAGCGGCACAAGACGCTTTTCGGTGACGACGAGGCGGTAGATCACGACCAGCACGACCCCCATCGCCGCCATGGCGCCGAATGCCGAACGCCAGCCGAGGTGAGCCGCTACCGCGCCGCCGAGCGCCATGCCCAGCACCGAGCCGAACGCGCCGCCCGCCATGAAGGTGCCGGTCAGCGTGGAGCGCAGCCGGACCGGAAAGATGCTCAGAACAACTGCGATACCGACACTGCCATAGGCCGCTTCGCCGATTCCGACAAAGGCACGTGCCAGCAGCAACTGCCCATAGTTCGCCGAGATCGCGCAGCCCACCGTCGCGAGACTCCACATCGCCGCCATCAGCACGATGCTCTTCACGCGGCCCCAGCGGTCGGCCAGAACCGACAGCGGGAACGTGAGCACACCGACCATCAGCGCGACCACGCTGCTGAGCGAACCCAGCTGCGCATCGGACAGATGCCACGCCGCCTTGAGCGGCGGAAACACGGCATTCAACACTTGCCGCGACATATAGTCGGAAAGCAGCAATCCGACCGTCAACGCAAACACCACCCACGCATAAGCGCGCACGTCCGTCTGAGCTGCCGAAACTTCGCCCGTCGTGGGCGCTGCATGCTGAACGAGCATATTTTGTCTCCTTCCACGCTGACTCCCTGGCGGCCGCCTTGCCCGCATGGGCCGACGACTGTTATGGATTCAGCTATCTGCTCCCCGCTATGCACCGGAAGCGTTAGCCATGAAGCCCGGCCTCGGCCAATGCGCCGGCCCGGGCTCCTGGTGATCACGCCGCGCGAAGCGGCAGGTTCCTGACACCGGCCTGGCGGTTCGGCGCCATGCCGTTGGCGACCAGCGTCTCTTCGACCGTCTCGTACTGCACACCAATACGATAGATCTCGCGCGCTTCTTTGCCAGTGGCAATTTCGCGTCCCAGTTCGCGCGCGACGCGCACGCACTGCTCGATCTGCTGCACCGACGTGAAGCGCTTGCCGTGCTGATCGATGATCGTGTCCTCGATGCCGCAGCGCGGATGCAGGCCCATCGACATCGCCATCATGTTGAACGGCAGCACGTTCTTCAGCAGCGACTCGGCGGTGAGCGTGCAGCCATCCGGCGCGCGATGCACGAAGTTGAAGAAGTTGAATGGATTGGGGCCGTCGAAGCCGCCACCGATACCGATCCACGTCAGATTCAGCGGGCCCTTGTAGACGCCCTTGCGCACGAGGCGTTCGAGCGTTTCGAGCGCGTGAATGCCGGTGAGCTGGAAGTGCGGCTGGATGCCCGAAGCCTGCAGGCGGCGCAGGTGTTCCTCGACCCAGGCGGGACCGGCCGGCACCGTCATTTCACTATAGGCGGCCATGAACCCGGGGTTGGAAAGCGAGGTGCCTGCCAGATACTCCGGATAGAGCAGCTCCATGATGTTCATTTGCGTGGTGTTGATCGCGACCGTCACCTGATCGGGCTTCGGATCGAGATCGGCCAGCATATGACGCGTGTCGTCGGACAGCCACTTCGCGGCTTGTCCGTCGTCTTCCGGTGCAAACGAGATCGAGCCACCGACCTGAATGATCATGTCGGGCACTGCCGCGCGCACACCCGCGATCAGTTCGTTGAACTTCGACAGGCGCTTCGAGCCCTTGCCGTCCAGTTCGCGCACGTGCAGGTGCAATACCGTGGCGCCGGCGTTGTAGCAATCGACGGCCTTCTGGATCTGCTCGTCCATCGTCACGGGAATGTCTTCCGGGAAGTCCTCCGGCATCCATTCCGGGCCGTAAGGGGCGGTGGTGATGACTACCTTGTCCTGATTCTCAGGGTGCAACGAATCGTCGAGAAATTGCATTTGTTTGCCTCCATCCAGTTTTGAAGTGACGGTGTTCCGCTATCGCGAGGTCGCATGAAAACTTGCTGGAACACATCGAACGACATGTGCCCACAATACGGCAATCGCGCGCTACACTTTTATGATTGGACGCCATCCTTTTAGCGATTCGTGCCACTGCGCGTTAACACCAATAATTGCGCGAAGCAAGTGTTTAATGACTAGAAAAAATACTCAGCATGGTGAATCGTCCGGAGAAACTACAATGGAAACGATGGTGACGTCGGTAGCCATGAGCGGCTATTTCGAAGTGACGCGACGGCTTGGACTCAATCCGGTCGAGCTCGCGAAGCAGGCCGGCATCGACGCCGGCGCGCTCGCGAATCCGGACGATCGCGTATCGGCCACCGCCTGTTGCCGGCTACTGGAAATGACGGCCGAAAAGGCGTCGTGCCCGACCCTCGCGCTGCAAATGGCGGAAACGCGGCAGACCTTCGGCAGCGGCGTGATCAATGTCCTGCTCGCGCACAAACGCACGCTGCGCGAAGTGTTGCTGGCCGCGGCCGAATACCGTCATCTGCTCAACGAAGCGCTGGCGGTGTACGTCGAGGACGCGGACAATACGGTCACCATTCGGGAGGAACTCGTCGTCGAACGGGGTACCCCGACAAGGCAGGCGATCGAACTGGCGCTCGGTGTCCTCGCGCGGCACTCCGGTGCTCTGCTCGGCAAGTTCTGGAAACCGCGCGAGGTCCACTTCACGCATCCGGCGCCCAAAGACCTGACGTTTCATCGACGCTTCTTCGGCTGTCCGCTGGTGTTCGGCAGCGACTTCAACGGGTTCGTCTGCGCAAGCGCCGATCTCGACTACCCGAATCCACTGGCCGATCCTGAACTCGTGCGCTATGCGGAAAGCCTCGCCTCTCCGCTGAACGTGAGCGCCGCGGAATCGGCCGCGCTGGAAGTGCGCAAGGCGATCTACCTGCTGCTACCACTCGAGCAGGCGAACGCCGAGCTGGTTGCACGGTATTTGCATCTGAGCGTGCGCACCATGCAACGGCAGTTGAATTCGGCCGGCACCAGCTTTTCGGATCAGGTCGAGGAAGTCCGCGGCGAACTCGCCGTGCGCTACATGAGCAATCCCACCTATCCGATCGGACGGGTCTCGGCGCTTCTCGGCTACGCGCAACAGGGATCGTTCACGAACTGGTTCGTGTCGCGCTTCCACATGACACCGCGCGACTGGCGCGCGAGCCATGCGAAGTGACGGCCGGTGGCAGTGAAGACAAAAAAACGGAGGGTGATGCACTGAGCATCACCCCCCGTTCTTGCCGCACCCGCTATCGCCATCCGATCACTCGGCGCGAAGCTTCACATAGCGCCCCGGTGCGCTCTCGATTGCCTTGTACTTCCTGTTGCCGAGCTTCGTGCGTGCCTCGACCTGCTCGCCGGAATGCTGCTTGACCCAGTCGATCCAGTGATTCCACCAGCTGCCGCGCTGCTGAACCGACGTTGCGAGCCACTCGTCGGCGTTCTCGTCGCAGGTATCGTTGGTTCGGTAGCCGCGCTTGTTCTTCGAGGCCGGATTGATCACACCCGCGATATGGCCGCTTGCCCCCAGCACGAACTCGGTTTGACCGCCCAGTAGTTGCGTCGACTGATAGGCGGACCGCCACGGCACGATGTGATCTTCCTCGGCCGCCATCAGATAGCTCGGAATATCGATGTTGCCGAGATCCACCGGCGTGTCGCAGAACTTCAGTTTGTTCGGCACGCGCAGACTGTTTTCGAGGTACATGTTGCGCAGATAGAAGCTGTACATCGGACCGGGCAGATTGGTCGTGTCCGCGTTCCAGTACAGCAGATCGAACGCGGCCGGGGTTTTGCCTTTCAGGTAATTGTTCACGACATACGGCCAGATCAGATCGTTGGCACGCAGCGACTGGAATACGAAGCCGAGTTCGCGTCCGGGATAGAGCCCACCGCCACCGATCGCATGCTCGCGCATCGCCACGCCCTGCTCGTCGATGAACACGCCGAGATCGCCCGGGTCGGTGAAGTCGAGCAACGCCGTCAGCAGCGTCAGGCTGGCCACGGAGTCGTCGCCGTTCGCACGCATGACCGCCAGCGCCGACGACAGCATCGTGCCCCCCACGCACCAGCCCAATGCATTGACCTGGTCGGCCCGGCTAATCGCACGCGCGACGCTGATCGCCTGCATCACGCCGTCCTCGAGGTAGGCGTCCCACGTGGTCTGCGCCATGTCCTGCTGCGGGTTGCGCCAGGACACGACGAACACCGTCAGGCCCTGCTCGCAGGCGAAGCGCACGAAGGAATTCTCCGGCTGCAGATCCAGGATGTAGAACTTGTTGATGCACGGAGGAACGATCACGAGCGGCCGCGCGGCGACCTTCGGTGTCAGCGGCTCGTACTGGATCAGCTGAAACAGATCGTTCTCATAGACCACCGCGCCACTGGACGTGGCAACGCTGCGGCCCACTTCGAACGCGCTTTGATCGGTAATCGAAATCGAGCCGCTGCCCAGATCGTCGAGCAGATGCGTAACGCCCGCGAGCAGGCTCGATCCGCCCGATTCCACCGCCGCCCGGATGACTTCGGGATTCGTCGCGACGAAATTCGCGGGGCTGGCGAAGTCGATGAACTGGCGCATGAAAAAGCGCAGCTTGTGCTTGCCCTTTTCGTCGAGCGCGCTCGCCTCGACGAACTCCGCGAGTGCCCGGGCATTGATCAGATAGCTCTGTTTAAGAAGGCTGTACCAGCCGTTGCTGGACCAGTCGTCGGCGTGAAAGCGCCGGTCTCCCTGCTCGGGCTCGGCGACCGCCTTCAACTCCGTGCGCCCGCCGATCAATCCGGCGACGGCGTCGCTCCACAGTTGCGCCTGCTGTTGCAGATAGTGGGCGCTCGTGTGGGTCACGGAGCCTCGCGCAAACGGCCCGTTGAAATCGAAGTCCGAGCCGTCGGTGTCGGGCACCGTCGTCGCGTATTCATCCTTGACCGGCGAAAAACGCCATAAATCGAAGCCGGCATTGACCCAGCCCGTGGAAAACTCGTGTGGCATGCTGAATGGCATTCTCATGGCGGGGCTCGCTATCATGCTTTGCTGACGGCGCAAGCCGCGTCCTCGACGACACGGTCGCGGCAGGTTGTCGGCATGACCACGGCGTCGCCTTCGATCACCACCTTGCCGCCGACCGTGCAAATGGTGGACAGCACCACGCGGCGCTTGTCGTGAATCAGTTCCTTGACGGTCACTTCGGCCTGCACGGTGTCGCCGGGCCGAACCGGCGCCTTGAAGCGCAGGTTCTGGCCGAGGTAGATCGTGCCCGGGCCCGGCAGCCGCCCCGCGATCGCCGCGGAGATGATGCTGGCGGTCAACATGCCGTGAGCGATGCGCCCCTTGAAGGGTGTGGTTTGCGCAAACTCCTCGTTGATGTGAACCGCGTTGATGTCTCCCGACGCGCCCGCGAAGAGCAGAATGTCCGCCTCCGTGATGGTCTTGGCGAACCGGGCACTCATGCCCGGTCGCAGGTCTTCGAAATCGTATCCGTTAAGCTCATTCATGATTATTCCGCTTGCTGGGCGCGTATTTGCCCTCTCTTCTGGCACGTACTGCGCGTTGTGCCGGACGCTAACCGCTGGATGCGGTTAGCCGAGCGCCTGCTCGAGTTCCGGCACGAGGGTGAACAGATCGCCAACGAGGCCGTAATCGGCGACGCCGAAGATCGGCGCTTCTTCATCCTTGTTGATCGCGATGATGACCTTCGAGTCCTTCATGCCGGCCAGATGCTGGATCGCACCCGAGATGCCGACCGCGACGTACAGTTGCGGCGCCACGATCTTGCCGGTCTGGCCGACCTGATAGTCGTTCGGCACGAAGCCCGCGTCGACCGCCGCACGCGATGCGCCCAGTGCCGCGCCGAGCTTGTCGGCCAGCGGTTCCAGCACCTTCATGTAGTTCTCGCCATTGCCCAGACCACGGCCACCCGACACGATGATCTTCGCGCTCGTCAGTTCCGGACGATCGAGCTTCGTCACTTCGCGGCTCACGAACTGCGCGAGGCCTGCGTCGGCTGCCGCTTCGATCTTCTCGACCGCTGCGCTGCCGCCAACGGCTGCGACGGCATCAAAACCGGTCGAGCGCACGGTGATGACCTTGATCGGATCAGCCGATTGCACGATCGCGATTGCGTTGCCCGCGTAGATAGGACGCTCGAACGTGTCGGCCGAATCCACTGCCGTGATGTCGCTGATCTGCGCGACGTCGAGCTTCGCGGCGATACGCGGCGCGACATTCTTGCCGTAGGCGGTAGCCGGCGCGAGGATGTGCGTGTAGTGCTTCGCCGCATCTTGCACGAGCGTCAGCACCGTTGCTTCGACGTTTTCCGCGAGGCCTGCGGCCAGTTGCGGCGCATCGGCCAGCAGCACCTTGCTGACACCCGCGATCTTCGCGGCCGCATCGGCCGCGCCCTGCGCGTTATGCCCCGCGACCAGCACGTGAATATCACCGCCGATCTTCTGTGCCGCTGCGATCGTGTTCAGCGTCGCGGCCTTGATCGACGCATTGTCGTGTTCTGCAATTACCAGGTTCGTCATTTG
>NZ_CADFGP010000035.1 GCF_902833905.1 Paraburkholderia tuberum STM678 | reverse complement strand
GCAGTCTTGCGTTGGGAGTCGCCCCGGTCGCATCGAACCACGAATGCGCAAACGAAGACCGAAGTCCTACCCATGGCTGAAAGAGCCTCGTCACATCGCACGTGAGCGCGTCCAAAAATATGGGCACGCTCCACGGGCTTAAGTAAGTGCCATTCGCCTTAGAACGAATGGCACTTACTTAAGCCAGCATGGAGGAGAGGACGCGGGTAAGTACTTGAAGAGAAACGGAGGAGGCTGATCCAGGGATTGATAGGATGGTTGTTACCAGGCAAACACCCGTCTCATTCCAAGGACCAGGCTATCGCCTCCTGTGCGCGCCCTGCGCGAATGCGGATGCGGTCAGTGAGCGGGGAGACCACGTCTAAATTTGTATTGCGCAATACAATTAGACGCCTATGGACGGACGTCATTTCGTGCGACGTCGCAATTTCTAAGCTCCGAGCGCGGGCGACGCTCTGCGCTGAAGAACTACCGGAGCCCCCCAAGACATGCCCCTACTTCGAGTTCTATGCTTCCGGCATGGTGAGAGTGCCGCGAACGCTGGCCATGCGACCAGCGACCCGGCGTCGATCCCACTGACTGAATTGGGCGAACAGCAGGCCCACGCGATCAGCCAGCGCCTTGCCGAGCCTCCGTCCATCGTGATCTGTTCGCCCTTTCTGCGTGCTCAGCAGACGGCTGCTCCCACATTGGCCCGATTCCCCACCGTGCGAAGTGAGATCTGGCCGGTTCAGGAATTCACCTACCTTGCACCGGCCAGATGCATAGACACGTCGGCGCAGCAGCGTCGGTCCCCGCCATTACCGACGTGCAAATCAAGGAGCGCCAGCACAGTGGCGTAGCGAGCCACGAAAACTCCACGCACAACCTGCACCAAGGCAACAGCGGCGGCACAACCGTGACCTACAGCGAAGATACGAACTATCGTACGTATCAGACCCGCATCTTGAGCGTCGCCAACAAGGTGAATCTCGAGTTCGCTGAAGCAGCGCCGCCGCTGCGCAGTGGGCTGGTGCGCGTTATCGCTGGCTCGTTCTAATCCAGGCATCATCGACAACCGGCGCGAGGGTAGCACGTCGCGGAAATTCAGAAAGGGTTGCACGCGAAAGCGTCGCAACCCTTCTTCATTTCCGGCGCAGAAAAATCAGGAGCGACCGGTCACCCAACTCCCATTTGCGCGACCCTATTCCTGCCACGGGCCTTTGCCGTATACAACGCCTCATCGGCAGCCCGAACGACGACGCTGACATCCGTCACCCGATCCGAGCGCGACGTGGTCGCGCCGATGCTGACCGTCACGCGACCGAACTCGCCGCCCTGGTGCGCGATGCCCAACTCGCCGATCGCCACGCGGATGTTCTCGCCGACCACCCCGGCACCGGCGGCGTCGGTATCCGGCAGCACCACGACGAACTCCTCGCCGCCGTATCGACCGACGCAATCGCCCGGCCGCTGGATCACCCTGCGGATGCAGCGCGCGACCGCGGTCAGCGCGACGTCGCCGGCCTGATGACCATACGTATCGTTATAGGCTTTGAAGTGATCGATATCGACGAACAGTAGCGACAACACGCTGCCCGTGCGGCGCGCGCGCAGCCATTCGCGCTCGAGCGTTTCGCACAGCGCGCGGCGATTGGGCAGGCCGGTGAGTCCATCCGTGCCGGCAAGCCGTTCGAGCTCGTGCTCCACCCGCTGTCGACGCCGCAACTCGGCGCCGAGCCACGCCGCCAACACGATCACGCCGATCCCGAAGATCAGCATCAGCGAACCGATCGTCAGCGCGCGCCCCCACCAGCCCGCATAGATATCGTCGGTCGCCTCGGCGACCAGCACGATCAGCGGCAATTGCGGAATCCGTCTGAACGAGTAAAGCCGCTCGGCGCCATCGAGCGGCGAAGACGCGATTAAGCTGCCCTCGTCTTTCGCGAGCAGGTGCTGGAAGAACGCCGTCTTGCTGATGTCGCTGCCCGTCACGTGTCGATCGTCGGGCCGTCGCACGATGATCGTGCCGTCCGTTCTAACGATCGACACCGAGCCATGCTGCCCGATCCGAAGATCCGCGAACAGGCTCGTGAAATACTCCTGATCGATACCGAGCGCGACGATTCCCGCAAACGATCCGTCAGGCCGGGACAGTCGCCGGCTCAGCGCGATGCTGCGCGAACCGGGTCTGAGTCTCGAGTTGTACGGCGCGCTGACATCGAGCCCGAGATCCGGAGCTTCACGATGAATCCTGAAGTACGGACGGTCCGAGAGGTTTCCCCCGCGCGGCACGTCGCTATCCGAATCGATCACGACGTTGCCCAGTGCGTCGATCACCACCATCGCGCCGACGTATTGCCCGGTCGCCGCGCGATCGAACAGGATCTCGCGCCGCAAACGCGGCGAATCGAGCACGCCCGGACGCCTGAGGCCATCGGCGACGGCCTGCAGCGACAGCGCGTACAGCTCGAAATTGCGCGCGATGTCGCGCTCGGTGATCGTCGCGACATCGCGCGTCGAATCGAGTGCGCGCGCAATCGCATCCTCGCGGCTCTGATACAGCGCGTAGCCACACAGCGCGAGCATTGCGAGCACCACACCGCATCCCGCGTAGATGACGCCATCGCGTGGCATCCGCCATCTGCGCGCCCGTGCGATCAGGACGCGAAACCGGGCCTTTCTTTTGTGGATCATGTGCTCTGCGTTTCCAACGGCGGGACTCAGTTTGTCGAAGTGCTCACTACGCTTCCGGTTTGTTGAGACAGAGCACCAGCAGATAGCGAATCCATCCGCAAGTGGAATCACGCATTTTCGAGGCTTCGGACCATAGCGTTATACACATCTCGCTGCGGCAGCCGCCCGCGCCAGCAAGCCGTTTACATTCAATGACTTGAAAGCCGTGCTTGTAAACTTTGGCCGGATCGCGTCTACTCTCGTAATTTGGGCGGACGCGGTGACGAAGGCGGCACAGCAGTGGATCGAGCAGGAATTTGCGGGGCTGGACCTTGGCGACGCCCGCCTGGACAGGAGGGCAAAGAAATTGATGGAACGACTTGCGGCCAATCCGACGGCCAGTATCCCCCAGGCGTGCGATAGCTGGAGCGAGACGTGCGCGGCGTACCGATTTTTGCGCAATACGGATGTGGCCTGGGAAGCCATCCTGGAGCCGCATTGGGCGAGCACGCAGGAACGCATGCGCAGCCAGTCGGTCGTGCTGTGCATCCAGGACACCACCGAGCTTGATTTTAACGGCCAGGACATCGACGGTCTGGGGCCGTTGAACTACGAAGCAAGGCGCGGGCTGTACTTGCACCCGACCTATGCGGTGACGACCGAACGCGAACCGCTGGGCGTGCTCGATGCATGGATGTGGGCGCGCGAGGAGCTTGACGCCGATGGTGTACGTCCTGGGCCGAAAGAAAGCACGCGCTGGATCGAAGGCTACGAGCGCGTGGCGGAAATGGCGCCGGACATGCCGCACACGCGACTGGTGTACGTGGCCGACCGCGAGGCGGACATGGTGGAAATGATGCGCCGGGCGCACGAACTGGGCACGCCAGCGGACTGGCTGGTGCGCGCCCAACATGACCGCTGCCTGCCCGGCGGTGACGGCGCCAGGCTGTGGGCGAGTACAACCAGCGCTGAGCCCTTGGGTGAAATCACCTTCATGACCGGCGCCCGCGAGACTCAGAAGAGCCGCACCGTACGCCAGCAACTGTGGGCTCGCGAAGTCGAGATAGTGGACGGCGAACGCGGCAAGCTCAAGGTTCACTGCGTAATCGCACGCGAAGTGGGGGCGCCCGCTGGCATCAAGCCGATTGAGTGGCGTTTGCTGACCAACCGAGCCGTCGCAACCCAGGAAGACGCGGTCGAACTGATCAATTGGTACCGGGCCCGATGGGAAATCGAAATCTATTTCCATGTGCTCAAGAACGGCTGCGAAGTCGAGACCCTGCAATTGGCCGCTGTCGACCGGATCGAGCGTGCGCTGGCCTTGTTCCTGGTAGTGGCATGGCGTGTGACGTATCTGATGCGCAAAGGCCGGACCTGTCCGGATCTGGATGCCGCCTTGTTCTTCGATCCGGACGAAATTCGTGGCGCCCATCTGCTGGCCAAAAAGAAGATGCCGACGCCGCCGCCCACTGTGAATGAGGTCGTGCGGCTGATTGCGCAAATCGGTGGTTTCCTCGGCCGAAAGAGCGACGGTGAACCGGGTGCCAAGACCATCTGGCGAGGGCTCGATCAGGTACTCGCTGCCGCTGACACGCTACGCGCGCTCCGCGACGGGCTCGGCTAAGGACTTATGTATAACGCTATGAGCTATGCCTGGCCGCGCGCGAGGTGTTTTATCTGCACGACTATGTGTCGGTGTATCGGAAGACCGCGACGTCGGTCTCGCACAGCACGCGCGGCACGAGCATGGCCGCAACGTTGAGTGCCTATGCGTTCGTGAAGTCGCTGCGTCTGCCGGCGCCGCTCGAACCGTCGCGGCGGCAGGCGCTGCGGCGGCTCGTACCGATCGTGGTGTCGATTCACGCGAGAAACGGCGAGGCGCGCGCGGGCTGGCGCATCGCGCGCGCGCATCTGTTCGCCTACAACTACGGCTTTAGCGCGCGGCTTTACTACCATCTGCTGATGCTGGCGCGCGCGGCCTGGCGTGGCCGTCTGCCGATGCCGCGCGCCGCGGCCGATGCTGTCGCCGGCGTAGCGGCGACGCCGTCGATGGCGACGGTCGCGGCCGTTGGCGCGGCCACGGTGAATGAGGCCGCGAGGGTCGATGAGTTCGTCGACGATGGAACAGGCCGAGAGCTTGCGCGACCTGCTGCATGCGTGGGGGAGACGGATCGTCGTCAGTTGAGCGAAGCGCGCTGCTCCTCGCTTGCGGATTGACGCGCAAACGTCGATGCCATGAAAAACGGCGGCCCGGTTGCCCTGGGCCGCCGCCTGAACGCTGCCACCGCGGCACGACGTTTCGCCGTGCCCGACTAGCGGTTCACGGCTCGTGCCGCAGATACCCTTCCGACGAGGGATCGCGCATGCGCAGCGACACGATACCCGCGAGTGCGCACAGCGCCGTCACGTACCAGAAGAACATCGTCTCGACACCGGCGGACTTCAGCCACAGCGCGACATATTCCGCCGAGCCGCCGAAGATCGCATTGGCGAGCGCATACGACAGCCCTACGCCAAGCGCACGCACTTGCGGTGGAAACATTTCCGCCTTGATCAGGCCGCTGATCGACGTATAGAAGCTGACGATCGCGAGCGCCACCACGACCAACGCGAAGGCCGCATACGGGCTCGTCACGTCTTTCAGCGCATGCAGCAGCGGCACCGTGCCGAGCGTCGCGAACAGGCCGAAACACAGCATCGAGCGGCGCCGCCCGATGCGGTCCGACAATGCGCCGAACGCCGGCTGCATCAGCATGTAGACGAACAACGCGGCGGTCATCACCGAGCTCGCGGTCTTCGCGTGCATGCCGGCCGTGTTGACCAGGTACTTTTGCATGTAGGTGGTGAACGTATAGAAGATCAGCGAGCCGCCGGCCGTGAAGCCGAGCACCGTCATGAACGCGCTCTTGTGCTCCCACAGCCCGCGCAGCGTGCCCGCTTCCTTGCGCTGGCGCATCGCCGCGGTGGTGGTTTCATCAAGGGATTTACGCAGATAGAGCGCGATCAACGCGGCGAAGGCGCCAATCACGAACGGCACACGCCAGCCCCACGCCTTCAGCTCTTCGGTCGTCAGCGTCTGTTGCAGGGTCACGAGCACGAGCAGCGCGCACAGTTGGCCGCCGATCAGCGTGACATACTGGAACGACGCGAAAAAGCCACGCCGGCCCTTCAACGCGACTTCGCTCATATAGGTCGCGCTGGTGCCGTATTCGCCGCCCACCGACAGCCCCTGCAACAGCCGCGCGAGCAGCAGCAACGCCGGCGCGAGCGCGCCGATCTGCGCGTAGGTGGGCAGCATCGCGATCACCAGCGAGCCGCCGCACATCATGAATACCGACACCATCATCGCGGTGCGGCGACCACGTTTGTCGGCGAGCCGCCCGAAGAACCAGCCGCCAATCGGCCGCATCAGGAAGCCCGCGGCGAACACGCCGGCCGTGTTCAGCAACTGCGTGGTCGTGTTGCCGCTCGGGAAGAACGACGGCGCGAAGTAAAGCGCCGTGAACGAATACACATAGAAGTCGAACCACTCGACGAGATTGCCCGATGAAGCGCCGACGATTGCAAAAATGCGGCGCCGCGTGTCGTGCGCCGAGGCCACGACGTATTGTTCGGTTTGGTCGTTCATGCTGGTGTCTTTCCTTATTTAAACGAGGAGGACGGTCGTGGTGCCGCCTTGATGTCGCGCGCCCAGCCTGAGCGGCCGCCGCGGGTGCGCGAATTTTACATAAATGAAAGCACAGGAAGGTTTTTTGTCAGCATGGCCTGATGAAAGCCCTGGGTCGGCCGGATTTGCGCACCAATAGAACAAAGCCCCTGCCAGTTGGGGACTGGCAGGGGCTTGACGGGCGACACGAACCGCTCAGGCGGGAGTCAGGCGGCGCTCATATTCTCACGGACGGCGGCATATACCGGCAGTCGTAGCGTTTTCTGACGGTACCGTTTTCGTCGACGCTCTCGAGGTACACGTCGAACTGCCACAAGCGCGCCATGTGCTTGAGCACCTCCTCGCTATCCGACGACAGGTGCCGGTTGTCGCTCATGAAATGCCGCAACGTCAGGCTGCGATCGCCGCGTGTATTGACGGCCCACACCTGAATGTTCGGCTCGCGGTGATGCATGTCGTACTGCCGCGACAACGCCTGGCGCACGTACTGGTAGCCGCTATCGTCGTGAATCGCCGACACTTCGAGCGCGTCGCGCATGTCGTCGTCGAGCACCGAGAACAGGCGCATTTCGCGGATCAGATGCGGCGACAGATACTGCGCGATGAAGCTCTCGTCCTTGAAGTTGCGCATCGCGTAGTGCATCGCGGGCAGCCACGGACTGCCGGCCAGATTCGGAAACCACTTGCGGTCTTCGTCGGTAGGCGCTTCGCAGATGCGCCGGATATCGCTCATCATCGAAAAGCCCAGCGCATACGGATTGATGCCGCTGTAATACGGCTTCGTGACCGGCGGCTGATAGACGACGTTGCTGTGTGAATGGAGAAACTCCATCATGAAGCCGTCTTCGAGCTTGCCCTGGTTGTACATCGTATTGAGCAGCGTGTAGTGCCAGAACGTCGCCCAGCCTTCGTTCATCACCTGGGTCTGCCGCTGCGGATAGAAGTACTGACCGATCTTGCGCACGATCCGGATCACCTCGCGCTCCCACGCTTCGAGCAGCGGCGCGTTTTTCTCCGCGAAATACAGCAGGTTTTCCTGCGGCTCGGGCGGATAGCGCCCCTCGACCTCTTCGGGCAGCGGCGTATGGCGCGTGGGCAACGTGCGCCACAACTCGTTGACCTGCGACTGCAGATACGCCTCACGTTCGCGACGCGCGGCGAACTCCTTCTGGAGCGACAGCTTCTGCGGACGCTTGTAGCGGTCCACGCCGTAATTCATCAGCGCGTGGCACGAGTCGAGCAATTCCTCGACGCGATCGAGCCCATAGCGCTCCTCGCATTCCGCGATGTAATTCTTTGCGTAGACGAGGTAGTCGATGATCGCGTGCGCGTCCGTCCATAAGCCGAACAGATAGTTGCCCTTGAAGAACGAGTTGTGACCATAGGCCGCATGCGCGATGACGAGCGCCTGCATCGTCATCGTGTTCTCTTCCATCAGATAGGCGATGCAGGGGTTCGAATTGATGACGATTTCGTACGCGAGCCCCATCTGGCCGCGGCGATAGCTTTTTTCGGTAGCAAGGAAATGTTTGCCGAACGACCAGTGACGGTAGTTCACCGGCATGCCGACAGACGCATAGGCATCCATCATCTGTTCGGCGCTGATGAGTTCGAGCTGGATCGGATATACGTCGAGCTCGTATTGCTCCGCAACACGGGCAATATGCGAGTCGTACTCTTCGATCAAGTCGAAGGTCCAGTCGGACGGGCACGGCAGAGGCCGTCTATCGGCTACGTTCATACGGACTTCCCTTTGCCCTCGTTGGGCGTTCCGGTGTGTCCCGTGCTGCAGCATCGCGGACTGCTCCGGCGTGAGCGGCTCCCGTGCTGGCCGCTCCTGCCTCGGCATGCCCCGACTGTCGCTGCGGCACGCCTTTGTTGCGCTGCGGCGCGGTCATACGGCGGGTCACCCCTTGTCGTACGAATCGCCGCGCGCTTCGTCGTTCAGGCGCTTCGTGCGCCACCAGC
Source organism: Paraburkholderia tuberum STM678 (assembly GCF_902833905.1). Taxonomy (GTDB): domain Bacteria; phylum Pseudomonadota; class Gammaproteobacteria; order Burkholderiales; family Burkholderiaceae; genus Paraburkholderia; species Paraburkholderia tuberum. The sequence goes on along the minus strand of NZ_CADFGP010000035.1, from coordinate 80,817 downwards.
ATCCCATCAAGAAGTCGCCGCCTGCTTCTCGAACAGCTCGCGAAACACCGGATAAATATCGGCCGCGGTTTCGACCTTCTTCATCGCCATGTGCGGTTGCGACAGCGCCAGTTGCGCGTATTCGAGCCACAGATTCTGCTCTTCGGGCGTCACCTGAATATACGCAAAATACCGCACCTTCTCCAGGATGTCATCCGAGAGTATTTTGCGGCACTTCGGCGAGTCGTCGGTCCAGTTGTCGCCGTCGGACGCCTGGGCGCCGTAAATGTTCCATTCAGTCGGCGAGTAGCGCTCGTCCATCACCTTGCGCATCAGCTCGAGCGCGCTCGACACCACGGTGCCGCCGCTTTCGGTCGAGTGGAAAAACGTGTCTTCGTCGACTTCCTCGGCGCGCGTGTGGTGGCGGATGAACACGACTTCGATGCGCTCGTAGTTACGCTTCAGGAACAGGTACAGCAGGATGAAGAAGCGCTTCGCGAGATCCTTGCGCTGCTCGTCCATCGAACCGGACACGTCCATCAGGCAGAACATCACCGCCTGGCTCGACGGCGTAGGCTGCTTCACGCGATTCACGTAGCGCAGATCGAACGGATCGATGAACGGAATCCGCCAGATGCGTCCTTTCAGATGGTGGATGTCGTCCTCGAGCAGCTTGATCTCGTCGCGGCGATCGGCGGGATCGGCCTTCAACTCTTCCAGTTGCCGCTCCATTTCGTGCAGCTGGTTGACGAGCGGCGCGCCGAGCGCGATGCGCCGGCCGAGCGCGCTGCGCAACGAGCGCACCACGTCGATATTGTTTGGCGTGCCCTCCGCGGCCCAGCCCGCGCGGACGCTTTTCCACGTCGGCACGGCCATCAGATGGGTCTTGACGAGACGCGGCAGTTCGAGGTCGTCGAAGAAATACTGCATGAACTCTTCGCGGCTCAGCTCGAACACGAAGTCGTCCTGACCCTCGCCCTCGTTGCTGGCCTGACTGCCTCCGCCGCCGCCACCGCCGCCTTGCGGGCGCTTGATCTTGTCGCCGCGGATGTAGTCCGAGTTGCCGGGATGCACCATCTCGCGCCGGCCGCCCGGTCCATGACGGAACGACGGCTCCGCGATGTCCTTGCGCGGAATGGTGATGCTCTGGGTGTTCTGGATGTCCTTGATGCTGCGATCACGCACCGCCTCCGAAACGGCACGACGAATATAGTTTTTGACGCGGCGCAAAAAGCGCTCACGGTTCGCAATACTCTTGTTCTTGCCTGCCAACCTGCGGTCGATGATTTGATGAAGCACGCCCGGTCTCCCGTCCATGCAACCGCGATTCCCTGCGGCCGCACTAATATTTCGGGTGCGCGAGACGCCCGCCGCGCAGTGCAATGCTATGCGGCTTGCGCCTCGCCGGTTGCCCGTACGGTCGAACCGTACGGGCGGCACACCATGAGTATCATGCGCGCATCATGACGACTTGCGCACGCGCAGATACCAGTCGCACAGCAAGCGCACCTGCTTCGGCGTATAGCCCTTCGCCACCATGCGATTGACGAAGTCTTCATGCTTGCGCTGCTCTTCGGCCGAGCCTTTCGCGTTGAACGAGATCACCGGCAACAGCTCTTCCGTGTTCGAGAACATCTTCTTTTCGATCACGACGCGCAGCTTCTCGTAGCTGATCCACGCGGGGTTCTTGCCCGCATTCGCAGCCCGCGCACGCAGCACGAAATTCACGATCTCGTTGCGGAAGTCCTTCGGATTGCTGATGCCCGCGGGCTTCTCGATCTTCTCCAGCTCGGCGTTCAACGCGGCACGGTCGAAGCTCTCGCCGGTGTCGTGGTCGCGGAACTCCTGATCCTGGATCCAGAAGTCCGCATACGTGACATAGCGGTCGAAGATGTTCTGACCGTACTCGGAGTACGACTCCAGGTAAGCGGTCTGAATCTCCTTGCCGATGAACTCCGCATAGCGCGACGCGAGCACGTCCTTGATGAAGGACAGATACTTCTGCTCGGTTTCCGGCGGGAACTGCTCGCGTTCGATCTGCTGTTCGAGCACGTACATCAGATGCACCGGATTGGCCGCGACCTCGGTCGAGTCGAAGTTGAACACGCGCGACAGAATCTTGAACGCGAAGCGGGTCGACACGCCGGTCATGCCTTCGTCGACGCCCGCGAAGTCGCGATACTCCTGATACGACTTCGCCTTCGGGTCCGTGTCCTTCAGATTCTCGCCGTCGTAGACCTGCATCTTCGAGAACAGGCTCGAGTTCTCCGGCTCGTGCAAACGCGTGAGCACGGACAACTGCCCCATCATCTTCAGCGTGCCCGGCGCGCAGACCGCGCTGGCGAGCGACGAGTTGCGCAGCAGCTTCTCGTAAATCTTGACCTCTTCGCTATAGCGCAGGCAGTACGGCACCTTGACGACGAAGATCCGGTCGAGCAGTGCCTCGTTGTTACGGTTGTTGCGGAATGCCTTCCATTCCGATTCGTTCGAGTGAGCGAGGATGATGCCGTCGAACGGAATCGCGCCGAAGCCTTCCGTGCCCTTGAAGTTGCCTTCCTGGGTCGCCGTGAGCAGCGGGTGCAACACCTTGATCGGCGCCTTGAACATTTCGACGAACTCGAGCAGGCCCTGATTGGCGAGGCACAGGCCGCCCGAGTAGCTGTACGCGTCGGCATCGTCCTGCGCGTACTGTTCGAGCTTGCGGATGTCGACCTTGCCGACCAGCGACGAAATGTCCTGATTGTTCTCGTCGCCCGGTTCGGTCTTCGAGATAGCGATCTGGCGAAGGATCGACGGATAGCGGCGCACCACGCGGAACTTGCGGATGTCGCCGTTGTATTCGTGCAGGCGCTTGACCGCCCACGGACTCAGAATGCCTCGCAGGTAGCGACGAGGAATGCCATATTGCTCTTCGAGGATCGGACCGTCTTCCTCGTAGTCGAACAGACCGAGCGGCGATTCGTTGACGGGCGAGCCCTTGATCGCATAGAACGGCACGCGTTCCATCAATTGCTTCAGACGTTCCGCGATCGACGACTTGCCGCCGCCGACCGGTCCTAACAGATACAGGATCTGCTTCTTTTCTTCGAGCCCCTGGGCCGAATGCCGGAAGTAGGCGACCACCTGCTCGATCACCTCTTCCATTCCGTAGAATTCACGGAATGCGGGGTATACCTTGATGACCTTGTTCGCGAAGATACGCGATAAACGCGGATCGTTGCGAGTGTCGATCTGTTCCGGTTCTCCGATTGCCGTCAACATGCGTTCGCCCGCAGTGGCGTACGCGGCGGGATTGTCTTTGCAGAGCGCGAGATACTCCTCGAGCGAGAGTTCGTCCTCCCGTGTTTTCTCGAAGCGGGTCGCGAAACTGCTGTAGATATCCATGCTACCTCCTCGCCGAAGTCTGGGGCGATGTCGTGCGCGGCGCGCTATTCGGAAACGACATCGCTCGAATTCATCCTAAACCCTTTTAAATTTTTTTTCACGGACTACGTTGCGAAAATCGCGCCGTAACCGCCACCCTACAATCCTCACTTGGAAACAGAGATTCAACCACCTACAATTTTTTTTGCTCACGCAGCAACCAGTCACCTCATCTGCTGCACCGCTGTATCGCTACTTTCTTCAGCACCGCATCGCTCTATTCAGTGCTCCTGCAGGACTTCGCCCTACCGCTGCATCGCGTCAAGTCACCGCGTTGCTATTGCACATCCCGTACCCGCACCGTCGACCGTCCACCAAAATGCGGCTGTCTGCGCACGCACACTTCGTCACCAAAAGCATGCACGTGACGAACTCACGGCGCTCTCATAGGTGTATACGGAAGGACGCGGCAATGTTGCAACAAATGCATTCGAACAGGTTGACGATTCAAAGACTGCCACCGTTTCAAATTCGCCAAAATAAAAACGGCTGCACGCGGGCAGCCGTTTGGAATCAAGCGTTGTAATTTGCGGTTACAAGCGCCGCAGCATCGATCAGGTCAGTTCAATTTCCACTTCACCCAATCCGTCGATATGACCACGCACGATGCCGGGTTCGTCGATCTTGTGCGCGCCGACGTATGAACCGGTGGTCAAGGTCCAGTTGCGCTCGATCGTGATGCCCATCGCCGCGCAATGGTTGACGAACCACACGAGCAGCTCGCGCGGATCGCCTGCCGGATTGCCGGTCACTTCCGGTATCAGCGAGCGGCCGTTGAAACTCAGCTCCAGTTCCGGCGACACGAAGTCGAAGCCGCGCGCGAGGCTCGCATAGACGGCCGGATGGCCGGTGATCAGCGCGCCGTTGTTCTGCGCGTCGGCCAACTGCGCGAGCGGCGCGACGTTCGGCCATTCGGCGAAGCGGCTGTCGACAATCTCGATGGCCGGCAGCACGGCGCCGACCTTCGACAGTACCTCGTCGCGCGCATACGCCTGAGCGCGCGGCTCGATCGTCACGTCGAAGCGGAACGCGATCTCGAGCTCCACCAGCACGCGAAAGAAGCCGTCATGCGCGAGCCTCGCTGGCGATGGCATCACCAGCGAGGCCGGAATCGGTGCGCCCGACGCGGCGCCGCCCGGCGACTTCGCGCCGATCTTCCACGCGCCGGTCGACTCGCCGAGGCCCACGATCACCGCCTGCTGGATCGCGTAGGCGGTCGCCGCGTCGGGCGGCAGGCTGTCGGGTGCGGGCGCGTCGATCGGCCGGCGCTGCCGGCGCGCCTCGACGAGGCGTTGCGCAAGATCGTATCGCGTCATGTCGGTTCCTTGTGGCTGGCGCATGGCAGGGTTCGCAGGACGTAGCAATATGTGGGAACCACCTGTTGGAGGTGCGGGCAGCCGCGCGCCGCGCAAACGGATCGGGGCCGTGCCCGTCAATGTACCGGATCGCGACACGCGCCGGTGAAAGGCGGCGGCGCGCAAACGTTAATTCTTGCCGGAGCTGAAAAAAACCGCGCATGGGGTGTCCAGGCGCGGCTTTTCGCGAAGCGATCGTCGCGGGTGCGACGCGGACGCCGGACAGCTAGCGAACGGGAACGGCGCGTCTCGACTCACCTGACGCACGACAGCGCCGCTGCCCATGTACACCTGATCCGAGCCAGCTCAGAAGGTCTCCCAATCCCGATCGCTGCCGGCCGTCGCCGCGGACCTGGCCGGCGCGCGCGTGGGCGTGGGCGTGGAGGCGGCCGCTACCGGCGGCGCGACAGCGGCCGCGGCCGGGATCGATGACTTCGCCGGCAACGCCGCCTGGGCCGTCGCCAGCGTGAGCTTGCGTGCGCGTGTAGCGACCGGGCTCGCGGACACCGGGCGCTTCGGCGCCGCAAGCGCCGACGCCGCTTCGTGACCGCCCCGGCCGCTGTCGTCGACCTGGAACACCGCGACCGCGCTGCGCAGCCGCGCCGCCTGCTCCTCGAGCGACGACGCGGCGGCGGCCGCTTCCTCGACGAGCGCCGCATTCTGCTGCGTGACCTCGTCCATCTGCGTGACCGCGCGCGCGACCTGGTCGATGCCGCCGCTCTGCTCCTCCGACGCCGCCGCGATCTCGCCCATGATGTCGGTCACACGCTGCACCGCGCCGATGATTTCGCTCATCGTGCGGCCGGCCTCGTCGACGAGCGCCGAGCCCGACTGCACGCGCTCGACCGACGTATCGATCAGCTCCTTGATCTCCTTGGCCGCCGCCGACGAACGCTGCGCGAGGCTGCGCACTTCGCCCGCGACGACCGCGAAGCCGCGCCCCTCCTCGCCGGCGCGCGCCGCCTCGACGGCTGCGTTCAACGCGAGGATGTTGGTCTGGAAGGCAATGCCTTCGATGATCGAGATGATGTCGGCGATCTTCGCCGAGCTCTGGTTGATGTCGCCCATCGTGCCGACCACCTGGCCGACCACCGCGCTACCCTTGTTGGCGATCTCGGACGCGTTGGCCGCGAGCGCGCTCGCCTGGCGCGCGTTGTCGGCATTCTGCCGCACCGTGCCGGTCAGCTGCTCCATGCTCGAGGCGGTTTCCTGCAGCGCCGACGCCTGCTCCTCGGTCCGCGACGACAGGTCGATGTTGCCCGCCGCGATCTGGCGCGTCGCGGTCGCGATCGACTCGCTACCGCCGCGCACGCTGCGCACCGTTTCGGTGAGGCTGCGCTGCATTCTGGCGATGCCTTCGAGCAGTTGCCCCATTTCGTCGCGCGATGTCGCGATCACCGGATGACGCAGATCGCCGGCCGCAATCGCATCGAAGTGGCCGAGCGCTTCGTCGAGCGGACGCGCGATCGAGCGGCTCAGCGTCAGATACGACAGCGCCGCCGCCAGCACGCCGACCACCAGCGCGCCGATGCTGACCACGCGGAAGGTCTGGAAACTGCTCTGCGCGGAGTCGAAGCCCTCCCTGGCCGAATCGAACTGGTATTTGCGCAGCGCGTCGTCGGCGCCGACGAGGTCGTTGAAGACGACCTGCAGATTCTTCGCGTGCTCGACCAGCTTGCCCTGATCGTTCGCCGTGATCGCCGCCGCGAACGTTTCGAGTTGCTGATGCAGCGCGTTGCGCTTCGCGGCGACGTCCTGCGCAAGCCGGTCTTCGTCCGCGTCGCGTGGCAGATCGAGATATTTCTTCCACCACATGTCGGACGTGCCCCCGAGCATGCGCCCGCGCTCGATGGTGGTGGCCGCTTCCGGTGTGCCGACCAGGAACGCGGCGCGGTCGAGCGCGAGTCGTTCGCGCGCCGCGTAGATTTCCGCGTTGCCGATGTTCACCGCGCCCGGCATCGCGTTGGTGAACGTGTCCTCATACGCGTCGTTCGAACGGCTCATGCCGAACAGACCGAAAACGCCGATCGCAACCAGCAACGCGGCGAGGAACGCCATCGTGAGGCCAATTCGCGCCTTGATCGTGATGCCTTTATTCAACATGCTTGGTCCTGTGTGCTGTACTCAATGAGAGGCTGCTGCCTACGCAGCGTGGGAGCGGCGTGTGTTGGGTCCGGCGCTTTTTTGAAAGAGCGCTCTAATTTCCGTTTACGGCAGCGCACTCATAGACTTGAAGCATTTAAAAGGTATGAACAAAGACGTTGTAAGACGTTGAAAGCAAGTTGACTGCAAATGAGTGTGTTCGCGGCGCGCAGGGAAACGCGGCGATATTCGTCAAAGCACGATTTTTGACGTTGTGTTGGCGGGAATGGGTGGAGATGCGAGCCGTTCGGAGTCGCCCGAAGCGGTGGCAGGACAGTTCGATCAGGCAGCGTGCGCGGTGCCAATGCCGCCGCGGCATCAGTCCGATGCGTCGAGCTCGGAGCGCGTCGGAATCGATGGCTGTGCGCCCGCGCGCGTCACCGATAGCGCGGCGGCGCGCTGCGCGAAGCGGATCGCCGCATCGACGCTCGCGCCCTGCGCGAGCTGCGCCGCGAAGCCGCCGATGAAGGTGTCGCCGGCCGCGGTCGTGTCGACCGCCTCGACGCGCGGCGCGTCGTACAGCGTCGCGGCCGCGCCTTCGAGCGACGCATGCACGCCGCGCGCACCGAGCGTGACCAGCACGTTGCGCGCGCCGGCCGCACGCAATGCGGCGGCGGCCCGTGCGGCGTCCGCGGGCGAGTCGACGGGGAGACCGCTCAGCGCGGCGGCTTCGAGTTCGTTCGGAATCAGGTAGTCGATCAGCGGCAGCCAGTCGGCCGGCAACGGGGCGGTGGCGGGCGCCGGATTCAGGATCACGGTCTTACCGAGCCGCCGCGCCGCCGCCAGCGCCGCGCGCACCGATTCGGGCGGGGTTTCGAGCTGACAGATCACGACGGCGGCGGCGGCGAGCGTCGCTTCGTGTCGCGCGATGGTGGCCGGCGTGAGCTCGCCGTTGCTGCCCGCGACGATCACGATCGTGTTCTGGCTCGCATCGTCGACGACGATCAGCGCAACACCGCTCGGCTCCCTGCCGGTTTCGAGCGCGGCGCAGTCGATGCGCTCCGCTTCGAGGCCCGCGCGCAGCTGCGCGCCATTCGCATCGGCACCGACGCAGCCGAGCATCGACACCTGCGCGCCGAGCCGCGCGGCCGCGACCGCCTGGTTGCCGCCCTTGCCGCCCGCGACCTGCGCGAAGCCGCGGCCGGCCAGCGTCTCGCCCGGTTGGGGCAGGCGTGGCGAACGCACCACGAGGTCCATGTTCAGACTACCGACCACCGTGACGCGTGCGCGCGTTGGGTTGCTTGCCACTCGAGTGTCCTCCGTTGCGCGACGGGTCGCGTCGCGATTGCGCGCGCGTCCTTCGAGCACCCCTCATGCGTCCTTGATCCGGCGCATCAGGCCGCCAGATCCCGCCGTTCCTCGCCCGCCCATGTCGCGGTGGACTCCCGCACGATCAGCCGCGGCGACACCACGCGGCGGCGCGCAGGCGCTCGCGTGGTGCTGTTCGACGACGCCTCGGCGATCCGGTCGATCAGCGTCTGCGCGGCCGTGTCGCCAAGCGCGCGCACCGACTGTCCGACCGTCGACAGCGACGGGAACGTGAAGCGGCCCAGCTCGATATCGTCGAAACCGATGATCGAGCAATCGCGCGGCACGCTGATATTGCGCTCCGCCGCCGCGCGCAACGCGCCGATGCCCATCATGTCGTTGCCCGCGAAAATCGCCGACGGCCTGACCGTATCGAACAGCTGCGCGGCCGCGCGATGTCCGCCCGTCCCCGAAAAATCGCTTTCGACGATCGCATCGGCCGGAATCTCGATGCCACGCTCGGCCATCGCGCGAATGAAGCCGTGCACCCGCATCGCGCTGACCGCGGTCTGCACCGGCCCCGTGATGCAACCGATCCGCACATGCCCGAACTCGAGCAGATGCCGGGTGGCCAGATACGCGCCCTTCTCGTGATCGATCTGCACGAGGTCCGCGCTGACTCCCTCGATGTTGCGGTCCACCACCACGAGCGGCTCGCGCGCGTCGGCGAGCGCCTGCGCGAGCACGGCGTCGTCGCCGGCCGACGCGACGATCAATCCGTCGATGCGTTTTTCCTGCAGCACGCGCAGATAGTTGCGCTGCTTCGCGGGGTCATCGTCGGAGTTGCAGAAGAACACGCAGTAGCCATTGCGCGCGCAGCCATCCTCGATACCGCGCGCGAGCTCCGCGAAATACGGGTTCGTGCTGTTCGGCACCACCAGTCCGATCGTCGCGGTCGTGCGCGCCTTCAGCGAGCGCGCGACCGCCGACGGCACATAGTGCAGTTGACGGATCGCGTGCTCGACTTTCGCGCGCGCATCGGCCGACACCGGCCGCGAGTTGTTCACGACGTGCGATACCGTCGTGAACGACACGCCCGCCACCGCCGCTACATCCTTGATCGTCGTCATAACCTGTTGCTCTCCTGTCGAACGGAGTTAGCGCTTTAGCGCTTACTCCGATCCCATGCAGTTTCATCGCGGTCGAACGGAGTTAGCGCTTTAGCGCTTACTCCGGTCCCATGCACTCAATCATCGTTGCGCCGCGGCTCCCATCTCAGGCGCGTTTGCGACGGCTGCGGTACGTATCGAGCACCACCGCCACCACGATCACCGCGCCGGTGATCATGCGCTTGGTCGGCTCGTTCGCGCCGATCTGCGCGAGGCCCGCCGCCAGCACCGAAATGATCAGCACGCCAAAGAACGTGCTGATAACCGAACCACGCCCGCCCATCAGACTCGTGCCGCCGATCACGACCGCCGCGATCACCTGCAGCTCCACGCCGACACCCGCATTCGGATCGGCCGCCTCGAGCCGCGAGATCTGGAACAGCGCCGCGAGTCCGGACAGCGCGCCCATCAGCGCGAACACGATCACCTTGTACGGCCGCGGATTGACGCCCGCGAGCCGTACCGCTTCCTCGTTGGTGCCGATCCCGATCAGATAGCGCCCGAACACCGTGCGCGTCAGCACCAGTTGCGCGATCACCATCACCGCGACCGCCATCAGAAAGGCCGGCGAGATGCCAAGCGCGATCGGGTTCGACAGAAAATCGAACGCATCGCCGATATACGCGGTGCGCGAATTGGTCATCTGATACGCCATGCCGCGCGCCGCCTCGAGCACGCCGAGCGACACGATGAACGACGGAATTCGCCAGCCCACCGTCACCGCGCCGGTCACGGTGCCGGTCAGCGCCGCGACCGCGACCCCGAGCAACGCGCCGGCAGCTGGCCCCCAGCCCCACTTCAGCGTCACCACGCTGACCACCGACGCCCCGAGCGCGAGCACCGAGCCCACCGACAGATCGATCCCCGCGATGATCAGCACGAAGGTCATGCCGACCGACATCACGACGAGATCCGGAATCTGGTTCGCGATCGTGCTGAACGTGTCGTAGGTCAGAAAGTGCGAACTCAGCAGCGAGAACAGCACGATCATCGCGAGCAGCGCGCCGGCGAGGCCCAGGTAGTTCGAAAAGCCGAGCCGCGTGCCGGCCGGCTTGCCGCTCGCGAGCGGCGCCGACCGATCGGCGGGCGGCGTCACGGCGGGCGCGTCCGGCGCACCGCCCTGCTTGCCGTCCTGCTTGCCGTCCTGCTGGCCGTCCTGTTTGACACCCGTCGCCTCGCGCCACGATTGATCGGTCATCACAGACTCCCTGCTTCGTTGACGCCGTGCGTGTGCAGCAGCGCGTCACGGCCGCGGTAGCCGGCGAACGCAGCCGCGAGCAGCGCATCCTGGCTCCAGCTCGCGCGCTCGAACACGCCTGTCATGCTGCCCGCCGACATCACGCCGATCCGGTCGCAGATCAGCATCAGTTCGCGCAGATCGCTCGACACCACGACGAGCGCGCGGCCGTCGCGCGCGAGCGCGCCCATCAGGCCGTAAATATCGAACTTCGCGCCGACGTCGATGCCGCGCGTCGGTTCGTCGAACAACAGCACGCGGCAGTCGCGCGCGAGCCAGCGGCCGATCACGACCTTCTGCTGGTTGCCGCCCGACAGCTCGCCGACAACCTGCGCGGGCCCCGAGCTGCGAATCCGCATCGCGGCGATCTGCTGGTGCGCCAGCGCGTTCTCGCGCTTCGCGTCGACGAGGCCGTGCCGCGCGACGCTGCCGAGATTGCCGAGCGACAGGTTGGCCGCGATCGGTTGCGGCAGCAGCAGGCCTTCGCCCTTGCGGTCTTCGGTGATCAGCGCGATACCCGCGCGTACCGCGTCCGCCGGCGAGTCGATTCGCACCGGCGTAGGCGGCGCGCCCGGCGTCGCGGCGAGCGACACGCTGCCGCCGTCCTTGCGGTCGGCGCCGTAGATGAGCCGCATCAGCTCGGTGCGGCCCGCGCCGATCAGTCCGCTCACACCGAAAATCTCGCCCGCGCGCACCTCGAACGACACGTCGCGCACGACCTTGCCGCGCGCGAGCCGCTCCACTTTCAGGAACGGCGCGCCGATGTTGCGCTCGCCGAGATCGATATGCTCGCCGAGCTCGCGGCCGACCATCCACGTGACGATCTGCTCGCTCGTCAGGTTCGCCATCGCGTCGACATGCACGAGGCGCCCGTCGCGCAGCACCGCGACCCGTTCGGCGACCCGCGCCAGCTCTTCGAGCCGGTGCGAGATATAGACGAGCGCGACGCCGCGAGCCTTGAGCCGCCCGATCTGCTCGAACAGCAGATCGACTTCGCGCGCGGTCAGCATCGCGGTCGGCTCGTCGAGGATCAGCACGCGGCAGTCGTCGATCAGGTTGCGGGCGATCTCGACCATCTGCTGATGACCGATGCCCAGTTCGCCGACCAGCGTGTCGGGATCGATCGCGTCGAGCCCGACCTGCGCCATCGCCTCGCGCGCGTTCTCGCGCAGCTTGCCGCGATCGATCCAGCCGAAGCTGAACGCGCCCGCACGCGGCAGCCGGTTCAGGAACAGGTTCTCGGCGACCGACAGCGTAGGCAGTAGATTCAACTCCTGCATGACCATGCGCACGCCGAGCGCCTCGGCCTCGGTGCGGCTCGCGGGCGCGTACGGCGCGTCGGCAAGGCGCATCGTGCCCGCGCTCGCTTCGACCAGCCCGCCGATGATCTTCGACAGCGTGCTCTTGCCCGCGCCGTTCTCGCCGGTCAACGCCAATACCTCGCCCGCTCGCAGCGACAGCGATACGTCGGCGAGCACGGGTTCGGCATACGTCTTGCCGATGCCGCTGACGCTCAGTACGACAGGCAAGGCGTCGTGGTCGGTCGAATCCATCGCGCTCCTGGTTACATGGCGCTTCTGGCGCCTTCGTGGCGCCCCACTACGCGGAATGCACATCTGCTCATGGCCGCGCTCCCTCTCACCACGCGAGCCGCCGTCATGACGCTTATCTCTGGGATTAACGGCGGTGCGGCGGGATTCTTGAGCGTTCGTTGAATAAAAGCGGATCGCTGGGTGGTGGTTTGCCTCTAAAACACGCTATCCATAATTCGTGGTGATTTTTGCGGCTTCCCGTGCGTTTTTCCGGCTGCGCCCGGCTCGTGCTTCACGCCGGGCGCGGCGCGCTTACTTCAGGGTGTCCTTCGTCACCAGAACGACCGGCGTTTCGACGACGCCCGACAGCTGCGACTGCTTCTTGTTTTCGCTCAATGCCTTCAACGCGGTATCGATGCCGAACACGGCCTGCTTCGCCGCGAACTGGTCGGCGGTGGCGAGCACGCGGCCGTCCTTCAGCATCGGATGGATCGCGTTGATGTTGTCGTAGCCGACCACCAGCACCTTGCCCTGCTTGCCGGCCGCGCGCACGGCCGACACCGCGCCGATTGCCATGTTGTCGTTGCCGGCGAGCAGCGCCTTCAGGTTCGGATACTCGTTGAGCATGGCCGATGCGACCGCGTTGCCCTTGTCGATTTCCCACTCGCCCGACTGCACCGACACGACTTTCGCGCCGACTGCCTGCATCGCGTCCTTGAAGCCCGCGGTACGCTGCTGCGCGTTGGTGGTGGTCGACACGCCTTCGAGGATGCCGACCTCGTCGCCGGCCTTCAGGCGCTTCGCGAGGTAGTCACCGACGAGCCGCGCGCCCTTGCGATTGTCGGGGCCGACGAACGGCACGTTCAGGTCTTTCGACTTCAGCACGTCCGGATCGAGCCGGTTGTCGATGTTGACGACGATGATGCCCGCGTCGACCGCCTTCTTGACGACCGGCACCAGCGCCTTCGAATCGGCCGGCGCGAGCACGATCGCGTCGACCTTCGACACGATCATCTGCTCGACGATGCGGATCTGGTTGGCGGTGTCGGTTTCGTCCTTGATGCCGTTGGTGATCAGGTCGAACTTGCCGGGGTTCTGCTTCTGATAGTCTTTCGCCCCGGTCTCCATGGTCAGGAAGAACTCGTTGGCGAGCGACTTCATCACGAGCGCGACCTTCGGCTTATGAGCCGGGGCGTTCTGCGCGTGGGCGGCGGAAAAAGGCAGGACGGCGGAGGCGGCGGCGAGAACTGCGGCGGCAAGAATGCGACGACGGGTTCGATGGCTCATGCGTATCTCCAAGGTTGTCAGGCTCGCGGGCGAGCCGTATTTTTTGTGATGCGCAACCGTTTGCGAGGCCCATTCTCAGCGCAAGCTCTTCGGAATGTCAACGATTCGCGCTGTTGCAACGCACCGGCGCGCAACATCTGCGGCGCCGCAATGCGCTCGATCGATCCGGGCAGCGTGTGGCAAGGTTCCCTCGCTCAGTTCGTGCAGTCGATGACGCCTGTGCGTTACGTGCGGCGCGACCCACAGGCCGCTTATGCTGGCCTGGTATCGCGCGCGCCGCAAGTGAAACCCCGAGGAAATTGAAAGGTGCGCCGGCTACAGCCAGCCGGCCTTGCGAAAACGCCGGTACAGCACGCAGTCGATCGCCAGCATCACCGCCAGCACGACCGGATAGCCGAACTTGAAATGCAGCTCGGGAATGCGCTCGAAGTTCATCCCGTAGATGCCGGCGATCATGGTCGGCACCGCGAACAGCGCCGCGAACGAGCCGAGCCGCTTGGTGATTTCGCTCTCGGCGAGCGAGATCATGCCGAGGTTCACCTGCACCGCCGTGACGACGATTTCGCGGCGCCCCTCGATGGTTCTGACGATCCGGTCGAGGTGATCGTAGACGTCGCGGAAGTACGCCTGCATGCCTGCGCAGACACTCGGAATGCGGCCGCCCGTCAGTTTGCCGACCGCTTCCTGCAGCGGCACGATATGGTGCTGGAGGATCACGAGCCGGCGCTTCATCGTGTACAGGTCCTGCACGATCGCGCGCGAGGCGGCCGAATCGTTCTTCTCGAAGATGCGGTCCTCGAGCGTTTCGAGCTCGGTGCTGATCGCCTCCACGACCGGGAAATAACGGTCGACCACATCGTCGATCAGCGCGTACAGCACGAACGCCGAGCCCTCCTTCAACAGATGCGGCTCGTGCTCGCAGCGCGCGCGCACGCTCTTGAAGCCGGTGCGCGTGCCGCGGCGCACCGACAGCACATAGTTGCTGCCGACGAACACGTCGACTTCGCCGATCACGAATTCGCCCTGCTCGTCCATCTCGACCGTGTGCATCACGGTGAACAGCGAATCGCCGTACTCCTCGATCTTCGGCCGTTGATGGCCGTTTTGCGCATCTTCGATCGCGAGCTCGTGCAGATTGAACTCGTCTTTCATGGCCGCGAGTTCCTCGGGCTCCGGGTCTTTCAGTGCGACCCAGACGAAGCACTCGGGCCGCGCGACGTAGTCGCTGATGCTGTCGATATCGATGTCGGCGAGTTTCCGGCCGTCCTGATAGGCGGCGCAATTGATCAGCATGTTCGGATTACCTTGCATACAAAAGCAGACCTCGCCACCCTCTCACGTAAGCATTGCGTAAGACGGTCGACGGGTCTGCATGAACGGACAAGCACGCTTTCAGCCGGCTTGAATCAGCCGCCATGTTAAGGCGCGATACCTAAGCCGCGCGTTTCCAATTGTTAATGCTCGACCGCACGCTACTGCGCGACCCGCTGCAGGCCGATGCGGTGATCGTCGTTGAACGTGACCGAGGCGCGGTTCGTGTAGCGCGGGTCGGCCGTCACGACGAAGTTCAGCTCGATGACCGGATCGAACTGCGTCGATACGCCGATCCGATGCGCGCCGGGCGGCAGATAGAACACCACGTGCTCGCCGTTCATCAGGTCGGTCACGCGCTCGCCGTCGATATAGACGAGCGCATTGCGGAACCGCACGATCACGTCGCGCGAACGCTCGCGCCGCACGTCCACCGCGACGAGGCCGGGGCCCGGCGCCGTATAGCCCTGTCTGACGATGCGCTCGGCAGGCACCGGTTTGAACGGTACCGGCTCGGCCGGCGTCGACGCGCAGCCGGCCAGCGTGAGCACGCTGAGCGCGACGCATGCGGCCAACGCGGCGCAGCGTGCGGACCCGGCCATCCGTGCGGCCCGGCAGCGGCAAGACTGGCGCATCGGCATGCTGGTTCTCCCCTGTGCTCTCGATTGTGGCCCGAGTTTCCGACTACGCGGTGTGGGTCGTCGCTCCGCGTCCGCCGGTTCGGCGGACACGGTACGCTCGTACGCATCACCGTTGCGCATCATAGCAACGCGCGGACATACCGCCAGCCACGGTGCACGGAGCTCGGGCGCCGCGCCTCTTGCATGGCGCGGCATTCTTCTTCATGATCGGTGCAGGCGGCCGCGCTCGCGGCTGGCCATCGTCGGTTGCCGGCATGCCTGTCGATCCGCGTCGCCGGACGCACGATCAAGGAGACTGCGATGTGGTATTTCACCTGGATTCTCGGCGTGGGTGTGGCGCTCGGCTTCGGCATCATCAACGTGATGTGGCTCGAGGCCAACGGCACGTTCGCGCGCGACCCGCGCCCCGATGACGCCGACGCGCCGCGTGAGGACAAGCCTGCGTGACTTCTCTGGTTTTCTTTTGCGGTCATGCGGGCACGGGCAAGACGACGCTGGCGAAAAAACTGCTCGGCCCGCTGATGAAAGTGAGCGGCACCCCCTTCTGCCTGCTCGACAAGGACACGCTGTACGGCGGCTATAGCGCGGCCGCGATGGCGATGCTGACCGGCGATCCGAACGATCGCGACAGCCCTCTTTTCCTGCAGCATCTGCGCGACCCCGAGTATCGCGGCCTCATCGATACGGCGCGCGACAATCTCGAACTCGGCATCAGCGCGTTGGTCGTCGGCCCGCTGTCTCGCGAGGTGCGCGAGCGGCGGCTGTTCGATCATGCGTGGCTCGGCGTCGCGCCGGACGTGAGGTTGCGTGTCGTGTGGGTGCGGACCTTGGAGGACGTGGCGCGGCAGCGGATCGTCGCGCGCGCGAATCCCAACGATGCGTACAAGCTCGCGCACTGGGACGACTACCGGCGGCGGCGCTTCGAGCCGAGCGGCGCGAGCCGCGAGGGTCTGCTGATGTTCGACAATACCGCGCCCAGTTCGGCGGACCATGAAGCGCTCGTCGCGCAAATCGTGGCTGCATGACGGCCCTCCCTTCTGTCTGGCGAGTGCCGCGCTGGCCCGATGATGGCTGAAAAACGGAAAATCCCCGTACGTCGGCGACGTACGGGGATTTTTCATTCGACGCGAGCCATGCCGGCCTCAAACGGTCGCCATCGCCTCCAGCGACTGCCCTTCGTACAACTTGCCGAAGCGGTTCGCCAGAAAATCGCCGAGCGACACCTGCTCCTGGCGCACGAAGCCCTTTTGCGGCAGCTTGCGCTCGCGGAACAGATCGAGCACCGCGCACATCGCGCCGGCGGTCGTGATCTGAATCGCGCTCATCGGCACGCCGCAGACGGTCTTCGCGAAGATCTTGCGCGTGAACACCTCCTGCACGAGCTGACCGTCGCGCATGCCGCTCACGGTGATGAACACCAGCACGACATCTTGCGCGGTCGACGGCACCGAGCGGCGCATGATGGTCTTCAGCGTATCGCGGTCGCTCGACAAACGCAGGTCTTCGAGCAGGAACTGCATCAGGTTGCGATGACCCGGATAGCGCACCGACTTGTAGTCGAGCGATTCGACGCGGCCCGCCAGCGTTTCGCACAGCGTGCCCAGCCCGCCCGACGTGTTGAACGCTTCGTACTCGGTGCCGTCGAGCGAGAAGTGCTCGAGGCCTTCGAGCGGCTGCACCCATTGCGTGCGGCCATCGCGGATGGCCTCGCACGGCTGGCAGTACTCGTTGATCAGGCCGTCGACGCTCCACGTCAGGTTGTACTTCAGCGCATTGGTCGGAAACTCGGGCAGCGCGCCGACGCGCATCTTCACGTCGCGGATTTCCGTGAAGCGATTCGCGAGCTCGTGCGCGGCAATGCCGATGAAACCCGGCGCGAGACCGCACTGCGGCATGAATGCGTGATCGGCATCTTCGGCGATCGCGCGGATCGCGTGCGTCGCGCGTACGTCCTCGGTCAGGTCGAAATAATGGACATCCGCGCCCTTCGCGGCCGATGCGACGTTGACCGCGAGGTAGTACGGCAGCGCGTTGATCAGCACATCGAAGCCCTGGATCGCGGCGCGCAGCACGGCGGCGTCGGCGGAATCGATGCGGCGGGTAGGAATGCCCTGGGCGGCGAGCTTGTCGAGCGCGTGCTGATCGCGGTCGAACGCGACGACTTCGTAGTCGCCCGTCTCGCGCAGCATATGGGCAATGGTGTGACCGATCAGACCTGCGCCGACGATAGCTACTTTCATCTGCTTCTCCTTGTTATCCATGTGCTGTCTCTGAGCTTGGGAAGTGCGCCGCGTGTTGCGCGCGGCGCCTGCGGGCCGAACCCTTGAATGACAGTGTAGGAAGAAGCAAAAACAGTTCATACGCGCAAAATGCTGCGGTATGACCATCCCGTTCGACGTTCTGACGAACCGCTCAAACGATTTGTCGAAACAGCGTAAAAAAGGCGTCAACGATGGACTCTCGCAGCACTCGCGAAGAGGTTACGCCGCGCGCCGACTCACACCGTGCCGCGGTCGATCTTGCGCGCGAGAATGATCGACGTCGTGGTCCGCTCGACGCCCTCTAGCCCGCCGATCTGATCGAGCAGATCGTTGAGCCGCTCGGGCGAATCGGCGCGCAGCCATGCCACGTAGTCGAATTCGCCGCTGACCGCGCACAGCATCTGCACTTCGGGCATTTTGCCGAGGCGTTTCTGCACGGCCGGTCCGTGCTTCGGCGCGATGATGATGCCGACATACGCGACGATGCTCGAATCGAGCACATCCTGGCCAAGCCTCACGCTGTAGCCGGCGATCACGTTGCTGCGCTCGAGCCGCGCAATGCGCGCGATCACGGTCGTGCGCGCGACGCCGAGCTGCCGCGCAAGATTCGCGACGCTCTCGCGCGCGTTGGCTTGCAGCAGTGCAACGAGGTTGCGGTCGAGGTCGTCGAGCTGGTCGAGGCGCGGAGGTCTCATCGAAGGGGAAGGAAGTTGGCGTGGAATGTCGCGGATTATCGCGCGTCTGCACGCAGCGGCGCCATGTCACGCGCTACGGTCACAGATGCACGGCACACTGTGGGGCGGCCTCGGCGCAGTATGTCGGCGCGATTGCCGATCAGGCCCGAGCCGTTTCGCGTTCGTTTCGGTTGTAAGCGTTTGTCGCACACGCACCGTATTGTAGGGTTAACGTGTTACTAATAGCGGCGCCGGGCGAATGCGGCAGCCGCTTGCGGTGCGGCGCCATTCGCCGCTGGCGTGGGGCAAGACGCTCGCCGCGCGCCGTGTCTCAATAACGAACAGACATCAGGAGTTTCGATGAAAAAAGCACTGGTTATGCTGGCTACGGCCGTTTCGATGGGCGGCGCGTTCGCCCAAACCACCGCGCCGGCCGCAGCGCCGGACACCACGGCCTCGGCCTCCGCGGCCAAGGCCGGCCACGAACGCAACGTCGAAGACCGCATCGCTTATCTGCACTCGCAACTGAAGATCACGCCCGCGCAGGAAACGCAATGGAAGGCGTTCGCCGACGTCATGCGCAGCAACGGCGAAACGATGGGCCGGCTGTTCGAGCAGCGCAAGGCGGCCACCAACGTGAGCGCGCTCGACGACATGAAACAGTACGCAACGATCGCGCAGGCGCATGCGGACGGCATGAAGAAGCTCGTCGATGCGTTCGATCCGCTGTATAGCAGCCTGTCGCCGGAGCAGAAGAAGCTCGCCGACGCGACGTTCCACCAGGGCGGCCCCGAGGGTCATCATCGCGGCCACCATGGCAAGGGCAAGGGCGGCAAGCCCGCGGCAGCCGCGAGCGACGCGACTGTCAAGCCGTAATGAAAGAGCGCCCGCGGCGGGGGTTGCCTCGTTGCGGGCGCGGGTCCGTTCGGACGCGGTTGATTTCGGCAATTCCGCCGGCGCCCGAACAGCGGCTTTCTCACCACGTCTCAGCCTTTCGCCTCCCCCCGCCCGGCTCATGCATCTGGCATTATTCGGGGCGCGCTGTCTGGGCCGGCAACCCGTCCCAGCGACTCGACGCACGATCGCCGCAAAGCGGCAAGTCTCGCCGCAACGCTCTCCCCCTAATCTTCCACCCGCTTCATGACCGAACTCAGGAATCTCGATTTGCGTGACGATCCGCACGCCCAACGCGTCGTCAAGGACGAAACGGTAAGCGTCGAATTCGCCGCCGCCGAAGGCCAGTTGATGAGCCTCGAAGGCCCGAACCGCTATGTGCGCGGCGATGCGCTGATCACCGGCTCGACCGGCGAGCGCTGGGTCGTGTCGCGCGAGCGCTTCGATGCGAAGTACCTGCCCGCCGATGCCGCGCTCGCGCACGGCGAAGCCGGCGCCTACCGCAATCGCCCGGCGGTCGTACTCGCCCGCCGGATGGACGAGTCCTTCTCGCTCGCGCGCTGCGCGAGCGGCGGCGACGTGCTGCACGGCGCGGCCGGCGACTGGGTCATGCAGTACGCGCCCGGCGACTATGGCGTCGTGCAGGCCGCGCGTTTCGCGAAGGTCTATCGGCTCGCGGATTGAATCCGCTTCACCCGCGCTTCATTCGCGCGTCACGCGAACTCTTCGCCGAGATCGACCGTGACTTCGCGCGGGACCGCCTGGCCGTTCGCGTACATTTCTTCGAGCGAGCCCAGGCTCGCTTCGACGTACGCGCGCAATACCGCAAAGCTGCGGCCACGCAACCGCGCCGGCATCGCGCGATAACGCGCGAGCGCCGCCGGCGCGATCGCGACCGTCATCGCGATACGGCGCGCGGTCGAGCCGAAGCGCATTGCTACCCAGTGAACCGTCAGTGTGGGCGTGCCATCGTCGGCGGCACGCTCGATGAACTGCGTCTGCTCGGGAAACAGATCGCTGATGACGCGCGCGATCTCGTCGAACTCCGGATGCGCGCAGTCGTATTGGTAAGCTTCCATGAAGGCTGCCGGGAAAAGAAGGTCCTGAAACGTAGGCGCATTTTAGAGAAACGCTGAAGGGATAGCGAGGCGCCTGCTGTCCAGCGGCTCATCCGCTCACGCCGCCGCCGGCCGCCGGTAAATCCGTATCAGCAGTCCCGCGACGAACACCGCCGCCACCCCATAGATCGTATCGGCCGCCGCGAGCGGCAGCAGCCGCGCCTGCGTCATTGCCGCAGGCACGTCGATCAGCGCGTGCACCCCGATCGCGAGCGGCAGGATGCCGCGCGAGCCGGCCCGCACGCCGCGCCACATCAGCACCGACAAGCCGATCTGGAACACCAGCGCCGCGACGCGTTCGAGCGCGAAAATGCCGGCCAGTTGCGGCGTCAGGCTCGCGAGAATCAGATGCACGCGCATCACCGCTTCGGCCGGCAGATTGCCGAGGTAATCGCCGAGCCGGCCACGGTTTTCGAGGACCGCGAACACGAGCCACTGGCACTGCACGAACACGCCGACCATCCACGCTTGCGCGCCGCCGTGGCCGAGGCCGTAGCTGAGCGCGGCGCCATCGTCGGCGCGCAATGCGGCGGTGCGCGTGTCGGCGGTCGTGCTGGCGGCGGGGCTCGCGCCCGCGCTTGCAGCGACGCCGGCGGGCGCGTCGACGGTCGCCTTCTTGCGCACCGCCGGCCGCGCCGCCGCGCGCTTCATGAGCAGCCGCATGCCGAAGAACCGCCCCACTTCCTCGCAAACGCCCGCGGCCAGCGCACCATAGACGACGAACGCGAGCGGCTGCGAAAGGAACGCCGCGGTCGTTTCGTTGCCGCGCAACAGATAGTCGTGCAGCGCACGCTCGATGACCATCGCGAACAGCGCGAACACCGCGACGCCGGCGATCGCGTCGCGCGGCCGAAGCGCGAGCGGACGGCGCAATTGTCGGTAAATCAGAAACGGTAAAGCGGCGATGACGAGCGTGGCGAGCGCGAGGCTCGCGAGGGTAAGCGGTGGCACAACCATGAGTATCCTTGCGGGGTTCCTTGCAATCCCCGGCGCGCAACCGCTGCGCGCCGCAGCCCGCATCATCGCAGATTGGCCGGAAATCAGCGTGCGGTCGACGCACGCACGATCAGCTCGCCGGGCAGCAGGCAGTCGCGCGCGCCCGTCTGCGCGCCTTCGATGCGCTCGTGCAGGAATTCGACCGCGCGATAACCGATGTCGTAGGTCGGCTGGCGGATCGTCGTGATGCCGGCGAGCTCGGCCCAATCCGGATCGTCGATGGAAAGCAGCGCGACGCGGCTCTGCCAGTGCGTGCCGTAACGCGCGTTCAGATGCAGCGCGAGCCGCAACGCGACCGGTGCATTGGCCGCGAACAGCGCGACGCGTGGGGAGGCGCCGGCGGGCTCGGCACCGGCCCCGCCTGGCGCGTCGATCGCACGATCCAGCTCCGCGAGACCGCGCTCGAGCGCAGTTGCATCGGCGAGATCGAGCACCAGCGTACGACCGCGCGCGCGGCCATCGTCGCGCATCGCCCGATCGAATGCTTCGACGCGCAACTGCCGCGAGCTGACCTGCTCGAACGGCTGCACGACGAACCAGATCTGCTCGAAGCCCCGTTCGAGCAGATGCCGCGTACCGAGCGCGGCGGCCGCGCCATTGTCGAGACCGACCATGTCGGCGACCAGCCCCTCCACGCGCCGATCGACCAGCACCGCCGGAATCCCGCCGTCGCCGACCGGCCGCAACGTCTCCTCGCGCACGCCTAGCGCGTTGACGATCACACCTTCCACGCGGTACGTGGTCAGCAGTTGCAGATAACGCCGCTCCATCTCGACTTCGTTCGCCGCGTGGCAAATCAGCGGCATCAAGCCGAGCGCGTGGCACGCGGCCTCGACGCCTTGCAGCACTTCGACGGAGTACGGATTGGTCAGGTCGGCGACCAGCATGCCGATCAGCCGGTTGCGGCCGCGCTTCAGGCCGCGCGCCATCTGGTTCGGCTGATAGTCGAGCCGCGCGATCGCGGCTTCGATGCGCGCGCGCAGCTCGGGCGACAGCGCGCTGAACTCGCCGTTCAGATAGCGCGAGATGCTGGTCTTGCCGGTGCCGGCTTCACGCGCGACATCGGTGATCGTCGCGCGGCGCGGCGGCGCGCTCGGGGGACCAGGCGGCATGCTGGCCGGGGGCGGGGTCGTGCTCATTCGCTCATCGCTCGTGCCGGTCCGAGGACGGGAGCTTGCGTGCCGCCCTGCGAATCACTTCGCCAGGACGTCACGGTTGACGATGTTGGTCGTCAATGTGCCGTCGAGCGCGGCGACCAGGTTCTCCGCCGCGTTGAGCGCCATCGCATGACGGGTCTCGTGCGTCGCCGAGCCGATATGCGGCAATGCGACCACGTTAGGCATGGCGAGCAACGGCGAGTCGGCAGGCAACGGTTCGGTGTCGAACACGTCGAGGCCCGCGCCGTGAATCGTGCCGTTGCGCAGCGCCTCGATCAGCGCCGGTTCGTCGACGGTCGCGCCGCGTGAAGCGTTGATCAGGATCGCGCTCTTCTTCATCGCGCGCAGTTCGGCGGCGCCGATCAGATGCCGCGTCTCTCGCGTGAGCGGCACCTGCAGACAGACGAAATCGGACTGCGCGAGCAATTCAGCCAGCTCGACGCGCCGCGCGCCATACGCCTGCTCCGCTTGGTGGTTCGCGCTGCGGTTCGTATACAGCACCTTCATGTTGAAGCCATGCGCCGCGCGTCGCGCGACCGCGCCGCCGATCCGCCCCAAGCCGACGATGCCGATCGTCTTGCCCTGCACGTCGAGCCCGAACTGCGCGGGCCCGATGCTCGTGCGCCACTGCCCCGCCTTGACCCAGTCGGCCAGCTCGACGACGCGCCGCGCGGACGCGAGGATCAGCGAGAACACGGTATCGGCGGTCGATTCGGTCAGCACGTCCGGCGTGTGCGCGAGCACGATGCCGCGGCGCGTGAGGTCGGCGACGTCGAACTGGTCGTAGCCGACCGAGATCGTCGACAGCGCCTTCAGCCGGCTCGCGCCTTCGAGCATCGCCGGCGTGATCTGCACGCTCGCGCCGATGCCGCCGTCGGCATCGCGCAGCGCGGCGACGAGCGCATCATGCTGTGACGGATCGACCTGCACGACCTGCGCATGCTGTTGCAGATAGGCGAGCACATCCTCGGGCAGCGACTTCCAGGCGACGATCTTGTTCATCAGCTAATTTTCCTTGCGACGGTGGGACGAGCGGGGCCACGTTGTTCGGCCGCGGCCGGCTTGACGGCGAGCGTCAGGATCACCGCGGCGACGAGCGCCACGCTCATGAATGCATACGATGCCGCGGGCGAACCGGTCGCGCCGTTCAGATAACCGACCACGTACGAGCCGACGAACGAACCGAGCGCGCCCATGCTGTTGATCAGCGCCATCGCGCCGCCCGCGACGTTCTTCGGCAGCAGCTCCGGTACGATCGCGAAGAACGGTCCATACGGCGCGTACATCGCGGCGCCCGCGATCACGAGCAGCGCATACGAGACCCAGAAATGCGCGGAACCGAGCCCGTACGACGCCGCGAACGCAATCGCACCGATCAGCAGGAACGGCCACACGAACACCTTGCGGCGGTTGAGTTTATCCGATGCCCACGAAGCTGCAAGCATCGCGATCGTCGCGGCCAGATACGGCAGCGCCGACAGCCAGCCGGTTTCCACCATGCCGAACGACGAGCCGTTCTTCAGGATCGACGGCAGCCACAGCACGAAGCCGTACACGCCGATGCTCCAGCAGAAATACTGCGCGCACAGCTTGATGACCGCGGGCGTGCGAAACGCCTCGCTGTAGTTGCGCACCGGCTTGATCGCGGCCTGCTCGGCGCGCAGCGTCTGCGCGAGCGCGTCTTTTTCCTCTTGCGTGAGCCACGACACCTGCTCGGGCTTGTCCTTGACGAGGAACCACCAGCAGATCGCCCAGATGATCGCGGGCGCGCCCTCGGCGATGAACATGTGCCGCCAGCCGAACGAATGCACGAGATAGCCCGACACGACCGACATCCACAGCACCGTGACCGGATTGCCGAGGATCAGGAACGTGTTCGCGCGCGAGCGCTCGCTCTTCGTGAACCAGTTGCTGATGAAGATCAGCATCGCCGGCATTACCGCGGCTTCGACGACGCCGAGCAGGAAGCGGATCGCCATCAGCGACGGAATGTTGCTGACCATGCCGGTCAACGCCGCGCAGCCGCCCCACAGAACGAGGCTCCAGAACACCAGTTTCTTCACGCTGCGGCGCTCGGCATAGATCGCACCCGGAATCTGGAAGAAGAAATAGCCGAGGAAGAACAGCGCGCCGATCAGCGACGCGAGCCCCTTGCTGATGCCGAGATCCTGATTGATGCCGGCCGCTGACGCGAAGCCGAAATTCGCGCGATCCAGATACGCGAGGCTGTAGGTGATGAACACGATCGGCATGATCGTCCACCAACGGCGAATCGCAAGCGATGAGGTCATGGAAGTCTCCTTGGACGGCGTCGTCCCGAATCAATGATGAAAAAATCTGGGCGCGCTGTGGGCGCTCTTGTTGTCGTCGATGCTGGTTGTGGATGCAGCGCTATCGATGCGGTCCGATCCGCGTCAGGCCGCGCTTGCGATGTCCGGTACCTCGGCCAGCTCCAGTGCGTCGAGTTCGGCGCGGCTCGGCAAACCTTCCGAATCGCCGATCACCTGGATCGCGAGCGCGCCGATCCGGTTGCCACGCGCGACCGCCTGCGCGAGCGTGCGGCCTTCGAGCAGCGCGCTGATCACGCCGACCGCGAAACCATCGCCCGCGCCGACCGTATCGACGACGTTCGCGACCGGCCGGCC
This sequence comes from Paraburkholderia tuberum STM678, assembly GCF_902833905.1. Lineage (GTDB taxonomy): Bacteria > Pseudomonadota > Gammaproteobacteria > Burkholderiales > Burkholderiaceae > Paraburkholderia > Paraburkholderia tuberum. The sequence continues at coordinate 55,748 of NZ_CADFGP010000035.1, read as the reverse complement.
GGCGATCGTCGCGGCATCGGTCGCGGTGCCGTAATACGCGCCCTGCGCGCCGAGCTTGACGATCACGCCGCGCGCGCCGCGCTCGAGATAGAACTTCGCGATGTCCTCCGGCTGCGTGTGGCCGGTCAGAATCTCACCCTCGCCGATGCCGGGCAGCACCCAGTCGGCGAGCGCGGCGAGCGCGTTCAAGCCTTCGACCATCGCCGCGCGCGAGGGCCACAGCGTCGGACGCAGGTTCGGGTCGAACGAGATCGTCCTGCCCGCAGCGCGCATTTCGCGGGCCAGGTGGAATGCGAGTTCGCGCGAGCTTGCCGAGATCGCCGGGGCGACGCCGGTCAGATGCAGATGACGCGCGGGCAGCACGTAATCGGCGAGGTAGTCGTCGAGCGACAGATGGCTCGCCGCCGAGCCCTTGCGGACGTATTCGACCGCCGGGTCGCTGCCGTCGTCGCTCTTCGACTTCAGCTGGAAGCCGGTCGGATGGCGCGCGTCGGTGCTCACGCATTGCTGGTCGATGCCCTCTTTCGTCAGCGTGTCGCGCACGTACCGGCCGAACGAATCGTCGCCCACGCGGCTCATCCAGCCCACCCTGAAGCCAAGTCGGGACAAGCCGATCGCGACGTTCAGATCCGCGCCGGCGATGCGCTTCGTGAAGTGCCCGACGCCCGCGAGCGGGCCGGCTTCGGCGGCGACGAACATCGCCATCGCTTCGCCGTAGGTGATCACGTCGAGCGCGGGGTAAGGGTGCGTCATGCTGGGCTCCTGGTGGTGCTGCTGATGCGGTGATTCGTGTTGCGTGGAATGCGTTCTTTGCTGCCTGGGTTGCTGCCGGGGTTGCTGCCTGAGTTGCCGCCTCGTCTGCTCCCTACGGCTTCGACCGAGGCGCTTCGTGATGCCGCGTCGCGCGTCTACACGCGCGCAAGCCAGCTCACATAACGCGCGGCATCCGCGTCGATCCGGCTCGGATCGAAGGGAAACTCGATGCCGCGCGGCACATCGCGCGGCAGCCGGTCGAGGAGCGCGCGCAATGGCGCGTCATCCTCGGCCGGCGCGCTCGCAAAGCGCCGCGCGCCCTCGCCCGTGGTGGTCTTGCAATGGATGTACTCGACGTACGGCGCGAGCTGCGGCGCGAGGGGTAGCGGCGCGACGTCGAGCCACGCCCAGTTGCCGGTATCGAAGGTCATGCCGAGCACGCCCGCGTGGCCTTCACGCGCGAGCGCATCGAACAGCCCGACGAACTGCGCGGGCGAGCCGCCCTGCGCCAGTTGCCCGTTTTCGACGACGAGCCGTGGCTGCACACCGCCCGTGGTGCCCGAGCCGCTCGCGACGTGCGCGACGATGGCCGCGCCGTGAGCCTCGCCCGCGAAGCCGCCGAGTTGCAGCTTGACGAAGCGCGCGCCGAGCGCGGCCGCCTGATCGAGCGCGACACGCAGTGCGTCGGTATCGAGCTGGCCGTCCGCCGCGTACAACGATGCCGGCGTCGAGAACACCGACCACAGCCCGAGATCGGCCAACGCCGCGCCGAGCGCGCGCAGCCGTTGCGGGTCCGCGTCCGCGTCGCTCGCGAACAGCTCCCGACGCACTTCGAAACCCGCCGCGCCGGCGCGCTTTGCCCCCTGCGCCCATTTCAGATGGCCGTCGGCGCGCACGGCGTTCACACCGAACGCGCTGGCGACGACCACGATCTCCACTGCATCAGCCATATCCAACTCACGCAATCCTGAAGCGAAACCGCTTTTGGAACCGGTTCCAACTAAACTTCGAAAAAAAGCGCCGAGGCGCTGCGATGTGCGAATGGTGCTCGGGACAGCCATCGCGCACCATAGAGGAAATCCCCAGGCGCGGCCGGCATACGGCGAGCGTAAAGCGAAGCGCGCCGGCCACGGCAGCGCCCCGCGCGGCTTCGGATTCTCGACCCCATACGCTGCCAGCGCGGAAGTCAGCCGCCCTCGTCCGCGACGCACATCGCCAGAAACTGCTCGACCACCCGCGACGGCGCGCTCGCATGCGGCACCAGAATCGACAGCCGCCGCGTCAGCGGCTGCGGGCTCAGCGACATGAGCCGCAGCGCACCGTCCTCATGCCGCATCGACATCGCCGACACGAAACCGACACCCATCCCCGCCCGCACCGCCTCCTTCACCCCTTCGACCCCCGCGATTTCGAGCGCCACGCGCATCGGCACGCCCGCGCGCGCGAACTCGCGCTCGACCGTCTGCCGCACGCCCGAGCCTTCCTCGCGCAGCACCAGCGGATACGCGCCGAACGCGGCCAGCTCGATGCGCCCGCCGTTGTCCGCCTGCGCGAGCGGATGCGAGCGCGGCATGATCGCGACGATCTCGTCCTCGCGCCACGCATGGACGACCGTGTCCGGCGGCAGATCTGCGCCGGCGGGACCCTCGATCATCGCGATGTCGACCGAGCCGAGCGCACCGACGATCTCGGCCGTGTTGCCGTTGGCGGTATGCACGGTCACGTGCGGATAGCGGCGATGGAATTCGGCGATCAGGTACGGCAGCAGGTAACTCGCCGGCGTCGTGCTCGCGCCGATCCGCAAGGTGCCCTGTTCGAGACCGCGCAGCGCGTCGCGATAGGCATGCGCCTGCCGCCAGGTGTCGCGCAGCCGCGCCGCATAGGCGGCGAGCTGCTCGCCGGCTGGCGTCAGCCGCACCCCGCGGCCATCGCGCAGATACAGCGGCTCGCCGAACTCGTCCTGCAATTGCCTCAGCTGGCCGGATACCGCCGGCTGCGACAGATGCAGCGCCACTGCCGCCCGGCTGATGTTGCGGTGCTCAGCGACGGCGGCGAACGTTATAAGTTGGTCCGGGGTCATCTCGATTAAATATCCGTTGAGCCGATACTTCACATTCTAAATCACAATTTTTCATATCGATATATCTAATTTAGGATTAGCCCCATTGCTGCCCATGCAGTCCCACACAAGTCCGTTACGAAACCACCGATCATGTCCACACCCACCGCCCCGCTCGCCGCCGCCTCCCCCGCGCTGTCCACCCGCGGCCAGCTCAACGGCGTACTGTTCGTCGCGCTGTTCGCCGCCGCGGTCACGCGCATCGCGGCGATTCCGGCGATTGCCGGCCTCGGCCTGAGTCCGCTGATCGTCGGCATCGTCGCGGGGGCGATCTACGGCAACGCGCTGCGCGACGGCATGCCGGTCAGTTGGGCGGCCGGCGTGAATTTCTCGGCGCGCAAGCTGCTGCGCATCGCGGTCGCGTTCTTCGGCTTGCGTGTGAGCCTGCAGGAAATCGCCCAGGTGGGCCTGCCGGGTCTCGCGGAGTCGGTGCTGATCGTCGTCAGCACGCTCGTGATCGGCACCTGGGCCGGCATGAAAATCATGAAGCTCGATCGCGACACCGCGCTCCTGACGGCGGCCGGCAGCGCGATCTGCGGCGCGGCCGCGGTGCTCGCGTTCGAATCGACGCTGCAGTCGAAGCCGCACAAGAGCGCGATGGCGGTCGGCAGCGTCGTGCTGTTCGGCACGCTGTCGATGTTCCTCTACCCGGTGCTGTTCAACGCAGGCTGGCTGCATCTCGACACGGTCGGCGCGGGCCTCTTCTTCGGCGGCACGATCCACGAGGTCGCGCAGGTGGTCGGCGCGGCGAGCAACGTGAGCCCCGAAGCGACGCACATCGCGACGATCGTCAAGATGACCCGCGTGATGCTGCTCGTGCCGGTATTGCTGGTGGTCGGCCTGTGGGTGAACCGCGCGACGCGCGGCGCGACGGATGGCGGCACGGACGGCACCGCCCCGCGCAAGCTGGCGATCCCCTGGTTCGCACTCGGCTTCCTCGCCTGCGTGGCGATCAACTCGCTGCATGTGCTCCCGGAAAGCGCCACCTCGACGCTGAACCTGTTCGACACCTTCGCGCTGACGATGGCGATGACCGCACTCGGCATGGAAACGCGCTTCTCGCAGATTCGCGAAGCGGGTCCGCGCGCGCTGACCACCGGCCTGATTCTGTATGTATGGCTGATCGCCGGCGGACTCGGCATCACATGGACCGTCCAGCACCTGTTCCACTAAGCCGTCGCGGGCTCTCCCGCCTTCCCCGACACCCCGCCGCGCGCGGGGTTTTGCGCTTTCTGGCGCACCATCCCGGCCGATCACACGGCATACTCGTTGCTGCGAACTTTGCCCCCCAACCCGCCCGTGCGCGACGTCCGATGGCAGCGGTGAAACCGCCTTGCCGCGACGCGTCCGGGCGACCGGAATGAGGATCGATCGATGAGCCTGGAACTGTACTACTGGGATGGCCTGCAAGGCCGCGGCGAATTCGTGCGGCTCGCGCTGGAGGAAGCCGGCGTCGACTATGTCGAAGTCGCGCGCGGCAAGCCTTCGAAGGGCCTTGGCACCAAAGCGATGATGGCGGTGATGCAAAGCCCCGACGAGCCGTATCCGCCGTTCGCGCCACCGTTTCTGAAAGACGGCGATCTGGTCATCGCGCAGACCGCCAACATCCTGTTCTATCTCGGCCCGCGGCTCAAGCTGGCGCCGGAGGTGGACAGCCTGCGCTATGTCGCGAACGGCCTGCAGCTGACGATCGCCGACGTCGTCACCGAAGCGCACGACACCCACCATCCGCTCGCGAGCGGCCTCTACTACGAGGAGCAGAAAGACGCGGCGAAGGTGCGCGCGCACGACTTCATCGACCATCGGATTCCGAAGTTCATGTCGTACTTCGAGCGCGTGCTCGCGCAGAATCCGGCCGGCGACAGCTTCATGGTCGGCGACACGCTGACCTATGTGGACCTGTCGATGTTCCAGCTGATCGACGGTCTGCTGTACGCGTTTCCGCGCGCGCTGAAGCGCTTCGGCGAGCACTATCCGCGGCTCGCCGCGCTGCACGACGCCGTGATCGCAAGACCGAACATCGCCGCGTATCTGGACTCGGACCGGCGCATCGGCCATAACGAAAGCTGCATCTTCCGGCACTATCCTGAACTCGACAAGGCGGCGACTTGAACCGCGCCGCCCGCCTCCGCCCGCTCGCCGCCGCGCGCCCGCCATTCGAGGCGGGCGCGCTGCTGTTGTGCCGCGGTTTTTTCAACCTTCCATCACGCCCCGTACCGACGACGTGCTTTCATTCCTGCTGAAGCTGCGCACCCGCGCCCAAAGCGTTTTCCGCCTCTCAGAAGCCCATACGGTGCTGGTCTGGGCCGTTGTGGTCGGCATTGCCGGCGCATTGGCGACCATCTTGTTTCGCAAGGGCATCGAACTGCTGCAACTGGCGATTGCCGGCCGCTCCGGCAGCTTCGTCGACATGGCGCGCAGCCTACCGTGGACCATGCGCATCTGGCTGCCGGCCGCGGGTGGTCTCGTCGCCGGCATTTTCCTGCTGATTGCGCAGCGTCACGCCGACACGAAAACGCACACCGACTACATGGAAGCGGTCGCGATCGGCGACGGCGTCGTGCCGGTGCGCCTGAGCCTGTGGCGCAGCGTGTCGTCGCTGTTTACGATCGCGAGCGGCGGTTCGATCGGTCGTGAAGGTCCGATGGTGCAGCTCGCGGCGCTCGCCGCGTCGCTGATCGGCCGCTGGGTCCACTTCGATCCGCCGCGGCTGCGCCTGCTCGTCGCGTGCGGCGCGGCGGCCGGTATCACGTCCGCGTATAGCGCGCCGATCGCGGGCGCGTTTTTCGTCACCGAGATCGTGCTCGGCTCGATCGCGATGGAAAGCTTCGGGCCGGTGCTGGTCGCGGCGGTCGTCGCGAACATCACGATGCGCGAGTTCGCCGGCTACAAGCCGCCCTACGAGATGCCGGAGTTTCCGACCGTGACCGGTCCCGAGGTGCTGCTGTTCGTCGCGCTCGGCGCGCTGTGCGGCGCGGCCGCGCCGCAGTTTCTGCGGCTGCTCAACGCATCGAAGGCGGCCTTTCGCAAGCTGCCGGTGGCGTTGCCGGTGCGGCTCGCGCTCGGCGGTCTCGTGGTCGGCATCATTTCGGTCGCGGAGCCCGAGGTGTGGGGCAACGGCTACAGCGTCGTGAACTCGATCCTGCATTCGCCGTGGACATGGTCCGCGCTCCTGCTGGTGCTCGTCTGCAAGCTCGCGGCGACCGCGGCGACGGCCGGCTCCGGCGCGGTGGGCGGTGTGTTCACGCCGACGCTGTTCGTCGGCGCGGCGGTCGGCTCGCTGTTCGGCCAGGGCATGCACGCGTTGTGGCCGCATGCGACGTCGGCCGCTTACGCCTATGCGATGGTCGGCATGGGCGCATTCCTCGCGGGCGCGACCCAGGCGCCGCTGATGGCGATCCTGATGATCTTCGAGATGACGTTGAGCTATCAGGTCGTGCTGCCGCTGATGCTGTCGTGTGTGGTCGCGTATTTCATCGCTCGCGCGATCGGCAAGACCTCGATGTACGAGATCACGCTGCGCCGCAATCGCGAGGAGCAGGAGCGCTCGCGATTGCGCGCGACGCAGATGCGCGAGCTGATCCGCCCCGCGCAGACCGTCGTGCCGCCGAACGCGACCGTGCACGACATGACGCGCGTGTTCCTCGAGTATCCGGTCAAGTATCTGTACGTCGCGAACGACTCGGGCGCGTTTCTCGGCGTGGTCGCGCTGAAGGACATCACGTCCGATCTGCTCGAGCGGCGCGAAACGTCGATGAAAACCGCCGCCGATTATCTGCAGCCGCATTTCGACGTGCTGACGCCGGACATGTCGCTCGCCATCGCGTTACAGCACTTCATGGCGTTTCAGGGCGAGCGGCTGCCGGTGATCGAAAGCACCGCGCATCCGAAGCTCGCCGGCGTCGTCTACAAGACCTCGCTGCTCGATGCGTACTTCCGCATGAGTCCGTCGCGCTAGAGCTTTCGAAGGCTTCGCGGGGCGCGATGCAAAGCGCCGCGGATTCTCTACAATGGACAGACCGCCGGCCCTTCACGCGGCCGGCACGCGTGAGCCCAGCTTGGGCGCAGCGACAGCGCCCGCCGTAGCGTCGGAGCGAAGATGAGCGAACCGTCCCCCGAGGCCGTACGCCGCGATCAGGCCGGCTGGATTTTCGTGCATATCGAAGGCGAACCGTACGATCGCGGCGAGCAGCACGGCCAGTTGCTCGCCGACGAAATCAGAAACGCGATCCGCACCGCGCGCTATCTCGCCAAATGGGACACCGGGGAGGAGTTCGACACCTTCGTCAATGCCGCGACGAGCCAGTTCGCGAGCAAGCTCGACACCGAATTCGCCGATGAAATCCATGGCATCGCCGACGGCGCGAAGCTGCCGTTCGCCGAAGTGCTCGCGTGGAACGGCTACATGGATCTGCTGCAAAGCTGGTGGCCGACGCACGCCGCGCAGGCGCAGCCGCATCTGGGCGCGAAACTGTGGCGCGGCCGGCGCGGTCACCACTGCAGCGCGTTCATCGCGACCGGCAACGCGACGCGCGACGGCCGTATCGTGATGGCGCACAACTCGTGGGACCGCTACGCGGCCGGCGACGCGTTCAACGTCGTGTTCGACATCGTGCCCGACCGCGGCAACCGCATCCTGATGCAGGGCCTGCCGGGCTGCATCTCGAGCCTGACCGATTTCTGGGTCACGGCGGCCGGCCTGATGATCACCGAAACGACGATCTCGAACTTCGCGGGCTACAACGCGGCCGGTGCGCCCGAGTTCTATCGCTCGCGGCGCGCGTCGCAATATGCGAACAGCATCAAGGAATGGTGCGACATGTTCTCGCTCGCGAACAACGGCGGCTACGCGAACAGTTGGCTGCTCGGCGACACGAAGACCGGCGAGATCGCGCGTTACGAACTCGGGCTGCACTATGCGGGCTTCGAGACCACCAAAGACGGTTTCTACAGCGGCTACAACACCGCGACGGATCTGAAGATCCGCAACCAGGAATGCATCGGCGAAGGCGAGGACTATACCGACGTGCGCAAGAACGGCGCGCGGCGTCTGCGTTTCATGCAGCTCGAGGAACTGCATCGCGGCAGCATCGACGTCGAGCTCGCGAAGCAGATGATCGCCGATCATCACGACGTCTATCTCGATCGCAACGACAACCCGTGCTCGCGCACGATCTGCGGGCATCTGGAGCTCGACGACGCGCGCTTCGGCGGCACCGATCACGGGCCGTTCAATCCGTGGGGCGCGAACGACGGCAAGGTGATCGACAGCGAAATGGCCCGCGAGATGGCCTTCACCGCGCGCTGGGGGCATCCGTGCGGCCGGCCGTTCGACGCACAGGCGTTCATGAAGCGGCATCCGCAGTGGAACTGGCTGAACGGCTATATGCGCGACCGGCCGTCGTGGCCGTGGACGCGCTTCGATGTGCTGCGCTAGCGCATGGCGGACGCGCGCGCCTGTTCGTGCGATGATCGAATCTACAATCCGGTTTTGTCGCAAATGTGCGCGCGTTGCAGTATTTGCCATCTAAGATGGTAAGGAGCCTGGGCCGCGCAGCGCCATGCCGTCCTCGGCTTGCACCGTCCTCTCGACGCGGGACGGCACAGGGTTTGCTCGATTGTCAGCGCCGCATGAGCTTTAGGAGGTCGGGCGATGAAAACCTCGACACTGTTAATCATGGTGACGCTGTCAGCCTCGTGCTTTGCCGCGCCGGTTCATACCGCCTCGGACAGCACGGATTCCATCACGCTCGCGCAACGCGCGAACGCCGCGCCGGTCGCGCCTCCGGCCCCAGACGTGTCGAGCACCGACGCCAGCCGTCCGCAGCACTGGGAGCATATTGCGCTGCCGAAGTCCCGACATCTGGACCGCAGCCTGACCGGGCAGAACGAGCATCTGACCACGTGAGGGCCGCCGCAACGGCGGGCGGCGGCGCGGCTACGACGGCGCGCCTGCCCGGTTTGCGCCGGCTGTCATAACGTTGGGGTGGCGCGCGCGGGATTGCAACAGACTGCGAGAAACTCATCGCGGCGAGGCGCTGGCTTGTCGTGGCAGCAATAACGACGTGACTAACTCAAGCTCACCAGGAGCATGCGCATGACGGCCTCGGACATCCCCGGCGAATCGATCGATCTGCAGATCGCCGATCTTCTCAGCGAAGTCGAGTTCCCGACCAACAAGGACGCACTCGTCGACGCCGCGCGCGAAGCCGGCGCGAGCAACGAGGTGTTGGCGATGCTCGATGGTATGCCGGAGCAGGATTATGTCGACATCGAGTCGGTCACGCTCCTGATCGGCGGCAACTATGGCCCGGGCCTGGGGATCTGAACCCGGATTCAACCTCGCCTCACCTCACACGTCAGAACTGCGACGACGCCGCGATCCGCGCGCGCGCCACCCGCGTCACACGGCGCGTCGTGCGGCTGTTTTCGAGCGCGTCGTCGGCGATCTCGCGCGCCGTCGGAGCGTCGGACCCGCTCACCCCAGCCACCACCCGCACCGGCGCCACGCTACGGGAATCCCGCGCCTGCGCGCTGTCCGGCTGGAAATGCTCGACCAGATGGTCGATGAACGTCCGCACCTTTGCCGGCAGATGCAGCCGGCTCGGATACGCAATCGTGATTTCGATGGGCGGCAGACTGTACGCGTCGAGCAGACGCACGAGCCGCCCCGCCGTCAGATCACGGCCGATCAGGTAGCTCGGCAGGATCGCCACGCCCATGCCGAGCAGCGCGAACTGCCGCAGCATCTCGGCGTTGTTCGCCGCGATCGCGTTGGTCGGCCGCACCCGCACTTCGCCGTCCGGCCCATTGAACAGGCGCTCCTCGCCGCCCTGCTCGGCCGGCCTGCTCAGGCACGAATGCCTGAGCAGATCCTCGGGGCGCCTCGGCGTGCCGTGTTGCGCCAGATACTCGGGCGTCGCGCAAACCGTCATGTAGCCGGTCGTCAACCGCCGCGTGACGATGCTCGCGCTGCGCATGTGCCGCGCAGCCAGGATGCCGACGTCGAAGCCCTCTTCGACCAGATCGACGTGGCGGTCGGCGAGCGTGACGTCGGGCACGACGTCGGGATAGCGCGCCGCGTACGACTGCACGACCGGCGCGAGACTGTGCAATCCGAACACGACCGGCGCGACGATGCGCAGCGTGCCGACCGGCTCGTGATTGCGCGCCACCACCATCTGCTCAACGCTCTCGAGATCGGCGAGGATGTGGCGTACGCGCTCCAGATAGGTCGCGCCGGATTCGGTCAGCGAAAGACGGCGGGTGGTGCGGTTCAGCAGTCGCGTGCCGAGCCGCGCTTCGAGATCCGCGACGTGCCGCGTGACGACCGCGGTGGACAGATCCAGCGCGCCCGACGCGCCGACGAAACTGCCGAGGTCCGCCACCTTGACGAACACGCGCATCGACTGCAGTTGATTCATGGACGACTCCTGCCTCGGTAAAGCCGGGCCGGCGCAACCGTTGCCGCCTGTGTCGACCCGCGCCGCATGGGCGCGCGCGGGTCCGCCCAACGCAACCGATTCTAGCGATAGGACATGTCCCAACCCTGACCCAGACATGACATTCCGGTCAGATTCGGCGCGGCGTGTCCATCGCGCCACTATTACGGCGTCTATCGTGGATTTTAGCTAGGTATAAACCCTAGTTTGCTGCTAAGATGGCGGCCAAAGAAAGTTACCGCTACACCGCCATGCCACATCGTTTTCGTCTGCTGGAAAAGATCGCGTTTTCGCTGGTTTGCTGGTCGGCCGCCGCGGGCTCGGCCTATATCGGTTACGAGCGCTGCCCCGATATCAAGGTTGCCCTGCACGCCGGGGAAAAATTCCTCGACGCCAGCGGCCAGTACGCGTTCGCGTGCGCGGCGCCCGCCGCCGAGGCCTGCGCGCGACTGCCGGTCGAATGATTTTTCCGCCTTGAACCGTATCTGATGCGCGATCCCTCCGGGTCGCGCATCCGCGCCTCCAGGCTCAACGCCTACCGTTACGCATCGCGCCCGAACACCACGCGCGAGAAAAACCCCGCCAGCACCGTTTCGGCCATCTCCGCCGGGACATTCTGCGGATCGACCGTGTAGAAGAACTGCACGCCGTCGCACAAACCCATCAGGCCGATCGCGAGTTGCTCGGGCGGCATCGACATCGGCGTGCCCACGCGCTCCGAGAACTCGCGCACATAGGCGCTCAACTGTTCGATCTTTTCGTGCATGAACGCGTTGAAGCGCAGCCGGAAACGGCCGTCGCGCACCGCCAGTAGCTTCGCCTCGACCCACAGCAGAAAACACTTGTTCTCGCGATGCAGCGAGCTGTAGTAGCGCAGCACGCGCGCCTCCATCTCCTCGCGCGACGCCGCGCTTTCGAAGATCGCATGCAGGCCCGCCTGCATCGCTTCGTGATCGCGCCGCAATAGCTCCAGAAACAGCTCGGTCTTGCTGCGGAAGTTCGAATAGAACGCGCCGCGCGTATAGCCGGCCGCCGCCGCGATGTCCTCGACACTCGCCGCGACGAAGCCCTTCTTCATGAAAATTGCCTGCGCGGCATCGAGCAGCCGCTCCCGCGTCTGGTCCTTGCTCTGCTCTCTTGTCAGTCTTTGACGTTTCATGGCCGCAAGCCTAGCACCCAAAAGAATTCAAATCCATCTATGCATTCAGATACATGAGTGTATTAGAATGCGCTTCGTCATTCAAAGCCATTCCTGTATGCCATTAGCATGACGCGGCATGCGGGTCTTCGCTGGCGGGCCGCGCGGCTTGCCGTGTTCGTTCGCTGTCTCCAGTTGGGGTAATTGTGAAGCGTCCCGGTTCTCCTGCATCGTCAGCGATGCGCCAGCAGTCTCCCCCATCCTCTCACCGCGGTTTCTCCAGGCAGACCTGCGCGCTGGCGCTGGCGGGCGTGCTAGTGCTCGCGGCCTGCTCGAAGAAGGAAGCCGCGGCGCCCGCGCCGCGCCCGGTGGTCGCGCTCGCCGTGCATGCGGACGGCCACGCGCTGCAGGCGGCGTCGCTGCCCGGCGAAGTGCAGGCGCGCTATTCGACGCCGCTGTCGTTCCGCGTCGCCGGCAAGATCATCGAGCGGCGGGTACGGCTCGGCGACACGGTGAAAAGCGGCGAAGTCGTCGCGCTGCTCGACCCGGCCGATGCGCAGAAAAACGCCGCGAGCACGCAGGCGCAGCTCGACGCCGCGCAGCACAACCTCGTCTATGCGCAGCAGCAGCTCGAACGCGACAGGGCGCAGGCCAAAGAAAACCTGATCGCGCCCGCGCAGCTCGAACAGACCACCAACGCCTACGCGTCCGCGCTCGCGCAGCGCGATCAGGCGCAGCAGCAGGCGGCACTCGCGAAGAACCAGCTGCAGTACACGACGCTCGTCGCCGGTCATGCGGGCGTCATCACGGCTGAACAGGCGGACACGGGCCAGAACGTGTCGGCGGGTCAGGCCGTCTACAACCTCGCGTGGAGCGGCGACGTCGACGTGCTGTGCGACGTGCCCGAAAGCGCGCTCGCCGCATTCGCGGTCGGCCGGAACGCGAGCGTCACGCTCGCCGCGCTGCCGGGCCGCAAGCTCGGCGCACGCGTGCGCGAGCTGTCGCCGGCCGCCGATCCGCAGAGCCGCACCTGGCGCGCGCGTCTGACCCTGCTCGATGCCGGCGCCGACGTGCGCCTCGGCATGACCGCCGACGTCACGCCGGCCGTGCCGCTCGCCGCGGCGGCCGCGCAGCACGGCGTGTTCACGCTGCCGGTCACCGCGCTGTTTCACGAGGGGCGCGAACCGGCCGTGTGGGTCGTGCGCGCCGCGGACAACACGCTCGAGCTGCGTCGCGTGACCGTCACGCGCTACTACGAGCGCACGTTCGTCGTCAGCGATGGCCTGAAAGATGGCGAAAGCGTCGTGCTGCAAGGCGTGCACACCGTGAGCGCCGGCCAGAAAGTCCGCGCGATCGCGCCGCTGCATCCCGAGGACTTCGCTTCATGAGCACGTCGCACGAAGAAGGACGCTTCAATCTGTCCGCGTGGGCACTGCGTCATCAGGCGCTGGTCGTATTCCTGATCGCGCTCGCCACCGCGTTCGGCATCCTCGCCTACACGCGGCTCGCGCAGTCGGAAGACCCGCCCTTCACGTTCCGCGTGATGGTGATCCGCACGTTCTGGCCGGGTGCCACCGCGCGCCAGGTGCAGGAGCAGCTGACCGATCGCATCGGCCGCAAGCTGCAGGAAACGCCGTACATCGATTTCGTGCGCAGCTACTCGCGTCCCGGCGAATCGCTGATCTTCTTCACGATGAAGGACTCGGCGCCGGTGAGCCAGGTGCCCGAGACGTGGTACCAGGTGCGCAAGAAAGTCGGCGATATCGCGTCGAGCTTGCCGCCGGGCATCCAGGGCCCGTTCTTCAACGACGAATTCGGCGACGTCTACACCAACATCTACACGCTCGAAGGCGACGGCTTTTCCGCCGCGCAACTGCACGATTACGCGGACCAGCTACGCTCGGTGCTGGTGCGCGTGCCGGGCGTCGGCAAGGTCGACTATTTCGGCGATCCCGATCAGCACATCTACATCGAGATCGCGAACACGCAGTTGACGCGTCTCGGCATCTCGCCGCAACAGCTTGGGCAGGCGATCAACGCGCAGAACACGATCGCTCCCGCGGGTACGCTGACCACCACGGACGACCGCGTGTTCGTGCGCCCGAGCGGCCAGTTCAACGACGTGGCCGCGCTCGCCGACACGCTGATCCGCATCAACAATCGCACGTTGCGTCTCGGCGACATCGCGACGATCAAGCGCGGCTACGACGACCCCGTCGTCACGCAGATGCGCTTCGGCGGCAAACCCGTGCTCGGTATCGGCGTGACGATGCAGCCGGGCGGCGACGTGATCCGCCTCGGCCGCGCGCTCGATCAGCAGATGACCCAACTGCGCGCCGCGCTGCCCGCCGGATTGAATCTCGTCGAAGTATCGAGCATGCCGCACGCGGTCGCGCGCTCGGTCGACGACTTCCTCGAAGCGGTCGCCGAAGCGGTCGCGATCGTGCTGGTCGTGAGCCTCGTGTCGCTCGGCGTGCGCACCGGCATGGTGGTCGTGATCTCGATTCCGGTGGTGCTCGCGGTCACCGCGTTGTGCATGTACCTGTTCGATATCGGCCTGCACAAGGTATCGCTCGGCACACTCGTGCTCGCGCTCGGCCTGCTCGTCGACGATGCGATCATCGCGGTCGAAATGATGTCGGTGAAGCTCGAGCAAGGCTGGAACCGCACGCGCGCCGCGGCCTTCGCGTACTCCAGCACCGCGTTTCCGATGCTGACCGGCACGCTCGTCACCGTATCCGGCTTCCTGCCGATCGCGCTCGCGAAGTCGAGCACCGGCGAGTACACGCGCTCGATCTTCGAGGTGTCGGCGATCGCGCTGATCGCGTCGTGGCTCGCGGCGGTCGTGCTGATTCCGCTGCTCGGCTATCACATGCTGCCCGAGCGCAAGCGCCATGCGCACGAGCCTGACGATCACGAACATGACATCTACGACACGCGCTTCTACACGCGCTTGCGCGGCTGGATCGGCTGGTGCATCGAGCGGCGCTTCGTCGTGCTCGCGATCACCGTGCTGCTGTTCGTGCTCGCGATGGCCGGCTTCTCGCTCGTGCCGCAGCAGTTCTTCCCGAGCTCGGACCGGCCGGAGTTGCTGGTCGATGTGCGGCTGCCCGAAGGCGCGTCGTTCGATGCAACGCTGCGCCAGGCGCAGCGCCTCGAACAGGTTCTCAAAGGCCGGCCTGAAATCGATCACTCAGTCAGCTTCGTCGGCACCGGCGCGCCGCGCTTCTATCTGCCGCTCGATCAGCAATTGCAGCAGCCGAACTTCGCACAGTTCGTGATCACCGCGAAGTCGGTCAAGGATCGCGAGAAGCTCGCGCAGTGGCTCGAACCGGAGTTGCTCAACAACTTCCCGGCGATCCGCACGCGCCTGTCGCGCCTCGAGAACGGGCCGCCGGTCGGCTATCCGGTGCAGTTCCGCGTGAGCGGCGACGACATCGCGACCGTGCGCTCGATCGCCGAACGCGTCGCCGCGTCGATGCGCGCCAATCGCGGCACGCGCAACGTGCAGTTCGACTGGGACGAACCCGCCGAGCGCTCGGTGCGCTTCGAGATTGACCAGAAGCGCGCGCGCGAACTCGGCGTGACGTCCGAAGACATCGCCAGCTTCCTCGCGATGACGATGTCCGGCTACACGGTCACGCAGTATCGGGAGCGCGACAAGCTGATCAGCGTCGATCTGCGCGCGCCGCGCGCCGAACGCGTCGACCCGTCGCGGCTGACCGCGCTCGCGATGCCGACGCCCAACGGCCCGGTGCCGCTCGGCACGCTCGGACATCTGCGCAACGACCTCGAATACGGCGTGATCTGGGAACGCGACCGTCAGCCGACCATCACCGTGCAGTCGGACGTGGCGGCCGGCGCGCAAGGCATCGACGTCACGCACGCGGTGGACCGCGCGCTCGCGCCGATCCGCGCGACGCTGCCGGTCGGCTACCGGATCGAGATCGGTGGCTCCGTCGAGGAAAGCGCCAAGGGTCAAACCTCGATCAACGCGCAGATTCCGATCATGGTGATCGCGGTGCTCACGCTGCTGATGATCCAGCTGCAAAGCTTCGCGCGCGTGCTGATGGTCGTGCTGACCGCGCCGCTCGGCCTGATCGGCGTCGTGCTCACCTTGCTGCTGTTCGGCCAGCCGTTCGGTTTCGTCGCGATGCTCGGCGTGATCGCGATGTTCGGCATCATCATGCGCAACTCGGTGATTCTCGTCGATCAGATCGAGCAGGACATTGCGTCGGGGCACAAGCGCTTCGATGCGATCGTCGGCGCGACCGTGCGGCGGTTCCGGCCGATCACGCTGACCGCCGCGGCCGCCGTGCTCGCGCTGATCCCGCTGCTGCGCTCGAACTTCTTCGGGCCGATGGCCACCGCGCTGATGGGCGGCATCACGAGCGCGACGATCCTCACGCTGTTCTATCTGCCCGCGTTGTACGCCGCGTCGTTCCGCGTACGCGCCGACGAGCGCGAGCCGCAGACGCCGTCCGGTGCCGGCGCCACGCACACGGGTAACTGAGCATGAGCACGAGCATGACTATTCCCGCCCTATCCCGCCACCGCCGCGCGCGCTTCGACGCGCTGGCCCGTACCACGCTTGCCACCAGCATCGCCGGCATCACCTGCATGCTCGGCGCTTGCTCGTTCGGACCGAACGGCGATGCGCCCGCGATGCCGCAGCCCGCGCACTACGGTGCCGAGCCGCTACCGACGCAAACCGTGACTGCGCAGGGCGTCTCGCAGCAGTTCGTGACCGGCGCGCAGCCGGTGCCCGAATGGTGGAAGCTGTACCGCTCGGATGCGCTGAACGCGCTCGTCGACGAAGGCCTGCGCAATAGTCCGACGCTCGACGCGACCGACCGCAGTCTCGCGGCCGCGCGCGAGCAATTGCGCGCGCAGGTCGGCAGCTCGCTGCTGCCGACCATCGACGCCGGCGGCCAGGCCACCCGCAATCGCGCGCTCGCGATCCCCGAGATCGGACCGAACACGTTTCTGTACAACGTGTTCGTCGGCCAGTTGCAGGCGCACTACACGTTCGATCTGTTCGGCGCCGCGCGGCTCGCGAACGCGGCGCTCGCCGCGCGCGTGAACGTGCAGGTCTACCAGCTCGAGGCGGCGCGGCGCGCGCTCGCCGCGAACATCGTGACCGCGACGATCACGAGCGCCGCGCTGCATGCTCAGGTCGATACGACCGAGCGGCTCGTGGTCCTCGCCAACGATCAGGCGCGCGATACCGAGCGGCGCTTCGCGCTCGGTGCGGTATCGCATGCCGATCTGCTGAACGCGCAGCAGAGCGCGGCGAGCGTGTCGGCGAGTCTGCCGGCGCTGAAGCAACAGTGGCTCACTACGCGTCACGCGCTCGCGGTGCTGCTTGGCCGCACACCCGATGCCGCGCCCGACGACATCGATCTCGCGCAGTTGCATGTGCCGAAGCAGGTGCCGGTGGTGGTGCCGTCGGAGCTGCTGCGCACGCGGCCTGACATCGAGGCCGCCGACGCCGCGCTGAAGGCCGCTGCGACCGATGTGGGCGTCGCCACCGCGCAGATGTTCCCGAGTCTGTCGCTGTCGGCATCGATGGGACAAGGCGGGTTTAGCTGGCCGGTCGCGATGTCCGGTGCGGGGGCCATCTGGAGCATCGGCGCGTCGCTGTCGCAACCGCTGTTTCACGGCGGCGCGCTGCTCGCGCAGCGCCGCGCGGCGCAGCACACGTATGAAGCGAGCGTGTCGCAGTACAAACAGACTGTGCTGGCCGCGTTTCAGAACGTCGCCGACACGCTCGCCTCACTCGAGCACGACGCGCAGTCGCTCGACGCCGCGAACGTTGCCGCGCGTTCGGCACAGGGTGTGTTCAACGAGACCTCGGCGCGCTATCGGCTCGGCGCGCTGCCCGTCGCCGCGACGCGTTCGAGCGAGCAGCAATGGCGCAACGCGCAGCTCGATGAGATCCGCTATATGAGCGCGCGGCTGACGGATACGGCCGCGCTGTTTCAGGCGATGGGGAATCCGCCGGTTGATCAGGCAGGCGCATCATCGGCTGCGGCGACTTCGGCTTCTGCGCCTGCATCGGTTGGGACGACGAACACGGTGACATCCAACTAAGTCTCGGATTCCGTACGGAACGCGGCGCACTTATCCCCAGTTCGTGTTGATGAACCTGTTGAAAACTGTCTGAACAACGGGCTAACGCATTGAACCTAATACGATTTGTTTGTACGGTGCGAAACGAATCAGAAGCAAGCCACAGTACACGTGCTCTGCAGCGCCTCAACGGTGTTTATCGATCACTGAATCGTGCTATCAGATCGATGCATGCTTGAGGCGCGAAAGAGCTTGCCCACTCTTGCGAGCTTTTGAACTCGGGCTCAAGACGAGCAAGCGCCTCAGATAGCCACTGCGACCGTTGCGCTTCGAGAGGCAAATGATCGGTCTCTGATCGAATGACGACGAAGACATCAAAGTCCGGATCGCGATCGGCAATCCCGTCTAACTGATTCTTAAGAGCGAGTAGCTGCGCCGCCCCTTCAAGAACGAATAGATTGCCGTCCAACATTGCCTGTGCCACTGCCACTAAACGGCGACGCTCAAAGGTTTCACTTTCGTTCATTTCAAACCGTTGTCTATTTCAAAGATCGATCGGACGCCCATCGTGAGTCTGTGGTGAATAGAACTGTATCAGAATCGCGAAAAAGGGCTCTCGATTGGAGATATCATCAATATCCGAGGTCATGACGATGATTTGCGTTGGATCTGCATCCCGTTATTTAACACTTGCTCATACTTTTTTCGTGCGTTTCCTTTCCGTCCAGTTTTGGGCTACCCGCGCACTGCTTTGAGTCACGGTTGCCGCGCACAGTGCGCTTAGGTCACGGTAGCTATCGCCGCAATTTTAGGATGATTCGCCATATAGACTATGCAAGATTTTCGATTTTCTCAATGCGAGTTAGATAATGGCAGATCAAAGTAGAACACGATACAGCTATACCGCTAAAGTTTCAGATGTAGTTAACATTCAGTTTCCCGTCGCCGCGAATATGGCTTGGGACGGATATGCAAGACACATCTATGACAAGACGAATTCCGTAATTCAGCAACAGGCCAAGCGACTCCTTCAGCGTGGGAATATCACTCACGAGGAAGCCAGACAATTGGTCGAAGTGCAACGCAACGGTTTGGTGATTGAAATGCGCAGGCGTCTAAGTCCATTCGGGCGCTTTTACTCTGAGGCGCTCAAACCATCCAAAAATTTGCCAACCCTGGACACCCTGCTTCGAAAAAAAGGCAATATAGAAGCGGTTCTGCTGAGCGTCGGCAAAACGCGGTCTGTCGTTAACCGTATCGCATTTGTAGGCCGGATGGCTGGGTCCGCCGGCATCGTGATTGAGATTGTTGCCGTCGGCGTAGTCATCGAGAAAGCGCCGCAGAAGGACAAAGCGCGAGTAGCGACTGAGGAATTTGCAGGAGCCATCGGTGGATTGGCAGCGGGCACGGGAGGCATGTGGGCAGGTGCGGCGGCTGGCGCGGCATGGGCTGGCACATGGGCCGCGCCATCGTTGATGATTCCGGTCGTAGGAGAGTTGGCGGAAGGCGGGGCAATTGTGCTGGGGGGTATTGCCGGTGGAATGATGGCGAGCTGGCTCGGCCACCATGTCGGCAAGGAGGCCGCAGAGAATATCTGGCGCCTCGCCCCAATCAAATGGAAATAGAGCTACGACATGATAATGAGCCGGATCAACTCCTGGCTGCTAGGACGCCTGCCGTCACGCAGATTCTCCTTCGCTCTATCCCTGAGCGATAAGGGTCTCGTCGTGACAAATCAGCAAGGCGAGCAACAGATTGCCTGGGAAGATATTTGCGAAATCGTCGCTACGCGGTCAGAACAATGGATTGGAAATTCGATCGTATTGCTCGTCCGGCTAGACGATGGCCGTACCATGACCGTGCCGGAAGGCGATTCAGCCTGGCATGATCTGACCATGAAGTTATCAGAGCATCTTGCCGGCGCGAAACGCTACGAGGAGTGGGCACTTCAGTCCGCTTTTTCCGACGATGTGCCTCGCGTCGAGGTGTTTCGCCGCTGACATGACGGTATGCGGCGAGAGTGGGCCAGTGCCCGTATCGCTTAAGAATCCGTGGCCCACCGCGCACCCGCCATCCGAGACATCAAGGCTTGTTCGACTCGAACAGATCCATAATCTGCTTCTTCTCGGTCGTCGACACGCTCGGCGGCGGCACCACCGGCGGCGTCATGCCCGCCGGGCCGACCCCGCCCACCGCATCGGTCGCGCCGGCCATCGGATTGCCCGAATCGAGACCGATGCTCGCGACGAAGCCTTGCCCCGGCAACTTGTCGGTAAAGAACAGCTCGCCGTTCATCACCGTCACACCGTCGGGTTGCTGCGGCTCGGCCTGGGGCACACCGCGCAGCGCGCGCTGCATGTACTCGACCCAGATCGGCAGCGCGAGCTGCGCGCCGAATTCGCGGCTGCCGAGACTCTTCGGCTGGTCGTAGCCCATCCACGCGACCGCCACCAGCGACTGCTGATAGCCGGCGAACCAGCCGTCCTTCGCGTCGTTGGTCGTACCGGTCTTGCCCTGCAGGTCCGAGCGCTTCAACACGTTGGTGCCCGCGCCCGTACCCGCGGTCGCGACCGAGTGCAACAGGCTGTTCATGATGTATGCGTTACGCGGCTCGAGCGTGCGCGGCGCGTCGTGCCCAGCGACGAGCGGCTGCGCGCGCGAGATCGCCACGCCACGCGCGTCAGTCACTTCGTTGATCAGATACGGATTGATCCGGTAGCCGCCGTTCGCGAACACCGAGTACGCGCCCGCCGACTGCAGCGGCGTGACGAGGCCCGCGCCCAGCGCCATCGGCAGGTACGGCGGGGTCTTGTCGGCGTCGAAGCCAAAGCGCTGCGTAACGAAGTCCTGCGCGTATTTGGTGCCGATGAACGACAGGATGCGGATCGACACGAGGTTCTTCGACTTCTGCAGCGCGAGGCGCATCGACATCGGACCATCAGGCTGGTCGTCGTCCTTCGGCTCCCACGCGTCGCCGCCCGGCGTGCTCGGCGGGAAGTACAGCGGCGCGTCGTTGATGATCGTCGCCGGTGCGAGCCCCTTGTCGAGCGCCGCCGAATAGATGAACGGCTTGAAGCTCGAACCCGGCTGCCGCCATGCTTGCGTTACATGGTTGAACTTGTTCTTGTTGAAGTCGAAACCGCCGATCAGCGCGCGGATCGCGCCGTCCTGCGGCGTCAGCGACACGAGCGCGCCCTCGACCTGCGGCAGCTGCGTGATCTGCCAGTTGCCCTTGTCGTCGGCGACGAGGCGCACGATCGAACCCGGCTTGATGCGCAGCGTCGCGTTCGCGCGCGGGCTCAGCGCCGCGGCGACGAAGCGCAGGCCGTCGCCCGACACCGTCACCTGGGTGCCGTCGACCAGTTGCGCGGCCACCTGCTTCGGGCTCGCGTCCGTCACCACGCCGGCGATGATCTCGCCGTTGTCCGGGTGATCGGTCAGCGCGTCGTCGATCGTCTGGTCGCGGTCGTCGCCCGCCTCGGGCAACTGCACGAAGCCTTCCGGTCCGCGATAGCCGTGGCGCCGCTCGTAGTCCATCACGCCCTTGCGCACCGCGCGATACGCGGCGTCCTGATCGGCGGAATCGATCGTGGTGGTCACGTTCAGGCCGCGCGTATAGGTTTCGTCCTTGTACTGCGCGTACATCATCTGCCGCACCATTTCGGCGACGTACTCGGCGTGCACGCTGTACTCGTTGCCCGGATTCTTCGTGTGAATCTCTTCCTTCACGGCCTGGTCGTACTGCTGCTGCGTGATGTAGTTCAGCTCGAGCATGCGTCGCAGGATGTACTCCTGACGGATCTTCGCGCGCTTCGGATTGACGACCGGGTTATACGCGGACGGCGCCTTCGGCAGGCCCGCGAGCATCGCGGCCTGGGCCAGCGTGAGGTCCTTCAGGTCCTTGCCGAAGTACACGCGCGCGGCCGCGGCGAAGCCGTACGCGCGCTCGCCCAGATAGATCTGGTTCATGTACAGCTCGAGGATCTGGTCTTTCGTCAGCGCGCGCTCGATCTTGTACGCGAGCAGCATCTCGTAGATCTTGCGCGTGTACGTCTTCTCGCTGGAGAGGAAGAAGTTGCGCGCGACCTGCATCGTGATCGTGCTCGCGCCCTGCGACGCGCCGCCATGCGCAAGGTCGGCGAAACCGGCGCGCAGGATGCCGACGAAGTCGACGCCGCCGTGTTCGTAAAAGCGGTAGTCCTCGATCGCGAGCACCGCTTTTTTCATCTGGTCGGGGATGTCCTGGAAGCGCACGAGGCTGCGCCGCTCCTCGCCGAATTCGCCGATCAGCACGTGATCGGCGGTGTAGACGCGCAGCGGCACTTTCGGGCGATAGTCGGTCAGCGCGTCGAGCGACGGCAATTGCGGCCCCATCACGACGAGCGCATAGCCGACGATCAGCGCCCCGACCACGACGACGGTCGCGATCAGGCCGAAGAACCACAGCACGAGCGACGCGCCGATCGAACGACGGCCGCGCTCGGGCTCGCGCGAGGCGGCATTGCGTCCAGGGGTGCGTTGGTGGGAGTCCCGGTCTTCACCGGCCGGAGAGTTCGAGGAATGCGGTCGTTTGATGATTGGCATGACTGGAATAATGGGCCCGCAACTGCGCGCCTGTCTGCACGCGCTCGCGGCGCGCGCATGGGTCGTGTTCGACATCCTGGCCGGGACGTACGCCGCCCTGCGGACCTTGCCCCCGGCCGGCCGCACGGCACGCCTCGGACCATGTCCGGCGCAACGTAACAGCGCATTTTAAAGAAATCGGCAGCGGTCCAAGGCAGTTTTTTTGTAAGAATTCCCTTTGCCGCCGCCTTTTCCTAGTAAGGGTCTGTAATTTCGCGCAGCGCGCGACGCGCAGCTTATGCGGGGTTATCAACATTTTCTGTTGAAAGGGCTGTGGACAAACCGGCCGCAAACACTACAACTCGTTGATGTCACGGGATTTTCGCACCGCGCTTGTTCCGTGGCGGCGCAACTCGTCATATGATGAACCCCGCGCGCGTCCCTCGATGCGCGCGACGGGGACCCCAACGGCGGGATCCAACGGCAGTTCCGATGACGGGTTCCGACACCGTATCCGAAGGCACGCGCCGATCCGCCCATGCTAACAAGACTGCGAGTCGATCATGTCCAAGCCCAGTGAGCGCATCGTCGTATTCGTCACGGCCGCGCAGAAACGTGCGATCACCGCGACTGCCGAGGATCTGGGCATCAGCGTGAGTGAACTGATGCGGCGCGCGGTGCTGAGTTTCGGCGCGACCAGCGAACAGGTCAAGGCCGCGAGCATCGTCGACCGGCTGCGCGCGCCGCGCGCGCCCGATCCGCTGAACGCGGCGCTGCAGCGCGTCGCGCGCGGTACGCGCTATGCGCGCGCAGCGCTGCCGGTAGCGCTGCAAGCGGATGAGAAAGACGCGGCGGCTCCGGCGGCTGCCGGCGCGGCCGATGCCGTGGCTTCGCCCTCGAGGCAGCAAGCCGGTCGCCCCGCTCCCGTGACCGACGCTGTGGATGCCCCCGCCCCGCTGCTTCCCGCGGGCGTCGCCGCCGCGCTCGCCGCCGAGCAGGACGAACAGGCCGCGGCCACCGCCGAAGCCGTCGCGCGTCTGACGGCAGCACGAGCCGCCGAAAACGCGGAAAACGCCGAAGCGGACGCAATCGACAACGCCGCGTCGAAACGGCTGCCCGGCACGTCGGCGCGTCTGCGCAACTCACTCAAGCGCCGCCCCAACGACCAGGACTCCGACGACGACGAACCGCACAGCGACCCGAGCGCCGAAGGCGGCCGTTTCGCGTGACGCAAAGCGTGACGGAAAATTACTGCGCACCGAGCCGCAATCACTGCATCCGAGCGAGCAGGCGAGCGTACGCAACGAGTCCCCGTTGCATATCGTTACATCAGTGACACCTGCGTGAAACGCCGCTCGGTAACGCCCGCCCACACCCGCAAACAGCGACTTTTCGCGCATCGTTCGAGCCTTCGGGAAGCCGCATCGATTAAGCCATCTTTAAGACAGCCGGTGGTGTAATATCCGCCGTCAAGTCCATGATCCGCCGTCAAGTCCATGCCCATCGCGGCTTTCCATCATCGAGGCAATCCTCAACCGGCATTGCGCCTCAACCAAAACGGACCGCGCTATTGCAATCGGCAAGTGCGCCCCGAACTCCGGTCCGAACGTTGCGCAGCATGGCGCACGGCGGCGTAAAGTAGCAGTAGTTCAAGGCAGTCAGGCGCGCACGCATCGTCGGCGCCGCTCACATTCTCTGGAGGTTTTCATGTCGCTTTTTGACAGCATTTCGCGCACGCTCAAAGGTCTTTTGAACGATGCGGCCGATTCGGTGCAGGATCCGTCGCGCGACTCGCGCCAGATCGTGCGCGAACTCGACGACAGCATCGGCAAGGCCGAAAACTCGCTGATCGAGATTCAGGCGCAGGTCGCCACCCAGCAAAGCAAGCGCGATGTTGCCGCGGACAAGGCGAAGAAGTATGAAGACGGTGCTCGCCGCGCGCTGCAGTCCGGCGACGAAGCGCTCGCGCGTGAAGCGCTCAGTGCGCAGGCCACGGCCGAAGCCGAACGCGATGCGCTGACCAAAGAACTGACTTCGCTGGAGCCGTCGGTCGCGCAACTGAAGAGCCAGATCGAGGACATGCGCACGCGCCGCAACGACCTGAACGCGCGCTCGAACATCCTGCAAGCCAAGCAGCAGATCGCGCAGGCGAAAGATACCGCGGCCACCGCACTCGGCGGCATCGGCGGCAAGAACCTGTCCGAGGATTTCCAGAAGCTCGAAGATAAAGTCGCGCTGTCGAACGCGCGTTCCGACGCACGTCTGAACTCCGCCGACGAAAAAAGCGGCAAGGCGCTCGACGACAAGCTCGCGGATCTGAACCGCGGCCCGTCCGTCGACGATCGGCTCGAAGCGCTGAAGAAGCAGCTCAATACGCCGGCGCAGTAAATGCTGGATGCGTGTACTTCCTCGCAGCAAGTACACGCAGCAATGACAGCAGTAGCAGTACATGCCGGCGCGCTCGCTTCTGAACGCACCGGCATACCGGCCGCCACAGGCAGCCACCGCAATCGACTGATGGAGACGGGCGCGCCCCGCCCGGTCCGCAAATGAAAAAACTTTTCGCAACCGCCTTCGCTTCGCTGCTGCTCGTGTCGGCCGCGGCGTTCGCGGTGCCGACCGCCCAGCAAATCGAATCGGCGATGTCGCAGGGCAACTGGCAGCAGGCCGACGCCGGCCTCACCGAAGTGTTGCAAGCGCATCCGAACAACGCACACGCGCACTATCTGTACGCCCAGGTGCTCGATCGCGAAGGCCGTTCCGCCGAGGCGCTCGCGCAGCTCCAACAGGCAAAGACGCTCGATCCGCAGGTCCGCTTCACCGACCCGAGCCGCTTCGCGCAAACCGAAGCGCGCCTGCGCCGCGACGCGGAACGCGCGGGCGGCAACGTCACCCGTCACGCCGCGAATCCGTTCGCGCAGCAGAATGCGCCTGCTGTGCAGCAACAGTCGGCGATGATGTCGCAAGCGCAACAACGGCATGGTCCGGGGGTGGGTATGTGGATCGGTATCATTGTTCTGATCGCGGTGATCGCGCTCGTGCTGCGCTGGACCTTGCGCCGCGCGCGCAGCCAGGAAGACACGCGCGCCGACGAGGACCGCCGCGCGCAATTGAAGCGCGCCACCGACATGCTCAACACGGTGCGTTCGATCAAGCTCGACGTGAAGCTATCCACCGCGCCGGGTCACGAGTTGCTCGAGAAAGACGTCGAAGCGACCGAAGAACAGTTGCGCGGCGCCGTCGAAACGCTGTCGAACGGCAAGAATCCGCTGCCGCCCTATGCACTCGACGAGTTCGAGCAGCGCATCGCGAGCCTGCGCGCGCGCGCCGACGGCCGGCCCGATCCGACCGCCGCGTCCGTGGGCAGCGCTCAGCAATCGACGTACGCGCAGGAAGCCGAGCGCTTCGGCAACCCGCAACCGCCTTATCCGCAACAGGGGCCCTATCAGCAGCAGCCGCAGGTCATCGTGCAGCAAGGCGGTGGCATGGGTGGCGGCATGGGCGGCCTGCTGACCGGCGTGCTGCTTGGCGAGGCGCTCAGTCATGGGCGTGACCGCGTAGTCGAGCGCGACGTGGTCGTCGACCCCGACGAACTGCGCCGGCGCGGCAACGACGGCGGAAACGGCGGCGGCCTCGACTTCGGTCAGGGTTCGAACGACTGGAACGATGACGGCAGCGGCGGCGGCATCGACATGGGCAGCAACGACGATTCCGGCGGTTGGACCGATACCTGATCGAACCCGATCGATCCGCGTCGAATGAAAAGACAGGCTCCTTCGCGGAGCCTGTTTTTTGCCCGCCGGTTTTGTGTGCCGCCTTCGTTCAGGTCAGGCCCGCGCCGACGCCGCCTGGCTAGCCTCGTGCTGCGCGAGCACGACCGCCCCCGCAAACAGCCGCACGATGAAACGTTCCGCGTAATCGATCAATGCGTCGCGGCGCGCGGCGTTCGCATCGATGTATTCAGCGGATAGATGAAACAGTTGCAGCACGATCTGCGTGCAGACTTCGTCGACGGTCTCGCGCGCGAGTCGCGGCATCAATTCGAGCTGCACGACCTCGTCCGCCATCTCCGCCGACACCTCGTGCAGGTTCGCCCGCACCGCTTCGCGCAAAGCCGGCGACGTGCCGTGGTATTCGGCCAGCGCGCTCAGGAACGCCTCGCGGTTCGCGAGCGCGAACGCGAAAAACGCGACGCACGCGCGCCGCGGCACGCTGTGCGGTTCGTCGTGCGCGGCGAGCCAGCGCTCGCGCCGCAGCATCGGCCGAAGCCGTCGGCTCACCGAGGCGACGGCTTCGCGCGCAAGCTCGTCGAGCGCGCTGAAATGGCGGTAGAACGTGTTCGGATTGAGCCCCGCCTCGCGTGCGAGCTCGCGCAAGCCGAGGCTCGCGAAACTGCGGCCGCCGGCGGTCAACCGCAGCGCGGCTTCGATCAGCTTGCGCTTGCCGGGCGGCAACTCCGGGCCGGCGACGGACGCTGCTTCGGGGACGGTCGTCATCGTGCGTTCAATCGTCGCGCGGTATGCGCGTTTAATAGCTGCACTCTAAACGATCTTGACGCGATGTGTACAGTTGTCTACCCTGCGCGTTAAGCCGTGTGTAGACAGCTGTAGACGCGCGATTTCGCCCCTGCCCGTCGCGCCGCGCGAGTCCAGCGCGCCATAGCCGCTATCGTTTCACCCGCCGCTTTCGCCCCGTGCCGGAGACCGCCGTGACGCCTGCCCCTTCCGCTTCATCCACCGCGCTGCGCATTGCGATCGTCGGCAGTGGCTTTGCCGGCATCGGCATGGCCATCCGTCTGCAGCAAATGGGCATCACGTCGTTTACGGTCTATGAGGCCGCGAGCGGCATCGGCGGCACGTGGCGTGACAATACCTACCCCGGCGCGGCCTGCGATGTCCCCTCGCATCTCTATTCGTTCTCGTTCGAGGCGAATCCGGCGTGGTCGCGCTCGTTCAGCAGCCAGGCCGAAATTCTCGCGTATCTGCGGCACTGCGCGCGCAAGTACGGCGTCGATCGCTACGTGCGTTGCAATGCGAAAGTGAGCGCCGCGCGCTTCGACGAAGCGCGGCAGATCTGGCTCGTCGAGCTCGACACGAACGGCGCGCGCGAAATCGTCGAGGCCGACGTGCTGATCGCCGCGAACGGTCCGCTGTCGCGTCCCGCGCTGCCGCGCATCGCCGGCATCGAACGTTTCGAGGGCAAGCTGTTCCATTCGGCGCGCTGGGATCACGCCTATCCGCTCGACGGCAAACGCGTCGCGGTAATCGGCACCGGCGCGAGCGCGATCCAGTTCGTGCCGAAAATCCAGCCGCATGTCGCGCATCTGGCTCTGTTCCAGCGCACCGCGCCGTGGGTGATGCCGAAGCGCGACAAGCCGATCGGCCTGCGCGCGCAATGGCTGTTCCGTACGCTGCCGTTCACGCAGCGCTTCGTTCGCAGCGCGATCTATTGGCAGCTCGAGTCGCGTGGGATCGCGTTCGTCGTCAATCCGAAGCTGATGAAGATGCCGATGAAGTTCGGTCTCAGCTATCTGCAGCGACGCGTCAAGGACCCGGCGCTGCGCGCGAAGCTCACGCCGAACTACCGGCTCGGCTGCAAGCGCGTGCTGCTGTCGAGCGACTATTACCCGGCCGTTTGTCAGCCGAACGTCGACGTCGTGACGAGCGGTATCCGCGAGATCGTCGCGGACGGCATCGTGACCGATGACGGCGTGCACCACCACGCGGACGCGATCATCTGCGGCACCGGCTTCCAGGTCAACGACGTGCCCGCGCCGTTCGAAGTGACCGGCCTCGACGGCACCGACCTCAGCACGCTATGGCTGCGCGATGGCCCCGAGGCCTATCTCGGCACGAGCATCGCGAACTTCCCGAACTTCTTCATGATCGTCGGCCCGAACACGGGGCTCGGCCATAACTCGATGATCTACATGATCGAGTCGCAACTGCGATATATCGGCGATTGCCTGCGCGTGCTGCGCAAACAGAATGCGCGCACGATGACCTTGCGCGCCGACGTGCAGCGCGATTTCAACGCGCGTTTGCAACAGGAGATGCGGCACGCGGTGTGGACGAGCGGCTGCCACAGCTGGTATCAAACGCAGAGCGGCAAAGTCACCGCGATCTGGCCCGGCTTCACGTTCAGCTTTCGCAAGCGTACGCGCCGCGTGCGGCCGCAGGATTACCGCTTCGCGCGTTGAGTCCGCACAATGGCAATCCGGCGCCGCGGGCATGGGCCGGCGCATTCGTTACCCGCCACCGCTCAGCAACTGCAACAGCTCCCACAGAAACTTCACGATGATCACGATCAGTTCCCACAGCCGATAGAGCGGCTGCCAGTCCAGCACACGCAGAAGGGACTCGATCATCGCTATCGTCAGAAGAAGTGAGGGCCGCGATTTCCAGTTCGATCACGCGTCGCGCGATGCCCGCGCGTCGCGCAAGCTCAAACCGCCATCACGGCCCGCCTGCGCTCCGCGCGCTGCATGAAGAAGTTCGCCGCGACGACGCCGACCGTGACGACCGCGATGAACAGCGTCGCGAGCGCATTCATCTCCGGGTTCAGACCAAGTCGCACGCGCGAGAACACGACGAGCGGCAAGGTCGTCGAGCCGGGACCCGACAGGAAGGCGGACAGCACGAGGTCGTCGATCGACAGCGTGAACGACAGCAGCCAGCCCGACACCAGCGCCTGTGAAATCAGCGGCAGCGTGACGAAGAAGAACACGCGCAGCGGCGTCGCGCCGAGGTCGAGCGCGGCTTCCTCGAGCGACGGATGCAGTTCGCGCACGCGCGATTGCACGATGATCGCGACGTACGAAATACACAGCATCACGTGACCGATCCAGATCGTGAAGATGCCGCGTTCGGCCGGCCAGCCGATCCAGCGCGCCATTTCGATGAACAGCAGCAACAGCGAGATGCCCTGAATCACTTCGGGGATCACCAGCGGCGCGTTGATCATGCCGGTGTACAGCGTGAAGCCGCGAAAGCGCCCCATGCGCGCGAGCACGAAGCCGGCCCACGTGCCGATGATCACCGACGCGAATGCCGTGAGCAGGCCGATACGCAGCGACAGCCACGCCGACGTGATCAGCTCGCCGTCCTGCAACAGCGCCGCGTACCAGCGCGTCGAGAAGCGCGTCCACACCGTCACCAGTTGCGATTCGTTGAACGAATACACGACGAGGCTGACGATCGGGATATACAGAAACAGAAAGCCGATGCCCAGAGCGATCAGCTGCAGCATGCGATTCGGCTTCATTGGCGGCCCTCCTCCAATGCCTTCGCCTGGGCATGCTGGAACAGCGCCATCGGCACCAGCAGCAGCAACACCATCGCGCATGTGACGGCGGACGCCATCGGCCAGTCGGCGTTGTCGAAGAACTCATTCCACATCACGCGGCCGATCATCAGCGTGTTCGCGCCGCCGAGCAGCTCGGGAATCACGTACTCGCCGACCGCCGGAATGAACACCAGCAGACAGCCGGCGATGATGCCGTTCTTCGACAGCGGCAGCGTGATCTGCCAGAACGCCTTCCACGGCTTCGCGCCGAGGTCGTAGGCGGCTTCCAGCAAGGTCAGGTCCATTTTCACGAGATGCGCGTACAGCGGCATCACGAGAAACGGCAGGTACGAATAGACCATGCCGATATAGACCGCCGTGTTCGTGTGATACAGCTCGATCGGCGAATGGATCAGGCCGACCGACATCAGGAAGTTATTCAGCAGCCCGTTGTTCTTCAGAATGCCGATCCATGCGTACACGCGGATCAGGAACGAGGTCCAGAATGGCAGCATCACGGCCATCATCAGCAGATTGCGGGTGGCCGGATTGGAGCGCGCGATGTAGTACGCCATCGGATAGCCGATCAGCAGACACAGCACGGTCGAAATCGCCGCGACCACGACCGAATTCACATAGGTCGCGAAGTACAGGCTGTCGGTCAACAGAAACGCGTAGTGCGACAGGTCCAGCGTGATGTGCAGCGCGCCTTCCGCGAAGGTGACGAGCTGCGTGTACGGCGGAATGCCGAGCTGCGAATCGGCGAAGCTGATCTTCACGACCAGCAGGAACGGCACGAGGAAGAACAGCAGCAGCCAGATGAACGGCCCCGCCACCACCGCGGTGCGTCCCCTGAACTTCAGACGCCGCACGGACCACGCGAAAAACGACGAAAGCGCCTCTTTCATGACGTCAGCACCACGCCGGCCGATGCGCTCCAGCGCACGTAGACTTCGTCGCCCCAGGATGGCGGATCGATTTCGGTGAGCGCCAGGCTCGTCACGTTCGCGATCACGGTCTTGCCGCCGTCGAGCTTCACGTGATACAGCGAATAGCCGCCCATGTACGCGATATTCGTGACGACGCCCCTGCCCCAGTTGTAGGCGCCCTCCGGCGGCTTACGCGTGAGGGCGATGCGTTCGGGGCGCACCGAGATCGTCACCGGCATGCCTAGCGGACCGGTGATGCCGTGATTGACGTGCAAATGGCAGGTCAGATCCGGCGTTTCGATGAACACGTGATCGGGCTCGTCCTCGACCGTGCGGCCTTCGAACAGATTGGTCGAGCCGATGAATTCCGCCGAGAAACGGCTGTTCGGGTACTCGTAGACTTCGTGCGGCGTGCCGAGCTGCACGATCTGGCCTTCGCTCATCACGGCGAGGCGGTTGGCCATCGTCATCGCTTCCTCCTGATCGTGCGTGACCATCATGCAGGTGACGCCGACCTGGTCGAGAATGTTGACGAGCTCGATCTGCGTGCGCTGGCGGATCTGCTTGTCGAGCGCCGACATCGGCTCGTCGAGCAGCAGCAGCTTCGGCCGCTTGACGAGCGAGCGCGCGAGCGCAACGCGCTGCTGCTGCCCGCCCGACAGCTGATGCGGCTTGCGCTTCGCGAAGCGGCCCATCTGCACGAGTTCCAGCGCGTTGTGCAGGCGGTCTTTCAGCTCGGCCTTCGGCACGCCTTCCTGCTTCAGACCGAACGCCACGTTCGCCTCGACCGTCATGTGCGGAAAGAGCGCGTACGACTGGAACATCATGTTGACCGGCCGGCGATACGGCGGCAGTTGCGCGAGATCTTCGCCATCGATCAGGATCTTGCCCGACGTCACGGTTTCGAGCCCGGCCATCATGCGCAGCAACGTCGACTTGCCGCAGCCCGAGCTGCCGAGCAGCGCGAACAGCTCGCCCTTCTTCACCGTCAGATTGACCCCTTTGACCGCGACGGTCTCGCCGAACTTCTTCACGACATCGACGATCTGGATGAACTGCTCCGCTGCGTCGCCCGTCACGGCGTTCGAGCCCGTCGACGGCACGGCCGTCGCGGCCAGCGCGCCCGGCTGGTCAATACTCATCATAATGCTGCTTCACTCCGGCGTTTGACGAACAAAGCCCCCGGTGAACACCGAGGGCTTCATAGGCTGCTTATCTGTTTGTTGTCGCGCCTAGCGGCCGGACTTGAACTCGGTCCACAGCCGCGTTTGCAGCCGCTGGATTTCCTGCGGCAGCGGTTTCAACAGGAACAGCGTCTTGATGGTTTCCGGCGACGGGTACACGGCCGGATCGTTCGCGACGTCCTTGTCCACGTACTTGCGCGCTGCCATATTGACGCTCGGGTAGTACACGGCGTTGGTGATCGCGGCGTTCACCTGCGGCGTCTCGATGTAGTTGATCCACTCGAGCGCGGCTTCCTTGTGCTTCGCATCCTTCGGAATCGCCATCACGTCGAACCACACCGGCGCGCCGCCCTTCGGCACGAAGTACTCGATCTTGTACGGCTTCTTCGCCTCGATCGCGCGATGCTTGGCGATCACGACGTCGCCCGACCAGCCGTACGCGAAGCAGATGTCTCCGCCGACGAGGTCGTTGATGTAGCCCGACGAGTTGAACTGGGTGATGTACGGGCGGATCTTTTTCAGCATCGCGAGCGCGGCGCGGTAGTCGGCCGGGTTCGTGCTCATCGGGTCTTTGCCTATGTAGTGCAGCGCGGCTGCGAACATCTGGTCCGGCGCGTCGAGCACCGACACGCCGCAGGCCTTGAGCTTCGAGATGTATTCCGGCTTGAACAGGATGTCCCAGCTATCGAGCGGCGCGTCCTTGCCGAGGATCTGCTGGACCTTCGTCACGTTGTAGCCGAGGCCGGTCGTGCCGTACGCCCAGGGCACCACGTACTTGTTGCCCGGATCGGCGCCGGCGACGAGCGCCATCAGCGACGGGTCGAGGTACTTCAGGTTCGGCAGCTTCGATTTGTCGAGCGGCTCGAAGATGCCCGCGGCGATCTGCTTGCCCGCGTAGTTGCTGGTCGGCACGACGATGTCGTAGCCCGAATTGCCGGCGAGCAGCTTCGCCTGCAGCGTGTCGTCGCTGTCGTAGTTGTCGTACTTGACCTGGATGCCGGTCTGTTTGGTGAAGTTCGGTATCGTGTCCTTCGCGATGTAGTCGGACCAGTTATACACGTTGAGCTGCGTATCCTTCGCAGCGGCCGTCAACCACGGCGCCGCGCACAAGATCAGCGCCGCCATATGCCCCACTATCCGCTTGTTCATCCCGTTCTCCGATCCTCTCGTCACTCAAGCCGCGCCGTCGCCCGCACGGTCCCCTGAAAACCCCGAAAACTACCACCAATTATTGCCCACACAAAAAAAAACCCGGAGCTGTCGCGCAAACGGTACAGGCTCTGGCCGCACCCTTGCAAAATGGGCGAAATTTTAACGGGTTATCGGCCCGTGTCTACCGAAAAATACGCGGACGTCGGCCGCGCTTTATCCGCGCTGGGCACAGGCTGCGAGGGTTTCATCGCGTCGCTGTTATCTGGTTGTCAGCTCGGCGTTGGCTCGCACCTGGGCGGTGCGCCGCTCTGGCGCGCGCGAGTGCCGGACGGTGCTTGCCGGTGCAGAGCCGCGTCGGCGTCCGGCGCGCCTTTCATGCGCCGCGGCGCCGCCACGACGGCTCGAATGCTCCTATCATGATCTTTTGATGCGTATTGCGCGACGTCGTCGCGCGATGGCCGGCCCGCCGCTGCGCGCGTGCGATGGGCATGTGACGTGCAACAGGATGCGTTTCCCACAAGCTCTGGCACGATCAACACCAATCCTTTCGCGATGCGTCCCGACCGGCGCCGGCGCCTGCCGGGCGAGCCGATGCGTCCCGCGCACTGGTTCTCGTTCCTCGGCGCCGGCGCGCTGATCGCGGGCGCGACCTGGCAGCGACGCGCAGATCAAGATCGCGCTGCACGTCGTCAATCTCGATACTTTCGGCTCGCTTGCGTTCGCGTTCGTGATCAACGCGGCGCTGCTGATCGTCGCGGCGGCCGTGTTCTATGCCAGCGGTCATCGCGACGTGACCGATCTGGCCGATGCGCATCGGCTGATCGCGCCGCTCGTCGGCAGCCGCTGGGCCGGCATCCTGTTCGCGACGGCGCTGCTCGCGTGTGGACTCAGCGCGACCGTCACCGGGACGCTGGCCGGTCAGACGGTGATGGAGGGCTTCCTGCGGCGGCTGCGGTTACCGCGCTGGAAACGCGCGCTGCTCACGCGTGCGCTCGCGATCGGGCCGGCCCTGCTCGCGGTAGGCGTGTTCGGTCAGCATGGCTCGAATCAGTTGCTGGTCGCGAGCCAGGTCGTGCTGAGCTTGCAATTGCCGCTCGCGGTCGTGCCGCTGATCCGCTGCGCGTCCGCTGCGGCGCTGATGCGCGGCTGGCGCGTGCACGGCGTGCCGCTCGTGCTGTCATGGCTGTCGGCGGCGTTTCATCATTGCGCTCAATGGCGCGCTGATGTGGCAACTGGCGACTTCGGCGTGATCGCAGACGCAAAGGTCAGCGCAATTGACATGAAGTTCGCACGACGCTGAGCGGCGCATGCAAGGCGCGCGGCGCGCATCGGTTAACATAGCGGGACTTCGCCTCCCCGCCTCAAGGTTTCCGATGACTTCGAATCTCCACGATCTTCCCGACAGCCCGTGCATCGGCGTCTGCTCCACGCTCTTCGACGAGGTCTGTAAAGGCTGCGGCCGCACCGCCACCGAAGTGTCGAACTGGGTGTTTCTGAGCGACGAGGAAAAGCGCGCGATCTGGACTCGGATCGAACGGGAAGGCACGGCGATGCGGTTTCAGAACGACAAGGTGTGAGGGTGTTCGTTGCGCGCATCGCACGTTGACGCGACCATAAAAAAAGCCCGCTTCGACGAAGCGGGCTTTTTGCTGTGACGCGATTCGATCAGCGTGAACCGAAGCGCTTATTGCACGCCCTGACTCGTCAGGAAGTCCTCATAGTTGCCACCGAAGTCGTTCAGCGTGCCATTGGTCTTCACTTCGATGATCCGGTTCGCGAGGCCGCTCACGAACTCGCGGTCGTGGGAGACGAAAATCAGCGTGCCGTCGAACTTGTCGAGCGCGATCTGCAGCGACTCGATCGACTCCATATCCATGTGGTTGGTCGGCTCGTCCATCAGCAGCACGTTGTGGCGGCCCAGCATCAGCTTGCCCCAGATCATGCGGCCCTTCTCGCCGCCCGACAGCACCTTGACCGACTTGCGGATGTCGTCCGCATTGAACAGCAGCCGGCCGAGCGTGCCGCGCACCATCTGCTCGTCGTCGCCTTCCTTGCGGTACTGGTCGATCCAGTCCATCAGCGTGACGTCGCCCGGAAACTCTTCGTACGTGTCTTGCGGCATGTAGCCGACGTTGGCGTTTTCCGCCCACTTCACCGTGCCGTGGTCGAGTTGCAGATTGCCGAGCAGCGAGCGCAGCAGCGTGGTCTTGCCCGCGCCGTTCTCGCCGATGATCGCGATGCGCTCGCCCGGCTGCACGCTGATGCTGAAGTTATTGAAGATCGAGCGCTCGTATTTCTTGGAGATGCTGTCGGCGACCACCGCGATGTTGTGCAGCTTCTTCTCGAACTCGAAGCGGATGAACGGGTTCTGCCGCGACGACGGCTTGAATTCCTCGATCTTGATCTTGTCGATCATCTTCAGACGGCTGGTGGCCTGGCGCGCCTTCGACTTGTTCGCCGAGAAGCGGCGCACGAAGTCCTGCAGATCGGCCACGCGCTCCTTCGCCTTCGCGTTGGCGGCCTGCTGACGCTCGCGCGCCTGCGTGCTGGCTAGCATGTAGTCGTCGTAGTTGCCCGGATAGACCTTCAGCGTGCCGTAGTCCATGTCGGCCATGTGCGTGCAGACCTGGTTCAGGAAGTGCCGGTCGTGCGAGATGATGATCATCGTCGAGTTGTACTGGTTGAGAACATCTTCCAGCCAACGGATCGAGTTGATGTCGAGGTTGTTGGTCGGCTCATCCAGCAGCAGCACGTCCGGCTTCGAGAACAGCGCCTGCGCGAGCAGCACGCGCAGCTTCCAGCCGGGCGCCACGTTGCTCATCGGGCCGTTGTGGTCTTCGATCGCGATGCCGATGCCGAGCAGCAGCTCGCCCGCGCGCGCTTCGGCCGTGTAGCCGTCGTACTCGGCGAACTTCGCTTCGAGCTCGGCCGCGTGCATGTAGTCGTCGTCGGTCGCGTCGGGGTTTGCGTAGATCGCGTCGCGCTCGGTCATCGCGGCCCACATTTCTGCGTGGCCCATCATCACGACGTCGAGCACGCGCACGTCTTCGTACGCGAACTGGTCCTGGCGCAGCTTGCCCAGACGCACGTTCGGCTCGAGCATCACGTTGCCCGAGCTGGGCTCGAGATCCGAGCCGAGAATCTTCATGAAGGTGGATTTACCGCAGCCGTTCGCACCGATCAGGCCATAGCGATTCCCTCCCCCAAATTTGACCGAAATGTTCTCGAAGAGGGGCTTCGGCCCGAATTGCATGGTGATATTGGCAGTAGACAGCACAGCGCGTCCCTTTGAATGTGATATCGGCGAAAAACCTAATATTTTAGCAGGTTTGGAGATTTCAACCGGACAGTTGTTCCGGCGCGGCCCGCGTCACCCGCTCGAGCCGCCGCGCGGCGTCTGCAGAATGTCGATGAAGGCCGAAAAATCCGCGTCGGCGAGCCCCATCGCGGCACCCAGTCGCAACAATTGCTGGACCGTCGACGCGACCGGCATCGGCGTGCCCGCCTCGTAGGCGCTCCCCCGCCGCGCCGTCCGCCCCCCGCCCGCCTCGCCGAAATCCGCCACCCGCCGCGCCAGCGCGCGCGTCGCGGCCGGCGCAATGCTCGAATGATCGACGATCCAGCGCATGCGGCGCGGCGCAGCAGGTGCCGGATCATCGGCGCGCCCATCAGGCCGGGGCCGCAAAAACCAGTTTCCACGTTCGAACCTCGTCGGCTATCAGATTGAATCGCTTATGTTGCGTACAGATGATAGCGACCGCGCCAGGCGCTGAAGTCGCGCGATACCGGGCATGCGATGTGCAGTATCGATGGTTCGAGCGGCGGCGTCTGATCCGCCGCGCAGGCGATTGCGCTGGCGAGGGCGCATCTGTCCGTCGGACTGCGCGAACCGTTGCCTATACTTTTTCCATGCACGTTTCCGAGCAGCGTTTTACTGACCAGCGGCGCACACCAAGGAGGAACTCATGTCAGAACACGTTTACAAGAAGATCGAACTGACCGGTTCGTCGAAGAAATCGATCGACGACGCGATCACCACCGCGATTGCCAAAGCGTCGGAAACGCTGCGCAATCTGCACTGGTTCGAGGTCACGGAAACGCGCGGCCAGATCGAGAACGGCAAGGTCGCGTACTGGCAGGTAACGTTGAAGGTCGGCCTGCGCATCGAGGAGTGAGCGGCGACCGCACGACACGCTTGCCCGTTGCCACGCGCAAGCCGCAAACAGAAAAGCTGCGTCCAGGCGGGGCTGGACGCAGCTTTTTTCAACAACGGACCGCCCGATTTACTTCGGCAGCGACCCGTCGACACCCTCCACGTACCAGTTCAGGCGCTGCAGTTCCGGATCGGTCAGCGTCTTGCCTGCAGGCACCTTCACCGTGCCCGACTGATCCTTGATCGGGCCCGTGAACACGTCGCGCTTGCCGCTCGCGAGTTCGTCGCGCTTCGCGGCAACCTGCTTCTGCCCATCGGCCGGAATCGCCGACGTGTTCAGGTCCTCGAGGTTGACGGCCTTCTGCGGAATGCCCCACCACACCGGAGCGTTCGTCCACTTGCCGTCGAGCACCTGCTGGATCACCGCGCTGTAGTACACGCCCCAGTGCGCGACCACCGAGCCGAGATGCGCATCAGGACCGAACTTCTTCATGTCCGAATCCCAGCCGAACGCGTGCACGTGCTTCTCCGACGCGGTCGCGAGCGTCGCGCTCGAATCGGTGTTCTGCAGCAGCACGTCGGCGCCTTGGCCGATCAGCGTTTCGGCGGCCTGCTTTTCCTTGCCCGGATCGAACCAGCTGTTGATCCAGATCACCTTCGTATGCACCTTCGGATTCACCGAGCGCGCGCCGAGCGTGAACGCGTTGATGTTGCGCACCACTTCCGGAATCGGCACCGACGCGACGAAGCCGAGCGTGTTGCTCTTCGTCACGTAGCCCGCGGCGACGCCGGCCAGATACGCGCCCTGGTACATGCGCACGTCGTAGGTGCCGAAGTTCGGCGCCTTCTTGTAGCCGGTCGCGTGCAGGAAGATGGTGTCCGGGAAGTCCTTCGCGACCTTCAGCTCGAAGTCCTGGTAGCCAAAGCTCGTGCCGAAGATGATCTTGTTGCCCTTGTTCGCGAGATCGCGGAACACGCGCTCGGAGTCGGCCGATTCGGGCACGTTCTCGACGCGCGTGATCTTGATCCTGTTGCCGAACTTCGCTTCGGCTTCCCGCGAGCCCTGGTCGTGCGCGTAGGTCCAGCCGGCATCGCCCGGATTGCCGAGATAGACGAACGCGACGCCCGGCACGTCGGCGGCCTGCGCGGTTTGCGCGAGCGGCGCCGCAAGCGCCAGCGACGCCGCACCCCAAGCGAAAGCGGTCAGCAGATTTCTTCTCTTCATGTTTTCTCCCCTGTCGTAATGAGCGAATAGTTTGAGCGGATCGATAAAGGACCTGTGTCGCCGTCAGCCCGCCGAGAAAAACGGCTTGCCGAGCGACGCGGGTGCATTCAGGCGAATCGTGTTCGGATTGCGCGAGATCAGCGCGAGCACGACGATCGTCGCAACGTACGGCAGCATCGCGAGGAACTGCGTCGGCACCGGCACACCGATCGCCTGCGCATAGAACTGCAGCCCCGTCACCGCGCCGAACAGCAGCGAGCCGATCAGCAGTCGCCCAGGGCGCCACGTCGCGAACACCACGAGTGCGAGCGCGATCCAGCCGCGGCCCGAGGTCAGGTTCTCCTGCCACAGGTGCAGATTGACGATCGAATAGTAGCCGCCCGCGAGCCCCGCCATGCCGCCGCCGAACGCGACCGCCCCATAGCGCACGCCGACCACCGGAAAGCCGACCGAATGCGCGACCTGCGGCGATTCGCCGACCGAGCGCAGCACGAGTCCCGCGCGCGTGCGATAGAGGAACCAGCCGATCGCGGCGAACATCAGGAACGCGAGGTAATCGAGCGGCGTGAGGGTAAACAGCGCGGGGCCGAGCACCGGGATGTTCGACAGGCCGGGGATCGTCCACGTATCGATCGTCGCGCGCACCGCCGCCGACGTGTACGGCTTGCCGACGTACGCGGACAGCCCGATGCCGAAGATCGTCAGCGACAGGCCGGTCGCGACCTGGTTGGCGAGCATCGTCAGCGTGAGGAACGCGAACAGCAGCGACATCGCGAGACCGGCGCCGATCGCGGCGAGCACGCCGAGCCACGGGCTGCCGGTGATCGACGTGACCGCGTAGCCGCTGACGGCGCCCATCAGCATCATCCCTTCCACGCCAAGATTGAGTACGCCCGATTTTTCGGCGACGAGTTCGCCGGCGCCCGCGAACATCAGCGGGATCGACGCGGTGATCGCGCTCGACGTGAGCGCGCTGGCTTGCTGGATATCCATATCGAGTCTGAAAGCGGATTTAGCGAGCTGATTGGCAAACTTAACGAGCCACTGCTGCGGCCGAGCGGCGCCGCACGCGGTAGTTCACGAACAGGTCGGCGCCGAGCAGGCAGAACAGCAGCAGCCCCTGGAACACGCCCGAGAGCGCCTGCGGCAATTGCATCGAGGTCTGCACCGCTTCGCCGCCGAGATACAGCAACGCCATCAGCAGACTGGCGAGCACGATGCCGAGCGGATGCAGTCTGCCGACGAACACGACGATGATCGCGGTGAAGCCGTAGCCCGGCGACCACGTCGCCTGCAACTGGCCGATCGGACCGGCAATTTCGCCCATACCGGCGAGGCCCGCGAGGCCGCCGCTAATCAGCAGCGACGTCCAGATCGTCTTCTTGTCGGAGAAACCGGCGTAACGCGCGGCGAGCGGCGCAAGTCCGCCGACGTTCATCCGGTAGCCCGCGAAGCTCTTGCGCATGAACAGCCAGACGAGCGGAATCGCGATCAGCGTGAGGAACACGGACGCGTTCAGGCGCGTGCCACGCAGAAATTTCCAGTGCCAGTCGCCATACAGCGTCGGAAACAGCGCGTCGCCGCTGAACATCTCCGACAGCGGGAAGTTCATGCCCTGCGGATCGCGCCACGGGCCGCTCACGAGATAGATCAGCAGTTGCGTCGCGACGTACGTGAGCATCAGGCTCACGAGAATCTCGTTGGTATTGAAGCGGCTCTTCAGAAACGCCGGAATCGCGGCCCACGCCATGCCGCCGAGGATGCCGGCCGCCATCATGGTCGGCAGGATCCACCAGCCGCTCGCCTGATCGAAATAGATCGCGACGCCGCTCGCCGCGATGCCGCCGAGCAGCATCTGCCCTTCGGCGCCGATGTTCCACACGTTCGCGCGATAGCCGATCGCGAGACCGAGGCCGATCAGGCACAGCGGCGACGCCTTCAGCAGCAGCTCCGACCAGCCGTTGATGCTCGACAGCGGCTCGATGAAAAACCCGTGCATCGCCTGCAACGGGTCGCGGCCGACGAGGCCGAAGATCAGGAAGCCGATCGCGAGCGTCAGCAACGCGGCGATCAGCGGCACGGCGAGCTGCATCGTGCGCGACGGCGACGTGCGGGCTTCGAGTCGATAGGGAAGCATCATGGGTAGCGTGTATGTGTTCGGGTTCTGTTCTTCAGGGTCCGCATTCGCGTGCGTGGTTAGCGTGTTGGCGTGGCCGGCGGGCAACGCCTCGCCTCATGCATGCGCCGGTTGATCCGCCGCGGGCGCCGCGCCCTCGCGGTCGCCGAACAGCCCCGCCATCCAGCGGCCGATTTCCTCGGCGTTGGTCGCACCGGTCGCGCGCACCGGCGAAAGCCGCCCGCCCGCGAGCACCGCGATGCGATCGCAGATATCGAACAGCTCTTCCAGTTCCTCCGAGATCACCAGAATCGCAACGCCGCGCGCCGACAGATCGAGCAGTTGCTGACGGATGAACGCCGACGCGCCGACATCGACGCCCCACGTCGGCTGCGCGACCACGAGCACCTTCGGCGCCTGCAAAATCTCGCGGCCCATGATGTATTTCTGCAGATTGCCGCCCGACAGACTTTGCGCGAGCGCGTCGGGGCCGCCGCAGCGCACGTCGAACGCGTCGATGCAGCGCTTCGCGAATGCGCGCATCACACCCGTTTTGATCCAGCCCGAGTTGACCATGCTCTGCCGGTGCGCGGTGAGCAGCGCGTTGTCGGCGAGGCTCATCGCCGGCACCGCGCCGCGGCCGAGCCGCTCTTCAGGCACGAAGCCGAAGCCGAGCGCGCGCCGCCCGCCCGCGCCGAGGCGCGCGGCCGGTTTGCCGCAGATCGTGATCGCGTCGGCCGGCAGGCTGCGTTGTTCAGCGCGCTTCTCGCCGGACAACGCCGCGAGCAGTTCCGCCTGCCCGTTGCCCGACACACCGGCAATGCCGAAGATCTCGCCCGCATGCACGCTGAACGACACGTCGCGCAACGAGGTGCCGAACGGATCGTCGCTCGCGACCGACAACTGCCTGACGTCGAGCAGCACCGCGCCCGGCTTGTGCTCGCGCCGCGTGTAGTCCGGCAGCGAGTGGCCGACCATCAACTGCGCGAGCGATGCATGCGTCTCGTTCTTCGGCGTCACATGGCCGGTCACGCGACCGCCGCGCATCACCGTCGCGGTGTCGCACAACTCCTGGATTTCGTCGAGCTTGTGGCTGATGTAGAGGATGCTGCAGCCCTCGGCCGCGAGCCGGCGCAGCGTCGTGAAGAGCTTGCGGACCGCCTGCGGCGTCAGCACCGAGGTCGGTTCGTCCATGATCAACAGACGCGGATTCTGCAGCAGGCAGCGCACGATCTCGACACGCTGCCGCTCGCCGACGGTGAGGCTGTGGACATGCCGCTGCGGATCGATGTCGAGCCCGTAGTCGGCCGACACCTCGCGAATGCGTTTGGCCAACGTCTTCAGATCGAACGGTTCGTCGAGCGCGAGCGCGATGTTTTCGCCGACCGTCAGCGTCTCGAACAGCGAGAAGTGCTGGAACACCATGCCGACGCCGAGCTTGCGGGCGGCCGCCGGACTCGCGATGTCGACCGTCTCGCCTTCCCAACGGATCTCGCCGGCGTCGGGTCGCACGGCGCCGTAGATGATCTTCATCAGCGTGCTCTTGCCCGCGCCGTTCTCGCCGAGCACCGCGTGGATTTCGCCGGGCGCGACGACGAGCGTGACTTCGTCGTTGGCGCGCACGGCCGGGTACTGCTTCGTGATGCCCGTCAGCGCGAGCCGAGGCACCGCCTGGCCGGTGAGTTGCGCGCCGTCGCTAAGTGGAGTGTCGCTCATGAGATTCCGTAGTGCGTTCGTGACGCTGCTTGCCGCCTGCTTGCCGCCGGATTGCCGCCGGATTGCGGACTATCGGTCCGCCCCGCCGGCGGGCGATCCGTCACCACAACCGGATGACAATACCTAATTCGCCCCACTCAGTCGAGTTGACAAAATTCCCGCAAACCCCCGCCGCTACAAGCTCTGCGGGTATGTCGCCCTTGACGCCGTTTTTCGTCCATATTAAAACGCATATACCCTCACGTTAGTTCGATCAGCCTGCACATATATTCGGAGAATCCATGAGCCAGCAACGCGAGGCGATCGACACGTACCTGCTGCGCGTGTTGCACACGCTACTGATGGAGCGCAGCGTCACCCGCGCCGCCGTCAAACTGAACCAGTCCCAACCCGCCATCAGCGCGGCGCTGCGCCGTCTGCGCGACATCACCGGCGACCCGCTGCTGGTGCGCGGCAAGTCCGGCATGGTGCCGACCGAGTACGGTCTGCGCCTGCTCGAACCGGTGCAGAACGCGCTGCGCGAAATCGAGCGCATCAAGTTCCAGCAGCACAACTTCGATCCAGCCACGTCGATCCGCTGCTACCGGATCGGCTGTCCCGACTACCTGAACGTGCTGTTCGTGCCGACGGTCGTCGAACGTTTCCGCAAGGCCGCACCGAACGCGACGCTCGAATTCCATTCGCTCGGCCCCGCGTTCGACTACGAACTCGCGCTCGAGGACGGCAAGCTCGACATCGTGGTCGGCAACTGGCCGGAGCCGCCCGAGCAGTTGCATCTGTCGAACCTGTTCGTCGATCAGATCGTGTGCCTGATGAGCAACACGCATCCGTTCGCCAAACGCGGCGGGCTCACGCTCGACCAGTACCTGAACGCGCCACATCTCGCGCCGACGCCGTATTCGGTCGGCCAGCGCGGCGCGATCGACGTGCATCTCGCGCGCGAGCGGCTCAAGCGCCATGTGGTCGTCACGTTGCCCTACTTCAATCTCGCGCCGTACGTGCTGATCAAATCCGATCTGATCTTCACGACGACGCGCCTCTTTGCCGACTACTACGCGAAGTTCCTGCCGCTGACCGTGATGCCCGCGCCGCTCGACTTTCCGCCGATGCAGTACTACCAGCTGTGGCACGAGCGCGTGCATTACTCCGACGAAGTGCGCTGGCTGCGCGGCGTGGTTGGCGAGGCGACCCGGACGTTGATCGACAAGTGCTGACGCCGCATGCGGCGCCGATCGCACTGGCGCCGCCGCTCATGGATCAGCGACTCGCGGCTTGCGCGCGGCGCGGCGCGAGTGCCGCCCGTTCCGCTCGAGCTCAAGCGGCCGCCTCGTAAAGCTGCCGCGCGAGCGCGTTATGCCGCTCGATCACCGGCCCGAGTTCGAGCGTCGCCAACTGCCCATTCTTCACCACCACCTTGCCGTCGATCACGCTATAGCTGACCTGCGACGGCGCGCAGAATACCAGAGCCGCCACCGGATCGTGCAGCGCGCCGGCAAAATGCGGCTCACGCAGATCGAACGCGACGAAATCCGCGGCCATGCCGGGGGCGAGCGCGCCGATGTCGTCGCGATTGAGCACGCGCGCACCACCCAGGGTCGCGATTTCGAGCGCCTCGCGCGCGGTCATCGCATCGGGCCCAAAACCGACGCGCTGCAGCAACAGCGCCTGGCGCACTTCGGCGACCATCTGCGCACCGTCGTTCGACGCCGAGCCGTCGACGCCGAGCCCAACCGGCACGCCCGCGAGCCGCATGCGCTTGACCGGCGCGATGCCCGACGCGAGCCGCATGTTCGAGCACGGACAGTGCGCGACGCCGGTGCCGGTGCGCGCGAACA
Organism: Paraburkholderia tuberum STM678; assembly: GCF_902833905.1. GTDB lineage: Bacteria > Pseudomonadota > Gammaproteobacteria > Burkholderiales > Burkholderiaceae > Paraburkholderia > Paraburkholderia tuberum. The sequence continues at coordinate 12,067 of NZ_CADFGP010000035.1, read as the reverse complement.
GCGCAATGCCCGCGTCGTCGAGTTGCACGCAGTGCGCATGCCATACGTCATGGCCGACCCAGCCGAGATCGTGCGCATACTCGGCCGGCGTCATGCCGAACTTCTCGCGGCTGTACGCGACGTCGTTGAGGTTCTCCGCCAGATGCGTATGCAGCGACACGCCGTACTGGCGCGCGAGCGCCGCCGATTCGCGCATCAGGTCGCGGCTCACCGAAAACGGCGAGCACGGCGCCACGACGACGCGCAGCATGGAGTAGCGCCCATCGTCGTGATACGTCTCGATCAGACGCTGCGTGTCTTTCAGGATGTCCGCTTCGCGCTCGACCACCGAATCGGGCGGCAGGCCGCCGTCCTTGCGTCCCACGCTCATGCTGCCGCGCGCCGCATGAAAGCGCATGCCGATTCGGCGCGCGGCCGCGATGCTGTCGTCGAGACGGCTGCCGTTCGGATAGATATACAAATGGTCGCTCGACGTCGTGCAGCCCGACAGCAGCAGCTCGGCCATCGCGGTCAGCGTCGATACTTCGATCATGTCAGGCGTGAGGTTCGCCCACACCTTGTACAGGCTCGTGAGCCAGCCGAACAACTCGGCGTTCTGCGCGGCGGGAATCGCGCGCGTGAGGCTCTGGTACATGTGGTGATGCGTGTTGACGAGGCCCGGAATCACGAGATGGCCGTGCAGGTCGAGTATCTGGTCGGCCGATTGCGGCAGTTGCGCGGTCGGTCCGACCGCGACGATCCGGTTGTCCTCGATATACAGCCCGGCGTCGCGCAGTTCGCGCCGCTCGTCATCCATCGTGACCAGCACGTCCGCGTGCTTCACGAGCATCGTCTTACCGGGTTGTTTCAGTGCTTCATTCATCGTCATTCGTCTGTCCGCCTGATTGCCTGCATGCAAAGCCGTTCGAACGCGATGCGGCGGCACGCCACCGTGCCGTCGCGTTCCGTTGAACGCCATTGGCCCGGTTACCCAGCGTGAGTCGCCGTCTTCGGGGTTGTCCGTGCCAAAGGCCTGCCTTTGCACGGGTGGGTCGCGCCGCACAGCGCTTACCTTCGGTAGCCAAAATCCCGCTGACAACCCGCGCGGTTGCGATACCCAACTTCACACCGCCAATATAGTGGTGCATTTTTGGCGCCGGTACGATCGGCCGATGAGCCGGCGCGGCTTTCGTCTGGCTGTCCATCATGCGCGAACTATTATCTTTCCTATCGCTCGCGCTCGGGACAGAGCATCCTTTCTACAATGGCTGCCACGGCGCTCGCTTCGATTCGCCGACGGGTATGTAGCCACTGACGTGGAGCCTCGATCCGCCGCAAACGTAATGGATCGGGCCGCCGCCGACACCTCGCATTCACACAAGGACAATTGCGAATGGGCAAGCTCACTACCCACGTGCTCGACACCGCGAACGGCCGTCCCGGCGCAGGCATCAAGGTCGAACTCTTCGCGCTCGCGGGCGACACGCGCCGCGCGCTCAAAACCACGCTCACCAATCACGACGGCCGCTGCGACGAGCCGCTGCTCGAAGGCGACGCGCTCGTCGCGGGCGAGTACGAACTCGTGTTCGGCGCGGGCGACTACTTCGCCTCGCTCGGCACGAAGGTGCCGGAACCACGCTTCGTCGATCGCGTCGTGCTGCGCTTCGGCGTCGCCGATGCCGACGCGCACTATCACGTGCCGCTGCTGGTGTCGCCGTTTTCGTACAGCACGTATCGGGGCAGCTAGCCCTGCTGGATGCGAGCCGCGTCCGAACCGGCGCGAACAGACCTGGACAGGCACAACGCCCCGCGATACCCATAACAACCCGCGCTGCGTCTTCTATCCGCAGTCGGCGCGATGACCGACGACGTCGAACGTCATCGCGCGCGCAACGAATCAGAAGTGGAGGAGTTTCATGGAAGGCTTTATCACCGACTGGTTGAACCTCGCGATTCGCTGGTTCCACGTCGTCGCCGCCATTGCATGGATCGGCGAATCGTTTTATTTCGTCGCGCTCGACAACAGCCTGAAGCCGCCGACCGATCCGAACCAGCGCCGTCGCGGCGTGTTCGGCGAGCTGTGGCACGTGCACGGCGGCGGCTTCTACAACATGCAGAAGTACACGGTCGCGCCGCCCGAAATGCCCGAAGACCTGCACTGGTCGAAATGGCCGTCGTACACGACGTGGCTGTCGGGCTTCGGTCTCTTTACCGTGCTGTATCTGTTCTCGCCGAGCACCTACCTGATCGACAGGAACGTGCTCGACATGGGGCCGGTGGTCGCCGTCGCCTCGGCAATCGGCTTCCTCGGGGCCGGCTGGATCGTCTACGACTCGCTGTGCCGCATTCTCGGCACACGCGACAAACTTCTCGGCATCTGCGTCGGCGTTTATGTGCTGATCGCGGCGTATCTCGCCTGCCATATCTTCGCGGGCCGCGCAGCGTATCTGATCATGGGCGCGATGCTCGCGACAATCATGTCGGCCAACGTGTTCTTCGTGATCATTCCGGGCCAGCGCAAGATGGTCGACGCGATGCTGAAGGGCGACACGCCGAACCCGATCTACGGTAAGCGCGGCAAGCAGCGCTCGGTGCACAACACGTATTTCACGCTGCCGGTCGTGTTCGCGATGCTGTCGAACCACTACGCGATGACCTACACGCATCCGTACAACTGGGCGGTGCTCGTCGTCATCATGCTGGCCGGCGCGCTGATCCGTCAGTTCTTCGTGATGCGCCATCGCGGCCAGGTGTTGTGGTATCTGCCGATCGTCGGCGTCGCGCTGATGTGCACGGCACTCGTGTGGACCATGCCGCGTCCGGTGGTGCCGCAGGCGCAGGCCGCCAACGCGCCGACGCTGAAGGTCGCCGACATCGCGCCGGTGCTGCAGCAGCGCTGCGTGGCCTGCCACTCCGCGCATCCGACGATGATGGGCAGCGCGCCCGCCGGCGTGCTGATGGATACGCCCGACGAAATTTCGCAGAACGCGCAGCGCATTTACCAGCAGGCGGTCACGTTGAAGGCGATGCCGCTCGGCAACGTCACGCATATGACCGACGACGAGCGGATGAAGATCGCCGCGTGGTTCGAAGGCGGCGCGGCGAAGTAAGGACGTCTGTCCGGATCACGGAGCCGGTGCCGAGGCAGAGGCTGGAGTGCGAAGCGGGCTTGTCGCGAGAGCGGCAAGCCCGTTGTTGTTTGGGAAGGTGACGTGCGGAATTTGTCGCCCTTGGGCTACAAAAATTGGCAAAGATACATAAAATGTAGCCTTGGAGACACAAATACGAATAACCTTGTTGTGTCTCTTGGGCTACAATAAATGTCAAATACGTTGAGTTTGACGCCCTGAGGCTACAAATGACCACCCTCGCCGATGTCTCGGACATGCTGAAAGCCGTGCGACGCGACAGCAAACTATCGCAGGAAGAACTTGGGCGCCGCGCGGGCGTGGCCCGCACGACCGTCGCGCGGATGGAAACCCTCGCCAGGAACGATATGAGCGTGTCCGTGCTCGTGCGCCTGCTCGAGGTTGCCGGTTACGACCTCAAGTTCGTCGCGCATGGACATGGCCGCACGCTGGAAGACATCCTCGCTGAACAGCGCAGCCCGGACGCGCAGCCATGAAGCTCGACGTTCAGGTGCTAGGCAAGAACGTTGCCACGCTGTTTCGCGAGCGCGACGACTATGTCCTCAAATATAACGGCGATGCGAGCGCGGCCGACTTCGTCAGCCTGACGATGCCGGTGCGCGAAGAGCCTTGGCGCTGGCCACGCGACCTGCATCCGTTTTTCCGGCAGAACCTGCCTGAAGGCTATCTGCTGAATCTGATCCGCGAGCAATTCGGGCCCTTGCTCGACGGAACCGACCTGTCACTGCTCGCCGTCGTGGGCTCGATGGGGATCGGCCGGGTCACCGTGACGCCCGAAGGCGTGGCGCCGGGCACCGAACTCCAGGCGCTCGACGTCCAGCACATCCTGCACGGCGACAACACCGCCGAACATTTCGCGCAACTCGTACGTGAATACGCGCGAGCGGCCATTTCGGGCGTCGTGCCGAAGTTCATCGCGCCGCAGGCGCAGTCTGCCGCATCGACACCGGTGCAGCTCGGTAAGCCGACGATTCGAACGAGCCGTCACATCGTCAAAGGTTCGGACGACAACACGCCCTTTCTCGGTTTCAACGAGTTCCATTCGATGCGGGTGCTGGAGCGGCTGGGAGTGGCGCCCGTTGCGCGCACGCGGATGTCGGACGATGGCAGGGCGCTCGTCGTCGAGCGCTTCGATGTCGACGCGCAGGGACTGCCGGCGTATGGCGTCGAAGACTTGTGCGGTCTGCTCGGCTTGCCGCCGCACGAAAAATACCATTCGACGAGCGAGAAAATGCTCAACGCGGCAAGAGCGTATCTGCTCGATCGCGACACCATGCGGATGCAACTCCAGCAGCTCGGCTGGCATTTGCTGACGAACTACGTCGTGCGCAATGCGGACTGCCACACCAAGAACGTCGCACTGTTCTATACCTCGGTCGACGACGTTGCGTTCACGCCCGTCTACGATGTCGTGACGACCCAGGCTTATCCGCGCTTCGCAGCCAATCCGCCCGGGCTGCCTGTCGACGGCCGCAAAACCTGGGCAGCCGGTAAAACGCTGGAACGATTTTTCAACACACGCATGGGCATCGCCCCGCGGCAATATGCGCAGATGGTTGAAGCGCTGTGCGACTCCGCTGTCGACGTCGGCCACGAGTTGATCGAAGCAGCGCGCAACGAACCGCAGTGGCGTGCGCTCGCCAAGCAGATGCTGCATGCATGGGACGACGGCATGACATCGCTGCGCTCGCCGAAGAAAAGCCTGCAATTCAGGGGGCTCAAGCCGGCCATCGAAGCAGCGGGATTTTCGGCGCCGGAGCCGCCCGAACGGTCAAGGGAAGTCATTGGGCATTCGCCGCTGCTTGGCAGGCGCAAGTGATCGCCATCCATGCAAAAAAGCCCACGACGTAACGCACGTCGCGGGCCTGTTCTTCGAACCACAACGCTGCCGGCGACCCGGCAGCAGCAACGCCATCAAAACGCCACCGCGCTCAGCGCATCTTCCGTGAGCCACAGCGACTCCGCCAGATCCTGCTCGTTCAGATTGAGCCCCTCGCCGCCACGATCGACGACGATAAAGTCGCTCGTCTCGCCCAATGCGATCAGCGGATGGTGCCACACGCCTTTCGCGTAGTTGACGCCCTGCCAGCCAGTGGTGACGAACGCGCGGATCTTCTTCGTGTCGAGTTCGCCCGCGGGCGCGACGACGACCAGATACGGCTTGTCGTTGAGCGGCACGAACGCCTGGCTGCCAAGCGGATGACGCTCGAGCATCTTCACTTCGAACGGCAGCGTGCGCGGCTGGCCACGAAACAGATTGACGAGCGTGCGGCCGTGCTCGTCGGCCACGTCGACTTTCGCGAGGTCGTGATAGCGGATCGTCGTGCCGAGGTTGATCGGAATCTGCTTCGCGCCTTCGAGTTCGATCACGTCGCCGAATGCGGCGAACGCCGCTTTCGTCAGCGCTTCGATGGCGAGCGTTTTCATTCGAGCGTACCCCACAGACGCAGACGCGACACGCCGCCGTCCGGATAGATGTTGAAGCGCACATGCGTAACGGGCCCGAGCGCCGCGATCTCGCTCTCGAAGAAATGCTGCTCGTCCATCTGCAGTTTCTGTTCGCCGAGCAGCACCGGCCAGAACATCGCCTGCGTGACGAGCGAGCTGTCGGTCCCGCCCTTCACGGACGCGGCCTGGATCGAACAGCGATCCGGATAATTGCCCTTGAAGTGCGCGGTGTCGACTTCGATCTTGCGGATCACGCCCGGCTGCGCGAGCGCGATGATCGCCCAGTCGTTGCCCGGCTCGCGACGACGACGCGTTTCCCAGCCGTCGCCCATATTCACGCCGCGACCCGGCATCAGCAGCGTCGAGGCCGCGCCGAAGTGCTGGTTGTTCGCGCCGACCAGATACGCGCCGTTTTCCATCGCCGCGAGATCGAACTGCTCGGTGCGGCTCGCGCCGGCCCAGTCGACCTGCGGCTGACCGTAAACACGCAGACGCGCGATGCCGCCGTCCGGATAGATGTTCACGCGCAGATGCGTATACGCGCTCGCGTCGCCGACTTCGAGGTAGTGGTGGCTATTGCCCTGCAACGTGGTCGACGGCACGATCTCGGTCCATTGCGTCGCCTGATTCGGCTCGCCATCCGCAACGCGCGCCGCTTCCACCGACGCCGCCGGCGGGAAGTTGCCGGTGAAGTGGCTCGTGTCGAGGTCGAGTCCCTTGATCACGCCGGGCCGCGCGAGCTTGACGATGCACCAGTCGTAGCCGGTCGTGCGCTTGCGACGCGTTTCCCAGCCGTCCATCCACTTGCCGTTGTCGTCGTACTTGCCCGGAATGAAGACGGCCGGTTCCGGATTCAGCATGCGGTCCTTCGGCGCGAAGAATTCGTCGCTGGCCTCGAGCGCCTGCGCGCCCAGACGCGGGTCCGCCAGGTTCACGTAACGGCGCGTGAATTCCGGTGCGTTGGGGTCGAGAATCGGAAGTGCCATCTTTGTCGTCCTTGAGATCGATTGGTGCGGGAAAAACGTTACGGCTCGCTGCGTGACGCAATGCGCGTCACGCGCCGATCAGGTCGTCGAGCCGCAAACGTGCAATGCGATAGATCTGATCGAGGCTCGCGCGCAGTTCGTCGGCGCGGCTGTTGTTCACGCGCGATTCGAAGTCCGCGATGATGCCGTGGCGGTCGTAGCCGCGCACCGCGAGAATGAACGGAAAACCGAATTTCTCGCGATACGCTTGATTGAGCGCATGCAGCTTGTCGAACTCTTCCTGCGTGCATTGCGCGAGACCCGCGCCGCTTTGCTCGCGCGTCGACTCGGCGGTCAGCTCGCCGCGCACCGCGGCTTTGCCGGCCAGCTCCGGGTGCGCGTTGATAAGCGCGAGCTGCTTGTCCTCGCCAGACGTTTCGACGATCTGCGACATCCTGCGATGCAGCTCGTCGATGCTCGCGAACGGCCGCTCCCGCGCCGCGACTTCGGCGACCCACGGCGAGTGCTCGAAGATGCCCGACAGCGCCGCGACGAACGCGTCGGTCGAGATCCTGTTGAGTTGGTCCAGGGTGTATTGCATCGCCTTCATGCCGCAGCCTCGCGGTTGTCTTGCTGGTAAGGATGAGTTTCGTGCCAGTGCCGCGCGATATCGACGCGCCGCGACACCCACACGCGATCGTGCTGCTCGATGTGGTCGAGAAAGCGCTGCAGCGCCCGGAAACGCCCCGGCCGCCCGAGCAGCCGGCAGTGCATGCCGATCGACAGCATCTTCGGCACTTCGTCGCCCTCTTCGTACAGCACGTCGAATGCGTCGCGCAGGTAGGTGAAGAAGTGGTCCGCGGTGTTGAAGCCTTGCGGGGTGGCGAAGCGCATGTCGTTGGTGTCGAGCGTGTACGGCACGATCAGTTGCGGCACGGTCTTGCCGCCCGCCACCTCGACGTCCATCCAGAACGGCAGGTCGTCGCCGTAGTAATCGGAGTCGTACAGGAAGCCGCCATATTCGGCGACCAGCCGATGGGTATTCGGACTGTCGCGGCCGGTGTACCAGCCGAGCGGCCGCACGCCGGTCACGCGCTCGATCGCCTCCATGCCGAGGCGCATGTGCTGCGCCTCCTCCTCCGGCGACATGTCCTGATAGTGAATCCAGCGATAGCCGTGGCACGCGATCTCATGTCCGAGTTCGACGAACGCCCGCGCAACTTCTGGATGCCGTTCGATCGCCATGCCGACGCCGAACACCGTCAGCGGCAGGTCGCGCCTTTCGAATTCGCGCAGAATGCGCCACACGCCCGCGCGCGAGCCGTATTCGTAGATCGACTCCATGCTCATGTGCCGCGCCGGATACGCCGCCGCGCCCACGATCTCCGACAGGAACTGCTCGGAAGCGGGATCGCCGTGCAGCACGCAGTTTTCGCCGCCCTCTTCGTAATTGAGGACGAATTGCACCGCAACGCGCGCTCGCCCCGGCCAGTTCGGATGCACCGGGTGGCGGCCGTAGCCGATCAGATCGCGCGGGTAGTTCGGGTCGAGTGGCATGGTTTGACGGATGCGTAGTGACGGGACCAGGAATGCGCGTGAACGCGGTTCGAAACCCCTCGACAACGATGCGGGGTTCACACGTGTAGCCACGCAACGGGCGGCTTCAGCGGCTGCGGAAACCGCAGCGCCGAGTTGACCCAGTGTAGCGAAAACACCCCGGTGCGCCCATACAGCCGGGCAGATAGTGCGTGTTACAGCGAGTGTATGTGCGAGTCCGCCGACTCGGCGTTTACCCGCAGCGGACCGGGGCTGAACGACGCGAGCGCGCCGTCGTAGCGCTTCGCGAGCGGCCGCGCGTAGTCGCCGCGCTTGGCCGTCGCGAGACGCAGCGTCACCAGCGCCTCGGTCCATTTGACGGCCGCCGTCACGCCTTCGATCACCGGCGCGCCGAGCGCATCCTCGATCTCCGCGCACAGCTCGGCCATGCCCGCGCAGCCGAGCACGATCGCGTCCGAGCCGTCCTCGGCGAGCGCGCGCCGGCATTCGTCGAGGATGATGCGGCGCGCCGCCGAGCCCGGCTGGTCGAGATCGAGCACGGCGACGTCGGTCGCACGCACGTTGCGGCAGAAGCGCTTCATGCCGTAGCGCTCGGCCAGATGCCAGGCCATGCCGCAGGTGCGCGCGAGCGTCGTCACGACCGAAAAGCCCGGCGCGAGCACGCTCGCCGCGTGCATCGCCGCCTCGGCGATGCCGATCACCGGGCCGCGCGCCAACTCGCGGGCCGCATAGAGACCGGGGTCGCCGAAGCACGCGATCACGTAGCCGTCACAGCCGTCCCGTTCGCCCGCCTCGACTTCGGCGAGCAGACCGGGCGTGGCGAGCGCTTCGTCGTAATAGCCCTCGATCGACGGCGGCCCCATCGTCGGATTGACGGCGATCACTTCGGTGCCGGGCGCGGCGACGTCGCGCGCGCAGCGCCCCATCGCCTCGGTCATGCGGCGCGTCGTGTTCGGATTGATCAGTTTGATACGCATGGCGACTCCTGTTCGACTCGTTATTGCAGCGACGAAAGCCCGTGAAACTCAGCGTGCGAGCATCCGGTAAAACAGCATGCCGAGTCCCGCGCCGATGAACCACGAGAAATTCGCGCAGCCGTCGAGCCCCGGCACCATCACGCAGATCACCGCGATCAGCGCGGCCGGCAGCAACGCGGCCACCGCGCGATAGTTGACGCCGTTGCGATACCAGTACGAGCCGCTCGGCGCGACCGTGTACAGATCGTCGAGCACGATCTTCTGACGCTTGACGAGGTAGAAGTCGACGATCAGGACGCCGTACAAAGGCCCGATGAAGCTGCCGAGCACGTCGAGCGTGTAGTGGATCACGGCCGGATTGTTGAACAGGTTCCACGGCGTGATGAACACCGACGCGACCGCCGCGAGCATGCCGCCCGCGCGCCAGCTAATCAGACGCGGTGCAACGTTCGAGAAGTCGAAGGCCGGCGACACGAAGTTCGCGACGATGTTGATGCCGATCGTCGCGATCGTGAAGGTCAGCGCGCCGAGAATTACGGCCATCGGATAGTCGATGCGGCCCACCGTCTCGACCGGGTCCGTAATCAGTTCGCCGAACACCGGCAGCGTGGCCGCGGTGGTGATCACCGTGACGAGCGAGAACGCGAGGAAGTTGACCGGCAGGCCCCAGAAGTTGCCGCGCTTGACGCTGCGAAAGCTCCTGCCGTAGCGCGAGAAGTCACCGAAATTCAGCATTGGTCCGGAGAAGTACGACACCACCAGCGAAATCGCCGTGATCATCACCGGCACCACTTCCATGCCGTGATATTTGACGCCGCCGAGGTTGATGCCGATGTTGCGCCAACCCGCGCGATACACCATGTAGCCGGCGAGAATGAACATCACGACGTAGACGGCTGGCCCGGCGAAGTCGATGAACTTCTTGATGGTCTCCATGCCGTGCCAGAACACCAGCGCCTGCAGTACCCACAGCAGCATGAAGCCCGCCCAGCCGAGCGTCGACAGACCGAGCAGGCCATGCCGATGCACGTCCGCGTACGGCAGCAGTTGCGGCACGAACTTCAGCACGACGATCACGAGCGCGCTCGACGCGAGATAGGTCTGGATGCCATACCACGCGACCGCGATCAGGCCGCGGATCACTGCGGGGACATTCGCGCCGAGCACGCCGAAGGTCGCGCGGCACGCGACCGGATACGGCACGCCGTTCAGTTGGCTCGGCTTCGCGATCAGGTTGCACAGCACGTTCACGAGCGTGATGCCGATCAGCAGCGACACCAGCACCTGCCAGCTCGTCAGGCCGAGCGCGAACAGACTCCCCGCGAATACATAGCCACCCACGCTATGCACGTCCGACATCCAGAACGCGAAGATGTTGTACGCGCTCCAGTTCTGCGCGCGCAGCGGCGCGAGGTCCTTGTTGTAGAGCCGCTCGCTGTAGCCGGCCGGCATCGACGGATCGGTTTGAGCCGTGCCGTCCGGATAGTTGGAGATGGGGTGACTGCCTGGCGCTGCACTGAACTGAGCCATGATTCCTCCTTTGGATAGGGACCGTCGAAAGAGCATCGACGGACATTGCATCGGCCATGCCAGTTGCTCGCTTCTCGTCCCGCATGGGTCGAAGAAGTCGGCGTCGTGGTCCCGGACCGTGCCGCGCGTGTCTCCGTACTGACGTACTTGTGGTTGTCGCATCGCCAGCCGCCGCGGCTTTCCGGCGATGCGTCGCTACCCGAGCTCCGTCGTCTCGCGACGGACGTGCGTGTTCAGGCCGGCGGCGCTCATGCGAGGCCGCCTGGCCGTGCATCTATCGGTTCAGTTCAATTCAGTGCGGCGCGCACCACGAACGGGCGCTCGCCTGCTGCTTGCCTCAGCCTGGGGTGGAGTCGGCTTCGGCTGTCTAGGTGGATGCTTCTTTCGACGCAAGCGCGCCGAATACTTCATGCAGATCCGCTGCCCCGCGCGCGGGGCGCTCCAGCATCTTCAACTCGACGCTTTGCAGATGGTGAGACATCAGCGCGGCCGCCTGCTTCGCATCGCCGGCGTCGAGCGCGGCGAGAATCGCTTCGTGGTCCTCGAACGAGCACGGGCTGCGTCCGAGCGATTCGTACAGCGCGGAAATCAGCGTGGAACGCGCGACCAGCCCGTTCAGGCAATCGCACAACACTGAGTTGCCGGTCAGGTTCGCGAGCTCCGTATGAAACTCGCCCGACAAGCGGATCCATGCCGGAAAATCCCGCGTTTCGAATGCCCTGCGTTCCCGGCCGATCATGCCGCCGATGTTCTTCAGACGCCGCATGCCGTGTCCGCTACAGATCTTTTCGACGACGGCCAGCTCGATGATGCGGCGCATTTCGAACACCTCGTGCACCTCCTGCAACGACGGACTCGCGACGAACGCGCCACGATTCGGCTCGAGATCGACGAGGCGCTCACTCGCCAGCTGCGACAGCGCCTGGCGGATGGGGCCGCGCTTCACACCGAATACTTCGCATAGCTGAGCTTCGGTGAGCTTCGCGCCGGGTGCCAGCCGGTGCTCGAGGATCGCCGCGCGGATGCGCTCGGCGATTGCTTCGGGCTTCGAACTGTTCGCGACGGATTCGGGGTCGGACATGGTTGGCGTCTCGGTATGTTGGTCATCATAGGACGGACACAAATATTGTCAACAATTTTTGCGTCGATTTTCGACAGTTTTTGTGCTGCGTTGCGTCAGCGAAAGGCTGCGAGCCAAGCTGCTCGGCTGTCTGGCGGGAATCTTACCCGGTTTTGATAATGCCAAGACGAGTACGGGCAGCCAGTTTTTGTCAACAAAAACTGAAAACATTGGCGACGGGTGCGGGAGGTGGTGAGTGTGGAAATGCTGACAGTTAGTTGCGTTACTGACGATCGGGTAGGAGGCGGGGTTGCCCCCGCCGTCCTCCCACAACACCGGACGTACGGATCACGTATCCGGCGTTTCCTGACGACTGGATTGCTCCAGCGAGCTTCGTTTCGT
>NZ_CADFGP010000034.1 GCF_902833905.1 Paraburkholderia tuberum STM678 | reverse complement strand
CCATCGGTCATCACTTCGACGTTCAGCGGCGTCCACAACTCCGCGGCATCCGAATTGTGCAGCAGGTTGGTGTGGGATTCCTCGAGGAGAAGTCCGCGTAACTCGCCCGAATGTGGATAGTGATCGAAGCGGGCAATATTGCTGGCCGCCGTCTTTTCCCAGCGGTCCACTCCGAAATACGTTGCAGTCGATGCGCGCGTAAACGTCCAGTCGTCCGGGATGGCGGGATCGGCAAGAAAATTCAGATCGAGGGTCGGCGCATCGGGGTCTGGTGGCTGCGGTGGTATCGGCGCGGCCGCGCGAGCAAAGGACGCCATGCAGCGCGGCGGAAGTATCATGTTTGCTCCGATCATGGGTTAATCTCCGGCGACACATTCGCCCGTCGTGCCCGATGCGTAAATGCGCCTGATCCGCAGGGGATGCCACCCAGCCTCGAGCGGCACAACGATCTCTGTTCCGCGAGCGGTGATCACATGAAAGTCTCCCGCTTTGGTCACGCATAGGGCACGCGAAACGAAGGGCATATCGTTATCGTCATCCGGGACTACTATCCACAAATCAAGCAGGCTATCGAGACCCGTCGCACTGTGCGGGTAATGATCTATCGCCTTCTTCGTATTATCCATACGGGAATCCTTAGTGTAGTTAAGAGAAGCGTTTGCGCGGCCCGTCCCTGCGCTGATCGTCGCCCTCGTCGATGAAGAAGAGAGTTGCTCGAGCCGTAGACCGTGAAATTGCCGGTAGCTCCCGCTCGAAGGCGGTCGTATGCGCTATTTAGAACACTAGTTGCAGGTTTCTGTTTACCACGTGATGTTCTTGATTGAGTCAACGTCGGTAGCCGAGTCGATCTGCGCCGTGAGCGCGATGCGCTTGCCGACCACCGCCCCCACCGCAGCCTGATGGACCTGCGACTTCTGCAGAACCTTGGCAGCGAGGTCGACCACCGTCTGCCCCGAAGCCGACGCGATCGCGGTCAATAGAGGCACGGCGACCGAACGGTCATCTGCATAGGCCCGCGCCTCCGCGAATTGCTGAGGCCAAGTCTCCACCTCTAGCGTCGGATATGCCGCCGAAATCTTTGCAAGATCCTGATTGCAGGCGCTGTTGATCATGGCGCTTTGGATCGATCGAGCATCATCAAGCGACACAGCCTGCGAAGTGCCCGTGTACACCACTCCATTGGACAAATATGGCTCGACGGTGACCTGTTTTGTAAAGGCATCTGACACAACGCTGTCCGCGACCGGGTACACGTTGTTAGCTGTCAGCCAGGCAGCCGAAGGCACACCACCGGCATGACTCACGTTCGGGAACAGGTGTCCGATGAAATCGACCTCGAATGAGCCGTCCTGCTTCTGAATTGCGTAGCGCATGACCTTCCCTTATTAGGTACCCCAATACGTTTTCTGATCCGCTGTTAGCAGATTTTGATCGGCTTCTGACAGCCCCTCCGGGAACACGCTAACTTCTCCGTATAACGCAGCGATGTTCCGAACTCCCGACAACCAGCCGTACCCACCGATGCCAAGGAAGTTCGAGCCGAGGCCACCGGCCCCCACGCTGCCTTGCCGCTTGACACCGTTGAAGAGGCACCAGCTGTCAGTGCGGTTGTAATACTCGAGGATCACTCCGGATCTGCCCGGCGTGATGCCGATGATTGCGCTGAAGCGGTCTACATCATATGCATACATCGCATACGCCCCTGTCGCTGTTTCGTAAAGTTCAACAGGCGAGTTGTTGCTCTCCAGCAGGATTGGGAAGAATTCGCTGCCCACGGGTTCCTCAAACGTTACGACGGACGACCGGGCAAACGGCTGCTCGAAAGTCAGCGATGCCGCGGGCGTAGCCGTGGCCATGTCCTGCCCACCAGCGCTGTCGATTCCCCCATTGGTGGAAATGACAGGCCGGTTCCTGGACGTCGGCATCGTGAGCAAAACACCCGAACGGACTATCTGCGGTTGCGCCTCGGGAATGTCTCGCATCAGCGGCGCTGCATCCATCTGGTCATACCAGGTCGCGACAAATCCAGACGCGCCGCCAGTAAATGCCAGCAACCCTGCGACGTTCAAATCTCCGCTAACCGTGAAGCCAATATCGGTGGTGGCATTGTCGCTGTCGCGCCGCACGCGAATGCAAGGCCCGAAATATCGTCCCGTTAGCCGCCGCATGCTCCATGCTCCGGCTGGCCGTGCCCCTAGCAAATCCAGTATCCCCGTATAAGGCACCGTTGTAGCCATCAGCAATCGCCGTGATAACCGACTCATTGGTTTTGCCCCGCAACGAATCCAGAGTAGGTCACACCACCGTCCTGCGTGAAAATCACGAAGGTATCGAACTTTCCAGCGGTACCCGTCAGCGATGGTGCAATGCCTTGCGGCCAATTGATATTCGATGGCCAGACAATCGCTGAGCCTAAGCTGTTATTCACGACGAGCAGGAACGCCGCGAGCACACCAGCGGCGGGCGGATTCGCGAGCGAGATCGTTGTTGTTGCGCCAACAGCGACTGTAAGATTAAACAGGATCTCAGGGTTGCCGTCTGCTATCGGTGTCAGGTCAAGCGTGACGGACGCACCTGGATTGAGATTGACAACGACGGTTTCTGGCAGCCCTTCAAGGTCGCCGAATTCGCCCGATGTCGCAACCTTCGCGAGCCGTGGCTTGTTGAGGATCTTTGCGATGCCGTCTTCCGCACCCCAGTCCGCGTTCACCTGCGCTGCCGGAATATCCGGCTGGTCCTCCAGGTCGTCGAAGCTTCCGCTCGTTGCGACCTTCGCAAGATTCGGGCGATTGAGAATCTGGCCGGGCCCGCTTTGCGCGTCCCAGTCGGGGTTCAGCGAAAGCCAGTTGCGCGCGCTGCCGTCGGCTGCGTCCGGGTCCGTCGTGTTGTTGTCTGCGAGGTTGAACCAGAAGCCCGACAGGTCCGCGCGCAACAGCACCGCGCCCTGCGGGTAGCCGCCTACGTTTGGGTCGTTTGCGAATGAACCGTTATATGTGAAAGACCCGCCCAACTGCGCCCACCGAGCCGTGAGCGCCAGCAGATAGAGAATTCCATTTACGTCCTTCCCAAACGGTGGGATGCCGCCTTTCAGCGGGTCGGTCATCGTAAGCGGCGGAAAGCCGTCAACCAGGGACGCAGCGCCCTTCGTCGTACCGATCTGCGATTGTTGCGGGATATCGTTGCGCTGGCCATGCTGTGCAAATGGCACAGGCATAAGCGTCGGAAATTGTTTCGCTTCCATGTGGCGTTGCCTTTAGAGACTGACTACGTTCGAAGGAAACGTTGCGGCGTTGCCCGCCTGCAATTGCGCGAGCGCCTGCTTGCATGCCGACACATACTTCGCGGCGGCTTTAGCGAATGCCATGAACGTGGCCGTATCAGGAAACACATGCGGCTTGTCGCTCGTATCGGTCCACGGCAACGTCGTTTGACCGTTCGTGAACTCCTGATATAGAGCGACGAACTGCGCTTCGGCGCTCATGGTGGACACCTCGCTCTCCGACACGCCGTACGTCCCATTCAGCGCGGGGGTCGCCACGCAAGCGACCTCGATGCCCTGCGCTATCGCCGCCGCATATTGCTGGCCAGGAGTCAGCGAAGGCTCGACATACGCACCGATGTCTCCGTATTTGCCTGCGACAAGATCGGCGTAGATCTGGCGTCCGTGGTCGACCGGATCAGCTTCCGCCGCGAGGAAAGGAAGTGGCGTCGCAAATTCTGCAAACTGAACCACGCAATGAATCGTTTTTCCGTCTGCACTGGCGAAGACCGGCTCTGTAATGCTTGTGTAGTGCATCATGCAATCCGTTGAGCGAGAAACAGCTGGATTGAATTGCTCCCGAAGGCCTCGTAGGGATTCGTGAGCGCGAGAGTCCGCCATGTGCCCGGAAGGGCAGTGTTACCGGCGGCGCCATAGGCGATAAGGCCGGAGACAGTTGAACCAAGGCTACTGGCTGCGCTATTGGAACCGACGCAGAATGAGCCGACTGTCGCAAAGCCGACGTCATAAGTCAGGTAGTTCCCAGCTGGCTGCTTGCCGTTGACTTGGCTCTGAAGATCATCGTGGACGCCGTTTATGTTGTTCTGGAGGTTCCGGACGTTGGCATTCAGTTCTTCTTCGAAGACGAAATTGCCAAGGTCGGTTGAGTCAACAGTGGCGGAAAGGCCAGCGCCATTCGCGCGCCAGCCGACATGAACCTTGTTGTCCGCCTGACCGGCGCCCCCACCCTGCTCGACGGGTGTGAATCCGAGAGGGGCCTGGAAGGCGGGCTTGTTGAGGATCATCCCGGGCCCGCTGTCTGCGCGCCAGTCGGGGTTCAGCGAAAGCCAGTTGCGCGCGCTGCCGTCGGTAGCATCGGGGTCGGTCGGGTTGTTGTCCGCGAGGTTGAACCAGAAACCCTCGCCGTCCGCACGCAACAGCACTGCTGACTTTGGATAGCCACCAACATTCGGGTTGATCGCGAACTCTCGGTCGTACGTAAATGAACCGCCTGCCTGCACCCATCGCGCAATGGCAGACAGCAGGAACAGGATACCGTTGAAGTCCTTGCCGTCAGGCGGAATGCCTCCCTGCGTCTTGGGCTGCATCGTGGTAGATGGGAAACCATCGTTCAGCGATGCCGCGCCGGGGGTCTCAGCGGCCTGCGATTCCTCCGGGATCGTGTTTCTAAGCCCATTTGCCGCAAACGGCAGCGTGACAAGAGAGGGTTTCTGGTTAGCTTGCATTCAGGACACCGCTGGAAAACACGCCTTGGTTAAATGGCTGGAAGTCGTTGGCCTCGTTCGAAAAGCCAAATACATCGTCAGAGGCTTCGACGATGTTGCACAACACACCTGTCGGCCGCGGAAGCACGCCGGATTGCGTCAGGATCGCAACCTCCAGAACCGACAGCTCGAACTCGAAGACGTACTGCATGGTCATTCGACCAGTGTCGAGGACATAGCAGCGGCCCCGCCCGGCGAACAGGTAGCCGAGCAGCTTGTTCAGCGACGCGCACGAACAGTCTGTGATGTTCGCCATCGCCTTGGTCATGATCAGCGTGCGATAGGTCTCCGGATCGACCTCGACGTTTCTAACGACCGGTGGGGAACCGTCGTTGAACACACCGTAGTTGAACGGCTGCACGCCTGTCGTCGGACGGGATGCGTCAAATGCTTCGGCAAACCCAAACTGTGCGGGCGGTAGTGCGGCCTGCACCATGCGCGAAACGTTGACGATCTTCCCCCAGATCTCGAGACCGTGGATATTGGCCGTCTCGACATTCCAGATCGTGTTGAAAAAATTCTCGAGGTCCGCTCCGGGATCGATGCACTGGTTCAGGTAATCGATCAACCCGGTGATGGTCAAACTATTTGCGTACTGCGCCAGCAGCGTAGCTTCGACGTTTCTCATAGCTACACCTGCACCACAGCAATGTTGGACGGATCGAGCGTTGGATACTGGTCGATGCCGAACGACAGCGATGTCTGATTGACGTTCATCGGATCGAAGCCGAGCGAAATGGAGAAGATGTTCACGTTCTCATCTGTCTCAGCCACGCCGGCGTAATACCGACCCGCGTACGTCGTGGAGCCGATGCGCGCCCTCGCGCGACCGTCGTCGCCGTTGAACGCCGCAAGGATGGCCTGCTGGATCAGCTCACCGATGTTTGACGGCAACAGGTCATTGGCCTGAATCTGAACCATGAAGTAGCACTGGACTGGCGCCGCAGTCACCCACAGAATTTCATATTGGGGCTGCGGCTGTTCGTAGCTGGTGTCAAATACGATGTACGAGGTATCT
Organism: Paraburkholderia tuberum STM678; assembly: GCF_902833905.1. Taxonomy (GTDB): domain Bacteria; phylum Pseudomonadota; class Gammaproteobacteria; order Burkholderiales; family Burkholderiaceae; genus Paraburkholderia; species Paraburkholderia tuberum. The sequence goes on along the minus strand of NZ_CADFGP010000034.1, from coordinate 86,244 downwards.
CCGTTGTAGTCGCAACCAGGTGCCTTCTTGTTCCAGATCGCCTGCGCGATCGCCGATGGCTCGCCACCGACGACCGATACAAACAGGGAATGCGCGAGCAACGGATAGTTCGTCGCCCCGAAAATCACCACCTTGCCTTTCGGGTTGTCGAGTACGCAGGCGTCGAGGACGTTCGGCACCGACAGCACCCTCGCGTACACCGATTGCACCATGTTGACCGAATTCGCCGCGACAGAAAGGCGTCGCCGCGCTTCGAATGCGGCGCGGCTCTCCACGTTCTGCCCGGGGAATCCTGCTGTCAGGTTCGTCACCCGATCCCAGCCCTGCGCGGCCGTAAAAATCCTCGACAACGCCCCAATTGGGCATGCGATCGGACCGGTTGTCTGGCATTGAAACTGCACGTCGACATACCCAGAACCTCCAATCGTCGCCGCGCTCTGCGAACTGTACAAATAGCCGTTGACATCGCGCGCGACAGAGCCCGCCGGAATGGGTGACCCTACAAGCCCATAGCATCGACCTGTAACGACAGTCCCCGTCGCTGCCATCCGGTCCAGAAAGTAGATGCGGCCGACGGCGTCCTGCCAGCGGCCAGTCGCCCTGTCAGGATCGACCTGGTTGGAGACCTCCAGAATGTCGTCGTTCTTCGCGCCAACGATCGCCGTAAGCGACTGCGAGAGCTGCCCCTGCGGGCTCGTCAGTTGCGGATTGACGCCGCCCCCAAACGCGGCGTTGATGTCCGCCTGCTGCCCACTGAGAATGTCCGATTCGGCGGGCGCGACCGGCCCCTGATCCGTCCACCGGATCGCTGGAACGTTCGTCTTCGCCATCAGAAATTCACCGTCTGCGTATTGCCGTCCGTATCGGTCACCGCGATCTGGCCGGTGAGCTTGCGGTTATCGAGCGCGAGGCTGAGCACCGTGGCGCTTGCCACGTTCGGTACCGTCTTGGCTGCCTTCACGATTTCCGATTTGACGAACGAGGCCGGGGGAAACTGGCCGAGGATGTTTTGCCAGTAAGGCAAGCCGAGTGTGGTGTCGTACCAGCACTCGCCGAGGAACGTGCGAACCGCGCTGGCTACGTCCTGCGCGATCTGGTATGGCTCAGTCGCGACGGCGATGTTTCCCGCAGCGTCGAGCACAAGGTCCCACGCCGTCTGGTCGAGCAGAAGCGTCTTTGTCATGGAAGAAGGTAGAAATGCAGAGAGCTCCAGCCGGTTACTCGGTCTGGGGCTCTCGCCTGTTGCTGGAACGGGTCGCGCGCTACAGCGGCGGGCTTGTCGTGCCACCCTCCGAATCGCGGTGCGTGTGGTCGTGGAGGCTCTTGCCACCACCGACCACATCTTGATCGGCAGTCAACGTGCTCCTGATATGCGCGCCCCCACCAAAGCCGCCGTCGCCTTGGGTCATCGCTCCATCGAGACCGATCACTGGAGCCGCGGTATCAACGGATGCGCCGGCCTGTAATCCGATCTGGTCGTCGGCCTGCATGATGATCGTCGGCGCCAACATGCGGATCCGCACGGGCGACACGATGTCGATGCCGTTGGGCCCGATAAGCACGTATTGGCTGGGAGGACCGGACAGCACCGTCGCCACGTACACCGAGTCCGACATGTCGAACTTGCGCAGACTGCCCGGCGCTGATACGTCGCGGTTCGCGCGCGCGGAGGAGGTATCTCGATCGCACACAACGACCAGTCCGATATCGCCGGGCTGCGGATCGAGGATCACCGCGTTCGAGCCGCCCTGAATGCGGAGATATGGGACGGTGTGCACGATCCCGTGCTCTACCACCGTACCCGTCCCGTCGAGTTGCGACACGCACGGTTGCACATCAAGCGTGCCGATGCCCTCGACCGTTCCGTTTTGGCTTACCGCAACCACCTTGCCTAGATACGCGGTGCGGACTCTCGAGAGTAGCTGCTCGACGACCTGGCGCTGCCGTTCATATTCGCCGGATAGCGAATTCGGCGTAATGCCGGAGATCGCTGCGTTAGTTCTGTCTGACACTGAGAAAACCCTCTGGACATAGATTTAGATGGCTGAACCATGGACCATCCGGCGTAATCGTGGACAGGTTGTGATCGGACCGCTGAACGACCCAATCACCGGAAGCCATTGGCACCATCGACTGAACATTCACCTTTTGGCCGAACATCAACTCAGGGCGCCACTCGCACGCGACCTCGATTCCTGTCGGGGTGAAAGTTGGGTATCCGATCATTCCTGTGTCTGCTGAAATTGACACCGTCCGGTTGAAATTCGGTGTTGCCCCGTTCGGCCAGATGTGAAGCACCTGCTGGTCGAGCATTGCGATGGTCTGTGAAGCCGTTGCTACGCGCTCGATCTGGTCAAGCACGCTGCCGTGCAAATATTGACCTGATAGCCGAGCCGTCACGTTATGGGGCTCAAACCCGAAACCAGCCTGCTTCGCGAGTCCTCCGATGATGCTCGCGACATCCTGCGTCCCTGGGTACGTGTTTGCTGGTGCTGCCTGAATGCGTTGAAGGAACCCCGCCTGCGCGTTCACGAGAAACGACACCTCGGGGCTTCCACTGAAATCGGTCACTGCCGACCAGACCGTCCCAACGAAAACAGTATTCGTGAAACCACCGACGTTCCCGGCGTTGACCGTGATCTGATCTCCGTTCACCGCGATACCGGATAGCGCGCGAGTCGCAAGCGCACCCATGTCGGCGAGCTTCATCCCGTAGATGCGAAGGCTCAACGAGGGGATCGCCATCCCGCCGCCATTGTTCGAGATAATCGCCTGAACCCGATGCCCTGACAGGCCGAGCGTTTTGCTGCCGCCCGGGAATGTCGTCTTTGCGAGGGCGAACTGCACGTCGATGCGTCGCTGCGCGAAGGTCATGCCGACTCTCCCAAGTACTGGAGGAGCCAGCGCGTACCGAGCGCGGTGTACTCCGGGTCCTCCTCGCCTTGCGTATCGACGAAAACGAGATCCCCGCTGAAACCGAGGTAGGCCTGCCGGACCAGATACACACGGTCGCGGCATAGCACGCCGGCCATCACCAGCTCACTGCCCACATACAGGTCGAGGTACAGGCCCGTGCTCTTCTGGTGCACGTGGATGCCGCAGTTTTGCTGCGCGAGCTTGACACTCAGGCTTTGCGACGGAACAGCGCCGAGAGGAATTGTTTGCATATCAGGTGAAGGTTCCGACGCCGGCAGTTTCGAGCGTGCTACGCACCCCCGACTTCACCTGCGTCATCTGCGTCCTAATCGTGTTTTCGATGATTGATACCGACTGCTGCGCCGAACTGAAGGCGCTCTGCACGCTCGCGACCGCCTCTTGTAACGGCGTTTGCTGATTCGTTGGCGCGAGGGTGGTATCGACCGTGCAAACCCAACCTCGGCTCTGCGGATCGTTGCCAGAAGGTTCGACCGTATTGGCATACGTTGCACTGGCGGAAACCCGCACCTCGACGAAATGCACCTCCGCGATAATCAAACTGACGCCGTTCGTATTCGTGCGCTTGTAGTCGACGCGATCGATGTTGTAGCTGTCGAGCGTTTCGTCTGGCGTCACGACGGTCACCAGTTCAAGCGAGCTTCGCAGAAACTTCAGTTCCTGAAGAAACAGCTCGCGGCTCATGTTCTTCCCGCCGCAAGTGAGGCGCAATGTCAATTCTTGCGGCACCGCGGTTTTGTTAAAGGAAGCGAAACCACCCTCCTCGACGGGATACGTCGCGACCCTGTTTTCGCCCCTGTAGCTCAGATCTGCAACTGAATCGGGCGTGATTCTTACAACACCTTGTTGGTCGACAACGACCCACAGCGGCGCCTCACCGGGAAGGAGGCCGAAGTAGTCGATCGATTGCAAAAACTGCGTGACGCCAGTCCGCACGCCAATGGCGAGTGGCAGCCGGTTCAAGTCGGGCACACCTGGCAACAGCGGGACGTTCGGAAAAGGAATGAGCGGCATTGGTCGATCGAAGTGTTTTCGAGATTAGTGCACAAGGCGCTGCGGTACGATGACCGGTTTGCAAAAAGGAGAAGGGCATGAGACTGGCTTGCGCACTCGCCGTTGTCGCGGTCGCTACCGCCTGCGCACAAGGTGCCGTGGCGGCGGGAAACAGCTTCATGGAATGCCGACAGCGCGCCGCGATCGTCGGGCGCGTCGCGTCGTTACGCGATATCCGATATTCACCGAAGGACCAGCACGCGAACATCGAAGCTGAGATGAAGGCACAGGTCCCGAAGGAATCGTGGCTGACGACAAAAGACCTGAAAAACATCGTCAATCAGGTCAACTTCAATCCGACGTTCACACGCTTTGACGCCAACACAATTGCGACCGCCATGCTCGATGACTGCCTGCACCCTGCGGACGCATACCGCCCCGACAGCCGCTATCGGCCACTCAAGTAGCTACGCCATTCCCCAAGCAGAATTGGCCGCGATCAGCCCGTTCTGCTGAATATCCCGGCGCAGATCGGCGCCTACCTTGGCCCCGTCGCTGGGATCGCTTGCGACAACCGTAATGGATCCGATGCTCACCTCGGACGAGTTATGGTTTGTCGTGGCGCCGCCGCCATATTGGGCGTTGCCCGCCGCGGTCAGCATCGAGCCCATCGACGGACCGCCTCCCATGCGTCCCAAGATCGCCGGGGCATACTGCGCCGTCTCGGCCGGCGCGCGCGCCATACCCTTGCGGTCCACGTTGCCTTCGCCCCAGTTGTATGCGGAGAGTGACAGCGAGAGGTTGCCGCGATAGCGCCGCATCAATCCGGCCATCTTGCGCGCGGCCGCGCTGGCCGACTGCACCGGGTCCATCGGGTCGATACCATACTCGCGCGCCGTCGCGGGCATAAACTGAAACAACCCACGTGCGCCCGCTCTAGACACCGCCGCAGCGTTGCCGCCGGACTCTTGCTGGGCCATCGACGACAGCAGACCCGGCGGCAACCCATGTTGCTTCTCGAGTCCCGCGAAATTCAACTTCGCGGCCCAATCCTGGACCCTACGGCTGACTCCAGCCAGAGGACTGCCGACTGGCTGCTCGGCAGCGCGGGCGTTTGTCGACAAAACGGTCGCGATTTCCCGTGCCGCACCGAGAAGCGCCCTCGATGCCTCGCGTTGCAAGTTCGATGCTGCGTCCTGTCGCCTTGCTGCGTCCTTGAGCGGTTGAGCCGCTTCCTTGAGTGGCGCGGACAACTGATCGCCGAGTTGCGCCACGCGCTGCTGCGCGTCTGCCGTCAACTTGACGCCGCCCCGGTCCTTCACACTATTCAGTTCTTCCTGCGTGAAGCCGCCAGCGGAGTCGAGTTTGCTGCGGTCAGTGTTCGTGAGAATGTCCGACAGCGACCGATATTTCCCGTCCGACTGATCCGAAATGAACTTGTCGAGCTTGTCTCGCAGCGCATCGCCGATCTTCCATCCCGCCACGCCCGAAGCCGCAATACCGCCGAACCGCGCAAGGCCGCCAAGAGCACCGGCCAGACCGCCCACCGCACCGGTCAGCATCTTGATCCCGCTCAGAGTGCTCCCGGCGAGCAAAACGCCAAATATTGTCCCGGAAGCGTTCGGGTGCGCCTCCATCACCTTACTCAGCTCCTTCAGGAATTCCGTCAGCCCTTTCACGGCCGGATTAAGGTCTGTGAACAGGGTGTTCTTGACGTCCTGCCACGTATTGCCTAGTTCCGCCCACGCCTGGCGCGTCGCCTCTGCTTGGCGGACGCTTTCTTCTGTGACCTTAGAATTGCGAAAGTTGGCCTCATAGACGCCCTGCAACCCGTCACGCCCCTGGCGAAGCATGTTCAAGGTGCCCTCGTCGATGCCAAGATTGTTCGCCCAGAACATCTGATCCTGGCGATTCGGCATCTTCTGAAACGCGGCCGAGAGGTCGAGCAGCACGTCCTTCATCGGCCGCATCTTGCCGGCCGAGTCCACGAGCTGAACATTCATGGCGCGCAACGTCGCGACGACTGGATTGTTCGCGTCGCCTGCCTTCAGCGCTTCAACGCCGCTGAGAATAGACTGAACGGACCTGTCGAAGCCTTCGGCCGTCCCGCCTAGCGCCGCCTGCGCGCTCTTGTGCCACGCATCGAGTTCGCGTGCAGCCATGCTGAAGTTACGGGCCGTCGCGCCGATCTGCGCCTGGCCGCCGACAACCGATGCGAAAAAGCTCTTGATACCCGCTGCGCCCGCCGCAACGCCGGCCATCGACAGGATTTCGTTGCGGACCTTCACGTAGCCCTGCGCAAGTTTTGCGGCTTGCTCCTGAGCCTTCTTCGCGGCAGCGATCTGTTCGTTGCTCGCCTTTTTCGCCGAGTCGGTAACCTTCTTGGCGTTCGCTTCCTGTCCGGTGGCAAGTTGCTTGCCTGCGCGGTCAGTCTCGCTGACCCCCTTCTGATAGCCAGAGACGTCCAAGCCGAGCATTACGACCAAGCTGTCAATGATTGTTGCCACGAGCCACCATGTTCTGGTTGTGAATGTTCACGGAATGGACCTCGATCATGTCCCACATGTCTTCGAGGCCGTAGATCGTCTGCAACTCGTGCGGGCTGCACAGCCTGCTGCTGATCACAAACCCAATGGAGTGCGGGACATTCGCGTATGCCATCAACGGCACGTTCGGGCCGTCAGGTATGCCGAAATCCAGTACCTGACGGCCTGCTAAAAACCCGTGTGCAGACGGAACACCTCTCGTCGCAATTTGACGCGAGTGGCGACTTCCTCGATGTCGTCGGCGACGAGACTTCGGACCACGCCTGGATCGTTCGCGTTGGGGCAAATCTGCACGCACCCCATCATCTCGTCGAGCAGCGGTTCGGCGTCGTGGAAGTCCACGCGCATTAGCGCCTCCAGTCCGATGCGCGCCATCGCCGCCATACCCTCACGCTCAATGCCCGCTGGCAAGTCAACGCCGGATCGCCCCAGCGCGAGCAGCGCGCGAATGGCCCACTTTTCGGCGGAGTCGGCCGACATCTCCGTGAGCTTGAACATCTTCCCCGCGTCGCGGCTACCGTCGGCCGGCACGGTGTACGTCAGCGTCTTTCTCATGCTGTCGTGCCTCCGGCAGAGCGCTCGCCGATGCAGCGCTCGAACGCAATGGTGTAGATGACGTGTTCCAGCACCCGTTTCGCATTCACGATGTTGTAGCCGGAGCGCAAGATCCCATTCATCAACGAATACTTCCGCGCGATCGACGGAATGGAAATCGAGCCGTTGCAGTAATAGACCTCGCGCGCGGTGCGCTGCGCGGTCATCCAGTTTTCGAAGAATTCGAGCGACGGCGAATCGGGCATGATCGCGACACGCAGATTCGTCGGGTTGAACACAAAGCCACCACTCATATGGCCGTCCACGCCCATGACAATCTCTGCCACGTCGACGGCATCGGCACTGAACGCGTCATCGGCCGCATACCCTTGAATCGCCTGCGGCGTGGGATACAGGTTCGTCACGGCAAGACTGAACGCCGAGTTTGCCGAAGTGATTGTTGACATCGAGGCACTCCAGAAAAGCGAAAGCCGCCCGAAGGCGACTTTCAGATGTGTGAGCGGAGATACCCGCACACGTCTACGTCAAATGGATCCGTCAGCGTCAGACCACGCAGATGCTGGCGAGATCGAGTTCCTGAATGCTCTCGCCATCGGTGTAGAAAAGCGTCATCGACGGGCTGCCGCGCCGCGCGCGGATATCCGCGGTCGCAGGTGCGATGTGCAGATAGAAGCCCTTCGCCTCGATGGTCGTTGAGGCGTCGAAGCCGAGCATGTTCTGGATCTGCGCTTTTTCGGATTCGGAGAGCGGGATACCTGTGCGGATCGCACCGTAGTTGACGGCCTTCGCAATGGGGTCCATGCATGCCGCGTCGACCATCGAATAGCCCTGCGTGTTGTACGGCAGCGAGCCGACGCCAATCAGCAACTGCACCATCGCAAGCTGGAGATTGGCGTTCATCCAGATCTGATTCAGGAAGCTGTCGAGCCAGGCCCACTGACCCGAGATCGTGCCGCCGTACACGAAATTCCACTGCGTGGTCGCGTTCGCGTATGCGCCATAGAAGTTGTAACCGTTGGCCTTCAGCGCGAGCGCGTCCGACCCGTTCTTGACCGAAGGCAGCAGTCCCGACTGCATACGGAAGGCCAGCGTCGTGCGCCCGTTCAGGCGGTCGAAGTCGAGCGACGCGGCGAAGCCCAGTACGAAAGCCGCGTGGGTGTAGTCGCCGCAAAGCGGCACCGAGCCGTCCATGTTCGCGTACTTGACGGCATAGCCCCACGTCGACGTCGAGCCGGCCACCTTCGCCTGCGGGTCCGAGTCGAAGCCGACGTACGCAAAGCGCTGATCCGTGCTGTTGGCCCACTTCGAAAACGCGATTTTGTCCGCTGTCTTGGGCTCCCATGTGGTTGCGAACAGCGCCCAGTTCTGCGTGACGTTAGCGATCAGATTCGCCATGAAGGTCTGAGGGTCTGCAGCGTCGGCGCCCTGGGACACCGTCGTGCCCGATGCAGCATCGAGGCCGAGCGCTGTCGCGGCAGCGCCGGTCGCGGCGGCAATGGTGGACGCGGCACCGGTTGTCACATCCGTCACGACTAACGCCTGCGACAGCGAGTCGAAGGTGACTGCCAGGCCAAGTTCGGTCGAAAGCGTCTGCGCCGCGTCCGAGAAGCTCGTTACGGCAGACAGGTCGATCTCCGCCGAATGATCGACGCCACTCACCGTGATGGCGAGCGGGCCGCTAACCTGCTTGAGCTCGTCGAGCGACATCGCGGCGAGCGACGCGCCGCGCACCCAAGCGGAGACGGGTTCCTCGTTGTATTGCGCGAGATAGAGTTGTCCCGGCGTCCTCGTGCAATTCTGGAAGCCTCGGAAATAGATGGTAGCCATCTGCGCTTCGATCGACTGCGGGCCGGTGTACGCGCCCACGTCGTCGGCGTCCGCGAACGGAACGGCCTGACCGGTCGGCAATCGCGCAGATTGCGACAGGATGAAGCCGTTCAGATAGACGGCGCTCCCGGCGGCGGCCAGAACGCCCGGCAGAATCCTGACGATCTGCGAAATTGGAATGGCTTTGGGCATGGGTGCTCCAAAAAAAGCGGGCGCCCGAAGGCGCCCTGTGTGCGTGATGTGCGCGGCGGCTACTGCCGCAGGAACTTGTCGACGTCGATTAGGCCATTCCACGCCTGGACGGTCGTGGTTTCGGCCGTCACTGGGTTTCCGGCAGTGCCGATTTCGAGCTCGACGGCGAAGTCCTGCTGCAGCGTCACCTCGGGATTGATCTGCATCACGATTTCGAACGTCCACCGGTCCTCGTACTGCTTGCTGCCACCAACGATCGGGCCCTGTCGGGCTGCGGTTGCATAGAGCGGCTGCACGCCCGTGAGCTGGTCTGCGAAGAACTCGCACGCATAGATGTCACGAAAGAGCGTGGTGATTACGGCGGCGCGCTCGGATGAACCCGCGCCGTAGCAATCGAGTTGCGCGCGCCATTCGGTCGAGCGGCGCACGGTGCGCGTTTGCGCATTCGGGTCGTAGGTGGAGACGTTCGTGGCCAGCGGATCCTGGCGCAGCGGCGTCACGACGATGCACGGGCCGTCCGGCAAGGGCACGCGATTGCCTTGCCCGCGCACCACCTCGCAGTCCACGAGTGAATGCAAATACGCGCCGAGCGCGACGACGATCTGGTCTTCGGTGATGCTCGGCGCTATTGCTGGCATAGAACCACCTTGCACCAGTCCGGCCACGTTTCCAGCACCTGCACGACCAGCCACGTCGTGCCGCGCAGATCGGCGCGCACGCCGTCGTCGTCGGCAAACAGCACCAGATCGCCACCCTTCTTATCGCCCTGCACGACGCCCTGCACGTTGCCATACAGGTAGGCCGCGCGCAGCACGCCCTGAAGGTTGAGCCCCGCGATGTGCTGCAACTCCATCGCCGTCAACGCCTGCACCTGTGCGGTCACTCCGGTGTCGGCGTATTTCGGCACCTGCCGGAGGTCGGGCCCGGTGTCGTAGCCAGCACTGCGACGCAGCGTCGCGTCGGTCATCGGATTCACTGCCGCTATGATCGGCGACACTATTCCGTGCAGATTCATTCGCCGCTCCCCTCAACCACGTCTGAGCCGGTGCTGTTGATCATGTGGCTACTGTCGATCAGGGGTTTATCGAAGCCCTTCCGTGCGATCGTGGACTCCGCCAGCGGCGGGCTCGTCAGTTGCCGTATCGATTCCTGCAACTGGTCCTCCATGCCGAGGCCCATCGTCGCGAGCGCCTTGTCGACGTCGTATCCGGTGCTTTTCAGCACCGCGCCCAGGGCTGCACCCCAGCCGGCTTTGTTCTCGTGGATCATGTTGCGGAAGAACGGCCGCGGAAGTACGAAGTACTCGCCCTCGTCTGCCGCCACCGTATGACCGAACTCGTTGAGCGCCGCGACTTGCGCGACCGGCGTTCCGTCTGGATAGGTCGCCCCCTCCAGAAAGCCGACGCGCAGCGTCTTCGTTTGCAGCTTCTCGACGGCCTGTTGCAGATGCGCCTGTAGCGCACGGCCGCCCTTCATTACGCCCGCCATCATCGCCTCCCGAACCTGTCGCGGCCCCACGGATTGACGACCGGCGTCGGACCAGGCCAGTAGGTCATCATTCGATACTTCGCCGTCGCCTGCCAGAACGCAAAGCCGTACTTCGTCTGCGCATACCACTGCGCGCTGCCGGAGGGCAGGTCTAGCTGCGTTTGCACAGATACGCTGCCCTGTGTCGCGCTGCCGATGCGGCCGACGAGCGGCGACGGCGCATTGCCGTTCAACGGCGCGTTCAGCGCCGCGATGTGGGCCGTCACCATGTTCAGCAACAGCGCGCGCTCGTTCAGATCGCGCACAATGCTGCGCGGAGTGTTATCGCAGTAGAGCTGCGCCTCGTTGAAATACTCCTGCGCGGTTGCGGCCGACACCCACTTCGCCAGTTCCGGGTACCGCGCGGCCCACCGCGTGTACGAGAAGTGCACTACCCCTGCGGTAGTCATGATCAACTCGCGCGGCGCGTGTCATCCGTCTTGAGACCCTTCGGCAGATTGTCCGGGTCAAGACGCTCGAGATTCGACTTCTCGCCCTCCATCTCCTTCGCATGCGCGACCGTGCTTCCGTCCTGCGTATGCGCGAAGATCATGCCGTTCGTGATGTAGTCGGACTTCTCGTTCTGCGCCAGCCATTCGTCCCAAAACGCTTTCGGGATGTCGTGCGTGAGCGCGTAACCGGCGACGATGCGCTGGTGAGCCCCTTTGTTTTGCGGGAACGAATTGCCTTGAAAGATAAAGGCCTTCGTATCGGGGCGCGGCTCATAGACCCTGAACTTGCGAACGCCTCCGCCCATGACGGGCTCCGCGCGCTCGACGGCATTGTAAAGTCGTGCGATGAGGTCCATCGGCAGCTTCGATGCAACGATGACGGTTGCATTCGCTTCCACGTCGTTGCTTTTCTTCAGGGCAGCAGTCGATTCCTGAGTTGCCATGCGTATTTCTCCACGTCAAATAGAAACCGCCCGGACGTGCCGGGCGTTCATCACTACGGTTTCGCAACAGGTCAGAGTCCGACCATCGTTCCCATAGCAAACGGCTGGCGCAGGATGAAGCCGCTGCTGCCCTGGCTCATCTTCTGTGCCCACGACGACAGCGCACGCACGACCTGGCCTGCGCGCAATTTCATGGGGAAGCTGCAAAAGCCCGAGTCCTGGCCGGTCGCGTCGGGACAGAACATCTGCATGATCTCGCCCGCAACCGAACCCTGCGGGTTCTGTGCGGTGCGCGCGCCGTACTGCACCGCGCTGCGAATCTCCATGCGCGGGAAGTTCTTTTCGAGCAGCGCCGCCACGTTCACGTTGAAGCCGTTCGTTGCCGTGAGCGCACCTTCGCGGCTCGGCGACATACCGAGCACGAAACGCGACTTCGTGTTAACCCGGCCCGCCGACTGGTTAATGATCTGGATTGCGAGCGCGGCAATGTCGTTGTAGATCTCGTTCGGCGTGGCGTTGAACGAAGTGCCGTTGAGCCATTGCGTGCCGCCCGCAGCTTTCGGCGCAGGCGCGATCGCCGGCCACATCGCCGGGTCGTTGAGCGCGCCGTAATTCTGCAAGCCGGCGACGCCGCGGAAGTACGTCAGGTTCTGGAACTTGTTCAGACCGTCGATCGCGGCTTCCTTCTGCTCGGCAACGAAGCCGATTTTCGCCAGCCCCACGCGGTCGATTTCGAGGTCACCGTACTCGCAGATAGTCTGGTACAGATACGGCTGACGCTCCGGAAAGTTCGTGTTGATGCCCGCGCGGCCGTTGTTGTTGTAATCGCCGTAGGTGGACACCTCGTAGGTGCGCTCGACCACCGGGAAGATCAGGCTCGTGGAGGTCCATTCGCCCTTCTGCTTCTCGCCGAAGATCTCGGCCGCCTCGTTCGGTGCGGTCAGCACGCGCAGGATGTCCGGGTCCATGAAAAACGACAGGAACGCGGGAATACCGGCGTTTTCCGTCGTCACCAGACTTTGCTGCACGGCCTCCGGTGCCGCGTCCATCGCGAGTTCGTAGTTCTCGCGCCACTCGGGGCGGAAGAACCGCTCGGCGCCCGGGAAGTCGATGCGCCAATTGGTGCGGTGGAAGTTGATCGCCGCGCGCTGGTCGGCCGGCGACATGTCGTATGCAAGTTTCGGCATGGTGTGATGTCCTTATTTCAATGGTGTCCGAATCAGCCGGTGACCCATGTGGTCATCTTCACCAGCTCGCCAGGTGCCCCGTCCGACGCTGCTACCCACTTCGTCGCGGTGCCCGTTTCGACGGTCAGGTCGCCCGCCGCAACCGTCTGCCCGATATTCACCGCGTAGGTGCCGTCGCCGCCGGTACCGGTGAGCAGCGCCGTGATTGCAGTTCCCTCGGCCACGCCGGCGCCGGTCAGCGTGTCGCCGACCGCCAGTTCACCCGAATCGACGGCGGTTACCGTCAGGACGCCGCCGGACGCGGTGATCTGCGTATCTGCAACGTCCTGCGGCGTGTCCACCGTGTAGGTGCCCGCGCCGCCGGTACCGGTCCCGAGTGCGATGATGGTCGTGCCATCGGCAATCCCGGTCCCGCTGATCGTCTGATCGACTGCGAGGACGCCCGAGGTCACTGCGGCAACCGTCAGCGTGTCGCCGTCGATCGAGCCGGTGACAACGTTCGGGTCGATCTGACCAGTCACGCTCGCGGCTGCCCAGTTCTCGTCGAACCGGATCTTGCCGTTCGAGTTGTTCGCGTAGGCCGCCTGGTCGCGCGTCGCCGTCGCGTCGCCGTCGTTGCGTACCCAGAAGCCGCCCGCAGTGAACGCGGTCACGCCATAACCCGGCTGCACCTTCAGCGAGGCCTCTGCCAGCCAGTCGACGATGAGCGCCTGTTGCTCGCGATGGATGAACCCGCTCGGCGCGCCAGCGCCGTAGTTGTTCAGCACGCGCCCGTCCTGCCACACGAAGCGGCCGACGTAGACGCCCTCGGGACCGGCGACGAACTTGCCTTCGCCGGCGTTCAGCGTTGCGCGCGGATTGGAATCGCAGAAGTCACCGACAACTGCCGGTGCTGCCTGCGTGTTGACGTATCGGGGGAAACCCATAGCGTTCTCCTGAATTGGGGTCGATCAACGAATCACGCGTGGACGCGGTTCGCGTTCGGAAATGTGTCGGCGAAGCCTTCGGGCGTCTCGCCGGCCGAGTCGCGCGCAAGCGTGCGGCGCGGCGTCTGATCGCCCGGCTTCGGTTGCGCGAGCAACAGCGCCTTGAACGCACTCGGGTGCACGTCCTTGACATCCACCTTCAGGATATCGAGCGCCGAACGGTAGACCGCCTCCGCGCTGTCCATCGCGGTCAGCTTGCCGACATACGGCTCGACGATGCCTTCGGCTTCCTGTGTGGCGCGCAGGCGCTTGATCGTGCGTTCTTCCGCGTCACGCGCCGCATCGTTAGCCTTCTTCGTCGAGAGTTCCCGCTCCGCGCGAAGCGCCGAATCCATCGCAGCACGGCTGACAACGTCCTTGTCTTCGTTATCGCCGTTCGGGATGGCGGCCTTGTTCTCCTGGTTGGCCGGATTGTTGTTCGCGCCACCTTCCGGCGGCTGATCCGTCGCGGCCGCCACCACACCGAGCGCCTTGAGCATCCCCTGAACCTTTGCGAGATCCTCATCGCTGACCTTGCCGCGCAGCAGGTCGAGGATTTCCGTGTGCTTCGGATCGTCGTCGTCCTCGGCGATCTCATCACCGGGTTGCTCGTTGTCGAGCCGGTCCAGCAGCTCGACAACATCCTCGAGGTCTGCGTCCTGCGCGAGTTGTGCTTTGATCGCCGCCACAATTCCCGGCTTCTTCTCCAGCCAGTTCCGGCGCTTCACACCGGCCAGGATGGTGTCGAGGTCGATCGGTGCGGCGTCTGCCGCCATCTTCGGCTTCAGGACGGCCAGCAAGGCCCCCTTCGCCATTACAGCTTTCTTGCTGAGAGGCTTGCTCACGGGTCGTTCTCCGTTCAGGTTGAGAAGAGAGTCACCGACCATCACGTCCGGGCCTGCGCGGCCCTTCTTGACGACGGCAACGTGGTTGAACTTGATGTCGCGCATGACGCCGTCGTAGGGGACACCTTCATAGGTGCCCGGCGTCATGTCTGCGCGGTAGTAGTACGAACTGCTTATTTCCTGCTGCGCGCCGGTCTCGACGCCGCGAATGGCATCCTGCGTCCAGATGACGAGCGAGTTGTCGAGATACGGCGCGTTGAACGCTGCATCCGTGCCAGTCGACCCGATGACCGAATCGGGCTGATGGTCTTCGGCGCTGTGCGGCAGATGCACGTCCAATACCGGGATGTTGTTCGCCGTCGCCGTGCCCTTTGCGAGTTCGTCCGGATCGCGCAACAGCATGTACACGCGGTTCGGATCGAGCCCGAGCTTTTCGCCGTCCGGGATCTCGTCGCCGCGGTACGGGCAAACGTTCGCCTTGCTGATATGCGTCATCGCGACATGCAGGCGTCCGTCCTGGTCGTAGGTCCGCACGCTCTCGCGATCAAAGGCTAGCCGCTGTGCGCTGTCGTTCGCCGCTGTGGCCGTCGCCGTGGGTCGCATCTTCGCGACGGTGTCGCGCACACCAGGGTGCAACGGCTGCGGCGGATCGGAGAGCGGCGCCCACCGATAAGCCGTGTGCTCGTCGCGCTGGAGGCGCGGCGTGAACTTGCGCATGACGTCCATGCGGAACGTCACGTAATCGACGCCCTCCAGGTCTTCCACGCTGGAGAGCAGCTTGAGCTCGCCATACGGCAGCGCGCCGATCTCCTCGAGCGTCTCGCGCTTTGCGGTCTGTTCGGGCGTCTCTCCTTTGTCGGCGCCACCGCCGGGAAAATCCCACTCGTTGCCGTGCTTGCTGTCGGGCGATCGAAGGATGAAAAGGGCTTCGTCCTGCGGCGTCATGAGGCAGATGCCAGCGCCTTTGATGCGCTCGTCTGCGGCGATGAATTCCTTGCCGACCCTCTTCGGGATTCCGAGCGTGCTACGGCCCGCGGCGGCGGCGAACATGGCACGTCGCTGCGCCTCCGACACGGGCGGATCATTTGCGAGTTTTGGCATGGGAGACAAAAAAGCCCGCGCATGGCGGGCGGTGGATCAGTTGAAACCGGGAATAACGAGCTTTCCCGTGCAGCGGCAGCCCGGCTCGCTGCCGGGCCAGATGTACTTGCCGTCAATGAGGCAACCCTTCGCAACGTCAAAGAGCCGCCCCTTCCCGCCGTCGTCTCGCGACGCCTCGACGTGCGATTGACGCGGGTGTTTGCCCGCGCCCGAGTGCCGCCACCGCTCCTGCGTGATGCCGAGTTCGAGCGCGCGAGCGTTCTTGATCGCGCCTGTTGCCTTATTGGCCTGGTCGCGTGCGATAAACGCCGCACGTCGCCGCGTGACGCCGTAGCGCTCGGTCAATTCGTCGGTGATGTACGAGAGGTCACGGCCCTGCTGCATCCCGCGCATGACGATGCCCTGCACGTTCGACAGGTGTTGCTCGGCGATACTGCGAATCAGCCCTACGTTCTCGCCGATCGCGGTTTGCATGGCGTTATTCACGCCGGCCGTCGCCTTGAACTGCACCGAAAAGCCCGCCCCCTTTAGCGCGTCACGCATCTGCATGTCGGTGGTGCTGGCGGCGCGGTCAACGAAGTAGCGCGCGAGGCGCGCCGCCGCGGTCTCGAATTCGCTGGCCCACTGCCCCGCCAGCCGGTCGAGCATCCGGCGCATCGCCGTCGCGGAACTGCCATCGCGGTACGCGCCTGTCGCCGCGTCGTGCGCGAGCGTCGGAGGTGGATTCGCACGGTACTGCGCTGCGATCCAGTAGATCAGCGAGCGGTGCATCGCCGCCACCCACTTATCGAGCTGCTTCTGATACTGCGCGCTCACGCCGGCGTTCGGCCGGATCGTGCGCAACTCCATCGGGCGCCCCGTGGGTGAAACCAGGCCGCTCACGTTGTCACCGCACTATTCCGATGGTTGTCGTCGTGTTCCTCATCGAGCTCCTCGCCCTCATCCTCCGGCCGTACCGTGCCGCTTTCCCTCAACGCCTTGCCAAGCGGCCCGCCGGATACCACGGGCGGCTCTGGCAATTCGGTATCGAGGTCGAGGCCCGCATAAGGCGAACCTTCTTCGGTCGCGATGCGCTTGCGAGATTCCCCCGGCTCGATGATCTGACCACCGACGAGGATTACGTCGGTTTCGGCGTTGGTCTTCCGAATGGCTGCCTGCTGCTCGGCCGTGACGACCTTCAATTGGTTCCACTCGAAGTAGATGTTGGGGTCGATCTCACCAAACAACGACAATTGCACGAGCCGCAGCACCTTTTCGATGACCGGCGAATAGATTTCCTGATTCGCCGCGGCAGTGTCCTGAAACACCTCGATTTCATCCTGGCTCGACGCATTCAGGCCAGCCGGCGTAATGCCCGTGAGATATACGAGCGGCAGACCCGACGGCGCGCACTGCTGTTCTTGCGCCTGCGCCTGCAACTTATCGAGGCCGCCCAATGGCGCTGCAACGTTTGAAAACTTTTCGCCGTCCTTGCTGCTGATCGCATTGATACCGTGATTGTCGCGACCAATGTTAAAGATTTGCAGGCGTCGCAACAGATTGTCGATCCCGCCGCCTTGCAGGACCGCGCCCATATCGGTTTCCAAGGTCCAGACAGTGAACGAGTGGATCAGGTCCGATACCGACTGGCGTGTGCGAAGCCAGTTTTCGACGTACGGCTTCATCATCTGCAACAGCGAAAGGCCTGCGAACGCATAGGCCGGTTTGAGAATGTCCGGTACCGGTCGCGACACAACCGTCATGAGGCGGCTCGAGTGGATCTCGCGCCCCATGACAAACCAGCTCGTCGGCCGGTAGAAATTCGGGTCGAGCGGATCGTCCGCGTTGTAGCGGTTCGGGTAGCTCCAGATCGGTTCGACGACCGTGAGACGCTTGATGGCACCGCGGCCGATCTTCGCGTTTGATTCGGCCAGCTCCGTGCGCAGTTCCCCGTTCCCGCGTGAATCATTCCCATCGCCAAGATCAATGAATATCTGCGACCGGCCGAAGAATCCGTCCTGCTGGATCGCTTCACGCAATACCGCCTGCATACCGAGTCGCGTGAACTCCGCGTCGATCTCCTTGATCTTTTCCGACTTGTTCTCGTCGCCCTTGGCCTTGATGGTAAGCCACTTGCGCGTCATCTCGCGCGCATAGACTTCGGCGGGGCGCCGGAACTCGGGAATCTGCGTCCAGTTCGCCAGCACCGAGAAACCGGGAAACGCATAGCCCTCGCTGAGGGCCGCGTCAATGTTCTCCAGCGCGCCGAGGTTCATCGCGGCCTGGGCGTCGAATCCCGCGTCCATCGCGATCTTCGCGCCGGTCGTCTTTCGCGGCAGAACGCCCGCGACCGGCTCATACGGTTTGAACAACTCGACGTCGAGCGTCCGGCGCTTGCGCGAGCCAGGATACGCACGCATCAGGGCGACGGCGTCGGGCGTAATCTGCATCGGCACCGATATCGCACGCACGCGTGCCGGCGCCCGGCGCGGTTCGATCGCCGGGGTGTTGACTGCTTTCCGTTTCATCAATGGGTTCTTCCCGCACGCGCAAACTGTCTCACCACGTCAGCGCTGATTTCCATCGGGCCCGCGCCCACGAGCATGTCCATGATCGCGTCCACCATCGGGTCGATCTGGTCGTCGTGCTCATGCGTGTCGTCGGGCGTGAACGCTTCGCACTCGCCAACAAAATCGCTGACCCACGGCGCGTTGAGCGGCACGACGACGTTGCCCGAGTCGATATGGCTCACGACGTCCATTACGCGCATCAGCTTGTTCTTTTCGCGGCTCACGCCGACGATGGGGACACCGCCCTCTGACTTGACTTCCTGAATGAGGCCCGTGCCACTCGCCTTGTCCTCGACAACCATCTCGCGCAGGACCGGCGCGTCGGGGTCGCCTGCGCCGATCGCCTTGTGCTTGTTCCAGAAGTCCTTCGCACGCTTCTTCAGTTCATGGGCTTCCCACTTCCCGCGAATCATGTCGATCAGGTAAGCACGGTTGTCGTAGCCGTAGCCCCAGCACTCGAACACGCTGTAATCGTGGCGCTCCTCTGTCTTCTGCGCCGTATCAGCGTAGATCTTCCGGTAGCGCAGGCGCGGCAGCACTTCATAGCGCTGGAATTTCGCGCCCTTGATGATGCCGCCGCCGAGCGGCGTGGGCCGCTGCTGATACTGGCCCGACATCACGTAGGCATCGGCTTTTTCGAGCGCGAGCAGATCGTCGAGCGGTTCCTTGTAAGGCCAGTACGAAAAGCGGCCGTGCTCGTCGCGCTCGTCGCTGTCGACAAGCTCCTGAATGTGTTCGGGCAACGTCTCGACATACGCGTCGTCGATCAGCGCCGGGATCTCTATGAACTCCCAGTCGCCCGGCACCTTTCCGGATCTGATGAAGCCCGTCGGGTCTTCCTCGGCCAGCCGCTGCATGATGACGATGATCGGCGTGTCCGGATTCGCTTTCCGGCTCTTGACCGTCGAGATCAGCCTGCGGTTGGCCTTGTTGCGGGCCGGCTTGCTGTAGGCGTCCTCGACCTTCAGCGGGTCGTCGATGATGATCGCGCCCTGCCAGCCCTCGGCCATGTGGCCGGCACGAAAGCCGGTGATCTGGCCGCCGAGCGAAACCGCGTACACGCCGCCGGCCTTCTTGCCGTCGGCGATGACGTTCCAGCGCTTCTTCGACTTCGCGTCGTCAGCGATCGTGAGCGGCCACAGCGCCTGGTATTCATCGGAGCCGACGATCTCTTTCGCCGTCTCGCTGTTGAGCAGCGCGAGATCATCCGAATACGAGATGTGCAGGAACCGCGCGCGTGGGTTCTTGGCCAGGCCGCGTGCAATGAGGTTGATCGCGACCAGCTCGGTCTTCGAGGAACCGGGCGGCACGTTGATCACGACGTTCTTCAGCTCGCCGCGGATCACGCGCTCGACCGTGTCGGAGATCAGGACGTGGTGCCAGTTGACACGAAACTTGATGCCCTGCCGGTGCTTAAAGAAGTACCGGCTGAAGAACAGGTGGTCGGTTTCGCACTTCTCCTTGATGACGAGGCGTTCGATCTCCGCTTCAGTACTCGGATTCGACTTTGCGGACAACTGCCCTGACTGCTTCTTCATTCACGAGCGCCGTCCTGTTTTCAATTGGGCCGCCAGCGGCGCCAGTCACCTCCAGCGCCTGAGGCGTTTCTTTCCAACCACCGCGGGTCTTCAGCCAAAAGATGATGCTCGCCACGTTGCCGGCCTTCGCCTTCTTGAACAGGGCTTGCGCGACCGCCGTGTTGGCCTTTACCAGCCCCTCGGTCAATTCCTTGCGGAAGTGCTTCCGCAGCGTCGGTACCGAGATCGGCTTCTCGTTCGAGTCGAGGACGAGCATCACCATGTCTTCCTGCGGAATGCCGAACGCGGCGAGCTGCTCGACGAGCTTTCGCTGGTCGTTGGTCGCGTTGAAACTCGGTCGTGCCATTGCTCTATCCGGGCCGCCGAGTCGCAGCGACCTCCTCAAATGTTGTACCGGTCGCCGCGTGGGTTGCCCGCAGCCCGGTGAACGCCTGCCACCGCTCGACGATGACGTCGCAGTAGATCGGATCCAGCTCGAGCAACCGGGCGTGCCTGCCGCATTTCTCGCACGCGATGAGCGTCGTTCCAGAACCGCCGAACGTGTCGAGCACAAGATCGCCGTCGCGACTGCTGTTCTGGATCGGGTATTCGACGACGGCCACCGGCTTCATTGTCGGATGCAGATCGTTGCGTGCGGGACGGTCGAACGACCAGACTGTCGACTGGCTGCGATCTGCATACCAGCGGTGCGTCCCGGTTGGCTTCCAGCCGTACAGCACAGGTTCGTGCTGCCAGTGATAGTCCTGGCGTCCGAGGACGAGCGATTGCTTAACCCACACACAGCACTGCGCCAGCCTGAAGCCGCCGTCGACCAGCGCGCGGCGGAATGTCAGACCCTCGGTGTCCGCGTGAAACACATAGATCCCGGCGCCGCCCTTCGCCGCCACGAACATCGCCTGATGGGCGGCCAGCAGGAACCGAGCAAACTCGTCGGCCTGCATGGCGTCGTTCCGGATCGTCATGTGCTTGTCGGTTTTTCCGACGTACGCGACGTTGTACGGCGGGTCGGTGACGATCAGGTCGGCAAGGTAGCCGTCCATCACCGTCGCGACGCTATCGCCGCGCAGGCTATCGCCACACATCACGCGGTGACTGCCGCACTGCCAAACATCGCCGACGGCCGACACCGGGACTTCCGGCGGTGCCGGAGCATCGTCCTCATCCGTCAGCCCACCGCCCGCATGCTCGAGCAAACGAGCCAGGTCCACTGCCTCGAACCCGAGCAGGTCCACGTCGAAGCCGTCATCGCGCAACTCGGTCACTTCGAGACGCAGCAGCTCGTCGTCCCACCCGGCGAGCAACGCGAGCTGGTTGTCGGCGATGACGAACGCGCGGAACTGCGCCTCCGTCCACCCGGACGCATCGAGCACGGGCGCCTCGCCGTCGGGAAATGGATCGGCGCCGCGTGAGCGGCCGGGCGGCGGATACAGGCGCTTGCCGGCGCCGTACAGCTTGCGGATCGCGGCGAGCGTCCCGTGGCCCTTGGCGATCACACCGTCGCGCACGACGATCGCGCCGACCATGCCGAACTCCTCGATGCTGGCGGCGATCTGCGCTATCTGGCTTTCCGAGTGGGTGCGCGCGTTGCGCGCGTACGGGATGAGGCTGTCGATCGAACGGCTGGAAAGTTGCACGGCTGGACCCTTTTCATAGTCGAAAAAAACGGCCACAACAGCAAACTGCGAAACCAGCAACGCCAACGAAAAAGCCCGCTGGCTTTTCGGCTCAGCGGGCTTTGGTCGCACGTATGACGTGTATCGAATACAGTGGATTATTGTGCACGAAATGCACCGCGTCAAGCCGTCACGGCAGTCTCCAGCAATCGAAGTTCGCCAAAACGCCGCTCCATTGCAGCCCACGCGACCTCTTCGACGCCTTTTTCCTCGCTTTTCTCGTTGCCTTTCCGGCCGGCTCTCCTGCTGCCCTCGATCCACCTGCGTACTGCTGAATTCTGGGCACTGACCGTGTTCCGGTGAGCACCGCACTCGTCAGCGATGTCGTTCAGGCTCTTCCGCTGCTTTTTCGCGGTGAAGATGTTCTCGATGATCGTACGGCGCACGCGGTAATGCGAGAAGCCCGACACGAACGCGGTGGACGCCTCGGTAAGCCAGGTGATTGCCGCGCGCCACTCCTCGTTCGGACGGCGCTTGCTGCAGCATGGCCGGCCGCAGCTGCACGGGGTGTCGTGCGGTGCTGTTCGGGCGATCAGCACCGCGAGATGCAGATCAGGCAGCTCCCACATTTCTCGGCGGATCTGACCGGACTGGCCCGCACCGTCCAGCCCGACGAGCCCCATGCCCTTCTCGACCGACTCGCCCTTCAGTCGCTTGGCCATCATCGTTTCGCCATATTGCTGCGTCGAATAGCAAAGCGCGAATCGCACCGCGTCGAACGCGCTCTTGAACTGAATCTCGTCCATCATCTGCACTCCCGAAGATCCTCACCTATGCCCGTTGCTGGTTCAGTTCCACTGCCTCAATGCGCACGCAGGGCGTGCGGCCGTACCGCTTCGATACCCACAGGTCAACGATCTGTGAGTCGTCGGCGTACACGACGCCGTTCATTCCGTCTTTCACGCCCTTGATCACGTTGTCCGCGTCAGGCTTCTTCGTGGCGCCGATCAGCCCGTCCGCTGCATCGCGTTGCCGCTTCTGCGACCAGCTCGCCGGAATCGGCAGCGCGATGTGCACGACGAGACGTACCGGGCCCGCGAATGGCTCACGGGTGCCCATACCCTGTCGCGCCGCCAGCTTCACAAGATTTTCATAGCGTTCGGTCTTCTCCGGGGTGAACGTCCGAACGTGCGCGCCCTGACGCGCGAAGCGCGGGCGACCCTTCGCTACCGGAGCGCCCGGCACCGTGAACTCGACACGCTGGCGGACCGGCGACGCTGAAATGAGCGACGACTGCGCGCCGATGCGCGCGCTGATCGCCTGCTCGAGCGGTGCGGGCTTGGATGACGCCAGCACGCGCGCCGCGTTCGAGATCTCTTTGCGAATGCGCATGGCGCTCGAGCGGCGCGTCGTGGTCACCGCTCACCTCGCGGCGCTGGCTGTTGAGACAGGGCGGCCGGCGCTTGTGGCAGCGGCTGCCAGTGCGTCGGCGTGTAGTAGACGTACATCGAGTCGTCCGGCAGGAACCAGAGATTTCCGCGGCGCCTCAGAGTCTGCTCGTTGCGAGCGCCTGCCGAGTCGTCTATCTTCGTCAGGATTTCGACATTCTCCGGCGCGGATCGGATTGGTTGCCATTCAGTCATCCTGCTCTCCTGCTTTCTGTTGAGACAGGGCGCGGATAGCGACGGCGCAATTGCGCAATGCATTTCCGCCATGATCGGGAAGCCGCGCATCGCCCCATTGCTCCGCCAATCTCGCCGCTTCTTCAAGCGCTGCACGACGCTGCTCGTTGCCGAAGTGCTCCAACACGACTTGTGCAGCCGTTTCGTTATCACAGCGGCGAATACGGCGCATGACATGCAGGGCATTCGTCATCCCCCCTACGGCTTCGCGCTCGTCGTTCGACAGATCAGCCTCGACGTCGGTCCACGATTCGATCGGACCTGCTTGCTCGCTGGCGCGAGGAGCGTTGGCAATGAATTGACGAATGTCGGTCAGCGTCGCCGTCCATGCGCCTTCGGCATAGCATCGATCTTCCGGTGCGTTGTTTTGTGCATCGTCGTAGATGTCGATCAGCGCTTCTAGTAGCCAAATCGCGTGGTCGCCTCGGGCCTTTGACGTAGCTTGGGGAGTGGCGGATTGCTCGGCGAGAAGGGCGTCAATCGCTGCGTCTGCGATTTCGGCAATGCGCGATTCGTCGTCAGTGACAAGCTGGAAGTCGTCTTGGCTCATCGTGCCAATGCCCCATGCCTCCCAGACGCGCAGACAGTCGTAAGCGTCACCGAGCGCCGCGGCAACGGCGTCGCGAACGGTCTGCCGCCGCTCATCCGTCAGCGTCGCCGTGGCTTGCGTGGATGCGGCGCGGGCTTGCCAGATCTTCCACGCCAGTTGTGTGCTGCCATTCTGATACTCATCAGGGTTGTTCCGGTGGGGAATGAGTTCGCCGCCGTGAAAATACTGACCCGATATGCTTTCCATCGCGCGCTCGAACGCCTCCCGCTCGTCGCTCACAGTCGCGGCAGAGCGAGGGAGAGGGGCGGCAGTGGATGCGAGAGCGGCTTGAGCATTGTCGAGTGCGATTCGGGCCGGATGCTCTTTGTCGGTCGGCACGCCGTTGTGCAGCATGACATCTACGCATGCTTGAAGCGCTTTGCGCATCGCATCAGCGGGTCGTGTACTGGAGGTCATAGAGGTCCTTTCGTTAAAAACCGATATCAATTGCTATCCGTCACGGGCGGCTCGCTGTCCCACCAAGCGCCCTCAATCGGCGCACGCTTCGGCACCGGCACCGGCCGCGCCGCCACCGCCACCGTTTGCGACCCACCTGAACATTTCTGAACATTCGCCTCACCTGTCGGCGCCGCGCCCTCGGGAAACGTCAGGCCCAAAGCTGCATACGCGACGCGGTAGACGTTCGTCGGCTTCGGCGGTCGCCCTGCCTCGTACTCGGCGACGAGCTTGCGCGCCCACGCTTTCGGATCGGCCGTCATGCTCAGAACGGAATCCCGTCGAAGTACTCGACACGCTGCATCGCGACAGCGCAGTACGACATTTCAGCCCCGAGCACGAAAAACTCGCGCCCCGGATTTGAGATCGCGAGCCGCTCGGCTTCCGCGACGGCGCTGCCAGCGCTCAAGTGCCGGAAGCTCGGTGGCTTCTCGCCAGTCGGGCACCACACGATCCAGAATTTTTGCTCTTGGGTTTTCATGCCGCATGCCCTCCCCGTTGCTGTGTACGCACCTGCTCGAGCTTCGCGATGCACTGGTCGAGCTTGAGGCCGTGCGTGCTCACGCCGAGCCTTCGCCCCTCCGCCTCGAGCTCGACGTCGGTCATCGATCGCAACGGTTTCGGCTTCGGTGGCGCGAGCGCCTTCGCGACAAACGGGTCGAGGAAACCAGCGTTCACCGCTGTCATGTCGCGGTCGTGGTCACGTTGCGCGACTGCATCGTCGTAAGCGGTGCGCAGCTGCTCGGCGGTGATGCTGCGCATTGCCCACTCGACGATCTGCTGTGCGTCCGGCGCGAATCGCGGGTTCTTGCCGCGCTCGCACTCCCACAGCCTCAGCAATTCGGCGATCTCTTTCGCACTCAACGACGACGACGCGGTCGAGTTATCCACAGCGCTACCACGTATCAAGTCTCCACCGTCGTCGTTAGAACCTTTAGGTTTACTCCCTTCCCTTTCCTCTTCCTTTTCCGTCAAGGAGTCCTCACTGAGTCCTCCGTGAGCATTGCGTGAATTGTCGTGATGTTCTGGCGGCTTATTCCGTGAGTCCGCGTGCTCTCGATGTGAGCCATCCCCCCCTGTGCCCTCGGGCGGTCGAGGATCGGGCTGCTCTGAAAGCCAAGGCGGAAGCGGAATTGCGGACTTTGACTTGCGGTTGATGACCTGATGTTTGGCGAAACAACGGATGTGCAAATAGTCCGCGCCGCTCACGGAGTACTCCATGAGCATTCCGTGAGCAATCAGTGATTGAATGAGTGGCTCGCAGTCGATCGCATCGGCCGGGAAGACCTTCATCTTCAGGCTCTTGGCAGACCTGCGCAGATTGCCGTTGTCGTCGGCGTGGTTCCAGGTGCCGATGAAGAACAGGCGCGTCGCGAAATCTAGTTCGACGAGCTTGTCGTCAGTCCAGAAGTCCGGTTTGATTGTGCGGATGCGGGCCATTTAGCGCCCCCATCCGAACCGAGCCGAGCGTCCGTTACGCAGCGCCCGACCAACAGCCTCGCGTCGACAGGCGTTTACTCTTCGGCGGAGGTCACACCCCACCACCAAGACTCGTCCTTCAGATGTTGATTGATTCCCTGCACAACCAACTTCGCCTGCTCCGGCGACAGCAGAATGGTCTGTTCTTCGCCCATGCAACTGTTGGTTTGGCGAATTGCCAAATAGCCGCCTTGACTGGTATAGACCTCTGTCTCGTAAGTCGCTTTCAGTTTCATGCCATGCCTTTTCGCCTGCCGAAGAAAGGGGTCGAGCGTGCGCGGCACGGCAGGCACATGCCGCGCGCCGGTGGCCACCGGCTACCCGACTGGAAACGGCATAGTAAGCCATACCGGAGCGCAGGTCGCAATCGGGGGGCGTCAGCGGGTCTGGTAGTTCTGTCATTCGCACAGCCCATATGCAGACGCGCATGCCGTCGCCGGTGCCGCGTCCGCGAGTAAGTCGTATTGGCGGCCGCCCCGGGTCGTCTTGGCCCACTCCACGACATCCAGAATCGTTGTCGCTTGGCCGGCGTGGCCCTGCGTGCCTCGGTGGAAAAACGACACTGGGGAATCACGACGGCAGACGAGCGAGACGATTCGCTCCCATTCGGCTACACGTGCGACGTGATGAGGGAATCGACGCGCAATCGCGGCCAATTCAGCTTTCGAGCAGTTGATGCAGGGCATGCAGCCGACGCGTGTCATGCCCTGCAAGTACAGCGGATTCGGTTCGATACCGGCCAGCGCGTGAGCTTCGAAGACGTTGTCCACGTTCCAACGCAGAATCGGTCGATAGATGGAGAGACCGCCTCCGACTACTTCGAATGCTCGGACACAAGCACCGGTACCCTGCAGCCTGGATCTTCGGGACTCGCTTTCATCTATCCGCACGCCCTGCCACGACCAAACCGCATGCCCTTCGTCGATGCGCGCGAGCGCGTACTCGGTCAGTGGTTCGGTTTTCAGATATTCGGTACAGAACTGGCGCTTGCGCGAGGGAAAGCCACCACGGACCATGCACAGATCGAGAAACGGAATACCGGTCGGATGCAGTACTTCCAGCGCGCGTGCGGCGAGCTCCCGCGTCCAGTGATACTGAAACTTCCGGCGCCCGTAGACCGCCGACTCCGGCTCACCCGCGGCGATCCGTGCGAGGTTCGCGCGCTTCGTTGCGAACTCGTCGGCAAAGTCGGCTCGCACCACGTCGACCGTTATACCGAGTGCGCGCGGCAGATAGTCCAGCGCGTAGGCGTATGTCGATTCGTGCTCGTTGCCGGTGTCGGCGAACACGAATCGGCAGTTCTCCCGGCCGTGCAGTTCGATTGCGACGAGCGCGGTAGCCGTGCTGTCCTTGCCGCCGGACATCGAGACGACGTGGAGTGTCGGGCGCGCGATCATCGGACATCCCCGAACAACTCACGTTGCGCCGGCGTGGTCGGTATCGCCGCGGCCTGCCGGCGTCTGCCCGCGGCACACAACAGCAGCGTCGTGTGCCAGCTCCAGTGCCCGTAGTGCCGTGCTCGCGCCGCTTCCGCGAGATACGTGCGCGCCATGCGGATGTGCCAGTCGCGATCGTTCACGCGACCTCCAATGCAAATGCCTGCTGAATCGGCGCCGTTGAGCGCTCCCAAAACGTTGGCGACTGGTAAATCTCGATGCGATCGCGCATCACCTGCGCGCGCGATTCCTTCGTCGGCGGACGGATGGTCCCCTTCCATTTGCTGTCGAGCCCGATGTTGCGCCCGATGGTTGTCGCATCAGCGCTTGCGAACGGAAAGCGTGTGAACACATCGGGGTTGAGCATGCGCAGCCCATGCAACTTGCAGATAGGCCGGCCGTCGCGATCACACACGACGTTCATTGCCTCGGACATGCGCGTGTACCACGCGTCGGTGCCGATCGTCGCAAATTGGCCTGAACTGCCGAGGCAGACTCGTGGCCAGGTCGACGCGAGGCGTTCCAGCCGCTCGAGGCTTTCGTGCAAATGCCATACAGGCGCCCCAATCCACGGCGCGCGGTGTCGCCACGGCCATTCGTCAAGCAACGCATCGTTCTCAGCTTCGTCACCATCGATCACGTCGGGAATCACGAAGAAGTCGCACGTTGGGTAACGATGGAGTTCGGCGACCCACGCGTAATACCGGTTCCAGTCGGTAATTGGCCGGCCGCTGCGCCATGCTGGATAGGCACCGTTGTCGCCAGCGAAGGACTGACACACTTCGAGCACAAGGCCCAGTTGCTCCGGATACGCAAACGACACGAAGGCGTGGCCGCCGCTGATAGCGCGCACCGCGGCCGTGTTCGGTGTGATGGGAGTGCCGTGGTAGGGGGTCACGCGACCTCCAGCACAAAGCCCGGATGCCGCAGTTGTTCCTGATCGCACATCGATTCCACGACCACCGACCATCCCTGCTCCCATTGCCTTGCGAAGCGCGACAACGGCCCCGGCTTCAGCGGGTTTTCATGGAAAGGGACGCCGCGGCGCGCCGCATTCAATCCAGCCCGAAAAGCTGCCTGCTCGAACAGTTCGCGCATGTCAGCGCAGCCCGCACTCACCGACGCCCTGGCGCGCGCATTCGCATGCCGCACCGACTTTGCAGAGCGTGGCAATCGCATCGAGATAGGGCCG
Organism: Paraburkholderia tuberum STM678; assembly: GCF_902833905.1. Lineage (GTDB taxonomy): Bacteria > Pseudomonadota > Gammaproteobacteria > Burkholderiales > Burkholderiaceae > Paraburkholderia > Paraburkholderia tuberum. The sequence continues at coordinate 58,143 of NZ_CADFGP010000034.1, read as the reverse complement.
GCTGACGAGCGCATATTCAGCGACATCGATCGCCTTCTCGATCTCGCCGATCAAGACCCCGCGCTGACCGCTCAGGAAACGGCTCACCTCTGACGCATCCCAGCCAATCACCTCGGCCGCACGCTTGCGCTCCGGGCCAGTCAAGACATCCCGGAGCGCCTTTTCGATATTCGGTTTGGCCATGACTGGCAACCCCTAGCAAAAACTGTTGAGTGCCCTTGCTGCTCGGCACCGATACGATGCGGTCAACGTCAACCGCATATTGAAAGAAGGAGCTTCCAGCCATGTCAGAATTCACGCCGGCTACCAGGCCATCGACGTCAACTCTTTTCATGAAAGGAAGCCCCTGTGAAAGAAATCGAAAAACTGAAATTGCTGATCGCGGAACTAGAAGGACACGTCACCGCGCTCGTCGCCTTTTCCAACTCGTTGCTGAGCGAATTGCCAGAAGCAAGGCGCCAAGCCATCGCCACGAAATTCGAATCGCAGTGCGAGCAGACGTCGGCGTTCCTTTTGGGGCAACCGGACCCTTATGCTGAGCGGCAGATTGCAGCGCTACAGCTGACGCGGGATACGATCCGAGGCGACGACGGTTCTCAAGCCAGAAGTGCATAGCCGAGAGAGTCGCCGGTTTGACGCACGCGGTGCGGACAGAGACGAGTCCACGTATTACCGAGACGCGCTGCGACCGCCGGCCACGAACTGGTTTGAACGCGAGTTGCTTTCTCACGCCACCTCCCGCTCAGCTGGAACGGGCGGCGAGCCAGGCTTGCCGATTAGTTCGGGCCAGATTTCCTGCCAGTCGTCGGGACGCAATCGCTGGCGGGAGATGCCAAAAAGCGTCTCAATGCGAGCGCAGCGCCGGGGAGGAACGGGACGTCGCCGCGTCAACCACTCATGCGCCGTAGGCGGTTTGACACCAATCATTCGCGCAAAGGCCGTTAACCCGCGTGCCGCGTCGCAAGCTTCTTTGATGGGGATGAAATGTTCCATGCCACCCATATTAGGCAAAGCCTACACAACAGTCAAGGCATTGCCGAATTTGATTCGGCGTTGCCTAATGCCGTTATGAACGACGCCCCCAAAAAAGACGAGCACATTGGCGATCGCCTCCGCAAAAAAATGAAGGCACGCGGCATGAAGGAAGCGGACGTGGCGACTGTGTTCGGTGTTAAGCCGCCATCCGTCTATGACTGGATTAACTTCGGGCGCATTGCTAAAAAGCACCTTCCCAAGTTGGTTGAGGTATTCGGCGAATCGGTGGAGTGGTGGATCACCGGTGACCAAGAGCGGCACATTGCGCAAAACAGCGGCCTGCCGCCTAGTCTCGTGCGCTTGGCAAAGGTGTTAGATGGCAAATCCGATGCGGAAATCGATCGAATCGCACGAGCACTCGAGTTACTTGTCGGCGAGTCCCGGTCGGCGACCACTCAGCAATCGACTGGTCGCCGATACGTGATCGACGACAAGGAACAGCCTGGAGAAACAGATTCAGGACAGGTGGGGCGACGGAAAAAATCCTGATTCATGCCGCTCCGCAGCAATACTACTAGCCCCGCCTCCGCGGGGCTTTTTCACATCCGGACTGCTCGCTACCGGGCAAAACCAGTGTGTCCTTTGCGCCGCAGTCCTAGATAAGCAGATCGACCTGTCGGAGCATCCGCCTGGTTTCGCGCGCCCCGTTTTCTTTGCTGTCACGAATCGTGTCGATCAGGCATTCGATAAAGCAGGACGCGGCAGGCTCCAGTGGACGTCCGGCGAGCGTGACAATGCCAAACGTCTGCTTGTCCATTTCGTCGCTCACCGGGATGACGCACAGGTCGTCGCGCCTTGCGCACAGTTCGATCACCGGCCACGAGAATAAGCTGAGCATGTCAGTCTGCTGCAGCAACGCCACCGCAATGGGGAGGGAGTGAACGTAATGTATTGCCTCGGGCTCTGGCAAACCGTGCCGCACGAAGATATTGGCGGAATAGCTCTCGCGCCCCGGCGCTCGGGTCAGCAGCCACTCCTGATTCCGCAATTCCGCGAGTGACCGCCTGTCGGCGCAAGGATGATTCTGTCTCGCCACGACGCCAGATCTGGTGGTAAAGAGAGGCCGGAAGTCGAACTCCGTTCCGACTCCCTCTGGAGGCACGCGGCAAACGAGAACGGCGACACTGCCGTTGCGCAGGCGGGGAACCCCGAGCGCAAGATACCCTTCCGCGATTTCCAACTGGGTACCGGGGAGCCGCTCTCGAAGTCGCGTGAGCGTGCCCGCCAGAAAGGCCGTCGCCATCCACGCCGGCAGAGCAAACGAAAGTCTCCCACGCGGTTGCTCATACATCGTTTGAAGATCCTCGAGCGCAAGCGCCCCCTGCCCCAAGATCGCGCGGGCGTGCTTCAGCAGAGTCTGGCCACGGGCGGTCAGCACGATCCCGTTCCCGATCCGTTGTATCAGTTGCATATGAAAGCATGCCTCCAAATGGCGGACATTTTCGGAGACCGTCGACTTGGCGATGCCGAGCTTTTCTGCTGCGGCGCGAATGCTGCCGGCCTCCGCGACAGCGACCAGTGCGCGAAACCACTGCAGGCGGACGTCATACAGATCGTTATTCATGGTTAACCCTTAATTCCTGACAACAATCTTTGTGCCTGAATTTTGGGGTTGTGTCTTTTCGCTTGTCGATCGCCTGCTGAAGCCCGTCCCGCTTAGGTTTGCGGAGGTGTCCGGGATTTCCGGCCACGTCCGGAAATCCTGGCCCTTTCGCGGAAACCCGCGAACCGCTACGGTATGGACTACTCAACAACGCGTTCCTGTTGAGCGGAAGACTTAAAGGCCTGAGCAAGAGGGTTGTCGATATGCTGGATGTATCAAAAGGCTGGGCACTCGCGACAGTATGCGACGCGGATAAAGGCGTGCTCAGCCCGGCTGCGGCCGTACTGCTCTGCGGGCATAGGGCGTAGAGGTCGCGGTGGGCGACTTATATTATTTCCCCGGATGCTCGCCGCATGTGTCCACGCTCCCGCGCGCGACACTTACGGAAATGGCGCCGGGAAAAGTGGAACTCGTCTTGCACGGCCCTTGGGAAAAAGATCCGCTGGAAGCCGCTGAGAATTTTGCGAAGGCAATCCTCATCATCGTTCGTGAAGCAAGGCGCAATTCAAACGGCGGCTAGTTCCGAAGGCAACATCCAAGTAATATTAGGCAATGCCTTGACATGTCATTAGGCATGGCCTACATTTCATCCATCGCCAACCACCGATGGATGAACGATGCACCGCCTTCCACCCTCTGCGCCGCTGGCATCGCACCCCGCGAAAAAAATCGTCGACGAACATCTGGCAGTCGTCCATTCGATCACCGTCGCCGACATCGCAGCGGCGCTCCAGGCACAACCCGAGGCGACGCAACAGCGCTGCTTAGTCGCATTGATCGACGGTGAACCGTTCGACGCGGGACTCGTGCTGCTGCATGCCTTTACTCAGGCGGTCGAGGCCCGAACGTTATGCGCTCGCGACGCAGCAACGACGACTGCGGGGCCGGAACCTACCGAGGCCGCGCAGCACCACCGCACATTCATCATTGCGGGGTGCTGAAATGTCAGTCCTCGCGAAAGACCTCCTCGACCTACGGGCGTTGCCACGGAGAAAAGGACTCCACGGCGCACTGACCGAACACCTGATGCGCGAAATCGCGCGCGCCCTCATTGCGCGAGGTGCCGCATGAACGCTCGCCTCTTGCTCGGCCGTGCGCCAAGCGATAACGCACTGCTCGCCTCGTGCCCGCGCACGCGCCGTCGCCTTCGTGCGCTCGCGACCATGCTGGCCTATGGCGTCGCGGCCGGTACTTTCCTCTGGCTCGTCGTCGCGCTGCGCGCCGGTGGTAGCGCATGAGTTCCACCCTCGGCATCTGGGCATTGATCGCACTCGCCTGCGGCGGCTTGTGGGCCTTCGTCCGCAGCGACAGCGCCGTGCGCCGCCTCGACATGCTCGAACGCAGCCATCCAGTCTGGACGTGGCTCGCGATGGTCTTGCTGCTCGTCTGCGCCGCTCTCGTTTTGGTCTACATCAACACCGATGTGGCACCGCAATTCACCAATACCACCAACGCACGAGGTACAACATGACTTCACCCATCCACGTGATGCACGATCCACGCGAGTTGGACACCACAAAGATCGACTGGCACAGCAAGGGGCACTCGAGCGCGACGATGATCAAGGAAGGGGTCTACCCTCCCAGCGCGACGCGCGAAGACGTCGAGAACGCCGTGCGCGGAACCTTCGGCGGCCGCTTCGAGCAGTTCGGCGGCGGCAGGTTCAAGTACATCGCCTATACGGACTGACCACCATGCGCTGTCACTTCGAAATTCTGCACGCGCCGCTCGATAGCCTGACCGTCGCCGAATGCGGTGCCCTTGCGCTCACGGAGGCGATGCAACTGGTGCGCGTTGCGGCGAACGATATCCGTCTGAACTGGTGGATGAGCCGACGCGACATGTCATTCCGGGTCGGCTACTTCGCTGGCGTCCGCTCGGCCGCACTGGCTGCACTGAGATACGGCGATGACGGCTACGACGAATTGAGGGAACTGGCCGGACGATACGCATCCGAGGTCGAGTTTCTTTCGTGGCCCTATCTCAGATGCGTCGCGTAGTGAAGCCCAATAGCAAGCACTGGTCAACCTTTCACCCTAACGTCCGATATGAACACACCCACTCCAAAGATCGCAATGGATGCTGTGGAGTCCTCACAGATCCACAGTATTGGCTACGATCCGTCGACCGGTACCCTGGCGGTTCGGTTCAAAGACGGTAAGACCGGGGCGCCCACCTCGCTCTACTACTACTCGAACTTCACACCTTCGAATTTCGAGGCGCTCCGGCAGGCCAAGTCGATCGGCACGCATTTTCACCACCACATCAGGCCGTTTCCGCACCGCTTTCCGTGCGTCTGCGTCGAGAAGAAGCCTTACACCGGGCGGGCCTCCTAATGGGCACGATAACGATCCGCGCATCCGCATGGGGAACCCTGTTCGACTGCGCAATGAAATTTGAAGGCGAACACCTTCTCGGGATGCGCAAGGCGTCGGGCCTGCGCGCCACGCTCGGCACGGCGGTGCACGCCAGCACCGCAGCGAACGATCAGGCGCACCTCGACGGCAACCCGCTGTCGCCTGACGATACCGCCGGCGTGTTCATCGACACCCTGCATAACCCGACGCAAGACGTCGACTACAGCGACGACGATCTGACGTTGCGCGAAGCCGAGCGGATCGGCCTGTCGCTGCATACGCGGTATTGCCTGGAGATCGCCCCTCAGTTCGAGTACACGGCGGTCGAAATGAAGCTCTCGCCGTTCGAGATCGACTGCGGCGGCGGCACTATCGTGCGCCTGACCGGTTCGATGGACCGCGCACGCGTCGCGCGCCGGGAGGACGGAATTGCCATTCCTGACCTGAAGACTGGGCGCGCCATCATTCAGAACGGCCAGGTGAACCTGAAGGGCAAGTCGGCGCAGCTCGGCACGTACCAGCTTTTGTACGAGCACACCACGAAGGAGCCGACGGTGGGCGGCCAGATCATCGCCCTGCCGACCGCCGGCAAGACAGCGCCAATGGTCAGCCCGCTGTTCGACGCGCGACGCGTCATGGTGGGCACCGAAGACCACCGCGGCCTGATCCAGTTCGCCGCCGCGATGTTCCGCAGCGGCCTGTTTCCTCCCAATCCCCAATCGGTCCTCTGCTCGCCCAAGTACTGCGCGCGCTGGAAGACCTGCATGTTTCACGCTTAAGAGGACCCTATGTCGACCCCGACAACTGTAGAAAATCTGCGCAACCCCGCGCCACGCGAAGCCAATTTGCCCGCCGTTGAAATGGGGTTCGGCACGCTGCAATCGTTCGAACTGATGCAGCGCGCCGCAAAATTGCTGACCAACTCGACGTTGGTACCGGTTGCGTATCGTGCACAGACCGAAGTCAAGGAGTACGGCAAGGTCACCGGCTATGAAGACAATCCCAACGGGCTTTCCAACTGTGTCGTCGCGCTGAACATGGCGCAACGCATGGGCGCCGATCCGCTGATGGTGATGCAGAATTTGTACATCGTCGAAGGCCGCCCCTCCTGGTCATCGCAATTCATCATCGCGGCGATCAACTCGTGCGGGAAGTACTCGCCGCTTCGCTTTGACTTGAGCCCTGCAACCGATCCCGAGGAAGTGACCTACAACGCGACCGAGTGGCAAGACCAGCCGAATGGCCGTGCCAAAAAGGTGAGCGTACCCAGGAAGGTAACCGTTCGGCACCAGACATGCGTCGCGTGGGCGATCGAAAAGCAGACCGGTGAGCGCCTCGAATCACCGACCATCAGTATTCAGATGGCGATTGACGAAGGCTGGCTGACGAAGAATGGCAGCAAGTGGATGACGATGCCTGAAGTGATGCTTCGATATCGCTCCGCCGCCTTCTTCGGCAAGCTTTATGCGCCCGAATTGCTGATGGGTCTCCAGACGGCAGAGGAAGTCACCGACATCGTCGACGTGCACGCGGATGGCTCGTACACAGTCAACCGCACGACCGTCGACGATCTTCGCGCCGGTCCTGCGCCTGCTGCTGAAGTCGTTCCGGCCACCCAGACCTCAGCACAACCGACCTCGCCAGCGGCTCAGCGACGCGAACCCGCCCCGGCCAACGAAGCGAAGCAGGAGCAGACCGTCGCATCTACCGCGCAGGTATCTGCGCAGCAAAAGTCGGACAGCCAGCAAGACGACTTCGCGTTCGACGAATCGGGACTGATTCAGGGCATCCGCGAGGACCTCGAAACCGCGAACTCGCCCGAGGAAATCGACCTCGCGCGCAGCGCGATCAGCGGCGTCTCGGACGAGGCGGCTAAAGCGGAACTCAACGCGCTGGCATCGAGGCGCGTGCGCGAACTGAGTGGCGCACAGGAGTCGCAATCTCAATCCCGCCAGCGACAGGCGACCACGCCGCCGCAACGCCGGCCGCGCGGACCCATCAGCGCCGAATAACCATTCATTCGAATAAAAAGGAGCATCCGTGAGCAATTCGGAAGAACACAAGGCGGTCCTCGGCATGACCGCGGCCACTGTCGGCAAGGACCTGCTGTCGGCCACCGTCCTCGAACTGAAAATGCTTCCCGACGTGTGGGTCAAGCTGTCCGAGACCAAGCAGAACGACATCATCGACCGGCTGCGCAAGCGCGTCGAAAACGCGGTCAAGATGGCCGTGCACCTGATTGCCAGCGACGGGCGCATGGTGGTTGCCGGCGACCTCGAGCAGATCACCATCAAGGACGGCGCAGAGGCCGTCATCAAGGTGGGCCGAGCAGCGCCCTCGCTGCACGAGCTCTACGACGCACAGGGAAAGCAGGTGCTGATCGTCGTGTCCGACGCCGGCGAGCATACGGGCGGCATGGATGAGGTGCGCGGCGAAAACGATCAGCGCGGCCTCGACCTTGGCGGCGAGTACACCGCCGAGGATGGCGATGGAATGAATGGGCCGTCCGACGATGACGACGTTGTCGACGCCGAATTCCGCCCGGTCGCGGCGCTCGGCGACGACCCGCTGCAATCCGAGATCGACGGGCAGCACGAAGCGGGGCGCAAAGCTGCCGCCGACGGACTGCCCGAAAGCGAGTGCCCGGTCATGCGCGGAGATCTATGCATCGCGTGGATAAAGGGTTGGAAGTCGTGGCACGAGGAACAGGCCGACGCTGCCGAGAGTCATGACCCCGTCGACGAACTGTTCGAGCAGGCGGCGGCCCTTGTGCGCGAGCACAAGCGCGCGACGATCAGCTTCGTTCAGCGCCATCTGAGAATCGGATACAACCGCGCCGCCGGCATCATCGAGCAGCTTGAAAATCACGGCGTGATCAGCGGGCCCGACGAGACCGGTCGCCGAACGGTGATTGATGTGAACGGCGGCGACGACATTGGCGGAGATGCAGCATGAAGCTGACCCATCTCCTCGTGCGAGACGTTCTCGGCATCGCCGAGGCCGACGTCCACCTGACCAAGCCCGTCGGACTGTTCGCCGGCGCAAACGGCGCCGGCAAGAGCAGCATTCAGGAGGCTGTCCGGATGGCCCTGACCGGCGACACCGTGCGCGTGTCGTTGAAGAAGGCGTACGGCCAGCTGCTGCACGACGACGCGAAGTACGGCCATATCATCGTCACATCAGGCGATGCCGCGAACAGCATCAGCCTGCCCGCCGGCAAGCTCGCGCGCGGTCTCACCGACGATCCGCGGCTTCCAATGGTGCTCGACGCCCAGTGCTTCGCCCAGTTCGACGACAAGGCACGCCGTTCTTTTCTGTACGAACTGATGGGCGTGAAAGTCGGCTCCGATGACATCCGGCGCCGCCTCGTCGCGCGGTTGTTCGACAAGACGCCTATGTCCGACGCAGACAAAAAGCGGATCGAGTCAGTGATTCCGATGGTGCGCGCCGGCATCGACGCCGCCCACAAGGAAGCAGGCGACAAGGCGCGAGCCGGAAAAACCGCGTGGCGCGTCGTGACCGGTGAGACCTACGGCAGTTCAAAGGCTGACGGCTGGGCGCCCGCCGCGGTCACGTTCGACGAAGCCGCGTTGCTCAAGCTCGAGGCGGATCTCGAATCGCTCGACGGCGAGATCGGCGACGTGCAGCAGGAGATCGGCGCGGCCGAGGTCGCCCAAAGCACAGCGCGCGGGCGGGCCGAGCAGATCGCTACCCTGCGCACCACTGCCTCCCAGTTCGCCCGCCTGACCGATCTTGTGCAACGGGCAGATAACGAGGTGGCGGAGTTCAAACCGCAGGTCGACAGCCTTCGCGAGCGCGCGGGCGGCACGCCGGCGGGTATCGAATGCGCATGCCCCGAGTGCGGAGCCCTTCTCCGCTACCTGAACGGCGTGCTGAGCGCCAGCGTTGCCGCGGTGCGCGACGATGAGGCGATCGCCAAGCTTCCCGAATACGAAGCGAGTCTGACCATGCTGCAGAACGCCGCAGCCAATCGCCGCCGCGAGCTGGAGGCGGCCGACACTGCAGCGAAGCAGTTGCGAGCCATCGAGGGAGAGGAAGACACCGACGCTCCCGTCATCGACGTTGACGGCCTTCGACAGGAACTCGCGGACTTGCAGGCGCGGCGCCGAACTATCACCGCCGAGGTCGAGAAGCACCGCGACCAGCAGCGCGCCGCAGCAGCAGCCGGGGAAAAAGAGCGCGACGCGGCCTCGCAGCACGCCGATGTACAGGCGTGGGAAGCGATCGCCGACGCGCTCGCGCCAGATGGCATTCCAGCAGACCTGATGCGCGAGGCGTTGCAGCCGCTCAACGAGCAGTTGACCGCGCTCGCGGAGATGTCCGAGTGGGCAGACGTGACGGTCACGCCTGAAATGGAAATTCTGGCCGACGGGCGCCCGTATCAGCTCCTTTCCGAATCGGAAAGATGGCGGGCTGACGCACACCTCGCGTGTGCCATCAGTCTGATCAGCGGCCTGCGTCTGCTGGTGCTGGATCGCGCAGACGTATTGATCGGGCCCGAGCGCGATCGCCTGTTTTACTGGCTCGACGATCTCGCTTACGCGAACCAGATCGACACGGCGCTCATTTTCATGAGCCTGAAAGAACCGCCGAAGGGACTACCCGAGACCATTGAGACGTTCTGGATAGAAGGCTCCACGGCGCGCGCGCTTCTCAGTCATCCAGCCGACAAGCCCGGAGACGGCGCCATCGCGGCGCGCCAGCCGAAGGGAGCCTGACATGCTGATCAAGCAGCTTCACGTGGGGCCGCATGGATGGGTTCGGGCACAGAGCGACGACACGGCCAACGAACCGGTCGCGGAGTTGTACGGCAAGTACATCGAACTCGCGCCGCTTTTTGCAACCGCGCCGGACCTGCTCGACGCGCTCGAGCATCTCGTCGAGGTGTGGGATGCGATGGGGCTGCCGATGGGCTACGCCCGCCGGCGCGCCGAGATCGCAATCGACAAAGCAAAGGGAGCCTGACATGCCACGCCACTACTCCACCACCGACATGATCAAGAAGCTCTCCGGTCTGCTCGGAACCAAAGACCTGACCGAATGGGAACAGGGATTCGTGCGCCAGCTCGATGCGATCCGAAGCGCCGGCCGTGTCACGAGCCTGACCGACAAACAGGTCGAACGACTGGACGAGCTTCACGCGAAGCACTTCGCCTAAGCCCGCGGCGCGCCGGTATGCCGCAGAGACATTGAGCCTCGAAAGCCGCGCGCACAAGGCGACCTTTTCGACGGCCTGACTACGACCGAAGCGGCAGCACGAGCGATCGAAACAACGCGACCAGCATGGAGCCTGAAATGAATACCGTCTTCCTTCTGATGGCCCAATACAACGCGGCCGCGGTAATCCCGATCGAAACCGTGTGCCGCGACTACTTCGCGCCGCTCACGGTGCCGACACTGCTGCGCAAGATTTCCGCTGGCGAGATCGCGCTGCCGCTCGTGCGCATGGAGTCGTCGCAGAAAGGCGCGAAGGGCGTTCACTTGACAGATCTGGCTGATTACATCGACAAGCGCCGCAAAGCGGCCGTCAAAGAGTGCAATCAGCTTTCCGGAGTCGCCTGAGGTGGCGCGACGACGCCGAGCCACTTCCATCCCGAAAACCGATCCCCCGTGTGCCTGAGGTGCGTATAGCGCTTCAGGCTCGACCAGCTTCGGTGCCCTGTCACCGCCGCCACGTGCGGAATGGTCAACCCCATCTCGAATAGCCTGCTGGTGCCTTCATGGCGCATGTCGTGCAGGTGCAAATCCTCGATCGCCAGAAACTGACACGCGCGCGTGAACGCTGCGCCGACTGCATCGTTGGTGTATGGAAAAATCCGCCCCTTTTTCGTCGGTTGCGCCTTGATGATGCGCATTGCCTCGGGCGGCAGATCGCACCATACGTCGTTGCCGATCTTCTGGCCCGGATGCTTTAGGTCTCGCACGAGCACTCGGCTATGGGCCTCGTCGAGGTCTTCATGCGCGATGCGCAGCATTTCCTCAAGGCGACGGGTCGAGAAGATCGCGAACGCGGTCAGCGCTTGCATCGGGGCACTCGCCGGGCGACGCGCGCGGACCTCGCCGAAGTGAGTCATGATCCGGTCGAGTTCGTCTAGAGTCGGCCTGCGGTCGCGCTGCCGGGACTTGCCGGTCGCGCCGAGCTTCTTCAGCACCGTGCGAGCGTCAACAAGCTGCTTTTCGTCCAGCGGATAGCCCCACGCTGGCCGCGCAACATGCACCACCGCGGCAAGGTGCGACATGTAATTCTCGACAGTCTGGGGTTTGACCTTAAGGCTTTGGGCGAACTGCACAAATGCTTGGCTGCCGACCCGGCTGCAGGTCATCCCACCTATCGGTGCTACCTGAATCGCGCGTAGCACCTGCTCTTTCGTTCGCCCAATCGCGCGGCGGGACTCCCTGATATAGCGATCGATCACGTCGGCGAGCGTGGGATCTTCCTTCGCGGCGGACTCTAGCGCGCCGGGCTGGGCCAGCTCCCGCTCCCGCTTGTCGAGCCATGACTGCGCCGCCTGGCGCCGGTCGAACGTCTTCGATTCCGTGTAGACGACCTTTCCGCCCTCCTTCAGGCGGATCTGCGCGGTGTAGCCTATACTCTTGTCCTTGCGCTCCCGCGCCGATATTGTTCCCATCGTCTCCCCGGTGCTACAGACCAAAACTCGGTCCTACATCGTAGCACTTGGCCGTGAAACGACCGGAAAACGACTTAAACTGCGTTGAATCACGCAACGCCGAAACACCCGCCCAGCCCAGTGCTGGCGCTGAAAGCCAATGAATTCAAGCCCTCGCCGCATTTCTGTGGCACCGATGATGGACTGGACGGATCGTCATTGCCGCTCGCTGCATCGAATGATTTCGCGCCATACCTGGCTTTACACGGAAATGGTGACGACCGGCGCGCTGCTGCATGGCGACGTGCCGCGTCATCTCGCATTCACGCCCGACGAAGCGCCAGTCGCGCTGCAACTCGGCGGCAGCGAGGCCGACGATCTCGCGCGTTCGGCTAAGCTCGGCGAGCAATGGGGCTATGACGAAATCAACCTGAATTGCGGCTGCCCATCCGAGCGCGTACAACGCGGCGCGTTCGGCGCATGCCTGATGAACGAGCCGCAACTCGTCGCCGATTGCGTGAAGGCGATGCGCGACGTCGTATCGGTGCCAGTCACGGTCAAGCACCGCATCGGCGTCGATACGGTCGACGAATACGGCTTCGTCCGCGATTTTGTCGGCACGATCGCGCAAGCCGGCTGTGAGGTCTTTATCGTTCATGCGCGCAACGCGATACTGAAGGGCCTGAGCCCGAAGGAAAACCGCGAGATTCCGCCGCTCAAGTACGACTACGCGTATCAGTTGAAGCGCGATTTTCCGCAGTTGGAAATCGTCATCAATGGCGGTATCAAGACGCTCGACGAAGTCGACGCGCATCTTCAGCACGTCGACGGCGTGATGCTCGGGCGCGAGGCGTATCACAACCCCTACCTGCTCGCCGATGTCGACGCGCGCTTCTATGGCTCCGCGCAGGCGCCTCTGACGCGCGAGCAGGTCGAAGCGAAACTGATCGAGTATTGCGCGACCGAAATGGCGCGCGGCACCTATCTCGGCGCGATCATGCGCCATGCGCTTGGGCTGTATCGCGGCGAAGCGGGTGCGCGTGGTTGGCGTCGAGTTTTGTCCGACAGCAAGCGACTTGCGGCCCGTGATCTGACCATCTTCGACGAAGCAAGACAGCATCTGCGCGAGCCCATCGAAATTTTTGAATAAAGGACTAGGCAAACCACCATCTAGTCCCTATAATCTCGTTTCTTCGTCGGCGAGACAGGTTTTTAGAGCAAGTCAAGCGGATGTTAGTGGTGGCTGTAGCTCAGTTGGTAGAGTCCAGGATTGTGATTCCTGTCGTCGTGGGTTCGAGTCCCATCAGCCACCCCACAGAATTCAAGCAAACGGCGTTGTGAGCAATCACAACGCCGTTTTTGTTTTGCTGACGGCCTTCTGCGTTTTCCATGATTTCTGTGCGGTTTTCCGCACTGCAATCACCCCTTCCCGCCTTCTTCCGCCTCTCAAAAACCGCTTGGCCAATAGGGCCGGTTCACCGGTCCGCCTTGCGGCGCGTACGTCTGAACGATTGTTTCTTCGTCGGGAATAGTAATTTCAGATTATCGGCACAAATTTTCAATAGTAGGGGTATACACTGGCTTCCATCGAGGTTGCAGACACCTGGTTCACTGGCTCCTGCAACATCTTCCTGAAATGCAGACGAAACGTTATCGGAGTCCTACCATGAAGACCAAGTTTATCGCCGCCCTGCTGGTTGCCGCTTCTGCCTCTATCGCCGCTCCCGCTTTCGCCAGCGGCTATGGTCCGGCACCGTACTACCGTCCGTCGGTTGGCGCGCCGGCTTCGCAACAAGGCCAGAACGCGCAGACCGTCGCTGCTGAACGCGCCAACGCGCAATCGAATGCATACGGCGGCGTGAATAGCGTGTCGACGCAATCGGGCACGCGCACCGAACCCACGTCGGGTCCGCAATCGGTGTTCTTCGGCCACTAAGCCGCCAGCAGTACCGTCAGATCCGCTGCCTCTGAAGGCAGCGATCAAACTGGGCGCCGCGCATGCAGTATCGATGCCGGCGCCTAGTTGCATTTACGGCAGCCGTGGTATCCGGTACGTTGCCCGGGTAGCGTTCGGTTTGCAACCGTTGTCTCGTGCGCCTGCCGCTTCCTTGCCTCATCCGAACACGACGTCCCCTTCCGTCGCAACGCGGCTATCCGCGTCTAACTCGCCAGCCCCGCATCGATCAATTCGCGCGCCGCGCGAAAAGTCGCCTCGGCGGCCGCATGCTCGGTGGACCACAAGCTATCGATATGCACGAGCTGCCAGTCGACCACCGTCGAATCGTCGCGCAGCACCCGGAAATGCGCCTTGACGCCGGTCAGTACCTGTTCCACCGCCACCTCGATGTCGTAGTCGCCATAGCGCGCCTGATAGTCGCCCATGTCGACGCCCTTCGGCTCCATGCTCGTCTCCGTGGTTTCGCTGATCGCGGGTAGGCGGACGCGCGCGTCCAGCTGGCGTCGCGCTGGCCAATCACCTGCTCGCGGCTCACCCGCGACGCGCCGCCTCGCTCTACACACCGGCCGTGCGGCCGGCCGCCGATCAGCGGATCAGTTGCAATCGCCGGAAAGATACTGCCGGCCGTTGCAGTTGATTTCGACCCCACCGCTGCCCGCTTCGGCAACCAGGTCGCATGCCAGCAACTCCGCCGCAACGGACTGCGCGACTTCGGGCGCCGTCTGTCCGACGCCGACGTCGTTCAGACGCCGCAACGCTTCGACCGCTTCAGGACTCAAGGACTTCGACATGGCCGTCTCCGTCGGAATGCTCAATTCATCGTAGCAAGTTTCATCGGCGGATGCAGGTGTGCGCGTGACGAGCCCGCTCCCCGGAGCGCCGAGCCTGGCAATCGGCGTCTGAAACCGGCGTGACCGTTAGGAGCACGCCTCAACGCGCCAGCAGCGGCCCCGGAACGCGGCCTGCTACTAGCTAATCGTGCACACAGCCGCGTGTCTGCAGACGGCACGCGACATCCAAGGAGAACGACATGAAGCGAGGCAATTGGGCCACGTTGACGGCCACCGCCGCCGCGCTCGCGGCGCTCTTCGCGAGCGGCGCGAGCGCCGTCGCGCAGACGGCGCCCAGCGCGCCGCCGGACAGCCATGCGCCGATGGCCAAACCGCCCGAGGCCGCCTCGGGCGCCGGCAGTTCGAGCAACCCGGACAACATGCCGATCAAGCGGCCGGCGAAGCCAACCAACGACCACATGTCGCACGAGCCGCCCGCAAGCGGCGCAAACGCGAAATAGCCGCTGCGCACGCCGCTCGCATTGGCGGAGCGTCATCAAAGCCGCGCGATCGACACCTCGGTCGACTTCACGAGCGCGACCACCTCCGAGCCGACTTTCAGTTCGAGTTCGTCGACCGAGCGCGTCGTGATCACCGACGTGACGATACCGAACGGCGTCTCTCCGTCAACCTCGGACACCACCGAGCCGCGGATGATTTCCTTGACCTTGCCTTTGAACTGATTGCGCACGTTGATGGCGGAAATGCTCATTTCAGATCACTCCATAGAAGCAGTTGGTAACAGATCGGATCGATTTGCCAGGAAAACTCAGACGGCCCAGCGCACTTCGGTCGGCCGCGTGAGACGGCAGGGTTCGGGCAAGCCATACGGGTCATAGGGCTGATACGCGCGATGCGCCAGCGTGTCGTTGTTCGGCGCGTTGTTCAGCACGCGTTGCAGCACGTGGTCTTCGAGTGCGGCGAAGCCCGCCGACGCCCGCGCGCGCGGACGTGCGAGCGCGACCGGCTGATCGAGCGCGATGCGGCCTTCCTCGATCAGCAGAATCCGCTCGCCGAGCGCGACGGCTTCGTGCACGTCATGCGTGACGAGCAGCGCGGTGAAGCGATGCTCGCGCCACAGCCTTTCGATCAGCGCGTGCATTTCGATGCGCGTCAACGCATCGAGCGCGCCGAGCGGCTCGTCGAGCAGCAGCAATTGCGGACGATGCACGAGCGCCCGCGCGAGCGCGACGCGCTGCCGCTGACCGCCCGATAGTTGCGCGGGCCAGTCGTTCGCGCGTTCGAGCAAGCCGACTTCGGCGAGCACCGCGCGCGCATCGTCGCGCGCGCCGCGGCCGAGGCCGAGCATCACGTTTTGCAGCACGCTTTTCCACGGCAGCAGACGCGCATCCTGAAACATGATGCGGGTGTCGAGCGGACCGCCGTTCCCGGCGCGCTTTTCGAGCACGCCCGAGCTGGCTTCCTCGAGACCCGCGACGAGCCGCAGCAAGGTCGACTTGCCGCAACCGCTGCGGCCGACGATCGCGACGAAGCTGCCCCGCTCGATCGACAGATCGAAGCCCGACAGCACCTCGCGCTCGCCATAGCGCTTGCCGACGCCGCGCAATTGCACCGCGTAGTCGCTCGCCGGGCGCGCGTCGCTGCGGGCCAGCGCGGGAGCGGCTTGCAAGCCGGCTTGCGAGCCGTGATGAGTCCCGGCCGCCCCGTCCCGCTCGACCTCCGCAGCCTCGTTCGCGTCGTGATCCGCGAGCCGCGGCTGCGCGAGTTCGGTCTCGAGATCGCTGCCCGCGATACCGCCGAACGTCGTCGATAGCGTCGTTGCGCTCATGCTTTTGCTCCTCGCTGATAGGCCGGATGCCAGCGCAGCGACACGCGCTCGAGGCTCTTCGCGAGCATGTCCGCGAGTTTGCCGAGCGCCGCGTACAGCAGAATGCCGACCACCACCACATCGGTTTGCAGGAATTCGCGCGCGTTCATCGTCATGTAGCCGATGCCCGATTGCGCGGAAATGGTCTCGGCGACGATCAGCGTGACCCACATCAGACCGAACGCGAAACGCACGCCGACCAGGATCGACGGCAGCGCACCCGGCAGAATCACGTGGCGGTACAGCGCGAAACCTTTGACGCCATAGCTGCGCGCCATCTCGGTCAGGTTCGCGTCGACCGAACGGATGCCGTGAAACGTGTTCACATAGACCGGGAAGAACACGCCGAGCGCGACGAGGAACACCTTCGCTTGTTCCTCGATGCCGAACCACAGGATCACGAGCGGAATCATCGCGAGCGCGGGAATGTTGCGGATCATCTGTACGGTCGAATCGAGCACGATTTCCGCGGGTTTGAAGAGACCCGTCGCCAGTCCGAGCATCAGACCGATGCCGCCGCCGATCGCGAAGCCCGACACCGCGCGCCAGGTGCTGACCTTCACGTCGGCCCACATTTCGCCGGACTGGATCAGCGACCATGCGGCCTTCACGACCGCGAGCGGCTCGGGCAGCACGCGCGTCGACAGCGCTCCGCTGCGCGCGGCGATTTCCCACGCGAGCAGGATCCCGATCGGCGCGAGCCACGGCAGCAGGTGCGCGCCGAAACGGCGCAGCGCGGCAGCGCGCGTCGTCGACGCGGGCTGCGGGGTTGCCGCCGTTCCCGCGCTCAAAGTGGTATCACTCATGTTGGCTTTTCTCCTTGCCTGTCGATCGTCGTGCGCGTGTCGCGCAAGCCGCGCGACCCATGCTATGGGCGCGCTCAACTCGCGCTCGCCGCCTTCGGCAGATAGCTGGTGCCGACGATTTCGCCGAACGGCCCCGACAACGGCCCGTTGGCAACCTTGCTGAAGCGTTGCGGCAGCAGCGGAAACACGAGTTCGGCGAAGCGGTAGGATTCCTCGAGATGCGGATAGCCCGACAGGATGAACGTCTCGATGCCGAGCGCAGCGTACTCCTTCATACGCGCGGCCACCTGCTCCGGACTGCCGACCAGCGCGGTGCCCGCGCCGCCGCGCACGAGCCCCACGCCCGCCCACAGGTTCGGATAGACCTCGAGCTGCTCGCGCCCGCCGCGCTTGCCGCCGTGCAGCGCGGCCATACGGCGCTGCCCTTCCGAATCCATCTTCGCGAACGACGCCTGCGCACGCGCGACCGTGTCGTCGTCGAGCTTGCTGATCAGCTTGTCGGCCGCGGCCCACGCTTCCTCCTCGGTCTCGCGCACGATCACGTGCAGACGGATGCCGAAGCGGATTCGCCGGCCGCGCGCCGCGGCGCGTGCGCGAATGTCGGCGATCTTCTTCGCGACCGCTTCGGGCGGCTCGCCCCACGTCAGATAGGTGTCGATGTGCTCGGCCGCGATATCGTGCGCGGCCGCCGACGAGCCGCCGAACCACAGCGGCGGATGCGGGTTTTGCACCGGCGGATATAGCGCCTTGCCGCCCTTCGACCGCAAATGCTTGCCGTCGAAATCGATCGCTTCGTTGCTGTGCGACGCGGCGAGCAGCTTGCGCCAGATATGCAGGAATTCGTCGGTGATTTCGTAGCGCGTGTCGTGATCGACGAACACGCCGTCGCCGGCCAGTTCGGCCGCGTCGCCGCCCGTCACCACGTTGATCAACAGACGCCCGTTCGACAGCCGGTCGAACGTCGCCGCCATACGCGCGGCGAGTCCCGGCGACGACAGCCCCGGGCGAATCGCGACGAGGAACTTCAGCCGCTGCGTCACGGCAATCAGGCTCGACGCGACGACCCAGGCGTCCTCGCACGAGCGGCCGGTCGGCAGCAGCACGCCCTCGTAGCCGAGCGTGTCGGCGGCGACGGCGATCTGCCGGAAGTAGTCGTAGTCGGCTGCGCGTGCGCCTTGGGACGTACCGAGATAGCGACTGTCGCCGTGAGTCGGAATGAACCAGAACACATTCATGTTGTTACTCCTGCCTGTTCCTGACGTAACGAAAACGGTGAGCGCGAGCGCCGACCGCGCGCATCGAGCCGGCAACCGGCAAAGCGCTGCGACGCGTTGAAGGATTGAGAAACGGACGATGGACTCAGGCCATCGGCAACTGCGTCAAATCGAAAGGCTATGCGCCTGGCGGACGACACCGCGAACACGACCGCGCGTGAGCCCTGCGACAACGGAGATTCGGTGTGAGGCTCGACATTGCGACGGCTTTCCTCGACCAACGTGCGCGTGATGCGCTCGATTTATCGGACGACGGCGACACCCGAGCCGTCTGCATGAGGAAACAGTCTATGGAGCGGTCCGCGGCTTTTGAACGATTTTATTGAGCTTAGGATTTCCGCTTTCGTGATTAGCCCGGTTCTACCGCATACGGTTGTTGCGCTTTACACACGCGGCCCCGGCCGCCCAACCCCGGTCGATATAATGGCGCTCGTTTCCAATCACCCGGTACAGGTCTTGCGAGTCGCCTGTACGTTGCCGGTGCAATGCATGCAAAAAATTATTCTGCCGTTCGTCGCCGGTTTTCTGGCTTCTTTGTTCTTTCGCGAATCGACGCTGGCGCTGATGCACGCTGCCGGCATGATCGACCCCAGCGGTTTTTCGACCGCGCCGTTTTTGCCGCTCGGCCTGCCTGAGTTCATCGCGAACGCAATCTGGAGCGCGTGCTGGGCCGTGCTGATGGCCTGGCTGCTGCGCGTCGCGCCGCATCGGCGCGCGCCGTGGGTACCCGCGTTCGTGTTCGGCGGCATCGTGCTGACGGCGGCGAGCGTATTCGTCGTCGATCCGCTGCGCGGCATCTGGCCGAGCGGCAACATGCTGCCGCGCCTCGCGGTGGGCTTCACGGCGAACGCGATGTGGGGCTGGGGTGCGCTCGTGTTCATGCGCGCGTTCATGGCGAGCGAGGCAGAGGAATAAGCGCGGCGAACATGAATTCGCGCAACGCGTAGATTCGCGCGGGCGGGTTCGCGAGGCCGCGCGTTCAGCCGCGCAGAGCGCCCAGCGGGTGCTCGTTCGCCGGCCACGGGCTGTCGAACATCTGCTCCACATCGGCCCGGTTGACGTCCTCGATGCGCGCGAAACGCCAGCGCGGCGCGTTGTCCTTATCGATGATGCGTGCGCGAATGCCTTCCACCGTATCGCCGCGCAGAAAGCTCGAGCGCGTCAGATCGAGATCAGTGCGCAGCACGTCGGCCATCGACCCTTCCGCGCGCGTGACCACTTCGAGCGAGACCGCCATCGACAGCGGCGAGCGCTCGCGCAGCACCGCGATCGTCTGCTCGGCCCACTCCGCCGCGTCGCCACCGCGCTCGCGTTCCTGTTCGAGCGACTTGAGTATCCGCGCGACGTCGGGCAGCGCGAAATGCCGGTCGATCAACGTACGCGCCTTCGCGAGCGCGCTCTCCTCGGGCCGCGGCGCGACCTGATACGCGAGCGTCTCGCGCTCGACGCACGCAACCACATCAGCACCGCGCTCGAACGGTTCGCGGCTCAACCTATCGACGAGCGCGGGCAACGCCGCGTCGTCGATGTAGGCATCGGCGAGGCCCGCGTACAGCGCGTCGGCCGCGCCGATCGTCTCGCCGGTCACCGCCAGATAGCGGCCGATCGCGCCGGGCGTGCGCGCGAGATACCAGCTCGCGCCGACATCCGGAAAGAGGCCGATACGGGTTTCGGGCATCGCCATCTTCGTCGATTGCGTGACGACCCGCAGGCCGCCGGTGCGATGTGCGCCCTGCGAAATGCCCACGCCGCCGCCCATCACGATGCCGTTCATCACCGCGATATACGGCTTCGGATACACGAAGATCGCGTGATTGAGCCGGTATTCCTCGCTGAAGAATGTATCGCGCGCCTCCTGGTCGCCGGTTTGCGCCGCTTCGTACATGAAGCGGATGTCGCCGCCCGCGCAGAACGCGCGCTCGTGCCGGCTGCGCACGACGACGGCCAGCACCTCGGGGTCCTCGCGCCACTGGTCGAGCGCCGCGTGGATCGCGCGGATCATGCCGGTCGACAGCGCGTTCAGCGCTTTCGGCCGCTCCAGTTCGATGAGACCGATGCGGTTGGCTACGTGGGTCGCGATTTCGTCGCTAGTGGCGGGCAAGGCGGACGTGGACATGGAGAACTGGGCGCGGCGGCGCGGCATGAGGTGGAACCGAACGTTATCACGGGCCTGCCGCTTTGCGTTTGGTGGGGAGCTCGGGGGCCGGGTCCGTGGAGCCGGCCGACTTGGCGTGGCGCCGCGCGACGGTTTTTTTGCCGCGGACTGCGGCGCTGTTCGATGCGCCCGCCGCCACGGCCTGCGGCACACCGAGCCATGCGTCGAGCGTCACGCCGACGAGCGTCTCGAGCGGCGCGCTCGGAAACACCGGGCACGTGAGATTCAGCGCGACGATGCCATGCAGACTCGCCCACAACGCCTCGGCCCAGATGGCCGGCTCCATCGATGCGACCGACGCCGACAGACGCCCCGCTGCTCGCAATTCGTCGAGCGCGTCGATCATGATGTGCAGCGCGGCGTCGCCGGGATCGTCGTCGGCAACGCCGCCGGCGGCGTTGCCCAGGGAGGCGGTCGAACCAGCGGTCCCGGCGTTCGCGCTTGTGTCGCCCGTGTTGCCGTCGTGTTTGCCAGTGCCCACCCCGCCACCGAGCGCCGCGCCGGTATAGCTCGGGTCCTCCATGAAAATCAGCCGGTACGTTTCAGGATGCTCGACGCCAAACGCCACGTACGCGCGCCCGAGCGCCTTCAGCCGTTCGGCGGGATCCGCGATCTGCACGAGCGGCACGAAGGTCGCGAGCAACTGCGCGTAGCCTTCGGCGCACAAGGCCCGCGCGATGTCGTCGCGACTCGCGAAATGCAGATACAACGTGGCGGGCGAATATTCGATCGCGTCAGCGATCTTGCGCATCGACAGCGCGGCAAAGCCCTCGCCCACGACGATGCGCCGCGCGGCATCGAGGATGCGTTCGCGCAGTGCCTGCTTCTGGCGGTTTTTTCGTTCGGCGATTCCCATGACTCGCAATTTTCAGATTGACAAACTGAAAAGTCAATTTAAACTGAACATCGTTTACTGAACAATGTTCAGTAAATTTTAATCTGTCAAATCGAGCAACCACGAGCGCGCGACGATGTCGCGCCGCCATCTGAGGGAATCGTCATGCAAGCCACGGGAAAGGTCGGTTTATTCGGTGCAGCGGGCGCTGCGGGTCAAAGCATCGCGACGGCGCTTGGCGCGGCGGGCCGCGATTACCGGGTGGTCGGCCGCTCGCGCGAGGTATTGCAACGGACTTTCGGTGACGACCCGCACGCGGAGATTGTCACCTGGAACCCCGACGACCCCGCCTCGATCCGCGCCGCGGCCGCCGGTCTGCAGACCGTGATCTACCTCGTCGGCGTGCCCTACGACCAGTTCGCGCAGCACCCGCCGTTGATGGAGAAAACGCTGGCTGGCGTGACGGCCGCCGGTGTCGAGCGCTTCATTCTGATCGGCACCGTGTATCCGTATGGCCGCGCGCGCGGCAACCCGGTCCGCGAAGATCATCCGCGCGAGCCGCACACGTTCAAGGGCCGCATGCGGCTTGAACAGGAAAAGCTCGTGCTGGCCGCGCATGGCCAGAAAGGTCTCGAAACGCTGGTATTGCGACTGCCCGATTTCTACGGACCGGGGGTCGAGCGCAGCCTGTTGCACGGTGTCTTCGTTGGCGCCGCTACCGGCAAGCGCGCGCAGGTGCTCGGTCCCGTCGACGTACCGCACGAATTCATCTATCTGCCGGATGTCGGTCCCGTGATCGAACGACTTACGCGCACGCCCGAAGCCTACGGTCGCTGGTGGCATCTCGCGGGCGCCGGCACGATCACGCAGCGCGAGGTGGCTCGCGAGGCCTACGCGCTTGCGGGCTCCGGGCCGAAGCTGATGGTGGCCGGCAAGGGCATGCTGCGCGTGCTCGGGCTATTCAATCCGCTGATGCGCGAGTTGGTCGAGATGAACTATCTGATGACCGAGCCGGTCGTGCTCGATGATTCGGCGCTCGCGACGTTGATCGGGCCGCTCAGGAAGACGTCGTATCAGGAAGGGATCAGGCGGTGCTTCGAAGCGGCGCGCGAGGTAGTGCCGGCACGCGACATGAATTAGCGGCAAGGCGTTGGCGATGCGTAGGTGAAGTGAAAACCGCAGAGATGGACCTGCACCCGGCCTCTGGCGCCGACGGTCCGTCGGCAGGTCCGCTTAGCCTGCCATCTGCCCCGGCGGAAAGTGGCCACTCTTGAGCAGCACGGGTGTGCCGTTACTGATCTGCAGATGCTCACGCGCAACGGCCTCGATGCGCGGCCGGCCCGCATCGAACGCGCGCAGCCAGCCGTCGAGGTTCTCGCTGTAAGCGCCGAAATGATCCTCGAGCGCTTCCACCGAGATCGCGCACGGCACCGGCTCACCGTCCACCAGCGCGGAAAACACGACGGTCAGGTTGGAGTCGCGGTAAGCAGGCGCGTCTTCGGGAAAACGGATTTTCATGGTCGCCTCGTCAGAAGTTGGCGGCGGGAATGTAGCTCGCGCGGAAGGCCGCTGCGCGCCGCCGATCCTCGCGAGTCCCGCTATGGTACTCGCGCCGCCGGATCACGGTCCAGCGCGCGCGGGCGCCTGATTCAGGGCATCGCGCGCTGCCTTGGCGAGCCCATCGGCGGGCCCTTTGCACGGAAATCGCCGACATGCTCACGGCCCATCCAGCAATCGGTCGACATACTCGCGGGCCGCCCGTTCGACGAACGCGAGCGCCTCTTCTTCACTGTCGAAGCGTTGCCGGTCGCCGAGCTCGAGCAGCGTTTCCATCCGGTGCGGATCGTCCGGGCCGAGCTCGGCGAGACTGACCGTGCCGACGTAAGTACCGTCCGCTTTGGTGTGCGCGTCGCCCGACGGGCCCGACGTGCTGCCCCCTGGCACGAGGCGCGCGGCGGCGCTGATGTAATAGCCGCGATAAGGGCCACTGACCCGTTCAGCCATCTTCGTCCTCCTGTTGCGGTTGCAAAGCTGGCGCCAGTCGCAACGGCGCCGCCCTGATGCTTCAGCATGCGGCGCGCCGCTGCACTGGGTGTGTGCGGGCGGCCCGTCCCATAACGATAAGGCGCGTTGCAGCGCGATAAGTTCTGCTCGCGAGACGCCCCCCGCGCCGCACCAAAAGAGCCGCGCCAAAGAGCCGCGCCGCACTTCAGCCGCGCGCGCTGGTCGAACGGTCCATACCGGCATGCTCCATGCTGTCGCACGGTACCTGTTACGACGCCATTTCGAGGCCAGCGAGCGCAATATGGGAAAATATTTTCTGCACGATCATGAACTGCCCGAGCCGGATGCGGCGAACCGCTGGTTCGAGTACGCCGAAAGTCACGGCATCGACATCCCGAAAGCGATCGGCATCTGGGAAGACGCAGCCACTGAAGAAGGCGCGGAAGCCCGGCGGCTCCTCAACGCGGCGGGCATCACGGTCGAAATGACCTGAGCCGTGACGCGCGTCCTCGCGCTCCACAGCGGCCGACCCGACCCGGCAGCCCCCCTCTATCTGAATGAAAGGACACAACACGATGCAATTCACGACGCAACCGCGACGCGCCGGCCGATTCCACCGCCTCCGATCCAGCGCCGCGCTTGCCCTCGTGCGTCGCGCGTCGCTGTCGGCCGCCTTGCCCGCCGCGCTGCTGCTTGCCGCGGGACTGGGCGGCTGCGCGTCGTCGAACACGACCACGCTGATCAATCTGCCCAACGGCCAGACCGGCTTCGCGGTCAACTGCAGCGGCGCCGACGCCGGCTCGAGTTGGGCCTCGTGCTACGTGCAAGCAGGTAAGGCCTGCGGCGCGACCGGCTACGACATCGTGTCGAAGGACAACGACGAAGGCGGCACCGCCGGCGGCAGCGTCACGAACGTGGCGTCGGCGAACGTGAAGGGCCGCTCGATGATCGTGCGCTGCAAGTAAGCCGATTTACGTGCCTGGCGGCAATCGCGGCGGCTGGCGCGGGGCTCAATGCGCCTGCATCTTCGAGAAGAGATTCAACACCGCGACGCCAGCGACGATCAATCCCAGCCCGATGATCGCCGGCACGTCGGGTACCTGCCGGTACAGCACTAGCGCGACCAGCGTGATCAGCACGATGCCCGCGCCGGACCAGATCGCGTAGACGATGCCAACTGGAATGCTTGGGAGCGTCAACGACAGGCAATAGAACGCGATGCCGTAGCCGAGCACGACGACCATCGACGGCAGCAGCCGTGAAAAGCCGTCCGAGGCCCGCATCGCGGAAGTCGCAATCACTTCGGCGACGATCGCGATCGCGAGCAGCGCATACGGGGGTATGCGCATCGCGTCAGTTTTTCGCGAGCGCGAGCTTGCCGTAGTCGTGACCGAGATGCGCGCACAGCGCTTCGACCACGAGTTCATGATCGGCGCGCTGCGGCAGACCGGACACCGTGATCGAACCGATCACGCCCGCCCCTTCCACCGCCAGCGGAAACGCGCCGCCGTGCGATGCGTACTCGGCGGCCGGCAGTCCGTGCTTGTCGGCGAGCGTCGCGCCCGCGAACTGCATTTTCAGACCGATCGCGTACGAGCTACGGCGAAATTGCGCGACCGTGTTGCCCTTGCGGCGCGCCCAGTCGACGTTGTCGGGCGTCGCGCCGTCGAGCAGGCTGAAGAACAGCGGCTGGCCGAACGTGCGCACGTCGATCGCAGCGGCAATGCCGCGCGCTTTCGCGACTTCGTGCAGATACGCGCCGACTTGCCACGCGCGGTCGGCATCGAAGCGGGGAAACACGAGGGTCTTTTCCTGAATGGCGATGACCTGCAGGTCGTGAGCGATATCCATGGGGTTCAGAACGGGTCGGGGCATCAGAGTCAAAGGGGCCGCCGTCGTGAAGATCCGGCGAGCCGCGTGGAGAATCTGAATTCTAGCGCAGCGTCCGCGCACGGCTTTCCAGAGCCTTTCCGATAGGCGACGTCGCGCGGGCAGAGCGAAGCGCAATGAAGCCAATTCTTACATGGCTATTGCGCTGGTCATATAGCTGGTCTATAATCTTTTCTTCGACGGACGCGGGGTGGAGCAGTCTGGCAGCTCGTCGGGCTCATAACCCGAAGGTCGTAGGTTCAAATCCTACCCCCGCAACCAACCGAAATCATTGAAGGGTTACAACGCATTGGCGTGTAACCCTTTTTTGTTTTTGTGGCCTTGGTCTGGCGATCCCCTTGACCGCCCCACCCTCAGGCGAAAAAAAAAAGCGCGTCAACTGAATGACGCGCCAAGCTACGGGGCAATGTCCAAGAGAGAAAAGACGACTGCGGTGGACGCTGTGGCCTCCATCGCAACCATCAGGACCGATGCCATCAGCGCATCCAAAAATCGACTGTCAATCAATGTCAGACACGACGGCGCTCGCCGCCTTGGACGTCGTCTCGCGCAGCCCCTGTCGGCGCCTCAGTAATCCCCCGCCCCGGTGATAAACTCCTATCACCCTTTCTCGTCCCCTTTCCAATGAAATTCTGTTCTGTCTGCGGCCACGGCGTCAGTCTGAGCATTCCGCCGGGCGACAATCGCGAGCGCTTCGTATGCGGCAGTTGCGGCACCGTGCATTATCAGAATCCGCGTAACGTGGTCGGCACCGTTCCCGTGTGGGACGACAAGGTGCTGCTGTGCCGTCGCGCGATCGAGCCGCGCTACGGTTACTGGACGCTGCCCGCCGGCTTCATGGAAATGGGAGAGACGACGGCCGAAGCCGCCTCGCGCGAAACGCTCGAGGAAGCCGGCGCCCGCGTCGAGGTGCAGAACCTGTTTTCGCTGCTGAATGTGCCGCACGTGCATCAGGTGCATCTGTTCTACATGGCGCGGCTGCTCGATCTCGACGTCGTCGCCGGCGAGGAAAGCCTCGAAGTGAAGCTGTTCGAGGAGCACGAGATTCCGTGGGACGAGATCGCGTTTCCGACCGTCGGCCAGACGCTGCGCTTTTTTTTCGCCGACCGCGCGGCCGGCAGTTTCGGCCTGCATACCGGCGACATCTTCCGCTCCCTGCGCGAAGGCTGAGCGGCGCGCATGGTTCCCTGGCTCGGAGCTGACGACCCGTTTCCGCCCGTCGAGCGCGCGCTCGGCGCCGCGAGCGGCGCGCCCGGTCTGCTGGCGGCAAGCGGCGATCTGCTGCCGTCGCGCCTCATCGACGCGTATCGGCGCGGCATCTTCCCGTGGTATTCGGACGGCCAGCCGGTGTTGTGGTGGAGCCCCGATCCGCGCATGATCCTGCGCCCCGCCGAGTTCAAGGTGTCGCCATCGCTGCGCAAGACGCTCAAGCGCGTGTTGCGCGACGACGCGTGGGAAATCCGCGTCGATCACGATTTCGCCGCCGTGATGCGCGCCTGCGCGCAGGCGCCGCGCCACGGTCAGCGCGGCACGTGGATCACCGCCGACGTCGTCGAAGCCTATTCGTCGCTGCACCGCCTGGGCGAGGCGCACAGCATCGAAACCTGGCTCGAGGGCAAGCGTGTAGCGGGATTGTATGGCGTGTCGCTCGGGCGGATGTTCTTCGGCGAATCGATGTACACCGACGTCACCGACGGCTCGAAAATGGCGCTGGCCGCGCTGGTCGGCCACTTGCGACGTCACGAAATAGAAATGATAGACTGCCAGCAGAACACGTCGCATCTGGCGTCGCTCGGCGGCCGCGAGATAGCGCGCAAGGCGTTTGTCGCGCATGTTCGCGCGTCTGTCGGCGCGCCGGCTATCCCGTGGCGCTTCGACAAGACCGCCCTGCTCGACATCCTCGCGCGGGCGGCGTAGGAAAAATCAGGCCGAATCCGGTCCGCCGCCCATCGAATAGCGGCATCAACCGCCGGGCGTGCCGGGTTTGCATTACCAGAGACGCTTCGAGAGCTGCCAACGTGACTCATCCCAACGAGCTGCCTCTTTCTCCGCTTTCCGCGCTGCAATTTTATGCAACGGCGCCCTATCCCTGCAGTTACCTCGACGGCCGCATCGCGCGCTCGCAGGTCGCCACACCCAGTCACCTGATCAATTCGGACGTCTACACCGACCTCGTCAAGGCGGGCTTCCGGCGCTCGGGCGTGTTCACGTATCGCCCGTATTGCGACGGCTGCCGCGCGTGCGTGCCGGTGCGCGTGCCGGTCGAGCGTTTTCAGCCGAACCGCACGCAGCGGCGTGTATGGAGAAAGCACGGCGACCTGATCGCGACCGTCGCGCCGCTGCACTACGACGAGGAGCATTACGCGCTGTATATGCGCTACCAGTCGGCGCGCCACGCGGGCGGCGGCATGGATCGCGACAGCCGCGACCAGTACGAGCAGTTCCTGCTGCAAAGCCGGATCAACTCGCGGCTCGTCGAGTTTCGTGAGCCAGCGCCGCTGCAGCCCGATGGGCGACCTGACGGGCCACCTGACGCGCGGGGCGCGCTGCGCATGATCAGCATGATCGATATCCTCGGCGACGGGTTGTCGTCGGTGTACACGTTCTTCGAGCCGAGCCTGCCGCACGCGAGCTTCGGCACCTACAACATCTTCTGGCAGATCGAGCAGGCGCGCAGCCTGAACCTGCCGTACGTGTATCTCGGCTACTGGATTCGCGAAAGCCCGAAAATGGCGTACAAGGCGAATTTCCGGCCGCTCGAAGGCTTGATCGACGGCGCGTGGCGCGTGCTCGATCCGGCCAGCATCGACCTGCCGCCGGTCGATTTCGCGATGCATGGACGACGCGGGCCGCTCAGGCCGTAGTCGAGGCGCCGGCCGTCGAGTCGTTGCCGGGTCCTGCTCGTCGCCGGCAACGCCCCACCAGTCTCATCAAAGCCCAAAGCCGGTAAAATAGCGGGTTCCCATTTTCCGGCCGTCCGGCTTCATCCCGTGCTCAGCTCCCTTTATCCGCTCGTTCGCGCCCAACTCTTTCGCATGGACGCGGAAGACGCTCACCATCTGACTTTGCGCATGCTCGGCGCCGCCGGTCGCACCGGCCTCGCCGGCGCGCTCGCGTCGCGCGTGCCGGATTCGCCGCGCACCCTGATGGGCCTGACGTTCCGAAACCCGGTCGGACTCGCGGCGGGCCTCGACAAAGACGGCGCGTGCATCGACGGTCTGGCGGCGCTCGGCTTCGGCTTCATCGAAGTGGGCACCGTGACGCCGCGCGCGCAGCCGGGCAATCCGCGTCCGCGCATGTTCCGGCTGCCGCAGGCGAACGCGGTGATCAACCGGATGGGCTTTAACAACGCCGGCGTCGACCAGTTCGTGAAGAACGTCCAGGCCGCGCGCTATCGCGGCATCCTCGGTCTTAACATCGGCAAGAACGCCGACACGCCGATCGAGCGCGCCGCTGAAGACTATCTGTACTGCCTCGAGCGCGTGTACCCGTTCGCGAGCTACGTGACGGTCAACATTTCGTCGCCGAATACGAAGAACCTGCGCCAGCTGCAGGGCGCCGACGAACTCGACGCGCTGCTCGCCGCGCTGAAGGACAAGCAGCAAAGACTCGCCGACATGCACGGCAAGCTCGTGCCGCTCGCACTGAAGATCGCGCCCGACCTCGACGACGAGCAGATCAAGTCGATCGCCGACACCTTGCTGCGCCACAAATTCGAAGGCGTCATCGCGACCAACACTACGCTGTCGCGCACCGCCGTCGCCGGCATGCGGCATGCTGACGAAGCCGGCGGCCTGTCGGGCAAGCCGGTGTTCGACGCGTCGAACGAGGTGATCCGCAAGCTGCGCGCCGAAGTCGGCGAGGCGGTGCCGATCATCGGCGTCGGCGGCATTTTCTCGGGCGACGATGCGCGCGCGAAGCTCGCGGCCGGCGCGTCGCTGGTGCAGCTTTATACTGGTTTCATCTACCGCGGTCCGGCGCTCGTCGCCGAATGCGCGCAGGCGTTGCGCTAGGCATCCGCGCCGCTGCATATAGACATAAACAAACGGTATTTAGGTTGCGATAGGCTCGTTTGCTATGCTCTCGACCGTCAAAACATCAGACGTACAAAGGAACATGATGAAATTCGGCCTGTTGAAGAAGCTCCTCGCCACCGCGCTGATCGGCGCGTCGCTGAGCGCCGTTACGGCGCACGCGGAAGACCTGCTCGACCAGGTCAAGCAGCGCGGCACGCTGCGTATCGGTCTCGAAGGCACCTTCCCGCCGTTCAACTCGAAAGCGCCGTCGGGCGAGCTGGTCGGCTATGACGTCGACATCGCCAAGGCGGTCGCGGCCAGGCTCGGCGTGAAGCCCGAGTTCGTCACGACCGAGTGGAGCGGCATCATCGCCGGTCTGCAGGCGGGCAAGTTCGATGTGATCGTCAACCAGGTCGGCATCACCGACGCGCGCAAGCAGACGCTCGACTTCTCGCCGGCGTACACGTACTCGGCGGCGCAACTGATCCAGCGCAAGAACGACACGCGCCAGTTCACCTCGCTCGAAGACCTGAAGGGCAAGAAGCTCGGCGTCGGTCTCGGCACGAACTACATGGACATGGCGAAGGCAGTGCCGGGCATCGACGTGAAGACCTACCCGGGCGCACCCGAATACCTGCGTGATCTGGCCGCCGGCCGGCTCGACGCGGCGTTGAACGACCGTCTGATGCTCGCGTACCTGCTGAAGAACTCGAACCTGCCGCTGCGCACCGGCGCGAACGTCGGCCCGGGCAACCCGTCGGGCATTCCGTTCAGAAAGGGCAACCCGAAGTTCGCGCAGGCGATCGACGACGCAATGACCCAGCTCGAAGCGGACGGCACCTTCACGAAGATCTCGGACAAGTGGTTCGGCATCGACGTCAGCAAGCCGATCAAGTAGCACGCGTGGAGTCGAACGAAGGGCGGCATCGATGACGATGCCGCCCTTCGCGCTTTTTGCGGCCCACGCGAGCTGCGGGAGCCGCGGGAGCCAAACCGCGCGCCGCGTATACCCCGAGCCGCATCGCGCGGCCCGCGCCTGAGCGCGCGCCAAAGTTTATGATGTGCGCTTTGTGCGTCAATAAGAACACTGCCCATGTCCATCACATCCCTGCTGCTCCAATCAGTGCCGGTGCTCGCACAAGGCGCGCTGCTGACGATCAAGTTCGCGATCCTGTCGATGATCTTCGGCCTGATCGGCGGCGCCATGCTCGCGCTGATGGGCATCAGCCACAGCCGTCCGCTGAACTGGATCGCGCGCGTCTATGTGAGCGTGATGCGCGGCACGCCGCTGCTCGTGCAGATCTTCGTGATTTACTACGGTCTGCCGAGCTTCGGCATTTCGCTCGATCCGACGCCGGCCGGCGTGATCGCGCTGTCGGCGAACGTCGCCGCGTATCTGTCCGAGAGCATGCGCGGCGCGATTCTGGGCATCCACCAGGGCCAGTGGCTCGCCTCGTACAGCCTCGGGCTGTCGCGGCGTCAGACGCTGCGCTACGTGATCGCGCCGCAGGCGCTGCGCATCGCGGTGCCGAGTCTGTCGAACAGCCTGATCAGCCTGATCAAGGACACCTCGCTCGTGTCCGTCATCACGGTGACCGAGTTGCTGCGCAGCGCGCAGGAAATCATCGCGTCGACCTACCAGCCGCTGCCGCTTTATCTTGCGGCCGCGGCCGTGTACTGGGTGCTGTGTCAGGTGCTCGAGTGGGCGCAGCGCTGGTACGAGCGGCGGCTGTCGCTGCCGACGCGGCACTGAGCGCCGCCCGCTCCTTTTCGTTGCCCCCAGCGGCTCATTCCCCAGCGAACTTGAGCCCCAACGCCGCGCGCGCCGCGTCGGCCATCGCGATCATCTGTCGCGACGTGTCGTGCGGCATCAGCGGACTCTCCAGCACACCCGCGCGGATCAGCTCGCAAAAGTGCGCGGTCTCGTAGTTCAAGCCGCCGCCTTCGAACGGTTCGTCGAGTTCGACGACGCGGCCATCCGCATAACGGATCGTCGCGCGCGACGGGTTCCACCACGGCTCGTGCAGCGTCACGTGACCGCCTTGGGCCATCAGCAGCGCATCGCCCTTGCCATGCAGATCGAGCCCGCAGAATAGCTGCGCGATGCCGCCGCGCTCGTGCTGGCTGTTCAGACTCGCGAACGTATCGACGCCGGTCGCGCCAAGCCGGCCGAAGCTCTGCACGTCGCGTGGCGCGCCGAGCCAGTCGACCGCGAGAAACATCTCGTAGATGCCGATATCGAGCAGCGCGCCGCCCGCATGCTCGAACGACAGCGACGGATGATCGGCCGGCACGCCCGGCACCGAGCAGCCCGCGCGCACGAGCCCGACCTCGCCGATCGGCTCGGCCGCGAGGTGCTCGCGCAACCTTCTGTAGAGCGGATAGAACGGCGGCTTCATCGCTTCCATGAAGAGCCGTTGCGATGCGCGCGCGGAGTCGAGCACGCGCTCGAGCTGCGGACGATTGATACACGCGGGTTTCTCGCACAGCACGTGCAGCCCCGCTTGCAACGCGGCGATCGCATAGTCGGCGTGACTGTCCTGCAGCGTCGCGATATAGAGCGCGTCGACGCCGCTCGCGAGCAGAGTGTCGAAACTGGCGCAGACGGCGCCGCCGAATTCATCGGCGAACGCCCGGGCCGGTTCCACGCGACGCGACCACAGCGCCGCGAGCCGCGTCCGCGGCACGAACGCGAGCCCTTGCGCGAAGCGGCGCGCAATCCGGCCGGTGCCGACGATCCCCCAGCGGATCTCGCGCGATGAAGTGGTGTCCTGCGCTGCCCGATCGGTCGGTTGGGTGCTGGCTGCGTGCAGTGCCGCTGTCGTATCTGTCATCGTGTGTGCAAAGGTCCATGCGGTTCGGAACAGCCGCTATTGTCACCGATGCCGCTTGCGAACGCGGCGAACCCGGCCGATCGAACCATCCGGCATCACTGCCGCGCACCGACCTTCGACACCCCACCCCGCCGCTCCCGCCGGACATTGACAGATACGCTCAGCCCGCGCTCGCAATCACGCTCAAACCCGCGCCGGCGGCTCCGCGGAAAACCGGCCGCCGACCTCCTCGGCCGCGTAATCGATCATCGCGAGCGCAGCGATCTCGGCCTCCTTCGGATCGCGCCGCTCGATCGCTTCGATGACGCGCTGATGCGATGCGATCGCACTCTCCCACAGCCCTTCCCGGTCATGCACGACCGGATTGAGGGTCGACAGCGCGCCGCGAATGATCGCCGCCATCTGCTTAAAGAACTGGTTGCCGCTCGCGATCACGATGCGCGTATGGAACAGCTCGTCGGCTTCCTGATAGCCGGCCTCGCCCGGACGGATCATGCGAAACGCCTCGAACGCCTCGCGAATCGCCGCGACTTCCGCGGCACTGCCGCGCGCGGCCGCCTGCGCCGACGCGCGCGGTTCGATCAGCATGCGAAACTCGATCACGTCACGCAGAAACATCGGATCGGGCTTTGCACGGAAACGCCAATTGACGACGTCCTCGTCGATCATGCGCCAGTCGCTCATCGGCCGGATGCGCGTGCCGATCTTCGGCCGCACGTCGAGCATGTCGCGCGCGAGCAGCATCGATAGCGCCTCGCGCATCACGGTGCGGCTCACATCGAATTCCTTCGACAGCACATCCTGCGGCGGCAGAATCGCGCCGTATTTTTCCTCGACGATGCCGCTGACGAGCCCGTCCATGACTTTGCTCACCAACGAGCGATCCTTGTTTGCGTGTTCCATGACATATCCCCGAAGCGGTGTTGACCCCGCGTGGCCTGTTGATTGAAGGGCCCGTACGTATCTGTTATGCCAATAGAATCGTTTTTCGATACGTTGCAAGCTTCGAAACGGATGCGCCAGTGGGACACTTCCTGACAGGGTTATCCCTCTGAAGATTTGTTTCGTTCGTGTAACGCCATCTGTTTCGCCAGGCACAAAGCTCGCTCGTCAAAGCGTGCCTGCGTTGTGGGGTTTGAATTGTGCGCATTCGCACGTTGGCGTGATGAAATTGTCTGATTTGCACGGACGTGGTCGGACGCCTGCGTGTTCCGGCGAACAAAGATCGGCTCCTGCGCCTCCGAAAGCACGCTGACGCCGAACAGCTCGGCGTCCATCAGCCGTGCAAGCGCACGATGTCGTCTTCGCCGGGATCGCCGTCCGAATGCACCTCGATGATTTCCAGCGGCGTCTTGCCAGCATTTTCGAGCCGATGCCTGACGCCCAGCGGAATCAACGTCGACTGATTCTCCGACAGCAGGAAGCGCTCGTCGCCGTCCTTGCTCGACGCGTCCCACACCGAGTCCCAGGCGCCGAGGTCCGACCAGCCCGCGTCGAGCGGCACCGTCACGCCGACGAGACGCGCGTCGGTGCCCATGCGCTCCATCACCGCATAGTCGACTGAGTCGGACGGACACGCGGCGAAGGCGTCGCGCGCGAGATGCAGCGCGCCGGCCTCGTCGATGCTCGCGCCTGCGAATGCGTCCTTGCAGGCCGCCGCGATCAGCGGACGGCACAGGCCGATCGCGTCGAGCCACACCGACGCGCGCACCACGAACATGCCGCTGTTCCACCAGTACTCGCCCGACGCGAAGTAGCGCTCGGCCAGCTCGGCATCGGGCTTCTCGACGAAGCGCTCGATCGTCCGCGCGCCCCGGTTTCCCAAGGCCGCGGCGGTGCGGATATAGCTGTAGCCGGTCGCCGCGCGCTGCGGCGGCACGCCGAGCGTGACGATCGCGCCCCGCGAAGCATACGCGAGCGCTTCCTTGAGCGCCGCGCCGAACGCCGCTTGATCGGCGATCGGATGATCGGCGGGCAGCGCGACCAGCATCGGATCGTCGCCGGCCGCGGCCGACGCGCGCGCGGCGTGCGCCGCGACGGTCAGCGCCGGCGCGGTGTTGCGCGCCATCGGTTCGAGCAGTATGCGCACCGGCTTGCGGTACTGCTCGAGGCGCTCGAGCGTCGGCAGCCGCAGTTCCTCGCAGCAGACCACCAGCGGCGCGGCGGGCGGCGTGGTGCGGGCCGCGTCGGGCGCGGCCGGGTCGAACGCGTCGTCGAGCCGGCGCAGCGTCGCTTCGAGCAGCGACTGGTCGCCCATCAGCCCGATCCGCTGCTTCGGATTGGGTTCGCGCGACAGCGGCCACAGCCTCGTACCGGAGCCGCTCGCGAGAATCACCGGTTGCACGGTCAGTTCGCGCAGCGCGGCGGCGGTCCCAGCCTGCGGCGCGGGCGGATTACCTGGTTCTACCATTCGATTCATTTGCGATCCTGTCGAATCCAGATCCTGTTCACGGGCCGGCATGACGCCAGCAAGTGCCTCGTGGTCGCACGCGCGTTCAGTCGTATGCGCGCGACACACAGTGCTGCCTGGGCGCCCCTGTCTGTCCGCGTGCTCCCTATGCTTCTCCGAACGGACGCAACGCCCCCGCGGCGCGATGTTCATCGTGCTCCGGGTGCTGCCTGTGCAGCTCGCCGTCGAGCGCCGCGCTGTCGGGCTGACGCAGCTTCGTGAAGCCGCCGCGATAGACGTTCTCGACGTACGACATGATGTTTTCCTGCGCCACCGACGACAGGATCGCGTGATCGGTGTGCTTGCAGAAGGCCACGTGAATGCGCGTGAAGCGCGCGAGCCGCGTGCCGCGCACGCCGAAGTAGCGCTCGAGCTCCTCGACGCCTTCGTCCAGCACACCGAACACCAGGTGGGTGTCGACGCCCCGTGCTTCGAGGTTCGCGAACAGATGCCGCTCGTCACGCGCGCCGAATTCGAGGCCACACAGTTGCTCGATCCGGTCGGCCAGCGTTTCGCCGGTCCGCGCGAGCTGGCGTGCCACCAGCTCGCGCACGAGGCCCCAGCCGCCCGTCTCGCCCTTGAGCACGCGCAGCCATTTGCCCGGCTGCTTCATCGAGCGCAGGTAGTTGCGCGTCGAGCCGAACGCGGACACCGGGATCATCGGCTTGCCGTGTTCGTCGCAGACGTTACGCCATCTGAACTTCTGCACGTTGACGATCACCGCGCCCACCACCGCCGCTTCGCGCATCGCCGCATGCAGGCCGGCGTAGGCGCCCGAGCAGATGCCGAGCAGCAGCGCGCCCGCATGACCGCGCGCGGCAAGCCAGCGCGACGCGTACGCGGCGTCGCCGACACTCGACTGAGAGTACAGCGCGTCGAGGCTCAACGTGTCGCACGACGGCATGCTGTCGCCGACACCACGGACGTCGATGCGCAGCGACGCGATCCCCTGGCGTGCGAGACGCCGCGCGAAATGTACGCCGAAACGCCCATTGCCGATCCGCGACACCGCGCCGGTATTGAGCAGCAGCACCGCCGGGGCGCGCGCCGCCGCGGCGCCGTCGGGCCGGCAGTAGATGCCGAACACCTTGCCCTCGTTCAGCCACACCGGCGTCTCGTGCAGCCTCGGCGCGACATAGTGGCCGCCCGCCGGCACTTCGCCTCGCTCGGGCACGCGCGCCACCGTTTGGGTCGTTTGGGCCGTTTGCGCGTTCCCCGCCAGCAGCCAGTTCTCGATGGTCTCGAAAGCGGCGTGCGGTATTTCGCTTTCGAGCGGTTCCATCATGAAGCGGCTGTATTCGTCGAACGGGTGACGCTCGAGCTCGACGCCATGTTCGCTGTAATGCGCGGCGAGCGCACCGGCGCGCGCCGGGTTCAGCGAATCGAGCAGCAGCACGCGCGCGGCCGGCCGGCTCGTCGCGCGATACAGATCCGCCGCGTGCAGGCTTTGCAGCGTGTCGCGATACATGCGAAAGCCATACGCTTCGACGAACTCGTCGGTATCGGGCTCGACCACGCAATCCATCGCGGCCGGATCGTTCAACCACTGCCGGTAATGCGCGCGCAATTCGCGCTGGTAAGTCTTGCCCGACAGCACCGGCGACATCAGCACGAGACCGTGCACATCGCCAAGTTCCTGCGCGGCAAGCGCGGCCAGCATGCCGCCGAGACGCAGACCGCACACGCTGACACGCTCGACGCCGGTCGCCTCGCGCAGCTGCGCGACCGCCTGCTTCACGCTGTCGATCCATGCGCGCCACAGGCCGGCGTCGGTCGGGTCGCCGGCTGAGTCGCCGGTCGCCGGGTAGTCGAAGCGCAGCACCGGCATGCCGCGCGCGGCGAGGCGCTCGGCGAGCCGGCGCATGCCGCGATACGTGCACAGCGTGTCGTAGCCAAACGGGGAACACATCACAACGCCATCCGGGCCGTTGGCTGGATGCAACCAGCCGAATTTGCCGTCGAAGACGATGGGTCTCACGGTCCGCTCCTTACTCTTCCTTTTCAAATGATTACAACAAAGGTGCTCTCGCGCATATGTGCGTCGCGCCACATTAGTTTGGGTTCCGAATCGCGCTGCGCTGGCGTGTGTCGATGAGCGTGCTGTGCAGTGCAGTGCAGCATGCCCCGCGTGTGGACCGACGCGCGGCGGATCGCGTCGGTCATGCGCTGTGGTCGATGCCGGCGGCTGCGTGCAGCGTGCCGCGAGCATTACGTGATGGAGACGGCGCGGGCGCGCTTAGGAATGCTCCGCAATGCGGTGCGCGCGGCCGGCTCGTGGCCAACCACTGCGCTACCCTATGAGCTTTGCCATTTAACCCCCTGCCGATCGCGGCTATCTGTACGGCCACCCACACAGTCACGCGGCGCCCGGGGGCAAGATGCAAGACCTGCGACGCGTTGATGCCGCCGCGTATGTCCGCGCGGCCCTTCTCACCGGCCCGGCAATGGAACATGGAACGAAGCATCGTCAGGAACATCTTCATCAACCTTGCCGGCGCCGTCGCGCCGACCTTCGTTTCCCTCGTGACCGTGCCCACCTACATTCATCTGCTGGGCGCCGAGCGTTACGGGGTGATCAATCTGGTGTGGGCGCTGATCGGCTACTTCAGCGTCCTCGATCTGGGCACCAGTCTGGCGACCGAAAACCAGATCGCCAAGGCTCGCGCGGCCAGCGACGATTCGATCGAACCGATCTTCTGGAGTGCGTGGTTCATGAATCTCGGTACCGGCATCATCGGCGGCGCGCTGATTTATGCCGGAGCCATTGTCTACATCACCTACGGCGTGAAAATCGAGCCGACGTTCCAGCATGAAGTGATGGCGAGCCTGCCGTGGATCGCGGTCGCTGTGCCGATCGCGAACGTGACCTGGGTGTTCGCGGGCGCGATTACCGGCGTCGAGTGCTTCACGAGCTACAACATCAACCAGACGCTCGGCACCGCGCTGTTCCAGTTGCTGCCGATCGCGGCGGTCCTCTGCTTTTCGCCGTCACTGGCGATCGCGATTCCAGCCGCTGTGATCGCGCGTTTCGTCGGCGGCCTGATGCTGGGCGTGGCCGCCATTCGCGCGCTCGGCATTCGCCGTATGCAGATGCCGCAATGGCGCCTGATGATCGGGCTGTTCCGCAACGGCCGCTGGCTGCTGATGTTTTCCGGCGCCAACATGATCGCGTCGACGCTCGACCGCGTGTTCATCGGCGGACTGCTCGGCGCGCGCTTCGTCACTTACTACGCGACGCCGCAAAACCTGATCAATCGATTGAACCTGCTGCCGCTCGCGATGGTGCGCACCCTGTTTCCGCGACTGTCGGCGGCGTCGCGCGAGGATGCGGATGCGCTCGCGCACAACGCGCTCGCGTTTCTCAATGGAGCATTTACGCCATGCGTGATCATCGCGCTGTTCGCGCTGAAGCCGTTTTTGCTGCTGTGGCTCGGACCGCAGCTCGCCGCCGCGGCGCCGGTCGCGAGCGTGCTGATCCTCGGCGTGTGGCTGAGCGGCCAGTCGAGCATCCTCGGCAGCCTGTTGCAGGCGCAGACCCATCCCGTGGCAGTGGCGAGCGTCAACTGGCTTCAGTTGCCGTTCTTTACCGGCGCGTTATGGTGCGGCATCCACTGGTTCGGCATCATGGGCGCGGCGGTCGTCGTCGTGCTGAAGGTGCTGCTCGATTACTCGGTGTTGCTTGCGTTCTCACGGCTGCATGCATGGACGATCGTGCGCAACATGCTCGCGCATCTCGCGTTTCTGCTCGTCGCGCTCGCGCTCGCGGATTCGATCAGCGCGTTGCTGCTGGCGATCGTCGTCGCGCTCGCGTTGAGCGCGGCGAACTTCGGCATGTCGCTGCGCGGGTCGAGCGAGTTGCGCGACGCGCTTTACAGGCTCTGGCTGCGTTGCGCGCCGTCGTCCGGACGGGCACGAGGCTGAGTCCCGGCGCGCGCAATCAATGACGCCGGTCCACCGCTCGTTCACGGTCGGTGGACCTGAATGCCAAGGCTGAAAACACGTACCCAGCCGACGCGGCATCACAACAGTTCGAACGTATTGACGAACGGTGCGCCGTCGCGCTCGCGGCGCCTCAGACCGAAGCGCGCCTGAGCGCCGCGCACCTGACGCGTGAGACCGATGAACGGCATACCGTGTTCGAGGTACGGTCCCTCCGTCTTGCGAAAGCCGAACTGCTCGTAGAACCCGCGCAAGCCAAGCGGTGCGCTCACGCGCGTGGCGCGGCCCGGCCAGCGTTGGGCGACCGCTTCGAGCACACGCTCGATCAGCATCTCGGCGGTGCCGTCGCCGCGCCGCAGCGGACTCGTCAGCACCTTGTCGATCGTCACTTCCGGATCTTCGGAATCGCCGGGCTGCACCCGCGCATAGGCGAGCACCGGCATCGGCCGCGCCATGTCTTCGACCGCGAACACATGCAAGGCCTGCTCGTCGCGACCGTCCGCGTCGAGGCACACATGCGACTGCTCGACGACGAATACCGCACTGCGCGCACGCAGCACGACATACAACTCACGTGCAGATAGCTGATCGAACTCCAGCGTTTTCCAATTCATCACGCCCCCGGCTGTCAAAATTTTCGGCGGGTCCGGCGATGCCTGCCGTGCGCGACGGCAGGCCGATCCATGACGGTCCCTCATCATCGACTACACGGTAACGCGCGCTAAAGATGTGCTTCCGTGCGCCATCGCACTGACGCTCGGGGTTGACGATCCTTAAATACGAGCCAACGAAGCGCAGCCTTGCCACGTTCGCCCGGTATCGCAGATGGCTTCACGCAGGCCCGCCTGCAACACTGCACTGCACCATCGCGAACGCACGCCGCGGTCTTCGCACCGCACGAAACTACACACGAAAATCAGGTGCCGACGTCATTCGACCTCGGTACCCATCGGCAGACCTTTGACCATAAGGGAGCACTGCATGAAAACTGCATTGAGACGCATCCTGTCCGAATCCGCACGCCTGGATGTCCCGCTGGAAAGCCTCGCCGACGACGCCGACCTCTATGCTGCCGGACTCTCATCGCTCGCGACCGTGCATCTGATGCTTGCCATGGAAGACGAATTCAACGTCGAAATTCCTGACCGTATGCTGACGCGCCGTCTGTTCTCGAGCATCGACTCGATGGCCGCCGCGATGACGGAGTTGCAGCAGGCCAAGGCGGCAGCATGAGTGCGCCGCTGCTGGGTCAGGCCGCCGCAGCGGCTTCCGGGGCGCCCTCGAACCCGACTACTGACGCCCGGACCGGCGATGGCCGGGGCGCTGCCACCGGGACGCTGAGCGCGCTCGATACCGGTCCCGAATGGCGTGCTGCAGCGCATCGTTGCGCGGCGATCGCCGCGCAGTACGCGGACGCCGTGGACCGCGAGGCGCGCTTTCCGGTCGAGGCGTTCGACGCGCTCAAGGCCGAGCGTTTGCTGTCGGCGATGGTGCCGACCGCTTTCGGCGGCGCGGGCCTGTCGCTTGCCGATATCGGTGCGATCTGCGAAACGCTCGCGCAAGGCTGCGCATCGACCGCCATGATCTATGCGATGCATCAGATCCAGGTCGCGTGCATCGACTCTCATCGCGGCGCCTGCGCCTGGCAAGCGAGCCTGCTTGCACAACTGGCCGAGCAGCAATGGCTGCTCGCGTCGGCGACGTCGGAAGAGACGATCGGCGGCAATATGCGCACGAGCGCGTGCTCGGTGGAGCTCGATGGCGCGCGTTTTCGGATCGAAAAGCTCGCCCCGACGATCTCGTACGGCGCGCACGCCGACGGCATCCTCGTGACCGCGCGGCGCATCGCCGACGCGGCCGCGTCCGACCAGGTGCTGATCGTCGCGCTGCGCGCCGATACGCAGCTCGAGCGGCGCGGCGGCTGGGACGCGATGGGCATGCGCGGCACCTGCAGCGAGGGCTTCCGGCTCGTCGCGACGGGACTGGCCGAACAGATCCTCGCGACGCCGTTCGCCGACATCGCCGATCAGACCATGCTGCCCGTGTCGCACACGCTGTGGGCCTCGGTATGGACCGGCATCGCCGTCGACGCCGTCAATCGCGCGAAAGCGTTCTTCCGCGCGCAGGCGCGCGCGAAGCCCGGCACGATGCCGCCGGCGGGCCTGCGGCTCGCCGAAGCGGTCGGGCTGCTGCAGATGATGCAGGCGCGTCTATCGGTCGCGCTGGAGGCCGCGCGCGCCGCGCATCAGGCACGCGAGGGCGCGACCCGGGCGGACGCCCCGCTCGCGGCGATGCTCGGTTTCGCGTCGGACATGAACACGCTGAAGACCAGCATTTCGACCACCGCGCTGCAGGTCGTACAGGAAGTGCTGATGATCTGCGGCATGGCGGGCTACAAGAACGGCACGCCCTATAGCGTCGGCCGCCATCTGCGCGACCTGCACTCGGCGCCCTTGATGATCAATAACGACCGTATCGCGCAGAACACCGCGAGTCTGCTGCTCGCACAACGTCCTGCCGCGCCGGGGAGACCCTGAATGAAGCTGATGACCGATACCGCCGCTATCGCCGCGGCGGCCGTGGGGCCTTCGCTCACGCTGCGCGACGAGATGCTGGCCGCCGGCCTGCTGATCGACACCGGTGAAAACGGACTGTATGGCCGCAGCCAGGTTTTCGAGGACGTGATCGAGCGACTGAACCTCGCGATTACACAGTTGGGTAAAGATCAGCAAGCCGAAGTATTGCGTTTTCCGCCCGCGATGCGCCGCACCGACTTCGAGGATAGTGAATACCTGAAGAGCTTTCCGAATCTCGCGGGCACCATCCATTCGTTTTGCGGCGACGACATGGGCCACCACCGTCTGCTGCGCGCGCTCGACGATGCGAAGGCCGACAGCGAAGACGACCGCGGCGACGCGTGGCTCGCGCAACAGAAACCGACGCGCGTCGTGCTGACGCCGGCCGCCTGCTATCCGATCTATCCGGTGATGGCGCGGCGCGGCGCACTGCCCGCCGACGGCCGCACCGTCGACGTGCTGTCGTACTGCTTCCGTCATGAGCCGTCGCTCGATCCGGGCCGCATGCAGATGTTCCGTCAACGGGAATACGTGCGTCTCGGCAGCCCCGAGCAGGTGATGGCGTTCCGGCAGATGTGGATCGAGCGCGGCTCGCTGCTTGTGAAGCTGCTAGGCTTGCCGGTCGAAGTCGATCTCGCGAACGATCCGTTCTTCGGCCGCGGCGGCAAGATCGTCGCCGATAGTCAGCGCGCGCAGGCGCTCAAGTTCGAGTTGCTGATCGCGCTCGCCGATCCGCGCGGCAAGACGGCCTGCCTGTCGTTCAACTATCACATGGACCACTTCGGCGCGATCTGGAAGATCGCCTGCGAAGACGGCGCGACCGCGCATACGGGCTGTGTCGGCTTCGGCATGGAACGCATCACGCTCGCGCTGTTCCGTCATCATGGGCTCGACGTCGACGCGTGGCCCGACGACGTGCGCGCGCTGCTGTGGGGCGATACCGAGACCCGCGTCGCGGATGCGCTGCAGGCGGCGCAGGCGACGCCAACGGCGACCGTCGCCGGGGAGCGCGCATGAATCCATCGCCGACTTCGGCGCTTGCCGGCGCGCTCGCCAACTCGTCGTTGCCGCGACGCGCAGGCGATCCGCCGACGCATCAGCAGACCCACGCGGTGCCCGGTGCCGGCACGCAGTTGCGCGAGCACGTAGCGCACGCGCTGCATCAGGGCGAACGCGTGTGGCAGGAGACCAACTGCTATGTCGATCTGTGGATCGAGCTGCTGCACGGCTTCGGGCTCGATCCGCGCGCGGCGCTCGCGTTCACGGTCACGCAGGATTTCGAAGGCGATCAGTTCACGTTCTTCAAGTTTCCGCTCGACGATCTCGAACGTCTGTATGGCACCCAGGTGCAGGAGCTCGCGATCTACGACTCGCTCGAAGAACGCGTGCTCGCGCAGACGCTGCGCGGCCACACCGTGCTCGTCGAGGTCGACGGCTACTACCTCCCCGATACGCGCGCGACCTCGTATCGCCGCGAGCATCCGAAGACCACGATCGGCATCGACTTCGTCGACACCGCCGCGCGCCGCCTCGGCTATTTCCACAACACCGGCTACCACCGGCTCGAGGGCGACGACTACGACGGCGTGTTTCGCAAGCTGCCGCATTTCGCCGCGCAGCCCGATCTGCTGTTTCCCTACGTCGAGTTCGCCAAGCAGGCGCGGCCCGCGCTCGAAGGCACCGCGCTCGCGGAGGCGTCGGCGGAACTGCTGTGCGCGCATCTGGAACGGCGTCCGTTGACCAATCCGATTTCGCAATGGCGTGCCGCGTTTCCCGCGCATCTCGATACGCTGTTCGAGCGCGACGAGGCGTACTTCCATCTGTACTCGTTCAATCTGATGCGGCAGCTCGGCGCGAACTTCGAGTTCCTGTCGAAGTATCTGCAGTGGCTGTTCGCGCAAGGCTTCGAGATCCCGCCGACGATACCGGCCGCTGCGCAACGCATCGCGTCGGAGTCGATGGTGATGCAGTTCCGGCTCATTCGCGCGATCGCGCGCGGCCGTCGCGATACCTGCGAAGACTGCTTCGACGTGCTTGAAAGCGCTTATGAAAAAACGCTGCCACCGCTGGCCGCTCTGGTGCGCTAATACGGTGATGCGTGGTTGCGCGCACTTCGTGCCGCGCGGTTTTTCCGGGAATTGACCGTGGATGTATCGACACTCGATCCGCCCGCTGACGAGGGCGATGCTGGCCGTGCGCGCGCGACCGGCGCGATCGCGCAAGCGCATGATGCAGGCACTGCCCGCGCCGCGCCCTCGCTATGGCCGCAACGGCTCGACACCGGCTGGGCCTGTCTGAGCACCCCGCCGCACGCCTATGAGTCGCCGGCCGGTCTGCCCGCGCAAGGCTGGCTCGCCGCGCAGGTGCCCGGCACCGTCGCGAGCGCGCGGCTCGCCGCCGGACTGCTCGATGTCGATCGCCCGCCACCGCTCGCATTCGACGATCACTGGTATCGCGTCACGCTGATCGGCACGGGGCGGCGCCGCTTGCGTTTTCATGGACTCGCGACGCTCGCGCAAGTGTGGCTCGACGATGTGAAGCGGCTCGATTCCGCATCGATGTTCATCGCCCATGATCTGGATATCGAACTGGATGGCCGCGCGACGCTCGTGCTGTGCTTTCGCTCACTGACGCCAGCGTTGGCGGCCAAACGCTCGCGTGCGCGCTGGCGGCCGCGGCTCGTGTCGCCGCCGACGCTTCGCAGCGTGCGCACCACGCTGCTCGGCCATATGCCCGGCTGGTGTCCGTCGATTCAGACGGTCGGCCCGTGGCGTCCGATCGAAATGCTCGGCGACGCGCCGCACGCATTCGACACGATTGATCTGACCAGCCGGCTCGAGCAAGAGGATGGGGTAGTTTCGTTGACTTTACGTTTCGTACGCCCCCACGACATCGCGGCCTGCCGCGCGACACTTTCTTGCGCCGACCATGTTTCGTCTTTGCAATGGCACGATGCATATACACTCACCGGCGACGTGCGCGTGCCCCACGCGAAACGCTGGTGGCCGCATACGCATGGAGAGCCCACTTTATATCCTCTGACGTTGCAGCTCGTCGACGGCAACGTGATCTCTCAGTCTCTGGGCTCGATCGGCTTTCGTCGTATCGAAGTGGACCGCGGCGCCGATGCTGCGGGTTTCGCCCTGCGCGTGAATGAAGTGCCCGTATTCTGTCGCGGCGCGTGCTGGACCAGCGCCGATCTCGTCACGCTAGCAGGCACCGAAACGCAATTGCGCCACACGTTCGAGCTCGCGCGCGCCGCTGGCATGAATATGCTGCGCGTCGGCGGCACGATGCTCTATGAGTCCGATCTGTTTTATGCGCTCGCCGACGAGTACGGCCTGCTGATCTGGCAGGACTTCGCGCTGGCGAATTTCGACTACCCGAACGATGCCGCGTTCAGCGCATTGATCGAGCGCGAAGCGAGCCAGTTCCTGAGCCGCACGCGTCGCTTTGCCTCGCTCGCGGTGCTGTGCGGCGGCAGCGAGGTCGACCAGCAGGCGGCGATGTTCGGACTGCCCG
The DNA here is from genome assembly GCF_902833905.1 of Paraburkholderia tuberum STM678. GTDB lineage: Bacteria > Pseudomonadota > Gammaproteobacteria > Burkholderiales > Burkholderiaceae > Paraburkholderia > Paraburkholderia tuberum. The sequence continues at coordinate 13,604 of NZ_CADFGP010000034.1, read as the reverse complement.
CGGCGCAGCGCGCGCAAGCGTTGTTTACCGAGCTGCTGCCCGCGCTCGTCGCGCGCGAACGTGAGGACGTGCCCTATGTCAGCAATTCGCCATCGGGCGGCGCGTGGCCGTTCTCGACTAACGAGGGTGTCACGCACTACTACGGCGTCGGCGCGTATCAGCGCCCGCTCGCCGACGTGCGCCGCGCGCAGGTGCGCTTCGCGGCCGAATGCCTGGCATTCGCCAACGTCCCCGACGAGGCGACGCTGCACGACGCGCTCGGCACGATCCACACGCACGATCCGCGCTGGAAAGCCGCCGTGCCGCGCGATCCTGGCGCAGGCTGGGATTTCGACGACGTGCGCGATCATTATTTGCAGGCGCTTTACGGCGTCGAGCCGGCGCGCTTGCGCTATGAAGATGCGGCGCGTTATCTCGATCTGTCGCGCGCGGTGGTTGCCGAGCTGATCGGCGACGTGTTCGCCGAGTGGCGGCGCGCGGGCTCGTCGTGCGGCGGCGGCCTCGTGTGGCAGTTGCAGGATCTGCGCGCGGGCGCGGGCTGGGGCGTGATCGACGCCACGGGACGGCCGAAAAGCGCGCTGCACGGCTTCGCGCAGACACTGCAGCCATTGCAGATCACGCTCACCGACGAAGGCCTGAACGGCCTCGATATTCATCTGATCAACGAGCGCGCGCAAACGTTTTGCGGCGAACTCGAACTGGCCTGTCTGCGCGACGGCAGCGTGAAGGTCACGTCCGCGCGACGCGCGCTGACGCTTGCCTCGCGCAGCCTGCAACGCATCAGTGCGGCCGCGCATCTGGGCCAGTTCTTCGATTTCACGCATGTGTACCGCTTCGGCCCACGCGCGCACGATGTCACGATTGCAACGCTCTACGATGCCGCGAGTGGCGAGATCGTGTCCGAAGCGTTTCATCTGCCCGAGCGTAGCGTGCACGCGCGTGATGACCTCGGTATGACCGTCGAGGTCGAACGTCGTGGCGACGGCAGCGGCTGGCAGCTTGCGATCGAAACTAAGCGCTTTGCGCGCTTCGTTCATATCATTGACCCTCGTTATCGCGCGGTGCGCGACTGGTTCCATCTCGCGCCGAACCGGCGCTGTATCGTGCCGCTGCATGCGCTCGAACCGCTGCTGCCGACCACCTTCGCGGCGTCGCCGCAAGAACTCGTTGCACCTGCATCAAACGCGGCCTTTAAAGTGGATGAAACATGCGGGGCACCCCAGGGGGAAGTCCGCGCGATCAATGCGCTATCCGCCATCTTCTACGGCTAGTGGTCATTCCGAACTAGTCGCACGTACGCGAAGCGCCCCAAAGCTCGCTTCGCAGGTCTCGAACTGTCTGCCCGGCTCGCTCACTGTTGGCTCGAACGCGACTGTTGCCTGTTCTGAAAGGCCTTACGTGCGACAGCGCACGCACTCCATTTACCACTTCTGAATCATTTCCGGCACTTCACGAGGAGCGCTTCAAAACGCGCATGCGGCGCCAGGTTCAAATCTGAGACAGCTTCGACAGCACCCAGTTTTTGGCCGTGAAGCCTTTGATATCAAGGGATTCGCCCAAACCCAAAGCTTTCATACGATGCATTCCCCATCCGGCAGGGGTGTACAGAACTGAAACAAAAAGCTGCCTTTACTCTCCCGACGCGCTCCGGGTTTCTTCGCTGCGCCGCACCAGCAGGCGTTTTCCCTAACGTTGGCACGGTCCTCGCTACTACCTCCACGCAACAGAGTGTCACCGCACACGAGCGCAACAACAGAGGCGGTGGCAGACAGGCCTAAAACGGGGCCGATGCTGTTCATCCAAGCTGCTCGCCGGGCAGCCCACTGCCGAGGATGCGGGCATCGGATCAAATAAACGGAGAGAGTCGCGCGAGGCGCGACTTTCATGCGAGGACCGATCATGTTGACGCTTCAATCCGATTTGCACGGTAACCATCTGCTGGGCGCAATGCCGTCGCACGAATGGCAGGCACTAGCTCCCCACCTCGAACTGGTTCATCTGCGCACCGAGCAACTGCTATGCGACTCGGGTCAACGGATCCATCATGTGTACTTCCCCACCACCGCGATCATCTCGATGCTCTCGACGATGGAAGACGGCAGCTCCGTCGAGATCGCCGCGGTCGGCCGCGAAGGCATGACCGGCGTGCCGGTCCTCACGGGCGGCGAAACCATGCCCAACCGCGTACAGGTGCAATGCGCGGGCTTCGCCTACCGGATGAGCGCACAGGCGCTCAAGCAGCAGTTCGCGCGGTCCGACTTTCTGCGCCGCCTGATGCTGCTGTATATGCACGCTCTTCTGACCCAGGTCGCGCAGACCGCCGCGTGCAATCGCCATCACGCGCTCAACAAGCAACTGTGCCGCTGGCTGCTGATCGAGGTGGACCGCGTGGCGTCGAACGATCTGAACGTCACCCAGCAGCTGATTGCCGACATGCTCGGCGTGCGCCGCGAAGGCATCACCGAAGCGGCCGGCAAGCTGCACGACGAAGGCCTGATTCATCATAGCCGCGGTCATATCAAGGTGCTCGACCGCAAAGGCCTCGAAGCCCGCGCGTGCGAATGCTACGGCCTCGTGAAACGCGAATTCGATCGTCTGCTGCCGCGACTGCGCCAGGCCGAGACCGTCGAATAAGCGGCACGCGGCTCGATGACCGGGGTCGATTTGCCTATGTTCAGGATTACTGCTCGATGTCTCGACGCACTGTTCGTGATTGCAGGCGGTCTGCTCGCCCACTGGATGCGCTTTTCCGCACCGATCGCGTTGGCCGATACCGAGCGTCTTCTGATCGCGTTCAAGTGTGTGCTGGTTCTGTTGCTGTTTCCGGGCTTCGGGGTCTACGAGACGTGGCGCGGCAAGGCGCTCGCGCCGGTGCTCGCGCGAATCGCCGCCGCGTGGCTCACGGTGGTCGCGACCGCGCTCCTGCTCGCGTTCACGCTGCATCGCACGGATGCGGTGTCGCGCCTGTGGCTCGGCTACTCGACGCTGATCTCCGGCGCGTTGATCATCGCGACACGCTGCATCATGCACGTGGTGCTGCGCTTCGTTCGTCGCCGCGGCATGAACACGCGCACCGTCGCGATCGTCGGCGCACCGGGGTTTGCACGCACGCTGCTCGCGCATCTCGAGCATGCGCCGCAAGCGGGCTTCAAACCGGTGTGCGTGTTCGACACCAGCGTGCAAGGCCACGACGCGTATGGCGCGCGTCTGACCCGCCTACCCGTGCTGACGGATCTGGAAGCGTTCGCGACGAAGGTGCGCAATGACCGCGTGAACGAAGTGTGGCTCGCGTTGCCGCTTTCCGAGGAACACACGATCTACCGCTTCACGCGCACCTTCAGACACGACTTCGTGAATCTGCGCTTCATTCCCGACGTGCGCAGTCTGTCGCTGTTCAATCATGCGATCGTCGATGTCGTCGGTTTGCCGACGCTGAATCTGAGCGCGACGCCATTCTCGTCGCCGCAGATGTGGCCCAAGCTGATGTTCGACCGCCTGTTCGCCGTGCTCGCGCTCATCGTGCTCGCGCCGGTGTTCGCCGTGCTCGCGATCGGCATCAAGCTCACGTCGCCGGGACCGGTGTTTTTCCGGCAGATCCGCAAGGGCGTCGACGGCCAGCCGTTCGGCATCTACAAGTTCCGCTCGATGACCGTGCACCAGGAAGAGCACGGCCAGATCACGCAGGCGACCCGCAACGACTTGCGCGTGACCAAGCTCGGCAGCTTCATGCGCCGCACGAGTCTCGACGAGCTGCCGCAGTTTCTGAACGTGCTGCGCGGTCAGATGTCGGTGGTGGGTCCGCGTCCGCATGCGGTCGAACATGATGACCTGTACAAGGACCAGGTATACGGCTACATGCACCGTTACCGCATCAAGCCCGGCATCACCGGCTGGGCCCAGGTCAACGGCTATCGCGGCGCGACCACCAAGGTCGAGAAGATGGAAGCGCGCGTGAAGTTCGATCTCTTCTATATCCAGAACTGGTCGTTCTGGTTCGACATGAAGATCGTCTTCATCACGATTTTCAAGGGCTTTGTTGGCCGCAACGCGTTCTGACCATGCCATCGAGGGAATCGCATCCGGGAGTGTCGGTCAACGTGCCGGCACTGCGGCGCATGCGAAGTGCGGGTACTGAAGGCGGTGCGCTGAAGGATCGCCGGAATGCGCCTGCGTTCCATTCGAGAAAAATACCCAACCGGGCAACAACGCGTACACGCCGCTGCGAATAGAAGCGCCAACGCCGGCGGCCCGCTCGACAGCCGCCGTGGTTGACGCAAGATGAGCAGCCGCGACGGACCACGTCATGGACGGGTCCGCCGCGCGACACCGCCTCTACAGGAACGCGCTGACATCGGTCTGAAACCGTACCGCGAGCGCCTTGGCGACTTTCTTGCTGATCGCGCGGCGCCCCGCGAGAATATCGCTGACCACGGTCGGCGACGCGATGCCGGCCAGATCCTTCTGCTTGAGACCATGCGTGATCAGCAGATGGCGCAGGACCTCGCGCGGCTCCGCTTTTGGAATCGTCAGGTTGCGCGCTTGCCAATGACCGACCAGTTCCGTCACGATCGCGTGCAGATCGGCGAGCGGATCGTTGTCGTTGCCGCTTAGATGATCGGACAGCGAATTGGCGACTCGCACCATCTGGTGATAATCCTCTTCGGTGCGAATCGGCGTGATCGGCAACTGGCTCTTCAGCGCAGCCCACGTTGCGGAGATGTCGGGAAAGGGTCCCGGAAGGCGATCGGCATTCATGAGTTTAAATTCGTCCTCGTCCAAAAGCCGTCGGCGCGTTAATCGGTGACGCGCGAATGACGACTGCCTGTTGTAGTGAATCGCCGTGACACGCCGAATTGCCGGCACGGCGAACTTCGCAGTGAGGAAATTCAGCGATCACGATAGCGAACGTCTGCTTCAGGTCGTTATGGCCACGCGAGGCATGCCGCGCCAGCGAATATCTCGCCCATAGCGCGTGGCGCGCACCCCGATGTCGTTTTTTGAAGTCCAATACTGCTTGCTTGACAATGACCCGCCGCGGCTGGCCTTGCACGCGCGGCGCCTATCGCGCGATACGCGATATGCGCTGCCGACACAAAGCGCGAAACGGACGCGCCCACACCAAGAGCCGCCCGGACGCGTTGGTCAGAACGGCTCGTTACTGCCCGTTGCGAAATCACTGCATGACGACGAAAACCTCTTTCTCTCCTATCGAAAACTCCACGAGGCGAGAACAGCGAAAGACCCTCACCTCATTGCCTCCACCCGCTTTTCGGCGCCGTGTCTCTGGCGATGCCGAGTTCCCGGGTCGCGAGATCGGGCTGCGCCCACCTCACCTGCTCCCCCGGCTCCATCGCCGGCAGACCCTGAGCGACCGCCGCAATCGTGCGCGTGACCTCGGCCATGAACGCCCGCCGGAACACCTGAGCCGAAAACCGCTCGGCATTCGCGCGACAGGCCGCCGGCGTGATGTACGCGCTCAGCCGCTCGAAGCGGTCGATCGCGTCGAGCATTGACACCGCCGTCTGACGCGCGAAGAAAACGCCGGTCGGGTGCGGGTCGCCGACCGGCACTACCGTTTCGAGCGCCCCGCCCCTGGCGAACGCAATGACCGGCGTGCCGCAGGCCTGCGCTTCGAGCGGCACGATGCCGAAATCTTCCTCGGCGGCGCACACGAAGGCTCGCGCACGCGCCAGATACTCCTTCAGTACGCCGAATGGCTGATAGCCGAGCACCGTCACGTTCGGTCCTGCCTTCGCGCGGATCGACGCCATCTGCGGCCCGTCGCCGATCGCGATCAGCTTGCGCTGCGGCGTGGCGTTGAACGTCTCGACGATCAGATCGATGCGTTGGTGCGGCACCATCCGCGACACGGTCAGATAGAAATCGTCTTTTTCGGTGCGCAGTTCGAATTCGTTCACGTCGACGGGCGGCGGAATCACCGCGGCATCGCGCCGATAGGTTTTCATCATGCGCCGCGCGACCGATTGCGAATTCGCGATCAGACGATCGACACCATTCGTCGACTGCGCGTCCCAGCCGCGCAGATAATGCAGCAATACCCGCGCGGCCCACGACTTCGGCCCGCGCAGCAGATTCGCTTCGCGCAGATACTGGTGCTGTAGATCCCACGCATATCGCATCAACGAGTGCACGTAACTGATGTGCGTCTGATGAGGGCCGACCAATACGCCCTTCGCGACTGCGCAAGAACTGGTGATGATCAGGTCATAGCTCGACAGATCGAACCGTTCGACGGCGAGCGGCATCAAGGGCAAATAGGCGCGATAACGGCTGCGCGCAAACGGCAGGCCTTGAATGAACGACGTGGTGACCGGCTTACCGGCAAGCGGCGTGCGATCCTCGAGAAAATCGACGACGCTGAAAACGTCGGCGTCGGGAAAGCACTCGATGATCTGCCCGAGCACTTTCTCGGCGCCGCCGGGAGCGACCAGCCAATCGTGCACGATCGCCACTTTCATATCCCGTCCTGTCTGTCACGAATCGCCACCTGGCCTCAGAGAAGAGTGTATGTGCCACGTTCCTGACTGTGCGTGCGCGTGCCCACATTCGACGTGCGACAGTACGCGAGTAATTCGAGAGTCCGTTCGCGTCTGCAAAAACACGGCTTCATTCCCGCGCTTTCGTATCTGCACTACGCCCGACGTATCGCCCCACGCCTGCTCGCCAGTCCAGCCCACACCTTTACGATCGGAGCGCTGCGCGAGCGACGGGCGTGCGACGACGACGGCCGCAGTGCCTCGCGTGCCTCGCGTGGCGTTTGGCGATCGGAGCAGTCAGATGGGAGGGCCGGGTTCGTCCTGGGGGAATTCGCCGGGCGCTGCACGGCGCGCGACGCAGTGGTGCTGCTGTCGGACGGTTCGTTGCGCGTGCGCTTCGAAGCGTTTGGCGCGCGGATGATCGGCGACGCGCACGTGTCGGGCATCGCGCGGCGGGCACCGGCGGCTAATTGTCTGCGCACGGTGCCGGGCATTTTCCGCCAGGTGCGCGCGATTGCCGCCGCGGCGGGCGGTATAAGCGGGATCGTGCGGCACGACCGCAACAAAAAACGCGTGTGAACCGTTGGAGCGGCTCACACGCGTCAGAGCGAACAGAAATGCATTCGCTTAATTCTGGCCGTACGTGATCGTTTGCACGCCGGTGTCCGTGCCGAGCAGGCACAGGTTCGCGCCGCGGCCCGCGAACAGGCCGACCGTGACGACGCCGGGCCATGCGTTGATATGCGCCTCGAGCGTGCGCGGGTCGCTGATGCTCAAGCCCTTCACGTCGATGATCTCGTTGCCGTTGTCGGTGATGAACGGCACACCCTCTTTCGTCACACGCACGACGGGCACGCCGCCGAGCGCCGTCACGCGCCGGCCGATCGCGGTGCGCGCCATCGGCACGACTTCGATTGGCAGCGGGAAATGGCCCAGCGTCTCGACGACCTTGCTCGCATCCGCGATGCAAACGAATACTTCCGACACCGACGCGACGATCTTCTCGCGCGTGAGCGCGCCGCCGCCGCCCTTGATCATCGCGCCGCTGTGATCGATTTCGTCGGCGCCGTCGACGTACACCGGCAGCGAGTCGATCTCATTCAGGTCGAGCACCTTGAAGCCGTGCGATTGCAGACGCGCGGTGGTGGCGAGCGAACTCGACACCGCGCCGCGATAGCGGGATTTGGTGGCGGCCAGCGCGTCGATGAAGCAGTTCGCGGTGGAGCCCGTGCCGACGCCGATCACCGAGCCTTGCGGCACGTTGGCATTCACGTAATCGGCGGCGGCCTGGCCGACCAGTTGCTTGAGTTCGTCTTGAGTCATGGGAGAGGCGGGGAAAGCGTGAAAAACCCGTAGTTTACCGGAGTGGCGCGGAGAAGGCCGGGTTTGGGTGGCTTTGTGCCGCGGACCACGTTTGTTTGCCGGACACGATTGGACACATTGAGACACAGGAATCATCCATCGCCATCACGAATTGATCGGCGAAATTGATCTATTCATGAATGCGCACCCGATGGACCTTGATCCCGCTTTCGAAAGGGAATACGACACTGGCTTTTGCGCCAAATTGTGGGGCTACACTAAAGCGCCTCCTGCGCAAATAGCTGTATTTTCCGCACTCAAAGCAAAACGCCCGGAACCACCACCGCGTTCCGGGCGCCCACAATCGGCCAACAACAAGAACGACGACAGAAAAACTACTTCTTCACCGCCCGCTGCCGCACAGCCTCGAACAGACACACTCCGCTAGCCACGGATACATTCAAACTCTCCACCGTCCCCGCCATCGGAATGTTCATGACGACATCGCAGGTTTCACGCGTCAGGCGTCGCATGCCCTCGCCTTCGGCCCCCATCACGAGCGCCACCGGCCCGTCGAGTTCCGTTTCGTAAACGCTCTTCTGGGCGTCGTCGGCCGTGCCGACCACCCAGACACCCGCGTCCTTCAGTTCGCGCAGCGCGCGCGCCAGATTCGTAACCGTGATGTACGGGACCGTGTCGGCCGCGCCGCTCGCGACTTTCGCGGCGGTCGCGTTCAGTCCCACCGCGCGATCGCGCGGAGCGATCACCGCGTGGGCGCCGGCCGCGTCGGCGACGCGCAGGCAGGCGCCGAGATTGTGCGGATCGGTCACGCCGTCGAGCACGAGGATCAGCGGCGAGCCGCTGATGCCGTCGAGCAGTTCGGCGAGATTCTGCGCAAGCGGCAGATCGCCCGCGCGCGCGACCACGCCCTGATGACGTTCCGTGCGCGCGAGGCCCCACAGACGCGTTTCGTCGGCGGCGATCAGACGCACGCCCGCGTCTTTCGCGGCCTGCAGGAATTCGGTCATACGACGGTCCTTGCGCGTCGCGTCGTAATAGACATCCTCGACCGTCGACGCATCGTGCCGGATACGCGCGGTCACTGCGTGGAAACCGTATAAGACCTTATGACGTGCCATGACTGAACAACCTTTGATGGGGCGCGCATTCAACGCGCGCCACTGTGATGAATATGAAACCAAAAGGCAGACCGCGCGCAACCGGCACGTGCTCACGTGCCCGCTGCGCGCGGTCCCGGCGCTGTGAAAGCCTCAGCGCTTCTTGCGTGCCTGCTTCGACGCCGCCTTGGTCGCGACACCGTGCTTCCTCGCCACGCGCGCTTCCTTGACCGCCGCGCTCTGCGCGGGCGCGGCCCTCTTGCGCCGCGGACCCGGCACCGACGCGCCACTTTCCACCGGCGGCATCACGCGCACGCGCGGGCCAGCGCCTTCTCCCTTGTCCGCCGCGATACCGCGTGCCAAAGGCGGCTTGATCGGCGTATCGCGCACAAGGCGGAAGTCGATCTTGCGCGCGTCGAGATCGACGCGGCTCACCTGCACGCGCACGCGATCCGACAGCCGGTAGCGAATGCCGGTGCGCTCGCCGCGCAGCTCGTTCTTGATCTCGTCGTACTGGAAGTAGTCGGAGCCGAGTTCGGTCACATGCACGAGGCCTTCGATGAACAGCGAATCGAGCTGCACGAAAATACCAAACGACGTGACGCCGTTGACCATGCCGCCATACTCTTCGCCGAGCTTGTCGCGCATGAAATAGCACTTGAGCCACGCTTCGACATCGCGCGATGCTTCGTCCGCGCGGCGCTCGTTCGCCGAGCAGTGCAGCCCAAGTTCTTCCCAGATCGCCACGTTGTTCGCGCGCCCGCGGGCGCCCCGCTTTTCCTCGTCGGCCTGTTGCATCGCGCGGGCGCGCGGCGACAGTGCGGTATTGAGCTCGACGCCGTGCGGCGGCTGCGGCTGATACTTACGGCCCTGCAGGATCGCGTAGATCGCGCGATGCGTGAGCAGGTCGGGGTAACGGCGGATCGGGCTCGTGAAGTGCGCGTAGGCCTCGTAGGCGAGGCCAAAGTGGCCGATGTTGTCGGGGCTGTAGACTGCCTGCTGCATCGAGCGCAGCAGCATCGTCTGCAGCATCGAGGCATCGGGCCGGTCGCGGATCTGCGCCATCAGTGCGGCGTAGTCGCTCGCGTGCGGCGTGTCGCCGCCGCCGAGCGTCAGGCCCATGCCGCGCAGGAAGGTACGCAGGTTCTCGAGCTTTTCCGCGCTCGGGCCCGCATGCACGCGGAACAGGCCCGGATGCTTGTTGCGCTTGAGGAAGTCCGCCGCGCACACGTTCGCGGCCAGCATGCATTCCTCGATCAGCTTGTGCGCATCGTTGCGGGTGCGCGGCACGATCTGCTCGATCTTGCCCTGCGCGTTGCAGACGATGTACGTCTCCGTCGTATCGAAGTCGATCGCGCCGCGCTTCTGACGCGCCGCGAACAGCGCCTTGTAGACGCCATACAGATTCTGCAGTTGCGGCAGCAACGCGGCGCGGCGGGTCGCTTCCGGGCCTTTGGTGTTTTTCAGCACCGCGGCGACTTCGGTGTAGGTGAGCCGCGCGGCCGAATGCATGACGCCCGGATAGAACTGATACGCCTTCACGTCGCCACGCGCGGTGACGATCATGTCGCACACGAGCACGCAGCGGTCGACTTGCGGATTCAGCGAGCACAGTCCGTTCGACAGCTTCTCCGGCAGCATCGGGATCACGCGGCGCGGGAAATACACCGACGTGCTGCGCTCGATCGCGTCGGTATCGAGCCCGCTTTGCGCAAGCACGTAATGCGACACGTCCGCGATCGCGACGATCAGGCGGAAGCCGTCGCCGCGGCCCACTTGCACCGGCTCGCAATAGACGGCGTCGTCGAAGTCGCGCGCGTCCTCGCCGTCGATCGTGACGAGCGGCACGTCGCGCAGATCGACGCGATGGCGAATGTCGGCCGGGCGCACTTCGTCGGGCAGCTTCGCCGCTTCGGCCAGCGCGGCCTCGCCGAACTCGTGCGGCACGCCGTACTTGCGCACCGCGATTTCGATTTCCATGCCGGGGTCGTCGATATCGCCCAGCACTTCGACCACACGGCCGAGCGGCTGCGAATGACGGCTCGGAAAATCGGTCAGCTCGACCACCACGACCTGGCCAACTTTCGCCTTGCGGGTGTTCTGCGTGATCAGGATGTCGTGGCCGATGCGCTTGTCTTCGGGCGCGACGATCAGCGCGCCGTTCTCGTTGAGCAGACGGCCGATCACGCGCTTGTTCGCGCGGTCGGTGACCTCGACGATGTGCCCTTCGGGCCGCCCACGCCGGTCATAGCCGACGATGCGCGCGAGCACGCGGTCGTTGTGCATGACCTTCTGCATCTCGCCGTTGGGCAGGAACAGGTCGTCCTGGCCGTCGTCGCGAATCAGGAAACCGTAGCCGTCGCGATGGCCCTGGACGCGGCCCGCGACGAAGTTCGACGGATGGGTCAGTTGATAGAGATTGCGCTGATCGAGCCGGATCTGGCCGTCGCGCTCCATTGCGCCGAGACGCTTGAAAAATCCTTCGCGCTCCTGGCGCTTGATCGACAGGGCTTCGGCGATGTCGTTCGCGGCAAGCGGCATTTCGCTCGTGCGCAGCACGCCGAGGATTTCTTCGCGGCTTGGAATCGGATACGGAAATTTGCTCAAGGGCTTGTCGATGATTTTTTCTCGTTGCATGGACGTCGGTCGGCGATGTGATCCGGCCTGCAAGGCGTTTGCGTAATGCGCGCAGTCGCGCTCGGCTGCATCTGCACGGCGGCTGCGCTCGGTCATTGCACCTGCTGCTTTCTGCTCTTCTGCTCCACTGCGATTTGCACCGGAAACTGCCTGGGTCCGGCTCGTTCGACGCCAGCCGACGCGCGTCTGCCTGATCGCAAGTGACACTCGCGTCGGGACGCCGGATGTGCATCGTGCCAACGAACTACTGCGAGGCATTCTAACACCCGTGTCGGGCGCCACGCGGGCCTGCGGCGGTGGTTGGGACGCATAGTGCGCCGGGCTCGCCGCGAGGTTGAATCGCGTTCGGCAAATCGCTTGACAGGTCGGAATCTGTCGCTATAATTGCGGTCTTTGCTGTTCATCACCTGCCCAGGTGGCGAAATTGGTAGACGCACTAGGTTCAGGTCCTAGCGGTGGCAACACTGTGGAGGTTCGAGTCCTCTCTTGGGCACCAGATTCAAAAGTAGAGCCGCCTTTTGGCGGCTCTCTTTTTTTGTAAGGCCTGGTAGTCGAAATCGTTGTTTGTGTTTCGATTGCCGGATCAGCAGGACGGTGGTTCAGTAGCGATTGCATTACTTCGCTGCGCGTTCAACCGAGCGGATGAGAAAAGCAAGTTTGTTTGAAGCAGGAATTGACAAACTTAATCATCTTGCTAAAATAGTCGTCTAGCTTGAAGACGTGCCCAGGTGGCGGAATTGGTAGACGCACTAGGTTCAGGTCCTAGCGGTGGCAACACCGTGGAGGTTCGAGTCCTCTCCTGGGCACCATAAAAATAGATCCAGATCAATTAGTTGATGACGTTTGTGAAAAAGCCCGCTTTGCGGGCTTTTTGTTTTTGAAAGCGCCTGGAAGGTATATGCGTTCCACTAGAAGGCAATGTCGAATGAGTACGTTTTCGAGTACACGAAAGTTCGAGCTCCGGAAAACGTACTCACCGCACGCCTGGCATCTTTCCCTCCCCGATAACCGGGCACCACACATGAGGCAAAGTTTGTCCTTCACCACTTTGCCGCTCTATGCCGCATGGCCCACACCGTGCGTCACAAAAGATCGCTGACGAGTTACTGCGCCGGCCTGGCGATCCCGACAATATGCGCCTTAATCTCGTCGCGATCGTAAATTTGAGTTCAGCACAAATTCTTCTGCGTGGTCGCCCCCGTTCACCGACAGGGCTCCTTTGGCAGCAAGCGAGCGTAGGGAACCTGAGGGTTGTGGCTGCCTGGCAGGTTCTCGGTTGCGAGGCACACCAGGCCGACCATGTTCGAATCCGCAGCGGACCGCGCACGGCCCGCGGGCAGCCTGGTCACACCGGCCCTTGGCACGCGAGCGCATCGACCACACGATTTCGCCGCTGAAAACAAATCGATGCGTCGTCTGGCACGGGCGCTGCCCGCCTCGGACGGCGCCATGCTGCAGACGCTCTCCAGACATGGCGCTCGATCTGTGCGAGGCGGGCAGCGCCGGCATCGGCCTGCTGGAACGCAACAGTGACGGCCCCTCAGCCTTCAGATGGATCGCGGTTCCAGGCGCGTGCGTTGGCCTACAGAAACGCCTTGTTAGAGGCTCGCGCCGGCTTTGGGCACGACGTGCATCGCGAGGTCGAATGGGCCGCTCACGACCCACACCGCCCGCATTCAACGCTGAACTTCGTCAGGCTGCCTCACACCTGTTTAGCAGCGCGAGACCTGGGCGTCCGTTACGCACATGAGAGAAGGTTTCGCCGACGGCTTTCCGCTTCAACGTCCTTTAATAGAGAAAGACTCGGCTTGCGCTGCTGTTACTGTTTTGCCGCCCGCGGAGCATCAGGATATAGAGTTTTTCAGGTTTCGGATCCAGCGACGAACTTCTCAATTGCGTCCTTCACCTTCTCGATCCAGCCGCCGATTCCCGTGAACCCCGCCATCCGTGTCCTGAGCGAATGGCACTTACTTAAGCCTACATGGAGGAGAAGACGCGGGTAAGTGCTTGAAGAGAAAGGGAGGGGGCTGATCCAGGGATTGATACGATG
>NZ_CADFGP010000033.1 GCF_902833905.1 Paraburkholderia tuberum STM678 | reverse complement strand
CATGTCGTCGATCATGCGCTGGCGCCGCGGGCTGATAGGCTGGAGGGTCTGACTCATGGCTCTGCTCCCGTTGAATGACGAGGCGGATTGCCTCGCCGATCAACATGAAAACAGAGTCGGTTTCCCTTCCGTTACCACTACCCAAAGCCGTAGCCCATTACCGCGCGAGCGGTTTAGTCCGTCGGGGTGTAACGGCCGCTCGTCTCTGTAACGGACGCTCGTCTCGCCGAGTTGGTCGGCAAGTTGCCGGCCTTTGCTGCCGTTCACCGGATTCGAGTTCTGGGGCTGGTGTCGGATGCAGAGCCGACGAAGTGGCAGCCTGTTTGATGATCGCCGCTCAGCAGCCTTTGATCGGCTGTACTCTTGCCACTTGCGCGGAAAGTATGCTAGTACCCTCCATCGAGTAATGAATGCGTGCGCATGACATTGCAGCACGCACCTGTTAATCAACATTTGTATCAAACCCTCTTGAATTACCATTTCTCGCCTGTCGCCTTTTCAATACGACGGCTGCGAAATAAGCCTGATACTTGGGTTGGTTACGCAGATCACTCGATGGCCTCGCCAAGCTCGCGAACGGAGCCCTGCGCCGGGAAAATCGTCGTATTATGTCACTCGCAAAAAAGAGTTCGGGCGAACGGAGCCAAACTCGAGCCGCATAGGGCAGAACGCTTCCGGGATCTCCTTTCGGCGATGAGAGCGCCGACCGACTTGAATCAGTAGAACAACATGAAAATCGACTATATAAGCAGTGACGGGATCCATCCTTCCGAGAAGGAAGCGATGGAGAAGATGCGCCAGGCCTTCAACGCGTCTGAATACAGTCAGCCATGGCAAGGCTACGCTGGCTTTATGATGATGGACACGACCTACCGGGACCGCGAGATTGACCTAGTGCTACTTACGCACGATCGCCTTCTCATTGTCGAGCTCAAGAAGTGGCGGGGCAAGATTGAGCCGATGCAAGACCATTGGCTGCAAAACGGCGATGACATGGGGCGCTCACCGGTGCTGGTGATGGCCGATAAGTGGAAAATTCTTTCGACAAAAATTAAAAATCGTCTGAAGGGGCCGGCTGCGGCTGTATGGATCGACTATCGAGTTGTTATTAGCGGTGGCGCCGATTTTTCGGAAATTTCGAGCGACGAGAAAGCGTATGTACTCACGCTTGATCAGTTTCTAAAGATTGCAAAGCCAAACGGGTACCGGCAGATACTTGGGGATAAAGCTGGTGTCGTGACCCCCTGTCAACACATACCGGTTTTTACCCCTTTTTTTCGAGGCCGAGATTTCAAGCCGTCGGGATTTTCGTTCAACAATTTCCAGATCGTAGGTGAGGCCACATTTGCTCACCCAGACGGACTTTACAAGGAATATAAGTCGGCGAAAAAAGATGATCAGCGTCATGAGGCGTTGCTTCGGAGATGGGATTTCACTGTTCTTGCCGGAATTACAGACACAGTGGATGAACGCGCGCAAGTCGCACTTCGCGAGCACAAGGTCCTCGGATTCATTCACGAACAAAATGAGAGTCTCGATACGGTAGTTCTTCCGCCACTGTCTCACCCAACGCGCGACGACATCGACGCGGACTTCTGCGAGTTATATCGACTTCCCGCTCGACAGGCGAGGCTCGGAGAGTTCATGAATCGATACGGTGTGGACCTATCGCTTGATGAGCGCCTCATTCTGGTGAAGGTGTTGCTGTCTCACCTAGCTGACATTCACGACATCGGCGTTGCACACCGCGACGTCAGTGATCATAGCATCTGGCTAGAGAAACCCTCAAAGGTCTCGCTTTCTGGGTTCGTCACAGCCTACTTTCCTGAGTTCGGGACGGTGGGCGGCCTACGCGACGCGTTGCGAGCTGGAAAGGCGGTCTTGCCCGAGGATTCGGATCTTGGAGCAGGTGAAGCCAGTGATCCTTTCCGACGCGACGTCTACCTACTCGGTGTCGTGGCGCATCAACTGCTTTATCTCGCGGCACCGTCCAAGGAAAGCGAGATCTATGTTTGGGCTCCGAAACCGGACGACCCTTTCGAAGGACGGCTTGCAGACTGGTTCTCTGTCGCCCTTGACCTGATTCCGGCCGATCGTTTTGCAAATGCGCGATCGATGCTGAACGAACTCAACAGGATCCAGGTTCACGGTGAAAAGCCTGTGGGCATTGATATGCGGTTTTTTGAGGCGTTCAGAACCGAGGTCGTTCCCATGGTTCAATACCCGATTGAGGAGAATCTAAAGCAAGCACGCGGTCATCTGTATAAGTCTAGTCTCTTTGGGCAACCCGTATCGGTCAAAATCTGGTACGGCAAAGGACCGGACGCAAAACGGCCCGAAGAAGCCCATGAGCTTCAGCGTTTCCTCGAAAAGGCCCGCTTGCTCAAGAGCCAGCCGTGTAGCGTATTGCCTGACGTCGTCGACTTCGGATTGTCCGCCCCAGGACCTTACTTAGTTCAGCGTTGGCTGGAAGGAACGCCGCTTTCGGAAGTGGACGTTGATGCGTTGAACGCAACGGACATTGTCTCGCTTTGTCTCAGACTTGTAAAAGCGACGCGACATATCCATGGGCTTGGCTTCGATCATGGAGACATTCACCCTTCCAATGTTCTGATTGACACAGAGTCGATACGGTTCATCGACGCGATCGATCTGTTCCCTGGCGCTGTCCAGGCCGGACATACTCCGGCATATGTCCCTGTAGACTATGAAGATACTCCTTTAGATCAGCGCGATGCCTTTGCTGTCGCCAAGATTTGCGGGGAGCTTATTGATAGGGTAGAAGACTGGGGGGAAATTAAAATAGAGCCTGTGCGAGCGGAGGTCGCCACATGCTTGAAGCGCGAACTGAAAGTGTACGCGCTAGACCGCATCGAGGATGCTTTGCAGGCGATCTTCGCGCCGGTTGCAACGGCGTTAATCGAAAAGGTGACAGTCAAGGTCACCCGACATACCTCTGCAATTCCAATGATTGGTGACAACGATCATTTTCACATTGGGGTCTATGTCGAAGATGTCAAAACCAGTCAGCGCACGCCCAGCATCATGGTATCAGTCTCGGGGGTGCGAAAAAGGCTTCTGATCAGCCTAAATACGGAAAGCATGGAGCCGTCGCGCGTGTTACTGCAGGATGTTCAACATAGCCAGTTTGTACAGGCCGCGAATAAGGCTGTGTCGACTCTACGCGCCGCAATCGAAATTGCACCCGGTCCAGCAGATGACGTCTCCTACTTGCTCGATATGTTGGGATCGATGACGGCAGTTCAAGATGCGATGCGACAGTCTCGGGCACGCATTCTCGACCTCTCTGAGGACGCCATCGAGGAAGAGCGGAAAACTGACCATGCAGATGCAGTTCCGCGCCCCGCTCCAGCAACCACAGACATTTGGCACGCAATCCTGGTCGCGGAAGAGGCAACACTTCCCGAAGTGGAGATCGCCGGCCCCGTCGCAAAGGAATTCGGACGAAGTGGATCCGTCCGGATTCCCTACACCAACGAAGGCGAGGCGCTCGACTACGATCCGGATACCAAGGTAGAGGCGTTGCAGGAAATAAACGGGGAGCTGATACGGGTTGGCGAACTGGATATAAAAGAAACCACGATGTCTGTCCTTGTTTTGAACAATCCATCGTTTCGCCTACAGCAGGCGCTCGGTGAGAAAATCAAACTGCGGAGTCAGCAGGACTTCTCTTCGTTCCGCCGTCGACGCTTGGCTGTAAATCGAATCTTGAATCGTGAATCGGTAGTTCCCGATCTTATCGACTACTTCGATCCTCTATGCTGTCCTGCGCCCTTGAATCTTGCGCCCCCTCCGACCGACGCAGACTTGGACGCCTACGATAGATACGATGAAGACGGAAGGGTGGTCTTTACTCTTAATGACCAACAGCGTGAAGCGTTCCGGTCGCTGTGGTCCAACGGCCCACTAAGTTTGCTACAGGGGCCACCCGGGACCGGAAAGACTTCGTTCATCGCATCGTTCATCCACTATGCGCTATCTGAAGGTGCGCAAAGCATACTGTTGGCGAGTCAGTCTCATGAAGCGGTAAACAATGCCGCCGAAAAGGTGATCGAGCTTTGCCAGCATACAAACCTGCCATTGGATCTAGTCCGTTTCGGCGCAGAAGGGATGGTATCCGAACAGTTGATTCCGCATCACGCTTCATCCATTTTGCAAGCTTATCGAGATCTATTCCGTTCAGAGATGAGGCTGCGAGTAGGTTCGCTCAGTCGGAATTTGGGTTTGCCGAGCGCATTCGTCAACGACTGGTTCGATCTTGATTTCGATTTGGGGCGTCTGTCGCGCGAGATAATTAAGCTTGATGCTAGACGTTCAACGATGCCAGACGGCAGTCCGGAACGTTCTTCCCTGACTGCGAGACTAGCCCAGCGGGTTAGCCGCTTTAAGATAATTGCGCACGAGAAGTTCGGTGCGACCGTAGATGACCAAGCGGACGAAGTCCTTGACTCATTGCGAGCAGACATGTTGCGGCGCCACTCAATCACCTCCTCGGACGCGATCGCGCGCGTCGATCAAGTGATTGCAATAGCGCGAGAATGGGTTGAACGGCTTGGGACATTGCGCGGAAATTTCGAAGAGTTTCTCGCAAAGACCCGTTCGCTGGTATGCGGCACTTGTGTCGGCCTCGGGCGATCGCAGTTTGGGGTCGCCGCAAACCGGTACGATTGGGTTATCGTCGACGAAGCTGCGCGTGCAACCCCTGGAGAGCTTGCCGTGGCAATACAAGCGGGGAGACGCGTGCTTCTCGTGGGCGACCATCGTCAATTGCCCCCTTTATATGGCCGAGCGCTGGAACACAAAATTGCGTCAGATTTGGCTTGGGACGATAGATCAGTCCTTACTCGAAGTGACTTTGAGCGGGCTTTCGAGTCTGATTATGGTCGAGCTGTCGGTGCAACATTGCAAACACAATACCGGATGGCTCCGCCGATTGGAGAGCTCGTATCAGCCTGCTTTTATCCTGTAGCTCTTGCACCTGGTCGAGGTTATCCAAAATCGTGGTTTGCCGAGTTGCCGGAACTTGTCAAGTCGATCGTCACATGGGTTGATACATCTGCCGCTGGCCGACAGTCTTGGGAGCGCAAACGGGATTCTTTTCGGATCGACAACCTGTTCGAAGCTCGCGAGGTTCTGGAGCTTCTGCGATCTATCTGCATATCAGAGAAGTTCATCAACGAACTCTTGGACGATATCTCAGAGGATGAGAAGCCTATTGGCGTCATATGCATGTACGCGGAGCAGAAGCGATTGTTGATCAAGATGTTGAGCGAACAGGACTGGGCAACCGGCTATAGACACCTGATAAAGATCGACACCGTCGACAGCTATCAGGGGAAAGAGAATCGCATAATTATTGTTGCTACGACCAGAAACAACGGACTAACGGACCAAGGATTTCTGAAGAGCCCGGAGCGTATCAACGTCGCAATATCACGTGCCATGGATCGGCTCATCATCCTCGGCGCTACGAGAATGTGGAGAGATGCACATCGGGATTCCCCAATGGGCAAAGTTCTGGCATACATCGAAGCAAACCGAGACGGTATTAACTTTGATATCGTGGATGCGGTCAACATCGGGCGGGATCAAGCATGATTGCTCTTGAAGAAGCTAATATCAATGAGGTCCTTGCGGTCGGGGAAATTACGTTTGCAATCCCTGCACAAAAATTTAACGTGTCTTGCTCAATAAGTGCAGAAGAGTCGTTGCCCGTTGTGACGGAGTTTGCGCTACGCATTACATTTGTATGCGGTTCGATAACGCCAGCACAACTGCAGGAATTCTTCGGATTTTCAGAGAAGGAAACTGCCGCTGTTGTGAAAGCACTTCTGGACGAGCGACTCATTCAGTGGCACGAGGAGGAACTTGAGCTTACCAATTACGCGAAGGCAAGGTTTCAGGACAGCTCTGACAATCTCCCACGTTTCTTTAAGATTCAAGACTGGAGTTCAGAAGTTGTGTTCGACCTGATCAGCTTCAGCCCGGCTGAGCGACCTGCGCGAATCCACCGAACCCGCTCGCTCATTGAACTGGAGATCAAGGATGCCGATAAGCAGGCGAAGACGCTCCAGTGGGCGGAAAAATCTTTTCAGAAGTACTTCAATCAGATCTGCAAGAAAGAGCGAGCTGACATTTACAAGATCAGCGAAGTAGAAGCTGCAGAGCGATTTAGCATACCTCTGCCTTGCGTATTCCGTCTTAATTTCGATGGTCAGATCGATATTCGGCGCGATATAGATGACGCGAGTTTTGGAGACCGACTTGAAATAGCGGAAGCAATTTCAGACGCTATGGCGAACCAGGACCGTCGCTCAAATCGCGATTTCGAAGTTTTCGTTCGACGGTTCGATTACGAAGTTCTTGGGAAATACCTTGTTGAAGGGAGCTTCGATCTGAGAAAGTATGTACACGATTTGCACGTGGGAAAGACGGTAGCTTACGAGGATCCGAGGGTTACACCCATTCTGGGCGCGTTGCACTTAAAGAAGAATGCGAAAATACTCAGAGAATGGGTTCGGGCGTGGACTAAAGAGGAGCAGGCGGACGGTGAAGGGGGCCACGATGCAGTGTCGGGCGTGTGGCTGGGGCCTCGTTCGTCAATGTGGTCGCGATCAAGGGCGGCAAAGGATTTGATACAGGATTTGCACAGATTGATGATTCCGACAGGCTATGACCAATCGCGTCGACACGAGGTCGGTATTAGAACTGTGGTGCAAGAGCGAGCGGACCAGCAGGCGTTATCCAATGTGTATCGGGATATCTTTCCACGGCTTTTCTGTTCAAGCCAGACTGTCATGGATGGTGACGTTGAGATTTTCTTGATACCAGACCGCTTTGTTTGTGTGCTTTATCACTTCCATCTGGCACATCACCCGATAACAGTGCCTGTTGGGCTCATTTCCTCTCATCCATTACATGTTGCGTCTGCTACTGAAGTACTTCAACGACTTGTCTTTAAGAGCAATGTGAAGCTGTTACACGGCAGTCACACAGTAGAGCCATTTAGCGCGCAAAGGGAATTTGCATTCCTGGCTGATAGTGGCAAAGTTACGGACGGTGTCAAACCGTCGTCGTCGAGCGGGCAAGATCGTCCAATCTTATCGTTGAAGAAGAAAACATAGGTCGGAGGTTCACTGCAATCACGAGCGATCAGTCGAGAAGATGGCGATCGGCCAACGTCTGGCCTTCGCCTACGACATAGATTGCTCGCTGTCCGCATGCCGAGACCTGCCGTTAGCTCTCTGTCGGTATGAGCGTCTGCTTGGATGCGTGGAACTTATTCACCGCTAGTCAGAATTGCCACTCGTCGACGTCTGTTTGCGAACGTCAGCAAAGCGACCCGCAGCGGCCCCGCGGCCATAGGTTGCCTAAGGTCAGCTAAGGCGATACGCAACACTTTACCATTGCGAATTGAATGGCCGGTTCCTGAGTGGAACCGACGCCTGAATGTCCGAGCGACGGTGCGGGCGAATGACGTTTCATGGCCGACTACTGCCTGTCGGCAAGTTGGCACCCGAGAAAACCCGTAGAGAACGATCTTTTTTGGCCCGACGGTGCGAGAGATGCACGGATTGGAGTCGGCCCTGTCAGCTAGATAAGGGACGGTTGATCGCTCTGGTCCGGGGCAGGCGCGGTCCGTGCGCGTGGCGGAAGCGGGTATGGCTCCGCCTTCAAGGCATCGGCTGTCAGCAACCGCAGGAAAGATCTGGCTTCGTCAGTGCTTCGGCACGAAAGCCAGTCGACGTGCTCGGATTGCGGAAGCACGACGACGCCGCGCTTCTCGACGCCGGGCTTGTGAAATCGCTTCATCAACGGATGCTCGTCGGCATTGACAGTCAACATGGTCATGGACAAGCGCTGCGAGCCGTCCAGGTTGTCCCACGCGCGCCATAGGCCCGCTATGGCACATGCGCTGCCGTCAGCCAGCCCGATGCGCCAACGTACAGCCTTCCCAGTCTCATACGATGGCTCATAGAACCTGTGACACGGGATAAGGGCGAGTTGCAGCCGGTTCCACGCTCCGCTGAAGCTGCGCTTCTGACCAACAGTCTCGGCCCGCGCGTTCATCGTGTCAAAGACCTTCACCCCGGGCGGAATCCGCTCGCGTGGGACCATTCCAAAGGTTGCAGCGTCGGTCGATAGCTGATCGTCGATGTGGCGGAAAATCGGGGCAGCGTAATCCTTGTAGATCTCGCGGCGGTATTCAAATGAGGGTTTGGGGAACAGGCTGAACGCTTCGAATTCCATCTGTCCGGGCGCTTCGTAGCTGGTACACATGACCTTTTCCTCCGTCAGTCGATGGGAGCAGGAATGGGGGAGCGCTCGGGTCCTTGCAGGAAGGCGAGCAGGCGCCGCTCGGCACCCTCGTACTGATGCAGCGGGGCGGTGCGTAGCTGGGCGTCGTGCAGGGCGAGAAGCGCGGTGAACGTGGAAACGCAGTCTTCGTCGAGTAACCAGCCGTCCTGCCTACCGCTCTCGTGCGCTTTCATCAACGTGATTTCTCCGACACACTCAGCGGCCTTGAACAGTTCGACGGGTTCGCCGCCATACCCGGCGCACTGAAGAAACCACGCCATGTAAGTCGCCCGGGTAAGTTCGTTGACGATGCGACCATTGCCGTGGCCGCGACGCCAGCAGTCCAGCGCGACGTGATAGGACAGTGACCGCTCGCGCGCCAGTGCGGCGCTCATCGGCAACAGCTTCGTTTTGGTAAGTGGCCTGCGCGCCATCTTTTTCTCGCCTGCGCGCTTCCGGCTTGACGCCATCTTGTCCATCGCTCCGTTGGATCGCCCGCCATCATTGAACGGGCTTCACGAAATGGTAACAGCATGGGGCATGGTGCCCCGGCGGACTACCGGCTATCCGCTACTGCATTCGCGGGCGGCGCAATCGCAAAGGCCGCACGGGCTTTGCCCGCCATCCAGCCGGGCGCGCGTCCACGTCCACTCCAGGTGGCTCCGCTGGACGGGTCTCTGTACTTCGGCTCCTGAGCGCCGGTCTGCCTGACCCTGGGTCGACGACGGCCCGGCGCCTCCTGAAGGTCGTGCAGCGGGATATGCCACTCCTCCATCCTGGCCTGGATCTCGCGAATGGCTCCGGCCTTTTCCTTGGCGAGCGCAATGTCGATTTCGCGGTCTAGCGTCGCGAGCTCTGTCTTGAGCTTAAGGTAAGTCGACATGTAATTCTCCTATGCTTTCGTGTGCAGGCGGTGCTGGGCCTGAGCCGCGTCGAGGCTATCGAAGTTGCCCCGGTGGTCGCGACCCTCCCACAGCATGAAGCGCGGTACGCCAGCGACGACGTATCGCCCGATGGTCCAGCCGCTAGGGTGCGACCAGCCATAGGGCGAATCCTGCTTCCATTCGGTCTGTGAGGCTACATCAGACATGGGGTGTCTCGTGGACTGAGCGCGTTGACTGGCTAATTTATCCGCGAGTCGCGAGAGCGCGCTCGATCTTCTTGTCAGTCTTGTACTGGCTCAACGCATAGACCGACCAGATCGCGGCCGGAATCCAGCCGATCAGCGTGAACTGCAGCAGCAGGCAGATGATTCCTGCAAAGGGACGTCCGATCGTGAAAAACTGAAGCCATGGGAAAACGATGGCAAGCAACAAACGCATAATGATCCTTTGTGGTTGAGAGTCGTCAAGAAAGGCGCCAGCGACTGGCTGGCGATTGGGGCGGGTTTTCGCCGCAATCTGGTTATGAAAAGTTCGCGCGTCAACTCAGGGCATCGCGCCTTCGTCATCGCGCATGCAACGGAAATAACGGGGGTCATTTTTTTCAAGACGTTCCAGTTTCCCTGTGGCCGCAAGCACGGCCTGCAATGGCACCTGATGCATTATCCGGTCGTACTCGTTGACGATCGCTATCAGGTCGTCGCTCAATACGGCGGGTACGGTCCATTGCTCCCGGTCCTTGCCTCCTTCGATCAGATGTACGACCTGCCGGCCTGTTTCGCGGATCATGTCCAACGGCAAGGCGCCGCGCCCTTCGGCCGTCAGCATTTCCGTGAGCAGCACCACCGACTGCAGGTTAAGCAGCGCTGTCTCGTCGTTGTGACCAGAGCGGATCGCTTCAAGGCCAACGCGGATATGCAGGACGATCCGGTCTGCCTCGGCGCGTGCGAGCGGTGACGTTAGTAGCCGTTTCTTTGTGGCCTGCTCCGCGCTTGCATTGGCCAGCTTTCTGCGTTTCTTTGATACAGGCATTGATGTCTTGCGTGGAATTGCTAGATGCTGTTTTCGCATGTGCCCGCTGCCGGAACCGGCGAGGCAAGCGTTGCGATAAGCGTATAGCCCGGGTACTGCCGACGCGTGGTTTGCGAGAAAGCCGACACCGCTGCTTCGCTATCGTCCGCCGTGACGATGCCGTGAACCGGCTTGATCACGTCCGATGTGCCGTCCTGCCGCAATACACCGGAGACGATGAAGCGCGTCGGCTGATGAACTGTCCAGCCGATGTGTGCGCCTCGTTCGGTTGCAACGCCGGGTGCGGATGCTGCAAGGCCGGTAACGGCAATGGCGAGCGCGGGCATGAGCGCCTTGAGAGCGGCGACCTTCCCACGTAAGGTTGCGCTCAGCGGAAATTCCGATTTTTCAGAGTGTGGTGCCATAAAGTCCTCAGTGAGTCCAGTTGATTTTATGGATCACAGAGCAGTGTCAAGTGCTGGCGCGTTACGCGAGTCAGGCATAAAGACCCGGCGCATAATGGGCGGTGGGTCAATACGGCTTCGAGATTTGAAATACATCGGTCGGCCGAAAGGATTGCAGCTTTCTCTTTAACGGCGCGACGTCGAGAAACTTGAAAGCGCGCCAGGTATCTTTTAGTCCGGCCGCCCGTTAGCGGGTGGTGGGCTTCGGTACAGAACGTGCTGTGCGACTATTGCCGGACGTCGGCCAGCGCACCTGCGCTTTCCAATCAACCGCCCGGGTCTCAGGAGACACGATGACGCGCGAACGATTTGTCAGCCAGCTTGGAATGATGCTCCGCGATGTGCCGGTTGGCACCGCAGCGGACCTTAGCGACTGTATGGTCGCGTACTGGGGCGGGGACGCGGTCGTGTTTGCCTTCCTGTGTGAGCGCGGGACTGGGGCTATCGACGAAGAGTTCGACATAGACGACTACGTGTGGGAGGAATGGAAGCCAACGTTTGAAAACTGGCTTTCTGCTCCCGCGTTCAGCAGCCGTCCCGAACTTATCGAGTGGCTCAGAGACGCGCCACCGCGCGAGGCGGGCGTGTTACATGGGGCGCTGGAGCCGCGCGCCCTCCGCACGTGTTCGGCCATCGTCGGCCCGGGCGGAAGCGGGGATGCCGTCCCTGATCGAGCCTCAGCTGGCGACGCTCGCAGACCGTCCGCCAAAGGGCGGCGACTGGTCCTACGAAATAAAATTCGACGGCTACCGGGTGATGACGCGCATTGCGCGCGGGGCAACGCAGATCTTTACGCGTAATGGCCACGACTGGACATCGCGCATGCCACGGCTGGCCGAGGCGTGCAACGAACTGCAAGTCGACGATGCGTGGTTCGACGGCGAAGCCGTCGTGCTTGATTCCAGCGGGCGCCCCGACTTCAACGCGTTGCAAAACGCGTTTGACCGGCGCAGCACCGCTGAAATCGTCATGTTCGTGTTCGACATCCTCTGGCTGAACGGGACGGACCTTCGCGAGCAGCCGTTGCGATCGCGCAGGGCGCTCCTGCGCGACCTGATGGAAGGAGCCACGTCCGACGCGATCCGCTTTTCGGAAGACTTTCCGCAGGACCCTGTGTCTCTTGTCGCCTCCGCATGCAAGATGAAGCTCGAAGGGATCATCGGCAAGCGCGCGGACGCGCCTTATCGTTCAGGCCGCTCGACGGACTGGATCAAACTAAAGTGCCACGCCAAACAGGAGTTCGTGGTCGGCGGCTTCACCCGTACGAAAGGGGCGCGGGCGGGCGTGCATTCGCTGCTACTGGGCGTGCATGAAAAGGACGGCTCGTTGCGCTACGCGGGCAGAGTAAGACCTTACTTTTCCTCCCGCGCTGCGTCCGCGTTTCTTGCGCGAGCAGAATCCCTGCGCTGCGAACAGACAGCTTTTTACAATCCACCGCAGCCAGAAAAAGAACGGGATCATCTATGGCTTAGCCCGTCGATCGTCGCTGAGTGCTCGTTTCTCGAATGGACGCCGGGCGGCGAAGTGCGTCACCCCGTCTTTCATGCGGTCCGTGACGACAAGGCGGCGTCATCGGTTACGGAAGAACCTATGGTTGCCGTGGAGTACGACGAGCCAAGGGAAGCCGCCGCCGGCTCTACACGGGAAGTGCCGGGCGCCAAGGGCGCGGTGAAGATCGGCGGCATCCGGATTACCAATCCGCAGCGCGTGCTGGACGAGGTCACTGGCCACACCAAGAAGGAACTCGTGGAGTATTACGCAGCGATCGGAGAATGGGCAATGCCTCATCTGCATAACCGTCCGCTCGCGCTCGTGCGTGCGCCAGACGGGATTAAGGGCGAGCTTTTCTTCCAGAAGCACAGCGAGAAAACGCGGATTCCCGGCGTGATCGAACTACCTCCCGAACTACACCCGCGGCACCCTCCGTTACTGGTCGCCGGCAGCGAAGTGGCCTTGATCGGATTGGCACAAATGAATGTCATTGAGTTCCACACGTGGAACGCCGTCGCGCCCGACGCTCGTTTCCAAAGACGAGCGGGGGCAAAGGCTTTCACGTCGTTGTGCCGTTGACCCGCCGTCAGGGGTGGAGCGAAACAAAGGCCTTCGCTCACGCGGTCGCTCGGCACATGGCGCGGGTCGTGCCGCAGCGTTTTTCCGCAGTGCTCGGGCCCAGGAACCGCGTTGGCAAGATATTCATCGACTACCTGCGCAACAGTCGCGGAGCAAGCACTGTTGCGGCCTTCTCGGTCCGCGCCAGGTCAGGGATGGGCGTATCCATGCCTGTCTCGTGGGACGAACTGAAAGAGGTGAGCCGCGGCGACGAGTGGACGATGAAAAAAGCGGTCGCGCGCCAGCGGTCGCTGGAAGTGGACCCGTGGCTGGGCTACTGGCAGACGCGACAAGGCATCACCGCCGCCATGCGACGCGCCGTCGGGATGCAGTGAAACCGCAAGTCCCGCTAGATGCATTATTAGGCGGTGTTTCCCATGATATTCTTGGTGCACTTGTACACCACTTATCAACGGCTATGAACGAGGTTTCTGATAACGGCGTTGCGTTGCGCACCCTCATTGAACAGGCAGGCCTTACGCAAGCCGATGCGCTCGCGGCGCTGAACCGGGGGCAAGCGTTTCCCATTGCGCTATCGACGTGGAAGGCGTATCTCGCGGCGCCCGATAGCGCCAGGCGTCGAGCATGCCCGAACAACGTTCTGGAGCATGCGCGGAAGACGCTAGCGAAGGCTTCGAAAGGACGTTTACATGGTGCACGTGTGCACCGATAATCTAACCATTGTCTCGATATGGAACGGTCATGGGAACGAGATACGAACAGGACGTGGTGGCATGGGCAAACGAGCAAGCGGCACTTCTGCGCGCTGGCAAGCTGACTGCCATCGACGTTCAGCACATCGCAGAGGAGATCGAAGACGTGGGCAAGAGCGAACAGCGCGAGTTGGCAAGCCGTATGTCGGTCCTGTTGGCTCATCTGCTGAAGTGGAAGTTTCAGCCGTCACGTCGTAGCAAGAGCTGGCAGTTCACAATCCGCACGCAGCGTAAGGACGTGGCCTACGTTCTGGACGAAGCGCCGAGCCTTCGCGGCAAGTTCAACGACGCGGCGTGGCTGGATATCGTTTGGTCAAAGGCGCGCAGCATTGCAAGCAATGAAACGGGGCTCGACCTTGACGTGTTCCCGGAAGTGTTGCCGTGGACCGTCGATGAAGTGCTCTCGCAAGAGTTTCATCCTGAATAATGGAAAACCGGCAAGTTCACGCCGAGCGCACCGAAGTCGTATTGACGTTTTCATAATGGAAAGCATGGCAACGCCCATCGACATAGCACACCGTTGGCGGCAAGAGAATGGATACGTCGGTCGCGGCGGTGTGGTAGTGCTGTTCGACGGCGAGGTTCAGAACTGGGTGAACAAGCTCCGCAATCCCGAACACTGGCAACCTGGATGCATTGCGGTAGATGAGCAAGGTCACACCTGGACCGCTATCGCGGGCAGCGAAAGGAACGGCGCGCTGATGTGGCTCGCGAGTCACGAACTGTAGGAAAACATTTGGCGCGCGAGCGAAAACGGATACGGCCCGAGGCTCCGGAATCCGGCCCGCGAGGTGGCCACATCGTCGACCCGGACTTCGAGTAGGAAAAACCGCGAACGCGGCACAACGATAGAAAAGGACGAAGAATGATTATCAGGATTGAGGTTTCGGACGCGGACCTTCAAGCGATGGAATGTGACTCGCTCGATGAATTCGAGGAACAGATTCGCAATCAACTCGATAACGGCGTTGTGACAAGCGACGGCGGCGCTGGAGCCGACTGGATGACTGAGTACGATCTCGAAGTTATCAAGGTCGATTGAGTCGGGTAGGAAACGACATGATGAGAAAGCGGGGGCGCCGTGGGAATTGACTCATTCGCCGGGGTGGCATATCGGCAGGGGAGTCTCACCCATTGGAGCGCCGCCATGCGCTCAGGTGACGGATAACGGCTCGCGTGTCCCCTCTCTGCTCGTGCAACTCGGTGAGGTGGCGCAACGCTTCCTCGTTTCCCGGGTTGATGTCGAGGCAGCGGGCGTATGCCTGCATGGCCTCCTCGTAGCGCCTGAGCTTTTCAAGAAGCAAAGCATGCTCGAAGGCTGCCTGGTCGTTTTTCTCGTTGATTTCTACGCAGCGCAGATAGCTGGTGGCCGCATCTTCGAGCCGGCCCATTTCTTCAAGCACCACTGCGCGGTTGGCGTGCAACAGTTCGGCATCCGCGAAGTGTTTGAGAGCCTCATCGAACACCTTCAGCGCGTGTCCGCAGCGGCTACTATCGCCGGCGAGCAAAGCGCCCAGATTGTTGTACGCGTGAAAGTCCGGCTCCGGTGACAGTTCGATCGCCTTGCGGTACGCGGCCTCGGCCCCGACCGCATCCGTAGCCTGTAGTTGCTCCGCAAGCGAATACCAGTCTTGCGCCTGCTTTCTCCGTGCGCTCTGGCTGGTTGGCGCCCTGTCCAGAAAGGTCACGTCGCCTTTGACGTCCGCAACCTCGAAGTCGAGCAGGAGTTGTCCCGATACAGCATCCCACTGTGCCGCGCCCGCTGTGACGGCCACCGCGTCACCGACTGCTGTAATGCGCACGCCGGACAGGGGCGCCACGTCGGGTAGTTGGTCCTTGATTCGTGAAAGCGCCTGCAGGACGCGACGAGGAGGTATCCGCGATCCGCGAAGCTTCAGCGCCGTGCGAAGCAGGACGACCTCCCTGAAAGTGAAACGCAGATCGTTACGCGCGCCACGTGACGGCTGCACGAACCCGGCATCGATGAGAATCTGCAGGGCGCGGCGGGAGACGCCCAGAAGCGACTGCACCTCCCGGAGCGAGAAAGTATGCACGGCAGACCCGCGCGTCACCGTCGGCCCCGTGCCTTGGCGGGCGCTGCAGCCGGCGCCTCCGCCTTCTCAGCCCGCTTGACGGTCTTGCGCGGCTTGGCGGGGAGTTCCGCGACGGGCGCCGCTGGCCGCGCACGCGAAGGCGCGGGGGTGCGTTTCGCGTTTCTTGCCAGACTGGCGCGCAATGCTTCCATCAGGTCGATCACCTGGCCGCTGTCCGTCGCCGTCTCTTCCTGCGGCGTGACGATCTGCTTGCCCGCGATCTTCGCGTCGATGGCTTCGAGCACTCGTTTCTTTTCGATGTCCTCGTACTGGCCCGGCTCGTAGCTGTCGGCTTCGCCCTGCTCATTGATCTTCAGCGCAAGCTGCAATTCGTTTTCGGTGACATGCGCGTCCTCAATGTCCAGGTCTTTAAGCGAACGAACGGCGTCGCCCCAGAGCAGTTGCTGGAAACCGAGCCCGTCGTCGGTTGCCCGTACCTGAACCATATGGGTTTTGCCCTTCCAGTTCCAACTGGCAAGTGCGCAACGCTCACTCGCGAGAAGAGCCTTCTTCAGCAGGCTGTACGGCTTACCTCCGCGCTTGTCGGGCGCGATGAAATACGCCTTGTCGTAGTAGACGGGATCGATTGACCGGTCGGGCAGAAAGGCCAGAATCTCAACGATGTGACTCGGGCTTTCCTCGAGCGCCTTCAGTTCGTCCTTCGTGAAAACGACAAACTTCTCCTTCTCGAACTCGTAGCCTTTCTGCATATCGGTGCGCTCTACCACCTTTCCCGTGGCCTTCGACACGTACTGCTGCTGTACACGCGAGCCGTCCGGGGCGAGCAGATTGAAGCTGATAGTCTCGGACGCCGAGGTCGCGGAGTAGAGCCGCACAGGAATGGACACCAGTCCAAATGAAAGTGAAAGGGATGCAATCGAACGGGCAGCCATCTGCGTCTCCCGATTTAACAGAAGAAAGCCGGGCGCTTCGGCCGGCGGGCGCGTTTTTGAACCATACGCCCAGATTAGCACTGCAACGTCCGTTCTCGGCGCACCCGGCGAGTGGCTATGCCGAGCAGTTCACGTACCCGCGGATGTATCGGGTGCAGACATTGCTTGGGTACGGTTCTCACCTAAGAAAAGGAGGTCATATGGCAGACCAGCATAAGCCCGGCGAAACCGTGAAAACATCTGGTATTTACAAGGTCGTGAAGGAGGGCGGCGGCGCCGCCGAATTCGAAGTCACGTGCGTGGAAGGCGAGCACTTTCCGCCAACCCGTTCGGGGAAGGGCGCGCACTACGAACTTGTTCACGGTGCCACGCATTCGCACAAGCATGCTGAGCTTGGCAGCGGCGACCAGTAACGCTGGCAGCGGCGGCATGCAACGGACCCTGCTTTCAGTAAGAGGTCTCTCGTGACCAAGCCCCTGAAAGCCTCGGCGACACTCTTCATGCTTGCGCTTGCGCTTGCGCTTACGGTTGCTGGCTGCGGGACCGGCGGTATGCCGGAGGCCGGGCGGCACCTCAGCGCAACAGAGTGCAACGACCTCACGGCGCTCAGAACCAATGCGGTCCCGACCATGCGGGAACACCAAAGCGAACTGGGTGCATTAAGGAAAGCGGGATATAACCCTTCGCCGTGGTACGACCCGTACTATCCAGACGATCTACAGGCTGCGCAGCGGGTGGTCGATCATTGGTATGAGTCGGAGTGTCAGCAGCCATAGCCACGGCGGCACGTGCGGGGGTAGCCGGCGTGAACTATAACGGGAGGTGTCTCGTCGGAGGTCACCATGTGGATATGTAACGGATGTCGAATGCTAACGACTCTGCAGGTGGCCGAGCCGAATATTGACGACGAAGGGATTTACTTCATCTGCCCGGTTTGCCATCGTCGCAATCCCCTGGTGGCCCTGCCACGCGAAGATCCTGACGATCCGCTGGACCTGGAGCAGGTCCGCGAGTGAGGCGTTGCTGCTGCCCCTGCGGCCGACTTGGCTCCGCTGGCGCGAATCTCCGTGCGGTCGGCGGTTACGGGAAACCGCGCTGTTCCGTGGTCGCCCATGATGCGACGTTCGCCGACAACGAGGTTCGGACATTCAGAGGTCGCTCTCATCGGTAAAGCGGCCATGCAATTCAAACTGTTAGCAGCCGTTCAACGGAATGAGCGTCGACAGTACTTCCTGGAATTCGGTGTATCGGGCTACGGCGACTGGCGAGGCTTATCCTCCAGTCCGGCTTAGTAAACGCTGAGGGCCTCGCGCGACCCCTGTTGCAATGGTCATTTCCTTCTCGGTGAAATGGCAAAATGCCAGATCTCGCGGAAGGGCCCCGACTAGCTGCCGAACAATGTGCCGCAGTTCTGAAATCGCTTGTTGATCCGTTTCTGGCAGTAGCCCCTTCGCCATCAGTTCGCATACCCATAGGTAGCTTACATAGACGCTTTGATTGCTTGTCATTATCGCGGAATTCTTTTCTATCCAGCGCTTTGCTACATTAACCACCTTGAGCGCCTCGTTGGCAAGGCCTTTGCGCTCACTGTCCGAAGCCGCGATCTGTGCCCGCCGCCGATAGAGCTTGGCGCATTGAAGTTCATAGCAAATCCTGAGAAACGGGTTTCCGGCGGATTCAGCCCCTACCCTTGTGCCTATCGCCTTGAGAACTCCCTCCGCTTTGCGGAGGTGCTGATCGTCCCTTTTAGCGATCATTCGACATGCGCTACAAACTTGGGCTTGCAATGCCCTTGGGGAATCAACACCGAAATAGAAAGAGGCTTCGACAACCTCTTCTTGATGCTCGTCGATATGACCCCTGAGCTGGTGTATTAAACCGACATGCAACTCTCCGGCATCTTTTTCTTCGAGCTTCGTCCGGCCCGTTTTAAAAATCTCGAACGCTTGCTCATACAGTTCGTTTCCCTCAATCAAGTTACCAGTGCACGCTAAATACTCCCCGACTTTATATCTCATGTCCATTAAAAACGGATCATCATCCACTTTGATCAGAGCGGCATCGTTGGACATCTGTATTGCGCTGTATTCCTCACATAACTTTTTTGTTTTTTCATAGGTATCAACCTTATCGAAAGAAAATGCGAGTTTCGCTGCAAGCTCAGCGACGCGTTTGTGGTCGTATTTGCCATGAGGCACATAAAAGCGTCGGTTTTCGTAGAACCTATGCTTGAACCTTCTCCATGCGGACTCACTAAGCTCGGGCGTCTGCGGGTAACAATCGGCTTTAGCTGGATCGCGCTTCCGCATCCTATCGGCAAGGTCTATGAACGGTCGGAGATTTTTCTCTTTGTCTGGACCATAACGACGAAACGTGTAACGGGCCACAAAAGGTTCGTTTCCCTCGATCTCTATTTTGCCGTCGTCTCGTGGCACCTCTAACGCATTCCTGCACAGATGTATCATAGCCTCGCGGGTTGACGTCTTGTCGGCAAGAATGGCTAGATAGGCGAGAAGCCTGTTTAATATCGAGCTCTCACGTTTGAACAAATGTTGACCTGCAACGTGGAACCATATCTCGGCGTCGGCTCGCAGCTTCTTGCGAGTCGCCTCCATTAGAGCAGAGTTTCCGAGAAGTAACGGCTCGACTCTCTGTTTGTACTCTTCGAAGACGTCGAACGCTTTGTCTTTCCACGCGAATTCCTCCACCTCCAAAAGCAACCGCCGAACGTCATCCATCGCTGAAGTGTCAAGATATTTCAGTACAAACTCATGCAGATCCTGATGCGACATATGAACAAAAGCGGAAAGCACAAGGTCGGCGAGCCCGCCGTCTCCGTTTCCAGATATAAAGATTTTATGATTATCCGTGCCAGATGGGGGCGCCAAGATGGCTCCGGCAATCGGGAATCGGTCCCAATATGACGGCGCGCCTGGTTTATCAATACCGATCTCGTAGCCAAAACCGATGCAGAGCACGACAACGTCATAAGGATTGTTTGCGTCACCAATGCCTTCGATCTTGAAGAAGTTCCTTGAGGCGCCTTGGACTTTCAGTCCGCTGACATATTGACCGGTGTGGACCTGGACTTTTTTGGAGGAGGCGCCAGCGTATTCCTCAAAACCAGCCCACAGTTGAGCGGCAACCTCCTTCGCCGAGCCCGCCGTCCACGTCATAATCGGAAGCTTTGCATCTCGCTCTGTCGACCCGTCTCGAGGCCAATCGTACAGCCGCGGGTGCAGGTATCGATCACGGCATTCCCTCTGAAGATGCATCAGATCGTGCGTTCGTTCATAGAGGTCGATGTGGGCCAAATCGAGGCCCGACCTTGCGAATGCCGCCGCCGTCGTCAATCCGCTGGCGCCACCCCCGATTACAGCGACACGTCCACCGTGAGGGGGCAGAATCTCCCGCGTTTCAAGAATCGCGTCGACCAAATTCAGGGCGCGGACCTGTTGCGAATACAGGGTTACACGTCGTTCAAAGCAGCCGAGGAAAAAGACGCCCTTGGTCCATGGAACGCGGGACTCCAGAAAAATCGCTTCGGACCCCATCACGCACTCCTGCTGGGCATATCCACAGGGTCATATTAGTTCGTCGAGTGGAGCTTGGAGGGCCTTTTCCGAGGCTGAGGCGGAAACGTCGCTGCACACGTTTCGAAAGGAGAGCCTACCCGCAAGCCGATATCCATTGGATAGCTGCCATCGGCGGCGTACTCATTGCCACGAAGCGCCCAAGGTGGCGGCCATCTATGCGGCGGAAGGTTATCGCCGTACCCAAAACTCGTGCCTCCGGACGTCCACATCCGGTTCATGCTATCGCCCTCACGCGTGTGACGGCTGGTCACGCCTACAGCGCGCCGGGTGGCAAGGGGTCGAGCCATTCGAGGAGGGACGGACGAAAGCTGAATGTCGGTCGCGCCAGCCATTCCGCGACAGCGTCGCGAGCGCCGGGCAATATGTCCTCCAGCTCAAGCGGCAGCGCAACATCTCGGACATCATCCTCAGACAGCGTCGCGCCGTTCAACCGTCCGCCGTCCCAGTACAGCACGGCGTCGCCTGTGATGTCGGCGGTGGTCCCGGGCGGGCGGTCGCGAAGGAGCATGCTGATGTCCGCGCAGTATTTCTCCAGCTGCGCGTCGAGTCCGGCGCTCCTGTACCTGCGCCGGTTCAGGCCCGCCGTCACGTACGCCAGCCGCACGAAGGCGAACGCTCGCGGACCAAGGTCCTGTTCCCTGCAGCCTGTGTACGCGCAGAAATGCTCAAAATCGTCCAACGGCGTGTGACCCAGGTCATTTTTCGGAAGGGCACGTTTGCCGATGACAAGCTCCAGTAATCTGTCGGGGTCTCCGTAGCACATGACTCTCTCCCGTTAACCACATGAACTGTCGAGCAAAAAGGGGTTCCAGCCCGCGTCGATGTCGGCGCTGTTGGGCATGCTGCACAGCGCACCCGTGACTGCCGGTTTGCGGAAAAGCGGGGCCGTCGAAGACCCGATATACCGCCGGGTGGGGGCGGTATATCAGCGCGGGCGCCAGACCCGCGGTGAGACGAGCGGCGTTACGCGCCAGAATTCGCCGTCCGGGCGTGCCGTGGCGTACGGGGTCCGCATTGCTCCGAGTTTGACGAGTGTCGAGCCACTCGTGCTTGTGTACTGGAAACCCATGCGTTTTAGCGCGTCCTTGCAGAAGCGACGGCGAAGGGTCGCGTAAATCTTTGGTTGTCTGCGGTGCATCACTGCCGTCCTCGTTCCCGTGCGGATTGGTCAGATGCTTTTTACGGCAGACCGACCTGATGTCAAGGAGGGGCCTCTCCCGCGCGCGTCAAGAACGTTCAACCGGCCAGGTTGGCGGCTCGCAATCAGTGAACCTGTCGCCACGCGCGGTCAATGGCGGCGAAGACGATCGGCAGGAAGTCATGGCCCTCGAACAACACAGGTCGGTCGTCGTTGGGGTAGGACAGGACGGCGGGCGCGCAGATCATCTGTAGCAGCCGGTCGCTGAACTTGTCCGCTGGACGAGACTTCGGACAGCACTTCCTCCTCCATCTGATGAAGCAGTTTCCAGGTCAGCACACCCTTTGAGCGGTGTCGCGCAACGACGCGCGGCACGATTTCCTCAGCGGCCGCCTGAGCATCAAACAGAACGTTGTAGTTTGGCATCGACAGTACTCCTCGTTGAATTCAGTGAAAATTCCGGCTTGCCGTCGGTAGTTCGCCAAGCAGATGCGACACGTCGACGAGCCGCTGGGCGACCAGATGCCTGACCTCGCCTTCGCATTGCCAAACGCCATAGACAGCGAGAAGCGATGATCCCAACGCCTCGCGCCGCTGCCGCTTGAGCACGGACTCCCATACGATCACATTGACCGACCCGGTCTCGTCTTCCAGCGTCATGAACATCACGCCGTTAGCTGTGCCGGGGCGCTGCCGCACCGTTACGATTCCGCAGCCACGCGCGAGCTGCCCATTGCGATAGCGCATCAGCGCCTCGGCTGGCATCAGGCGCATGGCAAGCAGCTTTTCACGAAGCAGCGCGAGCGGGTGTCGGCCGAGCGTCAGGCCGGTCGAGCGGTAGTCCGCGATCAGATCCTCGCCTTCCGTTGGCGCGGCAAGCGCTGGCGCTTCTTCCTCGCGCGAAGTGGCTCGCAACAGATCCTTGTCCGGCACCGCGGCGACCGCTGCCCATAGCGCCTGCCGCCGGTCGCCGGCGAGCGGCTTCAGCGCATTGGCGGCCGCCAGCACCTGCAGGTCATGACGGTCGAGCTGCGCGCGATTCGCGAGATCGGCAACATCCCGGAACGGCCTGACCGCGCGAGCCGCTTCAATGCGCCGCGCCGTTTCCTCGCGCATGCCGCGCGCCACAGACATGCCCAGACGCACCGGCGCCATACTGCCATCGCCTTCCATCGTTGAGTCCCAGCCACTTATCGTCACATCAACGGGCAGCACCGCCACGCCGTGACGCTTCGCGTCCTGCACAAGCTGCGAGGGCGAATAGAAGCCCATCGGCTGGCTGTTGAGCATCGCGCAGAGGAACGCGGCTGGTTCGTGGCGTTTAAGCCAGCAGCTTGCGTAGACGAGCAGCGCGAAGCTCGCCGCATGGCTCTCAGGAAAACCGTATTCGCCGAAGCCCTGGATCTGCGAAAAGATCGATTCAGCGAATTCCCGGTCGTAGCCGCGTTGCAGCATGCCTTCCACGATGCGGTCGTGATAGTGCTGCAGTCCGCCCTTGCGTTTCCACGCGGCCATCGCACGGCGCAACTGGTCGGCCTCGCCGGCGCTGAAGCCTGCGGCAAGCATGGCGACCTGCATGACCTGCTCCTGGAAGATGGGCACGCCGAGCGTGCGCTTGAGCGCCTGCTCGACGTCGGGACTCGGATAGGAAACGGGCTCGATGCCCTGTCGGCGACGAAGGTAAGGATGAACCATGCCGCCCTGCACAGGCCCTGGTCTGACAATAGCGACCTCGATTACGAGGTCATAGAACTCGCGTGGCTTCAGGCGCGGCAGCATGCTCATCTGGGCCCGCGACTCGATCTGGAACACGCCGACCGTGTCGGCCGCACAGATCATGTCGTACGTCGCCTCGTCCTCGGGCGGAATGTCCTGCATTTCGAACGGCTCGCCGCGCTGCTGCGATACCAGGTCAAGGGTGCGGCGAATCGCCGACAGCATGCCGAGCGCAAGCACGTCGATTTTCAGCAGGCCGAGCGCTTCCAGATCGTCCTTGTCCCACTGGATGACGGTGCGATCCGGCATCGACGCGTTTTCCACCGGCACGAGCCGGGACAGCTTGCCGCGTGCGATCACGAAGCCGCCTGTGTGCTGCGACAGATGGCGCGGAAAACCGAGTAGCTGCGTGGCGAGGGTCGCCCATTGCTGGATCATCGGCGTCTCGGGGTCGAGGCCGCTAGCAACGAATCGCCGGATCAGGTCCGCGCTCGAATCGAACCAGTGATGTTCTTTCGCGACCCGATCAACGATGACAGGGTCGATGCCGAGCGCCTTGCCGGAATCGCGGATCGCTGAGCGAGGGCGGTAGGTTGTCACCGCGGCCGCGAGCGCGGCTCGCGTACGCGAGTACTTGCGATAGATGTACTGGATG
Organism: Paraburkholderia tuberum STM678; assembly: GCF_902833905.1. Taxonomy (GTDB): domain Bacteria; phylum Pseudomonadota; class Gammaproteobacteria; order Burkholderiales; family Burkholderiaceae; genus Paraburkholderia; species Paraburkholderia tuberum. Next base: position 69,547 of record NZ_CADFGP010000033.1, on the reverse strand, counting down.
ACCTCTTCCCTGCGCTGGTGTTCAAAATCGGTGTCTATATCAGGCACGTCCCCCGCCGCAGCTCGTTCCCTTGAAATGAACCGTTCGAACAAGAGATTGCCGCGGGCGGGGTCCACTTCGGTGATGCCGAGGCAATAACAGACGGCCGAATTCGCGGCGGAGCCGCGACCCTGACAGAGGATGCCTTCGTTGCGTGCGAAGCGAACGATGTCGTACACGGTCAGGAAGTACGGCTCGTATTTCAGGTCTGCGATCAGCGAGAGTTCGTGCTCGATCTGCACCTGAACGCTGTGCGGTATGCCGCGCGGATAGCGTCGTTGCGCGCCCAGATACGTTTCCCCGCGCAGATAGGCAGTCGGGGGGGGGTGCCCGGTGGCACGAGTTCGTCGGGGTACTCGTTGAGATTGACCCGGTTCGACGGACGGATTTGCAGCCAGCAATTTGATGTGATCTAGCCTCCATTAAGCGTTGAGTCGCGGGTTGTCCACGGGCGGGCGGCGGGTCGCCTCTCACGACCATGACGCTGCCCGCCGGTGGGCAACCCGCAAGGCGACACGGTTTGCCTTTTAACGTTGATGTTCTCGAATTCAAGCGGCGAGCAGTAGCCAATGCTGCTGTGCAGGCGGCGTACGTTGTACCAGCCCGCTTCGCGGCAGCGCCGCCCGAATGCAATGGACGTGTACTGGCACCCTTGGTCTGAGTGCAGGATGATGCCTTCATGGCGTCGCTGCAGCAACGCCATATCGAGTGCGCGCAACATCAGTTCGGTGTACAGATGGCTGGACATCGCCCAGCCCACAATGCGACGACTGAACACGTCGAGGACCACCGCCAGGTACAGAAACCCCTCGCCAGTCGGGATGTAGGTGGCGTCCGCCACCCACAGCACGTTCGCCGCCTCGGCACAGAAGTGCCGACGCACCAGATCCGGAGCGCGCCGTGCCCCCGCGCGTTGCCGCGTGGTGTGTGGCCAGCGCCGCCGGCTCGCACCATGCAGGCCGGCCATGCGCATCAGGCGTGCGACCCGCTTGCGTCCGACGTGCACGCCTTCACGCGCAAGCTGCGCATGGATACGTGGCGCCCCATACGTGCCGCGCGAACTCGCATGCAGCGTGCGGATACGCTCGAGCAGTTGCGCATCGCTGCATGAGCGTTTCGATGGCTCTCGCACCAGCCATGCGTAGTAGCCGCTCGTGGAGACCCTGAGCAGCCGTGCCATTGTGGCAATGGGCCACCTGGCCCGGTTCGCTCTCATGAATCCGTACCGCCCTTCGGCGGAACGGCTCCCGTCTCCCTCGCGAACCAGGCCGCAGCCTGCGAGAGAATGTCCCGCTCCATCTTCAGTTGCCGGTTCTCACGACGCAACCGTGTGAGTTCCTGCCTCTCGGCCGTGGTCAGCCCGTCGTGACGCACACCCGCATCGCGATCGGCCTGCGCGACCCAGTTGTTGATCGTCTGCTCGGTCGGTTCGAACTCACGAGCCAGTTCCTCAGGCGTTCTTCCGGCCTTCACCAGCTCAACCATGTGGGCCCGGAATTCCACAGGGTATGGGGTACGATGCCTGCCCATTTCGACACCTCCTGATCAAAAGGATAGGTGTCCGTTTTTGCGGGTCAATCTCACGTAGCGCAGTTCGTCCAGCACAAACGAACAGCGCGAAGCGACGTTCAGCGTTTGCGCCAACGCTTCCACCGGATAGACGTTGGCAAGACGCAGGCGCGAGCGCAGATGCTGCTCCGCGTTCGGCGCGAGTTCAAACCCGCATTCCGTGACGGGCCGGTTAAGTCGTATCGCGGTGAGTGAGTCCTGCAACGGTTTGCGCGATCGCACATGCATGAGCACCTGCCCGGTTGCAACGACGTTCAGACCGTGCCGTTCCGCGACATCAAGAACAACATTGCGATGCACGTCGTCAAGCGCGCGGGCGTGCAAGGTCAGCCCCATCCAGCAGCGGTTCTCTCCAAACGTGCGCGCTACCCATTCGGCCTGAGCGTTGAGACGCGCCTCTTTCGCCGGGAAGTCCGGCGTCAGGATGATCAGGCAGTCGGGCAGGGCACTCAGATGCGCGTAAGGCGGATCGGGATGATCGAGGTCATGCGGATAAAGCAGGTAACTGCCCTTGGCCGTACGGGTGCGCGCGAGCGTGATGAGTTCGGAAAGGTTGCCGTATCCGTCGCGGTTCTGCGCGATCGCCGTGAAGGCAAGGGCAGGCGAGCCGTCCGCGTTGGTCAAACGGAAGTGCGCGCCGACCAGCAGCTTGATGCCTGCTTCCTTCGCCGCGACGTGTGCGCGCACGATTCCGGCGAGCGAGCATTCGTCGGTAATGGCGATCGCCTCGTAGCCGAGTTGCGCTGCACGGGCGGCGATTTCCTCGGCGTGCGATGCGCCCTGAAGGAACGTAAAGTTGGAGCAGCACTGCAACTCGGCATAGCCGGGCAGGCCGAAGGAACCCGGTGCCATGGCCTATCCGAAAAATCCGTGCAGATACCAGCGCGGCTCGTCGTCGTCGACGGCGCCGATCCGCTCCCGGAAGATCCAGTAGCAGATGTGATCGTCGGCTTCCGCAACGAAGTAGTCGCGCGTCACCGGTTCGCCCTGGAACCAGCCCGCCTCGACGCGCTCGCCGGACGAGACCGTGCGCAGGGGACTGCCATAAAACGGCCGCTCGCCGCGCATCAGCAGCTTGATCGGAGCATCGAGCAGCCACGTGGGGCGCGGCGTGTCCGTCGCCGGCGCGACGTACTTCGTCTTGTCCGTCACGGACACCCAGCGCGCGGCAACCTCGGGCCGATGGTCGGCGACCGGCGCGGGCCGTAGCACGTTCTCTGCGCCCAGACGCGCGACCAGCAGTTCAAGCAGCCGCGCGTGGTCGGACGCTGTGCCCCCGGGATCGGGAAACAGCGAGTCCGATGCGGCCTCGGCCTCCCTGACCTCCTGCACAACCAGTTGCAGCGCAATGACGGCGGCCGCCAGTTCAACGCGGGTGAGCCGTTCTTTCAGCAGACGCACGAGGTGATCCTCCCGCCACGTTGGCTCGGCGAGCGACACTTCGATCGCGGTCGGCTCAATCGCGTCCCGGCCGCGTTCATGCTCGAGCAGCAGGACAATGCGGGTCACGGCAAGCTGTTTCTGCGACAGCCAGCCGGTCAACTGCACAACGAGCCGGCGCGCCGCAAAGAGACAGGCTTCCGCGTGCTCGATGCGATCCGGCAATTCCAAGCGCGCCTGGAAGGTCGGCGGTGTTTCAAACCATTCATACACTTCGGGTGCGTCTCCACTGGCGCGGTCGAGCAGATCGAGCAATGCTGTTCCGCAGCGCTTTTTGAGTCCTGCGCGCGGCAGGCGCATAAGCTGCCCTACCGTCTCGCATCCAATGCCAGTGAGCCAGTCCAGATGGCGCCGGGCGGGCGCAGGCAGGCTCACCGGCAGGCTGGCGAGTGCGCGCCCAAGCGAGTCGTGAGAGAGGCTTGCGCCGCCGCGATAGCGCGCGAGCAGCCATGCCGCCTGTCCCGTTGGCGCCACGCTGATGGTGGCGGTCACGCCGATGGCCTCTGCGACGCGACGTGCCATGCGGCGTAGCGACCGGATGCCACCGAAAAGACGCAGGCTTGCCGACACGTCGACCAGCACCGTGCTTTCCTCCGCGATGACGACCTGCGGCGACAGGTTCAGCAGACCTGTTGCGACCTCGCGCACAGCGTTGACTTCCGCCGCGCCGTCGCGCTCCTGCATCTGGGTAGCCGGCGCGAGCGTCAGTACACCGCCCCGGCGCATGCCGATGCACACGCCTGCAGCGCGCGCAGACGCATCCGCGGCAATGACGCGCTCCTTTTCGAGCACGGCAAGGCCTTCGGCTGCATCGAGCGCTTTATGCGACCACTTCGGTCGGAACACTTCGAGGCACAACAACGGGAGATGGACGCCTATCCACAGTTGCATTGCGTTTTACGTTCAGGATCGGGGAGGGCGTCAACGCGACGAACAGCGGCTCGTCCCGCGCGGGGCCACGACGCTTAAGGAACTGGATGTCGACCCCATCCTTCGCTGCGCGAATGGCAAGCCTCAGTGGTGCGGGCGATGCATCGCGCGTTGTCGCGAGCGGCCGCATCATGAAAAAGAGTGACTCGGACGCCTGAGCGGCCAGATGCAGTCGGCGCAACGACTCCGGACGTACATGGTTCTGCCAGAAAAGCAGGGCGCCACAAGTGCCGGCCCGCAGAATCTGCTCCGCAGCCCATAGCGCGTCCGCCGTTCTCGGCGCTTTCACCGTCATCAGGTTCGCCGCATCTAGCCCCCACCAGGCGAAAGCGGTCGGCTGAAGGTCGTGAGGCGGCTGGAGCATGACAACGGGTTTCGATGCCAGTTGCTGGAACGCAGGACGAAGAAGGCGTAGTTCGCCGCAACCGGTCTGCTGGACAAGCAGATCGGTCAGCGCGCCGCGTGGCCAGCCGCCGCCTGGGAGTTCCTCGGCGAGCCCCTCGTCGCCGCACTCAACGACACGTGACCGGGCGCGCGCCAACTGGTTGCCTCGCCATAAGTCCGGATGGATCGTTTCGGGCAGCATAACCGCGCTCATGACTCCCTCCAGAAATACTGTATAAAAACACAGTATAGCCTGGAAGCGCCGGGAATCGGGCGGCCCGGAGACGCCGCTCCCACTTGATGGCCGCGTAAAGTCGGGCACGCCGAATGCTGTGTCCCGCACTTTTCCAAATAGCATATTGCAACCCGTGGCCTGAAAAATGCATCACCACAAGCTGGAAAACGAACTGAAGCATCTCGAAATGGTTTTGCCGCATGCCGGTAGAGGGCCTTTCCCGCACTCCTACTGGAGGAGCGGATAGCCGCGCTCCCCCGGGTTGATACAAATCGGACCTATCGCTCCCGCGTTGAGCGGCTGAAAGACATCCTGTCGCGCATTGAAACAACTACATGTACGCGACCGACGTCAGCGTCGTCGGCTTCGCGAGTCAACTGCATGCCGGGGCCCTCGTGTTACTAGGACGTTGCAACGCCGATCGGGTTGCGGGCGAGCACAAGGCCCGCTACGCGTCCTGCCCGGCTTTCTCGATCTGGCGATGCAGACAGGCGCGCATGTCGTACGCCGCCTCTGCGGCCGTGCTGGCGTAGCCCTCGCTGATAACCACCGTCTCGGCCTTTACCTCCAGCAGCTCGCCGGCGTCATCGCGCACACGGTTGATGACGGTCTTCGAGAGCCGCCAGACCCATTCATCAAGCCCGATCTTGTCGTGCGACGGGTACATGGTGCCGAGGATGTCGCCGTGATCGAAGGTGAACACGTCGTCTCGCGTCACTACAAACTGCAGTGGGGTATCGCTGGTTGTCAATTCATGCCTCATCAAACGTGCGCCGCGCCCTTCGCGCGGCGGCTAATTCTCGCGCAACTCAGGCTGATCCGCCCGCTCGAGTTACCGTGCTGGATTATTCGTCGCCCGCATCCTGAGCATCTTCTTCGTCGTCGGTCAGCGCCGGAACGCGTGGCCACGGCCACGGACAGACCGCCCAGTACGGCGGCTCGTCGATCAATTTGAAGTCGTAGTCCTGCGGCTCGTCGAAGATGTCGTCGAAGGTCTCGTTCAGTATTTGCTGCATGTACTCAAGGTCGGGCAGGCTCATGTAGTGCCATTCCTTGAAGTAGCGGTGTTCACCGGCGATGACTTTCCGGGCTGGGAGGTCGATCAGTATCCGGTGCGACATGTACGGGTGGCTCGCCCACAGGGACTCCCACCGACCGACGGCGTAGCGACGAAACGGCACACTCATCGCAGCATTTCCGCAACGCGGGCGATGACAGGCTTGCCGCTCTCGCGATCGACGTAGAACGCAACCGAACCTCCGACGACGTCGAGCGAGCGGATATGGATTGCCTGATCGGCGGTGGGCGGCGGCCGCCTCTCTGAATCGCCGGGCCGCGCCACATCCAGCGCGTTAAAGGTGATCGGGTACTCGGTCATCTGCGCGTCCGCTTGAACGACCAGCCTTACGCAGTCATGGCGCACGCCGACCAGTTCTGCCTCAATGATCCGGTTGAGAACGACGTCGAGTGCGGTGTCGATCTCCGTTGATTGTGGTTGCGTCGGCTCGTCGGCTACGAGATGAACGATCGCTCGAACCAGCCTGGAATTTTTCATGAGCACGATGCGGTATCGGGTGACGCGTGGCTCCCGATTCTGCGCCGGGTAGATGATGTCCTTGAACGCGCTTTTATAGATCATGACTGTAGCCCGGAGATATGGCCGTACCCCGTGTACGGTTCACACACCAGGCTACGCGGCGGTGGCCAAAGTCAAGGGAGCACCCGGCACGCATGAGACTTATGCGGCGTTTCCGGCGTCATCCTCTCCTTGCTGCTCGTCCATCTCACCAGCGTTAAAAATAGTCTCGCGCAACCGGGTAGCCGTCCTATGGCTGGACAGGCCCATCAGGCTGCTCACCTGTTCGTTGGTCTTGCCTTCCAGAAGGTGCCTGCGACCATACGTGTTGCGCAACAACCGCGGACTTTCGTCGGCAGCCGCAGCGCCGGCAGCGCGTAGCGCACTCCGCACGCACTGCCCGAGCGTTGCGGGCTTCATTGGCTTGCCGCCTGCCGTCGCCATAAAAAGCAGACCGTCCGCCGGGGATAGCGCAGCGCGCGCCTTTGCGTACTCACTCACAATCTCAAGCGCGAACGCGTCGACGGGCACGCGGCGCGCGATTCGCGGCCCGCGCTTTCTGACGAACACGCTGACCCGTGCCCCTCGCGCGTCGAGATCGTCCACTGTCAGCGCGCTGAGTTCGGCCGCCGTAATACCGGTCCCGAGCAGCAGCGCCACGATCGCCCGGTTACGCAGTTCCTTGAATGACTCGAAGGTCGCTGCGCGGCAGACGTCCTGAAGACGGGCATCTTCGTCCGGCCACAGAAAGACCGGCATCGGCTCATCGTCGGGCCAATGCTCTCGCGGCAGGAGGCTTGCAGCAGGGTTGTCGGTGCGCAGACCCAGCAGGGATAGATGGCGTGAGAGCCGGTCCATCAGTTTCAGATAACGAAGGCGTGTCGACGTACCCGGCTCGCAGTCGCGGTCGAGGTCAGCAAAGAAGCCGTCGATGTGGTCAGTGCCAAAGTCCATCACGGTAATGCCACGGCCGCCGAGATAGCGATGGAAGCGGGCAAACATCGAGCGATGCTGAACGATGGAGCGCTCGGCAAACGCGCGCCTATCCGCACCGGTTGCCTCGGCGCGCTGCCATTCGGCATAAGCCGTTTCAGGGTCCGACAGCCAGAGTTCGGAATCCATAAATGTATATACTGAAGTTGCGCTTTCTCGCATGATAGCGAAGCTCCCGCTTCGCTAAAACCCCGCCGTCAAGGAGTAGGGGCAGTCCGAAGGCTAAGAGAAGGGCGGGCGGTCGGTTCATCAGTAGGGCAGCAGGTAAAAGACAATCTGTTTGGCTATCGTACCTATCACCGACCAATGTCAAGGCGCCGTCTCGCGGCTGGACTCAGATGAAATGAGACGCCTCTCGGCCAATAGCGCCTGTCAGTAATGCACGTCCAAACCAGTCGTTGGTTGAGAGATTTCTCACTCCGGCAACCCTAGTCATCAAAATGGCATACTTGAGTTGATATGCGGACCTAAGAACCCGTGTGGCCACAGTTATGCCCCTGGAAGCTACCCATGCTTGAACCACTGTCCAATCTCACCGATGGTCAACTCCAACGGCTAATCTATTCGACCTGGGACTTTCAGCAGGCTCTTTCGGCCCTAACGTTCCTCATGGAAGAGTGCGATTTTGAGGCCAGATACAATCGTGTGGAGCTTCGCAAATTCCGCTGCTACGAGGCTAGTCTCATCACCTCGTTTGCAAGACCATTTGAACCCTCGAGGGGGCAGACCACCGTTGGCCTAAGAGCAATCGGATTACAGCTCAATCCGGAAGAGACAAGTCTGAAGGAGGCGATGCTCAGCCTTCGCCGAAAGGTCATTGCGCATTCGGATGAGCAACTTATGCACTTCAGGGCTTCAACGCATCAACCACTTGAAGATTCGCCCATTTCCTTGCCCCTGCTTCAGTTCACTGAATCCCTCTACATTGAGGCGGCGCAATGCAGACCGCTGCAAACGCTCCTCCACAAGCTCATAGCCGGAATCGGCAAAGCCCTCTTTGCCGTGGCACAAGCCGAACCAGAGCGCCTTAACCTGTACAAGCAGCCCAATGTCGCAAATGCAGAGGTCCAACCAGTCGTTCGAGCCGACTCGCGTCGATAGGATGCCGCTCGCGTCTGTGCTTCAACATTCCTGAAAAGTCTGCTTGGTCAAACTGCTCACTTCCGCTTCACGCCCTGAGGCGGTCAGTCAAGGTTTTTCCGAGGGCCGCGGGGTGGCGGCAACACCTCAACGACGGGCAAGCTTCAATAGTGCGTCTTCGTTCAGTTCGCTGCGCCCAACAACATCCTGAGGCGTGAGACTGCGCCCGCATTCTGGACAGGAAGGTTTGGTCTCCGCGAAAAGCTCGTCAATCCCCTCGTAACCGCCGCCACTCGACAGATCGCGCAACCATGCGTGATACCAGCCCGCGGGCGGCGTCGGATCGTAGGTTTGGACTATCGCCCCCCTATGGCCACAAGTGCAGGCAACATATGTAAAAGTGTGGGTTTTCATGCGGCGCTCCCGGTTCGTTGGCACGGCGCATGAACCAGACCTGACATAAAGGCCGTGGCACGCTTCGATGAAGCTTTTCGCCCCGCATGCGACGGATGAACCGAGAAAGAGGACGGCAGCATGTCCGAGCTATCACAACAGTGTCGAGAGCTGCTCTACCGGATGATGTGGCAGACGCCCGAGGGCGTCGTTGACGCGTTTGCACTTTGCGCGACGCGCGAGGAGGCGAGGCGGCTGTTCTATTCCGCGATTTCGCTCCTGTCGGGCATTCACGAGGACGAGCTCGAACTGTTCAACCTCGAGTCGTTCGACGATCTGGTGAACGCTGGCGTCAGCAGTGACGAGGACGCGCGCATATTCGAGACACAGTGGAACGGCGCCCGTGTTATCGGGTGGACGACAAGGCCGCTCTTCCTGACGCCTGATCCGACGTTGATAGCCAGATGGGCAAACCTGCGCGCAGACCTTGCTGCGGCACAGGCCAACTCGGTCATCTCGCGTATCAGCGGGCGCGGATACTGACCCGTCGAAACACGGCGAAGGCGTCAGTTGCCAAAGAGGTCGGGGGTCGAGCCGGGCTGCTGCAACTCCGGCACGTTGCCCTGACGGATCTTCGCGACCGTCGCCCCTGGTAGCCACGCTTCTTCCATCGCACCGATGCCTTGCTCGATGATCTGCTGCAGAAAGAACGACTGTTTCCGTCCGGTTGTCTCCGCGAGCAGCCGCAGTCGGTGCTCTACCTGCGGATCGATGCGGACCGCCACCACTTTCAGCTTGTTGTCGGCACTTCTTTTCATTCAGGCTCCCGCCATTTCCAACGGCTGTGTGATCGCAATCAAGCTTTTTTCGGAGCGACCTTCCATCCGTCGTCGGTCAGGATTAGAAACGTCTCGCCTTTGAACTGGTTGTTCGTTGTCGCCGCGAGTTCGATGTGACCCACCAGAACCGATTCGTCATCCCAGGCAGGCCGGTCAACGAGCTGTGCCACGTAGTGCACATACACCTTATCCCCTGCCTGCGCCTTTGCGCCCGCTGAAGGCGCGTCAATGTCCATCAGTTTCGCTTTTCCGCCGCAGAACCGGTTGCCGAGGCCCGACGCCACACCTCTGGACGCCTTCTTTCCGGCGTCCGTCAGCGTGTACCGGGCGCCAGGCAGGCTTTGACCGAAGTCGCGCACCGTCGCAGGCTCCTTCGCCAGCAGTCCCACCTTCACAAGCTGGTCTGCCTGCTGCTGCTCCCAGGCGCGAACGTTCGCATACTCGAACGGCGCAGGCCGTGTGCTCCAGACGCAGACTGCGTCCGTGGCATCGAAGTACTGCTGCTCAGCCTTCGCATAGTTTTCTTTTGTCGTAGCCGACTTGCTGTCACACGCGCCGAGAGTGATGGTCAGCAGCATGGCGGCGCAGACCCGCGCGATTTTCGACGGTTTCATTTGTTCTGTTTTCCAAAGATGGGTTTGACAAGACCGCGCGCCACGATCAGTCCACGTCGGGCAGCATGCTACGGTTTTCAGGCGCCCCGCTGGGGGCCTTCGAGCCGCGGTGAGGGGATGCGCGCTGCGCGACTCTCGCGATGCCAATAGTCCTGACATCGAAGCCGATTTCTCCGGCGGCTCTCACAGCCGCATCGAGCGTCTTGAACTGACGCACTTTATGAGTGCCGATCTCGCGAGCCGTGCGCAGTTGCACCTGCATCTGCCGGCCTTGGCGGCCGACGACCAGCAGCGTGATCACCCAGAGCTCGCTACCGACATGGCTGACGAAAAAATCGTCCACCATTCCAGCACGGAAAAACGCTTTGGCCTGAGCCGGTGTCCACGTCTCAAATTCCTGCTCGAACAGTTCGCCTGATGTCGTCACGCAATTACCTCCGGTCGTCGGGCGGCAGTGTACCAAGACGTTTTCGGAAAATGTCGGAAGGGAAAAGAAAAACGACATTGACTCGAGGTGGCATCCACATCGACAGGGCTACTTGGGACCGGGGACTCAGCGCTTTCGCACGACCGTGCTATTGCACGCGCGGGGGTGGGTGCCAACCGCGTTTCCCCGGGGAAACGAGCTAACTTGGCAGGGCGGGGAAGGAACGCGTTTCCCCGGGGAAACGGTCAAGGACAACGGTACGGATGTGATCGTTCCCGACGCGGCCGAAGGAAGTGGGCAAACTACTTTATTAGGGCCGGATGCCGTGCAAGGTGTCGAATTGCGAACTAAAGCAAACGCTTTCCTTGAGGCAGCATTCAAGCGCGGTGCATATGCCGGCGGAAAAATAGCGAAAGCCAAGACCACCTGGCGATCGAGACGAGCTGGCTGCTAGACACCGCTCACCACGCAAGAGCCGTCAAGCGTCGGCGCGCCATGCTTTCCTGACTCGGTCGAGTTCAACAAAAATCCGCTCGGCCTGCCGCCTGATGCCATTCAGTTCGCCGACTGTCACCACTCTGCTCTCGCTCCAGTCAATCGGTCCGCGTCCGCTCTTCTTTCTTTTTGGCCGTATTCTGACCGCTTGCCCCGACGCTTCGACTGTCCAGCATGCGTGCACACAATGGTCGCGCTCCGCGCTAAGCAAAGAGGCCTCGTCTACGAGGCTGCAAAAGCTTCCTGCGGCAGCCCCGAGCTTTTCACCGGCTTTTGCCCGGACAACCTTGCAAAGCGTTTTGAACTGCGCGCCTTGATACTCGGCTTCTCCCATGCCCGCATGGAAGCGGGAGTCTTCGAGGTCCTTGAAGCACAACTTCAGCAGGTATTCGAGACGGCCAAACGCGATGAAGAGCCAACCTAGCTCGGCGGTGAAACCGGACGGGAAGTCGCTGCGGATGCTGACGACCTCGATGTCGTTCATGTGCGGGGCCTCCAAAGCCACCGACTGGATAAGAAAGCCCGCGACCGCTGACCTGAAATAAAGCGGTGGAAGGGCCTTACTTTCCGCGCCCTCCTCTCCAACCCCAGCTTGTCCAGAAACGAAGGGTCGGATAGCCACAACTATCCGACCCTTTTGGCGTTGGATATCTTAGCGACAGTAGAGGCGCCGATCCGCAGAAATTAGGGTTGTCCCCGCCAAGTTCAAATGTCGGGGTCTGCGCTAGATTGAAATGTCGGGTTTTATCGTGTTTTTTCTTATGTTTTTGGGCTGGGCGGCGCAGCCGCCCAGCCCCCGTTCTTCATGTTTTTTGATGCTCACCTCATGAACGGCCTGAGTGACATCCGCTAGCGTGATTGCCCGCTGTTTCTTCAGGCCCACCAGCGCTTTTTTCGCCCGGACGTCTTCGCCAAGATGGGTGCGTGAAGGCGAGCCGGAAACACGCCTGTCATCACGCTGCGCCTGCACCAGCCGGGCAACTGCCAATGCCGCGGACAGCCGCTTGTTCTCGACCTCCGCCCCCTGATCGATTCGCGTGATCCGGTCATATTCGCGACAGGGCAACACGCGGCCCGCCGCCTGGATCTCTATCGTCCCGTCCCGATATTCAACGACCTCAATGTATTCATGCATCAGGCGCCGGTTTGCCTCGGTGTCCTGCAACAGGTACATCACTCTGTCGTACTGCACGGTCAGCGCATTGGAGACCTTGCGCGCAACGCGATAGGCCAGGATCTGCTTCAGGTCCTCGTCACCACGCAGCGGCCGGTGCGCGTTGTGGTCGCTCTTCGGTGGCTTGCCAAAGCGCCGGTTGAAATCGGCGATGAAGGAGGGCGCATACGCATTGGCCGCTTCCCGCGTACTGATGTTACGCAACCTCAGTTCCTTGACGAGCCGGTCCTGCAACGTCAGGTTGGCGCGCTCGACACGACCCTTGGCCTGGCTCGAGTTCGCACAGAACGCCTCGATATTGAGCTGGTACAGGGCGCGGCCGAACTGTGTGACCCCCTTGCCAGCCGTGCTCGCCCGATCCTTGACGTAGAAGACGCTGAACTTGTCGCTATAGAATGCGACGGGCTTGCCGTGTGCCGCCAGATACTTCGAAAGGGCCTCAAAATAGCCGAAGGTTGATTCGGTCGCCGTGAAATGCAACGCCATCAGCCGGCCAGTCGCATCGTCGATGAACACCAGCAGCGTGCAGGCCGGCGCACGCTCCTCGAACCAGCGGTGATCGCTGCCGTCAATCTGGATCAGTTCACCGAGGCACGCGCGGCGGTTGCGCGGCTGGTACACCCTGGGCGGCCGATCCTTGCGGGGAATCCACAGACCGGCGGCAATCATCAGCGCGCGTACCGTCTCGACCGACAGACCGATACCGTGACATTCCCACAGTTTCTCGCACGCGAGCGTCGGCCCGAAATCGGCATAGCGCTCGCGAATGACAGCCAGCGCGCGTGGCGCCATGCCCTCGGGCAACTGAGGATTGCCCGGTCGGCCGCGCCTGCCTGATACCAGACCGGCCACACCGGCAGCCTCGTAGCGCAGCACCAGACGTTCAACCTGACGGACGCTCAACGCAAGGCGGTCCGCTGCCTGGCCCGGCTTCAGACGCCGCTCGCAGACAGCCTGTACCACTTTCAACCGGTCCAGCTCGGTCATCGACATGGTGATCGTCCCGGATGCGTTCATGGCCAGCGCTCCTGAAGAGATACTGGCCACCAGCCTGAACCCGCAAACACGACATTTCAATTTAGCGGAAACGCGACATCTGAACTTTGGACTAACACGTTTGTCGAGGCCAGATAGAAATGTCCGGGTTGCGACTTTTTAGAAATGTCCGGTTTTGAGGTTCAGAAATCTCTATGTTAGGGGGCTTTTGAGCACCGAGCCAACCCGCATTCCGGCAGTTCCCAGAATCGCTTCATTCAACTGCGCCCGGGTCAGCTCGCGCTGCTTGCGGGTGCCCACCTTGCGCTCCTTCGAGCGTGGTGCCTCGCCCTGATTGGTCCTCGATGGCGAGCCTGACGCGCGCCGGTCATCGCGCTGCGCCTGAATCACCTGCGCCAGCTGCAACGTGTGTCCCAGCCGCTTGTTATCGACCACCGCCGCCTGATCGATCTCCGAGAGCCGGTCATACGGCACACAGGGCAGGGCAGCGCCATTCACCCGGATCTCGATGCGCCCATCCGGATACTCGAACACATCCAGATAACGGTGAATCAGCCTGCGGTTGGCGACCGTGTCTTCCAGCAGATAGATCACCCGGTCGTACTGGACCGTCAGCACCTTCGACACGCGCCGCGGCACACGAACCGTCAGGATCAGATCAAGATCGTCGTCGGCACGCAGCGGCCGGTGTGCATCGAAGGTGCTCCGCGGCATCTTGCCAAACCGGCCGTTAAAGTCAGCGATGAAGTGGGGCGCGTACGCATTGGCGGCCTCCTTCGTGGTGATGCCGCGTAGCCGCAGTTCCTTCACGAGACGATCCTGCAACGTCAGGTTCGCGCGCTCGACGCGCCCCTTCGCCTGACTGCTGTTGGCGCAGAACGTATCCACATTGAGCTCGTACAGCGCGCGGCCAAACTGCGTCACACCCTTGCCAGGCGTCGCCGAATGGCTGTTGCAATGGAAGACGCTGGCCTTGTCGCTGTACAGCGCCACCGGCTTGCCATGCTGTTCCAGGTACGCGCGCATCGCCTCGAAGTAGCTGAAGGTCGACTCGGTCGCCGTGAAGTGCAGCGCCATCAGCCGGCCCGTTGCATCGTCGATGAACACCAGCAGCGTGCAGGCCGGCGCCCGGTCCTCAAACCACCGGTGATCGCTGCCATCGATCTGCACCAGTTCACCCAGGCAGGCACGACGGTTTCTCGGCTGATGCAGCTTCGGCGGCCGCTGTTTGCGGGGAATCCACAGCCCGGCCTCACGCATCCAGCGCCGCACGGTTTCCTTCGCAAGCATCACGCCGTGACATTCACGCAGCTTCTCGCAGGCCAGCGTCGGCCCAAAATCGGCATAGCGTTCGCGCACCAGCGCCATGGCCCGCGCGCGGACATCCACCGGCAGTTCGCGGTTGCTGGGCTGTCCACGCCGCGCTGAAACCAGCCCGGCCGGTCCCGCCGCCTCGTAACGCCGCACGAGCCGGCTGACCTGACGCTCACACAGCTGCAGCCGTTCAGCCGCCAGTACGCCCGTCAGGCGATGCTGGACGACCGCCTCGATGATCTTCACGCGCTCGAGCTCGTGCATGCTGATCGTGATGAATCCACGTCCGTTCATGGTCTGGCTCCGGGCTGACGGTGATGCCGCAGCATGCGCCACAGCAGCCAGCCCGGAGCAGGAAACCGGACATTTCTAATGAGCCAGAACCGGACATTTCTAAAAAGCTCTGACAACGTTAATGGTTGATAATCTTAATTATGTCAAATTGCATGCGCTCAGTCATACTGGCTGGCTCCCGGGCGTTGGTTCAATCGCAGACCGTCCCTATCTCGCGGTCGCGGTTCGGCACTCGCCGCTTGAATGATTGGCTGGACGCCCGTCACTTCCCTATCGATCCGCAGGCAGGCGAGAGAGCGCTGTCGGGCGCGCGGTTCAGCCGGTCATCCTTCGCCCCGATTTCCGCGAACGAAGGTCGGATACCCAAAACTATCCGACCCTTCATAATTGCCGGCAGAAAGGCAAATGGAGGTGGCTTCAGAATTCGGAAAAAATCGTACGCTAAGCCGACGCAGCCCTTGGCGCGTCGCGCTGCGGATGGATGAGGTTCTGTTTTAGCCCGTCGGGAAGCCGCGTGACGCCCGCCTCGGTCTCGGTACGCCGCAGCGCGTCCTGCACGTGCGATCGGGCTTTGGCGATTCGTCAGTCAGTCCTGATGCGGACTAGACTGGCGGCGGTTGCGGCACGCTGGCGCCGGCCGAGGAGTTCGCCACCGTACCGGCGCCGCCTCGCGGATCGCCTGCGCAGCACAAACGGCGCCCTTTCAGCAACCAGCCATTCACAGCGTCTGCCGCTAACGCATAAGCCCAGTCGGTTCCTGACGGCGACATAGGTCGTTATCGCTCTCGTGCGTCAGTCGATGGAGATGGCGCCGTCAATGCGCTCAGTGACAATAAGAACTTCGTTTTCACCCACTAGATCCCGTAGGATCGCTCCGACGCGTAACACTCCGGAGCGCTCGCGATCAGGCCCAATCCGCGGATCCCAAGAGGCCCGCAGCAGCGATCCGCGCAGGACAACGCGAACAGCCGACCTTGAGGCCGGGAACAACGACTTGGCTGAGGACACTCCCGTCGACGGAATACGAATCTGGCCACGGGATAGGTTCTTCGCTGTCACCCGTTGCGCCTTGCATGAGGCGTAGTTGCCTTGAGGCGCGATTGCAGTGACGGCCCGGTCAAAGAGACTTCGCGACGGGGAGGTGTGCCCGGATCGCGACGCGTGGTTTTTAGTGCGAGTTGTAGACTTCGGCTGATTCGCTCGGCGTTCGGTGGCACCCCGTAGTCCGTGTACTTTTCGAACGCCACGAGGCCACTCGAGATTGGCGAACGGAAACGGATGCACAGGGTCCTTGAGGTCGCGCTTGGCCGTGTCGGAAACATTTGAGGAGAACAGACCAATTATCACTGATTCTGCGTGGGTGGGGTTGGCGCTGGCCGCATAATGGACCCAAAGGCCATGGAGATTCGATAGCAGCTTCAGAAAGTAGCCCCCGGCATGGGGAGTACGTTTTCCAAGCGGCGTTTGGTAGTACTGGCCCAATCGGTCCGACAGCGATTGGGATTCCGCGAGCCCGACGTATAGAACGACTTCGTCTGGTAACCAGAAGGCCGCCACCCTCTGAATCAATTGCTCAAGGGGTGGTCTGGCACCGTCTACGGTGAGTTCAGGGCACACGCTCAGCCATTGCTCGAAGGCAGTCGGTGACAACGGGGCGCGCGGCAGGGCCCCCTGGAGCGAATCTAGAGAGTCCGTAAGCGAAACGATGTAAACGCCACGCTCAGGCAACGCTGGTTTCGTGCCCCAGGGGACGCTCCCACCTGGACTGAGCCCTGCGGCAGCGAACGCTTCAGAAACGGTTGTAGGCATGTTTGGGCCCGTTCCTGGTTATGCACTTCACTGGGACATAGCGCGGCTGACAAAACCTGTGCGGCCAGACATTTGGGCGTGTGTAACCGGCCCGTCACGTCTCAAGAATCTCGAGCCCGTTTTCAGTGCCCCATTGCCTCATCGCTTTTTCGACAGCGTCGGCTTCAAACGAATACCAGAGTTCGAGAACGCCTTCGCGCTCCAGCAAATCCTTGAAGCGGGCATAAGCCCCTTGCCGTCGGAAAAATCCTTCGACCTGCTCGTAACACGCGGGCAACGTTTGTGCAACAAAGCGCAAGGCGAGACTTCGTCCAAGATCGAGATCGTTCTTATGCGGTATCGCAAGGTAGCGGTCCGAAGTTTCAAGATCGTCAGGAATATCCTCGTCGAATGCGTCGTTGGAATCAGAAGTCCAATAGACTTTGCCTGTATCGAGCGAGACATACGCGTTATGCTCCATCGGCGCCGCGTAGCTAACGAAGTCGAAGGCCATAGAAAGATCGTCGTGTTTGACTGCAACCATGGCTCCGCTCCCATAGTGAGTAACGTTCGAGCGTCGGCGTACGGCCTACAGGTTTTGTTGGCAGCACCCGAAAGTTCGTCGCCCATAGGCGATCAATTGCCCCCGACTCAGCCCCCGCCGATGAAGATTGCTTAGTCGCGATTGTCTAGGCCCGCAAGTCCGTGGACATCGCCTTCCCGGTCAACCAGACGCAGCCACGTTTCCAGGTTTTGGCTGCTGCCGTTAAGTAGCCGATCCGTCAGGGTATGGTCGTTCGCCTTGCCCAGCATATTATGAAGTCCCAGGTACGCGACCAGAAGGTGGTACATGGCGCCTCGCAAATCATCGCGTCCCCCTGGCAGCATTGCGCGTGCCGATGCAAATCCCCGATCGCGCGACCGAGTTTCTCGCCGACGTACGATAGCGGCACGCCGTGACGGTCCTGCTGCGACGTGTACGCTGGGCCATTGGCATTCAATGGCAAATCGTCGGCTCCCTGTGGCATCTCCCTTCTCCCTTGGTTGCGTGGTTGATCAATGCAGAGTCGGCTCGTTTGCGAGACAGCAATGCTTGTACTTGCGGCCGCTACCACACGGGCACGGTTCATTGCGCCCGACCTTCCGGCCGTCCCGGCGCACGGGAAGATGAGCCGGAAGGCTTGCGAGCGCTCGCCGGTGGGGCGCGAAGTAACGGTAGATGTGGGTCAGCCCCGCGATCATCGCCTGCAACAGTTCCTCGCGCTTTTCCGGAGGAATCGGCGGGGGTCGCATCTGCGGGTCGGGGTCGTGTTCATGATGCAACATCATGATCGGCAGCACGGGGCCGCCGTGATCCTCGTGGATGAGTTCACCCCAGCTTGCCGGACGTGTCTCGACGCCGCGCATGAAGCCGTGAGCCCAATCGTTACCGGGCGCGATGCCATCGTCTCCTTCGAGAAGCACGGGTAGATACACGTCCGGCTCGTCCAGGGTATGGAGCAACTCGGTCGCGATCGTGTTCCAGTGACGCATGAGCAGGCCCATGATCTCGGCAGTCTGCTCATCACTCTCGAAAGCGAAATCCTCGCCCCATATCTGGGGCAGATACTCGCTCGGTGGCACCATGTCGGGCCCGCAGATCAGCGCCGCAAAGTAACCATCGAGCATTTCGATGTTCATCGCGCTCGGACCAATAGCATCGAGAAATCCAGAAAGGCGAGCGAACTCGTCATCGGTAAGCGACTGATCGGTGGTCTGGTTCACAACAGGCCTGTGTGTTCGTGGGCGTTCAAGGGAGGGGCGGCACCCCGCTTCCTGGCGAAGCGGGATGATCGCGAATCGACCGGCGCCAACCGGATTCGCTTTGTCGATCGATTATAAGCCGTCGGTCTCGTCTGGTATCGCCTCTGGCTCGATGTGCCCTGATGCGGATTGTCTCGCACGCGGAGTGGACAGTTGAGTCTCCGGTACGGGTCGCAACGGCCTGAACTTGCCGGCCGGCAGCTTCTGACTTTGCCGCCACACGTAGTCGCCGGTCAGGTTGACGTGTTCCCATCCCAGCGGCGAAAGATAAGGCAGCAAGGCGACATCGACGGGTAGCCCCCTCGTATGCATCGCCTGCACGGCGCGCTCAAGATAGACAGTGTTCCACTGTACGATTGCGGCGGTGACCAGATTCAGGCCACTGGCGCGATAGCGCTGGGCCTCGAAACTGCGGTCCCGGATTTCGCCGAGACGGCAGAAAAACACCGCCCGGGCGAGCGCGTTGCGCGCCTCGCCCTTGTTCAGGCCGGCGTGCACGCGGCGGCGCAGCTCGACGTTCTGTAGCCACTCGAGGATGAAGAGCGTGCGCTCGATGCGGCCGATCTCGCGCAGCGCGAGCGCGAGGCCGTTCTGGCGCGGATAGCTGCCGAGCTTGCGCAGCATCAGCGAGGCCGTGACAGTGCCCTGCCGGATCGACGTTGCCAGCCGCAAGACCTCCTCCCAGCTTCGCTGGATGTGCTTCTCGTTGTACGTATCACCGATCATCGCTGCAAGCGCGGGATAGTCCTTCACGCTGCCGGGCACGTAGAGCTTCATGTCGTCCAGATCGCGGATGCGCGGCGCGAAGCGGAATCCGAGCAGGTGCATCAGCGCGAAGACATGATCGGTAAAGCCGTTGGTGTCGGTGTAGTGCTCCTGAATGCGCAGATCCGACTCGTGGTAGAGCAGCCCGTCGAGCACGTAGGTCGAGTCGCGAACACCAACGTTGACGAGATTCGGATAGAACGGCGCATACTGATCCGAGATGTGCGTGTAGAACATCCGGCCCGGCTCGGCGCCGTACTTGGGATTGACGTGCCCGGTGCTCTGCGCGCGGCCGCCGGCGCGGAAGCGCTGGCCATCGGATGATGAGGTCGTGCCATCTCCCCAGTGAGCGGCGAACGGATGGACGTGCTGGGCGTTGACGAGTTCGGCCAGCGCCTGGGAATACGTCTCGTCGCGGATGTGCCATGCCTGAAGCCACGCCAGTTTTGCGTAGGTCGTGCCTGGGCAGGCCTCGGCCATCTTCGTGAGGCCGAGGTTGATCGCATCCGCGAGGATCGTTGTGAGCAGCAGCGTCTTGTCCTGAGTCGTCTCGCCGGTCTTCAGGTGCGTGAAGTGAGAGGTGAAGCCGGTCCACGCGTCCACCTCCATCAACAGCTCGGTGATCTTCACGCGCGGCAGCATCAGCGCGGTCTGGCCGATCAGCGCTTCCGCGTCGTCCGGTACCACCGCATCGAGCGGCGTGATCTTCAGGCCCGAGTCCGTGATGATGGCATCGGGCAGATCGTTGGCCGCCGCGAGCCGGTTGACCGTTTCCAGCCGCTGCTCGAGCAACTGCCGCCGCTCCAGGAGATACTGCTCGCAGTCGGTCGTGATAGGCAGTGGCAGCAGGTTCTCCCGCCGGATGGCTTGGAATTTTTCGGCCGGCAACAGATAGTCGTCGAAATCCTTAAACTGGCGGGAACCTTGCACCCAGACGTCGCCCGAGCGCAGAGCGTTCTTCAGCTCGTAGAGCGCGCACAACTCGTAGTACCGGCGCTCGAGCCCGGCATTCGTGAATACCAGCGGCCTCCAGCGCGGCTTGATGAACCTGGTCGGCGCGTCGGCGGGCAACTTGCGTGTGCCGTCGCTATCCATGGTGCGAATCGTGTTAATGGCGTCGAGCACGTCGACGGCCGCCGGCGCCGCGCGCAGCTTCAGAACCTCGAGGAAGGCCGGCACATAGCGGCGCAAGGTTGCGTAGTGGTCACCGATCTCGTGCAGGAAATCGAACGCCTCGGGCTGCGCCAGTTGCTCGGCCTCGGTGACACTTTGGGTGAAGGCGTCCCATGAGATGACGGATTCGATCGCCTTGAACGCATCGACGCCGTCCTCCTTCGCCTTGAGCAGGGCCCGGCCCAGTTTCCCGAATAGTCTCACCTTGTCGTTGATGGCCTTGCCCGCGCGGTGGAACCGCTCCTGGTGTTTTTTCTTCGCGGTGTTAAAGAGCCGCCCGACGATGCGGTCGTGCAGCTCGACGATCTCGTCCGTCACCGTCGCCGTCGCTTCCATCACACTCGCCGCGAGCGTCGCGTGCCGGCGCTGCGGTTCGAACTTCGCGAGGTCGTGTGGCGTCATCTGCCCGCCTTCACGGGCAATCTTGAGCAGCCGGTTACGGTGGACCAGCCGGTCGAGGCCGGCTGGCAAATCGACGGCCTGCAGCAGTTTCAGGCGATCGATGTGTTGCAGCATTTGCCTCGAGCTCGCCTTGCCCGGTGGCTGCCGTAGCCAGGCGAGCCACGTCATGCGTCCGTCGGCGCGGCGCTGCAGCAACCGGTCGAGCCGATGGCCGTGCTCCTCCGAGAGCGGCTCCGTCAGCACCCGATAGATCTGGCGCGTCGCGCGCGTGATCGCCTCGGCACAGATGCGCTCGATGACCGCGTCCTTGGGCAGCAGGATGGCTTGCCGGCGCAGGTGCTCAACCAGCGCCTGGGCGAGCACGACGCCCTTGTCCGTTTGCATCGCCAGGCTGACCAGCGCGTGCACCGCGGTGCGATAGTGGGACAGATTGAACGGCGACAGGCCGAGCTGAGCACGCAACTCGAGCAGGTGTTCGCGACGGGTTTCCTCGCGCTTCGCGTACTGGGGCCAGCACGCCGGATCGACGCCCAACTGCTGGCTGATCCATTGCAGCATGGCGGGCGGCACCTCCGTCGTCGTCGACCATCCCTGGCCCGGATATCGAAGCAGACAGAGCTGCACGGCATAGCCGAGACGGTTCGCGTCACCACGCCGCTGACGGATCAAGGACAGATCGGATTCGCTGAACGTGTAGTGACGAATCAGATCGTCCCGCTCCTCGGGAATGGCCAGGAGACTGTCGCGCTCCGATGCCGACAAGATCGAGCGGCGTGGCATGAGGCTCCTTGAAGAAGACAGGCAAGCGGTCAGTTCCAGCCGAGCCGGTGACGTGTCTGCGTGGCTTCGTGCCGCGCATCGTCCTCGGCATGCAGATAGACGCTGGTGGTCGCGAGCGACGCGTGGCCGAGGTTGTCGCGCACGAAACGCAGGTCGACCTGCTGGTCGGTCATGTGCGATCCGGCCGTATGCCGGACCCAATGCGCCGATGCGCGGGCGAGCTGATCGGCCTGGGCCTGCCACTCGGGGCCCCTTGCGCGCAGCCGGGCCGCAGCCAACGCGAAGACTTCCTTGACGATCTGGTGGATCGAGCCGCGCGAGAGCGGCTTCTCGTGACCGATGAGCGGCAGCAGCAGTGGGCGGCGCTCGCCCTGGTAAGGGGATGGCGGCAGGCCGTGCGCGCGCCGGTACCGGGCGAGTTCGGCGATGAGTTCGTCGGTGGCCGGCACCAGGCGCGTTTTGTTACCTTTGCCAAGCACCTCGATCCACCAGCGTTCGACGCCGGCGGCATCACGTCGACAGAACACGGCGCCCATCGGCGTGCTCGCGATCTCCGTCGCGCGCACGCCGGCCAGATACAGGACCGTGAAGAGCCAGCGGCAGCGTGCGGCGTGCAGTCGCTCGCGCTCGGTGCCCACGGGCAGCGTCTCGATCGTCGTTTTGACGACCTCCCACCACTCGTGGGTCAGATAGCGCGTCACGGCCGGTTTCCTGGCGACGCCGCGGCGACGCGCAAGCGACAAGGGATTGCCAGCGAGGTAACCGGCCTCGACGAGCCAGGCGAACATCGCGTTGAGAATCGTCATCGCGTGCCGTCCGCTGGTTGGCGACAAAGGGCCGGCAAACGGTCGCCAATCCGGGGACGCGCGGCCGGGCTTTTTGCGGGCCGTCATGACCCAGCGCCAGGCCGGTTGCGGATCGGCCAGGAAGTGCTGATAGACAAGCAGATCCTCGTGGGTGAGCGAGGACAACGGCTTGCCATGCTGGATGACCGCCCACAGCAGCAGTCGCTCGGCTTCCTTGCGATAGGCGGTCAGGGTGCCGGGCGCATCGGTATAGCGTGCGAGCCACGCCGTGACTGCGGCCAGGTCGTCGTCGGCGCTGACGTGCCGGATGGAACTGCGCGCGCGGTTCGTGCCTGCGGCACCGGACAGGTCGGCCGGAATGCGCAGCTGCTCGATGGGCCGGGCAGGACTGTCGGATTGAATGAGGGCAACGGGGCGGGTCATGGGTGGGACGCGTTGTGCAGGGTCAGTGCGCAGTATAGCCTAGACAGAAGCGCAATTATGTCTAAAGTCTGCCTATATTATCAAGATAATTAGCATGTTACGTTGTATTATTAGCATATGTCCACGCGACGGAACCGCCACTCATGACCCCCGACTCCAGTTCCACCCTCGACGAGCAAGCCCTGCTGGCCGACATCGCCGCGCTCCGCGGCCGCTGCGCCGACACGCGGGAGCTGTACCGCGAGGTCTGCGCACTGCTCTTCTTCCGCTACGGCGTAACGCCGACCGCGAACAAGCTCTACAGCCTCGTGCGCAAGGGCAGCATGAGCACACCGGCCGACGTGCTCAACCGCTTCTGGCAAGACCTGCGCGAGCGCACGCGCGTGAAGATCGACCACCCGGACCTGCCGGACGTCGTCAAGCAAGTCGCGGCCGAAGCTGTCCTCACCATCTGGCATTCCGCTTCCGAGGCATCCGCTACCGAACTGGCGGCCCTACGCGCCGAGGCGCGTCATCAGGCGCACGAAGCGGAAATCGCACGGGACCAGGCGGTGGCCGAAGCCGAGGCCGCGCGGCAGGCGGTCGCGTCCACGCAGGTCCAACTCGAGGCGGTTCGCGCCCAGCTTGCGGAAAGCGGCGACGCACTGGCCGCCGAGCGTCAGGCTCACGCCGCAACCGAAGCGCGCCTGCAGGAAGTGCGCCGGCAGTTGGACGAGGCGTCAAACCAGCTCGCCTCCGTCAAAACCGAGCTCGGTGTGGAAATCGAGCGTGCGAGAGAGCGGGCTGACGCTGCCGACACGCGGGCCCAGGCGCACGAAAAGCGCGCGCTACGCGAAATCGACCAGGAGCGCACGGCGCGTCAGAAAAGCGAGCAGCAGCTCGACAGCCTGCGGGGACAGTTGGCTACGGCGAAGAGCGAGCTCAAGGACGCTGCGGTCCAGCACGCCGGCGTGATCTCCGCGCTGCGCACGGAACTGGATCTCGCGTTGCAACGCGCCGAAGCCATCGCCAGTCAGCAGCAGGCCATGGCGAACGAGCTGGCCGAATCCCGGGCAAGCCTGCAGGATGCGCTGCGGCGGGCCGAGCGTGCCGAAGCCGAAGTGGAGGTCACACGGCGACTCGTCGACGGGCTGAAAAAGACGCCGACCGCCCGCGCAGCCCCGCGTGCCAAGAGGTAATTCGCCTTAGCGTACGATTTTTTCCGAATTCTGAAGCCACCCCTTCTGGAGCACATACCGATGGATAAGGCGATCCTGCGCAAGTGGCTGGAGGCTGGATATATTGATGAGGGAACCCGGTTCGAGTCGCGGGCAGGCACACCCCAAGGGGGTATTGCCTCGCCCGTGATCGCGAATATGGCGCTGGATGGACTTGAGGCGGCAGTACACGCGAGCATCGGTGTTTCGAAACTCGCACGTCGCGCGGCCAAACTCAACGTTATCCGGTATGCCGATGATTTCGTGGTGACCAGTGCTTCGAAAGAAGTACTGGAATCCGTGGTTCTTCCTGCGATCCGTCGCTTCATGGCGGTTCGTGGTCTGGAACTGTCGGAGGAAAAAACCCGGATTACACGCATAACGGAGGGTTTCGATTTCCTGGGCCAGAACGTACGCAAGTACGGCGGCAAACTGCTGATCAAGCCAGCGAGAAAAAGTATCAGCTCGCTGCTCGAGAAGGTCAGGGGAATCATCAAGGGTAACGCAAGCGCCACGCAGCACGCGCTGATACAGCAACTCAACCCGGTCATCCGGGGATGGGCCATGTATCACCGCCACATCGTGGCGAAGGCCACCTTCTCATTGATAGACTCACACATCTGGCAACTGCTCTGGAGGTGGGCATTGCGCAGGCATCCCACCAAAGGGGCACGATGGGTCAGGAGGCGATACTTCCGGTCCGGCGGACAAAGGTCGTGGGACTTTGCGACGGAGGAAGGTCAGGCTGACGGCAGTATCGGTAGCCTGCGACTCTTCCGCGCAACGACGGTCGCGATTACGCGTCACGTTAAGGTTCGTGGGCCGGCCCATCCGTTTGATCCGGCATGGACGCCCTACTTTGCCCGTCGTCGCGCCGCGAAACATCCGGTCGGTCTGTCCGGTGCCACCCCATGGTGCTGAAGAATGGCTTGAGCCGGATGCGGGGTGACTCGCCCGTCCGGTTCTTAGGGGAGAACGTGCCGGTAACGGCACGTTCTTACCCGACAAGGGTGCGAACAATGCGTCTTCAGTCAAGGGTGCGAACAATGCGTCTTCAGTCGGAGTACTGGTCGAACGGACCGGACGCCTGGTGCTGCTGGCGAAGATGGAAGATGCCACGGCTGCTTCCGCGCTGGCAGGCTTCTCTACCAAACTCAATTTGATTGCCGAGCCATTACGACAGAGCTTCACCTACGACCAAGGCAAGGAAATGTGTCGACGTCATTCAGGCTGTCCAGCAGATCGGTCACGGTATCGAACAGGTCCGTGGCCGTGCGCGTGCCGTCGAGCGGGAAGCGGAACGAGTACTGCAGCCGCTCCGCTTGCGGATCGAGGCTCAGCGTGCCGTTGCCAGCCGGCGCCGAATGGAAGTTCACTTCGAGCGCATGACGGTAGATGGTTTCGCGGTCCTCTTCGGGCACCGGGCCGAGGTCGATGTCAGCCACAGCACCCAACGGATCGACGGACTCGTCGTAGCGGATCGACACCGTATGGCCGGAGATATCCAACTGGCCGCCGTCGATCAGGCGCGCGACGTCATCCAGTCCCACCAGATCACAGACGTCATGCAAGAGCTTCATGTAGTTTTCGTATGCCACGCTCGATACCTCGTTCAGTTGAATGGGGAGTGCGAGTCCTAGCCAACGCACCATGCTGTCTTTTTGCTCAGACCGTAATCCGCGAACCGGGCTCGCCGGACAGATTCCAGTTGTCGACGGGACTGTCGAAGAAATAGCCGACGCGCCAACTCTCCGCCTGCTCGACGCAAAGCTGCAGGCTGTTGGCGAGCGTCTCGAGGTCAGCTTGCGCAAGCGGCGTGCGATAGCTGAACAGCACGTGTCCGCTTTCCGGATTCAACGTGAAGGCGGCGGGCAGCGTGCCACTGGAGAGGAATACGTTGATCTCGAGCAGCCGCCGGCAGACGGTTCAGTTCAACTTCTCCATGCTCGGGCTTAAAGATACCGCTGCTCCCGCTGTCTGGAATGCCGTCCTGTTCAATCGATAAGGTATCCATACCGATAGGAAAAATATCGGCCTGACCAGCCATTTGCACCAGAACCTTCTTTACTGCTTCGCTCAATCGACTTTGCGCCATGCCAACCTGTCTCCAGGACCGTCCTGGAAATATAACGCTTGAGGCGCTTAACGGTTGTCATGATTTACGGAAATATCAATAGACCGTATAACAGCCCATTCATCGCGAGGAGGGGAGCGTCCGGGCTTGTTACAATGGTTTGATGTTGGCAGCCTGCTTGCCCTTTGGCCCCTGCTTCACTTCGAAGCTGACCTTCTGGTTCTCTTGCAATGCTTTGAAGCCGCTGCCCTGAACATCAGAGAAGTGAGCGAACAGGTCTTCTCCGCCGTCATCCGGCGTGACAAAGCCGAAGCCCTTGGCGTCGTTAAACCACTTTACTGTTCCGGTTGCCATATTCATTCCAAACAAAAGTTTAATGTGGGATGGGCCCACCGGAATCTGCGGGAGGATCTTCGTTTCCATCACGTCCTTGGGGACCGCCGCAGTCATCGCCGTGGCAAGGTAGCCAGGTGATACCGTGTTGACGGTCACGCCGTGTCTGGCCACCTCCAGCGCGAGCGACATCGTGAAGCCGTGAATGCCTGCCTTGGCCGCCGCGTAATTGGTCTGCCCGAACGCGCCGCGCGCGCCGTTCACCGAACTGACATTGACGATCCGCCCGAACCGCTGCTTGAGCATCCCGCCGAGCAGTGGTTTGGTCATGTTGAACATGGAATCGAGATCGGTGCGCAGCACCTTGTCCCAATCTTCCTTGTTCATCCTGACAAAAGTGGAGTCGCGGGTGATGCCCGCGTTGTTCACCAGAATGTCCACCGTACCAAATTCGGCGAGCACGCGCTCGGCGCAATGGGCGCACGAATCGAAGCTGGAGACGTCGGCCTCATAGGCGACGAAATGGCGACCGGCATCGCGTTCATGGATGAGCCAGGTGGCAACGTGATCGTTGCGCTCGGAGTGCGACATGGCGACCACCATGCCCGCATCGTGAAGACGCCGACTGATCGCGGCGCCCAAGCCACCCATGCCACCGGTAATGAAAGCTACGCGCTTAGCCGGCATGATGCTCTCCCTGCTCCGGACGGTTGCTGGAGGCCGGCGATTTAGCCGAAGTCACCGGCGTAACCTGACTGGAGACGTCGCCTCGGCCCGCTGTCCGTAGGCCATGCCCGCCGCCGTGCTTGCCATACGTCGCAGCCATTCCTGCCACGGCAGCATGACCGGATTCATGGGGGCATGCGTCGGCCATTGCTCGCTCCAGACCGTTTGCCAGGTCGCCAACGCTTCGCGCAGGCCTTCGCTGAATCGGCTTTGCAGTCGCACGGCAGAGTCCAGCCCTTGCTGCCAGAGGTTTGTGGTGGTCGCCATGTAATCGCGCACCGTGGACTGGTAAGACGCGAGAGTTCGCTCCAGTCATGAGCGGTCGACACCGCATTGCGAATGGCATGCGCCGCCGCCAGATCGCGCCGGATGCGCTGCATGTCGAACTCGGAAACCTGCTGCCGGGCTTCGTGGCTGAAACTCCCCATTTGCAGCGCAAACGAGAGATTCGCGCGGTACAGATCGAAGGGTGTGACGGATTTGCCTGCCATGATGGATCATCCTGACGTGATGAAGCGGTCCGCATGCATGCAACGAGAGGCTGCGGAAAATGCGTGCGCGGCAGCAGTGCGTCCAATGTACACGAGGCAGTCAGAAGCTGGTTGACCCGTGTCAACCGCGAGATAGTTTTCCGCGAACGCGAACGCTTTGCGCTGTCCGTCGGCCGTTTCGCCGTGCGTTCTGATGTGATGGACGACTCCCGCTACGCAGTGAGAGATTTATGCCAGAGTGGAGAGGTCGTGATATCCACGGCAAAGGAGCGTTCATCATGAAGATAGCGATTGTTGGACTGGATCCGGCTGACACAAAGTCGCTGATGAGTGAATCGATGAAGATGCCGAACCCGGGGTTGGCCAAGGTGCTGAAGCGCCTGCATTATCCACTGGAAGTGATTCTGACGTGTGTGCGCTGGTACGTCGCGTATCCACTGAGTCTGCGTCATCTGGAGGAGATGATGGCCGAACGCGGAATCGAGGTCGACCGATGGCGTTCGACCGGAATGCTGGCCGGATCGACGACATGGCACTCAATCAACTGCTTGCGGGTTTCCGTCCATTGCGAACGGAAGAACTACGATGGCCGTTGGTGATCGTGCGAAGCTAGGCACATCGTTGTGAAAAGCGACAGGTATCTCGATATCGAGCTGTACATTATGATCAGGAATGCGAGCGCAACAGGTGTGAGCGATCATGGCGCATGGCGCCGTCAGTGAAGTGCGAGCCCCGCGCTGGTTCAGCAGTAGTGGCGCAGGTTGATCATCGTATAGGCAAGAGCCGCTGCCGCAGCTGCATCAGCGAGTCGGGCGGAATCGAGTTACGCCGCCGCCCGCTGGGCATTGCGTTCCGCCTCGGTCAGATAGTCATACAACGTCGAGCGGCCAATGCCCATCAGCCGGCAGATTTCTTCGACGGTGTGGCGGCGCTCATGGTAGAGCTGCATCGCCAGCTCTTGTCGCGCCGGATCGAGTCGCTTCTTGCGGCCGCCTTTATGGCCGCGTGCATGGGCGGCCGACAGGCCGGCGCGGGTGCGCTCGCGGACCAGGTTGCGCTCGAACTCGGCCGGGGCGCCGAACAGGTGAAACACCAGCCGACCGCCGATCGTCGCGGTGTCGATGTTTTCCTGCAAGCTATGTAATCCGACGCCGGCGGCATCCAACCGCTCGACCAGGTAGATCAGGTCCTTCAACGACCGCCCCAGCCGGTCCAGCCGCCAGATCACGACCGTGTCGCCGGAACGCAACGCGGTCGACCTGGTGCGTTCAGCTTTCGCCCCGCTTGCGGTTTCCTCGAAGACGCGTCCACACCCGGCTTTGGCCAACGCATCGCGTTGCAGGTCGAGATGCTGGTCATCCGTTGAGACGCGAGCGTATCCGATCACATACGATTTCCAGTTTGTCCACCGGAAATTCAGTATAGTAGGACATTGAAAAATGGAAGCTAATACTGGATGCCTTCATGTCGCTTCCGGGGATCTCCCGGTCACCACTGGTCGGCATCCAACAAACGATCGTTTTTTGGACTATGGAATTGCGGGTTATCGTTCCTGGTGGAGCGAGCCACCAGCGATTCTTGCCTTCGCACAGCATTTGCGGCGTCTGCACTTTTGTCGGAGCGTCGCGGATTCCAACTACGTTTTCTTGTAGGGAGACAAATGAAGAATGCAAATGGACCCGTGGCCCAAGCCACTCGTCATGATCAACTGATTTCTCATGGCGCCGGTTCCCCAGACAACTACGGCGATCTGCTACAGTCCATACAGTCCATCAAGTCACGTCTGCGTCTGGCGGGCGACCTTCCTGGTGCCACGGTTGACCAACAAATTCGCTTGGTTGACAAATTATCGGCCTTCGAACTCGGTCGGTTCCTAATTGAGAATCGTGGCCTGAATGCGTACTGGACACATCAACTGGTGACCTACCGCCCGGGAACGGTGTCAGCAGGATCGATTTCCGATCTCGAGTACCGAATTTTTGAGAAATTACCCGTTGTACTCGCAACCCGGGAACGTTTTGGAATTTTCCGGCAGCAATTGCAAGCCTTGCTCAGATCGGGCCTTGCTCTGGCATCGGTTCCTTGCGGGTTGATGGATGAATTGCTGTTGCTCGACTATGAGCTGCACCCGGACGTCACTCTGACGGGCATAGATCTGGATCAACTGGCATTGAACGACGCATCCGACCTCGCACAGGAACGGGGGCTAGCCGGGCGCCTGTCGCTCCGTCTCGAGGACGCATGGACGCCGAATCTGAAAGCCACCATTGACGTACTGACCAGCAATGGTCTCAATATCTATGAACCAGACAATGGCCGCGTTACCGCCCTATATCGTGCGTTCTTCGACATGCTAAAGCCGGGTGGCTCGCTAGTTACTAGTTTCCTTACGCCACCGCCAACTCTGTCAGCAGAATCGCCATGGAAGCTGACGGAAATCGACCAGGAATCGTTGTCGCTTCAGCATCTCTTATTTGTGCGCGTCATTGAGGTGAAATGGAGCGCATTTCGCACCCATGCACAAACCTTGGCACAACTTGAGGATGCCGGTTTTGCCGATATTCGGTTCATCGATGATCGCGCCCGGATGTTTCCCACTGTTATCGCGCAGAAGCCATTCTGACGACTGTTGGAAGAGAGGTCAGCCCAGCACTCTTGATCCGCTGCCGTCGCAACCCTGTGCGACCGGATGCTGGCCACCGGGCAGAGGTGAGTTCTGTCAGTTGCAGATAATGTGAGCAGACGGCGATGGAATGAAAGCACGTCCGACTGCATGCAAGCACAGTTGCAGATAATCCGAGCACGCGCGATCCGTCAGTTGCAGTTAATTCGAGCCAGAAGCCGCGTCGATTGCAAGCAAGGCGGATCTCGAACAACTGCTCGAACTGTTCCAGGCGCAAAGAGGCTGTATGCGATGGTCACCGAGCGCGGCTACCGTGGCAACCTCCATCATTTCCGGCACCTGATCGCGATACACCGTCCGCGTCCTACACCAGAGGCCTATCTGCGGCTACGCACCTTGCCCGGAGAGCAGGGCCAGGTTGACTGGGCCCTATACCGAGCTCGGCATAGGCCCCACTACGCCGGGTATCAGACTATGCCGAGTAACGGGCTCCCGACCTTCGGAAAGCGCCCATATCGTCGAATCAAATCGGCATAGTATTTCTTCCCTCAAGGCCATGTCATGTCCTTGAAGGAGGATGAGATGGACAAGACTGATGTCAAGGTGTGGAGGCTGTTGCACGCTCCCGTTGGACCGCTTGCCGCACATATCGATCCGTTCGCCGAGCATCTGAGCGAGCAGGGTTACAACCGGTTTTATATTGGTGAGCAGCTCCGGTTCGTTGCAAGGTTCAGTTGCTGGCTGAAGGCGAACCATATTCATATCGACGGCGTGGCAGAGGCGCATGCAAAACAGTTTGTGGCACGGTATGCAGAAGAAAACGCGATTCAGCGAGGATTTCCAGCGACCATATTCAGGCTTATCGCCTATCTGCGTCAACGTGGTGCCATCCTTGATTCTCCGGTTGTGATTGAGTCGACGAATGTGCAGCGGATCACCACCGCATATTCCCGATATCTTCGCGACGATCAAGGGCTGTCGACCGCAACCTGCGTTCAATATGTTCCGTTCGCCGAGCAGTTTCTCGCCAACAGATTTGGTACGGGAACGATCAGGTTGTCCGCCTTGCATGCCGCCGACGTGATCAGTTTCATCCGTCAGCAATCCGGTCGATTGAGTCCGGCTCGTGCCCGATGCGCAACCATTGCGCTACGCTCATTCATGCGGTATCTAAACTATCGTGGCGATATTACGCTCGATCTGGCCGCCGCCGTTCCCGCAGTTCCCAACTGGTCAATGACGGCAATTCCACGAGCCATGCCAGCAGAGCACGTAAGCGCCGTATTGGCCAGTTGCAGGCGAGATACGTCGACGGGTCGCAGGGACTACGCAATATTGCTGCTGCTGGCACGGCTGGGTTTGCGATCGAGCGAGATCGTTCAACTGACGCTCGATTGTATTGACTGGGAGCGCGGTAGTCTTACGGTACTCGGTAAAGGCGGAAGCCAATCGATATTACCGATTCCGACAAATGTTGGCGAGGCCATCGCAGACTATCTTCAACATGGACGTCCGCGTTGTAATTTCCGTGCACTATTCCTGTGTGCGAACGCACCGGTCCGCGGCTTTGGTTCGCCGACCAGCATTGCTTCAATTGTCTACGCTGCCGTGACGCGCGCAGGGATTAATGCCCAGCATAGAGGCACACATCAATTCCGGCACGCGTTAGCCTGCGAGATGCTCAGGCATGGAGCTTCTCTTCCTGAGATCGGTAGCTTGTTGCGGCATCAACATTCAAAGACAACGGGCATCTACGCGAAAGTGGATTTCGGAGCCCTGCGCCCACTTGCCCAACCGTGGCCAGGAGAACCAAGATGAGCACATTATCAAAGCTCCTGGACGACTACCTGACGACCCGGCGATCATTGGGTTTCAAGCTCACCTGCGAAGGCACGGGTCTGAGGACGTTCGTCTCGTTCATGGAACGGCAACAGGCCGTGTACATCACGACGAAGCTCGCGCTCGCCTGGGCACAGAAACCGCGTTTAGTCCAACCTGCCCAATGGAACCGGCGTTTGGGCTTCGTGCGAAGCTTCGCCCGGTATTGCAGCGCGTTTGACGCAAGGACTCAGGTGCCTCCAACGGATCTGCTTCCGTTCAAATACGTCCGCCCTGAGCCATACTTCTTTACTGACCACGATATCGAACGTCTGTTGCAGGCCACCTTGAAGCTCCGCCCCGAGAACGGCTTGCGACGCTGGACATTCCGCTGCTTGTATGGACTGCTCAGCGTGTCGGGACTACGGTCCTGTGAAGCTCGCAATCTGTTCGTGGACGATGTCAACCTTGTGGATGGAGTTCTGACGATCCGCTCGTCCAAATTCGGTAAGTCGCGTCTCGTGGTTCTGCACCCGAGTGTGGTGGCGGTTCTTACGGGCTATCTGGAGCGGCGCCAACACTTCTTCGGATCGCGCTCGCACCTCATAAGTCATGTGTTTGTGAACGACTGCGGTTCGCCTTTGAGTAGCGAGCAAATGCTCGATACATTCCAGCGCCTGATGAAGCGTATTGGCGTAACGGCAAACGAGGCAGGACGCAAACCACATCTGCATGATCTTCGGCATCACTTTGCCATGCAGGCACTGTTGCGGTGGTATCGCGACGACGAGGAGATCGAGCGCCGGCTGCCAGCGCTGTCAGCGTACCTTGGGCATGTCGAAGTCCGCGACACATACTGGTATCTCTCTGCGCGACCTGAACTGCTGCAGCTCGCCAGGCAAAGGCTTGAACGGTACTGGGAGCAAACGTCATGAGCACGACTGTCAACTTCGGAAGCGTTCTAACGCGATTCATTACCCAGCGCCTGATGAAGCAGCGACATGTGAGCGAGCACACCATCGGATCCTATCGGGATACGTTTCGCCTGTTGCTCAAGTTCGTCCACGCACGAACCGGCAAGCAACCGTCCAAACTTCTGTGGGCCGATATCGATGCCCCGTTGATCAGTGCGTTTCTCGATGATTTGCAGGACCGGCGTGGTATTGCCGCGCGTAGCCGGAATCTGCGTCTGACTGCAATACGTTCGCTCTTCCGGTACGCTTCGTTCGAGCTTCCGGAATATTCCAGCCAGATTCAGCGGGTGCTGGCAATCCCGTCAAAACGCGCGACCCGTCGGCAAATTGGCTATCTGACCCGGCGGGAACTGGACGCACTGCTCGATGCGACGGATCAGAGTACGTGGTCGGGGCGACGTGACTACGCCTGGCTGCTGCTCGCGGCACAAACCGGACTACGACTGTCAGAACTGACCGGACTCACTCGCGAAGATGTCCACCTGGGCACAGGCGCCTACGTCCATGTAACGGGCAAGGGTCGGAGAGAGCGTTGCACGCCGCTAACGAAGCAAACCGCGCCGGTATTACAGGCATGGCTGAATGAGCTTCCCCTCGGCGAAGCTCAGGTTGTGTTTCCGAACCGCCGCGGCACTCGCATGAGCAACGACGGCATCCAATACCTGCTCGCGCGTCACGCCGACACGGCCCGGAAGGCGTGCGCGTCGCTAAGGAGCAAGCACATAAGCCCCCACGTGTTGAGGCATTCCGCAGCCATGAACCTTCTGCATGCCGGGTATGACACGACCGTCATCGCGATGTGGCTGGGTCACGAATCCGTCGAGACTACCCGCATCTACCTGGAGGCAGATCTCGAACTGAAACGAAAGATGCTCGAAAAGACCACGCCCTCAGGTACTACGGCGGCAAAATACAAGCCCGGCGACACATTGCTGGCATTCCTCCAAAGCTTGTAGCACAACAGACTATGCCTAGTACGGGCTCCAGTCTCGTCCCGTTCGAACGCCGTCGTCTTACAAAGGGGTGGGAGTCTCTCGGCATAGTCTGATACCCGGCGTAGTGGGGCCATTTCGATCACCTGCAGATCGGGCGCGCGCGTCGGCCGCTGATGGCCTTCGTCATGGTGCTGTCGTGGTCGCGGCAGATCTATCTGCGCTTCTTCCTCGATGCCCGCATGGACAGCTTCCTGGCGGGCCACGCCGGCGCGTTCGCGGCGTGGTCCGGATTGCCAAGGATCCTCCTCTACGACAATCTCAGGAGCGCTGTGCTCGAGCGTCAGGGTGA
Organism: Paraburkholderia tuberum STM678; assembly: GCF_902833905.1. Lineage (GTDB taxonomy): Bacteria > Pseudomonadota > Gammaproteobacteria > Burkholderiales > Burkholderiaceae > Paraburkholderia > Paraburkholderia tuberum. Next base: position 35,296 of record NZ_CADFGP010000033.1, on the reverse strand, counting down.
TGCGATCCGCTTCAACCCGACGCTTCTTGCGTTCGCCGCTCATCATCGCTTCGAGCCCCGTCCAGTGGCAGTGGCCAGAGGCAACGAGAAGGGACGCGTCGAAAGAGCTATCAGGTATGTACGTGAGAATTTCTTTGCCGCGCGCAAGTTCGTTGACCTCGACGACCTGAATGCCCAGGCCGCGCTCTGGTGCGCCGGTCCCGCCGCCGATCGTCCCTGCCGGGAAGAGCCCACGATCACGGTGCGCGAAGCCTTCGCCCGCGAACAGCCCAGCCTGCTTGCGTTGCCGGCGAATCCGTACCCGTGCGAGCTGCAACTGGCCGTGAAGGTCGGCAAGCAGCCGTATGTGCGCTTCGATCTGAACGATTACACGATCCCGCATACCCACGTGCGGCGCGTACTCACGGTCCGGGCCGATCCCCGGCAGGTGCGCATTCTCGACGGCGCCGATCTGCTTGCAACTCATGTGCGCAGTTACGATCGCGGCGCGCAGATCGAGATTGTCGCGCACATCGACGCCCTCGTTGCACGCAAACGCGAAGCCCGTCACCATCGCGGCCTCGACCATCTCGCCCGCGCGGCGCCGGCCAGTCACACGCTCATGCTGCGCGCGGCGGAACGCGGCGCCAATCTGGGCAATATCACCGCCCACCTGCTGCGGCTGCTCGACCGTTATGGTGCAGCCGAACTGCAGGCGGCCATCGAGGAAACGCTCGCCAGCGATGCCGCGCCTCACCAGAATCCGGTGCGTCTGGCGCTGGAGCGTAGGCGCGAGTCGCGCCAGATACCGCCGCCGGTGACGGTGAACCTGCCCGAGCACGTGCGCAGCAAGGACACGCTGGTGACCCCTCACCGGCTCGACATCTACGACCAGATAACGGGAGGTACTGATGAGCTCGCCTGAGAACCTGCAGGAGCGCGCGAACGCCTTGCGCCTGTACGGGCTGCTGGCGCACTGGACAGACATCTCGGAGGCGGCGTGGGTCGAGCCGTTACTGCAGTGGGAGGAGGACGAACGCGCCCGCCGTTCACTCGAGAGGCGCATCCGGGACGCCCATCTGGGCAGCTTCAAACCGCTGTGCGACTTCGACTGGGCCTGGCCCACGCGCTGCGACCGGGCCGCCGTCGAAGAACTGATGTCGCTCGAGTTCGTCAGGGACACCGCCAACGTCGTACTGATCGGCCCGAACGGCGTGGGCAAGTCGACCCTGGCGCTGAACCTGGCCTACCAGGCGCTCGTCAACGGGCACACCGCGCTGTTCACAACGGCTGGCCAGATGCTCGCCGCGCTGGACAGTGACTCAGCGTTACGCCGGCGGCTGCACCGGTACGCCACGCCTGACGTGCTCGTAATTGACGAGGTCGGATACCTTTCCTACTCGAATCGCCACGCCGACCTGCTGTTCGAGCTGATCAGCCGCCGGTATGGCGCAGCGAGCACCGTGGTCACCACAAACCGGCCGTTCGCAGAATGGTCGGAGGTATTTCCGAACGCCGCCTGCGTCGTCTCGCTGGTTGACCGGCTGGTGCATCGCGCCGAAGTCGTCGCGATCGAAGGCGAGTCCTACCGGGTGAAGGAGGCACGTGAACGGGCCGAGCAGCGCGCAAAGAAACGCAGCGCGGCACGCATGGAGAAGAAGAAATCATGAAGCGCCTTCACCTGCCTTCGGGCTTCACTCATGGGCTCGAGTTCCTGATCCCGGACAACTGGTCCGCAGAACAGGCGCTCGCCGTCGTGGAACTCATCGACGATCTACGCGAGCGTATCGCCTCGCACTACCAGATTCCGCTCAATGACCTGCTGCACGAACAGCGCGCGCCTCCCGACAATCCTCACCCTCGCGACATCGACGATCCGTTCTGACGGCCATCACCCAACAACAGCGGCCCGTAACCGCCCCTGTTGTTGACGCTTCTACTCAACTTTGCGCCGCCGTCTAATGGCGCTTTTACACCGCCGCTAACAGCTCGATTCGCGCGTACTTGAAGACTCAGATAAGCAGCTTACGACCATCTTTGAGCATGGCAACGAAGCCGGCGACTGAAACTATCCGCCCGAGACCATCGTACTTCTTACGCAGGTTCTCAATGAACACGACAGGCAATTGCGAGATACACCCTTCCATTTACTGCTCGACGCAAGCGATCGTCTCGACAGGATCATTGAGCAGCCGGACTCGCCGGCCCTTGAAGTCACGAATTGCGTCGGAAAAAACTAACTCCTCGAGCGATGAGCGGCACTTGCATGTCGGAAGTCGGACAAAGTGGCAGCAAGCCGCCACCACACTATGCAGTATCAGAGGCCGCTATGTTGTGACGCCTATGACGACGAGCTCACAACGATCTGAACGCACGCTTCTATTCACGCCTGCTTACGCTGATCGGCGACTGCACATACGCGGATGGACGCGTGACCAATCTGGCCGGTACGAACGGCGCGAACTTCAAGCCGCGTTGGCATCAGTTCACGCTCGGCGTCGACTATGCGCGATCCAAGCGGACGGACCTGTATCTGTAGGGGGTCTTTCAAGTCGCGGCAGGCGATGCGTCGGCCCGCGTGGGCAGCAGTTATCAGAACATCGCGGCAATTGCCAAGTCGGCACGGCATCTTCCAGCAACAGGCAAGCGGCCTCGTTCTCGGGCGTCCGAGTGAAGTTCTAACTCTCGTGCCCCAACACGCCGCTTGCGAGGATCGGCGAGGTCTTCGCGGCTCGTGCTTCGCCTTTGTTTTTCGCACTGTGTGACAGGGGCCCGCGTCACAGCCCGACCAACAAGATTGAACGGAGTCCTCACCGCAAAAAAAGACCCGCCGGATCGCGGGACACCGGCGGGTACCACGAGCTCGACGGGATTTTTCCGAGGGCCTTCCCCGAGGGCCTTCCCCGAGGGCCTTCCCGCGAGTGACCGAGGGGATTCTACGCCCTCCGTCATTACGAACGAGGGCTGCGGCGGATTCTTCTCCGATGTTGTCGGCAAGTGCTCATGAGCTAGGTGCAATAGCCGTGCAACACGTTGCTTTAAGGGGCGACTCTGAATTGAACGAGCGAGTCGAGCACTGCAGCTGCGCGAATTGGCTGACTCTCGAACGAGTCGTTATCCACTTGAGGGCGGGCAGTCTGTGGACCAATTGCGCGACGGTTACTCAGCCTCCTGCGTTGCGCCCGCGGCCTAAGTTGTTGTCTAGCACCTACACTTCCCGTGCCTTGTACAGCGTGGCGAAGTCGATCGAGCTTCAGCTTGATCGGTTTGCCTTCGGTTGAATCTCCTCTTCGAAAATTGCCAAGACCTCGGCGACCGTGTAGCCCGGCAGTTGCTTGGTAAGCATGTCCCAAAAGATCACATCGTGCATAGCACTGGCGTCTTCTTCCGTCTTCCAAGCTCTCGCGCCCACAATTGAGTCCGCGGTTTCGAAGGCAGCTTCGACGATGGTTCGGATGTCTTCTTTACGCATAAATCTTTATCGGTCGCGCGTCTTTGTTTCTTTAGCCCGGTACACACCCGTTCGTCTACCGGACTCCGACGTTGCTCATGAAGGAAAAATGACACAAGGGGTGAGAGCGGATTGTACAGGTGTAGCAAAGCGTTGCAGGCAGGCGGCGGATGCCGCGAACATTCTGTCTGAGAATACCAAAGGAACCGGTTCCGCAAGTGCGTAAATCCGACTGGAATTTGGCGAAATGTTCCGGTCAGTTGCATTCCCCGTACGCACCTCCCTCTTGGCTTGGAAAAAAATCCCGATGAAAACGAGACGCAGTGTCATTACCGATCAAGTTTTCATTTAGAATACGCGGGTCCCACGTCGGTGAACGCACCGCGCGTCTCTTTCCGACCGACCCTAGCTATATTTCGGCAAGCGGCGGCCCTCGCAGGTCCGCACAACTCAACCGTCGCAACCATAGAGTTCAACACATCGACTCTTTCGGAAGCAAAGAACGTAATGGAATCTGATAATCACCTGCCGCTGCAGTGGAGCAAATCTTCCATTCGGGCGCTAACGCGTGCCGACATCCTGGTGGCCGATGGCTTTGCGCTGCCCGAAGTTGCAGTAGTTATTGAAATATTCCATAAAGCGAACGCTCTAATCGCCACCCTTCCAGATCGCCACCCCCTCTATGAAGTAGCGCTCCTCTCCGCGTCAGGCGGTCGCATCGTCAGCTCTTCGTCAGTTGTAGTGTGGACACAACGCTTCGACTGCCACCGTGGCAAGGACGACAAGCGATTGCTCTTTATCGCTGGCGGAGTCGGGGTACGCGATGCATCCAAGGATGAGCGCATGATCGATTGGCTATGTCGCCAGTATTCATCGAGTGAAATGGTTCAGCCAATCGCAGAAGGACGGTGTCTGTTGGATGCGGCCGCTCTTTCAAGTAAGTGCCTGTCCGATTCCAACGGCGACGGGTCGCTTCATGAAATATACGGGTCGCTCACACCGACGTCGGGCGCTGGCCTCGTCGCATTACGCATCGTCGAACAGGATCTCGGCGCAAGTACCGTGAAACTGATTTCAGACTCGCTGTCCACGCATCAGGCTCCGTCCTTCAGCGAGTTGTTCGAAACGAGTGTTGACCGGCCGCCGAGTGACAACATCAAGGTCGCCGTTCGTTGGATGAACGCGAACCTGACGTGCCCGATCTCGATCGACGCCGTAGCAGAAGCCGCTGCAATGAGCGAGCGCAACTTTCTGCGGCGGTTCAAGAAAGAAATAGGCATGACACCGTCCGACTATCTGCTACACGCACGGCTGAGTCTCTGCTGCAGAATGCTGGGCGAGTCGCGATTGCCCGTCGACAAGATTGCACGTCACTGCGGTTTCAGTGATGGCGGACCGTTGTCAAAGTTGTTCCGGAAATATCTTTCGACCACGCCGACAGCGTACCGAGACGCGCGGAAGGCAGTTCCACTGCGCGTGTCTTCGTCCTGATTCGGGTTGGCAACGGATAGCAGCTCCCGCTTTTGGCCAAAACCGTGTCGCATTCCGCAGTCCTTGCGCGTGCCCTTCCTCTTCGCGCTAGAATTCGCGCTTGGAAATGCGAAGGACAAGTAGGCGGGCCAGCCTAGTCCTTTGACTTTGCGGCCGCCGCTCCTCGAGCAGCGGCTTTTTTTTCGTGGAACCTTGCCTGACCGGGCGCGTGGCAAGACCGCTCGCCTACTTCCATCGCTTTCGAGACAAACTGCCTGTGTGAGAGGCCCTGCTTGATCGCCATCTCTGCCGCTTGTTTGTCCTATCGACAACGCGCGCGGTGCGATGCAGCTTGCATATGGCGACCGATCTTCTCTCGAATTATCGCACGGGCCACAAGAGGCTCAAGCCCCAGCTTAAGCAAGATAGTGTGCTTCACACGCTGCCACGCGTTCAGCGACGAGCTGCACATTCCGAGCGCATCAGACGTCGAGCAGCCGAGCGATGGCAATAGGCCGAAATACCGGTTTGTTTGACCTCAACGGTCAAGATGTTGGCGCATTCGGCCATTCGACAACGGCTCTTGCCGAATTACGTGCGATAAACCCCATAATCATGAGGAAAGTCCTTTACTGCGAGGCCGAATACATATTCTCGGGGAAAGTACGATGGAGTTTGCTTGCACAAAGCCGCGACCGGACGTGCTTAAGTCCCACGCACCACCGGAAATGCAAAATATCAAACGCATCGGCTTGGTGCTGTTCGATGGATTTGCACTCCCAGACACGGCCGCGGTAATAGAAATATTTCACAAAGCTAACGCGCTGGTACTGCAGCATCATGGCGCACACTCTCGATACGAAGTCTCACTGTTGTCCACATCGGGCGGACGGGTTGCGAGTTCCTCCGCTGTGTATGTATGGACGGAGCGCGTCGGCTCGCTTCAATACGAAAGCGACTTGCACAGGCTGTTCATCGCAGGTGGCATAAGCGCTCATCGGGCATTGCACGACGAACTTCTCATCCCTTGGTTGCGTCGGGCATGTCATGCAAGCGCTACGGTTCACCCTATTGCTGAGGGCCGCTTGTTGTACGACGCCGCCGAAGCGAAAAAATGTCTTGACCCGCAGATGGACCGCATCGGCGCAGGAAGACCTGAGATCGCGCCGCGACTATTCGATCAAAGCATGAGACCGGTGCGCGCGGCGTTAGATATCGTCGAAGAGGATCTGGGCGCCGAATTAGCACAACACATAGCCCAATCAATGGCGCCACAAGGCAACACGCCTCCCGGCGCATTCTTTCGAACGAACGCTGCCTCGGATGTCAGCGACAAGATCAACGCTTCTGCCCGATGGCTGGACGAGAACGTCGGTCGGTCTGTCTCAATGGAACTTGCTGCGAAGGTCGCGGCGATGAGCGAGCGAAACTTCCTGCGGCGCTTTAAGAATGAAATGGGCATGACGCCGTCCGACTATCTGCTCTACGCTCGGCTGAATTTGTGTTGCAGGATGCTTGTCGAAACACGCCTACCCGTCGATAAGATCGCACGCCACTGCGGTATCGGCAGCGGAGAACATCTGGCCAAGCTGTTCCGAAAGCATCTATCGACGACGCCGACCGAATACCGGAAGCGCAGTGAAGTGTCTCGCACCGTACCAGGCAACTTCATCAAAGCGACGCATTCCAACCCAGACGCTAGCGGGATGGCGAACGCAGATTAACGTCGCCAACGCTCGCTCAACCCCGATGCGTTGTTCGTTGAATCCTGAAAGGCCAGTTGCGACCTGCCGGTGAACAGCAGCGACTGAATTGCTGGATGTTGGTTCAGCCTCCCGCCATCTAGACGCTCACCCTCTCGTATCTAAAGGACCAAACTACGTGTGCGGCATTGTCGGTGCAGTAGCGCGTCGTAATATCGTTCCCGTCCTGGTTGAAGGACTGCGGCGGCTCGAATATCGAGGATATGACTCCTGCGGCCTGGCTGTCGTGACGAGCGACGGTCCACGGCGCGTGCGCAGCGTCGTGCGCGTGGCGGAGCTTGACGATCAAGTGAGCGAAGTGCGGTTCGAAGGCGTGACGGGAATCGCGCATACACGCTGGGCGACGCATGGGGCGGCGACCATAAACAACGCACATCCGATCTTCTCGAGCGGCTCGCTGGCAATTGTGCACAACGGCATCATCGAGAACTATCAGGCACTGCGCGAAACGCTGCGCGAGCAGCACTACGAGTTCGTCTCGCAGACCGACACCGAGGTCATCGCGCATCTGATTCACAGCCTATACAAGGGGGACCTGTTCGCGGCTGTGCGTGAAGCTGTGCGTCAACTCACGGGCGCCTATGCGATAGGCGTAGTGCATCAAGACCACCCACACACCTTAGTGGGCGCGCGAGCCGGCTCACCGCTGGTTGTGGGTTATGGCAATGACGAGAATTTCATTGCTTGGGATGCGCTCGCCATCGCGGGTAGCGCGGAGCACATCAGTTATCTCGAAGAGGGCGACATCTGCGAGATCGCGCTCAAGGGCGTGCGCCTCGTCGACTTTCGAGGTGACAAGGTCGTCCGGAATCCGCGCCGCGTGCAGGCATATGGTGGCGCGGTCGAACTTGGGCCGTATCGCCACTACATGCAGAAGGAGATCTTTGAGCAGCCGCGCGCGATCTCCCACACAATTCCGGCCACAGATACGTTTCGTCCGAGGTTGTTTGGCGAGATGGCCAGCGACGTGTTCCGCGGCATCGACAGCGTGTTGATTCTCGCCTGTGGCACCAGCTACTACGCCGGCCTCACCGCCAAGTATTGGCTCGAATCGGTCGCGAAGATCCGGACGGAAGTCGAAATCGCGAGCGAGTACCGCTATCGCGAGTCGGTGCCGAACCCACGCGCGCTTGTGGTGACGGTCTCACAGTCGGGGGAAACTGCCGACACGCTTGCTGCGCTCAAGCACGCGCAGTCCCAGGGGATGACACATACGCTCGCCGTGTGCAACGTTGCGACAAGCGCTATGGTGCGCCTCACCGAGCTCAAGTTCCTCACCCATGCAAGAATGGAAATCGGCGTCGCGTCGACGAAGGCGTTCACGACGCAGCTCGTCGCGCTGTTCGTTTTGGCAGTGACGCTCGGAAAGGTTCGCGGCCATGTCAACGACGCGCAGGAAGCAGAGTATATCCATCAGCTGCGCCACCTTCCCGCGGCGCTCAACGCCGTTCTGGCGCTTGAGCCTCAGATCATCGCGTGGTCCGACGATTTCGTGCGCAAGGAGGACGCGCTGTTCCTCGGCCGAGGGTTACATTATCCGATCGCGCTAGAGGGCGCGCTGAAGCTGAAGGAAATCTCGTACATCCACGCTGAGGCGTACTCGGCTGGTGAGCTCAAGCACGGGCCACTCGCACTCGTGACGGAGGCAATGCCTGTGGTGACCATCGCACCGAACGACGCGCTTCTCGACAAGCTCAAGTCGAACATGCAGGAAGTGCGCGCTCGTGGCGGTCACATCTACGTCTTTGCGGACTCCGACACGCACATTAAGAGCGACGATGGCATCCACGTTATCCGTATGCCAGAGCACTACGGACTGCTCTCGCCGATCCCGCACGTCGTGCCGCTACAACTGCTCGCATATCACACGGCATGCGGTCGAGGCACGGATGTAGACAAGCCACGAAACCTTGCGAAATCGGTGACCGTAGAGTAGCGCCGGCTCCATATGAGTAGTGGCATTTGTTTCTTCCTACATCCCGCTGGATGTATGCGTACGTTATTTATCGTCCATCGTCGGGGCAGGCGAAAGCATCTGTCGGAATCCCGCCTCTGCGCGACCGCATTGCGCAGTTGCGCAATTCTCGCCTCTTGCCTGCGCGTGGGCCCGCTTTCCGCCTGATGGACCACTTCCCCCATCGGCCTCGTTGTGAACATCTTACCGATGTACTCCTGTGGTACCGAGCGCGGAATCACGGATCATTCCACAAATTGTGGTGACACTAATGAATAGTATTCAACGCTTGACTAAAGGGATGAAACGATCCAGACATCGAAATATTCGCGTTTTGCATGTTGGGCCCGGATATGGACAGAAAGGCGGGATCGCTACAGTGCTCAATGACCTACGGTCCAAGGCCGACAACCTTCAATCGCTGGGGATTAAAACAGCAATCTTTCCGACAAGAAGCTTCAAGTCTGCGACGAACATTCTGAAATTCGTCTCCACCGATATTCTTCGCTTCATACATGCTGCATGGCACGCAGATATCGTGCATCTACACGTTGCGTCCCGCGGCTCGCTTGTCCGAAAAGGTGTCATATTTGCAACCGCAAAGGTAATGCGTCGGCGGTGCATCTTTCACGTCCATTCGGGAGACTTCTTTGAGTACTACGAGGGCGCTGGAGCAGTCTATCGCGCCGCGGCAAAATGCATGGTTCGCCATTCAGATGCACGTGTCGTCGTGTCAAGTGCTCATCGCGACGATATGCTGAAGACATTCGGCACGACATCGCTACCAACGGTAATCGGAAATTGTGCCGTTGAGGCCGAACGTGCTTGTCTTTCGTGTGCACAACCGATAGACGACGGCCGATACGTGCTTTTCGCTGCTCGGCTAGCGGAGAGCAAAGGTTTAGAGGAGTTGTTTCGCGCGGTCAGAGAACTTCGGCTGCGCGGCCTCTGCGTGCCATTGAAGGTAGCGGGTTCAGGAGATACGGCTCGATGGCGCGGCCTAGCTGAAACGCTTGGAATCGAAGACCAGGTGGAGTTCATTGGCTGGATTGTGGGTGAATCAAAAATCGCCGCTTTTGCGCGCGCGTCGATTTTCTGTATGCCAAGCTACTTTGAATCGTTTGGGATTTCGACGCTCGAGGCAATGTGGGCGGGGCGCCCAGTAATCGGCACGGTTGTTGGCGGATTTTCCGATCTCGTGCAAGAAGGCGAGACCGGATACTTGGTTCCGCCGCGTAACATACCGCTGCTTGCAGAAAGAATCGGCGAGCTTTGGTCAAACGCCGCGCGCGCCAATGGCATGGGCAAGGCAGGAAAGCGCGCCGCCCAGAAGAAGTTCGGATCCGCCGTCATCATCGACAAGTACGCGACGCTCTATAGGACCGTCTGCCACTGACCTTGAGAGAGCGCACGTCGGGGAAATTCACTCGCCGCTTTCCGGCGCGCATGTCTTCGCCTCACTGAAGTTGCCTCGGTGTAGAGCAGGGACGGGCGCGGACGCGACCCTTCGAGTCGACGTCGTACCATGTCCTCGGTTGCAATTGTCGGATGCGAATCCTACTCAGCAACGACGGCGGTTATCCGGTCCGAACTTAAAGATAACGGACGAAAAGCGCACGGCAATGCCTTCTTGCCGCCAGCCAACCGTCAGCTGCGACGGTGCGCGCTAACAGTTGCCCGCACGCTCAGCATTTCCACGCCATGCATTAAGTGTTGCTGGTAAACGCGTTTGAATTTTGTTAACTTCGGCAAACCCATTGCGCCGGAGTCCAGATGAAGTGTGTTGTAGAGCTGAGCGAAGCCGAGGAAAAGACCTTGCAACAGATGTCGTTGAATCACCAGCATCGCGACATGCGCACCCGGGCCGCGGGCGTGATGATGCTCGGCCGCAAGATCAAACTGACTGAAGTGGCTGCGCAGCTCAGCGTGAGCGGGCAGTCGGTCTACAACTGGGCGCACGCGTGGCGGGAATCCGGCATATGTGGGCTGCTGGTCGGTCATAAAGGCGGACGTCCCCGTTCGTTGTCTGAAGCCATGATCGCCACCGCCATCGAGGCGGCCAGCGCCGAATTGATGACTCTCAGACAGATTGCGCAGCGCGTTGAAGAAGCTCATGGTGTGCCGTTTCCCTGCCGCCTGGATACCTTGTCGACTGCGCTCAAACGAGCGGGGTTTTCCTACAAGCGTGGTCGCTATTCGCTCAAAAAAAGCGTAACCCCGAGGAGTTCGCCGTGAAGGCCTCCACCCTCGCGAAGCTACAGCAGGCCGCACTCGACGGTGCGTGCCAGCTGTTCTACTTCGATCAATCCGGGTTCAGTGCTTCGCCCCCGGTGCAGCGCGGCTGGTCGCCCATCGGCGAACCGCATCGTGTGTTCCCGCAACCGCACTGCAAACGCTCCGTCCTTGGTGCACTGGATTTCGGCGCCAACCTGCTGACGTATCACACCAGCAAGACCACGATCAAACGCCCCGATGTCGTGCAATTCCTTGAGCAGATCGCGCGGGAAAGCACGCCCGGTCTGACGACGCTAGTGGTGCTCGACAACGCCTCGATCCATCACAACATCGATCAGGAAACAATCGACCGATGGTTTCTCGAACATCGCATGGTGCTGTTCTATCTGCCGCCCTACAGCCCCGAACTGAATCTCATCGAAATCCTCTGGAAGCACGCCAAGTATCACTGGCGCCGCTTCGTCACTTGGACCAAGGAAACCATCGATGCCGAGGTCAAAAAACTGCTCGACGGATTCGGCTCAGATTTTCAAATCAGATTTTCGTGAACACTTAAACCATTTAGAAAGGCTCCCAATCCGCGCTCCATGTTAGCTGCCATAACGGCCGCCGCCTCGCGAATGCATAACCTTACATCGGGGCAGCCCACAAAATGTCAACGACGGACGATCCTTCTGCCACACCCTTCCGCGCGGTTCCCTGCCTCGAAGCTTCAAACGTCTTGCACGGACAGCGCTCCTTTCCGTTCAAGACGGCCAGCATGACCGTGTTTTTTGGGGAGCAGCGCATAAACCAGCCCTGCCAGAAAACAGATACATAAAGTGCCCAGTGAATGGACAATGATCTTGAAGAGCCCAAGCTCTATCGATTCGCGAAAGCTAAAGAACGAAAAAAAGACCGTTGGCCATAGCGACACGAAAAATAGAGTATTGCAATTGAATATCAAGTAGTCCAGTATGAAGAAAATCCCTATCACAATATTTACACCGATAATCACATAAAGCCACCCGCCCATCAGGTAAAGCGATCCGATCCCCGTTGGCGCGATAACCAAGCCTTTACCGTAATCGTAAACATGTTCGGTGAAGTAGTATGCAATCGTATCAAGATAAATCGGCTTTCCGGGCCACATAAAGCGGGGAATTATTGAGTAAAATTGTTCAAAGAAAAATTCAAATCCGACGAATTTCAAATGATCTCGATGAAATATCGTTTCAAGCGACTCGACCGGGAAAACCGTATCCCTAGTGTATGTGGCGACCAGCAACCAAACGCCGGATGTAATGCGATCCCCGTATCGCACAAATGCGAGCCCCGTTATGCCAACAACGCATAAAAACACGAAAAATAGCAAGCGTTTACCGTCTATTATTCTGAGCATATACGAAAGTAGCAATACAGGTGCGACAGCCGCTACAAGGTAATTACGCTCTCCCCCTAGGGTCAAAAACAAGATCATGCCGTAAGCAACGGAAATCATTAGCGAAGTCAAAACAGTGCTGCGATGCGGGCTGCAGGCCAACCGTACCACGGCTACCGAAACGACGACGTAAGAAAAGATCGAAAAGATGCCGGTTCCCGCATTGGCTTCGAATCGTGAGCCGTAGTTTCCAACCGAAAGGGTAATGCCCTTTGATGTGCCAAGCACAACCATGGCAAAAATCCCTACCGCCAGCCCGACGAAAATATAGACGCGACCTTTTGCGGAAGATCCAAATCGTGCCAGCTTGGCGAGCGACCTGCTAGAGGGCCTGAATGGAAAGGCCACCTTCGCAAAAGAAGCGAGGCATACGGCCGAACAAAACGTACCTCCGACAAGTGAAAACTCCCATCCTTGAACGGGCGCCTTCCATCCCGCATTCAGAACGACGTTACAGATCGCAAAATATGGTACCCAAAGAATTGAAATGACATACGCTGCCGTAATTGAAAAAAAAACGAAACCCACGTGATTTCGCCACTGCCTATAGAAAAACAGCAGCGCTGCGGTGCAAACAAAGAAAATAAAGAAATCCATGTCGAAAAGTCCTTGTCGTCCGGTGGGCAGGCTATTCCACGCCGCCTATGGACGACGGATGAGCGTGCCTCCGGATGATTTTCGAAAGCCACGCGTGCCAGACAAGGTAGATGAACTTGGAATTAGTAACGGCATATCGTCGAAACATTCGCTTTGGCTCTTGCATGACCCGATGAAACCACTCCAATCCGCCCTTCTGCATCCATACCGGCGCGCGTCGTACCTTCCCGGCGACGACATCGAATGTCCCGCCGACACCCATTACAAATGAGACACCCAGTTCGCTACCCCACCTGTGTATAAAATTTTCCTTTTTTGGTGACGTAATCGCGACGAATAGCAATTGCGCCTTCGAAGTTTTGATTTTCTCGACTACGGCTCGTTCATCGTCCCAAAAATAACCGTTATGGTATCCGACGATATCTACCGCTGGGTAACGTTCCGTGCAGATTTCAGCGACACGAGACACCACCGCGTCGGATGCGCCGAGCAGGAAAACGCGAAATCTCTGTTGCGCCGATTCCTCGATCAGTCTGCTGAAAAGATCGACACCGGCCACTCTTTCTGGCACATAGTGTCCGAGTATCCGAGCCGCCCAGACGACGGCCATGCCATCGATGTTAATCAAATCACAAGCCTTAATCGACCGGGCAAGTTCCGAGTCTTTCCGTGCATTAACTATCTTTGCCGCATTCACAACCACGTGTTGAGTAAAAACGCCGCGTCGTACCCGCTCGGTAATTAGCGCAACGGTTTCATTCATTGTTGTGACATCCATCGGGCATCCCAATAGATTGATTCGAACCATTTCATCCTCCGAGAGAAAGCTACCGTTGCCACATCCAAACAGGTCCGTAAAAAATCACGACGGGATCGAACTTAGCTTGCCTCCAACCGCCGGGAATGTAGAGTCCAAGCTTTAGATATGCTGCGTTATCCTTCGGGTACGCGTTAGGTTGCCCCCGGGAGTCATACACTAAAGCTTCATCCTTCCAAAGTTGCGTAATCGCCAGATTTCCCGTGTCATCGGGCCGATAACGAAGCGTCCATCTGACCCATATCGCTTTGTCCGTGGCGGCACAACATATGTCTTTCTCACGCTTACTGCTCTGCTCTGCTCCCTGCTGACGGAACACGTATCCGGAACGAGTCAGCGCGAGCATAATGGGCGGCGAACCGGACGCAGGACCCTGATGAATTTGCGTGATGATTTCGCTAGAGATAAATGAGTAATCTGCAGGAATATATGTAAACCAACGGGCGAGATATTCTTCGCGCAACCGAAAGGTAGCGTTCGCAGGAAGGACGATCTCCGCTCGAGGCTTGCCGTTCGCGAGCGTAGAAAAATTTTCGTTTCTGTCGATCTTCATTCGCAGTTGATTGCTGAACTGGGCGTCCTGCGCACAGCCGACAGTGATGTCCTCGCGTCTTACGGTTTGTTGCTCGATATTTAACGGAATCCCGTCTTCCCAATCAGAAAAGAATACTAACCTATACTTACCTGATATTTCACTGATGGTACCTGCCGCGAGATCTTCAGCTAGCGTTCCGCTCGAGAAAAATATAACAAGGACGATAACAATCAATTGCTGCTTTATTGATTTAACGCACATTCTTTACCCTCCGGTCCACGTCGTATGCAGTCTGAGACGCCAACCGCATAGACCAAGCACCCCCACAGAGATCCGCGCAATTCAGCACTCCTCCTACTCAGCAATTTATTGACGTCGGTCGTGGCGCGCGGCCAATAGAGCGAAGACGACACGAATCATTTCAGCGACATAACGGTGCAAGAAACGGCGCGCTACGCCGGGTCAGGATCGCATTTCGAATGATTGTTACCGCGGCACACACGCTCAATACAAACCCGAATGTAAGTCTTTTGGTCATTCCGTACTCAAGCGCCAGCAAGGCAACAAAAAGACCGCATGTGATCAAATTGATCGTTAACGACAGCCGGCTTTCCTCCCGAACCATCAACACGCTGCTATGTGCCAGCCCTAACATACTGATGCAACCTTGTGCGCAGAGCGCGATTCCGCACGCTAAGGCGTACCAGAAACCAACCGAGCTATCGGCGTAAAGCGAGATTGCAAGTGCGATCGACGTGTTGATCACAAACGCACCACCTGTGGCCAGCATGATTTCGCGTCTCGTTTGTGCAGTGAGACGAGCTAATGATTCTCCACGGCCAACGAGCGTGCTTATTTCCGGTAGCCTGTACATTGAAATAGCCCTTGGAATCAAAGCGCTGATAGCACTAAACGATGCAACTAAGGACATAACTCCGGCGAACTTGGGGCCATCTGTAAAATTCGCAATTGGGACGAGGCTCAGTGCAACGCCGCCTGACAGGAAATTCGTGAATCCGAACTCAAGCCCCTTCAACTCGAAAGTTGGAAATTTCGGAGCAGAGCGCGGAAACCCGATATCGAACAACAGGAACAGGCCAATGGTTGCTAGCGCCGCACCTAGCGCCAATCCAGCGACCGCTCCAAGTCTGTGGCAAACAACCACATAAACCGCGGTTAGCACCAACAAGAGGAGATCGTAAACAATGACCTTTCGGTAAGCTCGAAGCGCGAGAAAATAGTGTCGCGTCAATTGATAGAGTGTCCAACCCGCCATGATCATGACGATTTCACTGATGGACGCCTGCGGATGGAATATCCCGGCCCAAGTTCCGATTCCGATGCAAAACAAAAAGAGCCATCCGAGACCCTTGCCGAGCAGGTCATAGAAGCAAGAGATTCGTTTCGTCTGATCCTCAACTGCCGGTATGCGGACGAGTATCAAACTTGCCCAGCCGATCGCGGTGAAGAACGCGAGAATCTGAGCAACAGAAAACGCGGAAGCAGTCTTACCAAGGTCACTAAGCGAATAAATCCTCTGGATGCCGATGAAGGCCACGACGCGATACAGTCCAGGCATTCCTGTCGCGACAATTGCCTCGGCTTTTCCTATCAACCGCGCGTAATCCATGTCAACTCGTTCGCCATGAGGCGATTTTTGTCCTGAGGTTGAAATGCCTCAAACTTAGCCGCAACTTGAGGCGACCCATTTGGTAATGATCTTAGCTGCGGGCGAACAAGCCTCGGGTGTCGATGACCACCTTCGCCTGGAGGCGAACTGGGTCAATCTGCTTGAATTGTTTGTGATCAACCAAGACCACAACGACGTCCGCCTCTGCAAGGGCGGTTTGCAAGTCGCAAAGACGGACGCTAGAGTGCTGACCGGTCGGCAATGTACGTATATTCGGCTCGACTGCAACAACTTGACCGGGGAAGCTTTCTCCTAACTTGGTGGCGATCTCGACTGCAGGGCTCTCACGCAGATCGTCGATGTTTGCCTTGAACGCCAAGCCTAGGCAGGCGATGATTGGTTCCTTAAAGCGCTTCGCCGCACGCTCGACTCTCTCAATCACCCAATGGGGCTTGCCATCGTTCACCGTCCGCGCGGTCCGGATTAGGCGCGCCTGCTCCGGAGCGGAATCGACGATGAACCACGGGTCAACCGCGATACAATGCCCCCCAACTCCAGGGCCCGGCTGAAGTATGTCGACCCGGGGATGGCGATTTGAAAGTTTAATGAGTTCCCATACGTTGATATCCAGTCGGTCACAAATAAGCGAAAGCTCGTTGGCGAAAGCGATGTTCACGTCCCGAAACGAATTCTCGGTGAGCTTGCACATCTCAGCAGTCCGAGCATCCGTAAGGATGCAGTCCCCTTGAACGAACACTCGATAGAGATCCCTTGCCGTTTCCCCACATCGTTGCGTCATTCCGCCGATCACCCGGTCGTTCTCGACGAGCTCGCGGATGACGTGTCCTGGGAGAACTCGCTCTGGGCAATGCGCGACACGGATGTCCGATGCTTCACCAAGTTGCTGCGGAAAGGACAGGTCAGGACGCATCTCCGCCATCCACTCTGACATCTTAGCCGTTGCGCCGACTGGAGATGTGGACTCGAGTACAACAAGGTCTCCTTTCTTTAAAACCGGCGCTATCGCACGACTTGCTGCTTCGACATACGCCAAGTCGGGTTTGTGTCCCTCTGAAAACGGTGTAGGAACCGCAATGAGAAAGGCATCTGCGGGCTCCGGTGTCGTCGTGGCTCGAAGGTTGCCCTGCGAAACTGCGGCATGTACGAGCATGTCAAGTTCCGGCTCGACAATGTGAATTTCACCCCGATTGATCGTGTCGACCGCGTGTGCATTGACATCCACGCCAATAACGCTCTTCTTTCGCGCAGCGAATGCAGCTGCCGTCGGCAGGCCGATATACCCGAGCCCGACTACCGAGATGGTGTTGAATTCTTCCATGGTATTGGTCCAAATGTTCCCTGAAGTGCTCAAAGCGCACATGCGGAGTCAGAAAAATATGCGTTTGTCGCATTGACAATACGATCGCAAGCTCGGCCGTCGCCATACGGATTCGTGGCGTGACTCATCCTCGTGTAAAGTTCTTTGTCGTCCAGCAATCTCGATACGCCTTCAACAATCGCGGCCGTGTCAGTACCAACCAGGAGAACAACGCCGGCATCCACGGCTTCCTGACGCTCGGTCGTCTCCCTCATTACCAATACAGGCTTACCCAGCGAGGGCGCCTCTTCTTGAATCCCGCCAGAGTCAGTGATGATCAAGTAGGCTTGATCCATCAGACTCACAAACGGCAGATAGTCCAACGGTTCGATCAGCTTGATATTCGATATACCTGTAAGGAGGCGACTCGCTGGCTCACGCACGCTCGGATTAAGGTGCACCGGATAAACGATTTCGACGTCACCGCGCTCGCTAGCGATTTGCGCCAGAGCACTACAGATACGTTCAAATCCACCGCCGAAACTTTCGCGCCGATGGCCGGTCACCAAGATCAATCGACGCCCTTCCTCAACCTTTGGGAGCGCCCGCAGCGCGTTTGCCTTGTGCACGCTGTCACTGGATAGAACGCCCCTCACTTCTAGAAGCGCGTCGATTACCGTGTTGCCCGTCACAAAGATTTCATCGTCCGGAACGTTTTCGGCAAGCAAGTTCTCCCGCGCTCGGACCGTTGGCGCAAAATGCAGATTTGCGAGACTACCGGTTACCTTGCGGTTCGCTTCTTCCGGCCAAGGCGCGAGCAGGTTCCCGGTGCGCAAGCCAGCTTCAACGTGGGCAATCGGAACTTGTTGGTAAAAGGCCGCCAGGGTTGATGCCATGGTCGTCGTCGTATCGCCATGTACGAAAACCATATCAGGCTTACTTCGCGAAATTACGTCACGCATGCCGGTCAATATCGAAGTAGTTACATCGTATAGGTCTTGACCTCGCTTCATGACGTTTAGGTCGAAATCAGGTTCAATCGCGAACAAATCTAATACCTGATCGAGCATTTGGCGGTGCTGTCCGGTTACACATACCAGACACTCAATCCCCGACTCGCTCTGGAATCGCTTGACCAATGGAGCCATTTTTATGGCCTCAGGGCGTGTTCCGAACGTCAGCAATATACGCTTGCTCATGCAAATCCCGTCGTAGGTTTCAATGACTTTCACTTTGGCTATTATCGGAATGAGGCGTACAGACAAAGCGGCCCGATTCCGTGCTCGCCCGGCCAACCGAACGCGACTCAAAGACCGCTAACTTCCTTCCGATCGGACCGGTATGCGTACGCTACGTAGCGGTACGCACCATACTTTGATCCATAGCCATATCGGCCTGATCGCGGGCGCACTGCGTTCAACAACACGCCATTGATTGAGACGCCACTTTGCGCAAGTCTTTTCCGCGATTCAACGATTTCACCAATCTTTGACTGTCCTGCCATCGCGATCAGAAACACGACGCCAGCCTGTGGGGCGACAACCGCCGTATCAGTTGCCACCAGCACTGGAGGCGAATCGATAACGACGAGATCGTATTTCGCGGAAAGATCTTTGATGAGAGCACTTAAGCGCTCGTTCAGCAAAAGCTCAGCTGGATTCGGCGGCAATGTCCCCGTCGGAAGGAAATCCGGCATCCCGTTCGAGCCTGGACGGATCGCCTCTTCCAACGATGCTGTGCCAGCGATCAGGTCAGAGACGCCCCTTTTGCGCTCAGTGCCAAAATACTCGTGCAAGCGACCTTTTCGCAAGTCGCAGTCCACTACAACGACGCTTTTCCCCGCCGCTGCCATCACCGCCCCGAAATTCGCGGAGATAAACGACTTACCTACACCTGGTGCTGGCCCTGAAATCAACACTACGTTGTTTCTCGCCTCGACTAGTGCAAATTGCAGTGCGGTGCGGAAACTACGTAGACTCTCAATCGCTGGCTCGTGCGGGTGAGCCTTGGCGAGCAAAGGCACCGATGTCCCCTTTCGGCGCGCGATCGCGCTTGCTCGCTCCTCGTGCACGCTGTAAGGAACCGCCGCATAGACACTCAGACCGGCGTGAGATTCAATTTCATGTGCGTCGCTAATACCCCTGAAAAGGGCCTCACGAACTAAAGCGACGATCGCGCCTAGCAGAACGCCCAAGACAACCGCCAATGGGAGGATGAGCTTCGGCTTGGGGCGCACAGGGTCGTCAGGCACGACACCGTTGTCAATCAAACGGACATTTCCAACCTTACCTGCTTTAAGAAGCCTTAGCTGCTGGACGTTATCGAGTAACGCTGTGTACAGGGTTGTATCGACCTGTACGTCGCGCATCAAACGCACAACAACCTGCTCCGTCCGAGGCAGGCTTCGGATGCGTTGCTGGATTTGCTTCTCTTGATCGGTCAAGGCAGCAATCTGTGCATCAAGCATTGCCACTTCCGGATGTCCCTTTACGAAATCGACAGAAAGAGCCCTTCTTTGCTGGACCAATTGCAAACGTCGGCTCTCAACATCTGTCGCCTGCTGAAGGATGATCTTTGCCTCGGCATCGAGATCGAGCGTGCCAGTCTGCATACGGGCCTCGTTGTACCTCCTCTCCGCATCGTCTAGTTGATTTCTAAAAATCGGCACCTGCGATTCAAGGAACTGAAGGGACTTTTCCGCTTCCTCAGCTCGACGCTCCACGTTCTGCTTGACGTACAAACGCCCGATTTCGTTGACGATGCTGGCGACGCGAATTGGGTCGTTGTCCTTCAACTCAGCACTTATCACGCCAGAATCCTTGCCTTGCTCCGCGATATTCAACGCATCCTGCAGGTTGGATATGGTCTCAAGTCGCGCGTGGCGAGTTAGCGAAAACGCTGCACCCGGCTTTGCGTAAATATTCTTCACTTCGAGTGTGATTGGACCCTTGGCCGTCTGGATCACCAAGCTGCGCCCTACTTGGTCTTCCACAGCATGGTCAAGATCCGAACCGTCGATGCGATACCGCCCCTCACCCAGGTTCAGTAGCGTGAATTTGTCGTCCTCAAATGTTCGAGGCACGTCGAACTTTGGAACCTCGATCGACTCCGTACCCCAGGCATAGCCACCCCATCCCAAGAGTCCGGGGGTTGAGAGACCCGAGTTGTGTCTCGCAATAAAGCGTCCAAGTAACGGAAAATACTTAGGTTTCGCATCTACAAAGAGTGCAAGGTTATCGACGGTCCCACCGACGATCATCATCGAACCGAGAATTTGAATCTCGGCATCTGACGAAGCTTTAACGTTAAATAGTGACGAAATGTCACCCAGCAGGTTTTTTGCGGAGGCGTCTGGGTTGTCCTCGACTTCGATCAGAATCGAAGATTGAAAGACAGGTTTCGCAACCACGATGTACGCGCAGGCGACAACGAACACGACGAGCGCCGATACGGCAATGCGTCGCCAGTCGTTAACCAGCGTGTCTATGAGGGACGAGAAGTCAATATCCCCACCTTCATCTTGATTCAGCGCTCCGCGCCCAGTATTTGTGTTCATGAATTGAGAATTCGCATTTCAAATTGCCTGACCGAAAGCATCATGTGCAAAACGCCCTTGTTGGGGATCTTCTACGCCAACCGCATCACGCTCTGGGCCCACCTTTGGACACTTGCATCGATCAACTCGTAGCACGCTTCGAATCGTTCTCTGCCTTGTCGAAATGGGTCGAAAATGTCATAACCGCCATGATCCCCCAACCGAAACACCTTGCCGCGAGTGAAGGGATAATGCCTCTCGAGTTGATCCTTGTGACCGCGCTCCATCACCAGAATAAGGTTGGCCTGCTTGCACAATAACTCGGTCAGTTGCTGTGAGCGATGTGTTGACACATCCAGCCCGCGCGCAGCGAGCAATGCCGCGGCCTCCGGTTCGGCAGGCCGACCGACCAGGGCACCAAGACCCGCAGACACAATATTCGTCCTTGGCAAACGCTCGTTGAGCAACGCGGCAGCCATCGGACTGCGGCATATGTTCCCGACACAGACAATGAGAATGCTTTGAATCATCGATTGGACCAGTCTTCCCAAGCGCTTTAATCAGTGTATTTTTCGAGTTCTAGCTGCCGATATAACGGGTCACGAGCTTTTGGGCAACGGCGAAACGTAGCGCCAAAAGCCTCCTACGTTTCCCCTTGACTATTTCGTCAGAATTGCTGCGGTTAGCCCGGCGGTAATTCCCGGCAACAGAAGGCTCAGGACACGACTGAACCTGACAAGGCCGCTGCCATCTACGTACACAACATCTTTCGGCTCTAATGCAAACTGGTTTGCGAGCACCATTGACACTGGTGATCTCGCATCAAGGTGATATATCTTCGGAGAGTTACCGCCCATCCCGCGTATGACAAACATTTGCGCTGCATCTGCCGTATTGCTATTGACACTGCCAGCTTGCGAAATTGCATCGCTTAGCGAAAGGGACCCATCCTTCATGGGCAGTGCTGTAACCGGCTTGTTCACTTCGCCCATTACGTACACGCCGTTTTCGTCTCGCGATGGCACGCGAAGGGCATCACCGCTACGAAGTTGGATAAGCCGCGGGTCACTG
Source organism: Paraburkholderia tuberum STM678 (assembly GCF_902833905.1). GTDB lineage: Bacteria > Pseudomonadota > Gammaproteobacteria > Burkholderiales > Burkholderiaceae > Paraburkholderia > Paraburkholderia tuberum. The sequence continues at coordinate 13,521 of NZ_CADFGP010000033.1, read as the reverse complement.
CCGCTAGCGCTAAGATGCGGCAGGTTTAAGTTGTATACCTGCTTACCCCGTGACAGCGACATACGGCTCTGATCTGCTGCCGCGGTAAAACCACCTGCACGGCTTATTGCCTCATAGAGCGACATCGGAATGTCATTGAGAGACAGTTCTCCAGGCGTGTGCACCTCACCATCGATGTACACCTGGCGCGCTCGATATGACGCGACGCGCAGAGTTATCTGCGGATTCTTGTACGCAACCCTACTGAGGACGACGGTCAACGTTTTCTGCGCTTCCTCGGTTGTCAGGCCGGCCATTTGTACGCTACCGGCGTATGGAAACTCGACATTTCCGCGCTGATCAACTACAAAGCCGGGCACCGGGTCGGCCTGGCGGGTAACCGTCTGTGTTTGTGGTCCCTGTGCGGCAATCAGCTCGGGGTGGCCCCAGACGGTAATCTGCAGAACATCTCCTACGCCGATGGTGTAGGGACTAGACGGGACGGTCAGCTCACGAACCGCTCCTCTGTCATTGCCTTGCTCCTTCTCTTTGAGCATCTGCAACAAACCAACAGTAATTTCCTGGATTTCGACGCGCTTCCCGGTCTTCTTGCCGAAAGAGTCGGCCGAAACCGGCAACTCGGGTGGCCGCACCATCCGCATCCCCGGCGCAACGGAGCACCCGCTAAGAAGTGCGATAAGGCCCACAAGACCACCACCCGCTAGAACGCCGCAGAAAAAAAGGCGACGTACCTTTTCGATAAACACATTTGATGAAGCCATAACATCCATCTGTTTTAATGTTCCTGTCACTCGAGCGAGCGTCGCACTCACGTATCAGCCGGGATTCGCCCGAGGGGGTCCACTGCCGGGCGCTCGGAAAACGTTAGTAAGCGTTGCGGCTCACAAATCCTTTTACGATCGTCGCAAGGACGATCCTCAAATCCAGCATAAACGACCAATTCTTTATGTAATACAAGTCGTGCTCCACACGCTTTTCCATTTTCTCGACGCGGTCCGTCTCGCCACGAAATCCGTTGACCTGCGCCCAACCGGTAATTCCCGGCTTGATTCGGTATCGATGGATGTAGTTATCAATTACCTTTCGATAGAGTTCATCATGTTCTATCGCATGGGGACGCGGACCTACAACCGACATTTCACCGCGCAATACATTGATAAACTGGGGAAGCTCATCGAGACTCGTTCGCCTAAGAAACGATCCAACTTGGGTGATGCGGGGGTCACGGCGAGTCGCTTGAGTGACGACGCCGGTTTGTTCCCCATGTTGGCGCATTGACCGAAACTTGTAGATTCGGAACACGCGGCCATCTGCCCCCTTCCGATACTGCCGGAAGAACACTGGCCCTTTCGAAGAAAGCTTTACAGCAATCGAAATGGCAATGAATGCCGGCAGTAGTGCAACCAGCGCGGCGAATGCGAACAGACGATCAAAAACTTCTTTCGGCACAAGCGAACGGGTCGGCACCGGTGAAGCAATCAGATTGATGGCAGGTGCACCAATCAGGTCGATAACGCCTCCGGCAAAGAGCGCAACACTCTGCACATCTGGGATAAAGCGCACATTAACCAGGTCATAGCGGAACTCGTCTACGACGCGCTGGATCGTTTCCTCTTCCGAAAGCGGCAGTGCAAGCCAGATCTCTTGGACCCCGTCGCGCCGAACATGAGCAACAAACTCCGGGAAGTTGTTGTGTATCGGTACCAGTACACCAAGAGATTTTCCGCCGTCACGCACATTGAAGACAACAGCGACCCGGAACCCGTTGTCCGGAGTTCCATCGACGTTCTCCACAAGTTCACGGCAATGCTCACCGTCGCCGACTATCGCAACATTCCGCAAGTTAAGTCCGGCATGGCGAATCTTACGCAGGGTGCTATATACAACGAGTCGCACGAGAATGAGCGCGCCGCCAGACATCACCGTCCAGTAAGCGAACCAAAGACGAGATATCAACTCTGCACGATGCAGTGAAAACATCACGACCAGTCCACACGCCTGCACCGCCAGCCAAGCAATAAACACCTGCCGAAGTAGGCGCCACACCGGACGACCTCTCCATGACTCATATAAACCGAAGGCGGGGAAGAGAACAAGCGCGATCGCCAGTGCGAGCGTGACGTGAGTGCCATCTGGTCGCCCCTGAAGGTACTCGCCAAAGCGTATGTTCGTTGCCAGCAGCGCGCCTGCAACCACGCAGATGCCGTCCAATGAGCGGGCCCCGAGTCCTTGTGCGCTTTGCATTTCTTTCTCCTTCAATAAGCGTCGAACCTTGCGTCACGTCGCGTCAAACCGATTTAGGCCGGCCTGCGCATCTAGGTGTCCAAATCGTGTCTTTTCTTAAGTTACCTATGCGAAAACCAAAGAGGACACGCCCAAGTAAAGATTTATAGCCTTTCTGGACTCCTAGCGGAGCGGTACTGCAAGCCGGTCCCTGATGACCGACCGATCTACGCGATCCATCAACGCAGGACGCGGGAGAACTGAGAATTGCCTGCTGCCTACTACGCCGGCGACTGCCGACAGCCTAAGCGTGCGCGGAACTCAGTAGGAGTCGCCGCAAAGCGCCGTTTGAAGACACGAGACAGGCGCGCTCCGTTTGTCCACCCACACTGCTTTGCGATACTGTCGATTGGCAATCTGGTTTCGACGAGCAGTCTTGAAGTTAGGTCGAGTCGCGCTTGAGTCAGATACTCTGAAGGCGTAACGCCGATCTCCTGCTTGAAGCGGCGCAGGAAGTTTCGCTCACTCATGGCCGCAATCCCCACTGCATCGCGAACAGAGGTGACATGGTCGCAGTTCTGCCTTATCCACTGCGCCGCAGCCCTGATCTTTTCAGTTGCGGTGTCCTCACGCGTTGGCGGAAAGATCAACGAGAGGCCGCCTCCTCCGACCGGGCGGATACGAACCGCAATTTCGCGGGCGGCCTCCTCACCAATGTCTTTCGCAACCATCTTCAGCGCATTTTGCGCGGGCTCAACACTGTCAGCTAGATCGTAAAGCGAGGCGCCCACGCCTATGCCGTTCAATCCCGTAACCATTCCTTCATTTAACGGGCGTGTAGGCCGGTTTCGCACCGCAACTTCCAATAGTCGCCACCCTTCACCGATTGGTGCAATCTCCACACCGCGCCCGACTAGGTCCGATAGCCAATTGACGACCCGGCTGTCCAGGAGCGCATTCCCGACACCCGGTCCATCTGCTATGAACACTGCGTCTAACTCGGCAACGTCGCCGAAATCGCATGCGCGTGTCCATATGTCAATTGACGATGAACATCGAATTTTTGCACCTTTCGCTGAGTAAAAATTGACGTTGTACGGCCTGTGATTATGATTGCGGCTTCTATAGATCTCATTGGCGAGCTGGAATATCTCAGCAATAGCGCTTGTGCTTAGTAGAGAGAATCCATCAAACAACAGAATGCCGATATGACGAGCGACGGATCGCCCCTTCTTCTCTTGCACTTCGTCATCACATCCCCGAACGCTACGCTTCATCTTTTCCCCGACCGCGCGATCCGTCGCTTGTTTCTACTATGTTCCGTATTACGTTTCCTTGCGTTGCGGCGCATCATATCTTGATCGCGGCTCGACGAAAGATGCCTGGCATAAACAAACAACAGAATGGCGGCGAAGTGCAAATCGTTAGAACGAAAATTGATGTCGATATTCGAGTTTCATAGTTAAGAATGACCCCGATCAAGACTCCTGAAGATAATGGCCAGCATTGCTCTTGCCGCCCAAACTCGCTCATGCTATTGAGGAGAACAGGAGGGATGCTCGCCATCGACTTGAAGGGTCGTAAAGGGGGTCGAAAGTCGAAGACGGGTATGCGTATCGCATGGCGCACGACGTCACGCGCGTACTCTCAATTGCGGCTTCGCTTTGGACGTCGCGTCAGGAAGAAACGTGCGCATCTGTTCCGGCAGCACATGATGGCGTATTCATATAATAGTTTGTCTGCAACGTAGCTTGAGCAGCCAAGGCATTCGGAATCAAGCTATCGATTCACGCATTGGGTCTTGAGACCTTGAATGAGCACATCCACCCTTTTTTTCCGCCCAATCCATGCCTTGTCGTATACGCCATACCAACATCCGCGATGTGAAGATCGTCGAACCGCACATCGCTAACGATGCGCGCGGGCTGTTTTTTGATAGCTTCGACCAGGAGTGGTTTGAAGAGAATGTGGCGCGCGGGTACACCTTCGTTCAGGATCAGCATATGGTCTTTTCCCGTAACGTATTGACCGGACTCCACTATCAGATTCAGCAGCCTCGAGGTCTGTTGTTGCGAGTAGTTACCGGCGAGGTATTCGCCGTTGCGCTCGATCTCCGACGGTGGTCAGTCACATTTGGGCGCTGGGTTGGGGAGCGGATCTCTTCGGCAAACAACTGGCAGATGTGGATTCCACCGGGATTCGCCTATGGATTTCATGTGCGCTCGGACGTTGCAGAGATACTTGTGAGAGCGACGTCGAAGCGGATCGCAACCTTTGAGCGCACTGTTTGCTGGAACGATCCCGAGATCAATATCGCGTGGGGCATGAAATCCGAACCTATCGTGACAGGACCGTCCGCAAACGGCGCAGGCCTTCCCGCTGTCGAAGTTTACTAAGCCGCACGTTTCAAGCGACAGGTGATGACTGAATCCATGCCCGATTCCGACAGAATGAGAGACCTGTCAGACGGACGGTAGACAATGCGCGGCTGATACCCAGTAGAGTGGCGCCCGGCGTCGAAGGTCGGATTCTCTTGGTCCAGACGTCCTTCACGGCCCTTGCTGCCACAACCCCCGTCCGTGGCCGGCTTGCTTCGGTCCTTCGTGTTATCACGGAGGATCGCTTTTTTTCGTGTATTGACGGGTCTCGATTCTACCCACGCCGATTGACCAGCTCGGCCGCTTGGGGGCCGTTCAAGAACAATTCTAATCAATCATGCTCAAAGTCACGAAGGCGGTCTTCCCAGTTGCAGGTCTCCGCCCCCTTTGGGGAAAATGCGGGCGGCATTGACAATGCCCGGTCAAAGTTCCCTTTGATAGTCGCTTACGCGTGGGCGGAGCGACGGACTTCGTCAACGTTCTACGGAAGTCGCTATGCAAGCCCTTGCCAGGGCAACGAGAGAATGCCTGCGTTGACTCGGAGATAAGGAAAAGGGGAAGAACTGCAGGAAGGGATGTTCGGCCTCGATTCGCTTGGCATTGCGCGCGTTGACGCGACTGACGATCTCGTCGATGAAGCAGCGATAGGCTGCGAGGTCGGTAAAGTCGACGCTGCCACGTAGCAACAGCGCGTCACGGATCACGCTCTTGAGGTGGCCGTGGGGACTCTCGATGGCGCCGTTCTCGTGGGCGATGCCGCGGTTGTTGCGCGTGGGCTGCATACCGTAGTGAGCACACAGCGCTTCGCGATCGAGGTTGCGAAATGCCGCGGAAAGGCTGTCGCTCTGATGCTCGTGCGGCGCGCCACCCAGAGCCCACAACGCGTTCTGCAGCCCTTCGGCAAGTGCGACGTAGCTCTCGCCGCCGAGAATGACGTGAGCGTGCTCAAAGCCCGAGCAGGCCAGGCGGAAGTGGTACAGGCGGTGATCCAGTACGATACCGGCCACGGTGACGCCGGGAGATTGCATCTCGGTGAAGTCGGATAGCCCAAGACGACCGGGCTCGTGCACCTGACGGAACATAACCTCACGTTCCTCGCCATGGAGTGCACGCCACACGCGGATGCGTCGCTCCAGTGTCCGGCGCACCCCGCGCGACAGATAAGGATGGCGCCGAAGCATCTCTTCCAGCACCCCAACCGGCCGAATGCCAGGAGCGGACTTAAGCAGCGGAACAATCTCAGCGTCGGATATCTCGGCAAGCGGATCCACGCGTCGGCGCTCGCGCGGCGCCTTCTTCTGCGATGGTAAACGCGGATCCTCTTCGATGCGGTAGGCAGTGGCGACGCTGAACCCGGCGCGAGCAGCCGCCCTGGGCGCCCCTTCGTGGAGTCTGTGCTTCATGTAAAGCCTCATCTGGTGGTCGTTGACGTGTCGTCCGGGCACCGAGGCCTCCCATGTCATGGAAGGCTCGTTGATACCCGATTTACCGCGACCACCGATAAAGCTCCCCACTGAGGAGAATCCTTCCCGGCGCGGCGTGGCCAGTCCTCTCATCTTGATTGACGCGCGGCACTACTTCATCGAGGTGCGCAAGCGATAGACCCACATTGGCTAACAGGTTGGACCGGGGCAGGGATAACCCGATAAGGCATATGAACCTTCGTGTTCGATGATCAGATGAGGACCCCGCCAGCGCATTCCATAGAGGCGGGCAGGCATCACGACCTGCGCAAACAGGCCGGACATAAGCGTGCGACCTTACCTAGCAGCCTCGATTTCGTAGAGATCGCCGATCATGTCGAGCCATCGCTTCGTGGTTTCCGACGGGGCTGTCTCATGGACGTTGAACACATATCGGCGCGCGTGATCCCAGCAAGATGCCAGACGAACTTTGCCGCTTTCGGTCAACTCGTTGAAGCCGGCATAGCCGTCCGCCTGGAGGACGCCTTCGAATCCGGCGAGATGGGTCTGAGGGTGGATGCCTTTGCGGTCCGACGAGTACGCGAACCAGACAGCAGCGGGTTCGCGCGAACCTGAGCGGCGGTCATCGCGCACGTAGACCCACAACCGACCGCTCCTGGTCTTCCTGTTGCCGGGCGGGAGCACCGGGATCGGCGTGTCGTCCGCGTGGAGCCTGGCAGTCGCCATCGTGTAGCGACGCAGTGCTTCAGTCAGCAGCCGCCAGAGCTCTTCGCATTGCCCGACCCAGCGTGCCATGGTGGCCCGATCGAGACGCACGCCGTCGCGCGCCGCGATCTCGGATTGCCGATACAGCGGCGTGTGGTTTGCATACTTCGAAACGATGATCTCGGCCAGCAAGCTCGGATGCGCGATGCTGCGCTCGATCGGCAGTCCCGGCATGGGAGGTTGCGCGATATGGCCGCAACCGGTGCAGATCCTCTTGCGACGGATCGTGCGGATGACCTTGAACATCGCCATGACGCGTGCGAGCTGCTCGGACACGTCTTCGCCGAGTAACTCCATGACGTTGTCGCACTTCGGGCAGTTCGAGGCGGGCTCGAGCACGCGCTTCTCGAGTGGCAGGTGGTGCGGCAAGGCTTCCTGCGGGGATGCCGCAGACACGCCTGAACTTGATGCACGAGCGCGCGCACGGCGGACATCGGCGACGCCGCTGCCCGCTGCCAGATCTTCGAGTTGGGTTTCGAGCCGATCGATCTGTCGCTCAAGTTGCTGGGATTTGCGACCGAAGTGCATACGCCTGAGCTTGTCAATCTGGGCCGTCAGGCGCTCAATCTCCTGGTCCCGTTCGACAATCTCCCGGTCGCGCTCCGCGATTTGCTGCAGCATCTTTGCCATCGACGCCTGCGGCTCGAGCACCAGGGTTTGGAGCTCGGCAACGGTGTCCGAAAGTGGCGCATGATCGGGCATGCGCTGCAGTTTACGAGCCTTCTATCCGGTTTACAACATCGACAATGCGGCCGTACGACGGGGTTGTCGCCAATCGATGCCTTCCAGCAACATCGACAGCTGTGCCGACGTGAGATAGATCTTGCCACCATCAGCCTGGGGCCAGACAAAACGCCCGCGGGTAATCCGCTTCGCCAGAAGCCATGGTCCGTCATCAGTTGCCCAGAAAATCTTTACCAGATCGCCGCGACGTCCCCGAAAAATGAACACGTCGCCGCCGAGCGGATTCTCTTCGAGTGCCGTTTGCACCTTCGTGGCAAGAGCCGGGAAACCACTGCGCATGTCGGTTACGCCCGCCGCGATCCACACGCGCGTACCCGTTGGCAGGGCGATCACGATCGCACACTCCTGAGCACCGTACGCAGCGTTTCGGCGTCAACCGCGCCATCGACCTTCACTACCGCCCGGCCGATCCGAACTTCAATTGTGCCGACGGTCGCGGTGGGCTTCACGATCTCCTGTTCGACCGACGATGTCGGCGTGACGGTGACCGGCGCTTCGCTTACGACCGTCACCGGAACAAGCTCGGTTGTCCCAGCATGTTGGTCCGCTCGATACCGTCGCCGCCACCTGAACAACATGTTCGCGTTGATGCCATGTTCTCGGGCGAGCTTCGAAACAGATACGCCCGGTTCACATGCGGCCGCAGCAAGGCACCGCCGAAACTCTGGGCTATGGTTCGGACTGACTTTACGCGTTCCCGACGCTGGTTTCTCTTCTGATCCCAAAATGGCTCCCGCTACTCAAGTGGTGGGAACCACTTTGGCGTCTCCGACAACTGGTTGCGAGTTTCGGTTGAAGCGATCTGGCGGCGGTCAACGGAATGGGCAAGCGGGCGAGACCAGCCGCGTCGAGGAGGGGGACGAGGCCGTTTTGTGTTGTCATGGATGTATTTCCGCAGGATGAGGACGAACGGGATCACGGCGCGCTGCGCCGGACATGAAGCATGGACCTCAACTGTCAGATCAACTACCGCAATGGTGTCGTAGATTGATCATCGTGTAGGCCATGATCTTGAATGCGTAGTGCAACTGACTGATACGATCGAAGCGAAGTAGCAGGCGACGAAACTTATCTTCCCATGCGAACACGCGCTCGATCGTTCGGAATCGCTCTTTAAAAATGGCCAGATCGAACAGCGCCTTGCGACCTCCCTTTGTGCGTTTCCTGCCGCGCGGGTTCGGATTGATGTTGGGCACCATCCCGCGGTTGAAGATCGCCTTGCGGTTGGCGCGACAATCGTAGACGCCGTCCAGGCTGACCACGGTGTCACGCAGGTCCAGCCTGGCTTCACGGGCAATCCGCATCACCTGCGGCAACGCGTCTCGCAGCAGTGGCGATTCGTTGCGATTGCCTGGCGCCGACACGAACGGGGCGATCACATTGCAGTTCCGGTCACAGAAGGCCACTACCTTGTCACCCTTCATGTGCTTGTGGCCGCTGAAGCCAATATTGTCGCCGCCTTTTTTCGCCGCCGTCGTGGTGCCGTCGCCATGGATGACGCTGGTGTCCAACAACTGGTCGTGGCTAAGCCGCACCACTGACGCGAGGAAGACAGCGTCGAAACATTCGCATGCCTGCCAGCGCCGAAAGGCCCGATAGATGCTCGTGTAGTGAATCTCCGGCTTGCCGTGCCGATCCATTGCAATCGGCAGCGCCTTCCATTGGCAACCGAGGTAAAGCAGTTTCAGGATGTAGTTGAAGATCGCGTGCGCGGTCAGTTTGGATGCCGGTCCCCGGCTTCCTGCCGTAAGGTGCGGCAAGACAAATTGCTCGAACTGTTCGAGGCTTAATTCCGTTGGAATCCGTTGCCATTGCTGGCTTTGCGCCATTATCGACCGCCAAAGATCGGGAATTCTAGCGGATCCGGCGGAAATCGGCGAAAGTCATACCCACAAAGGCCTTCAGGCAAATTTAGCAGCCTTGAGAAACCCGCAACCAGTTGAGAGAAAATGCGCAGCCTGAACCGCAACACACGACAGGTCTTCGACTATCTGCGAATGACGCAGAACTCCACCCGACCTTCCGAGCCCGTGTCGGGCTAGAACAAATTTACCGTGGGGAAGATCCGTCCGAAGCTTGACAGTTCAATGTCTTCCTGCGAACCTGGTAAATTGTGCTACCAGGTCCAGCGCGCGCCGACGTTTCCAGTGACAACGCGTTGGTGTTCGCCCCCAAGGTTCGTGCCGAGGCTGACAGTCGCAAACGCGCTTCCATGCTTCGTCAGCTTCGCCACCATCCCCGCGTCGATCTGCCCGGTGGTCTGGCCAACCGACGTGCTGATCGGCGTCACGCCGCCAAACGTCGCTTTGTCCGTGCTGCCGAACGAACGCAACAGGTTGAGCCGCAGATAAGGCTGCCAGGTCACGCGTGCCGCCTCGTAGACGCCGGCGAGCCGCACGCCAAGACGGCCGACCATCGTATTACCGTTGCTGAACGTGACGTTCGAGATTCCGTCGTTCAGATCCTTGATCGTCTGGTGTTGCCAGATCAGCTGGGCTTGCGGTTCGAGCGTGAGCGAGTGTCCGATCGCGAACGGCAAACCGCCTTCAAGCGAACCGGTCACCGCATTTCCGTGCGTCGTGGCGCTAACCCCGTCGCGCGACGACGAATCGATCACCAGTGAGCTGCCCGAAACCACCGCATCTGTGTACCACCCGCTCGGTCCGATGTGGGTCCAGTAGCCGCCGATGCTGTATGCGCTAATTCCAAGATGGCCGGCCGCGGCATCCGGCACGCCGACTGCAAAGCCGCTGACATCACCCGTGGCCCGTCCAAAGCCGAGGAAGAGCCCGTAGTGGTCGCGGTGACCGCTCGCCGTCGTACTCGCGTACAGGTCCTGACCGACCTGCGCTCCCGTCATCGAGCCGGAAAACCCGGGCGCGACGTCGCCGCTTTGCGACAGCGTGCTGTGTCCGCCCCACACACGTGCCCACGCCGCTGGCAGGCTGCCGTTCTCGCTCAGCAACGACTGCTCGCCCTGGCGCAGATGGAAGTTGTCGATCTGCATCATGCCGAGCTGCCGGGCAACGGCTGGAAGCTCCGCGTAAAGGGCCGCTTCAGGGCGGTAAAGCGTAATCGGATCAGCACTCGCGGCGGGAAGTGCGGGTGTGCCCGGCGCGGGGGTGCTGGTCACGGCTGTCGTGCCGCTGCCGCTCGTGTCGGCCGGCGCACTCTGCGCAGCGGGCACGGTGTTGCGCAGGTACCAGCTCTGCGACGTGCCGGCCATCACGCCGCCTTTGACGAGGTAGTACTCGTATGCGCCGGCTTTCGTCGTTCCGCCTGCGAGCGAAAATGCACCGGCATCAGTCGTGGCGCCGTTCGTCGCGGCGACGACCTGGATGCCGTTCGACGTGATCGCCGCGCCCTGGCCGCCCACGTTCGTCACCTTCAGCGTGGTCGCACCGGTTGCCGTTCCGCCGTTCACAACGAGCTTGTCCGAAGACGCGTTGTCACCCGCGAGAACGGTATTCAATGCAATGGCCCCATTGTTTCCGACGTAGCTATTGACGACGAGTGAATTGCCGGCGCTCTTGCCGCCGCCAATCTGCACGAGATTCGCGTTCGTCAACTTGCCGTTGATCGTGAAATTGCCCTGTGCGCCGCCGGCAAACTGCGCCAACGCATTGGCCACCGCGACGGTGCCGTTGTTGGTCACGTCGCCGTTGACAGTGCCGTAGCCGCCGAGAGTCGCTCCCGCAGCGACGCTCGTCGCGCCGGTCATCGACGCGGCGGACGTCGACGCATCGCCGACCGCGAGCGTGCCGGCGCTTACCGTCGTGCCGCCCGACCACGTATTCGCCCCATCGAGCACCAGCGTCCCCGCACCGACCTTTGTCAAGGCACCGGTGCCGGTGATGTTCTGTGTGAGGGTCGACTGAAACGCCTGCGTATCGATCGTGCCGCCGCCTGCCGCAATCGAGATTGCACGCGTGCTGGCCGGGTCGAAGCTGCTGCCGAACTGCAGCGTGCCGCCATCGAAGGCCACGCCACCGGTCGCGCCGCCCAGCGCGCTGTCGGCGCTCACCGACAGCGCACCCTGTTTCAGCACCGTGCCGCCGGTATACGTATTGCCGCCCACCGCGCCCGGCGCGAGCGTCAACGTGCCAAGTCCGTCTTTCTCCACGACGCCGGTCCCGCTGATCAACCCGGCATATGTCCCGTCGACGTTCTGTTCGAATTGCACGAGACCGTTGTTGGTAACGGTCGACGGCAGGCTTTGGGCGCTCGCCTGCAACGTGCCGGGCAGATCAACCGTCACGCTGCCCGTATGCTGTGCGCCGCTGCCGTTGAGCACGAGCGTGCCCTCTTGCACCTCCGCGGCGATCGGGCCGACGAGCGAGCCGTCGATCGTCAACGTGCCCGAGCCGGTCTTGAAGAACGAGCCCGTACCCGTCACGTTTTGCGCGATCGTCGACTGGAAGCCCTGTGTATCGATGGTGCCGCCGCCCGCGGCAACCGATAACGCGCGCGTACTGGCGAGGTCGAAACTGCTGCCGAGCTGCAGCGTTCCCCCGTCGAACGTCACGCCGCCTGCCGTGCCGCCGAGTGCGTTATCTGCGGACACCGAGAGTACGCCCTGCTTCAGTACGGTACCCCCGGTATACGTATTGCCGCCCGCAGCGGTGGGCGCAAGCGTAAGCGTGCCGGCACCGTCTTTCTCCGCCGAGCCGGTACCGCTGATGAGCCCCGCATAAGTGCCGTTGGCGGCCTGCGCGAACTGCACCAGACCGTTATCGGTGATCGCGCCTGGCAGGCTCTGCGACGATCCCTGAAGGATGCCCGCCTGATCGACCAGCATCGCGCCAGTGTACTGCGTGTTGTTGCCGGTCAGCGCGAGCGTTCCCTGCTGCACCTCGGCCGACGTGACCCCCATCGCGCCCATCGAGCTCGCGACTGTCCAGGTACCGGTGTCCTGCTTCTGCAGCGTCTGGAAGTTCGTGATGCCGGTCGGCAGCGTGTCCGTTCCGGTGCCGTTCAGCGTCAACAGGTTGTTGCCGCCGCCTCCGTTGATGGTTCCGCTCACCGACGAACCGGTGTAAAGGCGCAACGTATCGTTGCCACCGGCAAAGACCAGATTACCGATCACCTGTCCGCGGTTGGTGAAGTCGACCGCGCCGTTGCCGGACGCGCCCATCACGTTTCCCGGCGCCTCGATCACGCCGGTCGCGTTGTTGATGACGGTATTCGAGCCGGACGTATTCTGGAACCAGATCGCAGCGCTATGGACGCCCTGGATCGTTCCGTTGTTGATGATGGTATTGCCTGTACCCTCCGGATTGACGGCTTCGGCGTTGCCTTCCGTCCCGCCAGAGATGACGGCCGCGCCCTGTTCCACTGTCAGCGTGCTGTTGTTCCGGAAGGCGATCGTATCGGCCCCGGTGCCGTACGTGCCGTTACCCGTCAGCGCGCTGTTTTTTACTTGCGCGCCTGACTGAACGACGATGATGGCGTTGTCGGCAAGCGCGATCGCTGTCGCATCGCCCACCACGATCTGTGCGTTTGCTCCTACTGTCACAGTAGAGCCTGAAGCGGTGGTCGGGCCGGTTCCGATCGTGCTTGACCATGGCGACGGGGCGCTCGTGTCGCACGTCGTCGAGTTATTCGATGTCGTGCAATTCGCGAAAGACAATGAAGGAATGGCCGCGATATATGCAAGGGCCGCAAGACAGGTTGCGCTTCGCCGCGGAATAGAAGCGCGCTTGTTCCTCACGCGCTTCTGTATTCGCTCCAACGGGCTGGCATAAGGCTGACGGCTGGTTAATTTGCTGGTCATGCGTTTCACCTTGGCAGTTTAATTACGTATGCTTTTTATATAATCCCGCAACACGGAACCTGGGCGCGATCAAATTTGAAGTGCAACACCTTGCTCGTGTAAGGTGTGCCAATGCAAAAAAGAAGTTACCAACAACTGCAGCCTGAAGAACGCATGACGATTGCAAGCATGAAGCAGCAGGGTTCGAGTGTTCGGGCCATGGCCCGAACACTCG
>NZ_CADFGP010000032.1 GCF_902833905.1 Paraburkholderia tuberum STM678 | reverse complement strand
GGTCAACCGGGATAAAAGCGCCGTCGCGCGGCCTTGGCAGCGGAAGTTTCTAGGCTACAGCGTCACATGGCACAAGCAGGCGCGGCTGAAGATTGCCAATAGCAGTCTGAAGCGACTGAGGGACAGGGTGCGCGAAATCGTGGTGGGGAATGCCTCGCGCAACCTCGCCGTAACGATAGCGGCACTCAACCCGGTGTTACGTGGCTGGGCCTCATACTTCCGCTTGACCGAGGTTAAAGGTGTACTGGAGGAGCTGGACGGGTGGGTACGGCGCAAACTGCGCTGCCTGCTATGGCGGCAGTGGAAGCGTCCGTCCACCCGTCACAAGCGACTACAAGCGCGAGGCCTGGATAAGACGCGGGCATGGAAGTCGGCAAGCAACGGACGCGGTCCTTGGTGGAACGCCGGAGCAAGCCACATGAACGCGGCCTATCCCAAGAGCTTCTTTGACGTATCAGGGTTGGTTTCGCTGCTCGATACCCAGCGTGTTTAATGAACCGCCATATGCGGAACCGCACGTACGGTGGTGTGAGAGGGCGACGGAGGTAACTCCGTCCCCTACTCGATGTCCGCGCTTGCGCCGCGGTTCTGCCCGCGCGGTCGATTTTTTCTTATGCTTTTTTCCATGCTCGAATTCTTCACGACCCTCCATTGGGGCTCGGTCTTTCAGATCATCGTCATCGACGTTCTGCTCGGCGGCGACAACGCGGTCGTGATCGCGCTCGCCTGCCGCAACCTGCCGCAGTCGCAGCGCATGCGTGGGATCGTGTGGGGGACCGCCGGCGCGATCGCGTTGCGCGTCGTGCTGATCGCGTTCGCGGTCGTGCTGCTCGACGTGCCGTTCCTGAAGTTCGCGGGCGGCTTGCTGCTGCTGTGGATCGGCGTGCGCCTGCTCGCGCCGGCGCACGACGCTCACGACAACGTGAAGCCGGCCGACAAGCTGCTCTCGGCGGTGAAGACGATCATCATCGCGGATGCGGTGATGAGCGTCGACAACGTGATCGCGATCGCGGGCGTGGCCGAAGCCGCGGAGCACGAGCACCGGTTGGCTTTGGTGATCTTTGGCCTCGTCGTGAGCATTCCGCTGATCGTGTGGGGCAGCCAGCTGATTCTGAAGCTGCTCGATCGCTTTCCGGGCATCGTACTGTTCGGCGCGGGCCTGCTCGGCTGGATCGCGGGTGGTCTGATGGTCAACGACCCGGCCGGCGACCGCTGGCCGATCCTCGACACGCCAGTCGCCGAATACGGGATGAGCATCGCGGGCGCGCTGTTCGTCGTGATCGTCGGTTATCTGTTGAAGCGCCGTAACGCGAAACGTGCGGCGGTGTGAGCATGGTGCTGACGGTGCATCGCTGCCTGATTCGTGATGCCGTCCGAATGCAAGCCTGGCCATCCAGCTGACTGTGACGCGCGAGCTTCGCTCGCTACGATTGAAACGCCTGTTCCCGATCCACGGGCCAGGCGTTTCTCGTATCAGGAGTCTGCCGATGATCGTTACCCTGCCATATTCCCCTTACTCTCAATCGACGCAATCCTCGCGTAGGTCGCGCCGCGCACGCTGGCGCGCGAGCTGGTTCGCGCGCATCTGCCGCCGCTGCGGCGTCGGCTTCACGCTGATCGAGTTGATGATCGTGCTCGCGATCGTCGGCGTGATCGCGGCCTACGCGATTCCCGCGTATCAGGACTATCTGGCGCGCAGCCGGGTCGGCGAAGGCCTGTCGCTCGCGGCGTCGGCGCGGCTCGCGGTGGCCGAAAACGCCGCGAGCGGCAACGCGTTCAGCGGCGGTTATGCGTCGCCGCCCGCCACGCGCAACGTCGAGTCCATCCAGATCGACGACGACACTGGTCAGATCACGATCACGTACTCGACGCGTGTCGCGCAGGCCGGCGCAAACACCATGACGCTGGTGCCGTCGGTCCCGGACAACGTCGATGCGCCGAGCGCGCGAGTCGCGTTGAGCAAGGACGCGGTGCAGACCGGCGCGCTGACGTGGGAATGCTTTGCGAGCGGCAAGAGCGCGTCGTCGTTGCCGGCGCCGGGTTCGGGGCCGATGCCAAGCGAGGCGCCGACGCTCGCCGCGAATCTGGCGCCGCCCGAATGCCGTTCATAAGGGGCAAATGAGTGAGTGAACGAGACAGCAGCCGAGCGCTGACTGGATGAGTCGAAGCCACAACGTAAAGGGCTGATTTTCAGCCTATTTCGGCCGGACCGGCGCACAGTGCAACGAAATTTTTGTATAGTGCGCCGGTTGCTGACGCCCACTGTTGATTCGATGCCCACCCCTTTCGCACGCTACCTGTCTCTCGTACTGCTGGCTCTTGCGTTGATCCTGCCCTACGCGGTTGCCAACCATACGTATCCGATCCCAACCTTCTACGCCGAATTCACCTCGCTCGCGCAGTTTCTGCTGACCGGGGCGGCCGTCGTGCTGCTGGTCGCGACCACCCGGCCGCGCGTGAGCTTCGCGTCGCCCACGGTCGCGCTCGTGCCTTTGCTGTTCGGCCTCGTGCTGGTCGTGCAGACGCTGGTGCTGCCGGTCGCGGAGCCATCGATGAACTGGCTCGGCGCGGGCTTCCTGCTCGCTGCGTGGATGGCCGTGCATGTGGGCTACGGCTTCGCGCGCGTGAAGCTCGACGAGACCGCGTTGCGCTGGGCGGCGGGGGCGTTGATCGTCGGCGGTCTGTTCGCGGTGTTCAGTCAGGTGATCCAGCTGTTTCACCTCGAGGCGCGCGTGGCTCCGCTCGTCGTCGCGTATAACGTGACCGTCGAGCGCCGGCCGTTCGGCAACATGGCGCAGGCGAACCACCTCGCGACGTATATCGCGTTCGCGATGGCGGGCGCGCTGTATCTCGTGCAGACGCGCCGCATCGCGGTGCCCATCTGGCTGCTCGTGTCGACGATTTTCTCGGTCGGCCTCGCGCTGACCGTGTCGCGGGGTCCATGGCTGCAGATGGGCGTGATCGTCGTGGCCGGCTTCTGGATGGCCTTCGCGCAGACTCGCAACGAAGCGCAATTGCGCCGTAGCAACCGTGAATGGCTGGTGCCGATCGCGCTCGCGGTGCTGTTTTTCGTGGTCAATGCGCTGATCCGCTGGGCCAACGTGCGCTATCACCTCGAACTCGGGCAGTCGGCGGCCGAGCGCTTCCAGGATGCCGGCCAGATCGCGCCGCGCCTCGCGCTGTTGAAATACGGCTGGACGATGTTCAAGCAGCATCCGCTGCTCGGCGTCGGCTGGGGCGAATTTCCGAGCCATCAGTTCGAGCTCGTCAAGCAGCTGGGCGGCGTCGAAATCGCCAACAACTCGCACGACATTTTCGTCGACCTGCTCGCGAAAACCGGTCTGATCGGTCTCGCGATCGTGCTCGTGGGTCTCGTCGCGTGGCTCGTGCGCGTCGTGCGTGCGCCGCAAAGCGCCGCGCGCGTGTTCGGCATCGCGCTGATCGGCGTGCTGACGATGCATGCGCTCGTCGAGTATCCGCAGCAGTACATGTTCTTCCTGTTGCCCGCGATGTTCGTGTTCGGCCTGCTCGAAACGCGGCCGTTGCGCGCGGTGCCGGCGAATCTGTCGCTCGGTGCGTTCGCGGTGGTGGTGTTCGGCGGACTCGCCGCGCTGTATCCGGTGTATCGAGACTATGCGCGCGCCGAGGTGCTCTACTACGGCGCGCGTCCGGCCGAGCAGTACAGCGCCGATCCGTCGTTCCTGTTCGGCGCGTGGGGCGAATACGGTCTCGCGACGCTGCAGCCGATGAATCCGCTGAACCTGCAGCGCAAGCTCGCGATGCACAAGCAGGCGATCGCGCTGTTGCCGGGCGAGACGGTGCTGCGTCGCTACGCGGTGCTGCAGGCGCTGAGCGGCGATACCGCGGCGGCGCTCGATACGGTCGAGCGCTTGCGGATCTTCGCCGAGGAATTGAAAGACTGGCCGGCGCAGCTCGGCTATCTCTACCAGCTCGTCGACGAGCAGAAGTCGCTCGCGGGCTTCAAGCAGCAGTTGGTGAAGCGCTACGGCACACCGGCGGCCGATGCGACGCGGGATGACGACAGCGACGACGATTGATCGGACCGCGGAAGCTTAGGCGTGCTGACGCCGCGGCTTCCTCCCTTCAAAGTTCAAAGCTCGGAATACTTCGCGGCCGTGCCTTTCGCCTTGTCGATGGGGTAGCGCGCTTCGTTCAGCTTCAGTTTTTCCGCTGCCGCGTCGACGAGATCGAAGCCGGCGGTATGGGCGACCAGCAGCAGATACATGAACACGTCGGCGCACTCGTGCCTGAGGTTCGTCGATTGCGCGGGATCGCCAAGCAGCGCGTCGATCTGCGCATCGGTCTTCCACTGAATCGTCTCCAACAGCTCACCGGCTTCGATGCCGGTGGAGACGATCAGGTTGCGCAGCGTGTGAAACTGCCGCCAGTCGCGCGCGTCGCGAAACGCCAGTAGCTGCTCGAGCAGTTCGTCGATGGTCATGTTGCTATCCGGATAGTTGTCGAACCGCACGTCAAGCTTGCGCCACCCAATCCCCCGATTTCCCGCCATGCTTTTCCATCACCTTCACATCGGTGATGGTCATCCCGCGATCCACCGCCTTGCACATGTCGTACACGGTCAGCAGCCCGATCTGCACGGCGGTAAGCGCCTCCATTTCGACGCCCGTGCGTCCAAACGTCTCGACCTGGACCGTGCAATGCACGCCGGGCATCTGCTCGTCGAGTTCGAAATCGGCCTTCACGCGTGTCAGCGCGAGCGGATGACAGAGCGGAATCAGATCGGCGGTGCGCTTCGAGGCCTGGATCGCCGCGATCCGCGCGATGCCGATCACGTCCCCCTTTTTGGCGTTGCCGTCGCGGATCAGCGCGAACGTGTCGGGCAGCATGCGGATCGAGCCACGCGCGATCGCGATGCGCCTGGTCTCCTGCTTGCCGCCGACGTCCACCATATGCGCGTCACCGGCCGCATCGAAATGAGTGAGTTCAGGCATGGTTGACTCCTTCAGAGGGCGCCTATCATAGCAGTGCGGCGCGGCCTCGAATCGTCGCGGCGACTGATTACATTTACGCTGTGTCGTGCTCTGAGTTTTGCCTCGTACGCGTCCTGCGACGCCCTTGCCCATTATCTTAGTCCGGGCCACGCGCACCGTTTTCGACTTCGTCAGACCGGCTTCGCGTTGCATCGAAAACGATTCCTCGCTGCGTCGCTATCCGTCGCGCATCGTCCGAGGCGCCGCTCGTGAGCGGCCCGAGCGACGCGCATGCCGATCCGATCCTGCCGCCCGACATCGCGCGCGGCGTGTTCGGCACCTACGGCGGCGCGCAGAGCCGCTTTTCCAATGGCGGCGGTAGCGGTCGCACTGGAAGCCGCGCGTCTCGCCGAGCTCGCGCAGAAGCGCTGGCCGCAATCGAACGCGGCGATTGACATGCATATCCGCACGCTGTTGACGCTGCATCGCTTCACCGACGCGCAGGCCCTCGCGAAGCAGGAGACCCGGGCGCATCCCGATCAACCCGCGTGGTGGCTCTATCTCGCGCAGGCGAGCGCGGGCAGTGGCGATGCATTGACGCAGCATCGCGCGATGGCGGAGAAGTTCGCGTTGGAGGGCGCGTGGCCATCGGCGATCCGGCAGCTGAAGGACGCGCGCGACCTGAAGACGATCGGCTATTACGACCTCGCGACCGTCGACGCGCACCTGCACGAGATGGAGAGCCGCTACAAGGAGGAGCGGCTCGACGAGAAAGGGTAGGGTGGACGTGAACGCGCGCCGCTGCGCGCGTCAGACCTGCGCCGCCGGGCTCGCAACGAAGCCAAAGCGCGCGGCCACCTGATCGCGTCGCACGCTTTGCAGCGGCAAGGTGCGCTGAACACTCCAGTGGAACGCACCGCTCAATGAGCCATCGTCAGCGAGCGTCGCGTGATCGGAGAAGATCTCGAGGTCGTGATCGTGCAGCACCGCGATACGTGCTGGCTGCGAGCGATCGGCAAACAGAATGCCACCGTCTTCATCCGCGAACACCGCCGCCGGTTCGAACGCGCCGCCGCCCTGGTCGTGCAGCGCGAGCGTTCCATCCGCGTGCGCGGACAATCTGACCACCCACGGCGTATAAGCCAGCTCGACATACACGCGCTGTGGTCCGTTCTGAAAAAACCACTGCCCGCGCTCATCGGCCTCGTAGTTCCGGTTGATGAAGCCAAGCAGCGCCTCATGCCGGATCGGCACGCCGGGCGCGCCGCTCGCCTGGGCCGCTTCGTCGCGCATGCGCCAGTTGCCGCGCCGGTCGAGCATCAGCCAGCCGGTGCAGCTCGGCACGTTCGGCCATTTGGCGAGCGCCTGTTTGACGATGTCATCCATGATCGACGTGTCGCTCCAGATAGCCGAACACGCGCCGCGACAGCCAGTCGATGCGGCCCGGGAACGGCCCGGTCATGAAGCCCGCGTGGCCGCCGTGCTCAGGCTGATAAAGCTCGACCGCCGCCGACACCTCGTGCCGCGACGGCAGCGCTTCGGCCGGCAGGAACGGGTCGTTGCGCGCGTTGAGCACGAGCGTCGGCACCTGAATGTGCGGCAGTAGCGGGCGGGTGGTTGCGGTGCTCCAGTAGTCGTCGGTATCGCGAAAGCCGTGCAGCGGCGCGGTCACGACGTTGTCGAACTCGTACATCGTGCGGCTCGCGAGCATCGCGTCGCGATCGAACAGGCCCGGGAACTGCTCGAGCTTCTGGTTGGCCTTGTGCTTCAGCGTCTTCAGGAAGCTGCGCGTGTAGACGAGGCCGAAGCCTTGCGACAGCGCACGGCCGCCCGCATGGACGTCGATCGGTGTCGAAATCGCGGCAGCGGCGGCTACCACCCGCGCCGCATCGGCCTGCCGCTCACCGAGCCAGCGCAGCAGCACGTTGCCGCCGAGCGACACGCCCGCCGCGACCACCGGCCCGCGATGCGCGGCGCACAGGCGGCGCAGGATCCAGTCGACCTCGTTGCTGTCGGCGAGATGGTAGAAGCGCGGCAACCGGTTCAGCGGGCCGCTGCAACTGCGAAAGTGCGGCACCACGCCGTGCCAGCCGTATTCGCGCGCGGCGGCCATCAGCGCGACCGCGTAGTGCGACGACGAACTGCCTTCCAGGCCGTGAAACAGCACGAAGAGCGGCGCGGTGTCGGTGGGCGGAGTATCGTGCGCGACCCAGTCGAGATCGATGAAATCGCCGTCCGGGGTGTCCCAGCGCTCACGGCGAAACGATACTGCGGGGCGGCGCGCGAACAGCGACGGGACGATCGTCTGCACATGCCGGTTCGGCAGCCAGAGCGGCGCGCGGTACAGCAGCTCGACGGTCGCCTCGACGGCGGCCGCCACCTTGGCGGGGGCCGTACCGGAGGAAGCGGGTTTATGTGGCGTCGAACTCATACCGGCGGAAGAGCGAGAAAACGTGATTCTGAATCTGTCGTGGTGCCGCGCGTCAGTGCAGCGGGCCCTGGCCATGCCGCATCTTCGTTGCGAACTGGCTGGCGGTCTCGTTCGGCATCGGGCTTGCGTGAATATGCGCAATGCGCCATTCGCCGCGTTCATGGACCATCACGTAGGTGGTGAAAACCATCGCGGGCGTGGCGGTCGGGTCGGCCGGACGATGTGCTTCGGCAATCGCATAGACGACGGTGCCGAGGCTGTCGTAGACGCGGATGTCGAGCGGCTCGATCGACACCCGCAGCGCTTCGAGCTGGACCTGCAAGCCATTGCGGATGCTCTCGAGGCCGTGCAGATGCGAGCCGTCCGCGCAGATGCAGCTGACGAACTCCTCGTCGATCCACAAGCCCATCAAGCTGTCGATATTGACCTCGGCGACGGCCTGATAGTAGGCGTTCAGGGTATCGGCGGCGGCTTCGAAGATGTGGGCAAAACGTGGCATGGCTTGTCAGTCTCTTGTGCGCGGCGCGCGGTTGCGGGTCTGCGGTAGCGGGACGGTCCAGAGCGCCGGACCATCGCCCCCGGCGTCAGCTTGCCCGTGCCGCAAGGCGCGAACATGACGCGACGCGCTCGGGGCGTGCGGTGTTGCGTGCAAGTACCAGTCGGCTCAGCGCTGCGCGAGCAGCATGCCGCGCAAATCGCCGAAAACCTGCTCGGCGCTCAGCTGCTTCAGACAGTTCAGATGACCGAGCGGGCACTCGCGCTCAAAACAGGGGCTGCATTCGAGATGAAGCCATTGTACCTTCGCGAGCTCGGACAAGGGCGGGGTGTGGCGCGGATCGGTCGAACCGTAGACGGCCACGAGCGGGCGGCGCAGCGCGGCGGCGACGTGCATCAGTCCGGAGTCGTTGGTGACGACCGCGTTGGCCCGCGAGATCAGCGCGCAAGCCTCGCCCAGTGCGGTCTGGCCGCACAGGTTGCGCACGTTCGGCGCTTTCTCGGCGATCGCCTGCGCGAGCGGCGCGTCTTTCGGCGAGCCGAGCGCGACGATTTGCGTGTAGGGGAACGACTGGCCGACCATCTGCGCGAGCGACGCGAAGTGCTCGGGCGGCCAGCGCTTCGCAGGACCGTATTCGGCGCCGGGGCAGAACACCAGCAGCGGCACGCGCGTATCGAGATTGAAGCGCGCCGACACGCGCGAGGCCTCGTTCAGGTCCGTGTCGAGGCGCGGCATCGGCAGATCTTCGGGGACCTTGGCGCCTGGCGCGTAGGCGAGGGCGGCGTAGTGGCCGACCATCGGCGGGCGGGCGTCCTTGCGCGGATTCGCGTGACGCACGTTCAGCACGCCGTAGCGACTCTCACCGGTGTAGCCGATGCGCAGCGGAATGCCCGCCAGCCACGGAATCAGCGCTGACTTGAACGAATTCGGCAGCACGTAGGCCGCGTCGTAGCCGACGTCGCGCAGATCGCTCGACAGCTGCCAGCGGCGCAGCATCTGCAGCTTGCCGTGGGCGAGATCGGTCGCGTAGACGTCGCGGATTTCCGGCATGCGTTCGAGCACGGGTGCGACCCAGCTGGGCGCGACCGCGTCGATGACGATGCGCGGATGCAATTTCACGAGGCGCGCAAACAGCGGCTGCGCCATCAATGCGTCACCGATCCAGTTCGGTGCGATAACCAACGCGCGACGCATCAGAGTGAGTGTCCGGTGTCGATAACAAGCGCCGCGCGCGATGCGCGCGGCACTCGGATAGGTAAATGGGGAAAGCGGAAAGCCGCACGGCGCGATGCCGTTTGGCCACACGCGCCGCGATGGCGGCGCGGCGGCGGTGCGGCCGCACGGGTCCGTGCGGTCGAGCCTGCGGCGCGGCGAGCGCGTGATTCAAAACGCGCGCCTCGTGCCGTGCAAGCTGGCTCAGAACCGCTCGATGCGTTGGATCAATGGCCCTTGATCACTTCGCCGTCGCGCAGCTTGTAACGCGTGCTGCAATACGGGCAACGCGCTTCGCCGTGCGACACGTCGATGAAGACGCGCGGATGCGCGCTCCAGCGCGGCATGGCCGGGTTCGGACAATACGCCGGCAGATCTTTTGCCGACAGTTCGACCAGCGGCATTTCCTTGATTTCGCTCATGAGACTTTCTCTTTGTATGCGGGGTGCTTGCAGTGCGCCGCCGTTGGGCTGCGCGGGGCATCTCGAAACGTCGCTCAGATCTTCGTGAGCCAGTGCGCGTATTTCGCGCTCCTGCCGTTCACGACGTCGAAGAAAGCCGACTGCAGCTTTTCGGTGATCGGGCCGCGCGCGCCAGCGCCGATCGTGCGGTTGTCGAGCTCGCGGATCGGCGTGACTTCGGCCGCCGTGCCGGTGAAGAACGCTTCGTCGCAGGTATAGACTTCGTCGCGCGTGATGCGCTTTTCGATCACCTGCAGGCCCATGTCGCACGCGAGCGTGATGACGGTGTCGCGCGTGATGCCGTCGAGGCACGACGACAGATCAGGCGTGTACAGCTTGCCGTTGTTGACGAGGAAGAAGTTCTCGCCCGAGCCTTCTGACACGTAGCCGTCGACGTCGAGCAATAGCGCTTCGTCGTAGCCGTCGGTGATCGCTTCCTGGTTCGCGAGGATCGAGTTCACGTACCAGCCCGACGCCTTCGCGCGCACCATCGACACGTTCACGTGATGGCGCGTGAACGACGACGTCTTTACGCGGATGCCCTTGGTGATGCCGTCTTCGCCAAGGTATGCGCCCCACGGCCACGCGGCGATCGCGACGTGAATCGTGTTGCCCTTGGCCGACACGCCGAGCTTTTCCGAGCCGACCCAGATGATCGGGCGCAGATAGCATGAATCGAGCTTGTTCTGGCGGACCACTTCGCGCTGCGCGGCGGCGAGCGTTTCATGGTCGAACGGCACGGCCATCTGGAAGATCTTCGCCGAGTTCAGCAGGCGCTTGGTGTGCTCCTGCAGGCGGAAAATCGCGGTGGCGCCGTCGGCGGTCTTGTAAGCGCGCACGCCCTCGAACACGCCCATGCCGTAGTGCAGCGTATGGGTGAGCACGTGGATTTTGGCATCACGCCACTCGATGAGCTTGCCATCCATCCAGATCTTGCCGTCGCGGTCGGCCATTGACATACGGTTCTCCAGCAGGTGCGTTATGAGGTGCGGCCATGAGCGCAGGACATAGCCGGGAGCGCTATTTTAGCGTCTTTTGCACACACCACGGGCATTTGGGCGCACCCCGGACGCTATAATCCAGCGCACGCATAAATCAAATCCGGATGCGCCAGCGGGTGGTCTCGCAAGCTGGCGCCGACCTGGCCTTCTTGACGGCGTTTCCTGCGCCCGCACCCTTCGCCCGATGCTCGCTCGACTGTCCGACACCGATCGCCGCGCTTTTCGTGAAGGCGCGCGCGCCTATGCCCCCACGCTGATGGCGATTTTTTCCTGGGGCCTCGTGACCGGCATCGCGATGAGCAAGTCCGTGCTGACGCTGCCGCAGGCGCTCACGATGTCGCTGCTGTGCTACGCCGGATCGTCGCAACTGGCGGTGTTGCCGCTCCTCGCCGCGAAGCTGCCGGTGTGGACGGTGCTGCTGACCGCGGCGATGGTCAACACCCGCTTCGTGATCTTCAGCGCCGGCCTCGCGCCGCACTTCTCGTATCTGTCGATGTGGCGGCGCATCGTGCTGGGCTATTTCAACGGCGACGTGATCTATCTGCTATTCGTCAAGAAGAGCGTTCCGACCGGCTACGTGCCGGGCAAGGAGGCGTACTTCTGGGGCATGGCGGTATCGAGCTGGCTGTCGTGGCAGGTGTCGTCGATCATCGGCATCCTGCTCGCGAGCCTGATTCCGGACAACTGGGGGCTCGCGCTGGCCGGCACGCTCGCGCTGCTGCCGGTGATGGTGTCGGCGATCGCCACCCGCTCGACGCTGGTCGCGGTCAGCGTGGCCGGCATCGTGTCGCTGCTCGCGCTCGATCTGCCGTACCGGCTGGCGTTGCTGCTCGCGGTGATCGCGGCGATCGCGGCCGGCAGCGCGGCCGACCTGATGATCGAGCGCGCCGACCTGCGCCGCATTCGTGGCGTGAACGATCGCGCCGGAGACTCCCGATGACCTCCACGCAAATCTGGCTCGCCATTTTCGGCATGACCTTCGTCACCGCGCTCACGCGCGCGATGTTCCTGATCGGCGGCGAGCGCACGGTACTGCCGGCGCGCGTGCAGAAGATGCTGCGCTACGCGCCGGCCGCCGCGCTCGCCGCGGTGGTGGTGCCCGACGTGCTGACGACGTCCGATGGGCTGTCGTTCGCGCCTTCCAACCATGAGCTTTACGCGACGCTCGCCGGCCTCGGCTGGTTTTTGTGGCGGCGCACCATGCTCGGCACGATCGTGACCGGAATGGTCGTATTCACGCTGATGCGCGTCTTCCTGTGAGGGCCGGGCCCGGGGTGCGGCGATGAATGCTACGCCGCGGCATCTGCGGCCTTGCGATCAAATGCGCGACATTCGCCGTGTCGCGGATCAGAAGGCCGTTGGGATCAGTTAAAATGCCTTTTCCGGGTTGAGCGCGCCGCGGCAAGGCGCCTGGTGCCGCGGCCGGCCGCCGGCGCCCGATCCCGCGGAGCCGTTGTGCCGAAGCGCTGGAGTTCGCTGCGCCTCGTCCCCGCGCGCTGTCCGTCACCGCCTTCTCATCAACTCGCATACTCAAGCCCATGAACAAGGTATTGCGTCTCTCCGACCTGATCGCCGAAGGCAAGCTGTCCGGCAAACGCGTGTTCATCCGCGCCGATCTGAACGTGCCGCAGGACGATCAAGGCAACATCACCGAAGACACCCGCATCCGCGCTTCCGTGCCGGCCATCAAGGCCGCGCTCGACGCCGGCGCCGCGGTAATGGTCACCTCGCACCTTGGCCGTCCGACCGAAGGCGACTTCAAGCCGGAAGATTCGCTCGCACCGGTGGCGAAGCGTCTCGCGGAGCTGCTCGGCCGCGACGTGCCGCTCGTCGCGAATTGGGTCGAAAACGGCGTGAGCGTCGCGCCGGGCTCGGTCGTGCTGCTCGAAAACTGCCGCGTCAACAAGGGCGAAAAGAAAGATTCCGACGAGCTCGCGCAGAAAATGGCCAAGCTCTGCGATATCTACGTGAACGACGCGTTCGGCACCGCCCACCGCGCCGAAGCGACTACGCACGGCATCGCGAAGTACGCGCCGGTTGCCTGCGCGGGTCCGCTGCTCGCCGCTGAGCTCGAAGCGCTCGGCAAGGCGCTCGGCGCACCGAAGCGTCCGCTCGTGGCGATCGTCGCGGGCTCCAAGGTGTCGACCAAGCTGACCATCCTGAAGTCGTTCGCGGAGAAGGTCGACCAGCTGATCGTCGGCGGCGGCATCGCCAATACGTTCATGCTCGCGGCCGGCCTGAAGATCGGCAAGTCGCTCGCCGAAGCCGATCTGCTCGACGAAGCGAAGGCGATCATCGACGCGGCCAAGGGCCGCGGCGCCTCGGTGCCGATCCCGACCGACGTCGTCACGGCCAAGGAGTTCTCGCCGACCGCGAAGGCAGAAGTAAAGGCCGTCGCCGATGTGCAGGACGACGACATGATCCTCGACATCGGCCCGGAAACGGCCAAGGTGCTCGCCGCGCAACTCGAGAAGGCCGGCACGATCGTGTGGAACGGCCCGGTCGGCGTGTTCGAGTTCGACCAGTTCGGCAACGGCACGAAGACGCTCGCGGACGCGATCGCGCGCTCGGCGGCGTTCTCGATCGCAGGCGGCGGCGATACGCTCGCGGCAATCGCCAAGTACGGCATCCACGACCAGGTGAGCTACATTTCCACGGGCGGCGGCGCATTCCTCGAGTTCCTCGAGGGCAAGAAGCTGCCGGCGGTAGAAGTTCTGGAATCGCGGGCTTAACGTGGCGACGCGCTCCCCGGCGGCGAAGTCGACCAAGGCGCGTGGCGTGAAAGCGCAGCGCGGTAACGCGGCAACGCCGGCAGGGGAGCGCGCGACACGCGCGGCCGCTGCGTCGGCAGCGGCCGGACAGGACGTGGTTGCCGAAGCGCCGATAGCGCCCGCGGCCACCGAACCGGCGCTAGCCGCCGGAGCGCCCGCGGAACCGGTTGCAGCGCAAGCTCCGACCGGCGACGCGGAGCAGCCCCCAACGGCACAGGTCGAAGCTGCTCAACACGATTCGGCCCAGCCGGAACAGCCTTCCGGCAAGCAGGGCAGCAAATCTCAGGCGCGCGAGGCGCCGCTCTCGAATGCCGCATCACCCGCATCACCCGCATCACTCCACAAAGCGACACCGGCCACAACCGGCGCGCGACCCCAGGCAGCATCTTTCGATGCGCGAACTCCGCAGCAGCCCCGCAGCGCTCTTACCAGCGATCCTATCCAGACGAGGAGACTCATGCATCGCGCCACCAAGATTGTCGCTACTATCGGTCCGGCTTCCAGCACGCCGGAAATCCTGCTGCAAATGATTCAGGCGGGATTGGACGTGGTGCGGCTCAATTTCTCACATGGCACCGCGGACGACCATCGCCAGCGCGCCGAATTCGTGCGCGAGGCGGCCCGCCAGGCCGGCCGCGAAGTCGCCATCATGGCTGACCTGCAAGGCCCGAAAATCCGCGTCGGCAAATTCGAGAACGGCCGCACGACGCTCGTCACCGGCAATCCGTTCGTCCTCGATGCCGACTGCGAGCTCGGCAACGACGAGCGCGTCGGCCTCGACTACAAGGATCTGCCGCGCGACCTGAAGCCGGGCGACGTACTGCTGCTCAACGACGGCCTGATCGTGCTGAACGTGCAGCGCCTGATCGGCAACGAGATCCACACGGTCGTGAAGATCGGCGGCGAGCTGTCGAACAACAAGGGCATCAACCGCCAGGGCGGCGGTCTGTCGGCGCCCGCGCTGACCGCCAAAGACATGGAGGACATCCGCACGGCGATGTCGCTCGGCGTCGATTTCGTCGCGGTGTCGTTCCCGAAAAAC
Organism: Paraburkholderia tuberum STM678; assembly: GCF_902833905.1. GTDB lineage: Bacteria > Pseudomonadota > Gammaproteobacteria > Burkholderiales > Burkholderiaceae > Paraburkholderia > Paraburkholderia tuberum. The sequence goes on along the minus strand of NZ_CADFGP010000032.1, from coordinate 79,940 downwards.
GCGACCGACATGGAAATGGCCCGCCAGCTCGCGAACATCGCCGGCGCGCCGTACGGCATCAAGCCGAAGATGATCGCGAAGATCGAGCGCGCGGAAGCGATTCCGGCGCTACAAGGCATCCTCGACGCGTCGGACGGCATCATGGTCGCGCGTGGCGATCTGGCTGTGGAAGTGGGCAATGCCGCGGTGCCGGCGCTGCAAAAGCGCATGATCCGGATGGCGCGCGAATCGAACAAGTTCGTGATCACCGCGACCCAGATGATGGAGTCGATGATCCACGCGCCGGTGCCGACCCGCGCGGAAGTGTCGGACGTCGCCAACGCGGTGCTCGACGGCACGGACGCGGTGATGCTGTCGGCGGAATCGGCGGCGGGCAAGTACCCGGTGCAGACCATCGAGACGATGGCCGCGATTTGCGTCGAAGCGGAAAAGTCCGAGCAGTCGGAGCTCGACAAGGACTTCCTCGACCGCACGTTCACGCGGATCGACCAGTCGATCGCGATGGGCGCGCTGTTCACCGCCTATCACCTGGGCGCCAAGGCCATCGTCGCGCTGACCGAATCGGGCTCGACCGCGCTGTGGATGTCGCGTCACTGGACCCACGTGCCGATCTTCGCGCTGACGCCGCGCGTCGGCAGCGAACGGGCGATGGCGCTGTACCGCAACGTGACTTCGCTGCATCTGGACACCAACACCGACCGCGACACGGCGCTGCAGCAGGCGCTCGAAACGGTGGTCGGCAAGGGCTACGCGTCGCACGGCGACATGGTCGTGCTGACGGTCGGCGAGCCGATGGGTCAGGCGGGCGGCACCAACACGTTGAAGATCGTGCGGGTCGGTGAACCGTACTGATCAGGCAGGACTGCTCGATCGGCACAGGCTCGATTGAGCGAAGCAGCGCGGCGAAACCCGCACGGTCCATGTGCGACGGCGCACCAAAGCGCCGGTGTCATCGCGGGAACGCCGCCTGCTTCGCGATAAAATCGCCGCAAAAGATGCCGACGGCAAAAGAATTCGTTTCAATCTAAGGAGTTTCAGCATGCCTCTCGTATCAATGCGTCAACTGCTGGACCATGCTGCGGAAAACGGCTATGGCCTTCCGGCATTCAACGTGAACAACCTGGAGCAGGTGCAGGCGATCATGGCCGCGGCCGACAAGGTCAACGCCCCGGTCATCATGCAGGCGTCGGCCGGCGCGCGTAAGTACGCGGGCGAGCCGTTCCTGCGTCATCTGATCGAAGCGGCGGTCGAGTCGTATCCGCACATTCCGGTGGTGATGCACCAGGACCACGGTCAGTCGCCGGCGGTGTGCATGGCGGCGATTCGCAGCGGCTTCACCAGCGTGATGATGGACGGTTCGCTCGAAGCCGACGGCAAGACGGTCGCATCGTACGAGTACAACGTCGAAGTGTCGCGCAAGGTCGTCGAGGCGGCGCACTCGATCGGCGTCACCGTGGAAGCGGAGCTGGGCGTGCTCGGTTCGCTCGAAACGATGAAGGGCGACAAGGAAGACGGCCACGGCGCCGAAGGCACGATGACGCGTGAACAACTGCTGACCGATCCGGAGCAGGCCGCCGACTTCGTCAAGCTGACCCAGTGCGACGCGCTGGCCATCGCGATCGGCACCTCGCACGGCGCCTACAAGTTCAGCAAGAAGCCGACGGGAGATATTCTCTCGATCCAGCGCATCAAGGAAATCCATCAGCGCATTCCGAACACGCACCTCGTGATGCACGGCTCGTCGTCGGTGCCGCAGGAGCTGCTCGCGGAAATCCGCGAATTCGGCGGCGACATGAAGGAAACCTACGGCGTGCCGGTCGAAGAAATCCAGGAAGGCATCCGTCACGGCGTGCGCAAGGTCAATATCGATACCGACCTGCGTCTGGCGATCACGGGCGCGATCCGTCGCTACATGGCGACCAACCCGGGCAAGTTCGATCCGCGCGATTACCTGAAGCCGGCGCGCGAAGCGGCGATGAAGATCTGTATCGACCGTTACATGCAATTCGGCTGCGAAGGCCAGGCTGGCAAGATCAAGCCGGTTTCGCTTGATAAAATTGCGGAGAAGTACAAGTCGGGCGAGCTCGCGCAAGTCGTCCGTTAAGCTGTAGTTTTGGCTCCGCGCCTGGCCGTTTGGCCAGGTTGTCGTCCGATCGCCGTTCCCGCATCATCGGGGGAACGGCGTTTCCCTTTTGTTCCGGTCACATTTTTTGCACCACTTTTAGCGAACCACGACGATGTCTACCCTCTACGAATCCACGCTCCGCTCGCTGCCGCTGCTCGGCCGCGGCAAAGTCCGCGACAACTATGCCGTGGGCAACGACCAGTTGCTGATCGTCACGACCGACCGTCTGTCGGCGTTCGACGTGATCATGGGCGAGCCGATTCCGAACAAGGGTCGCGTGCTCAACGCGATGGCGAACTTCTGGTTCGAGAAACTGAAGCACGTGGTGCCGAACCACCTGACGGGCGTCGCGCCGGAGTCGGTGGTCGCGCCGGACGAAGTCGAGCAGGTCAAGGGGCGCGCGGTGGTCGTCAAGCGTCTCGAGCCGATCCTCGTCGAAGCGGTGGTGCGCGGCTATCTGGCCGGCAGTGGCTGGAAAGATTACCAGGCCACCGGTTCGGTCTGCGGCGTGCAACTGCCGCCGGGTCTGCTGAACGCGCAGAAGCTGCCGGAGCCGATCTTCACGCCGGCCGCCAAGGCCGAGATGGGCCACCACGACGAAAACATCACCTACGACGAGATGGAGCGCCGCATCGGCACCGAACTGTCGGCCACGATCCGCGACATTTCGATCCGTCTGTATAAGGAAGCCGCTGATTACGCGGCCACGCGCGGCATCATCATTGCGGACACGAAGTTCGAATTCGGTCTGGACAACCACGGCAAGCTGTATCTGATGGACGAGGCGCTGACCGCCGATTCGTCGCGCTTCTGGCCGGCGGACCAGTACCAGGTCGGCACGAACCCGCCGTCGTTCGACAAGCAGTTCGTGCGCGACTGGCTCGAAACCCAGCCGTGGAAGAAAGAGCCGCCGGCGCCGAAGCTGCCGGACGACGTGGTCGCGAAAACGGGCGAGAAGTACCGGGAAGCGCTTGAGCGCCTGACGGGCCACAAGCTCGACTGATCTGATCGCGCGCGCCGTGTCAGGCGCGCATCGCCGGGAAACAAGGAAGCCGTAAGATGAGTGAAGCACAAACCGCCCATACGCATGATGCGCCGGTCGTCGGCGTATTGATGGGCTCCAGTTCCGACTGGGAAGTGATGAAAAACGCCGTCGCGATTCTGCAGGAATTCGGCGTGCCGTACGAAGCGAAGGTCGTGTCCGCGCACCGCATGCCCGACGAAATGTTCGCCTATGCTGAAAGCGCGCGCGAGCGCGGCATTCGCGCGATCATCGCGGGTGCGGGCGGCGCTGCGCATCTGCCGGGCATGCTGGCCGCGAAGACCACGGTGCCGGTGCTTGGCGTGCCGGTCGCGAGCAAGTATCTGAAGGGCGTCGATTCGCTGCATTCGATCGTGCAGATGCCCAAGGGTGTGCCGGTCGCGACGTTTGCGATCGGCGAGGCGGGTGCCGCGAACGCGGCGCTGTTTGCGGTGTCCCTGCTCTCCGGCACCAGCGCCGAATACGCGGACAAGCTCGCTGCATTCCGTGTGCGCCAGAACGAAGCGGCTCACGCGATGGTATTGCCGGCGCTGTAAGCGCGCTGGTTGTTTTATAAGACGTCTCCTGTCCGACCCCCGGCCGGATGCCCGCCGCTCGATGCATGAGCGCGACGCGTATCCGGCCGCGACCGACCACCAAGATGAACCCTGACAACACACCGGTTTCACCGATTCTGCCCGGCGCATGGCTTGGCATGGTCGGTGGCGGCCAGCTCGGCCGCATGTTCTGTTTTGCCGCCCAGGCGATGGGCTATCGCGTCGCCGTGCTCGACCCGGACGAAACCAGCCCGGCCGGCGCGGTCGCCGACCGCCACCTGCGCGCGGCCTACGGCGACGAAGCGGCGCTGACCGAACTCGCGCGGTTGTGCGCGGCGGTGTCGACCGAATTCGAGAACGTGCCGTCCGCGAGCCTCGACTTTCTCGGCAAGTCCACCTTCGTGAGCCCGGCGGGGCGTTGCGTCGCCGTCGCGCAGGACCGGATCGCCGAGAAGCGCTTTATCGCGTCGTCGGGTGTGACGGTTGCGCCGCACGTCGTGATCGAGTCGTCGGATGCGCTTGCGGCGCTGGGCGATGGCGCGCTCGAAGCGGTGCTGCCCGGCATCCTGAAAACGGCGCGCATGGGTTACGACGGCAAAGGCCAGATTCGCGTGCGCAACGCCGAGGAAGTGCGCGAGGCGCATGCGTCGCTCGGCGGCGTGCCGTGTGTGCTCGAGAAGCGCCTGCCGCTGAAGTTCGAGGTGTCGGCGCTGATCGCGCGCGCGGCGAGCGGGGCGTCGGTGGTCTATCCGCTCGCGCAGAACACCCATCGCGACGGCGTGCTGTCGCACACCATCGTCCCCGCGCCGGACGCGTCGCCGGCGCTCGTGCAGCAGGCTCAACAGGCCGCGCTGCAGATCGCCGAGAAGCTCGGCTACGTCGGCGTGCTGTGCGTCGAATTCTTCATTCTCGAAGACGGCTCGCTGGTCGCCAACGAAATGGCGCCGCGCCCGCATAACTCCGGCCACTACACGGTCGACGCGTGCGCGACGAGCCAGTTCGAGCAGCAGGTGCGCGCGATGACCAGCATGCCGCTCGGCGACACGCGCCAGCATTCGCCGGCGGTGATGCTGAACATCCTCGGCGACGTGTGGTTTCCGGACGGTCCGAAGCGCGCGGCGGTCACGCCGCCCTGGCAGGAAGTCGCCGCGATGCCGTCAGCGCGCCTGCATCTGTACGGCAAGGAAGAGGCGCGTTGCGGCCGCAAGATGGGCCACGTGAACTTCACCGCGCCGACCCTCGAAGAAGCCCGCACCGCGGCGCGCGATTGCGCGCGGCTGCTGCACATCGCTACCAGCTGACGCGCGCGCCATGCCGGATCAACAGAAACCCGCCAAGGACGCTACCAACGCGTTGCCGATCAGCGCCGCGCAGATCGAGCACGCGGCGGCCTTGCTCGACGCGGGGGGGCTCGTCGCGTTTCCGACGGAAACCGTGTACGGCCTCGGCGGCGATGCCGAGAACCCGGACGCGGTCGCGCGCATTTACGCGGCGAAGGGGCGGCCGGCCAATCATCCGGTGATCGTGCATCTCGCGCCGCATGGCGATCCGAACTACTGGGTCGAGTATTTGCCGGCGGATGCGCAGCGCCTGATCGACGCGTTCTGGCCGGGACCGCTCACGCTGATCCTCAAGCGCGCTGCGCGCATTCCGGCGGCGGTCAGCGGCGGGCAGGACTCGGTGGGACTGCGCTGCCCGTCGCATCCGGTTGCGCAGGCGTTGCTCGATGCATTCAGCGCGTTGCGCGGCGGGCATGGCGGCGTCGCCGCGCCGTCGGCGAACCGCTTCGGGCATGTGAGCCCGACCACCGCGCAGCATGTGCGCGACGAGTTCGGCAGCGCGATTTATGTGCTCGATGGCGGCGCGTCGGATGTCGGTATCGAGTCGACGATTCTCGATCTGTCGCGCGGCTTTCCGGCGCTGCTGAGGCCCGGTCGCGTGACGCCGCAGGATATCGCCGACGTGCTCGGCGAGGCGCCGCGTCTGCCCGACGGGTCGGACGCGAGCGCGCCGCGCGCGTCGGGCACGTTGAAAGCGCATTACGCGCCGCGCACGCCGCTCGTGCTGCTGCCATTCGGCGAGCTCGAGCCGCTGCTCGCGGTGCGCGAGCCGGGCGAGCGCGTCGCGCTGGTCGCGCGTGCGTCGCGTGCGGGACAGTGGGCCGATGTCGACGGCGTGCATTTCGTCGCCGCGCCGGAAGATCCGCACGTCTATGCACGCGAGCTCTACGGCTTGCTGCGCGCGCTCGATCGCGCGAACGTCACGCGGATTCTGATCGAGAAGCTGCCGGACACGATCGAATGGATCGCGGTCAACGATCGGCTCGGGCGCGCGGCGGCGGCATTCGAAGCGCAGCACTGATGCAATCGGCTCGCTGCGCTGCATGGCACGGCCACCGGAAAAGGCAAAGGCCCGGCTCGTTCAACGAGCCGGGCCTTTTGCCATCTAGCCAGCCTTAGCGACGCCGGTTAGCTGTCATGTCAATACCGCTAACCCCACGGCCAACGCCGCGTTACTTGCCAAGCCCGCTAGCAGCGACCTGCGTCTCCACCTGCTGTGCGAACAGCGCTTGCAGATGTGTGGTCGGATGCACGAGGTCGGCGAACATGTAGGTCTGGTCCGCGCCGGCCACCGTGTAGGTTTGCGGCGAGCAGAACAGCGACGACGCAAGCGCGCTGCCGAAGTCCGCCGCCGTCTGGCCGGAGGCGAGCACGCTCGGATTGTTCGTCGCGTACGTGGTCGCGCTTTGGGCCATCGACGTCAGGTTACACGCGGTGCCCGTATTCGACACGGTGAAACCGAGCGACTGATAGTTCTGCAACGTCTGGTCGATCCACGCGAATGCGCTCACGTAGATGACCTGCTTGGTCGACGCGAGGCCTTGCTGCAGCACGCCGTTGTAGGTCTTGACGAGCGCGTTGATGAGCGCCTGGCCTTGCGCGCCCGCGGCGAGACCTTGCGGCGTCTGCGCGATGTCCGGCACGTCCGACACCACCACGTGCGTCGCGCCCGACGCGACGACCTTCTGCACCGTGCCGACGAACGTGGTCGCCGCGGTGGTGATGTCCTGCAGCGCGGCCAGCGTGGCCGTCTGCGACGCGGCGGCTGCCGCCGTCTGCGCGTCGGCCGGGGTACCGCCGTTCAGGAGCGCCTGCGTCGCCGCTGCCGTACCGGCAGCCGAGACCGCTTGGACCGCGACGAAGATGTCGTTCGCGCCGCCGTTCATCAGCACGAGCTGGTTCGAATTGAAGCTGTTATTGTGCCCGGCCAGATACTCGGCGACCTGCGTCGTGACCGGCACCGTCGTCGCGGCCATGTTGTTCGGCGCGTAGCCTTCGCCCGGCTGCAGATCGACACGCGAGCCGCCCTGCGCGTAACCGAGGCCGCCCGTCGCGGTGAGCGGCATGCCGAAGCCGCCGACGTACGCGGCGGTGAGCGTGCCGCCGTAGTACTCGGCGACCTTCTGCGTCCAGACCTCACCCGGATTCGTCGTGAAGCGGCCGCCGCCCGTGCCGACGTTCGCCTGGACCGTCGGCATGTATGTGCCGACATCCGACAGGCTGTCGCCGAATGACACGACCTGCAGCGTGACGCCCCCCGGCGGCGTGTTGCTGCTGCTCGAACTATTGTTGTCGCTGCCACCGCCGCATGCCGCGAGCGCGGCGAACGCTGCGCTCGCCACTGCGATCTGCGTGACGCGCAACCATTGCTGTTTCTTCGAAGCGGTTTGATTCATGTTGACTGCATCTCCTCGTATGTGTGGCCCTTGATGCCATGTGTTGCAGGCGGCGTCCACCGCGTTGGCGGCGTGACGACAGCTTACAGAATCTTCTACGGCCTGCGCGATGTCCGAAGCGCGACCGTATGGTTTGAGTTCAAGCCGGCTCCCTGCGCGCGCTGCGCATGATGAGCGGCGGCCCAGGCAGGCGGCGCGAACAGCGCACGCCATTTGTTGCGCCAGCCGCGCACTCTCGCGAAGTCTGCGGCCATCGATGCCCATTCGTGAAACGTCGCCTTCAGCGGGTTGTACGTGTGCAGCGGCTCGACGATGCCGTACCGCGGCGCCTCGTGCGGATCTTCTTCGACGTAGCTGCCGAGCAGGCGATTCCAGATCACCAGTACACCTGCGTAATTGCGATCGATGTAGCGATCGTTGCGCGCATGATGCACGCGATGGATCGACGGCGTATTGAACACGTATTCGAGCCAGCCGAGCTTGCCGATCGCCTGCGTGTGCACGAAGAACTGGAAGCCGAGATTGATCAGCACGATCGCGACGATCTGCTTCGGAGCAAAGCCAGGAATGACGAGCGGAATCCAGAACACCCACATGCCGGCGATCGGGTACAGCAGGCTCTGGCGGAACGCGGTCGAAAAATTCATCCGCTCCGACGAGTGATGCACGACGTGGGCGGCCCACAGCCAGCGCACGCGATGACTGCAGCGATGAAAGACGTAATAGAGCAGGTCCTGCGCGACGAACAGCACGACGAACGACAGCCACGTCGCCGGCCATGTATGAATGCGGTGATGCTCGTAGAAAAACGCGTAGACAGGGATGATCGCGAGCCACGCGAGCTTGTCGGCGGCCTGCTGCAGCAGCGCGAGCGCGGCGTTGCACAGCGTGTCGCGCCAGCTGTAGAGCCGCTCGGCCGGGCGCGTGCGGCTCACGTGCCACGCCTCCGAGCCGATGCAGGCAAGAAAGACGGGCGCCATGGCGAGCAGCAGCAATTCGGCATCGAATTGCATCTTGTCTCCCTTCCTGGTCCCTGACCGCCTCGCGGTACGCGGCGGGTGGTGTCGTTATCGTTCGTGAGGCCGCGCGGTCTGCACGACCGGCGCCCGACGCGGCAAGCCCGTGATGTCGCGCGCCGCATGCTGCCCGACAGCGTACACGGTTAGGAGCTTGCCGCGCGCGGCATCGCTAGAAGGAATACTCAGTGGCCGCCGCGCTTGCGCGGGTTTTTCCTGGGCTTCTCGCGCGCTTCCTCGATGGGCGCGGAAACCTTCGTAAAGCCCTGCGACGGGCCTTCGTACACCCATTCGAGCAGCGCGTCGTGCGCGGCGCGCGCCGCTTCCGAATGCGGATCGTTGATCAGGCTGACGACGACATAGCTGTTGCCGTCGGCCGACGCGACGTAGCCGGCGATCGCGCGTACGTCGCGCAGCGTGCCGGTCTTGATGTGCGCGTTGCCGCCCGCGCCCTGGCTGGTCAGGCGATTGCGCATCGTGCCGTCGACACCGGCGATCGGCAGCGAGTCGACGAACACCTGCGCGACTGGGCTCGCGTTCGCGCGTTGCAGGACATCGGCGAGCGCGAGCGCGGTGATGTGTTCGTCGCGCGACAGGCCCGAGCCGTTATCGAGCGACAGGTATTCGGTGTTCAGGCTGTCGCGCGTCAGGAAAGCTTCGACCGCGTGCGCGGCTTTCGCGGGCGTGGCGGGCGGCCCTTCCTCGGCGGCGCCGATTGTCAGGAACAGGTTGCGCGCCATCGTGTTGTTGCTGAACTTGTTGATGTCGCGAACGATGTCCGACAGCATCGGCCCCTCGTGCCTGGCGACGAGCTTCGCGCCGGCGGGCACCGCGCCTTCGCGGGTCGCGCCCGTGAATGTGCCGCCGGTTTGCTGCCACAGCGCGAGGAAGCCGCGCGCGAAGAACGTCGAGTGATCGAGCACGGCGACGTTGATCGTGCGCGCGTCGCAGCGCACCGGAAAGTCGCCGATGAACGACGCGACGAGCGTGCCGTCAGGCTCCGGCGTGACGGTCGGCGTCGGCAGTTCGCCACGGCATGGGCCGCTCGTCGCACGCAACTGGTTGTCGATGCGCAGTTGCGCGAGCGCGGGCAGCACGTCGATCGCCACCGTGCCATCGGGCGACGGCGTCAGCGTGAACGACAGCGATTTGAACGCGTACAGCAGCGGATCGGGGCCGACGTTGTACGGCGCGTTCACGTCGTCGTCGAACGCGGGCAGGTCGCGAGTCGACGGATCGAAGTAGCGCTTGTCGAGCACCAGCGCGCCGTCGATACCGTTGATGCCCGCCTTGTGAATCTTCTGCACGAGGTCGATCAGTTCTTCGGGCACGAGCTTCGGGTCGCCGGTGCCCTGGATGTACAGATTGCCGTGCAGCACGCCGCTCGCGTCGAGCGGGCCGTCCGCGTACGCGCTGGTGCGCCAGCGGTAACTGGGACCGAGGATCGACAGGCCCGAGTAGGTGGTGACGAGCTTCATCGTCGAGGCGGGCATCATCGGCTTGCCGGCGTTCAGCGCGAGGATCGGCGTGCGATCGCCGACCTTTTCGACGACCACGCTGATCGACGACAACGGCACGTGCGCACGCTGCAGACCGACCATCACCGGCTGCGGCAGTACCGTCGTGACGTTGACGCTCGGATGCGTGGCCTTGACGCGGGCCTCCCCGGTCAGCGGCAGCAGGGTGCCTGCGCCGAGCGCGGCGGCGCAGAGCCAGACGGCCGCGCGCGGCCCGACACGGTTAGGCATGAAGGCTGCGCGATCGAACATACGGCGCGAGTGCACCGCCATACGGCGTGCGACGGAAGACAGAAAAGGGTGCGTCATGAACGGGTAAACGGGCAAACGGACGAGCAGGATTTCAAGGTGTGCGGCGAGCGGCGTGCGCCGTGCGCGGGACGATGGAACGGCAAGCTGGGCGCCTTGACGGCGCGGTAGCGCGCCGCGGTCTACCCGACGGCCGTCGCGCGACGCAAAGCGCCCATTGTAGTGACATCCCGCGAGGCTGCGGTGAAAAAAGCGCCACACGCCGCACGGGTCGGAAGCGGGCGCTAGAATGCGGCATCATCGAATGTTTTGGAACGGACAACCATGCGCATCCTGCTAGTCGAAGATGACCGGATGATCGCCGAAGGCGTGCGCAAGGCGCTGCGCGGCGAAGGCTTCGCCGTCGATTGGGTCGAGGACGGCGAAGCGGCGCTGCGAGCGGCTGCGGCCCAGCCTTACGACCTCGCGTTGCTCGACCTCGGTCTGCCCAAGCGCGACGGTCTCGAGGTGCTGCGCGCACTGCGTGCGCGCGGCCATGCGCTGCCGGTGCTGATCGTCACCGCGCGCGACGCGGTCGCCGATCGTGTCAAGGGCCTCGACGCCGGCGCCGACGATTACCTTGTCAAACCTTTCGATCTCGACGAACTCGCTGCGCGGATGCGCGCGCTGATCCGGCGCCAGTCCGGCCGCAGCGATTCGACGATTCGCCACGGCAATTTGACCCTCGATCCCGCGTCGCACCAGGTGACGCTCGATGGCGCCCTGGTCGCGCTATCCGCGCGCGAATTCGCGCTGCTCGAGGCGCTGCTCGCGCGACCCGGCGCGGTGCTGTCCAAGAGCCAGCTAGAGGAAAAGATGTATGGCTGGGGCGAGGAGATCGGCAGCAATACCGTCGAGGTCTATATCCACGCGCTGCGCAAGAAGCTCGGCGCCGATCTGATCCGCAACGTTCGCGGGCTTGGCTACATGATCGCGAAGGACGCCTGAGCCGATGCGCTCGATTCGCCGACAACTGTTGTTCTGGCTGCTCGCGCTCGTGCTGCTCGGCGTCGGCATCGCGGGCTGGCTGATCTACCGGCAGGCACTCGCCGAAGCGAACGAGCTGTTCGACTACCAGCTCGAGCAGATCGCCGCGGCGCTGCCTGCGGAACCGTTCTCGCAGGTGCTCGGCCGCGATACCGGCGACGAGGGCATCGTGCTGCAGATCTGGAACCGCAACGGCATGCTGATGTATTACTCGCGGCCGCGTGCGCCGCTCGCGCCGCGCGCCGAACTCGGTTTTTCGACCGAGCGCACCGACCGCGGCGAATGGCGCGTATATGGCGCGATCGTCGGCGACAACGTCGTGCAGCTCGCGCAGCCGCTGTCGGTGCGCAACCGGCTCGCCGCCGATGTCGCGCTGCGCACGCTGTGGCCGCTGATCGTGCTGCTGCCGCTGCTCGGACTCGCGGTATGGGTGATCGTCGGTCGCGGGCTGCGGCCGCTGCGGCGCGTGACGAGCGCGCTCGACACCCGTCATCCCGAAGCGCTGGATCCATTGCCTGATAAGCGCCTGCCGCTCGAAGTGCGGCCGCTCGTGCGTGCGCTGAACGGGCTGCTGCAGCGGCTCGCGACCGCGCTCGATATCCAGAAGGCGTTCGTCGCCGATGCCGCGCACGAATTGCGCACGCCGCTTGCCGCGGTACAGATTCAGGCGCAACTGGTCGCGCGCGCGAAGGACGACACAGCCCGCAGCGAGGCGCTCGCCGATCTGCAGGCGGGTGTCACGCGCGCGACGCGCCTCGCCGAGCAACTGCTCGCGCTCGCGCGCGCCGAGCCGGACGGCGCCGCCGGCGCAGTGATGCTCGATCTGCGCGAGCTGCTGCAGGAGTGCGTCGCGACCTACGCGCCGCTCGCGATGAATCGCGGCGTCGACCTCGGCATCGAGGCGAGCGACGCCGCCAGCGTGACCGGCGACGCCGAAGCGCTGCGCGTGATGTTCAACAACCTCGTCGACAACGCGACCAAGTACACGCCGCGTGGCGGCCGCGTCGACGTCAGCCTGCGTGTCGAGGACGGCCGTCCGGTCGTGCAGATCGCCGATAGCGGCCCCGGTATCGATCCCGCCGATCGCGAGCGCGTGTTCGACCGGTTCTATCGCGCGGGAGCGGGCGCGAATCGCGCGCGCACCGACGTGGCGGGCAGCGGCCTCGGTCTCGCGATCGTGCGTCGGATCGCCACCCAACATCATGCGCAAGTGTCGCTCGACGACTCGCCGGCCGGTGGTTTGCAGGTCATCGTACGCTTCTGATCATGGCGATTTACTGTTCGGCCAACGCCGGCGTTCGTGCTGGCGCGGCGGTCCGTAGCGGCCCGTCCAATAAGGTTCCCATGATCTGGCGCTGCTTAAGACTCTTTTAAGTGATGCCCTTTACGCTCGTCGACATCCAAAGTCACTTTCTCCAGTCAGGAGCTCATGATGAACGCGAAAACCTTGTCCCGCGGCGCCGTTGCGGTAGCTGTGGCCGCTGCGCTTTCAGCCGGCTATGTGGCGGGCCATCGCGATGTGCCAGCACCGCAGATCATCTCGCCGGCGCAAGCCGCCGCGATGATGCCAGCCGAAGCAGCCGCCAAAACCGGTATCCCCGATTTCTCCGGTCTCGTCGAGACCTACGGTCCGGCCGTCGTCAACATCAGCGCGAAGCACGTGGTCAAGCAAACCGCGATGCGTGGTAATGGCGGCAACCTCAACGGCAACCAGCTGCCGATCGATCCGAACGATCCGTTCTATCAGTTCTACAAGCGGTTCTTCGGCGGCGTGCCCGGCATGCAGGGCGGCGATGGCGGAGACGCGCCCGACCAGCCGAGCGTGAGCCTCGGCTCGGGCTTCATCATCAGCAACGACGGCTACATTCTGACGAACGCGCACGTGGTCGATGGCGCGAACGTCGTCACCGTGAAGCTCACCGACAAGCGCGAATTCAAGGCGAAGGTGGTCGGTGCCGACAAGCAGTCCGACGTCGCCGTGCTGAAGATCAACGCGAGCGATCTGCCGACGGTGAAGATTGGCGATCCGCGCCAAAGCAAGGTCGGTCAGTGGGTCGTCGCGATCGGTTCACCGTACGGCTTCGACAACACCGTGACCTCGGGCATCATCAGCGCGAAGTCGCGTTCGCTGCCCAATGAGAACTACACGCCGTTCATCCAGACCGATGTGCCGGTGAACCCTGGCAACTCGGGCGGTCCGCTCTTTAATCTGCAAGGCGAAGTGATCGGCATCAACTCGATGATCTACTCGCAGACGGGCGGCTTCCAGGGCCTGTCGTTCGCGATCCCGATCAACGAGGCGATCAAGGTCAAAGACGATCTCGTCAAGACCGGTCACGTGAGCCGCGGCCGCCTCGGCGTCGCGGTACAGGGCTTGAACCAGACGCTCGCCGAGTCGTTCGGCATGCAGAAGCCGCAAGGCGCGCTGGTCAGCTCGGTCGACGCCAACGGGCCGGCGGCCAAGGCTGGCTTGCAGCCGGGCGACGTGATCCTGTCGGTGAATGGCGACGAAGTGAGCGATTCGACGGATCTGCCGGCGAAGATCGCAGGTCTCGCGCCGGGCAGCTCGGCGACGCTGAAAGTGTGGCGTGATAAGGCCAGCAAGGACGTGAAGGTGACGATCGGCTCGTTCTCGGACGCAAAGGTTGCGTCGGCGAACAAGACCGATCAGCAGACCCAGTTGCAAGGCCGTCTCGGCGTCGCGGTGCGGCCGCTGACGCCGGAAGAGAAGAGCAGCGCGTCGGTGTCGCACGGTCTGCTCGTGCAGCAGGCAGGCGGCGCGGCGGCGAGTGCCGGCATCCAGGCGGGCGACGTGATTCTCGCGGTCAATGGCCGTCCCGTCACGAACATCGATCAGCTGAAGCAGATGATTTCGGGTGCAGGCAACAGCATTGCGCTGCTGATCCAGCGGGACAACGCGCAGATTTTCGTGCCCGTAGATCTCGGCTGATCCAGTATCCGGGCGGTTCGAACGGATCGCCCATCCCAGTTTGAGCTGTAGTAGCGATTGCCGGTCCTTTGCATTTACTGCAAGGACCGGTTTTTTTTCGCCTGTCCGCACCGTGCTACGGCAAGCAGCGCGGGCAGGGCGAAACGCGCCACGCGGCTTGGTGCCACGGTCGCGCATGTCCAGTCGACGCAACCGGATGGTTGGCACGCAGGTTGCTGCGGCCTTCATTTGGGCCTGTTCGGGGACTGGGCAAGGACTGCAACAAGGAGAGCGAACCAATGAAAACCCAACGCAATCAGCAAAGGATCGTAGCCGTCGCGCTGTGCGCGGCGCTCGCGCTCGGACTGGCGGGCGGTGCGTACGCGCAGCAGGCGGGCGTGACCGGTGGCTCGACGACCGACAACACCAGCGCGGGCAACACCAACGGCGGCGGTCTGCCGCAAGTCCAGCAGCAGGGCGACGTGTCGTACGTATCGGGCGGCGTCGGCCTCGACGAATCGCGGGCGTTGCGACAAGCGCAACGTCAGTGGCCACTGACGTTGCGCTTCACCGGACCCAACGCCGAGTTTCTCGCGGATGTGCACGTGCGTATCGTCGATGCCCATAACGGCGAAGTGCTGAACACGACGTCGCGCGGACCGTTCATGCTGGTGCGCTTGAGCCCCGGCCGCTATACGGTGCACGCGAAATACAACGACAGCGAGCAAACCCGCTCGGTTAGCGTGCCGGCGCACGGCAACGTCAAATCCGCGTTCATCTGGAACGCGAAGTAACGGGTCGATCGGTCCGCCGCCGCGCAGCAAGCTTGCGCAATCGGCCGAAGTTTGGCCGATAATGAAGCCACGGGCAGCTCCCGTGGCTTTGCCGTTCCGGCGGCAACAGCCGGCAGTGCAGCACCCACCCCATCACGGAGCCTGGACATGAGCGATGCGTCGACATCTGCGGGACGGCTGGACGGCCATACCATCGTGATCCGCGACAACGGTCACCGCGTGCGCGTGATTCACGGCGGCGTGACGATGGCCGACACCAAGGCCGCGCTGACGCTATCGGAGACCGGCCTCGCCGACGTGTTCTATTTCCCGCGCGAGCACGTGAACATGGCCCGGCTCGAACGCTCGACGCACACGTCGCATTGTCCGTTCAAGGGCGACGCGTCGTACTTCCATCTGCGCACCGAAGATGGCGTGATCGAGAACGCGGTGTGGTGCTACGAGGCGCCGTTCGAGCAGGTCAGTCGCATCAAGGGCTATCTCGCTTTTTACGCATCGCGCGTCGACCGCATCGATCAGACGTCCTGATCCCGCAGTCGGCGCGTTCATCGGGGAGGTTGTCATGGAACTGAACGACGCGTTACGGATTCCGCTGGCGCCGTCCGAGGTCTGGGACGCGTTGCAGGACCTCGCGCTGTTGCGTGCCAGCCTCGACAACTGCGAGTCGTTCGTGCGTCTCGCCCACGGCGAATACGCGCTGACGATGACCGTGCCGCTCGGCCCGTTGCGCGCGCATTATCAGGCGCGCGCGCACGTCGCCGGCCAGGATTCCGGCCCGGCGGACGCGCAGCGCCGCACCATCAACTTCAAGGCCCGGGCCGAGGGCATCGGCGCGTTGCGCGGTCAGATCGAAGTGCGTTTGCGCGCGGACGAGGGGCGGGAGCCGGGCACGCGCATCGACTACACACTGTGGGCGACGTCGTCGGGACCGCTCGCCGAGCTGCCGACGCGCCAGCTCGAGAACGCCTTGCGTCAGATCGCCGACGATTTTTTCGCCGAGTTCGACGCCGTCGTGCGCGCCAAGCACGGCAAAGGGCCGAACCGCGCGCGTGGCACGGCGCCGCGTCGCCAGTACGTGTTTTTGCGGCCGATCACGCTCGGCGGCATCGCGCGGCGAGCGCGCATCGAGCACAGCCATGCGCTGTCGGGGCGCGCGGCGAGCGCGTCGCATAGCTGGTCGCATCACGAGCCCGGTCAGCATGTCGTGCCGTACTGGGCGTGGGCCGGGATGATCTTTCTGGTCGCACTATTGTTGTATGTCGCGCGCTGGTTCAGCGAGCATTGAGGCCGCGAGCCGCGCGCAGCCCCTGATGGAACGCGCGACAAACATCCCGCGCGACTACGAAATCCCGGTGACGCACTACGAAATAGCGGTGCTCCCGCCGCCTTCATCTAATCCCCGCGAAACTCCCGCCGCCACGCGCTCGGCGACGTGCGAAACGCGTCCGCGAAATGCTGCCGCAGCGATGCGGCCGAGCCGAATCCGGCGCTCGCCGCGATCGCTTCGACCGACCCGTCGGTGCTTTCCAGCAGCTGTTGCGCACGCGCGAGCCGCTGCGCGAGGAGCCACGCGCCGACGGTGGTGCCGGTCGCGAGCCGGAAGCGCCGCGTGAAGGTGCGGCGGCTCATCAACGCGCGCGCGGCGAGCGTGTCGCGCGTATGCGGCGTGGCCAGGTTGCCGCTCACCCAGTCGAGCAGGCCGGACAGGCGATCGCCGCGCGGGTTCGGCGGCATCGGCTGCTGCACGTATTGGGCCTGGCCGCCCTGGCGATGCGGCGACACGACCAGCCGGCGCGCGACCTGGTTCGCCACCCGCGCGCCGCAGATCTTGCGCAGCACGTGCAGGCAGCAGTCGAGGCCGGCGGCGGTGCCGGCCGAGGTCAGCACGTTGCCGTCGTCGACGTACAGCACGTCGGCGTCGAGCCGCACGCGCGGGTAGCGGCGCGCGAAGTCGTCGGCCCAGGCCCAGTGCGTCGAAGCGGGCCGTCCATCGAGGATACCCGCGGCGGCCAGCACGAAAGCGCCGAGGCACAGGCCGACGAGCAGCGCGCCGCGCGCATGCGCGGCCCTCAGCGCGTCGAGCAGCGCGGCGGCCGGGGTTTCGGCGGGATCGCGCCAGCTCGGCACGATGATCGTCTGCGCGTCGGCAAGCGCTTCGAGTCCGTGTATGACCGCGATCGAGAAGCCCGCGGTCGTCGCCAGCGCGCCTTTCTCCGCGGCACAGACGCGGAAGTCGAAGTCGGGAACACCGCCGGCGCGACGGTCCTCGCCGAACACGACGCACGGCACCGACAGATGGAACGGGCTGATGCGGTCGAACGCGACGACGGCGACGATGTGGCGCGGCGCCTGATCGGAGACGTCGTCGGAAGATGCGAGGGTGGTCATACCGGGCGCCTCATGAAAGCCGTAAGTATGGCCCGATTCTAGCGAAGGTTGTCATTCGGGCCGCTGTCGACGGGCGGGCAGCGGAGCAACAATGCCGTCATTGCCGTTGCGCCGCGGCCACCGCGCTGGGCGCGCGCCATCGACCGATTTTTTCTGACAAGGAGCCTTGCCATGAGCACACCCGCGCCGCGCCGTGCGCTGATCGTCATCGACGTGCAGAACGAATACGTGAGCGGCGACCTGCCGATCGAATTTCCGGACGTGCGCACGTCGCTCGCCAACATCGGTCGCGCGATCGATGCAGCGCGCGCCGCCAGCGTGCCGGTCGTGATCGTGCAGAACGTCGCGCCCGCCACCTCGCCGCTGTTCGCGCGCGGCAGCGCGGGCGCGGAACTGCACACGGTCGTGAGCTCGCGCGCTCATGATCATTTCGTCGAGAAGTCTCTGCCGAGCGCATTCGCTGGGACCGATCTGGCCGACTGGCTCGCCGCCCGGCAGATCGATACGCTGAGCGTCACCGGCTACATGACCCACAATTGCGATGCCTCGACGATCAACCACGCGGTGCATGCTGGCCTCGCCGTCGAGTTCCTGCACGACGCAACCGGCTCGGTGCCGTATGAAAACAGCGCGGGCTTCGCGAGCGCGGAGGAGATTCATCGCGTGTTCAGCGTGGTGCTGCAGTCGCGCTTCGCGGCGGTCGCGAGCACCGATCAATGGATCGCGGCGCTAAAGAGCGGCGCGCCGCTCGAGCGCGGCAACATCTATGCGTCGAATCAGGCGGCGCGAGCGCGCCGGGCGGTTGCCTGAACCCGGCGCAGGGGCGGTGGTCCGGTCCAAAAACAGAAACGGGCGGTCCACCGAACCGCCCGCTGTTCCAATCCGTCACCCTGGCGCGCCTTCTACGCCGCCTTCCTGCGCAACGCCGGACTCAGGCGCAAGCCGTCGAACATCGCTTCCACCATCTGCTGCGCTTGCGCGCCGAAGTCGGTCGCGTCGGGCAAAAACAGCATGTCGCGCAAAGAACCGCCGACGAACGCGTGGACCATCGCCGCGGCAAGCTTCGTGTCGAGGTCGGCGGGCATCTGGCCTTTGGAGATCGCATTGCGCAGACCGCCCTCGATCTTCGCGAGCCCCTCGCGCATATTGGTCTGATACCGTTCCATCACCGGCCCCATATCTTCGACCAGCTCGCACTTCAGAAACAGAATGTCGAACACGCGGCGGCGGCGGGGATCGTTGGCCGTGTCGCGCAGGCAGACCACGCAGATTTCAATCAGGCGCCCGAGCGGATCAGCTTCGTTGGGATCGAGCGACGCCGCCTTCAGTTCGTCGAGCGGCAGCAGCACGCGGTCGAACATTTCGGTGAACAGCTCGCTCTTATGCGCGAAATGCCAATAAATGGCGCCGCGCGTGACGCCCGCGGCCTGGGCGATATCGGCCAGCGACGTGCGCGATACACCCTTCTCGAAGAAGACCTGTTCGGCCGCGTCGAGAATCCGGTTGCGCGTCTCCAGCGCCTCTTCTTTGGTTCTTCTGACCATATTGGTGTAGCCTGCGCTGATCCTGGGGTTTATGCGGACAGTTTTAAGTCAGTCAGATGACGCTTTGACTACTTCTGAAGCGAATTGCGACGCGAATCTGCGGTACCCCAGCCTCGGAAGATATAAATGCACTTTTACATGCATTCATGAATGTATATATAATAGCACCCCACGATCGCATAGCCCAAGCCGTGACGAGCAGTTAATATCCGTCACTGTTGCCTTTCGAAAGCGCTTTCGCGGCCGCCAAACGGCGGCGCTGCGCGGCATTCCCCGGTATGGCGCATTCGTAGCAGGGTGCCCTGCAGGCGTAGGTTTGCATCCATGGGCTTCCGGTCGAGCGTCGCGAGACGCTTGTGTGCGCTGTCGTCCCCGGGGTAGGGATGCGCGCACTTTTTCATTACTCAGTCTTTGACAGAGGTCGCTCCATGCGCGTCGAACGGGTTCCATTCCGCTTAATCAGTGCCGCGACGGCTGCCATCTTGCTGGCGGCGTGCGGACCAAAACAATCTGCCCCGCCGCCACAGACGCCCGAAGTCGGCGTCGTCACCCTCCAGCCGACGACCGTGCCCGTCGTCACCGAACTTCCCGGCCGTACCAGTGCCTTCCTCGTCGCGCAGGTGCGCGCGCGGGTCGACGGCATCGTGCTGCGCCGTGAGTTCACCGAGGGTAGTGAGGTCAAGGCCGGCCAGCGTCTGTACAAGATCGATCCGGCGCCGTACATCGCGTCGTTGAACAACGCGAAGGCATCGCTCGCGAAGGCGCAGGCGAACCTGGTGACGACCACCGCGCAGGCCAATCGCTACAAGGTGCTGGTCGCGGCGAACGCGGTCAGCAAGCAGGATTACGACAACGCGGTCGCCGCCGAAGGCCAGGCCGCCGCCGACGTCGCCGCGGGCAAGGCCGCGGTCGATACCGCGCAGATCAACCTCGGCTATACCGACGTGACCTCGCCCGTGACCGGCCGGATCGGCGTGTCGCAGGTCACGGCGGGCGCATTCGTGCAGCAGAGTGCGGCCACGCTGATGGCCACGGTCCAGCAACTCGATCCAGTCTACGCCGACCTCACGCAATCGAGCCTCGATGGTCTGAAGCTGCGCCGCGAGGTCCAGGAAGGGCGTCTCAAGACGACCGGTCCGGGCGCCGCGCAGGTCACGCTGGTGCTGGAAGACGGCCGCGTCTACTCCGAGAAGGGCAAGCTGCAGTTCACCGACGTGACCGTCGACCAGGGCACCGGCTCGGTCACGGTGCGCGCGATCTTCAAGAACCCGAACCACGTGCTGCTGCCGGGCATGTTCGTGCGCGCGAAGATCGACGAGGGCGTCAACCAGAACGCGCTGATCGTGCCGCAAGTCGGCGTCACGCACGACCAGAAGGGTCAGCCCACCGCGCTCGTCGTCGGCAACGACAACAAGGTCGAGCTGCGTCAGCTCGTCACCTCGGGCACCTTCGGCTCGTACTGGGTGGTCTCGGACGGCCTGAAGGCGGGTGACCGCGTGATCGTCCAGGGCACCGACAAGGCGCATCCCGGCCAGCAGGTCAAGCCCGTGCCGGCGCAGCTGCCCGGCAACCCGGCTTCCGAGGCCGCCGCAAACGGCGCCCAGACAGGTCAACCCGCGGCTCAGCCTGCCTCCGCCGCTTCGGGCGCGTAATAACAGGGAGCCCGCCTCATGGCAAAGTTCTTTATTGATCGCCCGATTTTTGCATGGGTGATCGCCATCATCCTGATGCTCGCGGGTATCGCGTCGGTGTTCACGCTGCCGATCGCGCAATACCCGACCATCGCGCCGCCGTCCATCCAGATCAGCGCAACCTATCCGGGTGCTTCGGCGAAGACGGTGGAAAACACCGTTACGCAGGTGATCGAGCAGCAGATGAGTGGTCTGGACCACCTGCTGTACCTCGCGTCGACCTCGGACGACTCGGGCACGGCCACCATCACGCTGACGTTCGCGGCCGGCACCAACCCTGACATCGCGCAGGTGCAGGTGCAAAACAAGCTGCAGCTCGCCACGCCGCTGCTGCCGCAAGCGGTGCAGCAGCTCGGCACCAAGGTCACGAAGTCGAGCAGCAGCTTCCTGCTGGTGATGGCGTTCGTGTCGACCGACGGCAGCATGAACAAGTACGACCTCGCGAACTACGTCGCGTCGAACATTCAGGATCCGATCAGCCGTATCGACGGCGTGGGCACGGTGACGCTGTTCGGCTCGCAGTACGCGATGCGCATCTGGCTCGACGCGAACAAGCTGAATAACTTCGGTCTGACGCCGCTCGATGTCGAAACCGCGCTGCAGGCGCAGAACGTGCAGGTCGCGGGCGGCTCGCTCGGCGGCACGCCGTCGGTGCCGGGCCAGGTGCTGCAGGCCACGATCACGCAGGCCACGCTGCTCAATACTCCCGAGCAGTTCGGCAACATCCTGCTGAAGGTGAATCAGGACGGCTCGCAGGTGCGTCTGCGCGACGTGTCGCGCGTCGAGCTCGGCGGCGAAAATTACAACTTCGACACCAAGTACAACGGTCAGCCGACGGCAGGCTTCGGTATCCAGCTCGCCACGGGCGCGAACGCGCTCGCCACCGCGAAGGCGGTGCGCACGAAGATCGCCGAACTGTCGAAGTACTTCCCGCACGGCCTGGTGGTGCAGTACCCGTACGACACGACGCCGTTCGTGCGCCTGTCGATCGAGGAAGTGGTCAAGACGCTGCTCGAAGGTATCGTGCTGGTGTTCCTCGTCATGTACCTGTTCCTGCAGAACCTGCGCGCCACGCTGATTCCGACGATCGCGGTGCCGGTGGTGCTGCTCGGTACGTTCGCGATCATGAGCGCGGTCGGTTTCTCGATCAACGTGCTGTCGATGTTCGGTCTCGTGCTCGCAATCGGCCTGCTGGTGGACGACGCGATCGTGGTGGTGGAAAACGTCGAGCGGGTGATGCAGGAGGAGGGCTTATCGCCTCGCGAGGCAACGCGCAAGGCGATGGACCAGATCACCGGCGCTCTCGTCGGCGTGGCGCTCGTGCTGTCGGCGGTGTTCGTGCCGGTGGCATTCTCGGGCGGCTCGGTCGGCGCGATCTACCGGCAGTTCTCGCTGACGATCGTCGCGGCGATGGTGCTGTCCGTGCTCGTCGCGTTGGTTCTGACGCCGGCGCTGTGCGCGACGATCCTGAAGCCGATTCCGAAGGGTCATCACGAAAAAGCGACCGGCTTCTTCGGCTGGTTCAACCGTACCTTCAACACGAGCCGCGACAAGTACCACTCGGGCGTGCACCACGTGATCAAGCGCTCGGGCCGCTGGCTCATCATCTACATGGTGGTGATCTTCGCGGTGGGGCTGCTGTTCGTGCGTCTGCCGAAGTCGTTCCTGCCTGACGAAGACCAGGGCACGATGTTCGTGCTGGTGCAAACGCCGTCGGGTTCCACGCAGGAAACCACCGCGCGCGCGCTGAAGGACGTGTCGGACTACCTGCTGAACGACGAAAAGGCGATCGTCGAATCGACCTTCACGGTGAACGGCTTCAGCTTCGCGGGTCGTGGCCAGAACGCGGGTCTCGTGTTCGTGCGGATGAAGGACTACGCGCAGCGCCAGCACCCGGACCAGAAGGTGCAGGCACTGGTTGGGCGTCTGTTCATGCACTTCAGCAGCTACAAGAACGCGCTCGTGTATCCGGTCAATCCGCCGTCGATTCCTGAACTCGGCACCGCGGCGGGCTTCGACTTCCAGCTGCAGGACCGCGCGGGTATCGGTCACGCGAAGCTGATGGAAGCGCGCAACATGCTGCTTGGCCTGGCGGCGAAAGATCCGACGCTCGCGCAGGTGCGTCCGAACGGCCTGAACGATACGCCGCAGTTCAAGGTGAGCATCGACCACGAGAAGGCTTCGGCGCTCGGCGTGTCGCTCGCCTCGATCGACCAGACGTTCTCGATCGCATGGGCCTCGGCGTACGTGAACAACTTCCTCGACACCGACGGCCGGATCAAGAAGGTCTACCTGCAGGGCGACGCGCCGTTCCGGATGAAACCGGAAGACGTGAATGCCTGGTTCGTGCGCAACGGCGCGGGCGCGATGGTGCCGTTCTCGGCCTTCGCGAGCACCGAGTGGACCTACGGTTCGCCGAAGCTCGAGCGCTACAACGGTATTTCGTCGGTGGAAATCCAGGGTGCGGCCGCGCCGGGCAAATCGACCGGTCAGGCGATGGCGGCGATGGAACAGATCGTCACCAAGCTGCCGGCGGGAGTCGGCTACGAGTGGACGGGTCTGTCGCTGCAAGAGCGTCAGTCGGGTTCGCAGGCGCCGATCCTGTACGGCATCTCGATTCTCGTCGTGTTCCTGTGTCTCGCGGCGCTGTATGAAAGCTGGTCGATCCCGTTCTCGGTGATCATGGTGGTGCCGCTCGGCGTGATCGGCGCACTGCTGGCCGCGACGCTGCGCGGGCTCGAGAACGACGTGTTCTTCCAGGTGGGTCTGCTGACCACCGTGGGTCTGTCGGCGAAGAACGCGATTCTGATCGTGGAATTCGCGCGAGAACTGCAGCAGGGTGGAGGCATGGGACCGATCGAAGCCGCGCTCGAAGCGGCGCGTCTGCGGTTGCGTCCGATCCTGATGACCTCGCTCGCGTTCATTCTCGGCGTGCTGCCGCTCGCGATCAGTAACGGCGCGGGGTCGGCCAGCCAGCACGCGATCGGTACCGGCGTGATCGGCGGCATGTTGACGGCGACCTTCCTCGCGATCTTCATGATCCCGATGTTCTTCGTCGTGATTCGCGCGAAGTTCGGCGGTGAGAAGGAAGACCCGGATGAGGCGCTGCGCCACTATGAACAGCACCATCCGCACGATCCGCAAGGCGGCGCGGCGGGTGGCACGACCGACGGGTCGGATGGCAATGGCTCGGGCAAGGATGGGCATTGAGATGCAAAAACACTCTTTGATTGCAGTGGCGGTCGCGCTGCTCGCCACGGGTTGCACGCTGGCGCCGCACTACCAGCGGCCCGCCGCGCCCGTGACGGCGACTTTCCCGACGGGCGGCGTGTACGACCAGCAGCCGGGCGCGCAAGGCGCGCGCGGCGCGAACGGCCTGGCTGCCGGCGACATCGGCTGGCGCGACTTCTTCGTCGATCCGCGTCTGCAGCAGCTGATCGAAATCGCGCTGAAGAACAACCGTGATCTGCGTGTGTCGGTGCTGAACATGCAGGCGTCGGCGGCGCAGTACCGTATCGTGCGCGCGGGCCTGTTCCCGACGCTCGACGCCGCGGCTTCGCAAAGCCGGCAGCGCACGCCGCGCGATCTGCTGGCGTTGCCCAACGGCCCGACGATTAGCAACACGTATTCGGTGGGCTTGAACGCGTCGTGGGAAATCGACTTCTTCGGGCGCGTGCAGAGCCTGAAGGATCAGGCGTTGGCCACGTACCTCGGCACCGCGCAGGCGCGCAAGTCCGCGGAAATCGCGCTGGTGTCGCAGGTGGCGAACCAGTACATGACGGTGCTCGAACTGGACGATCTGCTGAAGGTCACGCAGAACACGCTGAAGACGGCGCAGGAGTCGTTTCGGATCACCAAGCTGCAGTTCGACAACGGCACCGGTTCGGAACTCGATCTGCGCCAGTCGCAAACGGTTGTCGAAACCGCGAGCGCGGACCTGCAGGCGCAGATGCGTTTGCGGGCTCAGGCTGACAACGCGCTGGTGCTGCTGATCGGCGAGCCGTTGCCGGCTGATCTTGCGCCAGGCCTGCCGCTGAGCGACCAGAGCCTGCTCACGGATATTCCGGCGGGCCTGCCGTCCGATCTGCTGACGCGCCGTCCCGACATCATGGAGGCCGAGGAAAATCTGCTCGCGGCCAACGCGAACATCGGCGCGGCGCGCGCCGCGTTCTTCCCGAAGGTCACGCTGACCGGCAGCGCCGGCACGCTGAGCCCGACGCTCGGCGGGCTGTTCAAGCCGGGTTCGGCGGCGTGGAGCTTCGCGCCGTCGATCACGCTGCCGATCTTCGAGGGCGGTCAGAACATGGCCAACCTCGATCTCGCCAACATCGAGAAGAACGTGCAGATCGCCACGTATGAAAAGGCGATCCAGACGGCCTTCCGCGAAGTGGCGGACGGACTGGCCGCGCGCGGCACGTACGACAAGCAGATCGCGGCGCTCGAGCGGGATGTCGCGGCCGAGCAGCGCCGGCTGGATCTGTCGACCCTCCGTTATACGAGCGGTGTCGACAGCTATCTTTCGGTGCTGACCGCGCAGACCTCGTTGTACTTGGCTCAGCAGGCGCTGGTCACCGCGCGCATGGAACGTCTGCAGAACCTGGTCACGCTGTACCAGGCGCTCGGCGGCGGCTGGATCGAGCACAACGGCGACCAGCCGCGTCCCGCCGACGCGCCGGTCGACTACGGTGCGGCGAGCGCACCGGTCGCGGCTTCGGCGGCGACGGCAGGGTAAGCGCTGCGGCTCGATGAACCGCTGAAGTAAAGCAAAAACGCCACGGCATGCCGTGGCGTTTTTGTTGATTCGCGGCGTTCGGTGCCGCTCGCCGCATCATCGCTGCATCAAAAGCTCAATGCAGATCCGCCGCCCGCAGCATCTCGTTGCTCTGCGGTGCGCCGCCCGCGCTGGCGTCGAGATCGTGCCCGGCGCGGCGAAGCTCGCTCTTCGCCATCTTCTCGCCCTTCACGCCGTTGAAGATCAGGTTCAGCGCGACCGCCGACACCGAGGCGAGCAGAATCCCGCTATGTAGCAGCGGCGACAACGCCGGCGGCAGTTGCGAGAAGAAGTGCGGCGAGACGACCGGCACGAGGCCGAGCCCGATGCTGACCGCGACGATGAAGAGGTTGTGCTGATTCCTCACGAAGTCGACGCGCGACAGCACCTTGATGCCGTTCGCCGCGACCATGCCGAACATCACGATGCCCGCGCCGCCGAGCACGAACGCCGGCACCGACGCGACCACCTGCGCCATCTTCGGGAAGAGGCCGAGCAGCACGAGGATCACGCCGCCCATCGCGCAGACGAAGCGGCTCTTCACGCCGGTCACGCCGATCAACCCGACGTTCTGCGAGAACGACGTATGCGGGAACGAGTTGAAGATGCCACCGATCAGCGTGCCGAGACCGTCGACGCGCAAGCCACGCACCAGCGTTTTCTGATCGACCGGACGATCGACCATGTCGCCGACCGCGAGAAACATGCCGGTCGATTCGATGAACGTGACGAACATCACGGTGACCATCGTCGCGATCGACAGCGCATCGAAGTGTGGCAGACCGAAGTGGAACGGCATCACGAAGCCGACCCACGGCGCGTGCATGACGCCGTCCAGGTTGACGCGGCCGAGCATCAGCGCGATCGCGAAGCCCGCGACGATGCCGAGCAGCACCGAGATATTGGCGACGAACCCCCTGGCAAACTTGTTGATCAGCAGGATCAGCGTCAGCACGAGCAGCGCCAGGCCGAGATATATCGGATTGCCGTAGTCGGGATTGCCGACACCGCCGGCCGCCCAGTTGATGCCGACCTCCATCAGCGACAGGCCGATCACCGAAATCACGACGCCGATCACGACCGGCGGGAAGAACCGCAACAGCTTGCCGACCGCGGGCGCGAGCAGAATGCCGATCACGCCGGCCGCGATCGTCGAGCCGAAGATGTCGAGGATGCCGAGCGAAGGATTGGTGCCGATGGCGACCATCGGGCCGACGGCCGCGAATGTGCAGCCCATGATGACCGGCAGGCGGATGCCGAAGATCCACAGTCCGAGCGTCTGGATCAGCGTGGCGATGCCGCAGGAAAACAGATCGGCGCTGATCAGGAAGGCGACCTGGTCTTTAGGCAGCTTCAGCGCCGCGCCGATGATCAGCGGCACCGCGACCGCGCCAGCGTACATGACCAGCACGTGCTGGATGCCGAGAGTGAGCAACTGGCCCGCCGGTAGGCGCTCGTCGCACGGGTGAACCGTGTTCGCTTGCATATCGTCTGTCTCCACCATCTCGTTTTGGGATGACTCCAAGGTATCGGGGACGAAAAGTCGCAACAAGACCATACGTGGCTATTCCGGCATTCCCGGCGGCGATATGCAGAGACCTGTTTTGAAAGGCAAATTAAAGCCACGCGTGGGACGGATCGGCCGTCGGACGCCAGAGAGCCCTATGCAGTGGGGGCCGCGGGCGGTGCATGGCGTGCGCGGCGCGGGTTCGTCGCGCGAGGGGATATGTGTGAGAATCAATGACGTGTATCACGCTTCACGCATAGTCCTGTTTTGATGACGCTCGCAGCACGACGGGGTTAACCCGCGAATGGTTTTTTTTCGCGTGTTTTCCGAGCCGTTTGTTCAACGTTCGCGGCGTCTGTGCAGCTTCGCCTTTGAGCTTCGCTTTCCCACTTTGTCGCCAGTCTCGCTGGCTCCTTCTTCACCTCGTTTCAACGTCCCTGCGCTCATGAGTTTTCTCGGCATCGACCTCGGCACCGGCTCCCTGAAAGCGGCAATCGTCGACGAACATGGACGCGAGCAGGCGGTATCGAGCGTCGCTTATGCGCTCGTTACGCCGCACGCGGGTTGGGCCGAAATCGACGTCGAGACCTGGTGGAACGCGCTCGTCCATGCGATGGCGGGCCTGCCGCGCGAGCTGCGTGACGGCGTGCGCGCGATTGGCTTCTCTGGCCAGATGCACGGCGTCGTGCTGCTCGATGCAAACGGCGCAGCGGTGCGGCGCGCCATGCTGTGGCCCGACTCGCGCGCGCTCGCCATGCTCGACGCGTGGCCCGAGCCGCAACCGAATCCGGTCGCGCCCGGCATGGCCGGACCGCTGCTGCGCTGGCTTGTGCTGCAAGAACCGGATGCCGCGCGCCGCACGCGCTGGGCGCTGCAGCCGAAGGACTGGCTGCGCGTCGCGCTCGGCGGCGCGTGCGTGACCGATGCGTCCGACGCGTGCGCGACCGCGCTCGCCGATCCCGCCGGCGCGTGGGACACGGCGCTGCTGCAACGCCTCGAGATTCCGTCTGAGTGGTTCGCGCCTGTGGCGCCGTCGTATGCGGCGGCGGGCGCGCTGTCGCCGCAGGCCGCGCAGGCACTTGGCTTACGGGCCGGTATCGTGCTCGCAACCGGCGCCGCGGATACGCCGTGCGCGGCGCTCGGCAGCGGACTCGTGCGTGACGGCGACGCGCTGCTGACGACCGGCACCGGCGGACAGATCGTCGTGCTCGCGAACGACGAGCCTGCGCCGCTGAAGGGCTTGCATCGCTATCGCGCGGCGAGCGATCACTGGTATCGGATGGCGGCGATGCAGAACGTCGGCATCGCGCTGGAGCGGGTGCGCGGGTGGCTGTCGTTTGGGTGGGCGGAGGCTTACCGAGAGGCATTTGACGATGCGGCTGATGCAAGCGCTCATGCCGCCGCCGATGCGGCGTCGACGCTGAGCTTCCTGCCGTACCTGACGGGCGAGCGCACACCGTGGCTGAACCCGCAGGCGCGCGGCGGCTGGCTCGGTTTGTCGCTCGAGCATACGCGCGGCGCGATGATGCGTGCCGCGTTCGAGGGCGTCGCGTTCTCGTTGCGCGCGGGGCTCGACGCGATTCGCGCGAGCGGCGCGCCGGTGACGGCGCTCAAGCTCGCGGGCGGCGGCTCCGTCGATGCGCGCTGGCGACAACTGCTCGCCGATGCGCTCGACGTCGACCTGCATGCGGTCGATTGCCCGAACGCGGCGCCGCGCGGCGCGGCGATCCTCGGCGGTCTCGCGTGCGGCCACTGGCAGACGCGCGATCTCGCCGCGCTCGCGCCGGGCGCGACGCGCGTCGCGGGTCCACGAGGCGATGCGGCGCTTGCTGAACGCTATGCGCGCTTCGTCGATCTGTATGGCCGGGTCGAGCCGTGGTTCGGTGGTCGCGCGCCGGGCGAAGCGAAGTGACAGCGACGGCGTTGAACACGGTGCCGAGCGCAGCCATCGGCGAGGCAGCCTTCACGCACTATGCAATACCATGACGCTTTTCGCGCGCCACGCAGTCGCCGGCACGCGGTGCCATTTCGCATTCACGCACTCACGGACTCACAGGAGCATTGACGATGAAGACCAAAGCAGCAATCGCATGGAAAGCCGGCGCCCCGTTGACGATCGAGGAAGTCGATCTCGAAGGTCCGCGCGCCGGTGAAGTCCTGATCGAAGTGAAGGCGACGGGCATCTGCCACACCGACTACTACACGCTGTCGGGCGCCGATCCCGAAGGCATCTTCCCGGCGATTCTCGGCCACGAAGGCGCGGGCGTGATCGTCGATGTCGGGCTGGGCGTCGGCACGCTGAAGAAGGGCGATCACGTGATTCCGCTCTACACGCCCGAATGCCGTCAGTGCAAGTTCTGCCTGTCGCGCAAAACGAATCTCTGCCAGGCGATCCGCGCGACGCAGGGCAAAGGCCTGATGCCCGACGCGACCTCGCGCTTCTCGCTCGATGGCAAGCCGCTGTTCCACTACATGGGCACGTCGACGTTCTCGAACTACATCGTCGTGCCGGAGATCGCGGTCGCGAAGGTGCGTGAAGACGCGCCGTTCGACAAGATCTGCTACATCGGCTGCGGCGTGACGACCGGCGTCGGCGCGGTCGTGTATTCGGCGAAGGTCGAGGCGGGTGCCAACGTGGTGGTGTTCGGGCTCGGCGGTATCGGGCTGAACGTGATTCAAGGCGCGAAGATGGTCGGCGCGGACAAGATCATCGGTGTCGATCTCAACCCGGGCCGCGTCGAACTCGCGAAGAAGTTCGGCATGACGCACTTCATCAACCCGAACGAAGTCGAGAACGTCGTCGATCACATCGTGCAGTTGACCGACGGCGGCGCCGACTACTCGTTCGAATGCATCGGCAACGTGAAGGTGATGCGCCAGGCGCTCGAATGCACGCACAAGGGTTGGGGGCAGTCGTTCATCATCGGCGTCGCGGCGGCGGGCGAGGAGATCAGCACGCGGCCGTTCCAGCTGGTGACGGGCCGCGAGTGGAAGGGCTCGGCATTCGGCGGCGCGCGAGGCCGCACCGACGTGCCGAAGATCGTCGACTGGTACATGGAAGGCAAGATCAATATCGACGATCTGATTACGCACCGTCTGCCGCTCGAGCGCATCAACGAGGGCTTCGAGCTGATGAAGAAGGGCGAGTCGATCCGCTCGGTCGTGCTCTACTAAGCGAGGAGCGTCGCGATGCTCGAACTACTATCGTCGCACGCCTGCCACGGCGGCGAGCAGCGCTTTTACCGGCACGAGTCGCGCACCATCGGTCTGCCGATGCGCTTCTCGGTCTATCTGCCGCCGCAGGCGCTGCGGGGCAATGCGAAGGTGCCCGCGCTGTTCTACCTCGCGGGGCTGACCTGCACCGAAGAGACGTTCGCGATCAAGGCCGGCGCGCAGCGCTTCGCGGCCCGGCACGGCATCGCGCTGATCGCGCCGGATACGAGCCCTCGCGGCGCGGGCGTGCCAGGCGAGAGCGATGCGTGGGACTTCGGCGTCGGCGCGGGCTTTTATGTCGACGCGACCGAGCAGCCGTGGGCGCGGAACTACCGCATGTACTCGTACGTGCGCGACGAGCTGCGCGAAACGGCGCTTGCGAACCTGCCGATCGATGGCGCGCGTCTCGGCATCTTCGGTCATTCGATGGGCGGGCACGGCGCGCTGATGCTCGCGCTGCGCAATCCGGACATTTATCGGTCGGTGTCGGCGTTCGCGCCGATCGCGGCGCCGATGCGTTGTCCGTGGGGCGAGAAGGCGTTTAGCGGTTATCTCGGCGAGAACCGTGAAGCGTGGAAGCAGTACGACGCGAGCGAGCTGGTTTCGCACGCGACGCACAAGTTCGCGGAAGGGATTCTCGTCGATCAGGGGCTCGCGGATCAGTTCCTGCCCAGGCAGCTCAATCCCGACGTGTTCGAAGCGGCGTGCAAGGCCGCGGGTCAGCCACTGACGTTGCGCCGGCATGCGGGTTACGACCACGGCTACTACTTCATCTCGACGTTCGTCGAGGATCATCTCGCGCATCACGCGAAGGCGTTGCTCGGCTGAACAACGTTGTAAAACGCGGGGCAAAAAAAACGGCGGCACTTCATGTGCCGCCGTTTTTTCATTTGATTGGCGTAAGCGCCGCTCAATGCCGCTTCAACAGACTCCCGCCATACACCACCGCCGACAACGCGGTGATCCAGAAGCTCGTCGGGCAATCGGTATAGAACGCGAGCGTCAGCCCGAGCCACGCCTGCGCGAGCGCGAACACGGCCGCGAGCACGAGACCCGTCGACAGCCGCGTGCTCAGGTTCTGCGCGGCGGCGGCCGGCCCCACCATCAGCGTGAACACGAGCAGCACGCCGACGATCTGCGTGCAAGCGGCGACGGCCAGCGCGGCGATCGCGAGAAACAGCACCGACACGCGGCGCAGCGACACGCCCTTCGCTTCGGCCAGCTCCGGTTGCAGCGACGCGAACAGCAGCGGCCGCATGATGGCCGCGAGCGCGGCCAGACTGACGACGCCCAACGCCGCGAGCACACCGAGCGTCGCTGCATTGACGCCGAGCACGTTGCCGAACAGCAGCGCCGTCACCTGCGTCGCGTAGGCGGTGAAGAAATGCAGAAACAGCAGCCCAAAGCCGAGCGACAAGGAAAGGATTACGCCGATCGCGACGTCGCGGCCGGCGAGCCGTTCGCCGAGCGCGCCCATGCCGACACCGGCCGCGAGCGTGAAGCCGATCATCCCCCAGATAGGCGAGATGCCGATCAGCACCGCGCCGGTCGCGCCGGTGAAGCCGACGTGCGACAGCGCGTGGCCCGCGAACGTCTGTCCGCGCATCACGAGAAAATAGCCGACCACGCCGGCCAGCACCGCGACGATCCCCGAGGCCGCGAATGCGTTCACCATGAAATCGTATTCAAACATCGTGCGTGTGTCCGTCGCGTGAGTCGTGCGGGTCTGGGTGACTGTGTGAGTGGCTGTGCGAATGCGTATGTCCGCCGTCCTCGTCGTGTTCGTGATCGTGATCGTGCTTCTCGACTTCGACGCCGCCCGACATCACGAAGATGCGGCCGTTCACGCGCATCACGTCGATCGGCGAGCCGTACAGACGCGACAGCACCGGCCGCGTGATCACTTCGTCGACGGTGCCGAGCGCCGCGACGCCGCTGCCGAGATACAGCACGCGATCGATCGAGTTCAGCAGCGGATTGAGTTCGTGCGCGGAGAACAGCACCGCGATGCCGAGTTCCTGCTGCACGCGCCGCACCAGTTCGACGACGCTCTTCTGGTGATGCGGATCGAGACTGATCAACGGTTCATCGAGCAGCAGCAGTTTCGGATTGCCGAGCAGGCATTGCGCGAGCAGGAGCCGCTGCCGTTCGCCGCCCGACAACTCCGACAGTGGCCGCTTCGACAGAGTCGTCCCGCCGACGAGCTCGAGCACCCGATCGACGTCCGTGCGCGTTTTTGCATCCGCATGCGGCAAGCCCCAGCGATGACCATCGGCTGCCATCGCGACCAGATCGCGGCCGCGCACGCGACGGCCGGCGAGCGCGCTGCGCGTCTGCGGCATATAGCCGATCGACGCGTTGCCGCGCTCGACCGTCTGCCCGAGCACGCGGATCGCGCCGCCCACGGCCGGCACGAGGCCGAGCACCGCGCGCATCAGCGTCGTCTTGCCCGCGCCGTTGGGCCCGAGTACGCCGATGAACTCGCCCTGGTTCACGACGAAGCTGGTGTCGCGCAGGATCGTGCGGCCGCCCAGATCGAGCGTCACGTTGTCGAGTTCGAGCACGGGCCGGTCGCCGCGCGCGGTGGGTGCGCCTGATTGCGCACCTGCTGGCGTTTGATGGCCAGTCGGAATCATGGAGCCTTGCCTTTCGCGCTCGCGCTGGTCGCGCCGATCGCGCCGTTCGTGTCACCCGCCGCGAGCGCTTTCTGCAACGCATCGAGCTGCGTCAGCATCCACGTCTGATAGGTCTTGCCGGCCGGCAGGGTTTCGGTGACGCTCATCGTCGGTACCTTCGATTGTTGCGCGAGCTTCAGCATGCGTTTGGTCAGCGCCTCGGTGGCCTGGCTGTTATAGATCAGCACGCGCACGCGCCGCTCGCGCAGATCGCGTTCGAACGCGGCGATATCGGCCGCGCTCGCTTCGGTGTCGTTCATCGTGGCGAGCTGGAAGCGCTGGTTGCGCATGGCGAGGCCAATCGCGTCAGACATATAGCCGAACACCGGCTCCGTCGCCGTGACCGGCAAGCCCGCATAGCGGCCGTGCAGCTCGGCGACCTTCGCGTCGATCGGCTTCAGCGAATCGAGAAACTTCGCGAGGTTCGCATCGTACGCCGGCTTGTGCGCCGGGTCAGCAGCGCTGAGTGCGTCGCAGACCGCGCGCGCGACTTTCGGCATCGTCGCCGGGTCGTACCACAGGTGCGGATTGTCGCCGCCTTTTTTGCCGACGAGGTCGGCCGCGATGATCACCGTGCGATGCGCGCCTTTCGACGCGGCCAGCAGCTTCACCATCCACGGATCGTAGTCGGCGCCGTTGTAGACGACGAGGCTCGCATGCTGCAACGCGCGCGCGGTGGCCGGGCTCGCTTCGAACAGATGCGGGTCCTGGTCCGGGTTGCTGAGGATGCTGGTCACGTCGACGCGATCGCCGCCGAGTTGCCGGACCACGTCGCCATAAAAGTTCTCCGCGGCGACGACCGGAATTTTCGCGTCGGCGGCGAACGCGTTGTGGCCGAAGCCGAGCGCCGCGATCGCGAGCAGGCAGGTGCACAGATGGGTGCGCACAGACGTCGAACGCTTCAGCGCGCGGTGCGCTCTGGACAACATCGAACCGATTGTTTTCATCGTTGTTTCCTGCTGGGTGAGAGTTGAATCAGCCACTCGCGGTGGCAAGGCCAAATACGGGGTGGCACGGGGTGGCGCTTAGCGCGGCGCCGCGCCTCTGATCACGACGAATTGCCTGCTGCGCCGCCGGCGCCGTCAGGCTTCGCCGCTCGCGCACATGGCCCGCACAGTCCACTTAGCTCGATCACCTGACGATGCACCTCGAAGCCATGCGCGGGTGCGCTGTGCGACAGGCGGTCGGCGAGTTCGTCGCCGGGAATCTCGACGGTCGCGCCGCAACCGTCGCACATCAGGAACTGGCTGCGATGCGGCACGCCGATTTCGCAGCAGGCGACGAACGCGTTCTTCGATTCGATCCGGTGCACGAAGCCGTGCGCGACGAGGAAGTCGAGCGCGCGATAGACGGTGGTCGGCGGCATGCGACCGCGCTCGGGGGCGAGCGCGTCGAGCAACTCGTACGCGCCGACCGGCCGCTCGCTCGCGACGATCGCCGCGTACACCTGGCGGCGCAGCGGCGTCAGCGCGAGCCCCTGCGCCGCGGCGTGCGCGTCCGCATGCGCGAGCCGCATGGCGTGCTGTTCGGCGAGCGAGGTAGTCATCGGCGTGAATCTCCTGACATGGCGGCCCCCGAGCGGGCTGCAAGGTCGAAATGATATAACGTAGCGCGATTTTTTGTCAGCGGTGCGAATCTTTGCACGGCGGCACGCAGCGAACGCGTCGTGGCGACCCATGGCGCAATGGGCTTGCTCCTGCCGCGCTGCACCATCGAAATTCGTCCGCGTGCCTTGACATGATCCGGTCCGTATCCGATCATTCGATCACCAGCCGAGCAATTGTTCGCGTGACGAGCGTTCGCTCACCGCGCGCCAAAATGTAAAAACGAAGCGGAGACAGGCAGTGGCACGATTGCAGGACAAAGTCGCCATTCTGACGGGCGCGGCCAGCGGTATCGGTGAAGCGGTAGCCCTGCGCTATCTCGACGAGGGCGCGCGCTGCGTGCTGGTCGACGTGAAGCCGACCGACAGCATCGGCGGCGCGCTGCGCGGCATCTACGGCGAGCGCGTGTTAAGCGTCAGCGCCGACGTCCGGCGCCGCGAGGACATCGAGCGCATCGTCACGAGCACGCTCGGCTGCTTCGGCCAGATCGACATCCTGTTCAATAATGCGGCGCTGTTCGACATGCGCCCGCTCCTCGACGAATCCTGGGACGTGTTCGACCGCCTGTTCGCGGTCAACGTGAAGGGCATGTTCTTCCTGATGCAGGCGGTCGCGCGGCAGATGGTCGAGCAGGGCCGCGGCGGCAAGATCATCAATATGTCGTCGCAGGCCGGGCGGCGCGGCGAGGCGCTCGTGTCGCACTACTGCGCGACCAAGGCGGCGGTGTTGAGCTATACGCAGTCCGCGGCGCTCGCGCTCGCGCCGCATAAGATCAATGTGAACGGCATCGCGCCGGGCGTCGTCGACACGCCGATGTGGAACGAGGTCGACGCGCTGTTCGCGCGCTACGAGAACCGGCCGCTCGGCGAGAAGAAGCGCCTCGTCGGCGAGGCCGTGCCGCTCGGCCGCATGGGCGTGCCCGACGACCTGACCGGCGCCGCGCTGTTCCTCGCGTCGGCCGATGCCGACTACATCACCGCGCAGACGCTGAACGTCGACGGCGGTAACTGGATGAGCTGAATAAAGAGCAGGGAGCGGGCACGTTGACTGCTCTGAGCGGCGCGTCATTCCGTCAAACGAACGCAGCATCACATAACGTACGAGAAAGGAGACAACGATGAAACCAGCTTTCAAATTCGCGCTGAAGGCGGCCGGTGCCGGCGCTGCCACCTGCTTCGCGCTGAGCGCATCGGCGGCGACGGTGACGATCGCGACGCTGAACAATCCGGACATGATCGAGTTGAAGAAGCTGTCGCCCGCGTTCGAAAAAGCGAATCCGGACATCAAGCTGAACTGGGTGATCCTCGAGGAAAACGTGCTGCGTCAGCGCGCGACGACCGACATCACGACCGGCAGCGGCCAGTTCGACGTAATGACGATCGGCGCGTATGAAACCCCGCAATGGGGCAAGCGCGGCTGGCTCGCGCCGATTACCAACCTGCCGGCGAGCTATGACCTCAACGACGTCGTGAAGACGGCCCGCGACGGCCTGTCCGCGAACGGCCAGCTGTACGCGCTGCCGTTCTACGTCGAAAGCTCGATGACCTATTACCGCAAGGATCTGTTCGACAAGGCCGGTCTGAAGATGCCCGACCAGCCGACCTACGACCAGATCGCCCAATTCGCCGACAAGCTCACCGACAAGTCCAAGGAGCAATACGGTATCTGCCTGCGCGGCAAGGCGGGCTGGGGCGAGAACATGGCGTACGCTACGACGGTCGTGAACACCTTCGGCGGCCGTTGGTTCGACGAGAAGTGGCACGCGCAGCTGACGTCGCCGGAATGGAAGAAGGCGATAACGTTCTACGTCGATCTGCTGAGGAAGGACGGTCCTCCGGGAGCGAGCTCGAACGGCTTCAACGAAAACCTGACGCTGATGTCGTCGGGCAAGTGCGCGATGTGGATCGACGCGACGGTCGCGGCCGGCATGCTGTACAACAAGCAGCAGTCGCAGATCGCCGACAAGGTCGGCTTCGCGGCCGCGCCGATCGAGGTCACGCCGAAGGGCTCGCACTGGCTGTGGGCGTGGGCGCTCGCGATTCCGAAGTCGTCGAAGCAGCAAGATGCGGCGAAGAAGTTCATCGAGTGGTCGACCTCGAAGGAGTACATTGAAATGGTCGCGAAGGATGAGGGCTGGGCCTCGGTGCCGCCGGGCACGCGCGAGTCCACCTACGCGCGCCCCGAGTACAAGCAGGCCGCGCCGTTCGGCGACTTCGTGCTAAAGGCGATCCAGACCGCCGACCCGGATCATCCGACCTTGAAGCCGGTCCCGTACACGGGTGTGCAGTTCGTCGGAATTCCCGAATTCCAGTCGTTCGGCACGGTGGTCGGGCAGAGCATCTCCGGCGCGATCGCCGGTCAGATGACGGTCGACCAGGCACTCGAGGCCGGCAACGCGGCCGCGAATCGCGCGGTCAAGCAGGCGGGTTATCAGAAGTAACCCGGCAGGCCCGCCGCATCGACCGATGCGGCTCATGCAGCGGGGCGGCCGTTCGTCTGCGCCCGATGCGATGCGGCGCGTGTCGTGCGCCATTCAGGCACGGCACGCCGCGTCGCACATACGCGGCTCCGGCGAACGCTCCGCGCGTTACCGAACAGGTGGTCCATCATGCGTCCTTTGCGCCTACCTCTGATGCAAACCCATCCCCAGACAGAAAAAGAACGCGAGGAGCGTAAGGCCAATTCGGCCCGCTGGCTCGTGGCGCCGTCGGTCGGCGTGCTCGTGCTGTGGATGGTCATTCCGCTCGCGATGACGATCTGGTTCTCGTTCTCGCACTACAACCTGCTCAATCCCGATCTGCGCGGCTTCGCAGGTCTCGACAACTACCGCTATCTCGCGACCGATCCGTCGTTCGGTCCGTCGATCGCGCATACGATCGAGCTGATCGTGTGGGTGCTCGTGATCACCGTGGGCGGCGGCGTGCTGATGGCGATCCTGTTCGACCGCAAGTTCTACGGGCAGGGTGTGGCCCGCCTGCTCGCGATCGGCCCGTTCTTCGTGATGCCGACTGTCAGCGCGCTGATCTGGAAGAACATGATCCTGCACCCGGTGTACGGCCTCGTCGCGCAGGGCATGCGCGCGCTCGGCATGCAGCCGATCGACTGGTTCGCCGACTATCCGCTCACCGCGGTGATCATGATCGTCGCGTGGCAGTGGCTGCCGTTCGCGTTCCTGATCCTGTTCACGTCGATCCAGTCGCTCGATCAGGAGCAGAAGGAAGCCGCGAAGATCGACGGCGCCGGTCCGTTCTCGATGTTCTTCTACATCACGCTGCCGCACCTGCGACGTGCGATCGCGGTCGTCGTGATGATGGAGACGATTTTCCTGCTGTCGATCTTCGCCGAGATCTATACGACCACGGGCGGCGGTCCGGGCAACGCGACCACCACCCTGTCGTACCTGATCTTCGCGCTGGGCCTGCAACAGTTCGACGTCGGTCTCGCCTCGGCGGGCGGTATTCTCGCGGTCGTGCTGGCAAATATCGTGTCGATCTTCCTCGTGCGGATGCTCGCGAAGAACCTGAAAGGGGAGTACGAAAAATGAGCCACGTTGCCTCCACTACGGCATCGACGACGCAGCCGGTCGCGGTGCCGACCAAATCGCCGTTCGACACGATTCGTCGCGGCATTCCCGGCGTGATCGCGTGGCTCGTCGCGCTGCTGCTGTTCTTCCCGATCTTCTGGATGACGATCACCGCGTTCAAGACCGAGCAGCAGGCCTATGCGTCGTCGCTGTTTTTCGTGCCGACGCTCGACAGCTTCCGCGAGGTGTTCGCGCGCAGCAACTACTTCGCGTTCGCGTGGAACTCGATACTGATCTCGGTCGGCGTCACACTGCTGTGCCTGATCCTCGCGGTGCCGTGCGCGTACGCGATGGCGTTCTTCCCGACGCGCCGCACGCAGAAAGTGCTGCTGTGGATGCTGTCGACGAAGATGATGCCGTCGGTCGGCGTGCTGGTGCCGATCTATCTGCTGTGGAAAAACACCGGCCTTCTGGATACCGTGTCGGGCCTGATCATCGTCTACACGCTGATCAATCTGCCGATCGCGGTCTGGATGGCGTTCACCTACTTCGCCGAGATTCCGCGCGACATTCTCGAAGCCGGGCGCATCGACGGCGCGGCGACGTGGCAGGAGATCGTCTATCTGCTGATGCCGATGGCGCTGCCCGGGCTCGCGTCGACCGCGCTGCTGCTCGTGATCTTGTCGTGGAACGAGGCGTTCTGGAGCATCAACCTGTCGAGCTCGAACGCGGCGCCGCTGACCGTGTTCATCGCGTCGTATTCGAGTCCTGAAGGTTTGTTCTGGGCCAAGTTGTCGGCCGCTTCGTTGCTGGCGGTCGCGCCGATCCTGATCGTCGGCTGGCTGTCGCAGAAGCAGTTGGTGCGCGGGCTCACGTTCGGGGCCGTCAAATGACGGCTGGCCCGGGCATCGCGCGCTATGCGTTGATCTGCGATTGCGACGGCGTGCTGATCGACAGCGAAGCGGTGGCCGCGCGCATGCTGGTGCGCGAACTCGAGGCGCGCTGGCCCGGCATCGACGCCGCGCCGGTCGTGCTGCCGCTGCTCGGGCTGCGCATCGAGCGCGTGTTGCAGGACACCGCGACTCAGCTCGGCAAACAACTCGGCGCCGACGATATCGATGCGATCCGCCGCGCGGTCGAAGCGGCGGCGATCGAGGCGCCCGCCGTCGACGGCATCGAGATGGCGCTGACCCAGGTGCCGCTCGTCAAAGGCTGCGCGAGCAATAGCTTCCGGCCCTACGTCGAGACGGTGCTGGCGCGCACGGGCCTGAAGCGTTTCTTCGGCGAGCGGCTGTTCTGCGCCGACGCGGTGCCGAATCCGAAGCCCGCGCCGGACGTGTACCTGGCGGCGGCGCAAGGCTTCGGGCTCGCGCCGGGTGCGTGCCTCGTCGTCGAGGACAGCGTGACCGGCGTCACGGCGGCGGCCACGGCGGGCATGGCGGTGCTGGGGTTTATCGGCGGCGGTCATGCGAGCGATGCGCAGATCGATCGATTGCACGCGGCGGGCGCGCGTCATGTGTTCGAGGACATGCGGCAGTTGCCCGACCTCGTCGCGCAATGGACGCTCTCCGCGACGGCCGCGACGGCCGCGGCGCCATGAGCGCACGAATGCACGCGACGTGACACGGCATCAGGTAGCAGCACGAAGTAACGAGCAGCATCGAACAGCATTACACGGAGACACATCATGGCAAGCGTAACCTTGCGCAACATCAGAAAGGCCTACGACGAAAACGAAGTGATGCGCGACATCAATCTCGACATCGCCGATGGCGAGTTCGTCGTGTTCGTCGGGCCGAGCGGTTGCGGCAAATCGACCCTGATGCGGATGATCGCGGGCCTCGAGGACATCACGGGCGGCGATCTGAACATCGACGCCGTGCGCATGAACGACGTGCCGCCGGCCAAGCGCGGCATCGCAATGGTGTTCCAGTCGTACGCGCTGTATCCGCACATGACGCTGTACGACAACATGGCGTTCGGCCTGAAGCTCGCCGGCGCGAAGAAGCCGGAGATCGACTCAGCCGTGCGCAACGCGGCGAAGATCCTGCACATCGACCATCTGCTCGATCGCAAGCCGAAGCAGCTGTCGGGCGGGCAGCGTCAGCGCGTCGCGATCGGCCGCGCGATCACGCGCAAGCCGAAGGTGTTTCTGTTCGACGAGCCGCTGTCGAATCTCGACGCCGCGCTGCGCGTGAAGATGCGCCTCGAGTTCGCGCGCCTGCACGACGAGCTGAAGACGACGATGATCTACGTGACGCACGACCAGGTCGAGGCGATGACTTTGGCCGACAAGATCGTCGTGTTGTCGGCGGGCAATCTGGAGCAGGTCGGCAGTCCGACGATGCTGTATCACGCGCCGGCGAATCGCTTCGTCGCCGGCTTCATCGGCTCGCCGAAGATGAACTTCATGGAAGGCGTCGTGCAGTCGGTGTCGCATGACGGCGTCTCGGTGCGTTACGAGACCGGCGAGACGCAGCGCGTGTTGGTCGAGCCGGGCGCGGCCAAGCAGGGCGACAAGGTGACGGTCGGCATCCGCCCCGAGCATCTGCACGTCAGCACGACCGAGGATGGTATCGAGGCACGCACGATGACGGTCGAATCGCTCGGCGATGCCGCGTATCTGTACGCGGAGTCGAGCGTCGCGCCCGAGGGTTTGATCGCGCGGATTCCGCCGCTCGAACGGCATGCGAAGGGCAATACGCAGAAGCTGGGCGCGACGCCCGAGCATTGCCATCTGTTTGATAGCGAAGGCAAGGCGTTCCAGCGCAAGATTGTTGAGGTGCTGGCGGCGTGATCGCGCGATGACGCATTGCATAAGCAGGCGGCGCACGCGCCGTCTGTTGCGGGCAAGGTTTGCGCTTTCAGGATGGCGGGCGGCGAGCCCGCACGCGCGTTGGCGCGCCTTGGCGGTG
Organism: Paraburkholderia tuberum STM678; assembly: GCF_902833905.1. Lineage (GTDB taxonomy): Bacteria > Pseudomonadota > Gammaproteobacteria > Burkholderiales > Burkholderiaceae > Paraburkholderia > Paraburkholderia tuberum. The sequence goes on along the minus strand of NZ_CADFGP010000032.1, from coordinate 39,139 downwards.
CGTGAGGCGCACGCAAAGCGCTGTCGCTAGAAGGCGTTAGGCGCTTTGGGTTGCCAGGTGAAATGAAAGCGCGGAAAACCTACCGGACGGCGGGGAGCCCTCCGGTGCGAGGAAGCGCAGGCTACTCACTCAGAAGAAGACGCTTAAGCTTGTCAAGGAAAGCCTCAGTGGTCCGCTCCCACGCCGTCGGATCGCACTGGTAGCCAAATTCCTCCTCGAAGGCCGCGTCAAGATTTCCCGCATGATCGCTCTTGAACCGGTCTATGTCGGCCACCGTCGCGTTGATCATGTCTGGCGTGCATCCGCTTGCACAAGCCCGGACCAACTCTTCAATTGTGTTTCCCCAGTAGTCGAAATCTTCATTGAAGTAGCCAAGGATCAATTGCCCCAGATCGTAATATTTCATGCATCAATACCCACCAATCACTTATCGAGCATAGCTGTGAGGATGTAGTACGGCATCCCGTTATACGCCCCGTACTTCAAAACAACCTCCACTTTACTGCTATCTACCAACCTGTCGGTCTTCCTGACCAATGCGTATCCAACTTTTCTTGCAACGTCCTTTCTCAGCGTCAAAACCCGATTTGGTGCTGCTTTTGTCCATGCGTGAATCTGCAAGGCATTTGCGCGCATTGTTTCCGATATAGCCCACTCCGCCTCCTCAAGATTTACGAAAGACGAAACTACTTTCTTTTCCGGCTCCAGCCTGAGCCTCTCCCGCAACTGCGCTTCAGTCCGACCGACATGTTTCAAAAGCGTATGTCCGCCAATCGAGCTGCCCGCCTTCGCCTCATGCATGTCCAGCTTGATCCGGCCCATCGTGACGCGCGCAGCGCGTGCCGCCCTGATCGAGCCAGCAAAGCCGAATGGCACGGCGATATCGAGGGACAGGCCGATATTGTTCGCCATGTCGGGGCTCGCCTTCATCGCTTCAGCGAGTTTCGTCGTGCCCTGCTGGGTCAGCGTGACCGTGTCCTGACCAGTCCAGACCTGCCGCAGGCCCGCCGCCGCCGAGTCCGAACCATGTACTCCGAACACGACACACCCGGCTTTGCTCGCCATCGTCGGGTCGGGCAAGACGCACAGCGCACCCGCACCAACCATTTCCAGCACGCCGCCGACGACCTGCAACCCGCCCCACAGCCGGTTGGAAAGCATCTCCGTCTGGCTGATCGACTGGCGGGATAGCACGGCCGCGAGTTGCGGAGCACTCAGTACGACCTTCACTCCCTCGGCGTTATCAGCACCGGGCATATCGAAACCCTCTTATGTCTTTATGGGGTTCCGATGCTGCCGTGCTGACCGTCTCTCAAGATTCGGACGACTCCGAATTTTCCGTAGCCCGATGCACGGTGCCTGTTCTGCATCGGGCCGGACCAGGCGCAACATCACGCACGCCGCGATTTTCCGGTCATATCCTGTCCTGCATCACTCCAGCGGGCCGCTACACCAGACTTTCCCCTTCTCTCCGAATCATCCTTCGCCCATAGCCGGACAGTGAATCCACCGGTTAATGTGAAAGTCCGAGAAAAAAGAGAAGGGGACTTTTTGCATGTCACAGGTGAATGAGTCAGACGGCGTCCGCGTCGTACTGAGCGCCCCGCAAATGGCGGCCGTTCTGGTTCGTCAGTCGATTAGCCAGACTGAGATGCTTTCGAACCGTTTATGGGGCGGTTTGCAGGTTGTCGGCGGAGTATTGGAAATGGTCGGCGCGGGTGCGTTATGCGTGCTGCCAGAGCCGACGATGGCAAGCAAGGCCGGGTGCATTGTGTTTGGCGTGCATGGCTCGGATACCGCAGCAGCAGGTCTGCGACAGGTTTGGACCGGGCGAGATTCCTCCACGCTGATCCAACGCGGTACGGCGAAGCTGGCCGAAACTATGAAGGCCAGCCCCGACATGGCCAACAATATGGGCCTGTCGCTCGATATCGCAGTGTCGGCAGGCGTGGCGGGATCGATCAAGGCAGTGCGGGCGTCCGAGATCACATTGGGCCGGATCAACTTGATGATGCACGAAGCGAAGGCGGGCAGCGGGATTGGCGGGCACACGCTGCTGAAACATGTGGGGCGCACTGAGGCACAATTGTCAGAGAGATTGTTGAAGGAACCGTGGCGAGATCGGGTCTCGTCATTTGCGAATATTGTTGCGGCGGAATGGGCCATCTCGGAGACGATGCAGGCGAACGCCATTGCGATAAAGTCGTGGGTTGCTTCACCATCACGAGATTTGGCTTTAAAGAAAGATGTCGGGAAAAATGTTGGCTACACCTTGTTCAAAAAATCAGAAAACTTGATAAGTTCGAGCAAGGTCACTGTTATTCTTCGACATCAGGCATACAATGGAATGCCGCACTATATTCTCACCGCTTATCTGGATGCCTAATTTAGGGAAGTGAAAATGAGTTTAATCGCGGATATCCTCGCGGCGAGAGGCCCAACGATGGTTAGAATTTCCAATGTACTGGACTATTCAAATGACCTGTCCCTGGTACTGTCCAAATTCGGCCTGACTCAAGATGAGGCGATGCTTGTGCGCCATGATAGAGCCGGGGCCATTGCTATTCTCACGAACCTGCTATGGAAAGGGCAGGCTTATGATTGTGAATGCATGGGCAGGAGTAAAGCGGAAGAGCTTGCTGAAAAAATAATTTCTGAAAATGAATCAAAAGAAAGTAGGTATTTTTCAAACAAGGAATCACCATCATCGGATTCGTGGAATGGTCTTACGGGCTCGACCTTTGACTCAGGTATTGTGATAAGTAGTGGGGATGGGCGATATTTCTGTATCTGGCTTGAAGATGAAGATTAATTTGATGTCTTCAGTTAAGTCATGAAACCAGTCAACTTATCCACTGCGGGCACCGTTTCACGCCTCCAACGCCGCCCGCGCACACACCTCGTCGGTCACGAGCCCCGACAGCCACCCCCCCTTGAGCACCGCGATCAGCGCCTCGCGCTTGCGCAGCCCGCCCGCGAAGCCGATGGTCGGCCGGCGCGGCGGCGTGTCGAGCGCGATGCTCGTCACGCGTCGGCCGGTCGGCGATTCGACGTGCGCGCCGGCCGCATCGATTGGCAGGCCGAGCATTTCGGCGACCGCGCCGTTCTGCATCAACTCCTTCACCTCGCCTTCCGTGATGAAGCCGTCCTCGTGCAACGGACAGGTCATCCCAATGTTGCCGATGCCGACGAACGCGACATCGGCCTGCGCCGACAGCGATTCGACGATCCGGTACAGACGGTGATTGCACCACTGCGCGCGCTCGGCCTCGCTGTCGGCGAGCAGCGGCGCGGGCAGCAGAAAATGCTTGCCCCCGGTCTTTTCGGAAATGTGCAGCGCGACGTCGTAGCGGTTCGAGGAGCCGTCCTGCGCGATCGCGCCGACCATCGATACCAGCCGATGCTGCGGACGGTCTAGCTGCGCGATCTGATCGACCGCGGCCTTCAGGGTGCGGCCGCTGCTGACCGCGACGACCATCGGCTTTTCCTCGCTCAGATAGCGTTCCATTACCTGCGCGCCGGCCACCGCAAGCTTGCGGTCGACTTCCTCGGGCGTATCGCCGTCGATCGGCACGATCTCGCATAGGCTGAGGCCATAGCGCTTCGACAACTGATCGGCGAGCGACAGGCAATCAGCGAGCTTGTGATCGACCCGCACGCGGATCAGGTTCTTTTCGACCGCGAACGCGACGAGCCGCTGCGCGACCGGCCGCGATACCTGCAGCTTCTCGGCGATTTCGTTCTGGGTATTGCCCGCGACGTAATAAAGCCACGCGGCGCGTGTGGCGAGATCGAGTTTTTCTGTGGACCTGGGCACGATGAGGTTTCGGTTGAAGTGCGCCGATGATAGCGGCCGGCGGCGCGTCTGTCGCGCGCGCCGGCCGCGGTTGACGCTCAGGCGAGCGGTGCGCGCGCGGGATCGAACAGCGGCCGTACGTGGCGATACAGCGCGCGATACGCTTCGAGCCGCGTGCGCAATTGCGCGTGGCGGCGCGGATTCGGTGTGAACTCCTTTTCGACAGGCGGCTTGGTCAGCACGGTGGCCGGCTCGCCACCGGCGGCGAGCCAGCCGAGACGCGCCGCGCCGAGCGCCGCGCCGGTTTCGCCGCCGCCGTGCTTGACGGTGACGGTGTCGAGCGCATCGGCGAGCAACTGGGCCCAGTAGTCGCTGCGTGCGCCGCCGCCGAGCAGCGACAACACCTTCGCCTCGGTGCCGGCCGCGCGCAGCGCGTCGAGGCCGTCGGTCAGCGCGAGCGTCACGCCTTCGAGCACCGCGTAGCCGAGCAGCGCGCGGTCGGTTGCGTGAGTCATGCCGAAGAATACGCCTTGCGCATAGGGGTCGTTGTGCGGCGTGCGCTCGCCCGACAGATACGGCAAAAAGAGCGGCGCGGTGGTCAAGGCCTCGGCGGGCAGCGCCTCGATTTCGGCGAGCAGCGTCGGCTCGTCGGTCGACGTCAGCTTGCAGACCCAGCGCAAACAGCTCGCCGCCGACAGCACCACGCTCATCTGATGCCAGCGGTCCGGGATCGCATGACAGAACGCGTGCACGGCGGAGGCCGGGTTCGGGCGGAAGCTGTCGCCGACCACGCACAGCACGCCCGAGGTGCCCAACGACACGAAGCCGTCGCCCGGTTGCGTCGCGCCGATGCCGATCGCGCTGGTCGCGTTGTCGCCGCCGCCGGCCGCGACGATCACGTCGTCGCGCAGGCCGAATTCGCGCGCGAGTTCCGGCAGCAGCGTGCCGGCCGGCGCGCTGCCTTCGCGCAGCGCCGGCATCTGCGCGCGCGTCATGTTGCAGGCAGCGAGCAGCGAATCGGACCAATCGCGTTTCGCGACGTCGAGCCACAATGTGCCGGCCGCGTCCGATGGATCGGACACCTTGCCGCCCGTCAGTTGCAGGCGCAGATAGTCTTTCGGCAGCAGCACGCAGGCAGTCCTCGCGAAAATCTCCGGCTCGTGACGCGCGACCCACAGCAGCTTCGGCGCCGTGAAACCGGGCATCGCCAGATTGCCGGCGACGCTGTGCAGTTCCGGCGCGCGCTCGGTCAGCTCCGCGCACTCCTTGTCGCTGCGCATGTCGTTCCACAGGATCGCGGGCCGCAGCACGCGGTTTTCCGCGTCGAGCAGCACCGCGCCGTGCATCTGCCCCGACAGGCCGATGCCGCGAATCTGCGCGAATTCGTCGGGATGACGCGCGCGCAACGCGGCGAGCGCCGTGCGCGTGCCGGCCCACCAGTCTTCGGGATTCTGCTCGGCCCAGCGCTGGTGCGGACGCGAAACGGTGAACGGCGAGCCTGCGGTGCCGATCACGCGGCCGTCGGAGGCAAGCAGCAGAACTTTCACTTCGGACGTGCCGAGGTCGATGCCTAGGTACATGGGAGCGAAACCTTCGTCGTTGGGGATGCGCTACTTTAGCGGTTCATCGCGCGCGCTGTCATGCGCATTAAGCCTGGCTAGTCGCGCCGCGTTCGACGAGCCATGCGTCGACCCGCGCGAGCGCGCCCGCGAGCGCCGCTTCGAGCTCGGGCGTCTGCGCCATGCCGCCCCACAGCAGCCGGTCGGCCGCGAACGCGCGCAGCGGATCGGGCGCCGTGAAAAAGGCGTGCGCGACGCGCTCTTCCATCACGCCGTCCTGATACGCGTAGGGCAGCTTGCCCGTGTGCCAGCGTTCCAGAAAGCGGAAGAACAACGCGGGCAGCATCGCGCTCGCCGCCGGCGTGACGCCGCGCTCGAAGCATTCGGCGAGTGTCGGCGCGATGAAGCCGGGCAACTTCGAGAAGCCATCGGCGGCGACGCGCTGGTTCGTGTCGAGGATATGCGGGTTGCTGAAGCGCTCGAGCACGACGTCGCGATAGCGTTCGAGATCGAGCGGACTCGGTGTCAGACACGGGATCACGTCCTCGGTCACGTAGTCGTACGCGAACTGGCGGATGTCGGCGTCGAGCGTGCCTTCGTGGATGTAGTTCAGGCCGACCAGCGTGCCCCCCCACGCGATGCAGCTATGCGTCGCGTTGAGAATGCGGATCTTCGCTTCCTCGTACGGCAGCACCGAATCGACGAGTTCCGCGCCGACCTTCTCCCAGGCGGGCCGTCCCGCGATGAAGCGGTCTTCGATCACCCACTGGATGAACGCCTCGCCCATCACCGGACTCGCATCGTCGACGCCGGTCGCGGCCTTCACGCGCTCGCGCACGTCGGGCGTCGGACGCGGCGTGATGCGATCGACCATCGAACACGGGCATGACGTGTTGTCGTCGAACCATTGCGCGAGTTCGTTCGCGCCGCGTCGTTCGAGAAACTCGCTCATGCCCGCATGAAAGCGCTCGCCGTTGCTGCGCAGGTTGTCGCAGGTCTGCAGCGTGACGGGTCCCGCGCCGCGCTTCACGCGCGCGTCGAGAATCGCCGCGAGCGCGCCGTAGATCGTCGTGTGGCCGCCGGCGAGGTCGGCGGCGAGATCGGCATTCGCGGTGTCGAGCCGGTCGTGTTCGTCGAGGTAATAGCCGCCTTCGGTCACGGTGAACGCGATGATCTTGCAAGCCGGATCGGCGCCCGCTTCGATCAGTCCGTCGAGGCTTTCGCTCCATGGCAGCACGCGCTCGATCGAGCGGATCGTCTCGTAGGCGCGCTCGCCTTGCGGCGTGACGGTTTCGAGCGTGTAGGCGCCGTTCTGCGCGGCGAGCGCTTCGAGCACCGGGTTCATGTCGCCGCGGATATTGCCCACGCTCAGCGACCAGCGCGGCTCGCCGGCCGTGCTCGCTTCGTTCAGCCGGTGCAGATACCACGCCTGATGCGCGCGATGAAACGATCCCGCGCCGATGTGCAGGATCACGTGTGCGGCCGCGCCGCTGCCTTGCCCGCTGTTCATGTTGTGTCTCCAAAAACTTGTCCGCGGCGCTCGCGGCGCGCGTTCTGTGCGTGCAGAGCATTTGCTCTGTATGTGAGCGAATGATCGTACCCGGAGAAACGAAAGTCAAGGCAAGGGGGCGGGCTTTTGATGGCGCAGCGCGGCATGGGCGATGCGCCGGCGGCAGCGACGAGGGCCCGAGGAGAGAAAACGGGTCGCGCCACTCATATTGCGTTGCATCAAATTTGACCGCGCACGCGTCGGGGCTAACCCGAATACAAAAAAGTATCGGTCCGCGGTTTCTTTTAAAGTGGTCGCCAACGCGTTTGGCGGTTACTTTTCGCTTTACAAGATCAAGATCGGCGGTGCCTCCCGCGCGCCGCTTCATGGAGGCAGACAAGTGCAACCTGATCTCGAAATCGTGGCCGTACGCCACGACGAATCGTTCAAAGTGTGGTCGCATGGCTATCCGTATCGCACAGTGCGCTGGCACTTTCATCCGGAGTACGAAATCCATCTGATCGTCGCGACGACCGGCAAGATGTTCGTCGGCGATCACATCGGCAGCTTCGCGCCCGGCAACCTCGTGCTGATGGGGCCGAACCTGCCGCACAACTGGGTCAGCGACGTGCCCGAAGGCGAGAGCGTCGTGCAGCGCAATCTGGTCGTGCAATTCGGCCAGGAGTTCGTATCGAACTGTCTCGAGAGTTTTCCGGAGTGGCGTCAGGTCGAGGCGTTGCTCGCCGATGCGCGTCGCGGCCTGTCGTTCGGGCTGGAGACGTCCGCGCAGATCAAGCCGCTCTTTCTCGAACTGCTCGCGGCGCGCGGGCTGCGCCGGCTCGTGCTGTTCATGTCGATGCTCGAGATCCTGATCAACGCGCCGGATCGCGACACGCTCGCGAGTCCCGCTTATCAGGCCGATCCGACCAGCTTCGCGGCGACCCGCATCAATCACGTGCTCGCGTATATCGGCAAGAACCTCGCGAACGAGTTGCGCGAGTCGGAGCTTGCGCAACTCGCCGGCCAGAGCGTCAGCGCGTTTTCGCGTTATTTCCGTCGCCATACCGGGCTGCCGTTCGTGCAGTACGTGAACCGCATGCGCATCAATCTCGCGTGCCAGTTGCTGACCGATGGCGAACTGAGCGTGACCGACATCTGCTTCAAGGCGGGCTTCAACAACCTGTCGAATTTCAACCGGCAGTTTCTTGCGATGAAGGGCATGGCGCCGTCGACGTTTCGCCGTTATCAGCAACTGAACGATGCGAGCCGCGATGCTTCCGAGCAGGCGGCCGCGCATGGCAGGGGCATCGACAACGCGCCGGCGATCGTGCTCGCGCCGGGCTTCTCGCGTAGCGGCGTCGCGTACCCGGTCACATAGTGCCCATCCGGTAGTTCACAGCTTTATTCCACCCGCGTTTCAACACGCATCGATCGCGCTGTGCGCCCACAGCGCGAGGGGGCGTGCTCACTTCAAAAAAATGGAGACAACCATGAAGCCGTCTACTCTTTCACTTAACCCTTCGATGATGTTCGCGCGCCGTGTCGCCGCGCTCGCGTTCGGTTTCTCGCTAGTCGCTGTGTCGGCCGCGCAGACTGCGCAGGCCGCGCCGCTCAAAATCGGCATGACGTTCCAGGAACTGAACAACCCGTACTTCGTGACGATGCAGAAAGCGCTGAACGACGCGGCCGCGTCGACTGGCGCGACGGTCATCGTCACCGACGCGCATCACGACGTCAGCAAGCAGGTCAGCGACGTCGAAGACATGCTGCAAAAGAAGATCGACATCCTGCTCGTCAATCCGACCGACTCGACCGGCATCCAGTCGGCGGTCATGTCGGCGAAGAAGGCGGGCGTCGTCGTGGTCGCGGTCGATGCGAACGCGAACGGTCCGGTCGATTCGTTCGTCGGCTCGAAGAACTACGACGCGGGCGTGATGGCGTGCGACTACCTCGCGAAGTCGATCGGCGGCAGCGGCGAAGTGGCGATTCTCGACGGCATTCCGGTCGTGCCGATTCTCGAACGCGTGCGCGGCTGCAAGGCGGCGCTCGCGAAGTCGCCGGGCGTGAAGCTCGTGGATACGCAGAACGGCAAGCAGGAACGCGCGACCGCGTTGTCCGTCACCGAGAACATGATCCAGGCGCATCCGAATCTGAAGGGCGTGTTCAGCGTGAACGACGGCGGCTCGATGGGCGCGCTGTCGGCGATCGAATCGTCGGGCAAGGACATCAAGCTGACGAGCGTCGACGGCGCACCGGAAGCGATCGCCGCGATCCAGAAGCCGAATTCGAAATTCGTCGAGACGTCCGCGCAATTCCCGGCCGACCAGGTGCGCATCGCGCTCGGCATCGCGCTCGCGAAGAAGTGGGGCGCCAATGTGCCGAAAGCGATTCCGGTCGACGTGAAGATGATCGACAAGAGCAACGCTAAGGGCTTCAGCTGGTAACGCAAGCGCAGGCTGCCGCGCGTGCGGATCATGCGCGGTGGCGCGCGGCACAGGAACATGCGATGGACACGATTCTGAAGCTCGACAACATCAGCAAGAGCTTTCCCGGCGTGAAGGCGCTGCAAGGCATTCACCTCGAGATCGCGCGCGGCGAGATTCACGCGCTGCTCGGCGAGAACGGCGCGGGCAAGTCGACGCTGATGAAGATTCTGTGCGGTATCTACCAGCCCGACGAAGGCACGATCACGCTCGACGGCGAGCAACGCCACTTCGCGAACTATCACGACGCGGTGGCCGCGGGCGTCGGTATCGTGTTTCAGGAGTTCAGCCTGATTCCGTATCTGAACGCGGTGGAGAACATGTTTCTCGGCCGTGAATTGCGCAACCGCTTCGGTCTGCTCGAACGCGGCAGAATGCGGCGCGCGGCGGCGCGGATTTTTGAGCGGCTTGGCGTAGCGATCGATCTGTCGGTGCAGATCCGGGAACTGTCGGTAGCGCAGCAGCAGTTCGTCGAAATCGGCAAGGCGTTGTCGCTCGATGCGCGCGTGCTGATTCTCGACGAACCGACCGCGACGCTGACGCCCGCCGAGGCCGCGCATCTGTTCACGATCATGCGCGAGCTGAAGCAGCAGGGCGTCGCGATGATCTTCATCTCGCACCACCTCGAAGAGATTTTCGAGGTGTGCGACCGCATCACGGTGCTGCGCGACGGCCAGTACGTCGGCATGACCGAGGTCGCGCAATCCGACGTGAGCCGGCTCGTGCAGATGATGGTGGGACGCCGCATCGAAAGCAGCTTTCCGCCGAAGCCGACGCCGCGCGCCGACGCGAAGGTCGTGCTCGACGTCGTGCGCTTGCAGCTGTTCAAAGACAGCCCCGAGCTGAGCTTCACGCTGCGCGAGGGCGAGATTCTCGGCTTCGCGGGACTCGTCGGTTCGGGGCGCACCGAGACCGCCCTCGCGGTGATCGGCGCGGACCGTGCATACGCGAAGGAAATTCGCGTCAACGGCGCGGCCGCGAAGCTCGCCGACCCGGCCGATGCGCTGCGCGCGGGCGTCGGCATTCTGCCCGAGAGCCGCAAGACCGAAGGGCTCATTACCGAGTTCTCGATCAAGCAGAACATCTCGATCAACAACCTCGGCAAGTACCGGTCGCTACGTTTCTTCATCGACCAACGTAGCGAAGCGCGCGCCACCGCCGACATCATGAAGCGCGTCGGCGTGAAGGCCCCAACCATGCACACCGAAGTCGCGACGCTGTCGGGCGGCAATCAGCAGAAGGTCGTGATCGCGCGCTGGCTCAATCACCACACCAACATCCTGATCTTCGACGAACCGACGCGCGGCATCGACGTCGGCGCTAAGGCCGAAATCTATCTGCTGATGCGCGAACTGACCGCGCGCGGCTACTCGATCATCATGATCTCGTCCGAGTTGCCGGAGATCGTCGGCATGTGCGACCGCGTCGCCGTATTCCGGCAGGGCCGCATCGAAGCGCTGCTCGAAGACGACGCGATCGATTCGAACGCCGTGATGACCTATGCGACCGCCGGTTCGCTCGGAGCCTCTCATGAACATGCCTAATCCTTTCTCTGCGCCGAAAACATCGAGTGTCAACAGCGACACGCCGGGTGCGCCGGTGCGCTTCACCTGGGCCGCGCTGAAGCGCTCGACGCTGTTCTATCCGTTCATCGGCCTGCTGGTCGTCTGCATCGTGATGGTGTTCGCGAGCGACAGCTTTCTGTCGGCCGCGAACATCGAGAACGTGCTGCGCCAGGTGTCGATCAACGCGATCATCGCGGTCGGCATGACCTGCGTGATCCTGACGGGCGGCATCGATCTGTCGGTCGGCTCGGTGATGGCGCTCTCGGGCACGCTGTCGGCCGGGCTGATGGTCGCCGGCATGAATGGGGTGGCCGCGCTTGCGGTCGGCCTCGCGGTCGGTCTCGGCTTTGGCGCGGCCAACGGCTTTTTCGTCGCGTTCGCCGGCATGCCGCCGATCATCGTCACACTCGCGACGATGGGTATCGCGCGCGGCCTCGCACTGATCTACACGGGCGGCTACCCGATCGACGGTCTGCCCGACTGGGTCAGCTTCTTCGGCAGCGGCAAGATTCTCGGCGTCCAGGCGCCGGTCGTGATCATGGCGGTGATCTATCTGATCGCGTGGGTGCTGCTCGAACGGATGCCGTTTGGCCGCTATGTGTATGCGATCGGCGGTAACGAGCAGGCGACGCGATTGTCCGGCGTGCGTGTGGCGCGCGTGAAGCTGATCGTCTACACGATCGCGGGTTTGACGTCCGCGTTTGCCGCGATCGTGCTGACCGCGCGCCTGATGAGCGGCCAGCCGAACGCGGGCGTCGGTTTCGAACTCGACGCGATCGCCGCCGTCGTGATGGGCGGCACGTCGATCTCCGGTGGGCGCGGCTCGATCATCGGCACGCTGATCGGCGCGCTGTTACTCGGCGTCCTGAATAACGGCCTGAACATGGTCGGCGTGAATCCGTACGTGCAGAACGTGATCAAGGGCGGAATCATTCTGCTCGCAATCTATATCAGCCGCGACCGCAGAAAGTAACGCTCGCTTCCCCACGTCCCTCATTTCGCAGGACCATGCAATGACGACTCAATCCGACCAGCAGAACATGACCGCCATCGTCTGTCATGCACCGAAAGACTATCGAGTCGAGCAGGTACAGAAACCACGCGCGCGCGCGCACGAACTCGTGATCCGAATCGCCGCGTGCGGCATCTGCGCGAGCGACTGCAAATGCCATTCGGGCGCGAAGATGTTCTGGGGCGGCCCGAGCCCGTGGGTCAAGGCACCGGTGATTCCGGGTCATGAGTTCTTCGGCTATGTCGAGGAACTGGGCGAGGGCGCGGCCGAGCATTTCGGCGTGCAGAAGGGCGAGCGCGTGATCGCCGAGCAGATCGTGCCGTGCGGCAAGTGCCGCTACTGCAAATCCGGCCAGTACTGGATGTGCGAAGTGCACAACATCTTCGGCTTTCAGCGCGAGGTGGCGGACGGCGGCATGGCCGAATACATGCGCATTCCCCCGACCGCGATCGTGCACAAGATTCCCGACGGCATCTCGCTCGAAGACGCCGCGATCATCGAGCCGCTCGCGTGTGCGATTCACACGGTCAATCGCGGCGATCTGCAACTCGACGATGTGGTCGTGATCGCGGGCGCGGGGCCGCTCGGTCTGATGATGACGCAGGTCGCGCATCTGAAGACGCCGAAGCGGCTCGTCGTGATCGATCTCGTCGAAGAACGGCTCGCACTCGCGCGCGAATATGGCGCGGACGTGACGATCAATCCTCGGAAGGACGACGCGCTCGCGATCATCCATTCACTGACGGACGGCTACGGCTGCGACGTCTATATCGAAACGACGGGTGCGCCGATTGGGGTGAATCAGGGGATGGACCTGATCCGCAAGCTCGGGCGCTTCGTCGAATTCTCGGTGTTCGGCGCGGATACGACGCTCGACTGGTCGGTGATCGGCGATCGCAAGGAACTCGACGTGCGCGGCGCGCATCTTGGGCCCTATTGCTATCCGATCGCAATCGATCTGCTCGCGCGCGGACTCGTTACGTCGAAGGGCATCGTCACGCACGGCTTTTCGTTGGAAGAATGGGACGAAGCGATCAGGATCGCGAACTCGCTCGATTCGATCAAAGTGCTGATGAAGCCGCGCGCGTGAATCTGGGGCGCGGCGTTTCAACGGAGACTCTATGAACTACGTCATCGGCGTCGATATCGGCACGCAGAGCACGAAGGCGCTGCTGGTCGACGAGCACGGCGCGATCGTCGCGCAGCATGCGTCGAGCTATCAGCCCGATACGCCGAAGCCATTGTGGGCCGAGCAGTGGCCCGCGGTGTGGCTGAAGGCCGTGGTCGAATGCGTGGCCGCGTGCGTCAGCGAGGCGAAGGCGGCCGGCATCGCGCCGGGCGCGATCAAGGCACTGTGCGTGAGTAGCCTGTACGGCGGTTCGGGCATTGCGGTCGACAACGACATGCGGCCGCTCGCGCCGTGCCTGATCTGGATGGACCGGCGCGCGACCGCGCAGGTCGACTGGGTGCGCGAGAACGTCGATCTCGAACGGCTCTATACGATCACCGGCAACGGCGTCGATAGCTACTACGGTTACACGAAGATGTTGTGGCTGCGCGAAAACGAGCCGGACGTGTGGGCGCATACGCGCTATTTTTTGCCGCCGAACGCATACGTGATCTACATGCTGACCGGCGAGGTCGCCGTCGATCACAGCTCGGCCGGCAATATCGGCGGCGTCTACGATATCGCGCGGCGCGACTGGTCGGACGAAGCGCTCGACATGCTCGGCATTCCCGCGACGATGATGCCGGAGCGGCTCGTCGAATCGTCGGAGGTGGTGGGCGGGCTGTTGTCGCAATGGACCGCGCAGCTCGGGCTCGACGCGGGCACGGCGATCGTCGCGGGTGGCGTCGATGCGGCAATGGCGACGTTCGCGGCCGGCGTCACGCGCGCGGGGCAGCACGTCGCGATGATCGGCACCAGCATGTGCTGGGGTTACATCAATCAGCGTGTCGACGCACGGCACGGTTTGATCAGCATGCCGCACGTTTTCAACGGGCAGCACGACATCTACGTATTCGGCGGCGCGATTACCGCGGGCGCGTCGGTCACGTGGTATCGCGAGCAGTTCTGTCACGCGGAGATCGAGGCCGCGCGCGCGACACCGCATGGCGATCCGCATCGGCTGCTCGAAGAGAGCGCCGCGCAAGTGCCGGCCGGCGCCGACGGCGTGCTGTTCCTGCCGTATCTGATGGGCGAGCGCAGCCCGGTGTGGGATGCGAAAGCGAGCGGCGCGTTCGTCGGGCTGTCGCTGTTTCATACGCGCGCGCATCTGTATCGCGCCGTGCTCGAAGGCGTGTCGTTCGCGCTGAAGCACAACATCGAGGCGGGGCGCAAAGGCGCGCAATCGCTCGACGACAAGCTGATCGTGGTCGGCGGCGCCGCGCATTCGGACCTGTGGATGCAGATCATCGCCGACGTCACCGGCTATCCGGTCTACACGATCGAGCAGGACGTCGAAGCCGCGATGGGCGCCGCGCTGCTCGCCGCGCTCGGCGTCGGTCTCGTGTCGCGCGAAGCGGCGCAAGGCGGCTGGGTCACGCTGATCGAGCGCGCGCAGCCCGAGGCACGGCGCATGGCGCTATACAAAGAGCGCTTCGGTGTGTACACGGACCTCTATCCGGCGTTGAAGCCGGTCATGCATCGCTTGCAATCATCATGAACGCTACTTTCGATTTTTCCGGCCGCTCGATTCTGGTGACGGGCGCCTCCAGCGGCATCGGCCGCGCGACGGTCGAGGCGCTGTGCGCGAGCGGCGCGTCGGTCGTCGCGGCCGCGCGCAACGTGAACGAGCTCGCGCGGCTCGCCGAGGAAACCGGCTGCGAGCCGTTGAGGCTCGACATCAGCGACGAAGCCGTGATCGACGAAGCAATGGCCTCGCTCGCACCGTTCGACGGTCTGGTGAATTGTGCGGGCATCGCGTTGCTCGAACGCGCGGTGGAAACGACGGCCGCAAGCTTCGATCGCGTGATGGCGGTGAATGCGCGCGGGGCGGTGCTGGTCGCGAAGCACGTCGCGCGTGGCATGCTCGACGCGGGGCGCGCGGGCAGCATCGTCAACGTGTCGAGCCAGGCCGCGCTCGTCGCGCTCGACGATCATCTGAGCTATTCGGCGTCGAAGGCCGCGCTCGATGCGGTCACGCGCGCGTTGTGCATCGAGCTGGGGCCGTACGGAATTCGCGTGAACAGCGTGAACCCGACGGTCACGCTGACGCCGATGGCGGTGCTGGCGTGGAGCGATCCTGTCAAACGCGATCCCGCTTTGCAGGCGATTCCGCTCAGGCGCTTTGCCGAATCGGCGGAAGTCGCCGCGCCGATTCTGTTTCTGTTGAGCGACGCGGCGTCGATGATCAGCGGGGTGTGTTTGCCGATCGATGGTGGTTACACGGCGCGCTAGCGGGTGTCAGGCATTGTCGGTTGCCGGGTGAAATGGAAGTAGGCGGAGGCCCTACCAGACGGTGTGGGGCCGTCCGGTGGGTGGAAGTGCGGGCTACTCGCTCAGAAGAAGACGCTTAAGCTTGTCGAGAAAAGCCTCGGTGGTCTGCTCCCACACGGTCGGATTGCACTGGTAGCCAAAATTTTCCTCAAATGCTGCGTCAAGGTTCCCCGCATGATCGCTCTTGAACCGGTCTATCTCGGCCACCGTCGCGTTAATCTCTTCCGGTGTGCATTCGCATGTAAAAGACAAAACCAATTCCTCAATTGTGTTTCCGAACAAGTCGAAATCTTCATGGAAGCGGCCACCAATCAATTGATACAAATTTTCGTATCTCAGATTGATCGACTGGCCGGATAGCACAGCCGCGAGTTGCTGAGCACTCAGTACAACCTTCAGTCCTTCGTCGTCATCGGCACCGGGCATATCGAAACCCTCTGATGTTTTTATGGGGTTCCGATGCTGCCATGCTGACCATCTCTCAAGATTCGGATAACTCCGAACTCGCGTAATAGTGTTGGCTTGCTCTTTGTTCCCCGCCAGGATGCCAGGTTTGCCCGGGAAGTGCCTTACGCGCGCTAACCGCTACAGCATCGTCCGCACGTGCCACAGCTCGGGAAACAGCACCACGTCGAGCATCTTGCGCAGATACTGCGCGCCGCTCGTGCCGCCGGTGCCCTGCTTGAAGCCGATGATGCGCTCGACCGTCGTCACGTGGCGGAAGCGCCACTGGCGGAAAGCATCCTCCAGATCGACGAGTTCCTCGGCCATCTCGTACAGCTCCCAATGCTCGGACGGATTGCGATACACCTCGAGCCACGCCGCTTCGACCGATGCATCATGTTCGGTCGGCTTCGTCCAGTCGCGTTCGAGCCGCGCGGGCGAAATCCTGAAGCCGCGGCGCGCGAGCAGCCTCACCACTTCGTCGTAGAACGACGGCGCTTCGAGTGATGCCTTCACTTGCGCGTACACGTCGGCGCGATGCGCGTGCGGCTTCAGCATCTGCTCGTTCTTGTTGCCGAGCAGGAATTCGATCTGCCGGTACTGATACGACTGAAAGCCCGACGAACTGCCGAGGTACGGCCGCATCGCCGTGTATTCGGACGGCGTCATCGTCGCGAGCACGCTCCACGCCTGCACCAGCTGCTCCATGATTCGCGACACGCGCGCAAGCATCTTGAACGCGGGCGGCAGGTCGTCGCGATGCACGGCCGTGAGCGCCGCGCGCAGTTCGTACAGCGCGAGCTTCATCCATAGCTCGCTCGTCTGATGCTGGATGATGAACAGCATCTCGTTGTGATCCGGCGACAACGGATGCTGCGCGTCCAGCACCGTGCCGAGCGACAGATAATCGCCGTAGCTCATCGACTCCGAGAAGTCGAGCTGCGCGTCGTGCCAGCCGCTGTCGGCCGCGCTCGCGGACGGCGCCGACGCCGTCCGTCCGTGCCCGAACGGGCAGCCTTGTGCCGCCGGTTCTTCTGGCAAGCCCGGCGTGTGCATGTGATCGGTCATTCTGTCGTCCTCAGGTAACGGCGCCGCGCTGGGCGAATTCAGGGGCCCGCCAGGCCTCGCGGGTGAGCACGTCGCGCAAGATTTCGACGGCGTCCCATACGTCGACGAAGCGCGTGTACAGCGGCGTGAAGCCGAAGCGCAGCACGTGCGGCTCGCGATAGTCGCCGATCACGCCGTGCGAGATCAGCGCCTGCATCACCTCGTAGCCGTGCGGATGTTCGAAGCTCAAGTGCGAGCCGCGCTGCGCATGCTCACGCGGCGTCACGAGCTTCAGTGGAAATTCGCTGCAACGTGTCTCGACGAGTTCGATGAACAGATCGGTCAGCGCGAGCGACTTCTGGCGGACCGCCTGCATCGACGTTTGCAGGAACACGTCGAGCCCGCATTCGACGAGCGCCATCGACACCATCGGCTGCGTGCCGCACAGGTAGCGGCCCACGCCGTTGTCGGGCTGATACGTCGGGTTCATCTCGAACGGCGCGCGATGCCCCCACCAGCCCGACAGCGGTTGCGCAAACCCGTTCTGGTGACGCCTGGGCACCCACACGAACGCGGGCGAACCGGGACCGCCGTTCAGGTACTTGTACGTGCAGCCGACCGCGTAGTCGGCACCGACGCCGTTCAGATCGACCTGCACCGCGCCCGCCGAATGCGCGAGATCCCACAGCGCGAGCGCGCCCCTGTCGTGTATCAGCTTCGTCAGCGCGGCCATGTCGTGCATGTAGCCGGTGCGGTAGTTCACGTGCGTGATCATCGCGATCGCGGTGTCCTCGCCGATCGCGCCGGGCAGTTCGGATGGATCGTCGACGAGGCGCAGCTCGTAGCCGCGATCGAGCTGCTCGATCAGGCCCTGCGCGATATACAGATCGCTCGGGAAGTTCGAGCGCTCGGACACGATCACGCGACGCTTCGGATCGCGCGCATTGGCGAGCCGCACGGCGGCCGACAGCAGCTTGAACAGGTTGATCGAGATCGTGTCGGTAATCACGACTTCGTCTTCGGCCGCGCCGATCAGCGGCGCGAGCTTGTTGCCGAGTCGGCGCGGCAGCGCAAACCAGCCGGCATTGTTCCAGCTGCGGATCAGTCCTTCGCCCCATTCGGCGGCGATCACGGTCTGCGCGCGCTGCGCGGCGGCGGCCGGCGGCACGCCGAGCGAGTTGCCGTCGAGATAGATGGTCGTCGGCGACAGCGCGAACTGTTCGCGCAGCGCTGCGAGCGGGTCGGCGCTGTCGAGCGCCACGGCTTCATCACGATGGTTCATGGTGGTTCGATGGGTTGGGTTGTCGGGTTGATCGCTCGCCGGGGAGCGTGGCTGAGCGCGAGCCGGGCAGTGCACGCAGCACCGCGCGCACCGGGCTCGCGTCGAGCGTGGTCAGCTTCAGCGGCAGCGCGATCAGCTCGTAGTCGCCGGGTTCGACCGCGTCGAGCACGATGCCCTCGAGAATCGCCATCCGGTGCGCGCGAATGCGGTGATGCGCATCCATCGTCTTCGATTCCTGCGGATCGAGCGACGGCGTATCGATGCCGAGCAGCGTCACGCCGCGCGCGGCGAGCAGGTCGACGGTCTCGGGCGCGACCGCGCAGAACGCACTATCCCACTCGCGCGTCGGCGCTTTTCTGTAAGTGCGCAGTAAGACTCGCGGCGGCAAGTCGTCGAGCGAGCCGGCCAGATGTTGTGGCGTCACAACAGGCGACGCGCCGATACAGTCAATCACTCTGCATAAACCGAGATATGCGTCGAGCGGCACGTTGCCGATCGCGGCGCCGTCGACGTCGTAGTGCAGCGGCGCATCGGTATGCGCGCCGGTGTGCGGCGAGATCGTCAGACGCGCGACATTGACCGGCGAGCCAGCCTCCATGCGCCAGACGCGCTCGATGCCGACCGGCGTGTCGCCCGGCCAGACGGGCGTGGCGGTATCGACGGCGGGGGTGATGTCCCAGAGTGCTCGCATGGCGGTGTCGGCGGTTGGTAGCGATCTCTAAATGATAGAGGTCAAGCTGTGAAATGTGATTGCGAAAAAATCTCCTTACCAGCCGTGTCTTGGAACATAATTTGAGTCAAACAGGAAAGGGAGACCGAATATGAACGCGATCTCGCTCGACGCCACCGATTGCCGTATCTTGACGGTGCTTCAGCAGGAAGGACGGATCAGCAATCTCGACCTGGCGGAGCGCATCTCGCTCTCGCCATCGGCCTGTCTGCGACGCCTGCGTCTGCTGGAAGAGCAGGGCGTCATCGAACACTACCGAGCGTGCCTGAACCGCGAAGTTTTGGGGTTCGAGCTGGAAGCGTTCGTGCAGGTATCGATGCGCAACGATCAGCAGAACTGGCACGAGAGTTTTGCCGAAGCGCTGCGCGACTGGCCCGAAGTGGTCGGCGCTTTCGTCGTGACCGGCGAAACCCACTATCTGCTGCGCGTGCTCGCGCACAACCTCAAGCACTATTCGGACTTCGTGCTCAATCGCCTGTACAAGGCGCCGGGGGTGATGGACATCCGCTCGAACATCGTGCTCGAAACGCTGAAGGAAGATTCGGGCGTGCCGGTGTCGCTCGTGAAGAAGAACAGCGGGCACGGAGCCACGCATAGCGACCGTTCAGGATGATGAGGGCGGGGCGCGCCGTTTTCGACGCGTCCGAGCGACAGGCGCTACAGACGCCAAGGAAGCGCCGCGCCGCTCAAAGCGGCTTCAGGCCGTGGAACTGCGCGCTCTGGAACACGAGCGGCAGCATGTCCGCGGCATTTTCATGCACACCGCAGCGCTCCACTTCGCCGACGAAAATCACGTGGTCGCCTTCCTCGTAGCGGCTGCGGTTATGGCATTCGAACCACGCGAGTGCGCCGTCGAGCACCGGCATGCCGCTGTCGCCCGCCGCGTGCGACACGCCCTCGAAGCGGTCGCCCTTCACGGTCGCGAAGCGCTTGCACAGATCGAGCTGGGTCGAGGCCAACACATTGATCACGTAGTGACTGTTGGCGCGGAACACCGGCATCGACGCAGAGCGCGTCGCGAGACTCCACAGCACGAGCGGCGGAGAGAGCGACACCGAGTTGAACGAACTGGCCGTGATGCCGATCAGTTGGCCGGACGCGGCGCGCGTCGTAATCACGGTGACGCCGGTCGCGAACTGGCTGAGCGCCTGTTTGAACGCGGACGGGTCGAAGTTGGGTGGGCTCGCGCGCTTCATCGGGGCGAGGCCCCCGTCGCGCGCCGTGTGAAAGACCGACTGCAGCGCGAATCAAGGCGCGAATTGAAGCGCGAATTGAAGCGTATACCCGCGCGGCGGGAAGCGGATGTTTCGAAAGTCATGGTGAAAATCGTTGATTTCCGCCAATTTTAACTGCAATCGCCGCGCGCGCCGCAGCACAATGCGTGCGGCGCGTGGCAGCCGGGCGGTTGCATCGACGATCTCCTCGAAAGGCTGCACCCGAAAATTTGCCGATCGTGCTGGATCGAGGCGCGGGCGCGGCGCTTGCGTGAGTGAGGCACGGTTATTCACACGTCGCGTGCCGGCGTTTCTATACTCGATATCTGCACGGCCGGATTTGCGCTCATTGCGCGACGGGTGCCTGACTCGTGCCTGACTGCGCCTTTCAGAACGCGTGTTCGGCCATATATTCGGATGCGGTGGCAGATACGGCGGCGCTACGCAGGCCGGCTGCCGATCATTGTGTGAATCTGATCCTGGGGTGAAGCTTATGAACGAGATAGCAACGCTCGGCGGTGGATGTTTCTGGTGCCTCGAAGCGGTGTATCTGGGCGTCGAGGGCGTCAATGCGGTGGAGTCGGGTTATGCGGGCGGTCACGCGCGCCATCCGAGCTACGAGCAGGTCTGCGACGGCGACACCGGTCACGCGGAAGTGGTCAAGGTCGACTTCGATCCGGCCAAGATCAGCTATCGCGAGATTCTCGACATCTTTTTCGCGATCCACGATCCGACCCAGCTGAACCGGCAGGGCAACGATGTCGGCACGCAATACCGCTCGGTGATCTTCACGCATTCCGACGCGCAGCACGAAACCGCGCTGCAGGCGATTCGCGAGATCGGCGAACAGCGCATCTACGACGGCAAGCTCGTGACCGAGGTGCTGCCGCTCGGCGACAACTACTGGCCCGCCGAGGCCTACCACCAGAACTATTTCGCGCAGCATCCGAATCAGGGCTACTGCTCGTTCGTGGTAGCGCCGAAAGTCGCGAAATTCCGCCAGAAGTTCGCGCATCGGATCAAGGCGGGTTAACGGCGCAGCGCGGGGATTGGAGTCGGCAACGGGCGGATGCGTAAGACCGCCCGCTGCTGTTCGTCACTGCGGTTCCTGTGCTCGCGATGGCACCTCGTCGCCGTTATCGCCGCGTCCCTGCGTGACACGCACGCAGGCTTCGACGATTTCTTCGGCCAGTTTCACGCAGCTGAGCGGCGCCGATCCCTCCGCCTTGTTGTTGACCGCGATCACGACCGGCTGACCAGCGAGCGCGTAACGCGCGGCCAGTTCGGCGAGCGACGCGCGCGTCGCCGGATCTTCGTCGACGAGCCGGTTGAACGGCTCGTACTTCGCCTTCGCCTGTTCGTACTTGAAACCGCCGTGCAGGCTCCAGCGCACGATCAGCGGACCGGCCGGCTCGCCATCGAGCAGCGCGAGCGCCGCGGCCTGGCGCAGCGGATCGGGCATCCGCGCATGAACGCCGACGCAGTAGCGCACGCCAGCCGTCTTCAGCATGCGGATGAAGCGCGGCGTGAGCAGGCTCGCGTCGCGAATCTCGACCGCGTAGCAACTGCCGTCGGGCAGCCCGGGCAGCGCGTCGAAAAACTCTCCCAGTCGTTCGATGAATACCGCCGGCTGCGCGAGCATCTGGTCCGGCAGCGGCGAGAACTGGAACACCAGCGCGCCGGCCTTTGCGCCGAGGCCTTCGAGGCAGGGCGTGACGAAATCGTCGATCGCCATCCGCGCGTTCAGGAAGCACGGGTTCAGCGACACCGGCTCGCCGCGCTCGGCGCGCACGGTGGCGTCGGTGATCGTCATCGGCGCCTTGACGATGAAGCGGAAGTGCTCGGGCACCTGCTGCGCGTAGCGCAGGTATTCGGTGACCGTCAACGCCTGGTAGAACGAGCGGTCGATGCTGACCGTCTTCAGCAGCGGATGTGCGCCGTACGCACTCAAGCCCTCGCGCGACAGTTTGCTGTTGCTGTAGTCGTCGCCGTAGACGATGCCTGTCCAACCCGGGAACGACCATGTCGACGTGCCGAGGTGGATCTGCGGCGGCAATTGCGCCGCGAGCGCGAGCAGCTCCGGCGACGGCGGTGCAGCGAGCACGGCGCGGCTGCGGCGCTTTTTCGGGGCGTCGGCGGAGGCCGGGGCGCAGTCTGGTTCAGGAGCGGGGCTGTCGGGCCGGGTGTCGTCTTCGAACAGCGACGCGGCGGCGTTGGATATTGTGGTCTTCGGCGTGCGCTTGTGCTCTGGCTGCGCGGCAGCGCTTGCGGCCGAATCGGCTTCACGTGCGGATATGGCCGGCGCTTCTGCCGCGGCCTCCACCGGCATCCCGAACAGATCGAACTGCTGCGCGGCCTGATGCGCCGCATCGTCCGTGCTGCCGTCCTTGCCGTTCAACGGCTCTTCAACGTCACTCGTCCTGCTCTGGTCCATCAATGTCCGGCCTGCTGTTCATCAGAATTGCGCCGCGGCGCGCGCTCCATGCACGCCGCCGCGGCGCGACCGGTCACAACCCGGGTCACAGCCGGGTCACAGCGGTTTTTCGTACATGTAGCGGCGCGACCACGGCAGGGTTTTCGCGCTGCGGCCGGCTTTGCGGCACACCACCTGGAAAATCGACACGTCGTCGTTTTCGAACGCATACGCGCAGCCGGCCAGATACACGCGCCAGATGCGGAATTTTTCGTCGTCGACGAGCTTGCGCGCCTGGTCTGCGTGGGCTTCGAAATTTTCCGCCCAGATGTCGAGCGTGTGCGCATAGTGACGGCGCAGGCTTTCGACGTCAACCGGTTCGAGCCCGCCGCGCTGCATCGATTCGAGCGCGAGGCTGATGTGCGGCAGCTCGCCGTCCGGGAACACGAAGCGGTCGATGAACTCACCGCCGCCGAGCGCGGTTTCGCCGCTATCGGCGTCGCTCGACGTGATGCCGTGGTTCATCGCGATGCCGTCGTCGGCGAGCAGATCGTGCATCTTCTGGAAATAGCCGGGCAGGTTTTTGCGGCCGACGTGCTCGAACATGCCGACGCTCGTGATGCGGTCGAACTGCCCCTTGACGTCGCGATAGTCCTGCAGGCGGATATCGATCTGGTTTTCGAGGCCCGCCGCTTTCACGCGCGCGGTGGCGAGATCGAACTGGTTCTGCGACAGCGTGACGCCGACGCACTTCGCGCCGAACTTTTGCGCGGCGCGCAGCACGAGCGCGCCCCAGCCGCAGCCGATGTCGAGCAGACGCTGCCCGGGCTGCAGCTGGATTTTGGTCAGAATGTGATCGATTTTCTTCAGTTGCGCGGTCGCGAGGTCTTCGGTGCCGGTCTCGAAGTACGCGCACGAGTAGACCATGTTCTCGTCGAGCCACAACCTGTAGAACTCGTTCGACACGTCGTAGTGATACTGGATCGCTTTCTTATCCGACGTCTTCGAGTGATTGAAGTAGCGCCGCACGCGCGCGAGCTTGCCGGCGCTCGTCACGGTGCTGCGCGCGAGCTGATAGCCGATATTGATGATGTCCGACAGCTTGCCCTCGATGTCGATCTTGCCTTTGACATAGGCTTCGCCAAGATTGTCGAGGCTCGGTTCGAGCAGATAGGGCAGCGCGGTTGCGCTCTTCACGTGTAGCGTGACCCGGGGCGCGGCGAACTGCCCGAAGTCGTGTTGCTGACCGTCCCACAGCACGAGGCGTGCGGGCAGGTTAGCTGTGGTTTTGACATCTTCAACCCACTGCGCCAGCTTTTTCTCCCAGAACATGTGATCTCTCCGTGTTCGTTGATTTAAAGCAAAGCTATGTGGATCGCGACATGGCGCGGCGCATTCCGCGGGCCGCGCAACGCAATCCCGCCGACGCGCGCCGCTACGTTGGCGCCGCCGCCGGCCTCATTCGTCCGGTCATCGACCGGTCAGGGCGACAGGCGTGCGATCAGCCAGTTGGCGCTTTCTTCCGCGCGCGTGTAAAGCAGACGATCGTGCAGCCGAGACGGCCGCCCCTGCCAGAATTCGATCGCGTCGGGCACCAGACGGTAGCCACCCCAGTGCGGCGGACGCGGAGGATTTTCGCCATATTGCAGGCTGATTTCGCGTTCGCGTACTTCGAGCTGCGAACGGCTTTCAATCACCTGACTCTGATTCGATGCCCATGCGCCGATCCGCGAGCCGAGCGGACGAGACGCGAAATACGCGTCACTGTCTGCCTCGCTCGTTTTGACGACGCGGCCCTCGATGCGCACCTGGCGTTCGAGTTCGATCCAGTGAAACAGCAGGCTCGCGTAGGGGTTCACGTTCAGTTCGCGGCCCTTGCGGCTTTCATAGTTGGTGAAGAATACGAAACCGCGTTCGTCGACGCCCTTGATGAGCACGATGCGTGCCGAAGGCCGGCCGCGCGCGTCGACCGTGGCCAGCGTCATTGCATTCGGCTCGGGCAGCTTGGCGTCGATGGCCTGCTGGAACCACGTGTCGAATTGACGGAACGGATCGTGGTTGACGTCGGCAACGTCCAGTGAGCCCAGCGAGTAGTTTTTTCGAAGCTCGGCGAGTGAGATCATATTCTTATGCGAACGCTACAGTGTGGGCCAAGTATAGCTAAGGCGTCAGGTTTTTGCGCGCGAGCGGAGCAACGTATGGCGCGGCGCATGTTGCGCCGGCGCAAGCCTGCAATATTGCGTCGCTGCTCGTGGTCCTGCGCGGCTGTTTTCACGTGTTCAGGCAAAATACGGGCTGCGCGCCCCATTTGCCAAAGCAATTTGCCCAGGCGATTTGCCAAAGCGCCGCCGCCTGCTTTGTTCCGCCTGTGTTTTCGAGCCCTGCCATCATGTCCAGCACCGCCGCGCAATCCGATCTTACTACCAGCCTCGACGCGAACGAAACCGCCGACCGCGCGCGCCGTTTCGGCGGCATCGCCCGTCTGTATGGCGCGCCCGCGCTCGCCGCATTCGAGGGTGCGCACGTCGCGGTGATCGGCATCGGCGGGGTGGGGTCGTGGGTCGCGGAGGCGCTTGCGCGTAGCGCGCTCGGCACGCTGACGCTGATCGATCTCGACAACGTCGCGGAAAGCAACACGAACCGGCAGATTCACGCGCTCGACGGCAACTACGGAAAACCGAAGGTCGAAGCGATGGCCGAACGCATCGCGGCAATCAATCCGTACTGCGAGGTGCGGCTGATCGAGGACTTCGTCGAGCCGGACAATTTCGCGGCCACGCTCGGCGGCGGCTTCGACTATGTGATCGACGCGATCGACAGCGTGCGCACGAAGACCGCGCTGATCGCATGGTGCGTCGAGCGCAAGCAGCCGCTGATCACGGTCGGCGGCGCGGGCGGTCAGCTCGACCCGACGCGGATCCGCATCGACGATCTCGCGCTGACGATCCAGGACCCGCTGCTGTCGAAGGTGCGCGGGCAGTTGCGCAAGCAGCATGGCTTTCCGCGCGGGCCTAAGGCGAAGTTCAAGGTGAACGCCGTGTATTCCGACGAGCCGCTGATCTATCCGGAAGCGGCCGTCTGCGATATCGATGAAGAAGCCGAGCACGTGAGCACGTCGCCGGGGCATACGGGGCCGGTCGGCTTGAACTGCGCGGGGTTTGGCTCCAGCGTGTGCGTGACCGCGAGCTTTGGTTTTGCGGCCGCAGCGTACGTGTTGCGGGAGCTGGCGAAGAAGGCGACGGTTTAGATGGCAGCCCGGGCGGCGGTTTCAACCGCGCTGACCCAGGCTGCCATCGGGCAAAACATCACAATCGATCAATACAACGACGCGCTCAGCCTGCGCCGCCACTGCGACACCAGCTCCGGCTGATGCGCGGCCAGATCGAACACCGACAACATCGTCTTGCGGCCGATATCGTCGCGGAACGCGCGGTCGCGTTGCACGATCGCGAGCAGATGTTCGAGCGCCTGCGCGTATTTGCGTCGCGCGATAAACGCATTGGCGAGATCGAAGCGTGCTTCGAGATCGTCGGGGTGGCCGGCGACACGCGCTTCGAGCGCATCGGTGGGCGGCAGGTCCGCGGCGGCGTCCACCGCGTCGAGCCGCGTCTTGATCGCGTTGAAACGCGCGTCGATGCCTTGCGTGGTTTTCGGCGACAGCAGATCGACTTCGTTGCGGGCCTCATCGATGCGGTTGTCTTCGAGCAGTAACTCGATGCGGTCCATGCGCGCGTCGTCGAAGCCCGGGTCGTAAGCGAGCGCCGCTTGCAGCAGGTCGTAGGCGTCGTCGCGGCGGCCTTCGGCGAGCGCGGTCTGCGCTTCGATGCGCGCGGCCGGCGCCCCTTGCGGCACGAGCCGGTCGAGGAACTCGCGCAGCTGTCCTTCCGTCAGCACGCCGACGAACTGATCGACGGCCTGGCCGTCGGCGAACGCGATCACGTGCGGAATGCTGCGCACCTGGAAGTGCGCGGCCAGCTCGTGGTTCTCGTCCACGTTGACCTTCACGAGCTTCCATTTGCCGGCGGCTTCGGCTTCGAGCTTTTCGAGCATCGGGCCGAGACTCTTGCAGGGGCCGCACCACGGCGCCCAGAAATCGACCAGCACGGGGGCCAGCATCGACGCCTTGATGACGTCCTGTTCGAAAGTGGCCAGAGTGGTGTCCATTGCGTCCTCGTCGATAGAAACGGTTTGTGAACAGGCGCTACGTGGGGCCGAATCGCGCGAATTCAATGCGGTGATTCGCGCGCGGCCCAGCGCCGTCACTTGCGCTGCGGCAGCGCAATCCATTCGGTTTCGCCGGGCACGTGGCCCATTTCCTGATTGGTCCACGCGAGCTTCGCGGCTTCGATTTTCTCGCGCGAGCTCGCGACGAAATTCCATTCGATGAAGCGCTCGCCGTCGAGCTTCTCGCCGCCGAGCAGCATCGCGCGCGCGCCGTGCGTGCTCGCGAGCGTGACGGTTTCGTCGAGCGCGAGCACGGCCATCTGGCCCGCTTCGAGCGGCGTGCCGTCGATCTCCAGATCGCCTTCCACCAGATATACACCGCGCTCCTCGTGCTCCGGTTCGAGCGCGAACGCGCTGCCCGGCGTGAAGTCGGCGGCGACGTACAGCGTGCCCGAAAACGTCGCGACCGGCGACACCGCGCCGAACGCGGTGCCCGCGATTACGCGCAGCGTCACGCCGTTGCGCTCGACGACCGGCAAGGTCGCGGCCGCGTGATGCGCGAACGACGGCTCGGCGTCTTCATCGGCGAGCGGCAGCGCGACCCAGGTCTGGATGCCGTGAATCGTCTGGCCGCGCGCGCGGTCTTCCGGCGGCGTTCGCTCCGAATGGACGATGCCGCGCCCGGCCGTCATCCAGTTGACGTCGCCGGGGACGATCTTCTGCTCGGAGCCGAGGCTGTCGCGATGCATGATCGCGCCGTCGAACAGATAGGTGACGGTCGCGAGGCCGATATGCGGATGCGGGCGCACGTCGAGGCCGCTGCCGGGTTCGAGGGTCGCGGGGCCCATGTGGTCGAAGAAAATGAACGGGCCGACGAGGCGCGCCGCCATCGCAGGCAGGACACGCCGCACGGTCAGATTGCCGATGTCGCGTAAGTGCGGTTTGAGGACGGCTTTGATCGAGGAAGTCATGGGCAGGCTCGACGGGAAAGTGGAAGGAGAAGACTCGAATGGTCGATTCTACTGCGCGCGCGCGCTGCCGACGGCATCGGCGCACGCTCGCCATGAGCGGGCGCACCGAAGCGAATTTGCGGCCTCCGTTACACTGCCAGATCGAACCATTTCTTTGGAGACCCGGATGTCGCCCAGGGACTTGCTGCTCGCGCTGATCGTCGTGCTCGCGTGGGGCGTCAATTTCGTCGTGATCAAGGTCGGCCTGCACGGCGTGCCGCCGATGCTGCTCGGCGCGCTGCGCTTTACGCTCGCTGCGGTGCCGGCGGTGTTTTTCGTCAAGCGGCCGCAGATGCCGTGGCGGTGGCTGTTCGCCTACGGCGCGACGATCTCGTTCGGGCAATTCGCGTTCCTGTTCTCGGCGATGTACGTCGGCATGCCGGCGGGGCTTGCATCGCTGGTGCTTCAGGCGCAGGCGTTTTTCACGCTGATCTTCGCGGCGCTGTTTCTGCACGAGCGCTTCCGTTTGCCGAACGTCGCGGGTCTGCTGGTCGCCGCGGCGGGGCTCGCGGTGATCGGCCTGCAAGGCGGCCACACGATGTCCGTCGCTGGTTTCCTGCTGACGCTGTGCGCCGCGTGCATGTGGGCACTCGGCAACATCGTTACGAAGAAGGTCGGCAAGGTCGATCTGGTCGGACTCGTCGTGTGGGGGAGCCTGATTCCGCCGCTGCCGTTTTTCGCGGCGTCGTTCGTGTTCGAAGGGCCGCGCGAGATCGCCGCCGCGCTGACCGGTATCAGCGCGCTGTCGATCTTCGCGATTGTCTATCTGGCGTTTATCGCGACGCTGCTCGGCTATGGCTTGTGGAGCCGTCTGCTGTCGCGCTATCCGGCGAGCCAGGTCGCGCCGTTCTCGCTGCTGGTGCCAATCGTCGGACTCGCGTCGGCGTCGCTGCTGCTCGGCGAGCAACTGTCTGCGATGCAGGTGGCGGGCGCGTTGCTCGTGATGGCGGGGCTCGCGGTCAACGTGTTCGGCGGCTGGGTCGTGCAGCGCTTGATACCGGCACGCTGAGCAACCGTTGCGCCACGGGTTGCGAGCGTGAATCACAAAACGGCCGGAGGGCCGTTTTGTGATTGCTTCGTGTGTGCCGACATCACGTCATGCGGCTCTTTGCGAGCGGCGGATTCGCCGCGAAATAGCGCTTGATGCCGGTCAGGATCGCGCTGGCCATCTTGTCGCGATACGCGTCGTCGTTGAGGCGGCGCTCTTCGTCCGGATTGCTGATGAACGCGGTCTCGACGAGGATCGACGGAATGTCCGGCGCCTTCAGCACCGCGAAGCCGGCCTGCTCGACCGAGCCCTTGTGCAGCTTGTTGATGTCGCCGATCTCTTTGAGCACGAAGTTGCCGTAGCGCATCGAGTCGCGAATCTGCGCGGTGGTCGACATGTCGAACAGTGCGCGGTTCACGGTGGCGTCGTCGGACTTGATGTTGATGCCGCCGATCAGATCCGACGAGTTCTCCTTGTTCGCCATCCAGCGCGCGGCCGCGCTCGACGCGCCGTGCTCCGACAGCGCGAACACCGAGGAGCCCTTCGCCTCGGGCGTCGTGAACGCGTCCGCGTGGATCGACACGAACAGGTCCGCGCCGACGCGGCGCGCTTTCTGCACGCGCACGTTCAGCGGCACGAAGAAGTCGGCGTCGCGCGTCATCATCGCGCGCATGTTCGGCTGCGCGTCGATCTTCGCGCGCAGCTTCTTCGCGATGTCGAGCGCGACGTGCTTCTCGTAGGTGCCTGCGCCGCCGATCGCGCCCGGGTCCTCGCCGCCATGACCCGGATCGATTGCGACGGTGAGCAGTCGCACGGTGTTGCTGCGGCTCGACTTCGGTGTGGTGAATGCGTAGGTGTCGCCGCTGTCGCCGAGGTTGTCGTCGTTGCTGTCGAGACCGCGTGCGGTGCTGTTGCTGTTGGCGTTGCCACCCTTGTTGCGCGCCAGTGTGGCAGGCGGCGCGGAGGGCGCGGACGGCGCCGCCTGCCTGCCGGCAATGACCGGCGCGGACGGCGCCGTCGTGCCATGCGTGGGCGCATGCGGTACGCCCGCGGCGCCATTGCCGGCGCCACCGCTCTGCGCGTAGTGCTCGAAGAACGCTTCGCTGTTGTCGACCGGCGGCGCCGTGCCGGGGCCGGCAAGCGTCGCGGGCGGCGCGCTGTTTTCTTCGTTGAGCGCCTGCTGCTTGCGCTCGGTCTGCGCGAGCAGGTCCATCAACGGATCGGGCGCGACAGCCGGATACAGGTCGAACACGAGCCGGTACTTGTACGCGCCGACCGGCGGCAGCGCGAACACCTGCGGCTTCACCGAGCCCTTCAGGTCGAACACCATGCGCACCACGTGCGGCTGATACTGCCCGACCCGCACCGACGAAATCTGCGGATCGTTCGGTGTGATCTTCGAGACCAGCTCCTTCAGCGCCTGATCGAGGTCGAGGCCGTTCAGATCGACGACGAGCCGGTCCGGTCCCTGCAGCAGTTGCTGCGTGTTCTGCAGCGGCTGATCGGATTCGATCGTCACGCGCGTGTAGTCGCGCGCGGGCCACACGCGCACGCCGAGCACCGAGCTCGCAAACGCGAGACGCGGGGCGACGAGGCCGAGCACCAGCGTCGACGCACCGGCGCGCAGGATCTGCCGGCGCCGCCAGTTATGCGTTGCGCCCGCCGCCGATTCGATCGAATGGAATGGTTTGATTAACATCTTTCGAGACATGCCTTTCCTGATTCGCTATAAGCGCGTGCGACGAGTACGCGTGCGTCCGCGTTTGCGTCTGTGTTGCCGACGAGCCCGAGCGAGAAGACGAGATCCGGCACGCCGAGCAGCGCTCCCGCGCGTTGCGGCCATTCGACGAGGCAGACCGCGCCGCTGTCGAAATATTCGCGAAAGCCCGCGTCGGCCCATTCGGCCGGATCGGTGAATCTGTACAGATCGAAGTGATAGAGCGCGAGTTCCCCGGCGGGCCGCTCGAGCACATACGGTTCGACGAGCGTGTAGGTCGGACTGCGCACGCGGCCGGTGTGGCCGAGGCCGCGCAAGGTCGCGCGCACGAGCGTGGTTTTGCCGGCGCCGAGGTCGCCGACCAGTTGGACTTGCAGGCCGTGGAACGCGGGGCCGCTTGCGGTGCCAGGCTGGGCTGGCTGTGCCTGATGCGAGGCCGCGCGCACGCTTTCGATCGCCTGTGCGAAGCGCGCGCCGAACGCCTGCGTGGCGGCTTCGTCCGCGAGCGCGACAGAGCGTTCGAGCAGCACGGGAGCGGACGGTAGGGGCGCGTGATCGGGATTGAC
The DNA here is from genome assembly GCF_902833905.1 of Paraburkholderia tuberum STM678. Lineage (GTDB taxonomy): Bacteria > Pseudomonadota > Gammaproteobacteria > Burkholderiales > Burkholderiaceae > Paraburkholderia > Paraburkholderia tuberum. The sequence goes on along the minus strand of NZ_CADFGP010000032.1, from coordinate 8,221 downwards.
AGGCATTCTCGTAAAATGGCGTGATGAACCGAAGTCCGAAGTCCCCTGTTTTCTGCACGCCCGCATCGGCCGATGATGCCGCGCGAGCTTCTGGCGCAACGTCCCGTTTCGACGAGGCGGCGCTTCGTGCGCTCGCGCTCGACGTCAAGACGTGGGGCCGTGAACTCGGTTTCGGGGCGATCGGCATTAGCGATACCGATCTGTCGGCCGCCGAAGCGCCGCTTGCAGCGTGGCTCGAAGCGGGTTGCCACGGCGAGATGGATTATATGGCCAAACACGGCATGAAACGCGCGCGGCCGGCCGAGCTTGTGGCTGGCACGCGACGTGTGATCACCGCGCGCATCGCCTATTTGCCTGCGCAGACGCTGGAAGCAGAGGCGGCTGAAGGGGCGCATGAAGAGGGACATGAAAGCGCGCCTGAAAGCATGCCGCAAGACGTAACGCAACCCGCCTCACGCGCGACACCCCGCGCGCGCGACTGGCGCGCGGCCGAGCACGCGCGGCTCGCGGACCCGTCGACGGCGGTCGTGTCGATCTATGCGCGCGGCCGCGACTATCACAAGGTGATGCGCCAGCGCCTGCAACAACTGGCCGACCGGATCGAAGCGGTGATCGGGCCGTTCGGCTATCGCGTGTTCACCGATTCGGCGCCGGTGCTCGAAGTCGAGCTCGCGCAGAAGGCCGGCATCGGCTGGCGCGGCAAGCACACGTTGCTGCTGCAGCGCGACGCCGGCTCGCTGTTTTTCCTCGGCGAGATCTATGTCGACGTCCCGCTGCCTACCGACGCCGAAACCTCACCTGAGGCCGCGCCCGAAACGCCGGGCTCGCATTGCGGCAGCTGCGCGCGCTGCATCGGCGCCTGTCCGACCGGTGCGATCGTCGCGCCGTACAAGGTCGACGCGCGGCGTTGCATCTCGTATCTGACGATCGAGCTGAAGGGCAGTATTCCGCTCGACCTGCGGCCGCTGATCGGCAATCGGGTGTACGGCTGTGACGATTGCCAGCTCGTGTGTCCCTGGAACAAGTTCGCGCAGGCCGCACCGGTCGCCGATTTCGACGTGCGGCACGGGCTCGATCGCGCGTCGCTGGTCGAACTGTTCGCGTGGAGCGCCGAGGAGTTCGATACGCGCATGCAGGGCAGCGCGATTCGCCGCATCGGCTACGAGAGCTGGCTGCGCAATCTCGCGGTCGGCATGGGTAACGCGTTGCGCGCCGCGCCCGGAAGTCTGGACCTCGATGCCCGTGGCGCGATCGTGCTGGCTTTGAGGCAGCGAGCCGACGATCCGTCGGCGGTCGTGCGCGAGCATGTGGAGTGGGCGCTCGAAGCGGCGTAAAGTCGTGGCAATTCGGTGCCGGCGATCTGGCACGCTAGGGTCTGTTTACATATGGAACGCACGTGCGTTGCCGCGAGAAGGGCCGCTCGCAAGGATTGCGACGCCGCGAATACTCGACGTATTCGCAAGGAGCATGACGCAGCGAGCGGCCCTTCTCGCGGCAACCCCAGTTCTGAATTTCATTCCAGGGGAATGCCCGCTATCGGCCGCATGGCGGCGTCGTGCGTCGCTCACGTGGCGCGGCCACGCAGCGCTCCTTACTCCTTGCCCTGCGGCCGATAGCGGGCATTCGCACGTGCGTTCCATATGTAAACAGACCCTAGAGGAGCAGGCAATCATGTTCAACGCAGTGATCGATGCGCCGTTCGGCAAGATCGGCATCCGGCTCGAAGGCGAAGCCGTGCGCGAGATCGTCTATCTGCCCGACTCGACGCCCAACGTCGCGCCCGACACGCCGCTCGCACGCGAGGTGGCCGAACAGATCGAGCGTTATTTCGAGCACGCGTCAGCGAAATTCGAGCTGCCGCTCGCCGAGTGCGGCACCGCGTTCCAGCGGCGCGTGTGGCAGGCGATCAGCGACATCCCGCCCGGCGTCGTGCTGACTTACGGACAACTCGCCAAGCAGCTCGGCAGCGTGCCGCGCGCGGTCGGCCAGGCGTGCGGCGCCAATTTCTTTCCGATCGTGATTCCGTGCCACCGCGTGGTGAGTTCGAGCGGCATCGGCGGCTTCGCGCATGATGGCGGCGACGGCTTCTTCCGCAACGTGAAGCGCTGGTTGCTCGCGCATGAAGGTGTGCCGTACGTATGAGCACCAGCACCACCACCAATACCGCTGTACACGTCGAAGACACGGCCGCCGCATCACCGCTGCTGCTGACCAGCGCCGCATCGATCGACGCCTTCTGCGACGCGCTGTGGCTCGAGCATGGCCTGTCGCGCAACACGCTCGAAGCGTATCGCCGCGACTTGCGGCTCTTCTGCGAATGGCTCGCGCACGCGCGCAACGCTTCGCTCGACACCGCGAGCGAAGCCGACCTGAGCGCCTACAGCGCGGCGCGGCAAAAGGACAAGGCGACCTCGGCGAACCGCCGGCTGTCGGTGTTTCGCCGCTATTACGCATGGGCGGTGCGCGAGCATCGCGCGGCCGCCGATCCGACCTTGCGCATCCGCTCGGCGAAGCAGCCGCCGCGATTTCCTTCGACGTTGAGCGAGGTCCAGGTCGAAGCGTTGCTCGGCGCACCCGACATCGACACGCCGCTCGGCTTGCGCGATCGCACGATGCTCGAGTTGATGTACGCGAGCGGCTTGCGAGTGACCGAACTGGTCACACTGAAAACCGTCGAGGTGGGACTCAACGAAGGCGTCGTGCGCGTCACTGGCAAGGGCTCGAAGGAGCGGCTGGTTCCGTTCGGCGAAGAGGCGCACGCGTGGATCGAGCGCTATCTGCGCGAGGCGCGCCCGGCGCTCCTCGGCCGGCGCGCGGCCGATGCGCTATTCGTGACGACACGCGCGGAAGGCATGACGCGCCAGCAGTTCTGGAACATCATCAAGCGACACGCGCAGGCCGCGGGCGTCCATGCGCCGTTGTCGCCGCACACGCTGCGGCACGCGTTCGCGACCCATCTGCTCAATCACGGCGCGGATCTGCGCGTCGTGCAATTGCTGCTCGGTCACACCGATATTTCGACGACGCAGATCTACACGCACGTCGCGCGAGAGCGGCTGAAATCGCTGCATGCGCAGCATCATCCGCGCGGGTGAGCACGACGTGAAGCGCGTGGGTGCCCGCGCGCTTCACACGAACTCGCGTAACCGGTGCTTGAGAATCTTGCCGGTCGATGCGGCCGGCAGCGCCGCGAGCACCTTCAGCTCGGCTGGCCGCTTATACGGCGCGAGCCGCTCGCCGCACCACGCGATCAACTCCGCGGGCGTGACCGTCGCGCCGGAAACCAGTTCGACGAACGCGATCACCTCCTCGTTGCCCTCGACCGCGCGTCCGATCACCGCCGACTGCACGACCTGCGGATGCGCGTTCAGCACGTGCTCGACCTCGGCCGGATACACGTTGAAGCCCGAGCGGATGATCAGCTCCTTGCTGCGCCCGACGATATGCAACGCGCCGTCCGCGGCCTGCCGCGCGAGGTCGCCGGTCTTCAGCCAGCCATCCTCGGTGGCGGTCGCGCGGGTCTGCTCGGGGTTGCGGTAATAGCCGAGCATCACGTTCGGCCCGCGCACCCATAGCTCGCCGATCTCGCCCGGCGCGGCTTCGGCGCCGCCGAGCCCGACGAACTTCACTTCGACGCCTGGAATGACTTCGCCGACCGAGCAATCGGCGCGCGGTGCGTCGACCATCGTCTGCGACACGGTCGGGCTGCTTTCGGTCATGCCGTAGCCGTTGTGCAGCGGCAGACCGTACACGGCTTCGACCTGCGCCTTCAGCGCGGCGTCGAGCGGCGAGCCGCCCGAGTACGCGAAGCGCAGTCGCGGCGCGGACCATGCGTGGCCGTGCGTGTGCAGATGTTCGAGCAGCTTCGCGTGCATCGCCGGCACGCCCTGGAAGATCGAGACGTGCTCGGCGGCGAGGGCGAGGCGCACCGCTTCCGGCACGAAGCGCGGCGCGAGCCGCAACGTCGCGCCCGCATGCAGGCTGCCGAGACACACCGACGCGAAGCCGTACACATGCGAGATCGGCAGCACCGCATAGACGACGTCGTCGGGCCCGACCTGGCGCAGCCGGCTCGACACGGCCGCGATGTACAGCAGATTGCGATGCGACAGCATCACGCCTTTCGGCGTGCCGGTGGTGCCGGTCGTGTAGATCAGCGCCGCGCATTGGCGGTCGCTGGCGGCTTCGACGGCTTCGGCTTGCGCGCTGCTGTCCACCGCATACGACCATGCGCCGATGTCCGGCGACAGCGTGGGTGCGGGTGTCGCTCGATGCCGCTCAGCATGCTGGCGTGCGTCGGGCGAGCTTTCGAGCGCATACGCGACGACGCGCGGTTGCGCATGCGCGCGGATCGAATCGAGTTCGGCGGCCGACAGTCGGGCGTTCGACACGAGCGCCCACGCATCGAGCTTCGCGGTCGCGAACAGCAGCACGATTTGCGCGATGCTGTTCTCCGCGACGATCATCACGCGATCGCCGCCGCGCACGCCCCAGTCGCGCAGCAGCGCGGCGGCCGCTTCGACGGCCTCGCGCAGTTGCGCGTTGGTCAGGCGGCGCGCATCTTCGATCAGCGCGACATGCCGCGGATCGCGCGCGGCGGCGAGCGCCGGAATGTCGCCGATGCGCGCGGGCAGGGCGGCGAGCAGCGCGGGGATATCGATCGTGGAACGGATGGATGAAGCCTGCTTCAACACTGTCTCCTCTTTACCAATTCGTGGCCCTGCGCGCAGTATCTCGCACCGCGCCGGCATATTTTCGAACGATCGTGCCACAAGTGTCGAACCCGCACAATTGGCCATCCGGCAAATAGCCGTTGTGCAAACTCGCCATTACAATGCGCCGATGAGCAAATCCAGACATGTGTCGGAAACACCCGCCACGCAGTTGCTGCGCCGTCACGGCGTCACGTTCGGCGAGCATCCTTACGACTACGTCGAGCATGGCGGCACCGCGGAATCGTCGTGCCAGCTCGGCGTCGACGAGCATCACGTCGTGAAGACGCTGGTGATGGAAGACGAGCACGCGAAGCCGTTGATCGTGCTGATGCACGGCGATCGCACCGTCAGCACCAAGAACCTCGCGCGGCAGATCGGCGCGAAGCGCGTCGAGCCGTGCAAGCCCGAGGTCGCGAACCGGCATTCGGGTTATCTGATCGGCGGCACGTCGCCGTTCGGCACGCGCAAGCAGATGCCGGTGTATGTCGAGTCGACCATTCTCGAGATGGACAAAATCTGGTTGAACGGCGGGCGGCGCGGCTTTCTCGTCAGCATCGAGCCGAAGGTGCTCACCGATCTGCTCGCGGCAAAGCCGGTGCAATGCGCGAGCGTGGACTGACGCCGATGAGCGGGTTGACGTTTGCCTGAATGTTTTTCGCGCGGACGCGTTCGGTAAAATGTGCGCCGCCCTGATTCGACGGGCATGCCCTGTTGCGGTTGGGGTATCGAATGTCAGACCGCGATCCTTATAAGAGTCCCAGATGCAAAACCTGATCGTCGCTGTCGTTGCCTATCTGATCGGTTCGTTGTCGTTTGCCGTGATCGTGAGCGCCGCGATGGGTCTCGACGACCCGCGCTCGTACGGCTCGGGCAACCCGGGCGCCACCAACGTGCTGCGCAGCGGCAGCAAGAAGGCCGCGATTCTGACGCTGATCGGCGACGCCTTCAAGGGCTGGCTGCCGGTATGGCTGGTCGTGCATTTCGGCGCGCATTACGGGCTCGACGAGCGCGCGATCGCGATTGCGTCGCTTGCGGTGTTTCTCGGTCACCTGTATCCGATTTTCTTCCGCTTCAAGGGCGGCAAAGGCGTCGCGACCGCCGCGGGCGTGCTGCTCGCGATCAACCCGACGCTCGGCGTCGCGACCTTGCTAACCTGGCTGATCGTCGCGTTCTTTACGCGCTACTCGTCGCTCGCGGCGCTGTGCTCGGCGCTGTTCGCGCCGCTGTTCTACGTGTTTCTGTTCGGGCCGCGCATCGTCGCGCTCGCGGTTCTGGTGATGAGCCTGCTGCTCGTGTGGCGGCATCGCGGCAATATTGCGAAGCTGATGCGGGGGCAGGAGAGCCGTATCGGCGACAAAAAGAAGGCAGCCGGTCCGGCGGCGGGCAACGATCTTTGAAGTGGGCTGAGCGCTTCGCCCGGCCCGATGGCCCGATGCGAAGCGCTTCCGGGTCCGGCGGCAGGCTCGTTGCAAGCCAGGCGCGCCGTGCCGCTTAGTCGCGGAAGTTGTTGAAGTCGAGCGGCGTGTCGGTCACGTCCTTGCGTAGCATCGCCATCACGCTTTGCAGATCATCGCGCTTCGCACCGGTGATGCGCACCGCATCGCCCTGAATGCTCGCCTGCACCTTGATCTTGCTGTCCTTCACCAGACGCACGATTTTCTTCGACAGATCGCCCGAGACGCCCTTCTTGATCTTGATGACCTGCTTGACCTTGTCGCCGCCGATCTTCTCGATCTTGCCGTAGTCGAGGAAGCGCACGTCGACGTTGCGCTTGGCCATTTTCGACAGCAGCACGTCCTTCACCTGGCCGAGCTTGAAGTCGTCGTCGGCGTACGCGGTGATTTCGTTTTCCTTGTGTTCGACGCGCGCGTCGGACCCCTTGAAGTCGAAACGCGTCGAAATTTCCTTGTTGGACTGTTCGATCGCGTTCTTGACTTCGATCATGTTCGCTTCGCAGACGACGTCAAACGATGGCATTGCTTTCTCCCAATAGTGCGGCAGTGCGCGACACAGCCGGTCGGCTGAGCGCGAGGCACTCGCTATAATCACGGACCGGACGTCATTTTACCGACGCCGCTCTCTTTTGCCCAAGGCCGCCGCGCGGCGTCGCGACGGCGGGCGATCCCGCGTCGGGCGGCGCCGCTCGTGTCGTCAGGCGCGTCATTGGTGGTTTTTGTCGTTTCCTGTTGCTTCCCGTCGTTGCCCTGTTGCCATTCCGATGTCCCAATCCGCTCTTGCCGCTCCCGCCGTCGCGTCCCTCATGGCCGGCTATCCGCTGAAGGTCCACAACACGTTCGGCTTCGACGTGCGCGCGCAGTTCGCGTGCCGGATCGAGCGTGAGGAACAGTTGCTCGCCGCGGTGCGCGATCCGCGCGTCGAGGGCCTGCCGCGCCTCGTGCTGGGCGGTGGTAGCAACGTCATGCTGACCGGCGACTTCGCCGGGCTCGTGCTGCTGGTGGCGCTGCGCGGGCGCCGCGTGGTGCGCGAGGATCAGGATGCGTGGTATGTCGAGGCGGCTGGCGGCGAGCCGTGGCACGAGTTCGTCGCGTGGACGTTGGCGCAGGGCATGCCCGGCCTCGAGAATCTCGCGCTGATACCTGGCACGGTCGGCGCGGCGCCAATCCAGAACATCGGCGCGTACGGGCTCGAAATGTGCGAACGCTTCGCGTCGCTGCGGGCGATCGAGCTCGTGACCGGCGAGGCCGTCGAACTCGACGGCGATGCGTGCCGGTTCGGCTATCGCGACAGCCTTTTCAAGCGGGAAGGGCGCGAGCGCTTCGTGATTGCGTCGGTGACGTTCCGTTTGCCGAAGGCGTGGCAGCCGCGCGCGGGCTACGCGGATCTCGCGCGCGAGCTGGCGGCGCGCGGTCCTGCGGCGAGCGCTGGCCAAGCCGAGGGTGCGGCCACGCAGCCGACCGCGCAAGCCATTTTCGATGCGGTCGTCGCCGTGCGGCGTGCGAAGCTGCCCGATCCGCTCGAACTGGGCAACGCGGGGAGCTTCTTCAAGAATCCGGTAATCGATGCCGCCCAGTTCGAGGCGCTGAAGCGTCGCGAGCCGGAAGTCGTGTCGTATGTGCAAGCGGATGGGCGGGTGAAGCTGGCGGCCGGCTGGCTGATCGACCGATGCGGCTGGAAGGGCCGCGCGATGGGCGCGGCGGCCGTGCATGAGCGACAGGCGCTGGTGCTGGTGAATCGCGGTGGCGCGAGCGGCACGGAAGTGTTGGCGCTGGCACGGGCGATCCAGCACGACGTGTTCGAGCGATTCGGCGTGGAACTGGAGGCGGAGCCAGTTTGCCTGTGAGCGGCAGTTCTCTCTTTTCGCGCTGAGTTGCCCCGCGGAGCGTCGCCGCCGACGAATGCAAAAGGCGCCGGGAGTTTCCTCCCGGTGCCTTTTTTGGTGCGCCAGGCATGGCGCGTAGCGCCGTGACTGGCGCTGTCCGACCCGCTGTGGTGGCGAGCCGGATGACTTGGGGGTGAAAGTCCTCTGCACACCCGGCAAGGGGAAG
>NZ_CADFGP010000031.1 GCF_902833905.1 Paraburkholderia tuberum STM678 | reverse complement strand
ACGAAACGAAGCTCGCTGGAGCAATCCAGTCGTCAGGAAACGCCGGATACGTGATCCGTACGTCCGGTGTTGTGGGAGGACGGCGGGGGCAACCCCGCCTCCTACCCGATCTCCGTTGCCGGCCGGAAGCCGGTACCGTTGCGGTATTACTTTACTGCCTTGCCCGAAGCACGTGCGCCGAACTTCTTGTTGAACTTCTCGACGCGGCCGGCCGTGTCCATGATCTTTTGCTGGCCGGTGTAGAACGGATGCGATTCCGACGACACTTCGATCTTCGCGAGCGGGTAGGTCTTGCCGTTGAATTCCGCGGTTTCGCGCGTCTGGATGGTCGAGCGCGTCACGAACCTGAAGTCGTTCGACATGTCGACGAACAGGACTTCGCGGTAATTCGGGTGAATGCCTTCTTTCATGGTCTTTCCTTTAATCTGGCGGTAGCCAACCCGCGTGCAGCCTCGAATGGGACTGCCTTCAGGCGCGAGCCACTTGCCTACGGTCGAAAAACCGCGATTATGGCAGAAAATCAGTCGCTTGGCGATTTTTCTGCCAGCGGATTCTCTTGCGGCGCAAGCGGCGCCCACATTCGCGGCGTCTCAAATGGGCGTGAACGTCAAACCGACGCGCGCTGGATCTTGCCGGTAGTAGCGCGCGAGCAGTCGGTACAGTTCCGGATACTCCGCCTCGAACGCTTGGGGCCGCACGAACAGCGCCTCGCTGCATACGGCAAAAAATTCCGACGGATGGTCCGCCGCATACGGATCGATCAGCGACTCGCGTTCGAAACGCGCCCAGCGTCGCTCGGGCACCGCGTCGACTTTCGCACAGAAGTGATCGTATGCATGGTCGAACACATCGGCCCATGCCTGCGCATCGAGCGGCGCGTGCCAGCGGCGCATCAGCGGCGGGTGGCCATCCGCTTCGCCGTTGAACATGTCGATTTTGTGCGCGAACTCGTGGATCACGACGTTGTATGCGTCGCTGCCATCGGTCATCTGCGCGTCTTCCCACGACAGCACCACCGGGCCGCCTTCCCACGCCTCGCCGCTGGCGTCGTGTTCGATTTCGTGCACGACGCCATCTTCGTCCTCAACGGTCTTGCGGATCACGAACTCGCCCGGATAGACGATCACGCCGACCCAGCCGCGATACAGATCGAGGCTCAGGTTCAGCACCGGCAGGCACGCCTGCGCGGCGATGCCGACCGTCATCGCATCGGTCAGCTCGAGCTCGTGCGCGGTCGAGAACTCCTTCTGCGCGAGGAAGAGAGTCGTCATCTCGCGCAGCCGCGCGAGATCGGGCGCTTCCAGATGCGTGAGAAAGGGTAGGCCGGCGAGTGTCGCCTGCCACAAGGAATCGTCGATCGCGTAGTCTCGCAGCGCGCGCTCGCGACGCCGTGCGCCCAGCCAGTTCGTGAGTTTCGACAGCATGCTTGGAGCCCACCTTCAGTCGATCTGTTTTTGCTACGCGGCGAACGGGCCGCCGCATATCGCGACGCCGATCAGAAAATAGAAACCGTCGAGCGACGCGAGCAAACTGGCCTGCTGCGCAATCGACCGGCTGATCGACGCGATCGCGAGCGTGTTCTGGTAGACCGGATTGTACGGATTCACGGACTCCGCGAGGCGACTTTGATGCAGCGCGAGCCGGTGCCGCTCGACGATGATCACCGAGGCGGTCGCGAAGGAGAGGGTCAACTGCCGGACGATGTTTTTCAGCCGGTAGCCGTGCGTGAACTCCTCCTCGATCAAGAAGATGCGGCACGTCAGATTCGCGACCGGCGGCACGATGACGGACGATGGACGAAAAAAACCGCTCGCAGTTTGCGAGCGGTTTTTCATGCGTTGCAGTTGCCGACTAATACGGCCGGCACGAACGTCGCGCGTTAGCTGCCGCCGCCACGACGCATCATGTCGAAGAACTCGGAATTGCTCTTCGTCTGGCGGATCTTGTCGAGCAGGAATTCCATCGACTCGACTTCGTCCATGTCGTGAATGAACTTGCGCAGTACCCAGATCTTCTGCAGCGCTTCGGGCTTGATCAGCAGCTCTTCGCGGCGCGTGCCCGACTTGTTCAGGTTGATTGACGGGTAGACGCGCTTCTCGGCGAGACGGCGCTCGAGGTGGACTTCCATGTTGCCGGTGCCCTTGAACTCTTCGTAGATCACATCGTCCATGCGGCTGCCGGTTTCGATCAGCGCCGTGCCGATGATGGTCAGCGATCCGCCTTCCTCGATGTTGCGCGCCGCGCCGAAGAACCGCTTCGGGCGCTGCAGCGCGTTCGCGTCGACACCGCCCGTCAGCACCTTGCCCGAAGCCGGGACCACCGTGTTGTAAGCGCGCGCGAGACGCGTGATCGAGTCGAGCAGAATCACGACGTCGTTCTTCATTTCGACGAGGCGCTTGGCCTTCTCGATCACCATTTCGGCGACCTGCACGTGACGCGCGGCGGGTTCGTCGAACGTCGAGGCGATCACTTCGCCGGCCACCGAACGCTGCATTTCCGTCACTTCCTCCGGACGCTCGTCGATCAGCAGCACGAACAGCACGACGTCGGGATGGTTCTGCTTGATCGCGTGCGCGATGTGCTGAAGCATCACGGTCTTGCCCGACTTCGGCGACGCGACGAGCAGGCCGCGCTGGCCCTTGCCGATCGGCGCGATCATGTCGATGATGCGGCCGGTCACATTCTCTTCGCCACGCATTTCACGTTCGAGCAGCAGCACCTTGTTCGGGTGCAGCGGCGTCAGGTTTTCGAACATGATCTTGTGCTTCGAGGCCTCCGGCGGCTGGCCGTTGACCTTGTCCACCTTCACCAGCGCGAAATAGCGCTCGCCGTCTTTCGGCGTGCGCACTTCGCCTTCGATCGTGTCGCCCGTATGCAGATTGAAGCGGCGGATTTGCGACGGGCTGATGTAGATGTCATCCGTGCTGGCGAGGTAGGAGGTTTCCGGCGAACGCAGGAAGCCGAAACCGTCCGGCAGCACTTCGAGGGTGCCGTCGCCGAAGATCGTGTCGCCCGCTTTGGCTCGTTTTTTTAGAATGGCGAACATCAATTCCTGCTTGCGCAGGCGGTTCGCGCTTTCGATCTCGAGGCCATTGGCCATCTCGATCAATTGGGAGACGTGCTGAGTCTTAAGCTCGGATAAATGCATACGGAGAACCCGCAGGAGAAGGTGCGACGAAATGAAATCTGGGAGGAGGGTGAGCGGAACCGCTCAAAGACTTACACGTCTTTTCGACGTTTTGTGGATTCTAGCATAGCACACGCCAATTTAAGCCAGTGCGGCAGCGTGGCATCTTTGTTGCAAAGCGTGTTGCCGACTGACAACACGCTTGACCGGCGGGCGCGGCGGTTTGCTCACCCGACGCGCCCGATTCTCCAACTGCCTGCGGCGCGCGATGGACCCGCGAGCGCCGCGGCGTACTGCTTGCTTTACAGGTTGCCGTCGAGGAACGCGGTGAGTTGCGACTTCGACAGAGCTCCGACCTTCTGAGCGGCAACGGCGCCGTTCTTGAACAGGATCAATGTGGGGATGCCGCGCACGCCAAACTTGACCGGCGTGGACTGATGCTCGTCGACATTGATCTTCGCGACTTGCAGGCGATCGGCGTAGTCCTTCGCGACCTCGTCGAGGATCGGCGCGATCATCTTGCACGGACCGCACCATTCGGCCCAGAAATCGAGCAGCACGGGTTTATCGGATTTCACGACGTCCTGTTCGAACGATGCGTCGCTAATATGCTTGATTTGTTCGCTCATTTATGAATACCTCTCTCGGTTCGAGGTCCGCCTGAATTGCTCGCCACGATACGTCAAAACTGGGAAAACTTCCGTTCGCTTTGCCGCATCCGGAGCCTCGCCGCGCATGCCTGTGAAAATCAGAAAAACCGTCTGAAAAAACGCCGGATTTTCACGCAATGCGCGGAAAGAGTCGCGTATGCGGGTCTTTCAACTGGCAGTGTAGCTTAATTCGCTATGCGTTGCCGATGGCGATAGTACTCATCAAAGCAGTGGGGCTAATAGGCCGCCGCCGCAGCGTCGGCCGGTTTCTGCGGCTCACGGCGACCGCGTTGCAATCTAAATGGAGTCGCGCGCGGCGAACTCAAGTGCAGCGCGTGGCGGGCGTCGCCGCGGTGGCCGGGAGGGCGTCTGGCGGCGTGCAGAAAGCGGCCGCAAACCGCGCGAAGCCGTTCGAAGCGGAGCGTCGTTCGCGTTTTGCTCATGTCAACAGTCGCACAATGCGCGCGGCAATGATAGAATCCTTCGTGACGGGCCTCCTCGCATGGAGGGATGGTCAACCTGGTCAGGTCGGGAACGAAGCAGCCACAGCCGTTTTCCACCAGTGCCGAGGGTCGGGCTCGTCACCTTTCTTGCTTTTTTCTCCGCGACCGTTCTCACGGCTTCTGCGCAGTTTCTCCCCAGTCATTCCCAGCTTTTGTATTGATCGTTCGCCGTCTTCGGATGGAGCGTCGTCGTGGCCGTTTCGCGCATTTCACGCGTCTTCCCGAATCGGTTTTGCGCGCCATTGTTACTGATACAATTTCCGGATGACCTATCAAGTTCTCGCACGCAAATGGCGGCCGAAGGATTTCGCTTCGCTCGTCGGACAGGAGCACGTGGTGCGCGCGCTCACCCATGCGCTCGACGGCGGCCGTCTGCACCATGCCTATTTGTTTACAGGTACGCGCGGCGTCGGCAAGACCACGCTGTCGCGCATCTTCGCGAAGGCGCTCAATTGCGAGACCGGCGTGACGTCGACGCCGTGCGGCGTATGCCGTGCGTGTCGCGAGATCGACGAAGGGCGCTTTGTCGATTACGTCGAAATGGACGCGGCGAGTAATCGTGGCGTCGATGAAATGGCCGCGCTGCTCGAGCGCGCGGTGTACGCGCCCGTCGATGCGCGCTTCAAGGTCTACATGATCGACGAAGTGCACATGCTGACGAACCACGCGTTCAACGCGATGCTGAAGACGCTCGAAGAGCCGCCGCCGCACGTCAAGTTCATCCTCGCGACCACCGACCCGCAGAAGATTCCGGTCACCGTGCTGTCGCGCTGTCTGCAGTTCAATCTGAAGCAGATGCCGGCCGGCCATATCGTGTCGCATCTCGAACGCATTCTCGGCGAAGAGAGCGTGCCTCACGAGGCGCAGGCGTTGCGCCTGCTCGCGCGCGCGGCCGACGGTTCGATGCGCGACGCGCTATCGCTGACCGATCAGGCGATCGCCTATTCGGCGAACCAGGTCAGTGAAGACGCGGTGCGCGGCATGCTCGGCGCGCTCGACCAAAGCTATCTGATCCGCCTGCTCGACGCGCTCGCGCAGGGCGACGGCGCGGCGGTGCTGGCGGTCGCCGACGAGATGGCCTTGCGCAGCCTGTCGTTCTCGACGGCGCTGCAAGACCTGGCGAGCCTGCTGCATCGGATCGCGTGGGCGCAGTTCGCGCCTTCGTCGGTGCTCGACGAATGGCCGGAGGCGGCCGACTTGCGCCGTTTCGCCGACGCGTTGAGCGCCGAGCAGGTGCAACTGTTCTATCAGATCGCGACGATCGGCCGAAGCGAACTGGGCCTCGCGCCCGACGAATACGCGGGCTTCACGATGACGCTGCTGCGCATGCTCGCGTTCGAGCCGGCGCCGACAGGCGGCGGTGGCGGAGCGGCGGGAGCCGCTGGCACGCAGAGCGGTGCGGGCGGCGCCGGCGCCGGTGCGCAGCGCTCGGGTGCACCGACGGTTGCCGCGCTGCGCGCGCTGTCACCGTCGTCCGCGACGGCCATGGCAGCTGCTGCGCCCGTTCGCGGACCTCAGGTAGGCGTTGCCGGCGAGGAGCAGGGCGACGCGATGAAATCGACCGCGCCGACTGCAAAGCCGATCGCGAAGCCCGCAGCCGACTCCGCGCAATCTGAAGAAGCACCGCAATCGCCCAACGCCGAAGTCGCCCGCGTGACAGACGCGCCTGCCAATGCGGCAGCCCCGCTGGCGCCGTGGGAAGACGCGCCCGCGAATGCCGTCGCCACGATCGCCAGCTCGAGCGCGCCGGTCTCGAACGAAGTTTCCGACATCGCACCTTCGTCCGCACCGAGCGCGCTTGCAACTGCCGCGCCTGGTCGCGCGGAAGAGGCCACGTCACCGGAACCGGAAGCGCGGGCGGAATTGGCGGCGCCCGCAGCCGACTCCGTGCCGCGCCGCGCGGGCGGCGCCAGCGCCGCGCTCGACGTGTTGCGCAACGCCGGCATGAAAGTATCGTCCGACCGTGGCCGTGCTAACACGGAAGTGTCCGCGAAGCCGGCCGCACCCGCCGCACCGAAGCCGGCCGCACCGAAACCCGCCGCGCAGGCTGCACCCGCTCGCGACGCAAACAGCGGCGCGAGCAGCAATGCGCAGCAGAACAGCCCGTCGATCCCACCATGGGACGACATGCCGCCCGACGACTACCTGCCGTTGTCGGCCGCGGACGACGCGTACTTCATTCCGCCAGACGACGACTTCGTGCCGGTATTCGACCGCGGCCCCGACGACGTCCGCATGGACGGCGCGGCCGCGCCGGCGCCGCTCGCCGATACGCGCCCGCTGCCGCCTGCCGTGCCGCTCGATCCGCTAGGTTTCACCGGCGACTGGCCGGCGCTCGCCGTTGATCTGCCGCTGAAGGGCATCTCGTATCAGCTTGCGTTCAACAGCGAACTGATGGCGCTCGACGGCAGCACGCTGAAGCTCAACGTGCCGGTGCCGCAATACGCAGAAGCCTCACAGGTCGCTAAACTGAAGGCAGCGCTCGTCGAGCGGCTCGGCCAGAACGTCGACGTGCAGGTCGAAGTCGGCCCGGCGCGCCGTACCGCCGCCGCGCACGACGCGAAGCTGCGCGCACAGCGCCAGCAGGAAGCCGAGCGCGAGATCAGCGCCGATCCGTTTGTGCAGTCGCTGATTCGCGAGTTCGGCGCGAGCATCGTGCCGGGCTCGATCCGCCCGATTACCCCGGACGCCGCCCCGAACGGCGCGTCGCCGGCCCACTGATCCATCGTTCGCGGCGTCGTCGCGGCGCGGCGCCGGAATGCCAGATTCCACGCTATCTAGAAGGAGCACGTCCATGATGAAAGGCCAACTCGCCGGGCTGATGAAACAAGCCCAGCAGATGCAGGAAAACATGAAGAAGATGCAGGAGCAACTCGCGCAGATCGAAGTCGAGGGGCAGTCGGGTGCCGGTCTCGTCAAGGTGACGATGACCTGCAAGAACGACGTGCGCCGCGTGTCGATCGACCCGAGCCTGCTCGCCGACGACAAGGACATGCTGGAAGATCTCGTCGCCGCCGCGTTCAACGACGCCGTGCGCAAGGCCGAGGCGACCGCGCAGGAAAAGATGGGCGGCATGACCGCCGGCCTGCCGCTGCCGCCGGGTTTCAAGCTGCCGTTCTGAACCTGTTCTGATTGAGAACGGGCTGAAGCGGGTGAGCGCCGCGGCGGTTGATTGCCGCGGTGCGAACGCAGACGCTCGCCGCCGCGCGCCGCGTGCAGGGTGGAAACATCGAACCTGCAGCCGCGCGTGAAAGCGTCGTCACGGCGTGAAAACGCGGCCCGGTTCGAGCAACACCCCCGCATCCCGATTCGCCCACGCGAGCACCACCCACGTCGACGCCGATCCGCATGAAACAACCTTCCGCCCTGTCGGCGCTCGTCGAAGCGCTACGCGCGCTGCCCGGTGTCGGGCCGAAGTCCGCGCAGCGCATGGCGTATCACCTGATGCAGCACGATCGCGAAGGCGCCGAAAAGCTCGGGCGCTCGCTGTTGTTCGCGACCGAGCATCTGCGTCACTGCGAAAAGTGCAACACATTTACCGAAGCGCAGATCTGCGAGGTCTGCCTCGATGAGGAGCGCGATCCGTCGCTGCTGTGCGTCGTCGAAACGCCGGCCGACCAGATCATGCTCGAACAGACGATGACCTATCGCGGCCTCTATTTCGTTTTGATGGGGCGGTTGAGTCCGCTCGACGGCATCGGCCCGAAGGAAATCCATTTCGACCGGCTCGTGAAGCGCGCATCGGATGGCGTCGTCAAGGAAGTCGTGCTGGCCACCAATTTCACCAACGAGGGTGAGGCCACCGCGCATTACCTCGGACAGACGCTGAAGGCGCGCGGCCTTGCCGTGACGCGTCTCGCGCGCGGCGTGCCGGTGGGCGGCGAGCTCGAGTATGTCGACGCGGGCACGATCGCGCGCGCGATGCTCGACCGTCGTTCGATGTAGCCACGCGGCTTTCGTTGGCCGCCGCCATATCCGTCCAGGCAGGCATCGTCGCAAGTCGTTGCAAACCAGACAGACCGGGTACACAACGATGCAGAACCAAGGAGACTCATGAGCGCCACCCCCGAATCAGGCGCCAGCGCCGCACCGCATGACGCGTGCGGTCCGCTCGCCGGCGTCAAGGTGCTGGAACTCGGCACGCTGATTGCCGGGCCGTTCGCCGCGCGTTTTCTCGGCGAATTCGGCGCCGACGTCGTCAAGATCGAAGACCCCAAAGGCGGCGACCCGCTGCGCAAATGGCGCAAGCTGTACCCGGAAGTCGGCGGTACGTCGCTGTGGTGGGCCGTGCAGGCGCGCAACAAGAAGTCCGTCACGATCAACCTGAAAGCCGAAGAGGGCAAGGAGATCGTGCGGCGCCTCGCGAAAGAGGCCGATATCGTCGTCGAGAATTTCCGGCCCGGTCTGCTCGAAAAGCTCGGGCTCGGCTACGACGTGCTGTCCGCCGAGAACCCCGGCCTCGTGATGGTGCGTCTGTCGGGCTACGGCCAGACGGGCCCGTATCGCGACCGGCCCGGCTTCGGCGCGATCGCCGAGTCGATGGGCGGTCTGCGCCATATCACCGGCTATCCGGATCTGCCGCCGCCGCGCATCGGCATTTCGATCGGCGACTCGATCGCCGCGCTGCACGGTGTGATCGGCGCGCTGATGGCGCTGCATCACAAGCAGATGAACGGCGGCAAGGGGCAGGTCGTCGACGTCGCGCTGTACGAGGCCGTCTTCAACATGATGGAAAGCGTGGTGCCGGAATACGGCGTCTACGGCATGGTGCGCGAGCGTACCGGCGCGTCTCTGCCGGGCATCGTGCCGTCGAACACGTATCCGTGCCGCGACGGCAGCATCGTGATCGGCGGCAATAGCGATCCAATCTTCAGGCGCCTGATGATCGCGATCGAACGCGACGATCTCGCCAACGATCCGGCGCTCGCGCATAACGATGGCCGCGTGCTGCGCACGCAGGAAATCGACGCCGCGATCGGCGCGTGGCTGTCCACGCGAACGATCGACGAAGCGCTCGCGGTGCTGAACGCGGCCGACGTGCCGGTGGGCCGCATCTACAGCGTCGCCGATATGTTCACCGATCCGCAGTTCATCGCGCGGCAGATGATCCAGCGGTTCAAGTGGCAGGACGGCAAGGAAATCACGCTGCCCACGGTTACGCCGAAGCTGTCGGCGACGCCCGGTGAGACGCGCTGGCTGGGGCCAGAACTGGGTGAACATACCGATGAAGTCCTGCAATCGCTAGGTTATGATGCTGACGGCATCGCGCGGTTGCGGGCGCAACAGATCGTCTGATGCGCACAGCGCAACGCATAGAGAAAGGCGCGTAAAGCGCGGCGCTGACGCACGATTTGCGCCTTGCGACCAGCAGCCCCACACCGTGGCCAAGCGCTTGCGCAACGCGCACACGGGCGGTCAAAAAGCCGGACGACAAAAAATCTGGAGACAACGGACCATGCAACGCAGAACCTTCCTCGCCGGCGGTGCGGCGCTCGCGGGCGCCTCGCTCGCGGCCACGCCGTTCGCTTTCGCGCAGGGCAAGCCCGAGACCACCAAGGTCGCCATCGCGGTCGGCGGCAAGAACCTGTTCTACTACCTGTCGCTGACGATCGCCGAGCGCCGCAACTACTTCAAGGACGAGGGGCTCGAAGTCGAGATTTCCGACTTCGCGGGCGGCTCGCAGGCGTTGAAGGCGGCAGTCGGCGGAAGCGCCGACGTGGTCTCCGGCGCGTTCGAACACACGCTGCTGTTGCAGGCGCAAAAGCAGATGTTCCGCGAATTCGTGCTGCAGGGCCGCGCGCCGCAGATCGTGCTCGCGGTGTCGAAGAAGACGATGCCGAACTACAAGTCGATCGCCGATCTGAAGGGCAAGAAGATTGGCGTGACCGCGCCGGGTTCGTCGACGGCGATCATGGCGAGCTTCGTCCTCGCGAAAGCAGGGCTCAGTCCGAAGGACGTCGCGTTCATCGGCGTGGGCGCCGGTGCCGGCGCGATCGCCGCGCTGCAGTCCGGGCAGATCGACGCGATCGCCAATCTCGATCCGGTCGTCACGCGCCTCGAGCGCGCCGGCGACGTGCGCGTCGTGTCGGATACCCGCACGCTCACCGATACGCACATCGTGTTCGGCGGCGACATGCCGGCGGGCTGCCTGTACGCTTCGCAGTCGTTCATCACGAAGAACCCGAACACCACGCAGGCGCTGACCAATGCGATGGTGCGCGCGCTCAAGTGGCTGCAGAACGCGAGCGGCAGCGAACTGATCAACACGGTGCCGGAGAGCTATCTGCTCGGCGACCGCGCGCTCTATCTCGACGCGTGGCAGCACGTGCGCGAAGCGATGTCGCCCGACGGCCTGATGCCCGCCGACGGTCCCGCGACGTCGCTGAAGACGCTGAAAGCGTTCGATCCGGTGATCCAGAACGCGCAGATCGATCTGTCGAAGACGTGGACCAACGACTTCGTGAAGAAGGCGCTCGCGACCGTCAAGGCATAAACGACGCGGCGCGCGCACAGGCGCATCGAATGGGACGTGGACAGGGCGATTCGCCGCGTCCACAGCCGTCGCCCCAGCGTCGCCGCGACAACTCCCCGCTAACCCGATTCCCGAAGCGAGCCGTACGATGACCGTTGCTGCCCTGGCGCTCGAAAACATCACCTGCACGTTCGCCGCGCGTGACAACCGCGCACAGCGCTACACGGCAGTTAAGGACACGACGCTGCGTATCGAGCCCGGTGAGTTCGTGTCGGTCGTCGGGCCGACTGGCTGCGGCAAGTCCACGCTGCTGAACATCGGCGCGGGGCTGCTCCAGCCGTCGACGGGCGGCGTCAGCGTGTTCGGCGAACAGCTCAGCGGCCTGAATCGCCGAGCGGGCTATATGTTCCAGGCAGATGCGCTGATGCCGTGGCGCTCGGCGCTCGACAACGTGATGGCCGGCCTGTCGTTTCACCGCGTGCCGGCCTCGGAAGCGCGCGCGAAGGCCGAAGAGTGGTTGAAGCGTGTCGGTCTCGGCGGCTTCGGCGACCGCTATCCGCATCAGCTGTCGGGCGGCATGCGCAAGCGCGTCGCGATGGCGCAGACGCTAATCCTCGACCCCGACATCATCCTCATGGACGAGCCGTTTTCCGCGCTGGATATTCAAACGCGGCAGTTGATGGAAAACGAGCTGCTCGATCTCTGGGCCGCGAAGCGCAAGGCCGTGCTGTTCATTACGCACGATCTCGACGAAGCGATCGCGATGTCGGACCGCGTGGTGGTACTGTCGGCCGGGCCTGCGACGCATCCGATCGGCGAGTTCCGGATCGATCTGCCGCGGCCGCGCGATGTCGCCGAAATCCGTTCGCATCCGCGCTTCGTCGAGTTGCATGCGCAGCTCTGGGGTGTGCTGCGCGATGAGGTGCTCAAGGGTTATCAGCAGCAACTGACCGCTGTTTAAATGTGCCGCGCATCCCCGCCTGCGCATCGAAAAGAAGACGTGTTCAATAATCGTCCAAGGCAAACCAAGTCATGTGGAAGACGTTGCGCCCGAGCCGGGCGAATCTGGTGATCTGGCAGTGGCTGCTGCTCGTGCTGTGCTTCGTGCTGTGGTACGTGCTGACGAGCCCGACGCTGATACCGCCGTTCTATTTCGACGATCCGAACAAGGCGGCGTTTTTCTTTGGCGAGCCGCAGAAAGTACTGCAGCGGATCTGGGAATGGTTCACGGGCGGCGAGATCTATCTGCATCTGTGGATCACGCTCGTCGAGACCGTGCTCGCGTTCGTCTTTGGCACCACGATCGGGCTCGGCGTCGGCCTGTGGCTCGCGCTCGCGCCGACCGCGAGCGCGCTGTTCGATCCGTACGTGAAGGCCGCGAACTCGATGCCGCGCGTGATTCTCGCGCCGATCTTCGGCGTATGGTTCGGCCTCGGCATCTGGTCGAAGGTCGCGCTCGGCGTCACGCTGGTGTTCTTCATCGTGTTCTTCAACGTCTACCAGGGCGTGAAGGAAGTGAGCCCGGTCGTGCTCGCGAACGCGCGCATGCTCGGCGCGAACCGCAAACAGCTGCTGCGTTTTGTCTATCTGCCGAGCGCGATGAGCTGGGTGTTTTCGAGCCTGCATACGTCGGTGGGGCTTGCGTTCGTCGGCTCGGTGGTGGGCGAGTATCTGGGCTCGGCGCGCGGCGTCGGCTATCTGATCCTGCAGGCCGAGGGCACCTTCGATATCAACACGGTGTTCGCGGGGATTCTGGTGTTGACCGCGTTCGCGCTGATTCTCGATGCGATCGTCGGGACCGCGGAGCGGCGTTTGATGAAGTGGCAGCCGCGCACCGGGGATACAGAGAAGTTGTGAACGTGGATCGCAAGCGGCGCGGCGGCCGAAATCGCAGTCGGCCGCCGCGCCGTTTTTGATGCTGCTTTATGGGTTGTGCTACGGCGTGATGACCACCTTGCCGATCACGCGGCGCTCGGCCATGTCGCGCAACGCGCGGCCGGTGTCGTCGAGCGAGTAGCGGGCCGACACGTAGGGCTTGAGCTTGCCTTCACGAATCCAGCCGGTCATCTGCTCGAATGCCGCGCGATTGCGCTGCGGCTCACGCTTTGCGAAGTCGCCCCAGAACACGCCGACCACGCTTGCGCCCTTGAGCAACATCAGGTTCAGCGGCAGCCTTGGAATCTCGCCATTCGCAAAGCCGACCACCAGATAACGCCCCCTCCAGCCGATGCTGCGAAACGCCGGTTCCGCATACACGCCGCCGACCGGGTCGTAGATCACGTCCGGACCCTTGCCGTCGGTGAGCGCCTTGATGCGCTCGCGCAGATCCTCGGTGTTGTAGTTGATCGTCGCGTCCGCGCCGTGCTTCACGCAGGTCGCGAGCTTTTCGTCGCTCGATGCCGCCGCGATCACGCGCGCGCCGAGCGCCTTGCCGATTTCGACCGCCGCCAGCCCGACTCCGCCGGCCGCGCCGAGCACGAGCATCGTCTCGCCCGGCTGCAGCGCGCCGCGATCGACCACCGCGTGATGCGAGGTGCCATACGCGAGCGTGAACGCGGCCGCGAGTTCGAACGACACGTCATCGTCGAGCGGCACGCAGGCCGCGGCGGGCGCAAGCGCCTGCTCGGCAAAACCGCCGGAGCCGGTGAACGCGGCCACGCGCGAACCAGGCTTGAACTGCGTGACGCCTTCGCCCACCGCGCGCACGATGCCCGCGGCTTCCGAACCGGGCGTGAACGGCAGCGGCGGCTTGAACTGGTATTTGTTCTCGATGATCAGCACGTCGGGAAAATTGACGGCCGCGGCTTTCACGTCGATCACGACGTGGCCAGGCGGCGCTTCGAGATCCGCCAGGTTGTCGACGACCAGGCTCTCGGGCGGCCCGTACTGCTTGCAGCGAATCGCGCGCATCGTGTCTCCGTATCGTTCAGGGTTGGCACTGTTTTCGAGTGTAAAACAAAGCGCACGACCGTGCGATTTATTGCGCTGCGGGTTACGACGTGCAGCGCGCTTTCGATGCGTCGCGCGCGCTTCTCGCGCAAGCCGTATTGCATTGCACAGCGCGAAGTACGCACAGGATGCCGATTCATCGACGAGCGCGCACGGCCGCGCGTTCAGTGCGAAGCAGCATCTTTGCGTTCGATACGAGCATCCGCGCAACTGGAAAACACTGGCTCGCACGACGCTTGTGCACGCCACGCAGACACGCCGTCCATGTCGTTCGCGTGCCATCTTTCCTCGGTTACAATCGGCGCATGCGAATCCTACTCAGCAACGACGACGGTTATCTGGCGCCGGGCCTCGCCGCGCTTTACGAAGCGCTGAAGCCGATCGCCAGCGTCACCGTGATGGCTCCCGAACAGAACTGCAGCGCCGCGTCGAATTCCCTGACGCTGTGGCGGCCGCTGTCGGTCCTGCGTTCGGCGAACGGTTTCTACTACGTGAACGGCACGCCGACCGACTCGGTGCACATCGCACTGACCGGCATGCTCGACCATACACCGGACCTGGTCGTGTCGGGTATCAACAACGGCCAGAACATGGGCGATGACACGCTGTATTCCGGCACCGTCGCAGCCGCCACCGAAGGCATCATGTTCGGGGTGCCGGCCATCGCGTTCTCGCTCGTCGACAAGGACTGGGCGCATCTCGAAGACGCGGCCCGCGTTGCCGCCGAAATCGTCGCGCATTATCTCGCGCGGCCGTTGCCGGGACATCCGCTGCTGAACGTCAATATCCCTAACCTGCCGTATGACGAACTGCGCGGCTGGCGGATCACGCGACTCGGCAAACGTCATCCGTCGCAGCCGGTGATCCGCCAGACCAATCCGCGCGGCGAACCGATCTATTGGATCGGCGCCTCGGGCCAGGCGCGCGACGCGAGCGAAGGCACGGACTTCCATGCGGTGGCCAACGGCGCCGTGTCGATCACGCCGCTGCAGCTCGATCTGACCTACACGCAAATGCTGCCTGCGGCGCGCGACTGGCTGCGCGCCGGGAGCGGCAGTTCATGACCGGCGAGCGCGCGAAGCGCTTTCCGTTAGGTCTCGAGGACCTGGTGCGCGAACCGCGCCGGCCCGAGGGACGTCCGGGTGAGATGCGCGCGGCGGCGCTCGCGGCGAGCGCGGCGTTGAACGCACGGCAGCAGTCGGCGAAACCGACGCAGGGCGGCGCGGCCGCACGGGCGCAAGCGAGGACCTCAGCTGCTGCGCAATCTACGCCGGCGACGCGACCCCAGGTGATTCCCCAGGCGAAGACGCAAAGCGCTTCGTTCGGTACGTCAACGGCGGCGACCGGTGCAATGCCGCCAAAGCCGCAGGCCGCGCCAATCGCAAAGACAACGGCGAACTCGTTGGCTGGTGCATTGGCGGGGCAGCCTGTCAAGCAAGCACCAAAGTCGTCGGTCAAGCCAGGCAAAAACTCGACGCATGCGTCTGGCCACAGCGCACGCGCGACGCCATCGCCACTCCAGTCGCAACTGCAGCAAAGCGCGAAACCCGCGCCGAACGCCGCGTTGGCCGGTGCAATGAGCGGCGCATTCGGCGGCGCGACCAGCGGCGCGATGAACAACGCCTTGGCGCTGACCTCGGAACGGGTTCGCGAACGCATGGTCGAACGCGTGCGAGCCAATGGCGTCAGCGATCAGCGTGTGCTGAACGCGATGGCGGCGGTGCCGCGCCACATGTTCGTCGATCCGGGTCTTGCGGCCCAGGCGTACGAAGATGCCGCGCTGCCGATCGGTCATCACCAGACTATCTCGAAGCCGTCGGTGGTTGCGCGAATGATCGAACTCGCGGCGGCCGGGCGCGCGCTGAACACGGTGCTCGAAATCGGCACCGGTTGCGGCTATCAGGCGGCGGTGCTGAGCCAGGTCGCGCGCGAGGTTTATTCGATCGAACGCATCAAGCCGCTGTCCGAGCGCGCGAAGACGAATCTGCGTCCGCTGCGCATTCCGAATATCCGGCTGCATTACGGCGACGGGCGGCTCGGTTTGCCGTCGGCGGCCCCGTTCGACGCGATCGTGATCGCGGCGGCCGGGCTCGACGTGCCGCAGGCGTTGCTCGAGCAGCTTGCGATCGGCGGACGTCTGGTTGCGCCGGTCGGCTCGCAGGAAGGACAGAGCCAGGTGCTGACGCTGATCGAGCGCCTCGGCCCCGCGCAATGGCGCGAGTCGCGGCTTGATCGCGTTTTCTTTGTACCCTTAAAATCCGGAGTGATTTGACACCGATGAGTATGTTGCGCGCGATGCAGAGAACCACCCCGAATACCCCCCTGACCGTAACCCAGCGCAGCGTGTGCGTGCTCGCCTTGTCCCTGTTGATGACGGCCTGTGCATCCCGGCTCGACCAGGCGCCCGTCGTCGACCGCTCCGGCGGCGGCACGCTCGCCACCGCGCAGGGCGCGGCGCAACCGGCGGTGCCGCTCGGCCCGCCGCCGCCCGGCTACTATCGCGTGAAGCCGGGCGATACGCTGTACCGCATTGCGCTCGAAAACGGCCAGAATTACCGCGACATCTCGACGTGGAACAACCTGACCAACCCGAATCAGATCGAAGTCGACCAGCTGCTGCGCGTCGTGCCGCCGGGCGCGAATACCGCGGCCATGACGCCGGGCGTGTCGACCGCGCCGATCGGCAGCACGGGCGCGGTGCAAAGCGCACCGCTGAACAACAACGCGCCGGCCGTGGTCGGCGCCGCGATGCCGCCGCTCTACGGCGGCGCGACGAACGGTACGCCCGCGAATGGTGCGGTAGCTGCGCCTCCGGCCAATCCCTCTGCGGCGAGCGCCGACGTCGGTAGCGCCGCGGCAGGCAACGTAGCATTTGCATGGCCGGTGCGCGGTCCGCTGCTCAACACGTTCAACGACTCGACCAACAAGGGCGTCAATATCGGCGGCTCGGCGGGCGAGCCGGTTAAAGCGTCAGCCGATGGTCGCGTCGTCTATGCCGGAAATGGGCTGCGTGGTTACGGCAATCTCATTATCATCAAGCATGATGCAACTTATCTCACCGCGTATGCACACAACCGCGCTTTGATGGTAAAAGAGGGGGACGCGGTTACGAAGGGGCAGAAGATCGCAGAGATGGGCAATAGCGATTCCGACCGTGTGATGTTGCATTTCGAAGTTCGCCGACAGGGTAAACCAGTCGACCCACTGAAGTATTTGCCGCCGCAATAAGCGATACGACCATGCCGAAATCGAAGCGCCGCCCGCCGCAAGCCGAGTCTGAGACGATCAGCGAAGTCACGTCTGCCGCAGTGGACGAAAGCGGCGCTTCGGAAGTGGAAGAAGAGGTCGCGGAGGAGCGCGATCCCGACGAACGCCAGAGCGGCCTCGACGACAGCGAGAGCGCTGACGCGCGCGAAACCACCGGCGAGGCGCCGCCCGACGCCGACGATTTCCGCGCACTGCTGCAGGCCGAACTCACGGCCGACACGATCCAGCATTATCTGAATCGCATCAGCGTGAAGCCGTTGCTCACCGTCGAGGAAGAGCAGAAATATTCGCGCCTTGCCAAGGCCGGCGAGTTCGAAGCGCGGCAGGTGATGATCGAGCGCAATCTGCGGCTGGTCGTCAGCATTGCCAAGGGTTATCTGAATCGCGGCGTGCCGCTGCTCGATCTGATCGAGGAGGGCAACCTCGGCCTCATGCACGCAATCGAAAAATTCGATCCGACGCGCGGCTTCCGTTTCTCGACCTACGCGACGTGGTGGATCCGCCAGAGCATCGAGCGCGCGATCATGAACCAGGCGCGTACGGTGCGATTGCCCGTGCATGTGATTCGTGAGCTCAACCAGGTGTTGCGCGCGAAGCGCCATCTGGAAAAGAACTCGATGAATTCGGGGGAGGCGGCCGAGCGCCGCGACGCGAGCATCGACGACATCGCTTATCTGACCGGCAAGACCACCGACGAAGTCACCGACATCCTCGCGCTGAACGAGCACACCGCCTCGCTCGATGCGCCGCTCGATCTCGATCCGGCGAGCAGCCTGCTCGATCTGCTGTCGGACGACCAGAGCCAGTCGCCAGACGCCGAAGTGCAGCATCGCGAGCTCGAAACACTGACACGCGCATGGCTCGCGCGTTTGTCGGACAAGCACCGCCATGTGATCGAGCGGCGCTTCGGTCTGAATCACATCGAGCCCGCCACGCTCGAAGAGCTGGCCGACGAAATGGGCCTCACGCGCGAGCGTGTGCGCCAGATCCAACAGGAAGCGCTGGTGCGACTGAAGCGCTTCTTTGCCTCAAACGGTGTCCGCAAAGACGCCGTTCTCTGACCTGATGACACCGATTCTTGTTTTCGACATCGAGACGATTCCCGATGTCGCCGGCATCCGCCGGCTTGAAGATTTGCCCGCGTCGATGAGCGACGCCGATGTCGCCGAGCACGCGTTCGCCGCACGCCGCGAAAAAACTGGCAGCGATTTTCTGCCGCATCACCTCCAGCGGGTCGCGGCGATTTCCTGCGTGTTCCGTGACAACAGCGGTTTTCGCGTGCGCTCGCTCGGTACGCCCGAGGACGGCGAGGCGACGCTCGTGCAGTCGTTCTATCGCGTGATCGAAAAGTACACGCCGCAACTCGTGTCGTGGAACGGCGGCGGTTTCGATCTGCCGGTGCTCAACTACCGCGCGCTCGTCAACGGCATCCCCGCCTACCGGTTCTGGGATCTCGGCGAGGACGACCGCGACTTCAAGTGGAACAACTACATCAGCCGCTACCACGCGCGACACACCGATCTGATGGACGTGCTCGCGATGTACCAGGCGCGCGCGAACGCGCCGCTCGACGCGCTCGCGAAGATGTGCGGCTTTCCGGGCAAGATGGGCATGGACGGCAGTCAGGTGTGGCAGGCGTTCCAGCAAGGGCGTATCGAGGAAATCCGCAATTACTGCGAGACCGACGTCGTCAATACGTACCTGCTGTATTGCCGCTTCCAACTGATGCGCGGTGGCTTTTCGCCGTCGGAGTATGCTGACGAGATCAACCTCGTGAAGAACGCGCTCGCGCTGGAAGGCGCGCCGCAGTGGGCCGAGTATCTGGCGGCGTTCGAGCAGTAAGCGCGCGCGAGCAGAGCCTGCGCCGGGGAGTCGCAATCCGGGCCGCGATCCGCACTCGCTCCGCGTGTGGTCCGCACCGCATCGCAGGCAAGCCCGGCGCTTCGTCTACAATCTCGCCTTTCCCCCATAGTTTGTCAGGAAGTCCGCAGGTGTCCCGAACTGCCCCCCAACGTCGCTCGCCGCGGCGCTCATCGAAGCATGCCAGGGCGCACGCCCCGGCGCCGGCGCCCGTCATTACCGGCAACGAACCGCTGATCGAAATCGTTTCGCTCGATATGGAAGCGCGCGGCGTGGGCCGCACCACGAGCGAAGACGGCACGCCGGGCAAGGTCGTGTTCGTCGAAGGCGCGCTGCCGGGTGAACTCGTCAGTTATTCGACGCATCGCAGCAAGCCGAAATTCGAGCAGGCCGAAGTCGTCCAGGTGTTCCGCGAAAGCGTGATCCGCACGACGCCGAAATGCACGTACTTCAACATCTGCGGCGGCTGCTCGATGCAGCATCTCGACATGCGCGCGCAGGTGGCGGTCAAGCAGCGCGTGCTCGAGGACAGCCTGCAGCATCTGGCGAAACTGCGCCCCGAAACGGTGTTCCGGCCGATTCACGGGCCGTCCTGGGGTTATCGCTATCGCGCGCGGCTCGCGGTGCGCTATCTGCCGGAGCGCGGCGGCATGCGCATCGGCTTTCACGAGAAGAAGAGCAGCTATATCGCCGACATGAAGACCTGCGAGGTGCTGCCGCCGCATGTGTCGGCGATGCTGATGCCGCTGCGTTTCATGGTCCGCAAGCTGTCTATCTACGACCGCATGCCGCAGCTCGAGCTCGCGGTCGGCTCGTCGGTCACGGCGCTCGTCGTGCGCAACCTCGAACCGCTGACGGCCGGGGACGAGCAGGTGCTGCGCGAGTTCGCGGACGAGCACAAGGTGCAGTTCTGGATCCAGCCGGGCGGTCCCGACACGGTCACGCCGCTTTATCCTCTCGACGTGCAGCTCGACTACACGCTGCCCGAATACGGCATCCGTATGCCGTTCAAGCCAACTGATTTCACCCAGGTCAATCACGCGATCAACCGCGTGCTGGTGAGCCGCGCGCTGCGCCTGCTGGCGCCGGCACGCACCGACCGCGTGCTCGACCTGTTCTGCGGGATCGGCAACTTCACGCTGCCGCTCGCGCGAATCTCGCGGGAAGTGGTCGGCATCGAGGGTAGCGAAGTGCTGACCCAGCGCGCGCTCGCGAATGCGGAGCTGAATGGCGTCGCCGGGCATACGTCGTTCGCGTGCCGCAACCTGTTCGAAGTCACCGCCGACGACTTGCGCGCGCTCGGCCAGTTCGACAAGTTCCTCGTCGATCCGCCGCGCGAAGGCGCACTCGCGATCGCGAAGGCGCTCGCGGAGATCGCGCAGAGCGGCAACGGGCCGCTGCCGACGCGCATCGTCTATGTGTCGTGCGCGCCGGCCACGCTCGCGCGCGATGCCGGGCTGCTCGTGCATGAGGCCGGCTATCGGCTGGTGGGCGCGGGCGTCGTCAATATGTTCCCGCATACGTCGCACGTGGAATCGATTGCGCTGTTCGAGCGCGATTGAGTCTCGCGGCGCGCATAAACGAAAACGCCACGACCGAGGTCGTGGCGTTTTCGTTTTCAGACGAAGGTCAGTGTGCCGTCGGCGCGTGAGGGCTCAGAACTGCCACCACGACTTCGCCGTGCCGGGCCGTGCGTGGCCGGTCACGTACGGGCTGTCGGGGAAGGTGCCGGCCAGCACGCGACGAGTGTCGTCGGCGAGTTGCTGGTTGTTCAGCTTCTCGTACGACAGGATCATGATGTGCAGCGCGTCTTCGATGGCCGGCGCGTTCTTGTACTCGCGCAATGCGAGCTGCGCACGGTTGATGGCGGCGACATAGGCGCCGCGGCGATAGTAGTAGTCCGCGGCGTGGACTTCGTGCGATGCGAGCGCATTCACGATGTAGCGCATGCGCTGCGCGGCGTCCGCCGCGTACTTGCTGTTCGGGAAACGGTCCACCACGACCTTGAACGCGTCATACGACTCGCGCAGCGACTTCGGATCGCGCTCGCTCATATCCTGGCCCGAGAAGCGGCCGAACAGACCGAGGTCGTCGTTGAAGTGGATCATGCCCTTCAGGTAATACGCGTAGGCGATGTCCGGATGATCCGGGTGCAGCTGGATGAAGCGGTCGATGGCCTGGTCGGCGGCGGCGTTTTCGTTGTCTTTCCAGTTGCAGTACGCGACGTTGATCTGCGCCTGCTGGGCGAAGTGGCCGAACGGGTCGCGGCCCTCGAGCAGCTCGAAATACTTCGCGCACTTGCCCCAGTCGCCACCGGTCAGGGCGTCGTTCGCCTCCGTATATAATTTGTTGTTGTTCCACGCTGCCGTTTCGTCGGTCTTCTCCGGCAGGCCGTGGCAAGCCGCAACAGCGACGACGGCCGCGGCGCACGCAATGTATCCGGCCACTTTCCGGGCCGCCTTCTTGATGGCCGCCAAATTGATCGCCGCTTCAGTGATGGTGTTCAAGGCTCGCATTTTCCAGTCTAGCTTTACGTCCAGGTGACCCAGATTCAATGACCCGCTCAAATACTCCAGGCGCCGCAGGCGCCGGGAATAGCAACGAAGATTATAGCGTAAGCGCCGACCCGGCCGACGCGTCGGGCGTCGATTCCCTCGACGACGATTTCTCCGGCGACGCGCTCGCCGCAAGCAGCCCGCAAGGCTCTGCGGCCGCGGCGGCACCCGTGCCCGTGCGCGCGGCCGACGAAGCGCCGCGCAGCGTCGTGGTACCCGACGAACTGGCCGGCGAGCGCCTCGACAAGGTGCTCGCCAAAGTGTTCCCGGAGTTCTCGCGCAGCCGTCTGCAAAGCTGGATCGAGGCGCAGCGGGTGCGCGTCGACGGCAAGGCGGCGAAGATCCGCCAGCCGGTGCCGCTTGGCGCGACGATCGAGCTCGTGCCCGATCTGCTGCCCGAGCAGCTCGCCTTCACGCCCGAGCCGGTGCCGCTCGATATCGTCTACGAGGACGACACGCTCGTTGTCATCAACAAGCCGGCCGGCATGGTCGTGCATCCGGCGGCTGGCAACTGGAGCGGCACCGTGCTGAACGGGCTGCTCTACCGCTATGGCGAGTCCGCGGCGGGTCTGCCGCGCGCGGGCATCGTGCATCGGCTCGACAAGGAGACCTCGGGGCTGATGGTGGTCGCGCGCACGCTCGAGGCGCAGACCGACCTCGTGCGCCAGTTGCAGGCGCGCACGGTCAAGCGCCGCTACCTCGCTCTCGTGTGGGGCAACCTGCCCGACAAAGGCACGATCGACGCGCCGATCGGCCGCGATCCGCGCGAGCGCACGCGCATGGCCGTGGTGACGGGCGCGGCCGGCAAGCCGGCGCGCACGCATTTCCGGCGCGTGGCCTCGGCGATCTGGCAGCGTCAGCCGGTCACGGCGATTCACTGCGATCTGGAGACGGGGCGCACGCATCAGATTCGCGTGCATTGCGCGCACATCGGTCATCCGTTGCTCGGCGATCCCGTGTACGGACGCGCGCGCGGCAAGCGCTCGGTCACGCCGCTGCCAGACGGCTTCGCGCGCCAGGCGCTGCACGCGTGGCGGCTCGGCCTGATTCATCCGAAGACCGGCCGCTCGATGCAATGGCGCGCCGAGGTGCCGGCCGACATCGAGGCGTTGTCGGCCGCGCTCGGTCTGGGTCGCGACGACGCGGGCGAGTTCGACGATGCGTATGGCGAGGATGAGGACTACGATGCATCGGTCGACGACGGCGCGTACGATGAAGACAGCGACCACGACGAGGACGATCACGCATGAGCACCAATCTCCCGGAGCTGGGTTTTGCCGATGTCGTGCAACCCGCATGGAACGTGTCGCCGCGCGTGCGCGCGCTCGTGACCACCCGCGACGGCGGCGTCAGCAACGCGCCGTTCGGCCGCTGGCGCGACGGCGCCGACCAGCCCGGCGGGCTGAATCTGGGCATGAAGACCGGCGACGATCCCGCCGCGGTCGCGAGCAATCGCGCACGGCTCGTCGCGCTTGCCGGTGTTCGCGAGGCCGCGTGGCTCGAACAGATCCATGGCGCCGGCATCGTCCGCGCCGAGGATGCGATCGCGCACGCGCGCGAGCATGGTGCGCCGGCGCGCGCCGACGCGAGCGTCACCGATGGCGCGGGCATCGCGTGCGTCGTCATGGTCGCCGATTGCATGCCGGTGCTGTTGTGCGACGAAGCGGGGCGCGCGGTCGGCGCCGCGCATGCGGGGTGGCGCGGACTCGCGGCGGGCATCGTCGAGCAGACCGCCGCGCGGGTCGCGGCGCTGGCTGGTGTGCGGGCGAGCGCGCTGCATGCGTACCTCGGGCCGTCGATCGGGCCCACCGCATTCGAAGTCGGCGCAGACGTGCGTGACGCCTTCATGACCGGTGCCGACGATGCACAACGCGACGCGACCGCGCAGGCGTTCGTCGCGCATCCCGCGAATGCCGGCAAATATCTCGCCGATCTGCCGGCGCTGGCGCGCCTGCGCCTGCAGCGGCTCGGCCTTACGCGCATCAGCGGCGGCGATCTGTGCACGGTCACGTTGCGCGAGCGTTTTTATTCGTATCGCCGTGATCGCGAGACCGGTCGCATGGCCGCGTTGATCTGGATCGACGAACAGGCGCAATCAATTGCCGATTAATTCGGGATGGCGCGCGGGCGCATCTTGTCATACTTTTAAAATCGAGCCGTGGTTTTATTTCGCGTGAATGCGCACCGGGTCGTTATTCGCGAATGCCACTGCCGACCCGTCGCTGACGGCCCGTTCCCCGGCCTTCACACGCATTTTTTGTTGCGCTGCCGGAAGGCCCGCCGATAGCGCGAATCGCCCGCCGGCTGTGTGGGCGACCGAACGAATAAATATGCTTAAGTGCCATGCGCCCTTGGAGTTTTTCGGATTTACCCGCGGCAGGGTCATTTGACTCGTTAAAGCGCGATTTGCCATACAGGGAAAACGATAATTAAAAAACTATCGCACTGCGGCAAAATCGGGAGCAAGCATTGACATGCCTTGTGATGGGGAGCAAGAATGTTCCTTCTAAGCTCCTCGTCGTTCATGGGACAGGGCGTGACGAAGTCGCGAGCAATCGCCACGTGCGCACGGACCTGCCTCTCAACCCGTCCGCAAGGACTTACCGGTCAAAAGCAGGTATGGCAGCATCTCATTCCTCAGCTTCCCCCAGCACCGACTCCTCGAAGGAGCAGACGCAGCAGGCCGGTACGAGCGGTGCATCGTCAGCCGCAGGCATGCAGCAATTTCTCGACGCCTGGATGAACGCCTGGCGTTCGTTCGGCGCGCAGCCCAATGGCACGGCATTTCAGATGCCCTCAATGCCGCAGATGCCGGACCTTGCACAGATAACGGCGGGCTTCCCGCAAATACCGGCATTTCCCGGCATGCCCGACTTCAGCAAGCTGGCCGCCGGTGCGTTGCCGTCGTTGCCGGGGCTGAGCATTCCCACCGCCGCGATTCCGCCCGAGCGTTTGCAGAAGCTGCAGACCGACTATTCGCACGAGGCGATGGAGCTGATCCAGCAGGCCACCACGTCGGCGATCAGAGCGCCCGAACTCAAGGACCGGCGCTTTAGCGCGGACGCCTGGAGCGCGGCGCCCGCCTACGCGTTCACCGCCGCGTGGTATCTGCTGAACGCACGCTATCTGCAGCAGATGGTCGACGCGCTCGACACCCAGCCGAAAACCCGCGAGCGCATTCGCTTCGCGGTCCAGCAGTGGACCGCGGCGGCCTCGCCGAGCAACTTCTTCGCGCTGAATCCCGAAGCGCAGAAAACGCTGCTCGACAGTAAAGGCGAGAGCTTGCGCCAGGGCGTGATGAACCTTCTCACCGATATGCAGCGCGGCAAGATTTCCCAAACCGACGAATCGCGTTTCGCGGTCGGCGAGAACCTCGCGAACACCGAAGGCTCGGTCGTGTTCGAGAACGATCTGCTGCAACTGATCCAGTACAAGCCGCGCACGGCGACCGTGCGCGAGCGGCCGCTCCTGATCGTGCCGCCGTGCATCAACAAGTACTACATTCTCGACCTGCAACCCGAAAACTCGCTCGTCGCGCACGGGCTCGATTCGGGCCATCAGGTGTTCCTGATTTCGTGGCGCAACGCGGATCAGTCCATCGCGCACAAGACGTGGGACGACTACATCGGCGAGGGTGTGCTCACCTCGATCGACACCGTGCGCAAGATCAGCGGCCGCGAGCAGATCAATACGCTCGGCTTTTGCGTCGGCGGCACGATGCTCGCCACCGCGCTCGCGGTGGCTGCGGCGCGCGGCGAACATCCGGCCGCGTCGATGACGCTGCTCACCGCGATGCTCGACTTCTCCGACACGGGCGTGCTCGACGTGTTCGTCGACGAGGCGCACGTGCAGATGCGCGAGCAGAGCATCGGCGGCAAGAACGGCGCGCCGCCGGGACTGATGCGCGGCGTCGAGTTCGCGAACACGTTCTCGTTCCTGCGCCCGAACGACCTCGTGTGGAACTACGTCGTCGACAGTTACCTGAAGGGCCGCACGCCGGTACCGTTCGACCTGCTGTACTGGAACAGCGACTCGACCAGTCTGCCTGGGCCGATGTACGTCTGGTATCTGCGCAACACGTATCTCGAGAACAAGCTGCGCGAGCCCGGTGCGCTGACCACCTGCGGCGAGCCGATCGATCTGTCGAAGATCGACGTGCCGACTTTCATTTACGGTTCGCGCGAAGACCATATCGTGCCGTGGCAAACCGCGTATGCGTCGGCGCCGCTGCTGACCGGGCCGCTAAAGTTCGTGCTCGGCGCATCGGGCCATATCGCCGGCGTGATCAATCCGCCCGCGAAGAAAAAGCGCAGCTTCTGGAAGCTCGATACCGACGCGAACACGCTGCCCGAAAGCGCGGACGAATGGTTCGACGCGGCGACCGAAGTGCCCGGCAGCTGGTGGCCGGAATGGACCGACTGGCTCGATCAGTACGGCGGCAAGAAAGTGAAGCCGCGCGCCAATTTGGGCTCCGACGAATTCCCGGTCATCGAGCCGGCGCCGGGCCGCTACGTGCGGCAACGGGAGTAGGTTCACGCACAGGCTCGACGCGCGCGTACGACATTGCTGTCGACGTCGGCATAGTGCGCAGTCGGCCGGTGCATAGGTGTTTGGCAGGTGAATGAGCGTCTGGTTGATGAAGGCGTGAGAGCAACGCAAGTTGCAACGCAATTTTTAACGTAACGGGCTGTGGCGCAGTTGGCCGGGATGCCCGGAGGATATGGAAATGACTGATGTTGTGATCGTATCGGCCGCTCGTACTGCAGTGGGCAAGTTTGGTGGGTCGCTGGCGAAGATTGCCGCACCTGAACTCGGCGCGCTCGCGGTGCGCGCCGTGCTCGAACGGGCAGGCGTGAAGCCGGAACAGGTGAGCGAAGTTATTCTGGGCCAGGTGCTGACGGCGGGCTCCGGTCAGAACCCCGCGCGTCAGGCGCTGATCAAGGCGGGTTTGCCGTCGGCCGTGCCGGGCATGACGATCAACAAGGTCTGCGGCTCAGGTCTGAAGGCCGTGATGCTCGCGGCCAACGCGATCATCGCCGGTGACGCGGACATCGTCGTGGCAGGCGGCCAGGAAAACATGAGCGCCGCGCCGCACGTGCTGCCGGGTTCGCGCGACGGTTTCCGCATGGGCGACGCGAAGCTGATCGACTCGATGATCGTCGACGGCCTGTGGGACGTCTACAACCAGTACCACATGGGCGTGACGGCCGAGAACGTCGCGAAGGAGCACGGCATCACGCGCGAACAGCAGGACGCGTTCGCGGCGCTGTCGCAGAACAAGGCGGAAGCCGCGCAGAAGGCGGGGCGCTTCAACGACGAAATCGTGCCGGTCGAGATTCCGCAACGCAAGGGCGAGCCGCTGCGCTTCACCACCGACGAATTCGTGCGTCATGGCGTGACGGCCGAATCACTCGCGAGCCTGAAGCCGGCGTTCTCGAAGGAAGGCACGGTCACGGCGGCCAACGCATCGGGTCTGAACGACGGCGCAGCCGCGGTGCTCGTGATGTCGCTGAAAAAAGCGGAAGCGCTCGGCCTCACGCCGCTCGCGCGCATCAAGGCATACGCGAACGCGGGTGTCGATCCGAAGGTGATGGGTATGGGCCCGGTACCGGCTTCGCGCCGTTGCCTCGAGCGCGCGGGCTGGACGCCGGCCGATCTCGACCTGATGGAAATCAACGAAGCGTTTGCCGCGCAGGCGCTCGCCGTGCACAAGCAGATGGGCTGGGACACGTCGAAGATCAACGTGAACGGCGGCGCGATCGCGATCGGCCACCCGATCGGCGCGTCCGGTTGCCGGATTCTCGTCACGCTGCTGCACGAAATGCAGAAGCGCGATGCGAAGAAGGGTCTGGCGTCGCTGTGTATCGGCGGCGGCATGGGTGTCGCGCTCGCGGTCGAGCGCGTTTAAAGTACGCTGGGTACGCCGCGCGCATTCGCGACCGGTCGCGCGCGGTCTTCGCCGGCACAGGCATCTGGCCGCGCGGCACGCCAACTGGCGGCGCGGCGCGTTGCAACAGGTGACTCGTGTCGGCAGTGCGCGTTGCCAGACGGTCGCCCGGCGGCAACGCGAACCAGCATCAGGCGAGGCACGAGGCCGCCGGCAGGCGCCTCGACAACGATAACGGAGTGTGGTTTATGACACAGCGAATTGCGTACGTAACGGGCGGCATGGGCGGCATCGGCACCAGCATCTGCCAGCGTCTGCACAAGGAAGGCTTCAGGGTGATCGCCGGCTGCGGCCCGAATTCGCCGCGCCGTGCGAAGTGGCTCGACGAGCAGAAGGTACTCGGCTACGACTTCGTCGCCTCCGAGGGTAACGTCGGTGACTGGCAATCGACCAAGGACGCATTCGACAAGGTCAAGGCCGAAGTCGGCGAGATCGACGTGCTGGTCAACAATGCCGGCATCACGCGCGACGTCGTGTTCCGCAAGATGACGCACGAAGACTGGACGGCGGTGATCGACACCAATCTGACCAGCCTGTTCAACGTCACCAAGCAGGTGATCGACGGCATGGTCGAGCGTGGCTTTGGCCGGGTGATCAACATTTCGTCGGTGAACGGCCAGAAGGGCCAGTTCGGCCAGACCAATTATTCGACCGCGAAGGCCGGCATTCACGGCTTTACGATGTCGCTCGCGCAGGAAGTGGCGACCAAGGGCGTGACGGTCAACACCGTGTCGCCGGGCTACATCGGCACCGACATGGTCAAGGCGATCCGCCCGGACGTGCTGGAAAAAATCGTCGCGACGATTCCGGTGCGCCGCCTCGGTCAGCCGGACGAAATCGGCTCGATCGTCGCGTGGCTTGCGTCGGAAGAATCGGGCTTCGCCACGGGTGCCGATTTTTCGCTGAACGGCGGCTTGCATATGGGCTGAGCCATCGGCGCGCCGGACCGGAAGGCGGCGCGCTTCGGCTCAGATGGTTTCGCCGGCGTCCCGGCTGCGCAATGGATCCCGTTGCACAGCCCGGACGCCGTTTCCGCGTTTGCTTAACTCGAGCTTAAAGGCGTTACATGACTACTACTACAAAGAAAACGGCCGAACGACTGATCAAGAAATATCCGAATCGTCGGCTCTACGACACCGAGACGAGTACCTACATCACGCTGACTGATGTGAAGCAACTCGTGCTCGATCAGGAAGATTTCAAGGTGATCGATGCCAAAAGCAACGAGGACCTGACGCGCTCGATCCTGCTGCAGATCATTCTCGAAGAAGAGAGCGGCGGCCTGCCGATGTTCTCGTCGTCGATGCTGTCGCAGATCATCCGGTTCTACGGTCATGCGATGCAAGGCATGATGGGCACGTATCTGGAAAAGAACATCCAGGCCTTCATCGACATTCAGGCGAAGCTTGCCGACCAGTCGAAGAATCTCTATGAAGGCAAGGCGATGAACCCCGAAGTCTGGTCGCAGTTCATGAACATGCAGGCGCCGATGATGCAGGGCATGATGACCAGCTACATCGAGCAATCGAAGAACATGTTCGTGCAGATGCAGGAGCAGATGCAGAATCAGGCGAAGACCATGTTCGCCACGTTCCCGTTTACGCCGGGCGGCGCGGTCAATGCGAGCAATGCGAGCAATGCGAGCAATGCGAGCAATGCGCCGGCCACGCCGCAGGCCAATCCGGAGACGGAGAAGAAGTGAAGGAGTGAATGGCGGCGAGCTCGCGGGAGTGCAGCCGCCGACGCGCTACAATGGCGGCCCGCGCGGGGGGACGCTTTTCCGTCGGAACCGGATTCCGGCCGCGGCTCGATATCCGTTGCGTCCACTGCCGGCACACCGCTGCTTGCGCCGTTACCGTTTCTTCCGCTGGACCCGTCCTATGTTTCAGACCGTCTCCCTGATCGCGTCAGCGTCTTCCGTTGCGAAGGCCGCGCGGATCATTCTGCTCTGACCCGCCGTTCACCCAGACCGCTCATGAGCCGGCTGTTTCTCGCCCCGATGGAAGGGCTCGCTGACTATGTGCTGCGCGACGTGCTGACGAGCGCGGGCGCTTTCGACGGCTGCGTGTCCGAGTTCATCCGCATCACAGGCTCGCTGCTGCCAACCCGCGTCTACGAGCGCGAGGCGCCCGAAATCCTGCACGCGAGCGTGACCGCCAGCGGCACGCCGATGGTGATCCAGCTGCTCGGCAGCGATCCCGAGTGGATGGCACGCAATGCCGCGTACGCGGCCATGCTGTCGCCCTACGGTATCGACCTGAACTTCGGCTGTCCCGCCAAAGTCGTCAATCAGCACGGCGGCGGCGCGATGCTGCTCGCGAACCCGAAGTTGCTGAACCAGATCGTCTCGGCCGTGCGCGCCGCGGTGCCTGCCGATATCGCGGTGACGGCAAAAATGCGCCTCGGCGTGTCCGACACGTCGCAGGCGATCGAATGCGCGCAGGCGCTCGCGGACGGCGGCGCGGCCTCGCTCGTCGTGCATGCGCGCACGCGCGACGACCGCTATCGGCCGCCTGCGCACTGGGAGTGGATCGCGCGCATCGACGACGCCGTCGACGTGCCCGTCATCGCGAACGGCGAAGTCTGGACGGTGGCGGACTGGCAGCGTTGCCGCTCGGTCAGCGGCTGCGCGGACGTGATGATCGGGCGCGGCGCCGTGTCGGATCCGTTCCTCGCGCAGCGAATCCGCGGGCTCGTCGACCCGTGTCCATCTGCCGACGAATGGCAGCAGGTGCTGGGTTCGATCGTCGGCTACATGAACAAGCTGCGGGCGCATGGCACGCTGACCCATGAGCACGGCCGCGTCAAGAAGTGGCTCAGCTACCTGCAGCGGACCTGGCCGCAAGCCGCCGAACTGCATGCGGCGATCCGGCGAGTGCAGGACTCTGACGAAATTCTTACGGTAATCGGCCAGGCGCTGGCGGCCGGAGACGCGTCGGCGCCCACGCGTCAGCACCTTTCCAGCGACGAAAATAGTGAGCTGAATCAACCCGGTCCTGCCGAACCCATCCCGGTTTGAAGACTAGAATTCAAAGACTTACGAGCGGTGGCGGTGGCGAACCGCTACAATTCAGGGTTTAACGTCTTCAAGCGGTTCCCCATGTCTTCCACCCCCTCGAACGCTCCGGCCGGGCCGGGCGCCACGCCGAAAGTCGGCTTCGTCTCTCTCGGCTGCCCGTAGGAAAGCAAATCTAAACTGCAAAGAGCACTGCCCGACCAACGCCAGCAGGGCTCCCCGCCTTGTATGTAAACCAAAAAGTGTTTACATTGCGTACCAGATTTGGTACGATTTCGGTATTCCAAGTCCGTCCCAACCATCAATGATTCGTACCGTCGAGGTCGTTTTGTCCGTTTATTTTTTTCAAACGGAAACCGGCAATGAACCGGTGCGCCAGTGGCTTCAGGAGTTGAGCGCGGCCGATCGGAAGGTGATCGGCGAGGACATCAAGACGGTGCAGATCGGTTGGCCGATGGGTATGCCGCTTGTGCGCAAGATGGGGCGGGATTTGTGGGAGATTCGTATTCATCTCCATCGGCGTATTGCTCGCGTTCTGTTTTCCGTGGTGGGTTCCGACATGGTCCTGATCCACGGGTTTATCAAGAAGTCTCAAGAAACGCCGGCAGACGAACTTGATGTGGCAAAAGAGCGGCTGCGTCAGTTGAGAAGGGGATAGGCATTCAAGGTAGCATGGCCAAGGGGTTGGACATGTCCGATGGGTTTAAGGGTTGAGGGGTGGACGTGGCAAATCAACATATCGGCAGTAATTTCGATGACTTCCTCGCTGAGGAAGCAATTCTGGAAGAGGCGACTGCTACTGCAATGAAGCGCGTTATCGCGTGGCAGATCGAGCAGGAGATGAGGGCTCAGCACCTTTCCAAGACGGCAATGGCGACGAAGATGAAAACGAGCCGTGCTGCTCTGAACCGCTTGCTTGATGAAACGGATACAAGCCTGACGCTGACGACGCTGGCAAGCGCTGCAGCCGCACTTGGCAAAAAATTTAAGTTCGAACTTGCGGCTTAGTAGAGCGGCGCTGCGGCGCCGTTTTTGTTTTCTGACGCTGGTCAGGTTGAATTGCCCGCATCTCGTGCTCGCGATTTGAGGGGCCGCTTGTACGGAGGGGCTGTGAACGAAATCGCGACTACATTGGCAAAAATTGCCGGCCTCCGGCAGGCGGTGGGGGCCGCTCTAGCTGAAAAGGTAATCCAAAGAGACAGATCTACCCTCGTTCGCGAGAGCTTCGATCCAAATGCCGTCCGTCATTATTTCTCGCAGGCAGATAAGCTCCTAAAAAAGCTGGAGAATTTGTTGCCGGAACTGTACGAAGATTTTCAAACCGTGAACGCCGAGCCAACTGATAGGCGTATGGAATTTGTGGACGGTGGCCGGAAGACCCAAGAAGTGTTGCACTATTCTCGCGCGCAACTTGAGCGGTTGGTGCGAGATCTGGATCAGATTCTTGAGATTCGAGCAAACAGCGAATTGGCGCCGCCGAGTCAAAGTTCGCCGCAATTACCAAACCGGATTTTCTTGTCCCACGGACGTTCTGGCGATTGGCGTGAGGTACAGGCGTTTGTTGAAAAGGATGTGGAAATACCGACTCTGGAGCTTGCTCAAGAAGTCAATGCCGGGCAGTCGATCATCGAAAAACTCGAGTCCAATTCCGCGGCGTGCGACAGTGCCGTGATAGTCATGACGGGGGATGACATCGATGAGAACGGCCAAGTACGTGCTCGGGAGAATGTGATTCACGAAATTGGTTGGTTTCAAGGGCGCTACGGCCGCGCGCGCGTGTGCCTGCTTCACGAAGAGGCCGTTAATATACCTTCGAATCTTTCGGGCGTCGTATACATTCCCTTTCCGAAGGGAAGTGTTCAAACAAGTTTTGGCACATTGTTTCGAGAACTGAAAGCGATGTATAAGAAATAGGACACCCGGTTGTACTGTTCTCTGAAGAATCAAAAGCGGCGCCTACGCGGCGCCGTTTTTTTATGCCTTGATCGGCTCTGTCGGCCGGGAGAGCACCCGCAAGTGCCCGGAACCTATCAGGAAGTTCCGATACGACTCGAGCGCGATTTTCCAGACGGCCCTCGCGACGCCGGGACCGGAATCGAGAATGCGCCCCTGCATGTCGATCACCGCAAGCATGGCAGGCTCGCCAGTGGCGGTTCTGATCGTGAGGCCGTCGTAGCTTACCGCGCTGATCTGGCAGTTTTTCGGAATCGACGGATCGGCGGCGATCACTGTCGTGGCCACCAAGCTGTGTTCGTTGGCCTTTTTCATTTCTCGGTTCCATTCTTCAATGCGCGAACCAGATCAGCACCGAGCGGCGTGAGGCAAAACGCGCCGCTTTCTGTTTTATACACCAGCCCCATACCGCACAGCTTCGTCATGGTAACGGGCTTCCAGAAGTAGCGACCCCACGGGTAACCGAAACACTTCGCCGTCGACCTCGACTGACTTCTCTCCGAGCAGCATGCGGTTCGCCAGCAGCTTGTATATGTGCGACGAGTGGGTAAGGCCGGACTCGCTTATTTTTAGTCCGCGCTCCGACAGTTCACGCACCACATGGACCGCACCATTCCCTTGGCGGAACATCTGAATTACCAACCGCACCGCGTTCGCGCGCTCAGGTATGAGCTCGAACCTTCCGTCGCCGGACTCTCGGACCCATTGAGGGTCCTTTCCAACGCGGATGGGCGAACGCCACGTTCCGGCGATCCAGCCCTGACAGTGACGCCGGATCGCCGCCTTGACGCGTTTACTTTTCGTATCTGATTCTTCGTGAGCGCAAATCATCACCAGCAGGCTGTACACTAGGTCCATCGGTTGCGCCTTCAGGCGCTCCCGGTTGTACTCACGGCCGTCGCTTGCGGTAACAACGGTGATGCCGGCATTAATAATCTGTGCAAGTTGCGCTTGGGCCTGGATTGGCTCGGCGCGGCTGAGGCGATCCAAGCCCTCGACGACGAGGACGGAGCCGGCTGATACCTGGCCGTCCTCGACGGCGCGGAGGAACACGCCTAACGCGCCCTGCCGGACATGGCGGTGATGGTAAGCCGACAGCCCTTCGTCCCGAAGTGAAAGGGTCGCATCGAGCGCCAGTTCTCGCTCTGCAGCCCATCGAGCGGCATACTCTTGTTGCCGCTCAGCGCTACTTCCCGATGCTTGTTTTGGGTCGGAGAACCGCAAATAGCTGTAAACTCTCGGCTTTGCTGCCATTCCCACTTCCTTTCAAATGTCTAAGCCGCACAGCCTCAAGCCGTCCGAATCGCCTCGTATAGGTATAGTATCCCTCGGCTGCCCCAAGGCCCTCGTCGATTCCGAGCAGATCATCACCCAGTTGCGCGCCGAAGGCTACGAAATCTCCGGCACCTATGACGGCGCGGACCTCGTGGTCGTCAACACCTGCGGCTTCATCGACGAAGCCGTGCAGGAAAGCCTCGACGCGATCGGCGAAGCGCTCAACGAAAACGGCAAGGTGATCGTCACCGGTTGCCTCGGTGCGAAGAAGAGTGCGAGCGGCTCGGGGCTGATCGAGGAAGTGCATCCGAAGGTGCTCGCGGTGACCGGCCCGCACGCGCTCGGCGAGGTGATGCAGGCGGTGCACAGCCATCTGCCGAAGCCGCACGATCCGTTCGTCGATCTGGTGCCCGCCGCGGGCGTCAAGCTCACGCCGCGCCACTACGCGTACCTGAAGATTTCCGAAGGCTGCAATCACCGCTGCACGTTCTGCATCATCCCGTCGATGCGCGGCGATCTGGTGTCGCGCCCGGTCGCGGAAGTGATGCTCGAAGCGGAGAACCTGTTCAAGTCCGGCGTGAAGGAACTGCTCGTGATCTCGCAGGACACGAGCGCATATGGCGTCGACGTCAAATACCGCACCGGTTTCTGGAACGGCAAGCCGATCAAGACGCGCATGACGGATCTGGTCGCCGCGCTCGGCGAACTCGCCGCGCAATATGGTGCGTGGGTGCGCCTGCATTACGTGTATCCGTATCCGAGCGTCGACGAAGTGATTCCGATGATGGCCGAGGGTCCGTACAAGGGCCACGTGCTGCCGTATCTCGACGTGCCGTTCCAGCACGCACATCCGGAAGTGCTGAAGCGCATGAAGCGCCCGGCCAACGCCGAGAAGGTGAGGGAGCGCGTCAAGGCCTGGCGCGAGACCTGCCCCGATCTGACGATCCGCAGCACGTTCATCGCCGGCTTTCCGGGCGAGACCGAAGAGCAGTTCGAGACACTGCTCGATTTCATCCGCGAGGCGGAGCTCGATCGCGTCGGCTGTTTCGCGTATTCGCCGGTCGAAGGCGCGAGCGCGAATGAACTCGACGGCGCGCTGCCCGATGAAGTGCGTGAGGAACGTCGCGCGCGCTTCATGGAAGTGGCCGAGCAGATGTCGGCCAAGCGCATCGCGAGGAAGGTCGGCAAGACACTGAAGGTGCTCGTTGACGAAATCAACGCGGACGGCGGCATCGGCCGCACCGCGGCGGATGCGCCGGAGATCGACGGCGTCGTCTATATCGCGCCGTCCGCCAAGGCGTCGAAGCGCTACAAGGTCGGCGATTTCGTATCGGTGAAGATCACCGGCGCGGACGGCCACGATTTGTGGGGCGAGGTCTAAGCGATGACGCACAGCGCGGCCGCACAGCCTGAAGCTCACACACCGGACATCCTCGCGCTCGGCGAGGCGATGATCGAATTCAACCAGTCGGCGAAGGATCAACCGAACTACCTGCAAGGCTTCGGCGGCGACACGTCGAACTTCTGCATCGCGGCCGCGCGCCAGGGTGCGAGGACCGGCTTCGTGTCGGCGGTCGGCGCCGATCATTTCGGACGCCTGCTGGTCGATCTGTGGGAGCGCGAGCAGGTCGACACGTCGTTCGTGCGCATCGATGCGCAAGCGTCGACCGGCGTCTATTTCGTGTCTCACGGCCCCAACGGCCACGCGTTCGACTATCTGCGCGCGGGCTCGGCGGCGAGCCGCTATGCACCCGCCGATCTGCCGCGCGACGCGCTCGCGGCGGCGAAGGTCGTCCATCTGTCCGGCATCAGTCTCGCGATCAGCGTCAGCGCCTGCGACGCCGCGCTCGAAGCGATCGCGCATGCGCGCGCGAATGGCGCGCGCGTGAGCTTCGACACCAATCTGCGTCTTAAGCTGTGGCCGCTGGCGCGGGCGCGCGCGGTGATGCTCGAGGCGATCCGCCAGACTGACATCTGCCTGCCGAGCTGGGACGATGTGACCGAACTGACGGGGCTGACCGGCCGTGACGAGATCGTCGATTTTCTGCTGTCGCATGGTCCGGGCGTGGTCGCGCTGAAGCTCGGCAAGGACGGCTCGTATATCGCGACGCCGAACGAGCGGCGCGTCGTGCCGGGCCATGTCGTCGACGCGGTCGATGCAACCGGCGCCGGCGACTGCTTCGGCGGCGCCTTCATCGCGCGCATCGTCGCGGGCGACGATCCATTTGCCGCCGCGCGCTACGCGAACGTTGCCGCCGCGCTGTCCACGCAAGGTTATGGCGCGGTCGCGCCGATTCCGTCGCGCGAGACAGTCGAGCGGCGGCTGGCGAACTAGGTTTTACGTAAGCCGCGCGCGGCGCAGCATGGCCCGCGCTGGTGCAATCATCCAGGCAGACTGGAGAGA
The DNA here is from genome assembly GCF_902833905.1 of Paraburkholderia tuberum STM678. Taxonomy (GTDB): domain Bacteria; phylum Pseudomonadota; class Gammaproteobacteria; order Burkholderiales; family Burkholderiaceae; genus Paraburkholderia; species Paraburkholderia tuberum. The sequence continues at coordinate 60,727 of NZ_CADFGP010000031.1, read as the reverse complement.
CAACAGGAGGGACAAGCGATGCAACGGGACGTAGTGGTGGTAAGTGGTGTGCGCACGGCAATCGGCACGTTCGGCGGCAGCCTGAAGGATTTCGCGCCGACCGACCTCGGCGCGCGCGTGGTGCGCGAAGTGCTCGAGCGCGCGAGCGTGTCGGGCGACGAAGTCGAACACGTCGTGTTCGGCAACGTCGTGCACACCGAGCCGAAAGACATGTATCTCGCGCGCGTCGCGGCAATCAACGGCGGGGTCGCGCAGCATACGCCCGCGCTGACCGTGAACCGGCTGTGCGGCTCGGGCTTGCAGGCCATCGTGTCGGCCGCGCAAAGCGTGCTGCTCGGCGATGCCGATATCGCGATCGGCGGCGGCGCTGAAAACATGAGCCGCGCGCCTTACTCGATGCCGGCCGCGCGCTTCGGACAGCGCATGGGCGACGCGCGTCTCGTCGACATGATGGTCGGCGCGCTCAACGATCCTTTCCAGTCGATCCACATGGGCGTGACCGCCGAGAACGTCGCGCGCAAGTACGAGATCTCGCGCGACGCGCAGGACGCGCTCGCGCTCGAGTCGCATCGTCGCGCGGCCCACGCGATCACGAGCGGCTACTTCAAGGAACAGATTCTGCCGATCACGATTGCGTCGAAGAAGGGCGACGTCGTGTTCGACACCGACGAGCACGCGCGGCTGAACGCAACCGCGGAAGACTTCTCGAAGCTGAAGCCGGTGTTCGTGAAGGACAACGGCACGGTGACGGCGGGCAACGCGTCGGGCATCAACGACGCGGCCGCGGCCGTCGTGCTGATGGAGCGTAGCGTCGCCGAGCGGCGCGGCGTGAAGCCGTTGGCGCGACTCGTGTCGTACGCGCATGCGGGCGTCGATCCCGCGTACATGGGCATCGGCCCGGTGCCGGCGAGTCGCAAGGCGCTCGAGCGGGCGGGTCTCACGGTCGCCGATCTCGACGTGATCGAGGCCAACGAGGCCTTCGCCGCGCAGGCCTGCGCGGTCAGCAAGGAGCTCGGCTTCGATCCGGCCAAGGTCAATCCGAACGGCTCGGGCATTTCGCTCGGCCATCCGATCGGCGCGACCGGCGCGCTGATCACCGTGAAGGCGCTGTACGAGCTGCAGCGCATCGGCGGGCGCTATGCACTCGTCACGATGTGCATCGGCGGCGGGCAGGGGATCGCGGCGATTTTCGAGCGTCTGTGAGCGCGTACGGCAGGCCGGCGCGACATAGGTAGCAAGCAGGAACCAGCAACAAGGATCGACGGGATGCAGGAAGCGAAAGTGACGAAGGGTTCGGCAACCCGCACGGCAACGCACGCCTTGCGCCGGCGCGCCGGCGTGGTGGTGAGCGCCGCCGCGCTGTTGTGTACGGGCACGGTGCTGTGGATGCCGTCGCAGGCGTGGGCGGAAAGCGATGCGGTCAAGGAACTGGCCGCGCCGCCGCCGATCCAGTTGCCGCTGAAACCGAGCCCCGAGTTCGCGAAGTTTCCGCGCTACGTGGGCACGCTCGGCGCGCGGCCGATCGTGCTGCGGCTCGGGCCCAAGACCGACGATCCATCTGGCGTGCACGGCGAGTATCAGTACACCGATAGCGGCGAGGTGATTCTGATCGCCGGCGATCGCGACGGCGATACGCTCGAAGTCGAGGAATCGAACGACGGCACGCATATCACCGGCAACTGGGTCGGCAAGTTCGCGGCGGACGGCTCGCTCGAAGGCGACCGCATGAACGTCGACGATTCGAACCCTCAGGAATTCAACCTGAAGCCGCTGGCGGCAGGGCAGGCGGTGCCGTTGGCCGGTTCGGCCGGCGGTGCGGCGACGAGGCCTGCAGCCCCCTCACCGCAACCGGCCGGGGCCAACGGCGCGGCGGCTCCCGCGCCGGCACCCGCTGCCGGCGGGCACCCAGTGGGCGGCGTCAGCAACCTGCAAACGGGCTACTGATGCGCACGCGCGCCGGGCATCCGGAATCGCGCAGCGCGGCCGTTGCTTCAGGCTCGCTTGACTATGTTTTTCACCGAGCTTCACATGACTGAATCCAAATTCAAACATGGCCTGCAGACCCGCATCGTGCGTGCCGAGGACCAGATCACGCCGGGCTTCGAATCGTTCTCGACGCCCGTCACGCGCGCGTCGACGGTGGTGTTTCCCGACCTCGCCGCGATGCGCGCGCTCGACTGGAAAAACGACGCGCAATGGCGCTACGGCCTGCATGCGACGCCGACGCAGATCGCGCTCGCTCAGCGCCTCGCCGCGATCGAGGGCGGCAATCATGCGCTGCTGCAGCCGTCGGGGCTGTCGTCGATCTCGAACGTCTACTTCGGCCTCGTGAAGGCCGGCGACGACGTGCTGATTCCCGATAACGTGTACTCGCCGAACCGCGACCACGGCGACTGGCTCGCGCGCGATTTCGGTATCACGGCGCGCTACTACGATCCGCTGATCGGCGCGGGCATCGCCAGTCTGATCCAGCCGAACACGCGCCTGATCTGGATCGAGGCGCCCGGCTCGGTGACGATGGAAGTGCCCGACGTACCGGCCATCACGGCGGCGGCGCGCGCGCGCAAGGTCGTCACCGCGATCGACAACACGTGGTCCGCGGGCCTCGCGTTCCGGCCGTTCGACCACGGCGTCGACATCTCGGTGCAGGCGCTGACCAAATACCAATCGGGCGGCGGCGACGTGCTGATGGGCGCGACGATCACGGTCGACCACGACGTGCATGTGAAGCTGAAGGCGGCGCGCATGCGCATGGGCATCGGCGTGTCCTCGGACGACTGCTCGCTGATCCTGCGCAGCCTGCCGAGTATGCAGTTGCGTTTCGCGCAGCACGATCGCGTGGCGCTGTCGCTCGCGACGTGGTTGAAGAGCCGGCCGGAAGTCGTCGCGGTGTTGCATCCGGCGCTCGGTGACTGTCCGGGGCACGAAGTGTACAAGCGCGATTTCAGCGGCGCGGGCGGACTGTTCTCGGTGGTGTTCGACGAACGGTACAGCGCGGCGCGGATCGACACGTTTTGCGAGTCGCTCGAACTGTTTTCGCTCGGCTGGAGCTGGGGCGGCGCGCATAGCCTCGCGATGCCGTACGACATCGCGTCGATGCGCACTGCGGCGCAGTGGCCGCGTCGCGGCACGTTGGTGCGCTTCTATATCGGTCTGGAAGACGAGGCGGACCTGTGTGCGGATATCGAGCAGAGCCTGGCCAAGCTGGCTTAACACGCGTTAGCCCTGTTCGACACGTTGTTCGAGAAGCCCGCCGGGATGTGTTCCCGGCGGGCTTTTTTGTTGCCCTGAGTATCAGGCAGACCCGACCGTCCGGCCGAATGTTCGATGCCGCGGCGCGACGCTACGATCGTGTGCTTGACGGAACGTTGCGGCGCTCGGGGGAGGGGCTTGGATGAATCTTTTCTTCTGGCTGTTGCTGAACCTTGCGGTGCCGATTGCCGGGCCGATCTTTACGCTCGCGCTCGTCGCGCCCGCGTATGGCTGGCGCGTTGCCAGGACGATGATTGCGGCGTCGGTCAAGGACGGGCAACTGTTCTGGTGTGCGATCGGACTTTGCGCCGCCGCGATTTATGAGGCGGTGATGGCCTTGGAGCAGGGCAGCGTGGAGACGTCGATGCTTGCGTTGGGGATCGTTGGGTTCTGCGGCTTGGCGTTCGCCTGTTCCATAGCCGTGATGGCGTGCTTACTCAAGGTGCGGCGGGACGGCTTCGCCATCGTTATCGATCACCGGCAGACCGAGTCCGTGGTTGGCGCGCTATCACGTGGGGCGATAGGCACGTCAATTTTCATGACCTGCCTGGCGGCGCTTCTATCCGCGGCCCTGCACATTTACCTCAATTAGTTTTATTGGATAGTGCAGCTCTTATACTTGTTCTGTCTTGTGGAGGAGCTTATGAAACAATTTATCCTGTCATTGGAAATAGGCAAAAATCACGATCGCATCATGAAGGGCGTATTGATCTTCAGCATCCTGATTTCCATCGGCATGTTCGCGCTGTTCTTGCCGGCCATTTTCAACAGATAACGCAACGGTTCGCGCGGCTCGCTAGCGCGTCGGTCGTTGTGCCGACGCGAGCGATAACGGATCCCTCGAGCGCCAGCCTCAAACCAACCGCAACAAACCGTCCAGTCCAACGAAATTGAACGACACGCTGGCTGCTTCCCGCACCACCGGCTTCGCCCGGAATGCAACGGAGAGTCCCGCTTCGGCCATCATTTTCAGGTCGTTCGAGCCGTCGCCCATCGCAATTGCGCGCGACGGTTCGATGCCGAGCGTCGCGCAGGTTTCGCGCAGCGTGCGCGCTTTCACCTCGGCATTGACGATTTCGCCCATCACATTGCCGGTCAGCTTGCCGTCGATGATTTCAAGCGTGTTCGCGCGCGTGAAATCGAGCCCAAGGCGCGTCTTCAGCTTCGCGGTGAAGAACGTGAAGCCGCCCGACACGAGCAGCGTTTTCAGGCCCGCCTGTTTCGCGCCGGCCAGCATGCGTTCGGCGCCCGGCGACAACCGCAGCCGCTCCTCGTACACGCGCTCGAGCGCGCTGGCGTCGAGCCCTTTCAGCAGCGCGACCCGACGAATCAGGCTCTCGTTGAAGTCCTTGATCTCGCCGCGCATCGCAGCCTCGGTGATCGCCGCGACTTCGGCTTTGAGCCCGCAGAAATTGGCGATTTCGTCGATGCACTCGATCGTGATCAGCGTCGAATCCATGTCCATCGCGACGAGGCCGAAGTCGCTCAACTGGCGGCCGGTTTCGACAAACGCGTAGTCGAGTCGATGCGCATAGCAATACGCTTCGACGTCGGCGCGTTGCGCGAGGTTCGCGTCGGCGATGCGAATCGCGTGCTCGTCGATGACGGCGGCGTGCGAGCCGCGTGCGAGCGCGACGAGCGTTTTGTGGTGGTCAGCGGAAAGGGGGGCGACGCTTTGAATGACGAGGTTCATGGACGACCGGTGACGCGGGAAGAAAGAGGCGCGTGGCGCGCGGAAAATCCCGCTATTGTATCGGTTCTGTGCGTTGGCCCGTCGCAGGCGGCTGGTCGTCGCGTTGGCTGAAGCCGGCGTCCGGCGCATCGCCGTAACGGAGCAGGCCGAACGAATACGCTCACACGAACCCACCACCCCACCCTGGCGCAACAAGACGCCCCACGGAGACAACGCATGACCCCGGCAACCGCCAGCGAGGCATCCTCCCTTGCCCGCGACTTCGATCTGCGTCATCTGAGCCCGGCGTTCTACGCCGACCCCTATCCGGTCTATCACGCACTGCGCAGCTATGAGCCAATCCGGCGCATGCCCGACGGCTCGCTGTTCCTGACGCGCTTTCGCGACGTGCAGGCGGTCTACCGCGACCCCAAGACCTTCAGCTCCGACAAGACCGTCGAGTTCCGCCCGAAATACGGCGACTCTCTGCTCTACGCGCATCACACCACGAGTCTCGTGTTCAACGATCCACCGCGCCATACGCGGGTGCGCAAGCTGATCGCCGGCGCGCTGACCGCGCGCGCGATCGCGGCGATGGAGCCCGCCCTGATCCGGCTCGTCGACGGCCTGCTCGATGCGGCCGCGCAGCGCGGGCGTATCGATCTGATCGGCGAATTCGCGGCGGCGATTCCGGTCGAGGTCATCGGCAATCTGCTCGAGGTGCCGCACGATGAACGCGCGCCGTTGCGCGACTGGTCGCTCGCGATACTGGGCGCGCTCGAGCCGTCGCTGACCGACGCGCAGTTCGAGCGCGGCAATCGCGCGGTCAGCGAATTCGTCGACTATCTGCGCGGCCTCGTCGCACGACGCCGCCGCGAGCCGGGCGATCCGCAGCACGACGTGCTGACGCGGCTGATCCAGGGGGAGGGGCCGCACGAGCAGCTATCTGAAGCCGAACTGCTGCAGAACTGCATTTTCATCCTGAACGCCGGGCATGAAACGACCACCAACCTGATCGGCAACGGACTCGTCACGCTGAGCGAGTGGTCTGACGAGCGTGCCGCGCTGCTGCGCGAGCCGGAGTTGATCGGCACCGCGGTCGAGGAGTGCTTGCGCTTCGAGAGTTCGAACCAACTCGGCAATCGCATGGCCACCGTCGATACCGAGATCGGCGGCGTCGCGCTCGCGCGCGGCACGCCGGTCACGCTGTGCATCGGCGCGGCCAATCGCGATCCCGAGCAGTTTGCCGAGCCGGACCGCTTCGATATCCGCCGCGACCCGAACCGGCATCTCGCGTTCGGGTTCGGGATTCATCAGTGCGCGGGTCTGTCGCTGGCGCGGCTGGAGGCGCGGATTGCGATCGGGCGCTTCGTGCAGCGCTTCCCGGCGTATCGCGTCGATGGTGAGCCGACGCGGGGCGCTCGCGTGCGGTTTCGCGGGTTTGCGTCGGTACCGGTCCTGCTCGAGCCTTGATGCGGGCGCCGCATAGACCGCGCGCACCAGGAAAACCGTAGGTTTTGCCGCCTCGTCGCAAGACTTACAACCCCATGACGGCACGCCGCCGAGCCGACCCGCTCCTGCTTTACGCGTGGCAGCAGTGTCGAGCGCACCGAAACGCGGGCACGCTTGCTGCTTCGCCTGAGATCTCAGGGCCATGGGACAGGGGAGCGCGCGATGGCACACATGATCTGGAAGGGCGCAATCAGTTTCGGGCTCGTCCACGTACCGGTGCAGCTTTATCCGGCGACGCAGTCGGAGAAGGTCGGCTTCAATCTGCTCGACAAGCGCACGATCGATCCGATCGGCTACAAGCAGTTCAACAAGCGGACCGGCAAGGACGTGACCCGCGACAACATCGTGCGCGGCTTCGAGTACGAGAAGGATCACTACGTCGTGCTGTCGGACGACGAAATCCGCTCGGCGAACCCCGAGTCGACGCAGACGGTCGACATCCTCGCGTTCGTCGACGCCCCCGACATCTCGTTTCTCTATCTCGATACGCCGTATTTCCTGACGCCCGACCGCAAGGGTGAAAAAGTCTATGCGCTGTTGCGCGAGGCGATGACGGCGTCGGGCAAGATCGGCGTCGCCAGTGTCGTGCTGCACAACAAGCAGCATCTGGCGGCGCTGATTCCGCTCGGTCCGATGCTCGCGCTGAACACGCTGCGCTGGGCCGACGAGGTGCGCAATTTCGACGAATTCAACGTGCCGCCCGAAGGCATGAAGGCCGCCGGCGTGACGGCGAAAGAACTCGACATGGCGAAAAAGCTGATCGACGACATGAGCGAGACGTGGGACCCGATGCAGTATCACGATACGTTTCGCGACGACATCATGGCGCTCGTCGAGCGCAAGATCCAGGCGGGCAAGACCGAGGAGGTCGTCGAGGTCGAAACGCCGCACGAGTCGCGCAAGTCCGCCGACATTCTCGACCTGTCCGATCTGCTGCGCCGCAGTCTTGGCCGCGGCAAGGGCAAGCAGGCCGCCACGGGCCGCAAGCGCGCCGCCGACGAGGACGAGGATCAGAGCGATAGCGAGGCCGAGTCCGATGAAGAGGCGGCCGCGCCCGCGCGCAAAAAGCCGCGCGCGGCAAGCACGGCGCGCAGTCGCAGCGGTAGCGGCGGCAGCGGCGGCAGCGGGCGCGCGACGTCGAAAACCACCGCAACGTCCCGCAAACGGCGCGCGGCGGCCTGAGCGCGCGGCCGAGCCGTCTATGGCACCAAACGCACCGGAGTCATCGCCATGAACGACCGGCTCGAGCACTATCATCGCAAGCGCCGCTTCGAGGACACGCCGGAGCCGGCCGGCGCGACGACCCGCGAGCGCGCCGCGAGCAAGACCGGCAAGCGCGCGACGCGTGCCGCGCCCGATACGCTCTCCTACGTGATCCAGGAGCACGACGCGCGGCGTCTGCACTACGACTTCCGGCTCGAACTGAACGGCGCGCTGCTGTCGTGGGCGGTTCCGAAGGGGCCGAGCCTCGACCCGTCGGTCAAGCGGCTCGCGGTGCGCGTCGAGGACCATCCGGTCGAATACGGTACCTTCGAGGGCGAGATTCCGCCCGGCAACTATGGCGCGGGAATCGTGATCGTGTGGGATCGCGGCACATGGGAGCCGGCGGGCGGCGCGGCCGAAGCCGCGCGGTCGTATGCGGCCGGCAAGCTCAAGTTTCATTTGCACGGCGAGAAGCTACATGGCGGCTGGACGCTCGTACGGAGCCACATGCGCGGCAGCGGCGACAAGGAGCAATGGCTGCTGATCAAGGAGCGCGACGAGGAAGCGCGCGACGAAAGCGACTACGACGTGCTGAAGAAGCTGCCGGGCAGCGTGCTGGCCGACGGGGCTTCGAAAGGCAGGAAAACGAAGCAATCGAAAGCGCAGACGAAAACCTCGCGCGACGGCAAGGCCACGAGCGCGGGCAAGCCGGCGAAATCCGCATCCTCGCGCCGCGCAGCCGATCCCAAACGCCCCGACATCGTCGCGACGCGCAGCGCGCAGTCGCTACGCGAACTCGCCGCATCGCCATCGATCGAAGGCGCGGTCAAAGCCGTCTTGCCCGCGAGCCTGAAGCCGGAGCTGGCGACGCTCGTCGACAGCGCGCCGCCAGGCGATGACTGGCTCTACGAAATCAAGTTCGACGGCTACCGCGTGCTCGCGCGCATCGACCACGCGTCGAAAGCGAAGGGCGGTGCCGTCAGCGTTTTCACGCGCAACGGCAACGATTGGACCGCAAAGTTCAGCAAGCAGATCGAGGCTCTCGCGGCACTCGATGTGCAAAGCGCGTGGCTCGACGGCGAAGCGGTCGTGCTCGATGAACGCGACGTGCCCAACTTCCAGTTGCTGCAAAACGCGTTCGATGCGCATCGCCCGCAGGACATCGTGATCTATCTGTTCGATCTGCCGTTTCTGAACGGCTACGACCTGCGCGACGTGCCGCTCGAACAGCGCCGCGCGATTTTGCGGGCGCTGCTCGAAGGCGTCGACGATCGCGTGCTGCGCTTTTCGAACGACTTCGCGTTCAGCGCCGACGAGCTGCTCAGGAGCGCGTGCGACATGGCGCTCGAAGGCATCATCGGCAAGCGGCGTGACAGCAGCTATGTGTCGGGCCGCTCGCCGTCGTGGATCAAGCTGAAGTGCCGGCGCCGCCAGGAGTTCGTGATCGGCGGCTATTCGGAGCCGGGCGGCAGCCGCTCGGCGTTCGGCGCGCTGCTGCTCGGCGTCTACGACGCCGATGGCCGGCTGCAGTACGCAGGCCGCGTCGGCACCGGCTTCGACGCCGCGCTGCTGCGCTCGGTCAAACAGGCGCTCGACGCGCACGCGAGCAAGCGCATGCCGTTCGCGAGCACACCGCGCGAGCGCAGCCGCACGCCCGTGCATTGGGTCGAGCCGGTGCTCGTTGCCGAATGCAACTTCGCCGAATGGACGGGCGACGGCATCGTGCGCCAGGCGTCGTTCGTCAGCCTGCGCGACGACAAGCCGGCGCGCCAGATCGTCAGGGAAACCGCCCGACAAGGAGCCGACGTGCAACAGCAAACCGAAACCGCCACCGCCGCTACGTCGCAAACAGGCGCGCCGAAAAAGCGCGCAACCAGCAAGACCGCCAGTGCCGCCAGGCCCGCCGCCAAGGAAAGCGCGCCCGCCCGAACCACGGCAACACGCTCGCGTGCACAGAGCGAAATCGCCGGCGTGCGCATCTCGCATCCCGATCGCGTGATCGACAAGAGCAGCGGCGCAAGCAAGCTCGAACTGGTGCAGTACTACGAATCAATCGCCGAATGGATGCTGCCGCATCTGCGCGAGCGGCCCGTCGCGCTGGTGCGCGCGCCCGAGGATATCGGCGGTGAGCTGTTCTTCCAGAAGCACAGCCAGAAGCTGTCGATTCCGCACGTCACGCAGCACGAGGGACTCGATCCCGGCCATCCTCCGCTGATCACGATCGACACGCTCGCCGCGCTGGTCGGCGCCGCGCAGATGGGCACCGTCGAGTTTCATACGTGGAATGCGGTCGCGTCGAATATCGAAAAGCCCGATCGCATGGTGTTCGATCTCGACCCGGACCCCTCGCTCGGCTGGGAACGCATGGTCGAGGCCGCGCAACTGACCCGCTCGCTGCTCGACGAACTGGGCCTGAAGTCGTTCTGCAAGACGAGTGGCGGCAAGGGCTTGCACGTGGTCGTGCCGCTCGCGAAGCAGGCCGGCTGGGACGAAGTGAAGGATTTCTCGCAGGCGGTCGCGCAGCACATGGCGACGACGCTGCCGCAGTACTTCAGCGCCAAGATGGGCGCGCAGAATCGCAAGAAAAAGATTTTCATCGACTATCTGCGCAACAACCGTGGCTCGAGCACGGTGGCCGCATTCTCGGCGCGCGCGCGGCCGGGGCTCGGGGTGTCGGTGCCGCTCGCGTGGGACGAACTGGAGAGCACGACGAGCGGCGATCAATGGGGCATCCGCAACGTCCACGAGCGCGTGGACGGCCTCGGAAACGACCCGTGGGCCGGCTACGCAAAGACGCGTCAGCGCATCACCGCGGCGATGAAAAAACGTCTGGGCGTCGCGTGATGAGCGCGCGTCCGGGTGGCTGAATCCAACCCGCGAGTGCGCCGTGCGTACTTGGCGCGCGAACGCGCTTCGCGAAGGAGCAATGCAATGAAGACCCTGCCGCAATCGACCGATGGCGACGCGCAAGCCGACCCGCACGCGAACAAGGATCCGAAGTCGTTGCAGGAAGCCGCGGCGCCGCTGCCGCATGAAGCCGACCAGCATCCCGAGTCGCAGCACGAGGACGAGCCGCGCCATGTCGGCAAGCAGGCACATGACGACATCGCGCATGGGCAGCAGGATACCGACCGCCGCGGCGGCGGCGAGTATCAGCAACGCACGCAGAACGACGCGCATGCCGATGTGAACTCGGATCGCAAGCAGGGCGGCGCAAAGGTCGGCAAGCGCTGACGCGGCGTAGCGGGCATCGCGCCTACGCGCCCGCCAGGCCAACCGGCTCGCGATCCCAGTACGGCGGATCGCCGAAATGCGTGGCGACGAAGTCGATGAAGGCGAGCGTCTTCGGCGGCACGAACGCGCGGCTTGGATACACGGCCCAGATCGCGACGTCGTCCGCGAGAGGATAGCTGTCGAGCACGCTGACGAGTTTGCCGCTGCGCAGATAGGGCGCCACGTCCCATGTCGATTTCAGCGCGATGCCGAAGCCCGCGAGCAGCGCGTCGCGAATCACCTCGCCGTTATCGGTGACGAGGCGTCCGCTCACGCGCACGTCGAGCGGGCCGGCGGGCGTCACGAAGCGCCAGTCGCGCTGCGCCGACAGGATGATGCACTCGTGCCCCGCGAGATCCGACGGATGATGCGGCGTGCCGCGCGCGGCCAGATAGGCGGGGGCCGCGCACAGCACGCGGCGGTTGACCGCGAGCCGCCGTGCGACCAGCGACGAATCCTTCAGCACGCCGACGCGAATCGCGACATCGATTCCCGCGTCGACCAGATCGACCACCTGATCGGTCAGGCGCAGATCGACGCTGACCCCCGGATAGCGGCGTAGAAACTCGCTGATCACCGGCGACACATGCTGACGCCCGAACGACGACGGCATCGACACGCGCAGCCGTCCCTGCGGTGCGGCCTGCGCGCGGCCGACCGATGCGCGCGCTGCGCCGGCCGCGTCGAGCAGCGCCTCGGCGCGCGTCATGAACACTTCACCGTCCTGGGTGAGGCTGATGCGGCGCGTGGTCCGATGCAACAAACGCGCGCCGAGGATCTTTTCGAGTTGTGCGATCCGCGCGCTCGCGACCGCCGCCGACAAACCGAACTCGCGCCCGGCCGCCGACACGTTGGCGAGCAGCGCGGCACGCACGAACAACGCGACGTCGAGCAGATCGAGCCGTTCGCGTTCGCTGGGCACGGACCGGCCGGCCGGGCTTGAATCATCCATTATTCTGAAAAACCAAAAAATGATTCAGTGATTATGGCTGTTTTATCAGAATAAGAACCATCCTACGATATGAGTCATGCGTGCACATCAACCGAACCCACAAGGAGCAGCCATGAAAGCCGTCGGACTCTACCGTTATCTGCCCCTCGATCACGCCGAAGCGCTCGTCGACGTCGAGATCCCGAAACCCGAAGCGACCGGCCGCGATCTGCTGGTCAAGGTCGAAGCCATTTCCGTGAACCCGGTCGACACCAAGGTGCGCGCGCCGAAAGACACCGTCGAAAAGACGCCGCGCGTGCTCGGCTGGGATGCGGCCGGCACTGTCGTCGCAGCTGGCCCCGAGGTCACGCTGTTCAAGGTCGGCGATCCGGTGTTCTATGCGGGCAGCATTACGCGGCCGGGGGCCAACAGCGAGTTTCATCTGGTGGACGAACGGATCGTCGGACACAAGCCGGCGTCGCTCGATTTCACGCACGCGGCCGCATTGCCGCTGACCGCGATCACTGCGTGGGAAGCATTGTTCGATCGCCTCGGCGTATCGCCGCAGGGCGCCGACGCAGGCCGTACGGTGCTGATTTTCGGCGGGGCGGGCGGGGTCGGCTCGATCGGCATCCAGCTCGCGAAGCAGCTCGGCAAGCTGCATGTGATCGCGACCGCGTCGCGGCCCGAATCGGCGAAATGGGCACGGGAGCTCGGCGCGGATCACATCGTCGATCACTTCGGCGATCTGCCCGCGCAGATGAAGGAGATCGGCATCGAGCAGGTCGACTACGTGCTGATCTTCAACGACACCGACCGTAATTTCCCGGCCGCCGCGCAACTGATCAAGCCGCAAGGCGGCATCTGCACGATCGTCGAGAACAGCGCCGCCGTGCCCGTCGAATTGCTGAAGGCGAAGAGCGCCGCGTTTCACTGGGAGTTCATGTTCACCCGCTCGATGTTCGGCACGACCGACATGATCGAGCAGCACAAGCTGCTGACCGAGGTCGCGCGGCTCGTCGATGCCGGCACGTTGCGCACGACGCTCGGCCAGGACCTCGGCCGCATCAACGCGGAGAATCTGCGTCGCGCGCATGGGTTGCTCGAAGCAGGACGCGCGATCGGCAAGCTGGTGCTGACCGGCTTCTGAGATGAAATCGACGCGCAGAAAGCGCGTCGCCGCAAGCGGGTTAACACCCGGGCCGACACGACACGCGCGGCAGCGCGCTTGGCGTTAGACTGACGACGCAGCATGCCAAAACGGTTGCGTGTCTTGCGGCGAGGCCAGCCGGTATGAACCGGCCGGCCCTCGGCAGTGCGTGAACAGTGCACAGGCAGTCGCGTCGACGCGAGCGCGCAGCGGCACAACAACGAGGTGACAGTATGAGCTTCAGCTTCAAACTCTCCGCCGTTTCCGTTGTCGCTTCTCTCGCCTGCGCGCTCGTGCCGGCTGCTCGCGCAGCCACGCCGATCACGGTGACCAACAAGGCCCCGCTCGACGGTCCGATCCGCTACACCGTTCGCGTCACGTCGAAACAGTTCGGCAATTCCCAGGAGACCCGCACGATCCGCTCGGGCGAATCGGACGACTTCACGTGGAAGACCGTGCCGCCCGGCGGTCCGGTGGCCGCGACGGACGCATGCCCGGACTATGCGTCGCTGCCGGTCGACGAGAATGGCGCGATGATCCGCCAGACGCAGATCCGCTTCTCGCCGGTGGTGTCGAGCGACGGCACCGCGGCCGTCCAACTGAACTTCCAGGCGCAGACGCCGCATGGCGTGAAAACCGTGACGAGCGGCGGCAAGACGCTCAAGTGTCCGAACGATGTGAGCGTGAGTCAGATCGTGCGTTTCACGATGCCGGTCAACGGCACGACGAAAACGCTGACGCTGACCGACGGCACGGAGATCGCCGTCACCGCGAAGCGGTGAAGGTTCGAGCGTGCGGCGTGATGGCCGCGTGCGCGAGCGTAGCACGCGCTAGCGCGTCATCCTTGTGCGTCATTCTTTGCGTGCCTCACGCTCGACGAGCCGCGCCGGCAAGAACTGATGCTCGGCCGAAAAGAGCCGCCGGTACGTGAGCAGCACCGCGCCCACGGTCCCCAGCGCCGACGCCGCCGCGATCAGAAACATGATGACGATCTGATAGCGCACCGCCTGCAATGGCGACTGCCCGGCCAGCACCTGACCGGTCATCATGCCCGGCAAACTGACAACGCCGACCACCGCCATCTGGTTCAACGTCGGCATCATGCCGGCGCGCACCGCCTGGCGCGCCGGCGCCTGCGCGGCCTCCCAGCGTGTCGCGCCGAGCGCGAGCGCCATGTCGACGCGGTCGCGCCGCGCGGTCAGCTCCTCGGTCATCCGCTCGATGCCGAGCGATACACCGGTCAGCGTGTTGCCGAGGATCATGCCGAGAATCGGAATCGCATATTGCGGCGCGTACCACGGATGGATGCGGATCACGACGAACAGTCCCACCGCGGCCACGAGCCACGAGCTGACCCAGATCGACAGCACGCTGTCGGCGCGTTGTCCGGCATAGGTGTGGCTGCCGCGCTGCGCGCCGGCGAAACCGGCGATCAGCGTCATCACGATCATCAGCGGCAGCACCACGTACCAGCGAGCGAAACTGAACACCCAGCCGAGCACATAGCCGATCGCGAGCAACTGGACCACGGTGCGCACCGCCGCCCATGCGAGCTTGCGCTCGAGATCGAGCTTCAGCGCGACCGACACCGCGCCATTCACGACGATCAGCAGCGTCGCGATCGCGACGTCCCACAAGCTCAGATTCTGCAGGCTCATTGGCGGGGCTCCCGACGCTGGTCGGCGGGAGCGCGTTGGTCCGCATCGCGCCGCACGCAAGTGTGTTCGGCCAGTACGCCGGCGCGCATCGTCAGATGCCGTTCGCTCATGCGTGCCGCCTGCTCGACATCGTGCGACACCCACATCGATGCGTGAGCGCCCGGCGCGGCATCGAACCACGCCTGCACGAGCGCTTCGATCGCGCGCGACGACGCCGGATCGAGCGAGGCGGTCGGCTCGTCGAGCAACAGCACTTCGGGCGCGAGTTGCAGCACGCGGATCAGCGCGGCGATCTGCGCTTCGCCACCCGATAATTCGCTTGCGCGCTTGCCGAGAAAGTCCTCGCCGCGGCCGGCCTGCATCGCGAGCCTGGCCGCGCACGCGCGATCGAAGCGCGCGTCGCGATATGCCCGCAGCTCAAACGGATAGCGCAGATTGTCTTCGACGCTGCCGTCGATCAGCGCGGGCCGCTGCCGGATATACGCGATTGCGCGCCGGTAGCGCGGAATCCGCGCACTCTCGAGCGGCGCGCCATGCCACAGGATGCGCCCCGCATCGACCGGATCGAGCAGTGCGAGCGCGCGCAGAAACACGCTCTTGCCGGAGCCGGACGGTCCGGTAATCGCGACGCGCTCGCCGGCGCGCAGGGCGAAGGTGGTCGGCTGCAACAGCGTCTGGCCGCGCTGCGCATCGCGCCGTACGATGCCGTCGGCGAGGACGAAGGGAACATCGGTCATGGTTGGAACGCCGTGGGGAGGGTGTGCCGGTGGGGCTGTCGGTAAAGCGTGCGCCATGATAAAGCGACGAGGCGCAACGGCGCACGACCGACGCGGCGATTCATGCTCGCGCGCCAGGTACGATAACTGCTGCACGGTGCACAACGTGGAACAACACGCGGAGCTTTTCAATGGCAGTGTCGAGCGGCACCGGACGACGGGTCGGAAAAATCTTTGCATGGCTGCTGGCGGCGCTCGTGATCCTGATCGTCGCGCTCGTCATCTTCATCCTGAGCTTCGACTGGAACCGCGCGCGGCCTTACATCGACGACAAGGTCAGCCAGGCGATCGGCCGGCCGTTTGCGATCAACGGCGACCTGAAGGTGGGCTGGCGTCATGCGGTCGGCGAGACCGGCTGGCGCGGCTGGGTGCCTTGGCCGCGCTTTTCGGCGGCCAACATCGCGATCGGCAATCCCGACTGGACCAAACAGCCGCAGTTCGCGACGCTCGACGAAATCGACTTCGAGGTCGAGGTGCTGCCGCTGCTCGCGCACGACATCGAGATTCCGGCGATCAACCTCGTGAATCCGTCGGTCGATCTGGAACGTCTTGTCGACGGGCGCAATAACTGGACCTTCAAGCTGCCGTCGTCGAGCAGACCCACCGAGTGGAAGCTCGATCTGCACGATATCGCGTTCGCGAAGGGCAACATCGCGCTGTCGGATCAGCAGAAGAAGGTCGAGGTGCAGATGGTCGTCGATACGCTCGGGCAGCCGATCCCGATCGGCGACGCGCTGAAGCAGCAGGAAGCGGCCTCGCGCAGCGCGTCGGCTCAGGCCGTCGGCCGGGCGGGCGCGCGCCAACTCGCCGCGCAGGCCGAGGCAGAGGCGGCCTCGGAGGCGAAGGCGGCTTCCGCAGCGGCGGCTTATGAAGCGGCGGCGCAGGCGTCGGGCGCATCGGGCGCATCCGCAACGTCGGGCGTGGCCGCGAGTTCCGGCGCGCTCGCGACGAGCGGCGCCGCCGCACCGGCCGAAACCACCAGCGGGAGCGCCAGCCCGGCCGCGGCTGTCTCGGGGGCGAGCGGCACCGCACCTGGCGCCAGGCGCGCGACGCCGCTTTATGCGATCGGCTGGACCGTCAAGGGCACCTACAACCGCACGCCGGTGTCGGGCAGCGGCAAGCTCGGCGGCGTGCTCGCGCTGCAGGACGCGAACCGGCCGTTCCCGGTGCAGGCCGATGTCAAAGCCGGCGATCTGCATATCGCCTTCGTCGGCACGCTCACCGATCCGGCGCATCTCGGGGCGCTCGATCTGCGCCTCTGGCTGCAGGGCAACAGCATGGCGCGCCTGTATTCGCTGACCGGCGTGACCTTGCCCGAGACCCCGCCGTACGCGACCGAGGGTCGTCTGATCGGTCAGTTCAAATCGAGCGGCAACGTGTTCACGTATGAAAACTTTACAGGCCGGGTCGGCGGCAGCGATCTGAACGGTTCGTTGACCTATACCGGGCGCGAGCCACGTCCGCTGCTGCAGGGCGAACTCGAGTCGCATCTGTTGCAGTTCTCGGATCTCGCGCCGGTGATCGGCGCCGATTCGAACGCGAGCAAGGCGAGGCGCGGCGACGCGGCCGCGCAGCCGAGCAACCGCGTGCTGCCGGTCGAGGAGTTCCGCACCGACCGCTGGAAGGCGATCGACGCCGACGTCAAGTTCACCGGCCGGCGCATCATCAAAAACGCGAACCTGCCGATCACGGATCTGTACACGCACGTCGTGATGACCGACGGCGTGCTGTCGCTCGTGCCGCTGAAGTTCGGCGTCGCGGGCGGCTCGCTCGTGTCGGACATTCATCTCGATGGCAGCGCGGCGCCGCTGAAGGGGCGCTTCGCGATGTCGGCGCGGCACGTCAAGCTGAAGCAATTGTTCCCGACCTTCAAGACGATGCAGAACGCGCTCGGCGAGATCAACGGCGATGCGTCGCTGTCCGCGACCGGTAATTCGCCGGCGGCGCTCGCGGCGACTTCGAACGGTGAGTTGAAGGCGCTCGTGACCGAAGGCACCGTGAGCCGTCTGCTGATGGAGGCGGCCGGGCTCAACGTCGCGAACGTCGTCTATGAAAAGCTGTTCGGCACTAGCAACGTGAAGATCAACTGCGCGGCCGCCGATTTCGTCGCGACCGACGGCGTGCTCGAAGCGCGCGTGTTCGCGCTCGACACCGGCGACGCGGTGATCAATATCGACGGTCAGGTGAATCTGCGCGACGAGACGATGGACCTGGGCGTGCATCCGCATACGAAGGGCTTCCGGGTCTTTTCGCTGCGCTCGCCGCTGTACGTGAAGGGCACCTTCAAGGATCCGCACGTCGGCGTCAATGCGGCCGCGCTCGCGTTGCGCGGCGGCGCGGCGGTCGGGCTCGGGCTGATCAATCCGTTCGCGGCGCTGATCCCGCTGCTTGCGCCCAGCAACAACAAGCCGCTGCCGTGCGCGCGATTGCTCGCGCAAGCGCGGCAGATGCCGAAGGCGCCGCCGCCGGGCGTCAAGCAACAGCCGAAGGCGCCGATATCGCTCGAGGGCGCGCCGGTCAACAAGTCTCCGGGCGGCGCGTCGTCGCCAGCCGCGGTGGATCGTAAGCCAGCGACGCAGTCGCCGGCGAGCGCGGCCGAATACAAGGGCAGCTGAAGCGCGGCGAGCGCGTCGATGATGCGATCGCCGAATCAACGGCATGATGCCGCGTGAGAAACTGCGCGCGGTTGCCGTCGAGCCAGGGTTTCGATGAAGCGAAGAGAACGACCTGTCAGCAGCCCTGAACTTCAGGGTGCCCGATTGGCCTATCTGAGCGAACGTGGGGTTGCATCGCCCGACGCATCCTGGCGACGCACGCCGCGCCGGGTACCGATTCGTGTCGCGCCGAACTCCGTCAGAATCTTGCCGCGCGCACGGCTCGCGAACACGAGGAAGCCGAAGCCGTCGGCCTCGTACCAGTAGCCGCCGTTCTCGAGACCATCGAGCGGCTGCTCCAGCGCGTTGGTAATGGATTCGAGGCAGCGCCGCCGCAATTCGGCTGGTGCGGGGTAGGGCGGCTGTGCGCCGCGCACACTGCATAGAAGCACGTCGAGTCCGGGCAGCACGTGTGCATAGAGCACCGGTTCGTCCTGTGCGCGAGCCCGCGCAATCTTGGTGTCGAGTTGACCGAACGGCTTGAAATGCCGCAGAACCGCGAGGAACGACTCGTCGCCGTCCACCTTCGCGCGCCTACGCTTTTTCGGGAAGGACATAAAAATTCGCCTGAAAAAGAATTGCAAGAATCGCTGCGTCTTCATGCGACCACTCCCGGCTTTCGCGCGCCGCACGTCGATGTTTTATAGCATACGACAAGGCCGGATTCACGATGATTCGACGCTACCGCATCGCCCCACCGCCTCCCGCACGAATCATGCCGAACCGCCTCGCCGCGCGCATTCGCATCCCAGCACACCTTGTCTCCATCATAGACGCAGGCGGCGCGGAAAAAACATCCCATCCCAATAAAAAAGTCATTTTTGTGTGGTCGAGCGCCTGCTGACGCGTCGTTGAAATATCTCTGATTCACGTCGATAATGGCCCGTCCAGCCGCGCGGCGCCCGCCTTGCAGGGCGCGACGGGTGCGCGCGAGCCCCGCCGTTCGAGTGACAGCCTGAACCACAGCCTGAACGCCCTGACGGAACCATGAAACTATTCACCAAAGGTCTGCTGCTGATCGCGATACCGAGCGTGGTCGAACTCGCGCTGCTCGGGGTCGTCTTCGATACCCAGGAGCGGACCGCGCAGGCCGCGCGATGGGTCGACAACAGCAAGCAGATCCTCTACGAGTCGTCGGCCATCGTCGATCCGCTGCTGCGTCAGGCCGCGCGCGTGCGCACGGCGATGGTGACGGGCAGTGCCTCGCTGATCGACCGCCATGCGGTGTGGGTCGACCTGAATGACCGGCTCGCGAAGCTCGATGCGCTCGTCGCCGAAACGCCGGCCCAGGCCGAGCGCGTGCGCAGCATGCGGCACGCGATCGACGCGTATCGCGAACAGAGTGTCGCGATCTCGCAGGCGTTGCACGAGGGGCGCAGTCTACGCCCCTATATCGCGCTCGAAACCGGCGAGTTGCCGGAGCAGATCGCCGTGTTCCGCGACGAGTTGGCCCAGTTCGGCGCGGCGGCGTCGGAGCTCGACGTCGAGCGCTCGAGCGCGCTCGGCGAGCGGCGCGAGCTTCAGCAGCGCGCGCTGATCGCCGCGGTGTTCGGCTCGATGTTGATCTGGGCGGTCACCGCCTTCGGGTTCGCGCGCGGCATCGGCCAACGCCTCGAAGTGCTGACCGATAACGCCGAGCGGCTCGGCAGCGGCCGGACGCTCGCGGCGCCGTTGTCGGGCAGCGACGAAATCGCCGCGCTTGACACGGTGCTACATCAGACCGATGCGCGTCTGCGCGAGGCGGAAGCCGGGCAGGAGGCGCTGAAGATGGAGCTCGAAGCACGCGCGCGCGAACTGGCGGCCGTCAATGAGGAATTGCGCCAGGAAACGCAGGACAACGAGATGTTCATCTACAGCGTGTCGCACGATCTGCGCTCGCCGCTCGTCAATCTGCAGGGGTTTTCGAAAGAGCTGCACGTGTCGTGCGACGAACTCGACGTGCTCGTCGGACAGGCTCGTCTGCCGGAGAACGAAGCACGGCGCATGACGCAGATCCTCGATGGCGAGGTGCGCGAGTCGTTGCACTATTTGCGCACCGCGGTCGCGCGCGCGGCGGCGATCATCGACGCGCTGTTGCGCATCTCGCGCGCGGGACGGCTCGAATATCAGTGGCAGCGGGTCAGCGTCGAGCGCGCGGTGGCGCGAGTCGTCGATGGGCTGCAAGGCACGATCGACCACCGCGCCGCGAGCGTCACGGTGCGCGAGCTGCCGCCCGCATGGGGCGATCCGGCGGCGGTCGAGCAGATCTTCGGCAATCTGATCGGCAATGCGCTGACTTTCCTCGATCCGGCGCGCCGCGGGCGCATCGAGGTCGGCGCGCTCGCGCCCGAACCCGTCGACGAAAGCGAGCCGCGCGCGGTCCGTATGCGCATCTATTACGTCCGCGATAATGGGCTCGGCATTCCGGCCGTGTATCTGTCGAAGGTGTTTCGCGCGTTCCAGCGTCTGCACGGGGACGTCGCAAGCGGCGAGGGGATCGGCCTCGCGGTGGTCCGGCGCGCGGTCGAGCGGCACGGCGGGCGCGTCTGGGTCGAATCGGCCGAAGGCGCCGGATCGACCTTTTTCGTGGTGCTGCCCGAGCAGCCGGCGCGCCTCTGAGCGCGGCGCACGCCGGCGCGGGCACCGTCGCTGCCCTTCTCCCGGCGGCATGGATGACGAATCGTTGGCACGGAGAGCCTATGAATCACGCGCAAGCGGTCAGCATCGTTGTGATCGAAGACGACGACGGCCACGCGACGCTCTCGGCTTTTTCCTGCAAGTGGTCAAACTGCCGCCGGGGCAGCGGCTCGCGCCGCCTTGAAGCTGTCCGAAAGCCGTTCATGACAAGATGAGCACCGTACCGAGCCGGAGAGCACCTGCATGATCGAAGAAGTGTCCACGCCGCACGCCGCCTATGTGCTCGTCGTCGATGACGACGAGGGCATCTTGCGGCTCGCGCGCAAGTCGCTCGAACGCGCCGGCTGCCGGGTGACGATCTGCGCCGGCGTCGAGGCGGCCCGCGAGCGGCTCGCGAGCCGCGCCCCCGATCTGCTCGTGCTCGATTATCAGCTGAGCGGACCGGAGACCGGGCTCGATTTCTTCCGGCGTCTGCGCGCGGAGGGCGTGCGCATTCCGGCGATCCTCGTGACCGGCTTCACCGACGAGTCGCGCGTGATCGAAGCGCTGCGCGCGGGCGTGTCCGACGTGGTGCCGAAGTCCGGCGACTATCTCGACTATCTGCCAGAGGCCGTGGAGCGCGTGTTGTCGCAGGTGCGGCTGCAACGCGCGTCCGACGAAGCGCTGCTGCTGCGCGATCGCGAGCTGCATTACCGCACGCTGTCGGAGACGTTGCCGCATCTCGTGCTGACCTGCGACGCGGCCGGCGATTGCGACTTCCTGTCGAAGCAATGGTACGACTACACCGGCTTGCCCGAACATGGCTCGCATGGTCTCGCGTGGCTAGAGGCCGTGCATCGCGACGATTGCGAGCAGATCCGGCAAAGCTGGCTGAAGGCCGTCGCGAGCCGCAGCGGCGACTATCGGCACGAGATGCGGATTCGCCGCCACGACGGCGAGTACCGCTGGTTCGACGTGCGCGTGGTCGCGATGCGCGATGCCGATGGCAACGTCAGCAAATGGTTCGGTAGCTGCACCGACATCCACTCGCAGCGCGAGGCGATCGAGGAGCGCGAGCGACTGCTCGAGTCCGAGCAGGCCGCGCGCCAGGCCGCCGAAGAAGCGAATCGCGCGAAGGACCGTTTTCTCGCGATGCTGTCGCACGAATTGCGCACACCGCTCACGCCGGTGCTCGCGGGCGCGAGCGTACTCGAGATGATCCCGGAACTGCCGGAGCAGGCGCGTGCGAGCGTGCGCATGATCCGCCGCAACGTCGAACTGGAGGCGCGGCTGATCGACGATCTGCTCGATCTGACGCGCGTCGCGAACGGCAAGCTGCGGCTGTCGCTGGAGACCGTCGACGTACACGAGGTGATCGACAGCGTGCTCGAACTCTTTCGCAGCGAAATCCAGGTCAAGCAGCAGGACGTGCATGTCGAGAAGCACGCGACGCATCACTACGTGCTCGCCGATCGCGCGCGGCTGCAACAGATGCTGTGGAACCTGATTCGCAATGCCGCAAAGTTCACGCCGGACGGCGGCCATATCTATGTGCGCACACGCGACGAACGCATGCAGGTGCAGATCTCGGTCGAAGACACCGGCATCGGCATCGAGCCGGAGCAGATCGGCAAGCTGTTCAATGCGTTCGAGCAGGGCGACCAAAGCATGACGCGGCAGTTCGGCGGCCTGGGTCTCGGTCTCGCGATCACGAAGGCTTTGACGGACGTGCACGGCGGCACTGTGACCGCGCGGAGTCCCGGTCCGCATTGCGGCGCGACCTTCACGATCACGCTGCCGACCGCCGCCGCGCGGGCCACCGCGCCGCCGGTCATCGTGCCGAGCAACCTGCAGCCGGCGAGTTCGCTGTCCGTGCTGCTGATCGAGGACCATGCCGACACCGCCGACGTGATGGCCCAATTGATGCGCGGCTTGGGTCATCAGGTGACGGTGGTCGGGCGGGTCGACGATGCGCTTGCCGCGACGCAGTTGCACGGGTTCGATCTGGTTGTCAGCGATGTCGGATTGCCCGATGGCACCGGTCTTGATTTCGTCAAGGCGTTTCGCGAACATTCCGACGTGCCAGCCGTCGCGCTGACCGGCTTCGGCACCGACGAGGACGTGCGCCGCTGTTTGAGCGCGGGCTTTACATCGCATCTGACGAAGCCTGTCAATTTCGGCCAGCTCGAAGCGATGATCGAAAGTGCGGCGCAATTGAAGGCGCAAAAGGAAGGGTAAGGCTCGATAAAGCGCAGCGCGCTGAAGGCAGCGTGAAAACACAAAGGCCTGTCGCGACGCCGATCGCGACAGGCCTTTTGATTTCACTGGCTCAGGCCGTCCAACCCGAGCTTGATTCGACGATTAACGCTGCTGGTTGTTCAGCGAATCGCGGATCTCGCGCAGCAGCAGCACGTCTTCCGGCGGCGGCGGCGGCTCCGCCGGCGCGGCTTGCGGCTCCTTGCGCAGTTTGTTGATGAATTTGACCATCAGAAAGATGATGAACGCGAGAATGATGAAGTTGATCGTCGCGGTAATGAATGAACCGTAACCGAACACCGCCACGCCACCTGTCTGCAGGTCTTTATACGATTCGGGGTTGCCTTTGTAAGTGGCCGGAATATGGCCCAGGCGAACGAACAGATTGGAGAAATCGAGGCCGCCGGTAGCGACCCCGACAACCGGCATGATCAGGTCTTTAACCACGGAATTGACAATGGTGGAAAACGCGCCGCCGATAATCACACCGACCGCCAGATCCATCACGTTGCCTTTGAGGGCAAATTCTTTAAATTCCTGGATCATGCTCATGCCTACACCTCCCTGATGTGAATAGCCGAATCATACCAACCTGAAGCGGATAGGCTAGTGCTTTAGCCGCAAGGCAACAAGCGCATCTGCTGCGCGTCGCTAATGAGGAAACTGTGACTCGCTATGGCGCGCGCGCTCCAGATGCGCGGCAAAACTGACCGGGTCGATATTGGCACCGCACAGCAGCACGCCCACGCGTTTGCCCTGCAACTGTTCGCGCAGCGGTCCGAGCAATCCGGCCGTGGCGGCCGCGCAAGCCGGCTCGACCGCGAGCTTCAGCTGATTGAACAGGATCAGCATCGCCTCGCGCAACTGGTCGTCGGACACGGTGACGATCCGATCGACATGGCGGCGGCACAGTTCGTAGCTGTATTGCTCGGTATGCGGCGACATCAGCGAATCGGCGATGCTGTGCATGTGGCCCATTCTGACCGTATGGTTGGCGGCAAAACTCTTACTCATCACGTCCGAGCCTTCGGGTTCGACGCCGTACACGTGCACGTTCGGATTCGCGAGCCGCAGCGCGGTGGAGACCCCGGCCGCGAGTCCGCCGCCGCCGATCGGCACGATCACCGCTTCGAGGTCAGGCGTTTGCGTGGCCCATTCGTAGCCGAGCGTCGCCGAGCCGAGCACCGTGCGATAGCCGTTGAACGGATGCACGAAATAGCGGCCTTCCTCGGCCTCGACGCGGCGCACCAGTTCGAACGCTTCGGCGAGATCTTCCGCATAGACGATGTCGGCGCCGTACTCGCGGCACAACGCGACGCGGGCCGGATTCGCCGCGCTGAACAGCACGACCTTGGCGCTGACGCCGAGGCGCATCGCCGCATAGGCGACCGCCACCGCGTGATTGCCGCCCGACACGCAGGTGACACCCGCGCTCTTTTGCGCGTCGTCGAGCGCGAGCAGGTTCGTGAAGGCGCCGCGCGCCTTGAAGCTGCCGCCCGCCTGCAGCAGCTCGAACTTGAAATTGACGACGGTGCCGCGCAGCGATGAGAAGTCGAGCCGGTCGAACACCGGCGTGCGCGCGACCCAGGGCGTCAACGCGAAGTGCTGCGCGGCGATGTCGTCGAGCGTAGGGATCGGCTCACCGTCGATCGTGTGATCCGTGTGCTGCGGCATGGCGCTGGACATGGCGGTCGCTCCGGAGTCGTCGATGTCGCTGAGGCCCGTGGCTCGGCGCGCAGGTTCACTGCGGCTGCGCGCCGCTGCAACGAAACGGGCTAAGCGGCCTCGACCGACATGCTGTGGATGAACTTGCGCAAGAAGCGCTCGCACGCGACGAGCTGCGCGAGCTCGACGAATTCGTTCGCCTTATGCGCCTGCTGGATGTCGCCGGGGCCGCAGACGATGCTCGGAATCCCCGCGTTCGAAAACAGCCCGGCCTCGGTGCCGTATGCGACCTTGCGCTTGTCCTGGTCGGCCGTCAGCGCGCGGACGAGCTGCGTGATCGCGGCCTGTTCGGACGAATCGAGTCCGGGCGCCGCGGCGATCTTCGTGATCTCGATCGCGGCCGAGGGGTGCTCGCGCAGCATTTTCGGCAGCAGCGTTTCGCGCGCGTAGCTGTCGATGCGCGCGAAGATCTGCTCGGGATCGAGCGTCGGCAGGTTGCGGAACTCGAACTGGAACTGGCATTCGGCCGGCACCGTGTTGATTGCGTTGCCGCCCGTGATCGTGCTGGTCTGCGCGGTGCTGAACGGCACGTCGTACAGTTCGTCGAAGGGGCCTTGCGCGCGGAACTGGTCGGCCATGTCGCGGATGTAGCAGATCAGGCGAGCCGCGTACTCGATCGCGTTCAAGCCCTTCGGCGTCAGCGACGAATGCGCGGCCTGGCCGCGTACGCAGCACTGATACGCGTTGATGCCCTTGTGCGCGATGATCGGGCGCATGCTGGTCGGCTCGCCGACGATGCAGCCGTCCGGCTTCACGCCGCGCTTCATCAGATCGGCGATCAGAAGCGGCGCGCCCACGCAGCCCACTTCCTCGTCGAACGACAGCGCGAGGTGGATCGGCTTCGCGAGCTTCGTGCGCTGCATGTCCGGCACGAGCGCGAGCGCCGCGCCGATGAAGCCCTTCATGTCGCAGGTGCCGCGGCCATAGAGCTTGTCACCGCGAATCTCCGGCTTGAACGGATCGCTGTCCCATTGCTGGCCGTCCACCGGCACGACGTCGGTGTGGCCCGACAGCACGACGCCGCCGTTCGTTTCGCCGTCGTGCGCGGGAATGGTCGCGAACAGGTTCGCCCATTTGCCGCCCTTGCCGTGCGTCAGCGTCGCGTCGATACCGACCGCGCGCAGTTCGTCGCGCACGGTTTCGATCAGGCCGAGGTTTGGATTGCGGCTCACCGTGTCCATCGACACGAGACGGGTGACCCAGGGCAGAGATATCGGAGAAGCGGGGGACGCGGAGGAGGCGGACGACTGCAACGATTGCGCTGTTTCAGCGACGTGAGACATGACATGACTCCAGCGTTTTGTGTCTATCGATCATATCCCAAATTGCATTTTCGTCAGGATGTCCAAAAAGCCGGGCTCGCGTTGGCGCAGCGCAGCATCGATGCAAAAAAACGGGGGACGTCCCCCCGTTTTCTGCGGTTTTCACGAGCCTGTGCGCACAGCGTGCCGCGCTCAGCGAGCCGGCGCCGCCGCCGTGCCGCGGCTCGGCGAACCGAGCGCGCGCAAGGTCTCCTTGACGGTCGCGACGCGCACCGCGAGATCCGGGCTGCGCGTTTCGATACGCAGCTTGTCCTGACCCGCGAGCTTGATGTGCTTGTGCTTCTGCACCATCTCGATGATCCGCATCGCGTCGACGGGCGGATTGGGGATGAACTGCAGGCCGATCACCGCTTCACCGGCATCGATCTTCGAAATGCCGAGCGGCTTCGCGGCGAGCCGCAGTCGATGCGTCTCCACCAGCGCATGCGCCTGCGGCGGCAGCTTGCCGAAGCGGTCGATCAGCTCTTCCTGGATGCCGTCGATCGAATCGTTGTGTTCGCAGTTCGCGAGGCGCTTGTACAGCGACAGCCGTTCCTGCACGTCGCCGCAATAGTCCGACGGCAGGATCGCCGGCGAATGCAGGTTGATCTCGGTGGTCGCGGCGAGCGGCGCGGTGAGGTCTGGCTCCTTGCCGTTCTTGAGCGCCCTCACTGCGTCGTTGAGCATGTCGGTATAAAGCTGGAAGCCGATCTCGTGAATCTCGCCCGACTGCTTGTCACCGAGCACCTCGCCGGTGCCGCGAATTTCGAGGTCGTGCATCGCGAGATAAAAGCCCGAGCCGAGTTCCTCCATCTGCTGGATCGCTTCGAGCCGCCGTTGCGCCTGCTTGGTGAGCCCCTGCGGATCGTGCACGAGCAGATACGAGTACGCCTGGTGATGCGAGCGGCCGACGCGGCCACGCAGCTGATGCAATTGCGCGAGGCCGAACTTGTCGGAGCGGTGGATCAGGATCGTGTTCGCGCTCGGCACGTCGATGCCGGTTTCGATGATCGTCGTGCACAGCAGCACGTTCGCGCGTTGCGCGACGAAGTCGCGCATCACCCGCTCCAGTTCCCGCTCGTGCATCTGTCCATGCGCGACCGCGATGCGCGCTTCGGGCACCAGCTCTTCGAGCATCTGCCGGCGATTCTGGATCGTCTCGACTTCGTTGTGCAGGAAGTAGACCTGGCCGCCGCGCTTCAACTCGCGCAGCATTGCTTCGCGAATCACGCTGTCTTCCTCGCGCCGCACGAAGGTCTTGATCGCGAGGCGTTTTTGCGGCGCCGTTGCGATCACCGAGAAATCGCGCAGGCCTTCGAGCGCCATGCCGAGCGTACGGGGAATCGGCGTCGCGGTCAGCGTCAGTACGTCGACTTCCGCGCGCAGCGCTTTCAGCGCCTCCTTCTGACGCACGCCGAAGCGATGCTCCTCGTCGATGATCACGAGTCCGAGCCGCTTGAACTGCACATCGGACGACAGCAGCTTGTGCGTGCCGATTACGATGTCGACCGAGCCTTCGTTGATCTGCCGGATCGCCGCGTTCACTTCCTTGGTCGACTTGAAGCGCGATAGCTCGGCGATGCGCACCGGCCAGTCGGAGAAGCGGTCGCTGAAGGTTTGCGTGTGCTGTTCGGCGAGCAGCGTGGTCGGCGCCAACAGCGCGACCTGCTTGCCGCCCATCACCGCGATGAACGCCGCGCGCAATGCGACCTCGGTCTTGCCGAAGCCGACGTCGCCGCACACGAGCCGGTCCATCGGTTTGCCGCTCGTCATGTCGCCGATCACGGCCGCGATCGCGGCGGCCTGGTCCGGCGTTTCCTCGAAACCGAAGCTCTCGGCGAACTTCACGTAGTCCTTCGGTTCGAGCGCGAACGCGTGGCCCTCGCGGGCGGCACGGCGGGCGTACAGGTTGAGCAGCTCGGCGGCGGTGTCGCGGATCTGCTGCGCGGCCTTGCGCTTGGCCTTTTCCCACTGGCCCGAGCCGAGCGAATGCAGCGGCGCGCTTTCCGGATCGGCGCCGCTATAGCGCGAGATCACGTGCAATTGCGCGACCGGCACGTAGAGCTTGCTGTCGCCCGCGTATTCGAGGTGCAGGAACTCGGTCTCGCCTTCGCCGAGATCCATCGTCACGAGACCCATGTAGCGGCCGATACCGTGCTGCGAATGCACGACCGGGTCGCCGAGCTTCAGCTCGGACAGATCGCGCACCATCGAATCGACGTTGCTCGCCTGTTCCTGGCGGCGGCGTCCCGCGCGGCGCGCGAGCGGCCCGTACAGCTCGGTTTCGGTGATGATCGCGATGCCGTCGCCCGGCAGCGCGAAGCCGTTCGCGAGCGGCGCGACGCCGAGCGAGAAACGCGCGTCGCTCTTGAGCCAGTCGGCGAAGCTGTCGGCCGAGGTGGGCTTCAGCTGGTTGTCGGCGAGCAGTTGCAGCAGCGTCTCGCGGCGGCCCGCCGATTCGGCGGCGAACAGCACCCGGTTCGGCGTCGCGCTCAGATACGCGCGCAGCGCCGAGACGGGATCGTCGGCGTGACGATCGATCGCGAGGTTCGGCAGCGCGATCGACCAGGCGCCGTCGCCGTTGGTGGGCAGCACGAGCCGTGCGAACGGTTTCGCGAACGTGAAGAAATCCTCGTCCGACAGGAACAGCTTGTGCGGTTCGAGAATCGGCCGGTCGCGGTCGTGCGACAGGAAATTGAAGCGCTGCTTCGTGTCGTTGGTGAAGCGCCGGATCGCCGCGTCCAGATCGCCGACGAACGCGAGTTGCGAACCGTCGGGCAGGTAATGGAAGAGGGTGGCCGTCTCCTCGAAGAACAGCGGCAGATAGTATTCGATACCCGCCGACGGCACGCCGTTGCCGATGTCCTTATAGATCGACGCGCGGCTCGGATCGCCCTCGAAAGTCTCGCGCCAGCGGCTGCGGAATGCGGTGCGCGCGGCCTCGTCGAACGGGAATTCGCGGCCCGGCAGCAGGCGCACGTCCTTGACCGGATAGAGGCTGCGCTGCGTGTCGGGGTCGAACGCGCGGATCGAGTCGACCTGGTCGTCGAACAGGTCGATCCGGTAGGGCAGCGGCGAGCCCATCGGAAACAGATCGAGCAGCGAGCCGCGCACGCAATATTCGCCGGGACGCACCACCTGGCTCACGTGCTCGTAGCCGGCGAGCGTCAGCTGCGCCTTCAGCTTCGCTTCGTCGAGCCGTTCGCCTTGCGAGAACGAGAACGTGTAGGCGGCCAGAAACGATGCAGGCGGCATCCGGTACAAGGCCGTCGTGGCCGGCACGAGCAGGATGTCGCAACGGCCTTCGCCGAGGTCGTGCAGCGTCGCGAGACGCTCGGAGACGAGGTCCTGGTGCGGCGAAAACGTGTCGTAAGGCAGCGTCTCCCAGTCGGGCAGGAGGCGCACGCGCGCGTCGGGCGCGAAGAAGCCGATTTCCTGCGACAGCCGCTGCGCGTCGAGCGCGTTTTCGCAGACCACCGCAAGCAGCGGCATCTTCTCGCGATACGCGAGATGGTAGCGGGCGATCAGCAGCGCGTCGGACGAACCGCGCGTGCCGTCGAAGGCGAAACGCTGGCCGGCCTTGACGAGCGCGACGGGCGGGGAGGACTGCGAGGATGCGGCGATGTCTGGCATAAAGGAGAAAAAGGGCGGCTCGGGGCTCACGCGACGGCCAAGTTTACGCGTGTACGGGCGTGGATGCGAAGGACCTATTATAAAATCCGTCCTTTACTTTGACCTGGCGGCATCCGCACTCGTGACTTCCCGTCTCTTTGCCCTGATCCCGTGCGCAGGCACCGGCAGCCGTTCCGGCGCCGCGATGCCCAAGCAATACCGCACTGTCGCCGGCCGCGACATGCTGCATTACTCGCTCGCCGCGTTCGACGCGTGCAGCGAATTCACGCAGACGCTCGTCGTCATCGCGCCCGACGATCAGCACTTCGACGCCCGCCGCTTCGGCAATCTGCGCTTCGCGGTGCGTCGCGTGGGCGGCGCGTCGCGCCAGGCGTCGGTGCTCAACGGTCTGCACGCGCTCGCCGAGTTCGGCGCCCACGACGCCGACTGGGTGCTCGTGCACGACGCGGCGCGGCCGGGCATCACGGCGGCGCTGATCCGTACGCTGGTCGGTTCGCTCAAGGAGGATGCGGTCGGCGGCATCATGGCGTTGCCGGTCGCCGATACCTTGAAGCGTATCGACCGCGCGTCGGCCGATGGCCGCATCGCCCAAACCGAATCGCGTGACGGCTTGTGGCAGGCGCAGACGCCCCAGATGTTCCGCATCGGCATGCTGCGCGAGGCGATCCTGCGCGCCCAGGCCGACGGCCACGATCTGACCGACGAGGCGAGCGCGATCGAATGGTCGGGCCACGCGCCGAAGCTCGTGCAAGGCAGCCTGCGGAACTTCAAGGTCACGTATCCGGAAGATTTCGATCTGGCCGAGGCGATTCTGAGCCGCCCCGCCGGTTCGTGAAACCGCGCCTGGGCACATTGGCAAGATTTAGAAAGGCTTTAAAGAAGCTTTAAAAGCTTCAGCACTTGAGGACGTGACGCACATGGATTTCAGAATTGGGCAGGGCTACGACGTGCATGCGCTGGTGCCGGGACGCGCGTTGATCATCGGCGGCGTAACGATTCCCTACGAGCGCGGGCTGCTCGGTCACTCGGACGCGGATGTGCTGCTGCACGCGATCACCGACGCGCTGTTTGGCGCGGCCGCGTTGGGCGATATCGGCCGCCACTTCTCCGATACCGACGCGAAGTTCGCCGGCGCCGACAGCCGCGTGCTGCTGCGCGAGTGCGTGGCGCGCGTGAAGGCGGCCGGCTTTGCGATCGGCAACGTCGACAGCAGCGTGATCGCGCAGGCGCCGAAGCTCGCACCGCATATCGAAGGGATGCGCGCCAATATCGCGGCGGACCTCGGTCTGCCGATCGAGCGCGTGAACGTCAAGGCGAAGACGAACGAGAAGCTCGGTTATCTCGGCCGCGGCGAGGGCATCGAGGCGCAGGCCGTGGTGTTGTTGGTCAGGAGCTGAACGGGATTTTTGTTTGGGTGACGGGCGGTGCCGCTTACAGCGTCGCGCCGCCAATCGTCCGATTGCTCGGACACAGCTCGTCCGTTTGCAGGCCGTCGAGGATGCGCAGCACTTCTTCGGGATTACGGCCCACGTACAGATTGTTGACCGACACGTGCTGGATCGTGTTGTCCGGATCGACGATATAGGTCGCGCGCAGCGCGACGCCCGCTTCCTTGTCGCGCACGCCGAGCTGGTCGATCAGCTCGCCTTTCACGTCGCCGAACGAGTAGTGGTTGAGCCTGTCGAGTTCCTTGTACTCGCGGCGCCATGCGAGCTTCACATATTCATTGTCGACGCTGCCGCCGAGCAGCACGGCCTCGCGGTCCTCGAACTCCTTGACGAGCTTGCTGAATTCGACGATTTCCGTCGGGCAGACCAACGAAAAATCCTTCGGATAGAAGTAAATGATTTTCCATTTGCCTGGAAACGACTGCTCGGTGATGTATTCGAACGCCGAGACGCCGTGTTCTTCGTGATGGTTGAAGCCCGGCTTGGCGGCAATGACGGTGAACGCTTCGAGTTTATCGCCAACGGTTTTCATGCAAAGGCTCCTTCGGAAGTCGCAACAAGCGGCGTGTTTCGAATGGCGACGGCGCGCGGTGCCGCGCGTCGTCGGCTCACGCGCTTTTCGCGAGCGGAAACTCGATCGTCACTTCAAGCCCGGGTCCGGGCGAGCGGTTGCGCAGCCGCAGCGCGCCGCGATAACGGGCGACGAGCCGCTGCACGATCGCCATGCCGAGGCCCGTGCCGTTGGCCTGGGTGCGCGCCGAATTCACACGATAGAACGGCCGCGTGACGAGCGCGAGCTGGTCTTCGGGAATGCCGGGGCCTTCGTCGACCACCGAGAGTTCGACGCGCGAGTGCGACACGCGCGTTTCGAGAATGACGCGCGGCACACCGTCGCCGTCGCTGAGGCCATATTTGCGCGCGTTCTCGAGCAGATTGCCGACCACGCGACGCATGTCGGTTTCATCGGCCTCGATCACCGCCGACGGAGCGAGCCGCGTGATCAGCCGCATGCTGTCCTCGCTTTGCATGCGTGCGGCGAGTTCGCTCGCGATCACCGAGAGGTCCACCGGTTCCGGCACACGCTGAACGGGACGCGCGTAGTCGAGGAAGCGGCCGATGATCATGTCCATTTGCTCGATGTCGTCGACCATCGCGTCCTTGGTGGCCTGATCGGACGGGCTCATTTCGGTCTCGAGCCGCAGCCGTGCGAGCGGCGTGCGCAGATCGTGGGAGATGCCCGCGAGCATCAGCGCGCGGTCCGCCTCGAGCTGTTCGAGGTCGCGCACCATCTGGTTGAAGCTTCGATTGGTTTCGGCGGCCACACCCATGCCGCGCTCGGGCAGCGGCTCGGGCGATTGCCCCGAGCCGACCCGGCGCGCGGCCATCGCCAGACGCGCGAACGGCCGGTTCACCAGACTCGTGATGAACGCCGCGCCGAACAGCGACAGCGCGAGCGCGAACACGCCCCAGCCGGCCCATTGCAGGCCGGTGGCGTTGTCGAGCTGATCGCGGTCGAGCGCGACCCAGTAATCGTCGTCGTCGATCTTGAAGCTGATCCATACGCCGTTGATATCGTTGACGCTCTGCGCGATTATGGTGTCGTCGCCGAGACGGCCGCGGATGTCGTGCTCGATCAGGCGATTCAACGATTCGTCGGGCTGGAGTTTGTATTTGTCGGTGGCTTCGCGCGGGTACACGCGCACCCCTTCGTTGCTCTCCAGATCCTGCAGCAGCGCGCGCCGCAGGTCGGGATCGGAATAGAGGAGTGCGGTACGCGTGAGCTTGACGATCGCGACGAGTTGCAGAGCCACGCGCTGCGCGCGCGGCTCACGCTCGATCACGCGAAAGCTCTGGAACCACGCGGCGAGACTGACTGCGATCAACAGCGCGATCAGCAGAAAGGTCCGCCAGAAAAGGCCGCCGAACGCGAGCGTCAGGAGGCGCCGGTCGATCCGCATGGGCCCTTCTTATGTGACACAGAAACAAAAACGGAGCACAAACTCAGGCTGCACCGTCGGGGATGAAGACGTAGCCGAGGCCCCACACGGTCTGAATGAAGCGCGGGCTGCCCGGATCCGGCTCGATCAGCTTGCGCAGACGCGAGATCTGCACGTCGAGGCTGCGGTCGAAGACCTCGTATTCGCGCCCGCGTGCGAGTTCCATCAGCTTTTCGCGCGACAGCGGCTGACGCGGATGACGCGCGAATACCTTCAGCACCGAGAACTCACCGGTGGTGAGCGGAATTTCCTGGCCGGCCTTGGTCAGCGTGCGGGTGGCGAGATTCAGCGCGAACTCGCCGAACTCGAAGACCTCGGTGGTCTCGGACGGAGCGCCCGGCAACTCGGACGGCGACTGGCGACGCAGCACCGCGTGAATGCGCGCGACCAGTTCGCGTGGATTGAACGGCTTGGGCAGATAGTCGTCGGCACCCATCTCGAGGCCGACGATGCGATCGACATCCTCACCCTTGGCCGTCAGCATGATGATCGGCGTGCGGTCGTTGCTGCCGCGCAGTCGCCGGCAGATCGACAGGCCGTCCTCACCGGGCAGCATCAGATCGAGCACCAGCAGATCGAAGCGCTCGCGCACCCAGAGCTTGTTCATTGACGGCGCATTTTCGGCGACGTAGACGTTGAAGCCTTGTTCGCCGAGGTAGCGGCGCAGAAGATCGCGCAGGCGTGGATCGTCGTCGACGACGAGGATTTTCGAAGGGTTTTTGGTTTCCATGGTCGGCATCTTAGCGCGATTAGAAAGTGGTGCGCGGTTACACCATTTCTGGGGTTACAGTCGGTTACAAAATTTACCCGCGGTGTGGCGCGACGTAAAGTATGCGCGTTTAGACTGCTTTACTGAATGCGGCTGTTCGGTGGATACTTCACTCGACAAAACTCTCGCACCCGGCTGTTACCGGGGTTTGTATACGCATCTGAGGTAGCCGGTTGCCGCGCCACGAAGGGAACAACATGAAGGGAGGGGTTTGGCCAAACGTGCGCCTGAGCGTGATTGCACTGGCGGTTGCCGGTACGCTGGCAGGCACACTGGGCCCGACGCTCGCTCATGCGCAGCCGTCCGCGGATAGAGCGGCGAGCGAGCATGCGCCCCGCTTGGGCAATGGCAGAACCAGCCGCCACAACCCGGGCATCGATCGCCCTGCCTCTGACGCGATGCTGCGCACCGCGGTTCCCCCCGATCTCGATCAACGTCGCCGCGACGGGCATATGACGCCCGAAGAGCGTCGGCTGTTGCGGCAGCACATCGAAGACGCCGTGCGCGAGTTGTACAAGCGTTAATCTCAGCGCGCGCATTGCCGCGTGAAAAATCCCGTTGCATCTTCAGCGTCCACTTTCTGATCCGCTGCTCCGTTGAGTCGCCAGCGCCGGCGCGTTTTTGTGCGCGTCTTGGTGCATACAGGCGCCTCGGCTCACGATGTCACGCCACTCACGAGCGCGCGCCGCGAAGCGATATCGCGACCTCCCGACTGTATTCGAGCCGATCCCAACGCGCGCCGAGCGCAACGCATGGACGCCGGATCAGCGTCGCATCTCCGACACGCCGGACCCGGCACGCGTCGAGCCGATCGCCATGCAGTTTCGCGCGAGCGGTTATGACATCGAGGTGACGCTACGCGCGCTCGGCGACAACCTGTTCTATCCGCCGAACCTCAAAGGATGGCCGGGCGGCGCGTCCTGGATCAACAGTTCGACGCTGAAAGGCGGCAACGACGGTTTGAACACCGTGATCCCGTTCGCCGATCCTGCGTACCTCGTGCTGCGCAAAAACATCGGCATCAAACGCGAACAGATGATCCAGCTCGACGAGCGCACCGCGCTGCATCCCGCGCCGTATCCCGCGTTGGAGCCGCTGATGCCGCTCTCGCGCAGCCGGCAGCTCGCGATCGTGCAGGGCGTCAGCTATGCGCAGCCGAACCTGTCGCATTTCCGTTCGATCGAGATCTGGGATACCGCTCACGCTCCGACCAATATCTGCGCGACGGCTGGCTCACGCGCGCGTTCGCGATGAGGCCGGTGCCCATCGGTTTCGCGGCCGACGGCGTCGTGGTCGGCAGCGCCGAAATGGGGCCGCTCGCAAACGGCGCGCGCGCGATCGCGCTGGTCAATCCCGCGCTCGCGCCTATTCTCGACGTCGAAAACGACATCGTGAAACCGGCCGGTCGTCTGCGTGCGACGCAAAGGCAGCCTCAGTTGAAGACCGCGTTTCCGGGCGGCGCGTTCGGCAGTTCGATCAAAACGGCAATGCAGGTGCTGGCCGCTTCGGACACGCTGAAGATAGCTGGCGCCGGACGCGCGCCACTGGAGCAGCCGTTGAGCGGGCAGGGCGTGGCCGTGATCCGGCTAACGCTGAACGGTTTCGATACGCACCAGAACCAGCCGGGACAACAGGCCGAGTTGCTCAAACAGTTCGCGGAAGGGATGGTGGCGATGCAGGCCGCGCTCGTCGAGTTGGGCCGGTGGAACGATACGCTCGTGATGACGTACGCGGAATTCGGGCGCCGTCCGCGCGAGAACCAGAGCAACGGCACCGATCACGGCACGGTGGCGCCGTACTTCGTGACGGGCGGTCGCGTGCAGGGCGGTTTGTTTGGCGTGCCGCCGATGCTTGCGCGGCTCGATGGGAATGGCAACCTGCCGGTCGGCGTGGATTTTCGCCAGCTTTATGCGACGGTGCTCGGGCCCTGGTGGGGATTGGACGCGCCTGCGACTCTGCAGCAGCGGCTCGAGCCGCTGCCGTTGCTGCGGGCGTGAGCGCTGGGCGCTGGGCGCGAATCGACGCGCCCGGCGCTCAGGCTACTTCGCGCGCCACGCGATCCATAGCTTGCGGATCGGCGTCAACGCGATGCGTTGATGCAGCACGTGATAACCGTCGCGCTCGATTTCATCGAGCAACGCCAACGCGAGCGCCGCGAGCGCGAGCAGCGTGCGCTGCGCGCGCCGCGCGCTGGCGGGCACCGCGGCGAGCGCGGTCTGCACCGCGTCGCGCGCGCGATTCGTTTCGAACCGCATCAGCTCGGTGAAAGCGTCGGTGTATTTGCGGTTGATCAGATCGGCGGCGGTGACGTTGTAGCGTTGCATCTCGTCGATCGGAACGTAGATGCGGCCGTGCCGGGCATCGTTGCCGGTTTCGGCGACGAACTGCGCGAGCATCAGCGCCTCGCCGAGCGGAGCGGCCCACGCCGACGCATGCGCGGCATCGTCGGCCGATCCGGTTGCAGCCGCGCGCGACACCAGCGAAGCAAAATTGCCACCGACACCCTGCACATAGCGCCGCAGGTTCGGATAGTCGAGATAGCGTGCCTGGTCGAGATCCATCTCGAAGCCCGCGAGCAGTTCCTGCAGAGCCCGACATTCGGCCTGCGCGTCGGGCAGATAGGCCGCGAGTGCCTTGGACACCGGATGCGACGGCGAGCCGGCGGCCAGCGCGGCAATTTCTTTCTGCCACCACGCGAGCTTCGTGCGGCCGACCGCCGGATCGCTCGTCTCCTTGACCGTTTCCTCGAACTCGCGACGCAATGCGAAGAGCGCCGTCAACAGAGGCTGACTGGCGGCGCGCGCCTGGCGAAGCGCATAGTAGGTGCTCGATCCTGGGGGCGCCGCTTTCTGCTGGCAATAGTCGTCGAAATTCACGGGATGAGAGTGTGGGGAAGGACTGGCGAGAAGGGCGCCGACGTCCGTCGCGGCGCCCGTCTCGACGAGCCGAAAATTGTAGCATCGGCGTCGCGCGCGCAGATACCGTCGGGTGCAGACAAGCGCGAATCAATCGGTTAGAATCTCGCGCTTACGCTTTCGGGCACGTGTTCAGCGCGCTTGGGAGTGCACAGGACAATCGGGCGCGACGCTTTGCGGCGTACCCGGCTGCGAGGGTGGCGAAATTGGTAGACGCACCAGGTTTAGGTCCTGACGCCCGCAAGGGTGTAGGGGTTCGAGTCCCCTCCCTCGCACCACTTATTGGTAGTCAAGAAAAACCCCGTCAAGTCTTTGGACCGACGGGGTTTTTTCTTTTTTGCGCGGTCTTCTGAAAGGCCTCAGTGTTGCTCCGCTGCCTTTCATCGCGACCGCGCGACTCAGGCACCCGGCGTTCCCGGCACTTCCTGCGAGCCCGGCAATTCCGCTTGCGCGGCGCCTTCGAGGAAACGGCGCGTCGACTCGAACGCCTGCAGCATCTGGTCCGGCCATGGCGTTTGCAGCATCACCGCCTGATGATTTTCAAATGCCGACGACAGCAGTTTCGCCAGTTCCGGCGAACGAAGATGACGCAGTACGACGCTGACCGCGATCGCGCTCGCCTGGCTCGCGCCGGCGGTCTGGAGTTCCGACGCAGTGAGTGCCGCGACCTGTTTGTTGATGTCCACTGAAGCGTCCCTGGATGAAAAAGAGGGTGAAGGCGCGTTGGCCGAGGCTCAATTTTGACACGCGCCGCCCAATGCCGTGAAACGGCGCTTTTCAAACACGGCCGGTTCGCCGCGCGCTATCACTCCTGCGCGTTCATGGCACGGATCACCTTGTCGAGCGCCGCGCCGAACGCGGCCCTTTCCTCTTCGTCGAGGCACTCGAACATATCGCCGTTCCACTTGCGCGCGATCGGCATCACTTTGCGATACAGCGCGCGGCCTTCCTGCGTCAGCGAGACCAGCACGACGCGGCCGTCCGCGGCGCTCGCTTCGCGCTGCACGAGTCCCTGCCGGATCAGCGCTTCGGCCGCGCGACTCGCCTGGCTTTTGTCGAGATTGGCATGGCGTGCCAACTCCATGATCGAGAACGGTCCGAACGATCCCACCGTCGCAATTACCCGCGCTTCGGGCAGCGTCACGTCGAGCTTCGCCGCGTAGCGCGCGCTGATGCCGCGCTCGGCCAGTTTGTTCAGTACATGCAGACGATACGTGAGGAACTGCTCGAGCCCGGCTTTGGCGGAGTCCTTCATGGTCACCCCGTGATGAGTGGAACGGTCGTGGCGCTGTGATTGTTGCGGCAACCGTTTCGCGGGTCAACGCACGCCGTATTTCAGGCGCGTCAGCTGCTCGGCTTCGTTGGCGAGCAGGCGCGCCGCATCGCGAATCGCGACGTCGAGCGTGATCGGCCCCGGCGCCGGAGAAAAGCAGCCGCCGAAGTATTCGGCAAGACGCGGCAGCGCGGCG
This sequence comes from Paraburkholderia tuberum STM678, assembly GCF_902833905.1. Lineage (GTDB taxonomy): Bacteria > Pseudomonadota > Gammaproteobacteria > Burkholderiales > Burkholderiaceae > Paraburkholderia > Paraburkholderia tuberum. The sequence continues at coordinate 22,538 of NZ_CADFGP010000031.1, read as the reverse complement.
GGGTCGATCGCGCCGGACAGCAGCGTGGCGGGCACGCCCGCGGCACGCGCATGCGCGCAGGCGATGAACGGCGCCTTGCCGTGCAGCGTCTGTACGTCGGAACGGCCTTCACCGGTAATCAGCCAGTTGGCGCCCGTGAGCGCGGCGTCGAGGCCGATTTGCCGCGCGACGGTTTCCGCGCCCGGCTCGAACTGCGCGCCGAGCATGTGCAATGCGAAGCCGAGGCCGCCCGCCGCGCCCGCGCCCGGCAGGTCACGCGCCGTGCGGCCGAGCGCGGCTTCGAGCAGATCGGCGAAGCGCGCGAGCGCCGCGTCGATCGGCGCGACCTGTTCTGGCTTCACGCCTTTTTGCGGACCGAAGATCGCGGTCGCACCGTGCGCGCCGGTCAACGGATTGTCGACGTCCGACATGCCGACGAACTGCGTGTCGGCAAGCCGCGCGTCGAGCAGCGACGCATCGACCCGCGCCACGCGCGCAAGCTGCTCGGGTGTGCCTTCGAGTACGTTGCCTTGCGCGTCGAAAAGTTGCAAGCCGAGGCCGGTCAGCAGGCCGGCGCCGCCGTCGTTCGTGCTGCTGCCGCCGAGCGCGACGAAAAAGCGCCGCACGCCGGCATCAAGCAGCGCGCGAATCGCTTCGCCCATGCCGCGCGTGCTGCGCGCCTCGACCGGCACGCCCATGCCGACGGGGTCCGTAATGCCGACGATTTCCGCCGTTTCGATGATGGCGCTGCCGTCTGTGAGCAGGCCCGTCAGCGCTGCGCGCGTCGGACCGGCCGCGCCGCGCACGCTAAGCGTGCGGCGCTCGCCGCCGCTCGTGAGCATTGCGTCGAGCGTGCCTTCGCCGCCGTCGGCCATCGGACAGATGCGCACGCTCGCGTCGGGGCGTGCGCGCTGGACGCCGGATGCGATCGCTTGCGCGACCTGTTCCGCGCTGAGCGAGCCTTTGAATGAATCGGGAGCGATGACGACGACAGGCGAGGACGACGAATTCGGCATGGTGTCTCTGAGAGGTTTGAGTCGTTGTAAGCGGTTGCCGGAGCGGATGAAGCGACCGGCTGCCGGTGACCGGCGGTGGCGGCCCGAGCGAGTGCGTTAGCTTATCAGCATGGGGGCGTCGGCTGAATATGTCGAAAGGCATAGGCGGGATCGCGGCCACGACGCGTCGGCCGCGAGCGGGTGCGAGCGTCCACGCGAACGTTCTGTTGCATGACTAAAGAGCGCCGAGGAACGCATGACGCTAACCGGATAGCGATGCCAGCGGCAAATCGCGCTCGCTGTGTCAAAACTAACCGAAAATGGCCCTCAAAACGCCCGGAATGCAGGGAAAGCTCGATGCAATCATCGAATCCCGGCTAGGCGCGCAAATAGTTTGCTAAAATATTCGGCTCTTTGGACTCAACCGTGCTGCCGACGGCCTGCAAGCCCGCGGCGCAGGTGCGTGATCGATGCAATCGGCGCGATGCAATCGGCGCAAATCGATGCGAAGCGACATCGACGGGCAGCACGGAGAAGATAACTGATTCGCTCGAATAATTTTAGGACGATTGAAGCCATGGCTAACGTTGTTGAAAACCTCGGCAAGCTCGAACGCCGCGTGACGATTTCCCTGCCGAAGGATGCCGTGCAGAAGGAAGTGGATTCGCGTATCCGTCAACTCGCGAAGAACGTGCGCATGCCGGGTTTCCGCCCGGGCAAGGTGCCGCTCAAGATGGTGACGCAACAGTATTCGGGCCAGGTGGAAGCCGAAGTGCTGAGCGACAAGGTCGGCAAGGAATTTTTCGACATCAGCCGCACCGAAAACCTGCGTGTCGCGGGTCAGCCGAGCTTCGCGCCGAATACCGACGCGGGTGAAGGCAGCTACGCGTTCGACGCGACCTTCGAGGTGTATCCGGAAGTGAAGCTGGGCGACGTCGCCACGGCTGAAATCGAGCGCACCATGACCAGCATCAGCGAAGCGGAAATCGACCGCACGCTGGACATCCTGCGCAAACAGCGCGTGCACTTCCTCGCTCGCGGCGAGGCAGGCGAGCATGGCGACGGCGGCGCGGACACGGCCGCCAAAGACGGCGACCGCGTGACGGTCGACTTCGTCGGCAAGATCGACGGTGAAGCATTCCAGGGCGGTAGCGCCGAAGACTTCGGCTTCATCCTCGGCGAAGGCCGCATGCTGCCGGAATTCGAAAAAGCGGCGCTCGGCTTGAAGGTCGGCGAAGCGAAGGAATTCGACCTGAAGTTCCCGGACGACTACCACGGCAAGGAAGTGGCGGGCAAGACGGCGCAATTCACGATCACGATGAAGAAGATCGAATGGCCGCATTTGCCGGAAGTCGACGGCGAATTCGCGAAATCGCTCGGCATCGAAGACGGCGATCTGACCAAGATGCGCGCTGAAATCAAGGACAACCTCGAGCGCGAAGCGAAGCGCCGCACGCAAGCCATCGTCAAGAACCAGGTGATGGACGCACTGCTGAAAATCTCGGAGCTCGACGTCCCGAACGCGCTGATCGAGCAGGATCAGGAGCGCCTCGTCGCGATGGCTCGCCAGGATCTGGAACAGCGCGGCGTGCCGAACGCGAAGGACGCGCCGATCCCGGCCGCGATGTTCAAGGAGCAGGCCGAGCGCCGCGTCAAGCTGGGTCTCGTGCTGGCCGAGCTGGTGAAGGCGAACGAACTGCAGGCGAAGCCGGAGCAGATCCGTGCCGAAGTCGATGAATTCGCGAAAAGCTACGAAGACCCGAAGGAAGTCGTCCGCTGGTATTATTCCAACCAGCAACGTCTTGCTGAAATGGAAGCGTATGTCGTTGAAGCCAACGTCGTCGACTTCGTCCTCAGCAAGGCGAAGGTGACGGACAAGGAAGTGAGCTTCGAGGAACTGGCAAGCGCAACGGCGCAAGCGTAAGCGTCGCTGCAACGGCGTGCCGGCTGTCGGAGCGACCGACGGCCGGCACGCCGTTTTTTTGTGCTATGAATCTGTGTGACGTAGCGGATCCGGTCGTGCGGCGCACACGAAGACGGCACTTGAATACGGGCTCGTCGCACCAACCTGTGTCCAGCAGCTAATATTCAGAATATTTCCAGACAAGGATCCATTGCATGACCTTTCGCGCCCAAATGCTGGACACGTTGACCTCCCAGTCGTCCCGGGATCTCGAAGCGCAGGCACTCGGTCTGGTGCCGATCGTCGTGGAAACGAGCGGTCGGGGCGAGCGCTCCTATGATATTTATTCGCGTCTGCTGAAGGAACGCATCGTGTTCCTCGTGGGCGAAGTGAACGACCAGACGGCCAATCTGGTGGTTGCGCAGATGCTGTTTCTGGAAAGCGAGAATCCGGACAAGGACATCTACTTCTACATCAACAGTCCGGGCGGCTCCGTGTCTGCCGGTATGGCGATCTACGATACGATGCAGTTCATCAAGCCGGACGTCTCGACGCTGTGCATGGGGCTTGCGGCGAGCATGGGCGCGTTCCTGCTCGCGGCCGGTGCTAAGGGCAAGCGTTTCGCGCTGCCGAATTCGCGCGTGATGATTCATCAGCCGCTCGGCGGCGCGCGCGGCCAGGCATCGGACATTGAAATCCAGGCGCGTGAAATCCTGTACCTGAAGGATCGGCTGAATCATCTGCTCGCGCACCACACCGGTCAGCCGGTCGAACGCATCGCGCGTGACACCGACCGTGACAATTTCATGTCCGGCGATGACGCGCAGGCGTACGGCCTCGTCGACCAGGTGGCGCACAAGCGTCCCTGATCTGGTACGGTTTTGCCCTGCTGTTTTGCCCACTGTTGCGGCAAAACCGTCATCGGGTCGGTTGTGAATGTTCCACTTCCGTCCGGGCGTCTGCGGCAAGCGCCGTTATCGTGCTCACTAGCCCTGCCGCGCCCAAACTGCGTGGCGGGGGCAAACGGCGTATTATCTAATCCGGTGTCCGGAGGCTCACACATCTATGGCGGACAAGAAAGGTTCTAACAGCGAAAAGCTGTTGTATTGCTCGTTTTGCGGCAAGAGCCAGCATGAGGTCAAGAAACTGATTGCTGGCCCGTCGGTATTCATCTGCGATGAATGTATCGATCTGTGCAACGAAATCATTCGTGACGAGGCTGCAGGCGCGGGCATCGAGGCCGGCTTGTCCAAGTCCGATCTGCCGACCCCGCAGGAAATCCGCGAAATTCTCGACCAGTACGTGATCGGTCAGGAGCGCGCGAAAAAGATCCTCGCGGTCGCGGTCTACAACCACTACAAGCGCCTCAAGCATCTCGACAAGAAGGATGAAATCGAGCTGTCCAAGAGCAACATCCTGCTGATCGGCCCGACCGGCTCCGGCAAGACGCTGCTTGCGCAGACGCTCGCGCGCCTTCTGAACGTGCCATTCGTGATTGCCGACGCGACCACGCTGACGGAAGCCGGCTATGTCGGCGAAGACGTCGAGAACATCATTCAGAAGCTGCTGCAGAATTGTAATTACGAGGTGGACAAGGCTCAGCGCGGCATCGTCTACATCGACGAAATCGACAAGATCAGTCGCAAGTCCGACAACCCGTCCATCACGCGCGACGTGTCGGGCGAGGGTGTGCAGCAGGCTCTGCTGAAGCTGGTCGAAGGCACGATGGCGTCGGTGCCGCCGCAAGGTGGCCGTAAGCATCCGAACCAGGACTTCATCCAGGTCGATACGACGAACATCCTGTTCATCTGCGGCGGTGCGTTCGACGGCCTCGAGAAGGTCATCGTCGATCGCACCGAGAAGACCGGCATCGGTTTCGGCGCGAGCGTGAAGAGCAAGCAGGACCGCGACGCCGGCGAAGTGCTGCGCGAAGTGGAGCCGGAAGATCTGATCAAATTCGGCCTGATTCCGGAGCTGATCGGCCGTCTGCCGGTGGTCGCCACGCTAGGCAAGCTCGACGAAGCGGCGCTGATGAAGATTCTCGTCGAACCGAAGAATGCGCTGGTCAAGCAGTATCACAAGCTGTTCAGCATGGAGCGCGTCGAGCTCGAAATCCGTCCGGCTGCGTTGCAGGCCGTGGCGCGCAAGGCGATCCGCCGCAAGACGGGCGCGCGGGGCCTGCGTTCGATTCTGGAACAGGCGTTGCTTGATGTCATGTACGACCTTCCGCAAATGAAAGGTGTCAGCAAGGTCATCATCGACGACAACGTTATCGACGGCGACGGCAAACCGCTGCTGATCTACGAAGACGCGCCGAAGGTCGCGGGTTCGAACTGATCGGCTTTCGAGTTCTGCAAAAAGGCCGTTCATGGCGACGTGAACGGCTTTTTCGTTTATCGTGTGGTCAGGCTGGTTGTTCTCAACTATGGAGTCACTGAACCTTCGGAGTCACTGAACTTTTCCCACACGCGGAGGCTTGCAATATTTTCTGCTGGCCTCACCTATCGAACGAACTGATTCCACTCATGGGGAAATGAAATGTCAGGAACCCAACTCCTCCCGCCGGAACGCATTACGCTGCCGCTGCTCCCGCTGCGCGACGTAGTCGTTTTCCCGCACATGGTGATTCCGCTCTTCGTAGGCCGCCCGAAGTCGATCAAGGCTCTCGAAGCAGCGATGGAAGGCGGCAAGCACATCATGCTCGTCGCCCAGAAGACGGCTGCGAAAGATGAGCCGACCGAAAAGGACATGTACGAAGTAGGGTGTATCGCCAACATCCTGCAGATGCTGAAGCTGCCCGACGGTACCGTGAAGGTGCTCGTCGAAGGCTTGCAGCGCGCGAAGACGCTTTCCATCGAAGAACAGGAAACGCAGTTCTCGTGCGAAGTCATGCCGCTCGAACCTGACCACGCCGACAGCGCTGAAACCGAAGCGCTGCGTCGCGCGATCGTGTCGCAGTTCGACCAGTATGTGAAGCTGAACAAGAAGATCCCGCCGGAGATCCTGACCTCGCTGTCGGGTATCGACGAGGCAGGGCGTCTCGCCGACACGATCGCGGCGCATTTGCCGCTCAAGCTCGACCAGAAGCAACACATCCTCGAGATGTTCCCGGTGATCGAGCGGCTCGAGCATCTGCTCGCGCAGCTCGAAGCCGAGATCGACATCCTGCAGGTCGAAAAGCGTATCCGCGGGCGCGTGAAGCGTCAGATGGAGAAGAGTCAGCGCGAGTACTACCTGAACGAACAGGTCAAGGCGATCCAGAAGGAACTCGGCGAAGGCGAAGAAGGTGCGGATCTCGAAGAACTCGAGAAGCGTATCACGGCCGCCCGCATGCCGAAGGAAGCGAAGAAGAAGGCCGACGCCGAGTTGAAGAAGCTCAAGCTGATGTCGCCGATGTCGGCGGAAGCGACGGTCGTGCGCAACTACATCGACACGCTGATCGGCTTGCCGTGGCGCAAGAAGAGCAAGGTCAACAACGACCTGTCGAATGCGGAGCGCGTCCTCGACGAAGACCACTTCGGTCTCGAGAAAGTGAAGGAACGCATTCTCGAGTATCTCGCGGTCCAGCAACGTGTCGACAAGGTCAAGGCGCCGATCTTGTGCCTCGTGGGGCCTCCGGGCGTCGGTAAGACTTCGCTCGGTCAGTCGATCGCGCGCGCGACGAACCGCAAGTTCGTGCGCATGGCATTGGGCGGCGTGCGTGACGAAGCCGAGATTCGTGGCCACCGTCGCACGTACATCGGTTCGATGCCGGGTAAGATCCTGCAAAGCCTGACCAAGGTCGGCGTGCGCAATCCGCTCTTCCTGCTCGACGAAGTCGACAAGATGGGTCAGGATTTCCGCGGCGATCCGTCGTCGGCCCTGCTGGAAGTGCTCGATCCGGAACAGAACCATACGTTCGCCGACCACTACGTCGAAGTCGACTTCGATCTGTCGGACGTGATGTTCGTGGCGACGTCGAACTCGCTGAACATTCCGCCGCCGCTGCTCGACCGGATGGAAGTGATTCGTCTGTCCGGTTATACGGAAGACGAGAAGGTCAGCATCGCGCAGCGTTATCTGCTGCCGAAGCAGAAGAAGAACAACGGCCTCAAGGATGGCGAGGTCGATGTGACGGAAACTGCGATCCGCGACATCATTCGTTACTACACGCGCGAAGCGGGCGTCCGCTCGCTCGAGCGTGAAATTTCGAAGATCTGCCGCAAGGTCGTGAAGATGCTTCTGCTGAAGAAGGCGGAAGGCGCGGTGAAGGTCGACGGCAGCAACCTCGACACGTTCCTCGGCGTGCGCAAGTACGACTTCGGTCTGGCCGCGAAGGAAAATCAGGTGGGCCAGGTCACGGGTCTCGCGTGGACGGAAGTGGGCGGCGATCTGCTGACCATCGAAGCCGCGGTGATGCCGGGCAAGGGCAATGTGATCCGCACGGGTTCGCTCGGCGACGTGATGAAGGAATCCGTCGAAGCGGCGCGCTCGGTCGTGCGTTCGCGTTCGCGTCGTCTTGGCATCAAGGACGAAGCGTTCGAGAAGCAGGACATTCACATCCACGTGCCGGAAGGCGCAACGCCGAAAGATGGTCCTTCGGCTGGTATCGCGATGACGACCGCGCTGGTGTCGGTGTTGACCGGTATTCCGGTGCGCGCCGATGTCGCGATGACGGGCGAAATCACGCTGCGTGGCGAAGTTCTGCCGATCGGCGGCCTGAAGGAAAAGCTGCTGGCGGCGCATCGCGGTGGCATCAAGCTGGTGCTGATTCCGGAAGAAAACGTCAAGGACTTGACGGAGATTCCGGACAACGTGAAGAACGCGATCGAAATCGTGCCGGTCCGCTGGATCGACAAGGTGCTCGAACTTGCGCTCGAGCGTGTACCGCAGGCGTTACCGGAAGAAGAACCGAAGCCCTCGGCGCCGGTTGGGGCTGAGCCGGGCAAGGATGCCGCGACGGACGTCGTCAAGCACTAAGGTTCGATGCGCGTCAGAACGCGCTGACACCAAAGCATTCTGCAGCGGTGTCGTTCGCTGAAGCAGAAAACCCGCGGTCAAGAGCCGCGGGTTTTTTTGCCCGCGCGGCTTCGTCGCCAAGCCGCATCGCCAGTCTTTCCGCTGCAACATACTGTGACAAAAGCGCCCCTCTAAAATACCGCCGATCAGGCTCAACCCCGGTTGACACAAGGGTTTCGGCCGCTTCTAATGAGGCGGCCTGGCGTTCGCGCCGGCCGCGTGGCGGGAGGTGCTGGAAAGCACTGTCACGATTGCCAATAAATATTCACGGGGGTTTGAATGAACAAGACGGAATTGATCGATCACATAGCACAGCAAGCCGACATTTCGAAGGCCGCGGCGGGCCGTGCACTCGATGCGGTCATCGCGGGCGTCAAAAACACGTTGAAGAAGGGCGGATCTGTGACGTTGGTCGGCTTTGGCACGTTCGCGGTCGGCAAGCGCACCGCGCGCACCGGACGCAATCCGCGCACGGGCGCCGCGATCAAAATCAAGGCAGCAAAAGTTCCTAAATTTAGGCCTGGCAAAGCTCTGAAGGATGCGCTAAACTAGTGCGCTTGCTGCTTGAGGAATTGCTTAACCCGACTGCATGAACGATTCACTGGGAGGGCAGCGGCAAGGCAGAAAACACATCAAGCACTGAATCACGAAACGGGTGCTTAGCTCAGTTGGTAGAGCGGCGCCCTTACAAGGCGTAGGTCGGGAGTTCGAGCCTCTCAGCACCCACCAGTTTCAGATTCGGCTGCAGTGTTTCCAGTCGCAAAAGTGCAGTATAAGGAGTGGTAGTTCAGTCGGTTAGAATACCGGCCTGTCACGCCGGGGGTCGCGGGTTCGAGTCCCGTCCACTCCGCCAGTATCCACGAAAGGCGAACTCCGGTTCGCCTTTTTTGTTGCCCGCTGTTGTAAGATCGGGCGTTCTGTTTTTGGCACCCCTCACGCATGCTCGATTTTTTCCGCAATCACCAACGCCTGATGATGTTCATGCTCATCCTCGTCATTTTGCCGGGGTTGGGTTTCGTGGGTATTCAGGGTTTCCGCGGCTTCTTTGACGAAAGTGCAAACGTCGCGAGTGTCAACGGTCACAAGATCACCCGTGTCGAATACGACGACGCGATGCGCCAGCAGATCGACCGCGGGCGTCAGATGCTCGGCGCGAAGTTCGACATGAAGTCGTTCGACACGCCGGAGCGCCGTCGCCAGATGCTCGACGGCATGATCGAGCAGCGTGTGCTTGCCGACGAAACGCAGCGTCTGCATCTGAGCGCATCGGACGAAGCGGTGCGCCGCGCGCTGCTGTCCGATCCGGTGATCTCGTCGCTGAAGAATCCCGACGGGTCGATCGACCTCGACCGCTACAAGCAACTGCTCGCGATGCAGGGCATGACGCCCGATCAGTACGACGAGCGCGTGCGCTACAACCTCGCTATGCAACAACTGCCCGCGAGCATCGAGGCGAGCGCGTTCACGTCGAAGACGCTCGCGCAGCACTTGACCGAGCTCGCGCAGCAGCAGCGTGAAGTGCAGGGCATCGCGTTTCATCCGCACGATTACGCGGCGAAGATCCAGCCGACCGATGCGCAACTGCAAGCGTACTACGACGCGCATCGCAACGACTTCGCGACGCCCGCTACGGCGACGATCCAGTACCTGGTGATGTCGCCGGCCGCGCTGAGCGCATCGGTGCAGCCGAGCGACGCGGACCTGAAGAAGTACTACGACGACAACATCGCCCACTTCCGCACCGAAGGCGAAGTGCGCGCGAGCCATATCCTGATCGCGGCACCGAAGGACGCGAGCGCGGCCGACAAGGCCAAAGCGAAGCAGAAGGCCGAGGAGTTGCTCGCGCAGCTCAAGGCGCATCCGGACCAGTTCGCGCAGATCGCGCGGCAGAACTCGCAGGATCCGGGGTCGGCATCGAAGGGTGGCGATCTCGGTTACTTCGGCCGCGGCATGATCGCGGGCGGCCAGGCGTTCGACGACGCGGTGTTCGCGCTGAAGAAGGACGAAATCAGCGGCATCGTCCAGACCGACTTCGGTTTCCACATCATCAAGGTCACCGATGTAAAGCCGGCGGTCACGAAGTCGTTCGACGAAGTGAAAGACCAGATCGCCAGGGAGCTGAAGACGCAACTGGCGAGCAAGGCATTCACCGACAGTTCGGAAGGTTTCACGTCGCTCGTCTATGAAAAGGCCAAGAGCCTGCAGCCGGCCGCTGACAAATTCAAGCTGCAGATCCAGACCGCGACGGTCACGCCGCAGCCGGATCCGAAGCTGCCGCCCGACAGCCCGCTGAACAACCCGAAGTTCCTCGCAGCCGTGTTCGCGAACGACTCGGTATCGGCGCACAACAATACGCAGGCCATCGACGTCGGCAACAACACGCTGATCGCCGCGCGCGTGACCGACTACAAGCCCGCTGCCGTGCCCGCATTCGACGCGGTGAAGGACGCGGTGCGTCAGAAGGTGATCGCCGTGCAGGCGAACGAAGCAGCGCACAAGGACGGCGTCGCGAAACTGGCCGAGTTCGAGAAGTCGAAGGCGACCGCCGGTTTCTCGTCGCCGCTGAAGGTGTCGCGCAATGACGCGCAGGGCGTGCCACCTGCCGCACTGAGCGCAATCTACAAGGTCGATGCGCAAAAGTTGCCGGCCTACGTCGGTGTCGATCTCGGCGACGACGGCTATGCGATCTATCGCGTGAACCAGATCGTGCAGCCCGCGGCCACCGACGCGCAGCATCTCGCTGTCGCGCAGCAGCAGATCGCGCAGGTGGACGCGCAGTCGGAGACCGAGGCCTATCTGAAAGCGCTGCGCGAGCGCTCGAAGGTGAAGATCTACGGTACGCTCGACAGCGCCGCCCAGCCGGCCGATCAGTAAGCCGCAGTAAGCATTACCTGCTCGTCCAAAAGCAAGCCCCGCATTTGCGGGGCTTTTTTTATCTACAGCCAGGTGGCAGCTTTACAGACAGCCACTGATCGCGCCGGTGGCGTTGCCGCCGCCAGCGCCGCCGGCGCGAAAGCCGACCCACGTGCCCTTACCGCTATACGAAGGACGGACCACCGCGGCCGCGCCGTTGGGCGGCTGCTGGCCCGGGACGTAGACGTCCATGGCCTGATCGTTGGCGAGGATGTTTTGCGAGATTACCTGTTGTTGCGAACTATCCGCCCATTTTTGCGCGATGCAGGTTGCGACGGCGCGAGGCGGCTGCTGGCTTTGACCCACCGACTGAACGCCGGCCGGCGGTTGAGCCGCGCAGGCCGAGATGGCAATGGTCAAAGCGATTAACGGTAAATATTTCAACGTTATCTCCTCAGAAGTCGCTCAAGAATGAGCCGGGTGGCAGGGATTGCCCATATGTCGAACGGCTCGGCGATCCATGTTCCCCCAGGTTCCGGAAACAAGTCGTTAGCAGGTCTTTCAGTGCGGCGAACTTGTGCGAAGAAGTGGCTTGACAGCGGGCCACACGTTATTGAGTAGCAGCGGCTGTGCCTGCTGCGTCGGGTGGAGCTGATCGGCCTGGAACATGTCCGGTTTATCCGCGATACCGGCGAGAAGAAACGGCACGAGCGGCACATGGAACTCCTTCGACAGTTGGCCGTAGAGGCCGTGGAACTTTTGCGTATAGTCGGGGCCGTAATTGGGCGGCACGTACATGCCGACGAGCACGACCTTCGCGTGGCCTTGCTGCGCCTGTTCGATGATCGTGCGCAGGTTGTCCTCGGTCGTCGAGAGCGGCACGCCGCGCAACGCGTCGTTGGCGCCGAGCTCGACGATCACGATGCTCGGTTTGAGCCGTTCCATCAGCGCGGGCAGACGCGCGCGTCCGCCGCTCGTCGTGTCGCCGCTGATGCTCGCATTGGCGACGCTATAATCGATGCGCTCTTCGGCCAGACGCTGACGCATCAACGCGACCCAGCCCGTATCGCGGGGCAGCCCGTACTCAGCGGAGATGCTGTCGCCGAGCACGACGATCACCGGCTTCGCGGGTTCGGGCGTATTCGCCGCGTGAGCCCGCAACGGTAACGAAACCAGCGCGGCGGCCATCATGTTCGCGCCGAATGCCGCAGACAGCGCCGCGGCGCGAGGGGCGATGGCGCGCACTTTCAACCTACGCTTCACCATGCCAAACAGAACTGATCCAGTCATTGAAGTGCGGGGTTTGTGCAAGAGGGTTAAGGATGCTGCGGGCGAACTGACGATTCTCGATGACATCGATCTTGCCATCGATGCCGGCAGCAGCGTCGCGATCGTCGGTGCATCCGGGTCGGGCAAGTCTACGCTGCTCGGCTTGCTCGCGGGATTGGACAGTGCTAGCGCGGGCTCGGTTCGGCTGCTCGGGCGCGAACTCGGCGAGCTCGACGAAGACGGCCGCGCCGCGTTGCGCAGCGGCGCGGTCGGCTTCGTGTTCCAGTCGTTTCAGTTGATGCCGCATCTGACCGCGCTCGAAAACGTCACGTTGCCGCTCGAACTGCAAGGCGGCATCGGCACACGCGAGGCCGCCGCGCGTGCGCGTGAACTGCTCGAACAGGTTGGGCTCGGGCAGCGTACCGGTCATTATCCGAAGCTGCTGTCGGGCGGCGAGCAGCAGCGCGTCGCGCTCGCGCGCGCGTTCGTCACGCGCCCGGCGATCCTGTTCGCCGACGAACCCACCGGCAGTCTCGACGCGGCCACCGGCCACGCGGTGATCGATCTGATGTTCGAGATGAATCGCGCGCACGGCGCGACGCTCGTGCTCGTGACACACGACATCGAACTCGCGCGGCGTTGCGATACGACGGTGACGATCGAAGCGGGGCGGCTCGCTTGATGGCCCGGCTGGTCGCGGGCTTGCGCGCGCGTACTTCGAGCATGTCGTCGTCGAAGCAAAAACAAAGCGGGCCGTAGCCCGCTTCGTTCTGTTTGTGGCGCGTTATCGCCCGCTATCGTGCACTCCAGACTTCCATTCAGCGCTTCAACGCAGCCCGGGCCCGCGCGATCAGCGCCGCCGTCGACGAGTCATGCTTCTTCACGTCGGCACTCGCCGCGCCCAGATCGGCCTCGACCACCTTGCCGAGAATCTTGCCGAGTTCGACGCCCCACTGATCGAACGGGTTAATGTTCCACACCGACGCCTGCACCAGCACCTTGTGCTCATAAAGCGCGATCAACGCGCCGAGCGTGCGCGCGGTCAATGCGTCGAGCAGCAGCGTCGCGGTGGGGCGGTTGCCCGGGAACGTCAGGTGCGGCGCGAGTTCCGGCTTGTCGGGGCCGGCCACCTTCTTCGCTTCTTCAAGCGTGCGACCGAGCATCAACGCTTCGCTCTGCGCGAAGCAGTTCGCGAGCAGCTTCGGATGATGGCTCGCGAGCGGATGCTCGGGCGTCAGCAGCGCGATGAAATCGATCGGCACGATCGTCGGGCCCTGGTGCAGCATCTGGAAAAACGCGTGCTGACCGTTCGTGCCCGGCTCGCCCCATGTGACTGCGGAAGTCGCATAGTCGACGAACGCGCCGTCGAGACGCGCGGACTTGCCATTGCTCTCCATTTCGAGCTGCTGCAGATACGACGGCAGGAAATGCAGCGCCTGCGAATACGGCGCGACCAGATAGCTCTGCGAGCCGAAGAAGTTGCGATACCAGATGCCGATCATGCCGAGCAGCACCGGCAGGTTCCTGTCGAGCGGCGCGGTGCGGAAGTGCTGGTCCATCTCGTTGGCGCCGGCGAGCAACTCGTCGAACTGTTGCGGACCTACCGCGATCATGATCGACAGACCGACGGCCGACCACAGCGAGTAGCGTCCGCCGACCCAGTCCCACATCGAGAACACGTTCTCTTGTGCGATGCCGAACTTGACGACTTCGGCCGTATTGGCCGACACACCGACGAAGTGCTTCGCCAGCGCGCTTTCCGGGCAGCCTTTCTGGATGAAAAAGTCGCGCAGCGAGCGCGCGTTGGTCATCGTCTCCAGCGTCGTGAAAGTCTTCGACACGATGATCGCGAGCGTCTCTTCGGGATCGATCTGCTGCATCACGCTGTACAGATCGGCACCGTCCACGTTCGACACGAAGTGCGTCGAGATCTCGGGCGTCGCGAGATGATGCAACGCGTGCACGACCATCTTCGGCCCTAGATCCGAGCCGCCGATGCCGATGTTCACGACATGACGGATCCGCTTGCCGGTGTAGCCGGTCCATGCGCCGCTGCGGACCTGCTCGGCGAACGCGGCCATTTTCTTGCGCTCGGCCTGCACTTCGACGAAGAACGGCGCCTTCGGGTCGGTTGCGCGCAAGGCCGTGTGCAGCGCGGCGCGGCCTTCGGTCGGGTTGACGACCTCGCCCGCGAACATCGCGTTGCGGCGCTTTTCGACGCCGGCTTCGCGGGCGAGTTGCACGAGCAGTTGCAGGGTTTCGGCGGTGATGCGGTGCTTCGAGAAATCGGCTGAGAGACCGCCGCCCGCAAACGTGAAGCGTTCGGCGCGCGTGGGAGCGGGATCGTTCTCGGGGGCGAACCAGTCGCGCAGATGCGCATCGCGAATCGTGTCGTAATGCGTCTGCAGCGAGGACCAGGAGGGGAGCGAGTTCTGGGTCATAGCGTCCGTCTAACCAAGGGGCACGAAGGAAGGCGCGCGCATGAAGCGTGGCCGAGAATGATGCGGCGATGCAGTCAGAGCGATGCCACGCGGCCCGGATCGGGACAGGTGCCGACGATACTTCGCGAAGCGGGTGAACTTCGCGAACACGCGAGGCGGCGCCCGCGCCCGCTGGAGTATCGCCGCGACCCGCGATCGATCCGACGCGCGGCGCAGGCAATCAGTATAGCGGGGATGCGCGACGGGCAGCTGGGCGTTGCGCGCGCTCGCAATGATTGGGATCGCGATGTGTCATCGGTGTGAACGAGCGCCGCGGACGCGATTCGTATTCAGAGCAATCGCGCGCGTCAAGCAAGCGGCGCCGAATAGAACAGCCGGTTCAACAAGGTACGCACCATCGGTGCCAGCTCGCCGGCCGTCAGCCCGGCGGGGCCGTGGCCCTGCGCGGTCAGCGTATCGGCGGCAAGGCCGTGCAGATAGACGCCCGCGAGCGCCGCCTCGAAGCGTGGCAGATGCTGCGCGAGCAGCGCGCCGATGATGCCGCCGAGCACGTCGCCGGTGCCGCCCGTCGCGAGCGCGGCGTTGCCGGTCGGGTTCAGCGCGAGGCGGCCGTCGGGCGCGGCGATGATCGTGCCGACGCCCTTCAGCACGACGACGCTCGCAAAACGCGCCGCGAGCGCACGCGCGGCCGCGAGACGGTCGCGTTGCACGCTCGCCGCATCGCTGCCAAGCAGGCGCGCCGCTTCGAGCGGATGCGGAGTGAAAATGCACGGATCGCCTTGCACGCCGCGCGCGGTGACTTCCGCGGCGAGCGCGGGATCCTTGGCGACCAGGTTCAGCGCGTCGGCATCGAACAGCTTGGGCACGTCGAGTTGCAGCACGTCGTGCAGTACCCGCGTCGCGCGTTCGCCGTGCCCCATGCCGCAGCCGATCGCGAGTGCGTCCATCGAATCGAGCGGCAGCGTGTCGATCGGATGCAGCATCAGTTCGGGGTGCGGCGGATCGTAGGGCGGGGCGCCTTCGCCGAGCAACGCGACGTGGACCTTGCCCGCGCCGGTGTAGAGCGCCGCGCGTGCCGCGAGAATCGGCGCGCCGCACATGCCGGTGTCGCCGCCGACCACCGCGAGGCTGCCGAAGGTGCCCTTGTTGGTCGCGAAGTTGCGTGGGGGCATGAAGGGGCCGAAGAGATCGGGCGCGCTGAGCTGGATCGCCGCACGTGAGGCGCTGGTGGCAGCGTCCTGGCTGCCCCCGTCGTTGATCCCTGCCACGAGCCCGATCGGTGCGACCGTCACTCGCCCGGCGAGATCACGGCCTTGCGCGGTGAAAAGCCCCGGCTTCGCGCCGATGAACGTGATCGTGTGCGTCGCATGGACCGCCGCCGCGCCGTTGCCGCCGATCACCGCGCCGGTGTCGCTGTCGAGCCCGCTGGGCACATCGAGCGCGAGCACGGCGGCTTGTGTCGGGCGCGCCTTCGTGCGCTGCGACAACTGCCGTGCGAGCGTCGCGAAGACGCCGTCGAGCGGCCGCGCGAGACCGATGCCGAACATACCGTCGACGAGCCAGCCATAGCCGTCGAGCGAGGCGGGCGGCGCCGCGTCGATCGGCACGCCGGCGGCGCGCGCGGCGTCGAGCGCCCAGCGCGCGTCGGCGGGCTTCACTTCAAGCGGCATACAGACTTCGACTGCGATGCCGGCCTTGTGCAGTTCCGTCGCGACGACCAGCGCGTCGCCGCCATTGTTGCCGGGGCCGGCGACCAGCCACGCGCGCTGCTGCGACTTCGTCACCGACGTATCCGCGGCGATCCGTTCGAGCAGCCAGCGCGCGGCCGCATGACCGGCGCGCGCCATCAGCGTGTGCTCGGGCAGGGCCGTGGCGGCCAGGGATTCGGCGATCCGCAAGTCGGTCAGCGTCAGCAGCGGCAGCGCAAGCGGCTGCGAGTCGGTCAGCGGATCGAAAAGGGAGAGCAGCGAGTTTTCTGCGTCTGTCATGGCGAAACCTGGCGGTGCGCCCGCGGCGCGGCGGGCAGACTTTGGAATCGCTATGTTAGTGCCGATAGGCGCACGGCGTGCGGCTGTTTCGGTGCGTGCGGCGGAAGCGGCGCGATGAACGCGGGGTATCGACAGCGGGCTGTCAGCCCGCCATACCCGCCTGGAACCGCACGAAACCTTACTGGAACCGCTCCGGCCTCAATGCAGCGAGCGTGTCTTGCGGCAACGTCGGCGTCTGTCCCGACATCAGCTGTGCAACGAGCTTGCCCGCGCCGCAGGCGAGGCCCCAGCCGGCCGGACCATGCCCGACGTTGATGAACAGCCGCGGATGCAGCGCGTTGCCGATCACCGGCAAGCCATCGGGCGACAGCAGTTTCACGCCTTCCCACGGCAGCGCCGCCGAAATGCGCGCGGCGCCCGGAATCCAGTCGTGCGTCGCCTGGCCGAGCAACGCGAGCGCCTCCTTGGTCAGCGCTTCGCCGAGCGGCTTGTCGATCTGGCTCGCGCTTTGCAGCACCGCGCCGCCCGCGATCCGCAGCCGATGGTTCATGCGGCTGATGCCGATGCGCTTGACCGCATCGACGATCGCGACGTGCGGCGCGCATTCCTCGTGCGCGATCGGCGCGACCAGCGAATGCAGCCGCAGCGGATGCAGCGGCAGCCTGAGCCCCGCGCGTTCGAGCAGCGCGAGGCTGCCGTAACCGGCGGCGACCACGACGGCGTCGGCCTGGACCACGTCGATCTCGCGCGAGCGGGGCGCGCCGTCGCGCGGCGCCAGTTCGACCGCCGCGCGCTGACTGTCGAGACGAATGCCGGTCACCTCGCAGTTCGGCATGAACTGCACGCCGCCTTGGGTATCGAGCACCTGTTTGACGAGCTTGGTAAAAAGCGGACAGTTCGCGGTGCGCTCGTGCTCGAACAGCACGCCGCCGGCGAATTCAGGATCTGTGGGGACCGCATGCTCGAACGCCGCGCATTCGGCCGGGCTCAGCACGTGATGCGGCACCTCGAACCGGTGCAGCAGATCGAGCGCGGCTGCGTTCAGCTCCCATTCGTGCGCGCTGCGCACGAGGTACAGCAGACCGCTCGCCTGTTCGAATTCGAGGCCGAAGCGGGCTTCGACGTCGGCCATCGCATCGCGCGAGGATTCGATCAGGGGCCGCAGCAGCGCGTACTGGCGCGCGAACGCCTCGGGTTCCTGCCATGCTCCGAGCTGCTTGATGAACTGCCGCGCGGCGCCGTTGAAGCCGGTCTTGCTGATTACGCCATTTTTCGCGTTGTAGCGGCTCGCCATGAAGGTCGGGCCGAACCAGACGTCGAGCGGCGTCGGCAGCACGTTGCCGCCTTGTCCGTAGGTGGCGCCTTGCGCGACGGTCGCGTGACGCTCGACGACGCATACCCGGTGGCCGGCCGCGCGCAGGTGATAAGCGGTGGCGACGCCCGCTATCCCGCCGCCAATGACGATGACATCCATGCTCTGATTCGATGTGCCGACGGGCGGCTCGCGCGCCGTCCCGCTGGCTGTGACATGCGGCGCGCCGCCGGGTGAAACCCGGGCCGCGTGCGCCGATCTGGTGAAACGCGAATGATAGCAGTCAAAACACCCGCGCGGCGACGCGACGGGCACCGCGGCGACGCCTCGCGCGGGCAGGCGCGGCCCGCCGCCCACGCACCCCGGAGCCCGCTGGAAGCCCGTTCCCGGGGTATAATCCCGGACTTCCTTTCCGCCTCACGTCGCCTGCATGCGCGGCTCCCCGGCATCAATGAGCGACGCAACGTCAAGTCCCATGGCCCACTTCTCGTGTTTCCCCGGCGCTTCGGCCCTCTCCGATTTCCGTCAAACCCGCCTGCTCGACACGCTCACGCGCATCGACCCGAATATCACCGGCGTGCGCGGGCAGTATCTGCACTTCGTCAATGCCCAGACCGAACTGTCCGCTGAAGACAGCGCGAAGATCGAGGCGCTGATGCACTACGGCAATCCGTTCGAAGAGGGCAAGGAGCGTGGCGCGGTCGAGACCTTCCTCGTCGTGCCGCGCTTTGGCACCGTGTCGCCGTGGGCCAGCAAGGCAACCGACATCGCGCATCTGTGCGGGCTCACGCGGGTGCGCCGCATCGAGCGCGGCGTCGAGTACTCGGTGACGCTGAAAAGCGGCCTGCTCGGCGGCAAGAAGACGCTGTCGGACGAAGCGCGCGCGGCCGTCGCCGCCGCGCTGCACGATCGCATGACCGAGAGCGTCGCGCCATCGCGCGACCATGCGTTGCATCTGTTTGACGAATTGCCGGCCAAGCTTCTGCAAACCGTCGACGTGCTCGCGAGCGGCCGCGCCGCGCTCGAAACCGCCAACGCGGAACTGGGCCTCGCGCTCGCCGACGACGAAATCGACTATCTGGTCGACGCATTCACGAAGCTCGGCCGCAATCCGACCGACGTCGAGCTGATGATGTTCGCGCAGGCCAACAGCGAGCACTGCCGCCACAAGATCTTCAACGCGGACTGGACGATCGACGGCGAGAAGCAGGACATGTCGCTGTTCAACATGATCCGCAACACCGAGAAGCTGAACCCGCAGGGCACGATCGTCGCGTATTCGGACAACTCGGCGATCATGGTCGGCGGCATGGCCGAGCGCTGGTTTCCGCGCACGCCGGCGCAGCTCGGCGCGAGCGAATTGCCCGAGCACTATGGCCGCAGCGTCGAGTTCACGCACACGCTGATGAAGGTGGAAACGCACAATCATCCGACGGCGATCTCGCCGTTCCCGGGCGCCGCGACCGGCGCAGGTGGCGAAATCCGCGACGAAGGCGCGACCGGACGCGGCGCGCGTCCGAAGGCGGGCCTCGCGGGCTTCACGGTATCGAACCTCGAACTGCCGGACGGCGTCGAGGCGTGGGAAAACGCCCGCGACACCGCTCAGCCGCTCGCGCAGCGCAATCCGGCCGACCAGCACGAAGCGTACGGCCGCCCGGACCGCATCGCCTCGCCGCTGCAGATCATGATCGACGGCCCGCTCGGCGCCGCGGCGTTCAACAACGAATTCGGCCGGCCGAACCTCGGCGGCTACTTCCGCACCTACGAGCAGAACGTCGCGGGTCTCGTGCGCGGCTATCACAAGCCGATCATGATCGCGGGCGGCATCGGCAATATCTCCGACCAGCACACGCACAAGCACGATCTGCCGGAAGGCTCGCTGCTGATCCAGATCGGCGGCCCGGGCATGCGCATCGGCATGGGCGGCGGCGCCGCGAGCTCGATGGCGACCGGCACCAACACCGCCGAACTCGACTTCGACTCGGTGCAGCGCGGCAACCCGGAAATCGAGCGACGCGCGCAGGAAGTGATCAACGCGTGCTGGCAACTCGGCGCCAAGAACCCGATCCTCAGTATTCACGACGTCGGCGCGGGCGGTCTGTCGAACGCGTTCCCCGAAGTGGTGGACGGTGCGGGCAAGGGCGCACTGTTCGAACTGCGCAAGATCCAGCTCGAAGAGAGCGGTCTGTCGCCGCGCGAAATCTGGTCGAACGAAGCGCAGGAGCGCTACGTGCTCGCCATTGCGCCGGCCGATCTGCCGGCGTTCGAAGCGATGTGCAAGCGCGAGCGCTGCCCGTTCGCGGTGATCGGCACGGCCACCGCCGAGCGTCAACTGAAGCTGATCGACGCCGAACTGCAGGAAGGCGCGCACCAGCCAGTCGATATGCCGATGGAAGTGCTGCTCGGCAAGGCGCCGCGTATGCACCGCGACGTAAAGCGTGCCGAGCGCAGGCTCGAACCGGTCGACGTGACCGGCCTCGCGCTGCAGGACGTCGCGCAGAGCGTGCTGCGTCATCCGACGGTCGCGAGCAAGTCGTTTCTGATCACGATCGGCGACCGCTCGGTCGGCGGTACGACCGCGCGCGATCAGATGGTCGGTCCGTGGCAGGTGCCGGTGGCCGACGTCGCGATCACGACGATGGACTACGCAGGCTTCAGCGGCGAAGCGATGACGATGTCCGAGCGCACGCCGCTCGCCGTCATCAACGCACCGGCCTCCGGCCGTATGGCAGTCGGCGAGGCGATCACCAACATCGCGGCGGCGCCGATCGCGTCGCTCGACAAACTCAAGCTGTCGGCCAACTGGATGGCCGCGTGCGGCGCGCCTGGCGAAGACGCCGCGCTCTACGACACGGTCAAGGCGATCGGTATGGAACTGTGCCCGGCGCTCGGTATCGGCATTCCGGTCGGTAAGGATTCGCTGTCGATGCGCACCCGCTGGGAAGAGAGCGGCGTCGCGAAGGAAGTGGTCGCGCCGGTGTCGCTGATCATCTCCGCGTTCGCGCCGGTTGAAGACGTCCGCAAGCATCTGACGCCGCAACTGCAGCGCGTGAGCGAAGTCGGCGAGTCGGTGCTGATTGCGATCGATCTCGGCCGCGGCAAGCAGCGTCTGGGCGGCAGCATTCTCGCGCAGGTCACGCAGCAGGTCGGCGACACGGTGCCTGACGTCGACGATCCGGAAGATCTGAAGCGCTTTTTCAACGCGATCCAGGCGCTCAATAGCGACGGCAAGCTGCTCGCGTACCACGACCGCTCGGACGGCGGCCTGTGGGCGACGGTTTGCGAAATGGCGTTCGCGGGTCACGCGGGCGTGTCGCTGAACGTCGACATGCTCGTGCTCGACGCGCATCACGAATCCGATTACGGCGACGCGAAGGACTGGGCGAAGCAGACCAGCGGCCGCCGCGACGACCGCACGCTGCGCGCACTCTTCAACGAAGAACTCGGCGCCGTCGTGCAAGTGCGCGCGGCCGATCGCGACGCGGTGCTCGCCGCGCTGCGCGAGCATGATCTGTCGGCGTGCTCGCACGTGATCGGCAAGACCAACGAGCGCGACGTGATCGAAATCTATCGCGACGCGAAGAAGCTCTACGAGGCGCCGCGTGCCGAACTGCATCGCACGTGGAGCGAAGTGAGCTGGCGCATAGCGCGTCTGCGCGACAACCCGGCTTGCGCCGACGCCGAATACGACGCGCTGCTCGATGCGGCCGACCCGGGCATCACGCCGGTGCTGAGCTTCGATCCGGCCGACGATGTCGCCGCACCCTTCGTCCCCCAAGGGGACTTCCTTCGGGGCGTCCCCCAAGGGGACTTCCTTCGGGGCGTCGGCAAGGGCGCGCGTCCGCGCGTCGCGATCCTGCGCGAGCAGGGCGTGAACTCGCATCTGGAGACGGCCTATGCATTCGATCGCGCCGGCTTCGACGCGCACGACGTGCATATGAGCGACCTGCTCGCGGGCCGCGCGAACCTCGCCGATTTCGCGGGTGCGGTCGCGTGCGGCGGCTTCTCGTACGGCGATACGCTGGGCGCCGGCGAAGGCTGGGCCAAGACGATCCGCTTCAACGCGCAACTGGCCGACATGTTCGCCGCGTTCTTCAGTCGTGGCGACACGTTTGCGCTCGGCATCTGCAACGGCTGCCAGATGATGAGCAGCCTCGCGTCGATGATCCCCGGCGCCGAAGCATGGCCGAAGTTCACGCGCAACAAGTCGGAGCAGTTCGAGGCACGCTTCTCGCTCGTCGAGGTGCAGGCATCGCCGTCGCTCTTTTTCGCCGGCATGGAAGGCTCGCGCATTCCGGTCGCGGTCGCGCACGGCGAAGGCTTTGCGGACTTCTCGCAGCAGGGCGACAAGTCGAAGGTCGCGGTCGCGATGCGCTATGTCGATCACCGTGGTCAGGCGACCGAGCAGTATCCGTTCAACCCGAACGGTTCGCCCGAGGGCATCACGTCGGTCACGACGGCCGACGGCCGCTTCACGGTGCTGATGCCGCACATGGAGCGCGTGCATCGCGCGGTGCAGATGAGCTGGCATCCGCAGGGCTGGGGCGAGATCGGCACGGACGCGAGCCCGTGGCTGCGCGTGTTCCAGAACGCGCGTCGCTGGCTCGGTTGATGAGTCGAGGGGCTGCCGCCCGCGTGCGGCGGCTCCTGGTTGCGGCAGCCACGCACGCCGCCGCTGCAAATCTTGCAGATCGGGTAGGAGGCGGGGTTGCCCCCGCCGTCCTCCCACAACACCGGACGTACGGATCACGTATCCGGCGTTTCCTGACGACTGGATTGCTCCAGCGAGCTTCGTTTCGT
>NZ_CADFGP010000030.1 GCF_902833905.1 Paraburkholderia tuberum STM678 | reverse complement strand
ACGAAACGAAGCTCGCTGGAGCAATCCAGTCGTCAGGAAACGCCGGATACGTGATCCGTACGTCCGGTGTTGTGGGAGGACGGCGGGGGCAACCCCGCCTCCTACCCGATTCAGTCGACATTGCGTGCGCTCGGTAATGCACTGCCACATCCGCACGAAAAGAGCATGTTTAGCTCGCGATTTATGTCGGCTGTGTCAAATGCGGGTGAAAAAGCAAGCGGAACAAATAATGCTTATTCGAAAATCTTTTCTGTTTGCCATTATTGTCTCCGTCGCGGGGACGACTCAGACCGATAGTCCCGATCCTCATGAACGGCCCGCGCGCATGAATGCGGCGGACGGCACACTGGCCACGTGATCGCTTGCTAATGGAGCAGCAAGGAAAAAAGCCTCGAACACGAGGCGTGATCGAGGCTGCCGAAGGACAGACTCAATGCCTGTCTGGGAAGGTCGATCGGACCCGTGATCGACCTTGCCCACTATAGCCAGTTATCCGCCGAGCAACTGTGAACAAATGTCGCGGTCGAATCGACCGGCGAATTCCCGAATAGATCTGAATCGTAGCGTCGGATTCGATTAGCAGCGCGCACAGGATTTCCGGCGGGCGAGATCGCCGCAGTCGAATTCGCTGCTGATCCGGATTCCCTGGTCAATGCCGCGGCGCCGACCGTGCGCACGACGTTCATGGGTCTTTACGGCGTCGACGCGGCGATGCCGTCGCACATGATCGACGAGATCGTGATGCGCGAGGAAGGGCACGAAGCGGTCGAGGCCTTTCTCGATCAGTTCAATCATCGTTTCGTCACGCTGCTGTATCGGGCGTGGAAGAAGTACCGCTATCCGGAAAGCTTTCGCGCGGGCGGCAGCGATGCGCATTCGCGCAATCTGTTGTGCCTCGCCGGCTTTGGCTGGGGCAACAAGCCGCAACGCGCCGGCTTGTGCGATTCGCGGATGCTCGCGCTGCTCGGCCTGCTGATCCAGCGAACGCGCACACCTGAAGGGCTCGCGGGCGTGATCGCGCTCGCGGTGCCCGGCGCGGACGTGCGCGTCGATGAGTTCTTTCCCGCGCTCGCGCGCGCGGGCGAGCCGCAGCCGCTGACGTCGTCGGCCGGACCCGCGCCGCGCCTCGGCTGGACGACCGTGCTGCCTGCCGTGAACGAACGCCTGATCGACGTCGCACACGGGGTCTATCGGGCGCTTCCGAAGCCCGCCGCCAATCCGTACCTGACTCATGCCGCGTCATGAACGACGCGCCGAAAGGACCATTGATGAACCTTCGTTTTACCGTTTCCATCCTTGCGTCCGTCGCGCTGCTGTCGGCATGCGGCGCCTGGCAATCCGTATCGGACGCGTCGTCGAGCGCTTATCACGCGGTGTTTTTCAAGCAGATCAAGGTGCTCGACATCGATCTGTCCGCGCGCGAAGCGCTGAACCCCGACGATGCTGGTCGTGCGACATCGGTCGCGGTGCGCGTGTATCAGCTGAAGGACCGCAAGATGTTCGATGGGGCGTCGTACGAGGATCTGCTGAAGAACGACCGCACGGTGCTCGCGCAGGACTTGCAGGCGAGCATGGCATCGGTGCTGAATCCCGGTGCGTCGGCAAGCCTGTCGCAACCGATGCGGGCCGACACGAACTATGTGGCGGTCGTCGCGTTCTATCGCAATCCGGGTAGCGGGGATGGTTGGAAGTATTGATCGAGAAGAAGAAGCTCGATGCGGACAAGCCGTTGAAGATCTCGTTGATGGATCAGTTTCTAGTGCCGGCGGGCAGAGCGGCCCACGATTAAGTGGACCGCCGACTCAATCCGTGCGACCGAGATAGCCCGGTAGCCCCAATGCAGAGTCGCTCCTGGCCAGCTTCAAGGCTTCCTTGAGCAAAGCTGTGAACTTTTCGTCGCTATCGGGCCGCGGCAACGTCGCGCGAAAGAAGTCGGCCCAGCGAAATTCTTCCAGCGGGACACTGGTTTTTTCATAGCCGCCGGCATCGCGGACCGCTGCCGCGAGGCTTCGGTATTCATCGTCCTTCATTTCCCACACGTGCTCCGCCAATTCGGCAAACGGCCGGCGCATGCCTTGCGCGTCATACGGAAAGGTCCATCGTTGGTTTTCCATGCTGAGCCAGAACGACGCCCACGTAGACGAGGAAAGATCTCGCACCAGCACGACCGGAACCGCGCGCACGCCCACCTGCCACAGCGCCGCCGCCACATGGTGATGATCGATCGCAAACGGTATGCCGTTGGGTCCGCAGACGACCGGTATCGGCTTTTCGGCGATGGCCATCTCCAGGTCATGGCTGCTCAGGGACCGGTATTGGCGGGCTTTTTCGCGGACCTCCCGCGCGCCGTGGGTCATTTGTGTGGGACGGAGCTCTTCGATTTGCCGCGTGTCCATGTCGGTCTCCTTGTCTGGATGCGATGACGCGGCTCCCGCAAATTTCATGCCCCCGGGCGAGGCGTCGCCCACTTTCCGCCAGACGTCTACGGCGCATCGTCCACACACAGCACCGGATCGCTGACCAGACAATCCGCATCAGACGCGGCAGGCCTGGTCGATTCCGGCACGATGTCGATTCATCCAGTTAGCGCCGCGACCGGCAAGCCTCTCCATGACCGGCTTCACTGCACGCAGGTAAACGAGCTCGCGCTGTTCACGTCGCCCGCGCCGTTATAGCTGGGCCACGCCGGATACTGGCATAGCGGCCGCGTGCGTCCCGGCACACCCTCCGTATCGGTGACCACCTGATGCGCCGGCGGTGTGCCGTGCTCGACCCAGTTCTCCAGCGTCGTCAGCGAGTCCCACGACGCATTGAACTCGGTGCCGACCGCGTGCTGCAGCCCCGGAATCTCATAGAAGCGCGCGAACGAGCCGACCGCGCCAAAGCCCATCGTCACCAGCATGCGCTGATAGTAGATCTCGGTTGCCCGCGTGCTGACGGTCTGATCGACGGTGCCGTGCGCCATCAGCAACTTGCCGCCGTGCTGCATGAAGGGCGTCAGGTTCGCATCGGTCGCGTCAAGCCCCGACAGCATGCTGACGCGGCCGGACCATCGACCGGCAATCGCGGGGTTGTACTGCAGCGAGTCTGCGTCCGGGTCGTCCATCACCGTGTAGCGGACGAAGTCGTCGGCGATCTGGCCGTCGAACATCGCGGTGCTTTGCAGCGGATACGACGGCTGCGTCGTGCCGAGCGCGAGCGTCGTGACGGTGCCTTCGAGCGGTGAACTGCTGCCCACCCCGAGATCGGCGCCATACACGTTATAGCCGGGATACAGCGTTTCGCCGCTTTCGAGCGGGTACGCAAACACGAGCGGCGTGTTCATCGTGTTCAGCGCCGCGATCTGCCGGTCCGACAGGCACGTGTCGCCGCGCGCGATACCGCCGGCGCAACGCAAAGGCTTGCCGTCGACGCTGGCCGTCGCCGGGTTGAACGTCGCATTGCACGCCTGCACGTTGCTGATGAGACCGTCGACTACACCGTCGAGTCCGTCGCAAGCCTGCATGACCGCGTTGAGCAGCAGCGCGCGCTGCGCTGTGTCGAGATACGCGCCGGGCGCTGCGAAGCCTTCGGTCACGCGCAATTGCTGAAGGCTCAGCGTCGTAAAGTCGTACGCGGGATAGAACGCGATGATGCCGTCCCAGTCGCGCGGCCAGCGCTGCGCGACGGTCAGTGCCTCGCGCCCGCCAGTTGAGCCGCCCGCGAAATACGCCCTGGACGGATGCGTGCCGTAATGCGCGTCGATGGTCACGAGCGAGGCGTCATGCGTTTTCTTCAGCGCTTCTCCCATGAAGTTGTCGTAGGCCTCGGCGTTGACGGAGAACGCGCCGTTCACCGAACCGTTGCTCGCCTCGTGCCCGGAATCGCTCGCGAACACCGCGTAGCCGCGCGACAACGGTCCCGGCAGAGCCGCCGGCGCGCTCGGCACGTTACCTGTGATGGCGGGAATCGAGCCGTCGAAACCCCCGCCGCCGAGCATCAGGATCTTGCCGTTCCACTGGTCCGGCAACGCGACGTTGAACAGGATGTCTGGCGCGGATGGATCGACCGGATGAATCGCGCCGGCCACGAGGCAGTACGATCCGGTAGCCGTCGCGCCGCTGCCGCTCGCCGCCACCTGGGTCGTCGAGGTGACGACGGCGCCTGTCGTCGGCAGACCGATCTCACGGGCGCGGATGGTCAATCCATTCAGATTCGGACAGCTGAGTTTCGATCGGGGTGGCGGCTCGTGCCTTTTGCATGCCTCGCCCTGGCATTGTCCTGCTGTCGAACCCGCGTACGCGCCGTGGCTCCACATGGCGCACAGCGCCAGCACACAGCACGCCCCCACCCACGACGGCACGCGCCCACGCGCGCGCCACGACTCTCTGCTCAAGTTCATCGCCGTGTCTCCTTCCAATGAGGCCTGGAGACGGCACCGGACGTCGCGGCATCAGCCCCCTATGCCATGACGTACCCATGACCTTTGACCTTTATTGTTTTTGCCAACGGCGCGGCCACCGCGTGCGCAACGCCACGTCGCGTCTTGCGCGCAATACCGCCCGACACCGCATATCCGCACTTGTATTCGATTTGGTAGAAGTCTTTCATCGGCCTGTCGATGTGGTTCCGGTCGGCCAAAATCAACCAATCAATCATAGTCGCTAACTCACGCAACGCGCGCCGAATCGTCATCGCGGGCACGCCAGAGTGTCGTACTCGCTCGACACTGCGAAGCCGGTGCGATGTTGATGGCCAATTCGGCGAGCCTGTATGCGCAAACTGCGTCGGAGCCCGAACCTCATCAAGTCACCCGCGCGGAAGTCATGCACGAACTCGAGGAGCTGGAAGCGGCCGGATATAACCCGTCGGTCGGCGACGACGGTTCGTATCCCGCCGACATTCAAGCTGCCAAAGCGAAGGTCGCGGCCATGCATCGAGCGGAAAGGGGCGCGGCGATGAGTGCGGGACAGAGCGGGCAACCGGTGCGCACGCATTGAGGGCAAAGGCGAGACCCGGAATGGAACCGGGTTGGCTGCGTCATCGTATGTAGGTCGAGGCCGCCAATCGCTAATTGCGCCCGGTCGTCGCGGAGCTGTTCGTCAGTGGGAGCAGTCGCTCGTTGCTCCCGCTGCGGACAAAGGCACGAAGCTTTCGCACTGAACCAGATTCTCCGCATTCATCGGCTTCGTCAAAAAGAACCCTTGCACGTAGTCGCAGCCTGCGTCGCGCAGCGCATGCAGCTGTTGATTCGTTTCGACACCTTCGGCTGTCACTTTGATGCCGAGTTCGTGCGACATCTGAATGATGCCCCGAACGATCGAGGCGGCCGCCGCGTCGCGTCCCAGCGTTGCCGTAAACGAGCGGTCGATCTTGACGATGTCCGGCGAAAAATCGGCCAGATAACGCAGGCTCGAGTATCCCGTTCCGAAGTCGTCGATGGCGATGCGCACGCCAAGCCGCTTGAGCGCCATCAGCGTTGCCTGCGCGAGTGAGGGGTTTTCCATCAACGCACTTTCGGTCAATTCGATCTGGAGGCAGCGCGGCGGCACCCGGTGTTTTCGCAGCGCCTGGTCGACTATGGCGACAAGCGAGTCATCCCTGAGCTGACGCGCGGACACGTTCACCGACATGGACAGTTCTTTCCTGCCGGCGGCCTGCCAGACGGCCAGTTGAGCGAGGGCCGCGTCCACGACCCATGCCCCGACTTCGACGATGAACCCGCTTTCTTCGAGGATCGGAATGAAGCTGCCCGGACCCACCAGGCCTCGTGCTGGATGATTCCATCGAACCAGTGCTTCGACGCCTTTCACCGCCAGAGAGGCTGGCTCATGAATACCCTGGAAATGCAGCACGAATTGGTTCGACGCCAGCGCCGTGGGCAGATTGCACTCGAGTTCGAAATCGCCGAGCACATCGCTGGATGCTTCGTCGGCAAACCGGAAGCCGTTGCGACCGCCTTTTTTCGCCGCATACATCGCGATATCCGCGCTCGTCAGCAGCGCCTCGTGATCGCGGCCGTGCTCGGGAAAGATCGATATGCCGATCGACGCCGTGACGAATGGCGCAGCGTGGTCTTTGCGAACGTCGCTTGAAAACAGGTTCAGCAGAGACTGCGCCAGGCTCGCCAACGTGGCCTTGTCGCTCTCGCCCCTGACGATCACCGCGAACTCGTCTCCGCCGAGGCGCGCTACACAGGCATCCGGCGCAAGCGCTCCCTGAATGACTTTGGCGATGTCCTGCAACAGACGGTCAGCGGCCGTATGGCCCAGCGTATCGTTCAGGACCTTGAATCGGTCGAGATCGACGAACATCAGACTGAAGGCGACGTTCTGCCTGCAAAGCGTCTTCATCTGGCGGATCAGCGCGCCCCGGTTAGCCAAACCCGTCAGACCATCGGTGTAGGCCAGACGGTCGAGCGCCGCGAGGCGTTCCTGTTCCAGCGTGATGTCTTCGCTGACACCGACGATGCGCACCACGTTCGCGGAGCCGTCGCACACGGGATAGGCCGTGCTTCTGATCCAGCGCAGGCAACCATCCGGACGGCGGATGCGGTATTCGACGCGACCTTCCGCCACTTCGGACGCGACGCGGTTCATCTCGGCGAGCAATGGCTCCAGATCCTCCGGCACCACGAGATCGAGCCACGCGGAAGGCCTGTTGCCAAGCTCTTGAGGCGTAATGCCGAACACGCTTTCGACACCTGCGCTGACATGATGACAGTGTTCAAAATGCGAGCTATACGAATAGAACACGAGCCGGACATGCAACTCCATCTCATGCATCAATTCATCGCGTTCGCGCAGTGTCTTCAACAGCTCGGATTGCTGGGTGACGTCCTCGGAAGCACAAAGCAGCGCGCTCACCGCGCCGTCGTCGCCCGTCACTGGCGTGAGCGTGGAGTTCCACCACCTGGTACGCCCCCTCGTCGTCGCGCAGCTTCCAGTGAACGATGTGCTCTTGCCGGAAACGGCGCCCGCCAAAGCCTTCTCGGCCGCCGTGCGGTCCTCGCCGGTCCAGAATGCGAGCCAGTCCGAGCCGGACAGTTGCTCCGGTGACTCCGCTTCCATCAACATCGCGCCATGCTCCGACACCCGCAGCATTTTTCCGTCGGTAGCGAGCACCTTCAGGCAGTCGCGATTCGCGTGCAGAAGCCCGCTCGCCAGTGCGGTGGCGGCGCTTTGCCGCGCGTAATCCAGGCCGAGTTTGCGACGAACGATCGCGAGGCCGGCAACGCCCGACACCATCGACAATGCGACACGTAGGGTAATCGCCGCTTCACCGGCCGCCTGATGCACAAGAGCACCGATGCCAACGCCGGCAACGACGGCAATGCAGAGACTCGACAACGGTATGGTCCTGCGTTGACCGTACCGCGACAGGAAATAGGAAAGAAACTGCTGGTTGCGGGCTGACCAGCCATTGGCATGTGCGTCGCTATCGACCCGGGACTCAATCGGTTTGGTTTCTTTAGGGCACGAAGTCGCTTTGAATCTCACGCTGTTCTCCGACTACCGGGTTGAGCGACGGCTCGAACGCTGCGAGCCGCCTCACTTTTATTATTACGGTAGGAAGTCACCAATCTTTAATGCGGGGAAACGCGCGGGAACCGCGGTTCGCATCAGATCGGGGGCGGATTGCGCGCCCATCAGCCTTGGTGGGCTTGACCTGCGCGAACTGACGAATGCGCTCCGCAAGAGCGGGTATTCCCGAGTCGCGAGCCACGTAGTGAGCGACCTGCCGGGTGGCCAGATCGATGGTCACCTGATCGTCGGGGGTCTTCGTGTTGGGTCCGTCAACGGCGGGATGGTATTCGATACGCAGTTGCCTCGCGTTGGCGACGAGCCGTAAATAGCCGAAGTTGCGGTCGTCGTAGCTTTCGAGGACCACGGCATCCGTGTCTTTCGACGCAGCCTGGATCAGCTGCGGCGCGCGAAGGGGCGGTTGTCCGTTGGTGGTGAGTCGCTGTACGGCGTGACCGCCGTTCCCGCAAACGATGTAAGGGATGTGGGTGCCATCGGAACGGGTTCGCGTAAAGCGCTGATAGTTGTGCGCGTGTCCCGCGAGGTCGGCATGCGGCCAGATACCGACTTCATTGCAAACCGTATCGATCTGCTGTTGCATTTCGACGCTCCAGCCATGACGGCCACGCGCCACATAGGGCGGATGGTGATGCGCGAAAAGCAGGGCGCCTCGATAGTTCTCTTTCTTCACTCGCAATAACGCCGCTTTCAGGAACTTCAACTGGCTGTTGCCGATGTGACGGTCCGCGATCACGCCTGGGTCCTCGAGCGTATTGCTGTACAACGCAATGATGCGCACGAACGGCGCCTCGAACGTGAAGAAAACGCCTGGCTGAATTTGCGCCGTCCGTGAAAGGTTGCCCGCATCGGGAGAGACCTGGAAGCAGTCGGAGCAGAAGTTCCTCAGAAACGCCTGCAGGCTCTTCTCATGCTGCAACGGCGAAACCATTCCGTCGTGGTTGCCGGCAGCGGCGAGAATCGGCGCATGATAGTTGCGGTACGGATCATAGAACTGATCGTAGTAATACTGCGCTTCGCCAAAGCTGTAGACGATGTCGCCCAGCAGGAAGTTGAATTGCGGCACCTCGGCGGGATCGGCTTCGTCGAAGTCGCTGACCATCTTGTCCGAAACTTCATTCTGGGTGGCCGGACCTTTCGTACCGCCGCAATCGCCGGTGGCGTGAAAGACGATCTGTCCGTTCGCGCTGATCGTATCGAGGAGCTTCTGGTTGTTGTCCACCACCTCCGCAAACGTCAGCCGGGGCTCGGTGCCGCCGCGCGGTGGCGGAAACGGCAGCGCCTTCAGCTTGTGCTCGCGGTTCAGTTCGTCGATGACCTTGTAGGCTGCGGCATCGGATGCGTGCCTGACCACGAAAGTTTGCGGGTCCGGCGTGGGTTGCGGTTGCGAGAAAACGGGCGCGGCGAGAATCCTGTCGCTGCGGTTGCCGCGTGCGGCTGACGATTCATCTGAACGCTTTTTCGGCATTTGCAATCCTCCTTGATCGTCGAACGGGAGCGGCCACGCTGTTGTCGGCAAACCGTCAGCATGTGACGGCGCTGGCGCCGGCCGGATGCACCGTTCAGACGAACCTGAAACGGGGAAGTTCAGATCCGCTTGCCGTTGCGCAACCCGTGCGGCCCGAATTGCGGCGCACCGCTGTTCCGTGCGAAAGCCGGGTTCACGGTGGCACGCGTCTGTTACGACGGCACGAACACGCCCACAGCAGCCAGCGCCATCGCGAGCGTTGCGAGCCATCCTCCCCAGGCCAGCATGCCCTTGACGGCGAACTGTCCCATGACCCGCCGGCTTCGCGCCATCAGCATCATGATGACCATGATCGGCACCGCGGTAACGCCATTGATCACCGCGCTCCAGTACAGCGCGCGGATCGGGTCGAAATGCATGAAGGTGATGGCCACACCGCCCAGGATGGCCAGTGCGATCACCGCATAGAATTCACGCGCGAGCGTCAGATGCAACGCGAGACTGCTGCGCCAGCGAAAGCTGCCCGCGGCGGCGTAGGCGGCCGAGCCGGCGAGGACCGGCAGCGCGAGCAGGCCGGTTCCGATGATGCCGAGCGCAAACAGGACGTAAGCGAAGCGCCCGGCAAACGGCTCGAGCGCGCGCGCGGCATCGGCCGAGGTTTTCACGTCGATGTGATGCAGATGCAGCGTAGCCGCCGCCGTCAACATGATGAAGAATGCAATGAAGTTGGACACCCCCATGCCAACCCACGTATCGAAACGGATCCTTCGCAACTGCGCGGGCGCCTGGTGCGGTACGCGGCGCAACGGCGCCTGTTCCGGTGCCGAGCGCATTTCTTCGACTTCCTGCGACGCCTGCCAGAAGAACAGGTACGGACTGATCGTCGTGCCCAGCACCGCGACGACCATGGTCAGATAGTCCGACGTCAGCGAGATGCGCGGCAACACAACGGCGCGCGCGACTTCAGCCCAGGGGATCGGAACGATGAATGCGACCGCGACGTACGCGAGAAGCGAGAGGGCGGTCCACTTCAGAACGCGCGCATAACTGTCGTAGGGGACAAAAATCTGCAGAACGACGCAGAGCGTCCCGAGGCCGACGACATAAAGGTGCTGCGGACCTGGCAGCAGTAATCCGGCCGCGGCGCCCATCGCCGACAGATCGGCGGCGATGTTGATCACGTTCGCCACGACGAGCAGGGCGACTGCGCCGTACAGCAGCCATGCTGGATAGTGCGCGCGTATGTTGGACGCGAGGCCCTTGCCGGTTACCCGGCCAATCTGTGCGCTAACCAGCTGTATTGCGGTCATCAATGGATACGTGATCAGGATCACCCACAGAAGATTGAATCCGAACTGCGCGCCGGCCTGCGAATAGGTGCCGATTCCTGACGGATCGTCGTCCGCGGCGCCCGTGATCAGGCCAGGGCCCAGGCGTCTGATCCAGGATCGCTCCACGGAATCGCGTACGGCAGATTCCGGCTCGATCAATTCTTCGTCGTTCATATATGTGTCACCTCGCGGCAACGTTTAGCAAGTCGCGGGCCCGGGCATTCGTGCTAGCGTCGCGCGGCTTCGGGAGGCGGGCATAGGAATCGGCTGCACATCATGGACGCGCTCGACGAGCGCACCGGCGAAGATGCACAAGGCGCCTCCGCTGACAGTGCGCGGAAATGCGGGTTTCTAAACGGGAGTAACGAACTTTGGGCCGTGCCGGCGGACACCGTCACGCATGGTGTGCAAGAGGCTTCGTCCGCAACTGGATCTCGTCGATCGCGTCAGGCAAGTCTTCGAGCACGATTGGCTCGGCGCGGCTCAGTCCAGTCGCGGCTTGAACGCATACTGCCCAATCTCGCCGCCGCGCGCGACCACCGCCGTGCTCTCGGGAATTTCCTCCCAAAAGCCCGCCAAGTCCGCGAGCGGCTCGGACAACACGAGGAACGCATTCTCGCCGGCCGTCTTGATGCGCTCGTCGTCGGGATACAACTCGCGCAGATGACGGAACGACGTGCTGTGAAACAGCGAGCGCGACTGTCCTTCGCTCGAATAGCGGACCGCGATGATCTGCTCGCCGTCGGTCGCGCACACGGTCATGTTCAGCGGTTCATCCACGCCATGCCGGCGGCCGGTGGCTTCGACGAATCCGACCATCCGTTCGAGCGCGGTGACGGGCGCGAGCTCCAGCCCGAAGGTCAGCGCGAGAAAAAACAGCACCTCGGAATCGGTCGAGCCTTCGATGGACGGGAACAGATCGGGGTCGATCTTCACCATCAGGTCGCGGCGCACCGCCGGATAGTTGCGCACCAGGCCGTTGTGCGCGAACAGCCAGCGGCCGTGGCGGAACGGATGACAGTTGGTTTCCTGCGACGGCGTGTCGGTCGCCGCGCGCACGTGCGCGACGAACAGCGGCGAGTGGATTGCCCGCGCGGCCTCGCGTAGATTGCGATCGCTCCACGCGGGCTGGATGCAGCGGTAGCGAAACGGAATGTCAGTGGGATGTCCATACCAGCCGATCCCGAAACCGTCGCCATTGGTGGTGGTGGCGCCGAGCCGGGAATGCATGCTCTGATCGATCAGCGAATGCCGGGCGTTGAACAGCACGGTTTCGAGCTGAAGCGGATTGCCGGTATAAGCGAGCCAGCGGCACATGATTGCTCTCCTGTCGGTTGCGCGTGACAACCCTACACCACCCGCGGGCGGCGATTGTAGGACCAAAGTCCGATTGAGGCAGACACCGTACCTGTCACTATGCCAGATGGCGTTTAGGTGCTTGCGTGCCGGGCATCGCTTTGAGCTTGCACCGGCCTGATCTGACAGAGGCAGGACGCGCATGAGCCTCTTTCTGGACAGGTTACGTTACTTCAAGGCCCCCCGTCCCCAGTTCTCGGATGGTCATGGTGCTGTCACAGATGAAGACCGGCAATGGCAGGATGCTTACCAGCCAGCGCTGGCAGCACGACAAGATAGTTCGCTCCATGGGCGTCGTCACCGGGATCGTCTGGGTTTCGCTGATCCTGACCTACCTGTCGGAAGTGCGGCGCACACCGGTCGTGGGTTCCGTCGCTTAGCCGTGTTCGTGTTTGCTCCGCGCGAGTGGTCGACTGCGCCGTTGCCGCTCGACGGACCTCCCCCCGCAAAAGACGAGGCGGCAAATGTGCAGCACTGAGATTCGCGCAGGCTGCAGGCTCTGCCAGCCAGCCTGCTTTCTTGCTGATGGAGGTGCCGATGAAACGCCGTGAACTGTTGGTTGCGCTGGCCGCAGGCGCGCTCGCCGAGGGTTCTACCGGCCTGGCGCAGGCAAGCCAGGCGAAATTCACCGGTCAGATCGATCTGCCCAAGCCCAACCTCAAAGGCACGATGTCCCTCGAAGAAGCCATCGAGAAGCGCAGGTCCGTGCGCAGATTCGCGCCAAAGCCGCTGCCGGTCGAGGCCATTGGCCAACTGCTGTGGGCCGGGCAGGGCATCACCAGCTCGGACGGCAAGCGCGCGGCTCCGGCGGCCGGCGCTTTG
Organism: Paraburkholderia tuberum STM678; assembly: GCF_902833905.1. GTDB lineage: Bacteria > Pseudomonadota > Gammaproteobacteria > Burkholderiales > Burkholderiaceae > Paraburkholderia > Paraburkholderia tuberum. Next base: position 88,358 of record NZ_CADFGP010000030.1, on the reverse strand, counting down.
TACGCGCTCGAACTTTACGTGGTGACCGCCACGGAGGTGATGCACTATCTGCCTGATGGCCACCGGGCCGAGACGCGGGCGACCCACGACCTGCGCCCCGAGCTGAGAGCACTGGCGGTCAACCAGGCGTCCGTCGAGGCGGCCCCGGCCTTGCTCGTGGTGGCCGCCGACCCCAGTCGGCTGAGCGCGAGGTATGGCGGGAGAGCGAATCTGTATGCCGATCTCGAGGTCGGGCACGCGACCCAGAACATGCTGCTCCAGGTCGTCTCGCTTGGGCTCGTCGCGGTGACCGTGGGCGCCGTCGACGGGGCTCCGGCGGCGCGCAAGCTCGGCCTGCCTCACGCCCAGACCGTCGTCTATCTGGTCCCGGTAGGTTTTCCGGTCTAAGTCATTGCGTGAGAATGAAATGAACGCGCCCCACCCGCGAACGAAAGGTGCTCGATACTTTCAAACAGGACCTGGACCTCGCGTTCGATACGCTGACGGCAATAGAAGACACCTACAAGGCATCGCCCGCTCCCTGACACGCGGTCCTTCCCGGCGGGACGGCCGGCGCGGACATCGATGCACCGGCCAGCAGTGCGGCAAACGCGAACTTCGAAGGAGCGGGTATCGTGTGTGCCATGTCAACTCCGCGTGGTGCCTATGAAGCCGATTCTCGTGCGCTCGACCCTGGTGGAATATTCGAAGCGTCGTGCTGTCCGTTTCGCGATGACGGTGATCGCGACGATCATGGCCGGATGCGTTTCCTCCTCACAGCTGAGCGGTCATGTCACACCTTCGCAAGCTTCCGAGGCGAAGGCGCTCGACCTGGCGGTCGCCAATCCGCAACGCAGTCAGACCGCCCGGGCGCGCGACGTCTATCGTCACCCGGCGCAGACGTTGCGCTTCTTCGATCTGAGTCCGACGCAAACCGTGCTGGAGATCGCGCCGGGCGGCGGGTGGTACACGGACATTCTGGCGCCCTATCTGCACGACGCGGGTCACCTGTACGAAGCGCAATATCTGAGCACGTCCGCGGACCTGGCCTCGGAAGACCGGTCAATCGATGCAGAGTATTTGCGTAAGCTCGCGGGCGCCCCCGCAATCTACGGGAACGTCGTGGTCGGCACATTGCACGCGGGCCAGTTTTTCGGCTTCGATGCACACGAGCGGTTCGATCGCGTACTTACTTTTCGCAACATTCACAACTGGATCAAGGATGGGCAGCTCGATGCCAATCTGCGTGCGTTCCATGACGCGCTGAAGCACGGGGGCGAACTTGGTGTGGAAGAACATCGCGCCCGGCCCGGCTCGACGGAACAGCAGATGATCGAAACCGGATATGTGACTGAAGCTTTCGTGATTGACCGGGCACAGGCGGCCGGCTTCGTGCTCGCGCAACGCAGCGAAATCAACGCGAACGCGCGAGATACGAAAGATTATCCGCATGGCGTATGGTCGCTGCCGCCGGGCTACGCGGGCGGTGACGTCGACCGCTCGCGCTACGCCGCAATCGGTGAATCGGATCGCATGACGCTGAGATTCGTCAAGCCTTAGCGTGTTCTACGGGCGCCAGCCGCGAGCGGTAATCGGCCGACGCGTTGGGCTGCGCTCAGTTTGTTGCACGACCCGCAGTAGCGTATCGACACAGTCCAGCGCGTCCGACAGTCGCCCGAGCACGATCAGCGAGCGGGCCGCATCGAGACGACCGTGAAACATCGCGTCGCGCGGTCCGGCCCGTTCCACCATGTCGATGAGCTGCCTGATCTCGGCCTTGACCCGCGGGTAGTCGGCGGGCCAGTAGCGGGCAATCCAGTTGCGTAGTGCGCGGATCAGCACCATGCAATCGTCGTACTCGCACTGCACGCTATCCATTGTCACCCTCATTCGTATCCCGCCCGGTGCCGCAAGCGGGATGTCGACTCTTCCCAGCTCAGTCTCATTGCCTGTTCGCTTTTTGCAGATCGCACGACTCCGAAGCTCGATCGTCCATCTGCGGCCCCCATTGGGGGGAAACCACCTCCCCAATCTCGCCTGCATCTGTGAACGAAGCAAGCGGCGCGCCACGTGTCGCCGCCCGGTCGTGAGCTTGGTCCAGCCGATCGCGCGCGTTGTCGACCCGCGCCGCGAGGTTCCCGCCACGTTGACTCATTGCCAATGAAGTGACGCAGCGCGTCGACAGCGGCTGCCCGGCGGCTTCTATCGCATCCGCCACAACGGTCTGCCTGCCGCCGACGCGGGGGGCCAATGTCGCGAAGTTGCGAGAGCTGCTGGACGTTGTGTTGACGTCGAGTCTTTCGTTCGCTCACCAGATTTCGGGCAAGGCAGGACGGCCGGGTAGCTGCATCGTCGCGCTCGGAAACAAATCGTTCGATTCGAACGGGGTTCTCTCTTGCGATTCAGACTACCGCTTCGATGCGTACCGGCATCGCGCTCATTACCGGCATGGCGTTGATCGGATCAAGACCAACTGTAGTGCTGAGCAACTGGTTTGGATTGGCGCCGGCGTAGGTCTCGGGCTCCTCGTCGGGCATCGGTCCCCAGCCGTGCGGGATGGACACGACGCCTCGGCGCAGTGCGGCGTCCGCTTTGACGATGGCTCGAATGCGGCCATGCGGCGAAACAATGGCCACGCACTGGCCTTCGGTCAGTCCTTGAGCAGCCAGGTCATCGGGATGCACAAAGGCCGGATTGAACGGCATGCGTCGACGGACCGCGGGCAGGTGGTGGTACATGGTGTTCTGCACGTCGCGCACGCGCCGCACCGCCAGGCGATGCGTGAACCCCGGCGGCGCCCCCGCTTCGTTCAGTACGCCCGCCAGTTCGCACTCGACGTCGTCCGGCATCACGTCGAAGCGTGCGGCGTTCCCTGGCTCGCCGGGCTGAACGATCATCGGTTCGATCTCGTAGACTTTCCCTTGTGGGTACAGCTTCAGTTCGTCAAATGAGATCGAGCCGTGGCGAACCAGGATCGCAAGCAGCTCTTCGGTGGTCGGCGCTGCGCGCATATCGAGCGGAACGTCGTCGAATATGATGGTCTTGCCCAGGCGCCGCGCCAGATCCCAGAATACGAACCAGTCGTCCACGACTTCGGATCCCTCCGGCGGCGTCGCCACGGCGGCCGAGTATTGTGCGTAAGGCTGAAACATGATGTAGGACTCGTAGTCGCGCGAATGCAGGTCGGCGCGCTCGAACATCAGCTTCGGTGGAATCACATATTGCGCGAGCCGCGCAGTGTTAGTCATGAAAGGCTCGATGCATACCAGCAGTTGCAGTTGGCGCAGCGCATCGGCGATACGGCGCTGGTCGGGCACGGCATCGACTGGATTGCCGCCGTCGACCAACAGCGCGCGGATCTGGCCGGCGCCAGGCGTAGTGATTTCCTGGGCCAGCGTGCCGCTCATCTTCTGGCCGAACAGCATGCCATAGCCGCCGACACGGCTCTTCCAGCCGGATTCCCAGGAACGGCGTGGCGCAATCACTTCGGCCCGGCGCTGGTAGCGTGGGGCGACTACGCCGGGGTTCGGTACAGGGTCGCCGGGGCGAGCGAAGCGGCCACACACGACGTTGAGGCATTCGACCAGATGCTCGGCCAGATTGGAGTGCGGCGCCATGTTGGGCCCGGTTCCCGACGCGGCCGAGCCACGCTTGCGGCGCAGGCCGCCGGCCTCCCGCACGGGTTCCGCGAAGGCCGCAGCGGCGGCTTCGAGCCCTTCGACGCTTACGCCGGCGCGCTGGGCGACGTATTCGGGCGTGAACGGCTCGACCGCGCGCGCCAGTCGTCGCAGGTCCTTGACGTAGCGCGCGCAGAATTCGGCATCGTGCCAGCCGCGACACAGAATGATGCGCAGCAGGCCAGCCAGGACGGTCGGGTCCTCGCCCGGCAGCACCTGCAGGAAGACATCGGCATGGCGGGCGGTCTCGGTCTCTCGTGGATCGATCACCACCAGCTTAAGGCCGCGCTCCTTCGCTTCGTGGAGCTGCTTGACCGGATTCTGCAATGCAAAATTGAACGTGGATAGCGACACCAGCGGATTGGTGCCGACGAACAATAGCGCGTCGGCGAGCGCATACGGATCTTTGCCGGCAGCCCAGCCGCCCAGTCGCTCAAATGCCACCCATTTGGCCGACTGGTCGATGGTCATTGTGGAGAAAAACGAATTCGAACCCAGCGCCGCGAGGAAGGCGGGCAACATATGATTGGCGGCGAGGTTAGAGTAGTTCATGGTGCCGCGAAAGGCTGCGACCGCATCGGGGCCGTGGCGCTCGATCAGTGCCTGGAGTTGCGCCGCGATCTCGGCCAGCATCACGTCAAGCGGCATCTGCACGAAGCTGCCATCGGGCTGCCGTTTCAGCGGGTGCAGGACCCGCTCGGCGCTGTTATGCGCCTCATGCAGATACGCGCCCTTGATGCAGGCGTAGCCGCGCGTGAGCGGATTGTCGCGGTCGCCGCGCGCGGCAACGACGCGTCCGGCGTCGTCCAGGGTCAAGCGCAGTGAACAGTTGCCGGCGCAGATGCGGCAGGCGGTGACGGCTTCGCGTGGCACGGCGAGCTCCTCGTGTAGTGTGGCCCACACCTCGTAACCACCCACAACTTTCGGCGTAAAGGTTAAAGCCGTGCCGGATACCTGCGCGATGACAGAGCATCCGCATACGACTAGCGTTAGATCGCCGCCAGGTTGCGGCCGTTCATTCGCTATTATAAACGACGTTCATATTTTGGCAAATAGCCCGGTGACCTGTTGCGAGCGCCGCTGCCCGACCGACACTGTCATCGAGAGGCCTCGCTGTTCTAGCGCCCTGCTGCTGTCTCACACGACTTTGGCGCGCCGTGCTTTCGCCCGTTGTCGGCCAGAGGGCGATGCCCGCGTCTCTCATATGAATGACGGCTGAGTCCGTGAAACCGGCCCGTCGCGCCTCACGTCCGCAGTACCGCCGGAGGGCCGAGCGAACGGGCGTAGTTCGCAATGGGCGCTTTGAGCTGCTTCATGCAAAATAGCCGCATCCAGGATGTGGAGGATGACTCGTGGGTATCAACTTCGACTTGAACGACTTGCAGGCGTTTCGAGCAGTAGTGGAACTGGGAAGCTTCCGCAAGGCCGCCGAGGCGGTGAGCATTTCGCAGCCGGCCTTGAGCCGCCGGATCGACAAGCTCGAGGAAGCACTCGGCGTGCGTCTATTCGAGCGCACCACGCGCAGCGTCACGCTCACCACCGTCGGCCGGGTATTCGCGCCGAGCGCCGAGCAGCTGCTTGATGATCTCGACGTCGCGTTGCTCGGCATCCGCGATGTTTCTTCGAGCCGACTGGGACGTGTCACCATCGCCTGCGTGCCTTCGGTGGCCTACTACTTCCTGCCGAGCGCCGTCGCGAGCTATCACCGCCGCTTCCCGCGCATCAGGGTCAAGATGCTGGATATGAGCGCGAATGAGGTGCTTGGCGCCGTCATCAGCGGAGAGGCGGATTTCGGCGTGAGTTTTCTGGGCAGCCAGGAGTCCGAGGTCGAGTTCAAGGTTCTGCTGCAGGAGCGCTTCGTGGCCGCCTGCCGCCGTGATCACCCGCTTGCCCGCAAAAAACGCGTGACCTGGAACGAGCTTTACGAGCACGAGTACGTCTCGGTGGACAAAACTTCCGGCAACCGACTGCTGCTCGATCAGGCGCTGTCGGCCGTGGCGCCGCGTGCGCCGAGCGTCTGCGAGACGCGTCACGTAACGACCATGCTCGGTTTAATCGAAGCGGGGCTCGGTGTCGCCGCAGTGCCGTCGATGGCCATGCCCGGGCGCGATCACCCCATCCTCACGAGCGTGCCGCTCGTTGAACCAGTGGTGAAGCGGCGCGTGGGAATCGTGAGACGCCGCGGACGTCCACTTACACCGGCTGCGCAGGAGTTTCACAGAACGATTGTCGAGATGAAGCGCGGCGGCGTCGCATGCAGCGATGCCGTGGGCAATAACACGTCTCCAAAAGAGCGGCCAGGCAGGAAAACCGCATCATGAGGTTGGCAAGACCGCTTCGATCGCTCTATCTGCAGGTTTTGCTGGGCATGATGCTCGGCATGGCGCTCGGTCACTTCTTGCCGCAAGCGAGCCCGCTGCTCAAGCCCTTGAGCGACGGGTTCATCGGCCTCGTGAGGATGATGATTGCGCCGATCGTTTTCTGCACGATCGTCTCGGGGATCACGTCGCTTGCGAGCGGGAAGGCCATCGGGCGCACAATTTTTCAGGCGCTGGGATTCTTCTATTTTTTGACAGCCGTGGCGCTTGCGCTCGGACTCGTCACGGCCTTCGTGCTGCGACCCGGCGCGGGCATGCACATCGACGCTAACCATCTGGACGCGAGCATCCTCGCGCAATATGCGAAGCACGCGCAGCCGGGCGGCCTTGTCGCATTTGCGCTGAGCGTCATCCCCGAGACGATGTTTGGCGCCTTCGACAAGGGCGAGGTGCTGCCGGTGCTGCTGCTCTCGCTGCTCTTCGGCTTTGCGCTAAATTCCTGTCCGGAGGCGGGCAGGCCGGTGCTCGCGCTCATCGACGGCATTGCCCAGGCTCTGTTCCGCATCCTCGCGATGATCATGCGACTCGCTCCGCTCGGGGCATTCGGCGCGATGGCTTTCACGGTGGGCCGCTTCGGCATCCGCTCGGTCGGATCGCTCGGGATGTTGATGGTGTCCTTCTACGTGGCATGCATGCTGTTCATTGCGCTGGTGCTCGCTCCGCTCGCGCGGCTGCACGGCTTCGCACTTTGGCGGCTCTTGCGCTACATGCGCGAGGAGTTGCTCATCGTTCTCGCGACGTCGTCGACGGAGCCGGTACTGCCGCGCCTGATCGCGAAGCTTGAGGCGCTCGGCTGCGACAAGGGCGTTGTGGGGCTTGTGCTGCCCGCAGGCTACTCGTTCAATCTCGACGGCACCGCGATCTATCTGACGCTCGCCTCGATGTTCATCGCGCAGGCGTGCGACGTGCCGCTTTCCGCGCCGCAGATCGCGATGATGCTCGCCGTTATGTTGCTCACGTCCAAGGGGGCGGCGGGTGTGTCGGGCAGCGGATTAGTGGCGCTCGTCGCGACGCTGACGGTGATTCCCGATCTGCCCGTCGCCGGGGTGGCGCTACTGGTGGGCATCGACCGCTTCATGTCCGAGGCGCGCGCCCTGACGAGCGTGATCAGCAACGCCTGCGCGGTGATCTTCGTTTCCATGTGGGAGGGTGCTTGCGATCGTACGCGTCTTGCGCGAATGCTCGGGGCGGCAGCGCCAGGCGGCGCGGACGGTGCGGGGGATCCCGCGAGAGATACCTCGGGGATGTGACAGGAAGGCCGCCTGAGGCAAGCCTTCATTCAGGTTTGCGTCAATGAGCGGAGACGGTATCCAGCCCGGTCGATTTGACGTCTGCCTGTACGCCAGGTGAAGCGAGGTAGTCGAGCAGGGCTTTCGCTTCCTTCGGATGCTGTGCGCTGACGGGAATGCCGCCGGCGAAACGCGTGACCGACTGCAGGGACTCAGGAATCTTTCCGACGAAGGTCACCCCCTTGACGGGCAGCAACTCGCTCACCTGCTGGAAGCCGATTTCGTAGTCGCCGTTCGCCACCACCGAGGCTACTGGAATCCGCGGGATCATCTTCGCCTTCGGCTTGACCTGATCCTCGATGCCGAGCTTCCTGAACAACTCCCGCTCAATGTAGACACCGCTTGCGCTGTCCGAGTACGCGATCGACTTCGCATGCAGCAGGGTCTGCCGGAGGCCTTCTGCCGAACTGATATCGGGTTTCACCGCTCCTTCGCGCACGACCATGCCGATGCGCGAATCGGCCAGCTCGACCCGCGATCCGGGGATGACCTTGCCTTTCCGGATCAGTTCGTCAAGCGCATATCCGACCATGATAACGGCGTCGGCGGGCTCCCCACGCTCAAGCCTGTTGGGGATCGCTTCGGGCGAATTGCCCATCGACGGACCAAGCGCGGTGTCGAGCGTGTTGCCCGTTTCAGATGCGAACTTCGGGCCGAGCACCTTGTACGCTGCGGTAAAGCCACCCGAGCTCATGACGTGCAGGTCGGCGGCTTGCACGTTCGCCGCAACAGCCGAGGTTGCGACCAGTGCTGCGCCGCATAGTTTCAGAAACAGATTTCTCATGATCGGAGTCGTGTCAGATTGTGTGTTTAGCCGCATGCGGAGCGAGACGCGAATCAGTGCGCCGGAGTCAGTGTCGCTGCGCGGCGGCGATAGAGTGCAAACGTGGCCATCAGGGCGCACGCTGCCGCGAAGCTCATCCAGTAGCCGGGTGCGGCCTTGTCGCCAGTCATGTGAATCAGCGCCGTGGAGATCGCCGGTGTGAAACCGCCGAATACGGCGGTCGCGAGGCTATAGGCGAGCGAGAAGCCCGCGACGCGTACCTGCGCCGGCATCACTTCCGTCAGTGCGACGATCATCGCGCCGTTATAGATGCCGTACATGAACGAGAGCCAAAGGAGGGCGAGCAGCATGTTGAGGAAGCTGGGCGCGTGAGCGAGCAGCGACAAGGCCGGGTGCGCGGTCACGATGGCGAGCACCGTCATGGCGATGAGGAGCGGCCGGCGGCCGATCCTGTCGGAGAGGGCTCCGCCGATCGGCAGCCACACGAAGTTCGACACGGCCACACACAGCGTCACAAGCAAACTATCGGCGGTGCTGAGGTGCAGGACCGTCTTGCCGAAAGTCGGCGCGTAGACCGTGATGAGATAGAAGCTCGCGGTGGTCATCGCCACCAGCATCATGCCTGCAATCACGACGGTCCAGTTCTGGACCAGCGTCGTGAATACCTCCTTCATGCTCGGGCGATGCTGGCGAGCCTTGAACTCCTCGGTTTCCTGCAGATTACGACGCAGCACGAAGAGGAACGGCACGATCATGCAGCCGACGAAGAACGGCACGCGCCATCCCCACGCCGCGATGGTAGCGGCGTTCAGCGATTGGTTGAGCGCGAAGCCGAGGCCCGCGGCCACGACGATCGCCACCTGCTGGCTCGCGGACTGCCAGCTCGTGAAGAAGCCCTTGCGGCCGGGCGTGGCCATCTCGGCGAGATACACCGACACGCCGCCCAGCTCCGCACCCGCGGAGAAGCCCTGCAACAACCGCCCGAGCAGCACAAGCGCGGGCGCCACAAGGCCAATGGTCGCGTAGCCCGGCACGAACGCAATGAGGATGGTGCCGCTCGCCATGATGGAGAGCGTGACGATGAGCCCCTTGCGGCGGCCGACGTCGTCGATGTACGCGCCGAGAACGATCGCGCCGAGCGGGCGCATCAGAAAACCGGCACCGAAGACCGCGAACGTCATCATCAACGAGGCAAATTCGCTCCCGGCCGGAAAGAAGACGTTGGCGATCTGCGTCGCATAGAAGCCAAACAGAAAGAAGTCGAACTGCTCCAGAAAATTTCCGGCCGTCACGCGGAAAACCGCCGCGGCCTTTGAATGTCCCAGCGAAAGGGTAGAGGGCGAGGGGTGCATCAATGTGTCTCCTGAAATCCCGAGATATGCGGTGGTCCCGCTCTTTGTCTGTTCGGGAATTTTGGCCCGTGGCCAATCAAACGATAAGTGCAATCTTCCGAACGATTGATGTCGAATGGTTATCAATCGGCGCCCTTTTTCGCCGCCGCCGCGCGTTAGCTGTGCGCCAGCGCGTGGCGGCGACCATCAGAGGCCAGCGGTCAGGCCACGAAACGACACTGGGAAGCGGCCGTACGCGTGTCCATATTGCGTCCGCGGTTCAAATGATCGTCAATTTCCGCAGCGCAGCCCAGCATGCGCGGATAGAGGAAGATCGTGAACGCGGCCGTTTCAAGGTCCGCCTCGCTGAACTCCCCGCGCTTGAGCGGCTGCCACAGCATCTTCAACAGCAACGCGGCAATCACGGCATCGACATTGACGCAATAGACATTGCGCGAGACACCTGCGTCGAACAAAGCCTGCACCAGCACACGGTAAAACGCATGAAACGCGTTGTACTCGCCGCGGGCTTCATAAAGGTTGGCGATGAAGATTTCCCGCGGGTCGTGGTTCACCGGCTTGTCTTTGAAGACCGGATGATTAATACCCGGAAGTTTCGCAATATCAAGGCTCCCCAACTGCTTCTGGCGCGTCTTGTACTGCGCGTATCGCTCGACGGAGCGCCGGGCGAGCGCTTCGAGGTCCACGGTATGACGAGCATCGGTCGGATCTTCAAGGCCGCTGCTGCGGAACGCCTCGTTGAGGAACGCAATGCCTTCGTAGCCGTTGCCGCCATGCGTATATCCAGTGTGCGTGAGGAACCCCGCCAGAGCCTTGTTTAGCTGCACCCGTTCGGGACTTTCCGGGCCATCGGCAGATACTGCGCCCTTTGCGCCTTGCGCCGAAATGGCGCCGGGTCCGTTCGTGAGCAGCAAACCGACAAGGGTCTTGAACGCGAAAAGGTCGTCGACAGTCGGTTTCAGGTTCAGCAGCGCTGCGAAGGCGATTTCCGTCAGAGTGCGTTCGCCGAGTAATTCTTCGGTGGCGAAGCCGCAAAATCCGTCCGGGCCGTGCCGCGAGGCGTCCGCTGAGGCGCCGATCATGGTGCCGAAGAGCTTTGTCCACCACGGCAAGCTTTCTGCGGTCAGGCGGGAGATCCGCTTGCGCATGAGCGGGCCCCAGGCGAGTGTCGTCGTGATCGCCGCGAGTACTGCTTCCGGGCGCGGATGGCCCGGGCCACACGACAGCCATCGGATGATTGCGGAACTTACGCCGCGCGAGGCGAGCCCGCCCAGCATGGCTTGCGCCTCTGGATCGGGTTCATCGCAGAACAGCGCTGCAGTGTCCGCGGTGTGGACGGCCTCGACATCAAAGGTCTCGTCGAACGCGTCCGTGAGCTTGGCTGTCGCGAAGGCGTCGATCATCAGTGCTGCCGCCTCGCGCGCAGCACGCTGGCGATTCGGCCCGACGATCGCCGCCGCGGCCGCGAGCACGGCATTGGGCGCATTGCCCGCCTCGCGCGAAGCCTGCGCGGCCGCCAGTTCTGGTGTCCCGTGCAGATTCACTGCAGCGCCAACAGCCACGTCGATGAGCTTTGTGTCGTTTGCCCCGCCGAACTCCCGCAACAGCGCGAGGCAGATGTTCTCCTCAAGCGAGCGCGTTGCTGCTTCGAGCATGGATACCCCGTGCAGGCTGCTCACCTGCGTTTTTGCGTCCATCTGCGAGGCGCCCGAAGCGTCCTTCAAGGGTTGGCGCGGCGGGATTGCGCCGATCTGGCTGTTCGCCCGCGTAATCTGTTCGTTGTACGGCGCGACTGCTTCCACGACCGGCAGGGCGAGGTCGTCTGGCAGTTCGATTCCCTGATCCGAGCCAAACCACGGTTTGAGCGAGAGGCTGCCTTCCGGCTCAAAGTCGGGCATCGTCGCGTTCGCGCGCATCACTGCGGTGAGCGCGGCGGGAATGTGCGCGATGTTTGTCACAACGGCGCCCTTCACCGAGCAGCATGGATCGTCCGGCGTAAAAAGACGCTCGACGCCGAACTTCTCCATGAACCAACGCTCCTTGGCAAGAGCATCGTCGGCGCCGCCCGCCATTGCGCCCGCATGCCCCACCGCGCGCGTCAGACGACTCTTCCAGCGGCCTACCACGCAGGCAATGACGGGTTTCGTAAATGTGGCGTCGGCCTCGTAGTAGCCGCCCGGCTCGCAGTACAGTACGGCAGCCTTGCTGCGCGCGTCGTTGGCGAGGGCAAAGGCGAACTCCGGCGCTGCATAGTGGATGTAGACGTCCTTGCCGCTGGATACGACGGTCGTTGTACCCCAGCCGCTCATGCGCAGATATTGCGCAATGGTGGTGCTAAACCCGCCCGAGTTGGAAAAGATCGCGATCGAGCCCCGCCGCAAAGTTGCGCCGGGATCATCGCCGCCGAGCGCACCCCCGATGCGCACCCGCTGCCAGGAGTCCGCGACGCCCAGCCCGTTCGCGCCAAAAATGTCGATGCCTGCTTGCTGGCCCATCGCGCGAATTTCCCGGGCGTCGTGCACGGAGATCTTCTCCGTAATGATAAAAATCTTGCGCAGATCGGGATTGACGCGGATCAGTTCGGCCACCCCATCGCGCGCGGCCGACGGCGGCAGATAGACGACACCGCAATTGAAACGATGCCCGGCTTCGAGGCCTTCGCGCACGTTGTTATAGACGGGGATGTCGCCGGCAGGCGTCACGAGCACCTGCCCGCGCTTGCCAGGCGCAGTGCCGAATACGATATTCCCACCGGAAAACGCGTGGCTCACCGGCGTCACGTCCGACGACTCGCCTCCCAGAATGTTGAGCACACAAACGCGGTCCTCGCGCGTGACTATTTGTGCAAGCGACTGGATGCCGACGAAATACCTGAAATGATTATTGCCTTGCTTGACCATATCGATCTCCTTACGCCTTTGCCGTATCCGCCTGCGGTTGCGTCTGACGCGCGCCGATGCGCGCTGCGACCTGCGCGCGTCCTCCCGATTGCATCCACGCATCGGCCTTCCGTGCGTACTGGATCACTTCGCTGATGTCGGAGTCAAAGCCGAACAGGCGATAGGGAAGGCCGAGCGAATCACAGGTGTCGCGCAGTGCCGACATGCCACGAACAAGGTTTGGACCGCCGCGCCCAAGGACGACATAAAGCGGGGTGGGACCGTGCTCGCTGAAGTGCTCGCGTAGCGCATCGGCCATCGCGCGCAGTGTTTCGTAGATATCGGTGTTGTTGGACTTGCCGCCGATGATGAACAGTACGTTGGACTGCTTCAGCCAATGTCGGAAGCAGATGCGCGCCACTTCCTTCATTTTTTCGTAGGGAGGATTGCCGCCGAAATCCGAAGAGATGATGGCTGCGTCGCCCAACATCTCCGTGACGAGCGAGTTGGCCCCGCCGCCGAACGTGGGCGCGAGGATCGTTCCCTTGTCATTGATCACATAGACATCGCTTTGACCCTGGTGCGTGCGAAGCTGGTTGATCTCCTGCTCGAAGTCTGAGTAGTCGGCAGCGAACAGGTGAGCAGGCAGGCCGAGGCGCGAGAAGCGCGGGTCGTCACGGTCGAACCCGCACTTGAAGTCGCAGGCCACGGGTGTGAGCCGACCATTCTTGTCCTCGCGCATGCGGATCGGATTCAGCTCGAGCGTCGTCATGCCGAAGTCGTGAAAGAGCTCCCAGAGCTTCGGCAATTGCTGCACGAGTGGGGAAATGATCTCGCGCGGCGCGCCGATCTCGCTCAGCGCATTCGCGACGACGAACGCCTTCAGGCCGGTCAATGCATCAAAGGGCACCATTGCGACGTGCTTTGGATCGACCTCTTCGATGTCCATGCCACCCGCGTGCGACAGCGTCATGGTGGGAGCGCGAAAGCGGGTGGAATCGGTGATCGAGAAGTAGACTTCATGTTTGGCCGGTACGCCTGCTTCGAACGTGACGCCGTTCGCCTTGGCCCTCACATGACCCACGACGTGCTCGGCGAAGTACAGCCGCTCTTTCTCGGCGAGCGCCGTCTTGAGATCTGTCGCGCGCCCGAGCAACCCGGCCTTGCCCTTCTTGCCCACGCCGCCCTTGAATACCGGCTTGATAAAGACCTGCCCGTGGCGGTCGATCAGCGACTTTATCTCCTCTTCGCTGGCGCTCGGCCCCAGCACTTCGCTAGCCGGGAATCCGACGAATTGCAATAGGCGCGCGCCGTGCAACATTCCGGTGATCTGCATATGAGTGTCTCCTGAAATTCAAGGCAATGACGAATGAAGCAGGTACTGAGTTCGCTTAGCTCGCTGCGCAAGGCGCGAAATGCTCATCTGCCGTGGACTCGCTCGAAAGCGGCGGCAGGATTCACAACGCGAGGTGGGTCATGCGAGATCGGCATCGGCTACCGTTGGCGGCACCCGTGACCGGGTTGCACTGGAATGCGGCGAAACGCTGTTCTGCGTTTCGCGCCTGTCTCCGATGCGTTCTCTGTCGACGCGTTTATGAACTTCTTGAGCATCGATATTTGCTCAAGACGCCCCGAACGAGAAGTGCAATTTTTTGAAGCATTGATGTTCAACGGTTATCAATATCGTCGAACGCCGTTACGTTGTGGCGGATTGCGCAGGGAACTGGCCGAGCTGAAGGAACAGGCCGATTATTTGATTTATGGATTTCCACGGCACCGATCTGAACCTCCTGGCCGCGGCCCTTTGGGTCGTATTTGTTCATCGTCGCGCGCCGGCCGCCACCGTCCGTAGCTCACCCCGTGCCGACGAGGGAAAAACTCAGGAGGACGTCGACCCGCATCACGCGAATCTCGGCGTTCCTTCTTTGGGGCGACTTTGTACGCGAGCGCCAGGAAGGCGAAATTTCGGCGAAAGCTCTAACCGGTCGACTTCGCAACTCAACCCAGTCGCACGCGGCCAGCTTTACCGTCGGCATCGTTGGGCGCAACTTTCTTGATGTCACTTCCGACCCAACGCTCTTCAGAAGATTTCAGATGCGATCGCATCGCCGCTTCTGCAGCAATAGGGTCTCCTGCTTGCAGTGCATGCAGAACATTTTCGTGCTCCTCAACCGCAGCCATCCATGTGGCCGTATTTTCGACGAGTTCGCTAATCCTCGCCCCGATCGGATCGCGCCTCGCGTCAAACAGATCGGCCACATACCGGCTCAACACCGTATTGCCGGCCGTTTCCGCGATGATCAGGTGGAATTGCCGGTCCGGTTCCACAGGAGATTTGCCGGCAGAGGCGAGGCGATGCATCGCATCCACGCTGCGCCGCAACCGGTCCAGAGAGCCGGTCGTAAGCCGCGTGCTGGCGAGCACGACGAGGCTGCCTTCGATGACGGCCCGGGCCTGCATGATTTCCGTCGGACTTTCGCCTAATACAGCCAGTGACCCTTCACGTTCGTTTGCGGTTTCGAGCACATAGACGCCCGAACCCATGCGGGTCTCGACGCTGCCGCCGATTTCCAGTGCGATCAACGCCTCGCGCAGAGACGGGCGCGAAACACCCAGTTGCTGCGACAGCTCGCGCTCCGGCGGCAGTCTCGATCCCGGCGGGAAATCCCCTCCGTGGATGAGGCCGCGAATCTGGTCGGCGACTAATTGGTAAAGCCGCTTTGGCTCGGTCTGTTTCATTTTGCTGCCGGAAGGATAAATGGCCCGGGTCGTCCGTCGACCAGCGATCAAAGTCTACCACGCAAGCCTGACAAGGTTTTCAGCGCATTTTGCAGGAACAGTTCGGGTTTGCCCTTGGTAAGGCCGGAAGAAGTATCTTGCAAATTGGCTTGACCAAAATCGGCGTTTATTCTTTAATCTGCATCAGATTGGCCTGACCGACGGCAGCGACTCTACACAAAAGAAGGAGACAGGTGTGACAGATCTGAGCACTGACCTGGCCCCGCGCGTGGTGGACGGCTTCGCTTCGAAGGAACCCCCGGAGCTATTGAAACTGAGCGGGCTGGGCAAGCGGTTTCCCGGTGTCGTTGCACTGGAGGACGTGCACTTCGAATTGCGCCGCGGCGAAGTACACGCGATTTGTGGCGAAAACGGCGCCGGCAAGTCAACCCTGATGAAAATCGTCAGCGGGCAATACCAGCCGGATGCCGGCACGATCGTTTTTCGCGGCATGCAAAGGCGGTTCGCGTCCTCACTCGAGGCACAGGAAGCAGGCATTGCGATCATTCACCAGGAACTGAACCTGGTGCCCCACCTGTCGATTGCGGAAAACATCTACCTGGCACGCGAGCCCAAACGCGGGCCGTTCATCGATCGCGCACGACTGAATGGGAACGCCCAGCGTGCGCTCGCCCGCATTGGATTGTCGTTGCCGCCCACGAGGCTGGTGGGGACGCTGTCGATCGCCCAGCAACAGATGGTCGAAATCGCCAAGGCGCTCTCGCTCGACGCCCAGGTGCTGATCATGGACGAACCCACTTCGTCGCTCACGGAATCCGAAACCATGCACCTGTTCCGGATCATCAAGGAGTTGCGCGAGAGCGGGGTCGGCATTGTCTACATCTCTCATCGTCTCGACGAAATGAAGCAGATTGTCGATCGCGTGACGGTGCTGCGCGACGGGCACCACATTTCAACCGACGATTTCGCGGCGACCAGCATGGATGAAATCGTTGCGCGAATGGTCGGCCGGGCGCTGAACGATGCGTACCCGCCGCGCCGCTCGGTCCCGACGCAGGACGTGCTGCTGCGTGTCGACAATCTGTCGCGCGCACCGGCATTTGGGCCGGTTTCGTTCGAACTGAGGCGAGGCGAGATTCTCGGCTTCGCCGGTTTGATGGGCGCAGGCCGGACCGAAGTGGCACGGGCGATTTTCGGCGCTGACCAACCGGACGGCGGCGAGATTCATATCGGGAGCGAGCGCGTCTCGATCCGCTCGCCTATCGATGCGATTCACCACGGTATCGCGTACCTGTCGGAAGACCGCAAGAGCGACGGTCTCGCGCTGAAGATGCCGGTCGCGACCAACATCACGCTGGCCAATATCGAGGCGGTGTCGGGTCGCGCCGGCTTCATTCGTTTCGCCGAAGAAGCGGCCATCGCACAGCGTTACGTCGAAACGCTCGGGATCCGCACGCCGACCGTCCATCAACTCACGCGCAACCTGTCCGGCGGCAATCAGCAGAAGGTTGTCATCGGCAAATGGCTGTTTCGCAAATCGAAGATTCTGTTTTTCGACGAGCCCACGCGCGGCATCGATGTCGGCGCGAAATACGCGATCTACACGCTGATGGACCAGCTCGCCGCGCAGGGCATCGGCGTTGTGCTGATCAGTTCGGAATTGCCTGAAATTCTCGGCATGTCCGATCGCGTCGCGGTATTCCACGAAGGCTGGATCGCCACGATCCTGGAGACGCGCCACACCAATCAGGAAGAAATCATGCACTTCGCATCGGGACGAAATCATGCTTGAAATAACATCCGAACAGGCCACTACTGTCGACACCAGCGCGAAGCTCCGGCGTCGCGACCTGATTCAGAAATTTGCCGCGCTCGGCAGTCTGATCATGCTGGTGGCCGTCTTTTCATTGACCAGTTCCGCTTTCTTCTCGGTCGACAATGGCATGACAGTGGCCTTGCAGGTGACGTCGATTGCCTATCTCGGCGTGGCGGCAACCTGCGTGATCATTACGGGCGGAATCGACCTGTCCGTGGGTTCCGTACTCGCGCTGTCCGGTGTGGTCGCCGCGTTGCTCGTCAAGGCCGGCGTGCCGATCCCTCTCGGCATGCTCGGCGGCGTCGTGGTGGGCGGCCTGTGCGGATTCGTTAATGGCCTGTGCGTCACGCGTATGGGTCTGCCGCCTTTTATCGCCACGCTCGGCATGATGCTGGTCGCGCGTGGTCTCGCGCTTCAGATCACTGGCGCGCGCCCGGTTTCGGGACTCGGCGACGCGTTCGGCGAACTCGGAAATGGCGCATTGTTCCGCATCTCGCATATCGGTGCAGACGGGTTCCCCGATACGGTATTTCCGGGGATCCCGTATCCGGTGATCATCATGGTCGTGCTGGCGGTGGCCGTGTCGATCATGCTGACGCGCACCTCGCTTGGCCGCCACATCTACGCAGTCGGATCGAATGCCGAAGCCGCGCGGCTCTCCGGCGTCAATGTCCGCCGCGTCACCTTGTTTACCTATGTGCTGTCCGGCGTGCTCGCCGGTCTGACGGGCTGCGTGCTGATGTCGCGCCTCGTCACGGCGCAACCAAACGAAGGCGTCATGTACGAGCTCGATGCGATCGCCAGCGCCGTGATTGGCGGGACGTCCCTGATGGGCGGTGTAGGCACGATCTCCGGTACGGCTATCGGTGCGTTTGTGATCGGGGTGCTGCGCAATGGCCTGAACATGAACGGCGTATCGAGTTTCATCCAGCAAATCATCATCGGACTGGTCATTCTCGGCACGGTCTGGATCGACCAGGTCAGAAACCGTCGATGAAGCACATCGAATGAAGCCATTCGAGAAGTCCAACAAAGCAGTGCAATCACCAACCCAAGGAGTGAGACATGAGAAAGATGTATCTGGCATTGGCCGCCGCACTTTTGACCGCAGTGACGGCGCACGCGAATGCAGCGAACGGAGAGATCGCCGTGATCGTCAAGACGGCCAACTCGAATTATTGGCAGAACGTGCAAAAGGGTGCAACGGAGGGCATGAAAGGGCTGAACGGCTACACGATGACGTTTCAGGGACCGGCGACCGAGTCAGCCGTGGCGGACGAGGTCAATATGGTCGAGAACGCGGTGAACCGGCATGTCGCGGCGATCGTGCTCGCGCCGTCCGATCCCGACGCGCTGATCCCGGCAATGAAGAAGGCCTGGGAGGCAAAAATTCCGGTCGTCCTGATCGATTCGCTCGTGTCCGATTCCGGCAAGCAGTATTACCAGTCGTTTCTCTCGACCGATAACGCCAAGGCCGGTGAGTTGTGCGCGAAAGCGATGATCGACCGTGTCGGACAGACGGGGAAAGTCGCTGTGATGTCGTACGTCGCCGGCGCCGGTTCCGAGATTGGCCGCGTGGGTGGGTTCCGGAAGTATCTCGCGCAGCACTCGAAGCTGCAGATTGTCGGACCGTTCTACTCGCAGTCGCAGATGGCGACCGCGCTCAATCAGACCACCGACGTGCTGTCGGCCAATCCGGATCTGAAGGGCATCTTCGGTGCAAATGAACCGACTGCTGTGGGAATGGGGCGCGCGTTGGCGCAGTCCGGGAAAGCCGGCAAGGTCGTCGCGATCGGCTTTGACGGCAACCAGGACCTCCAGGGCTTCATCAAGGACGGCACCATCCAGGCCATCGCTGTCCAGGGCTCGTATCAGATGGGCTACAAGGGTGTCAAAACGGCGGTGGATGTCATCGAACACAAGCCGGTTACGAAGCAACTGGATACCGGCGTCGTGATGGTCGAGAAGGACAACATCGATCAGCCCGCCGCGAAGAATGTCTTGTATTGAAGCGCGATGCGGACGACGCCAGACGGCGTTGTCCGCCCTTGAGTCCAGCGCTACTCAAGACGCGCTGTGAAGCGTTGAACATCCGGCAATGAATCCCTGGGAACGGAATTCCTGATGAAAGCAAGTGATCTGCGTGAGGTGTCGCGTGCCGGGGTGCAACTGAGCGCACTGGGTATGGGCTGTTCGCAACTTGGCGGCTTGTATCGCACGATGCCGCCGGAACAGGCGCGCGCGCTGATGGACGAAGCATGGTCGCTCGGTCTGCGCTATTTCGACACTGCACCGTTCTACGGCTACACGCTTTCGGAACGCCGCGTGGGCAACGCGTTGTCAGCGCGGCCACGCGACGAGTTCGTGCTGAGTACGAAAGTCGGCAGGCTTCTTCGGCCGGATCCGACTGTTCAATGCGGCGACGACGGCTGGGCTGAGCCGCTTCCTTTCCGGCCGCACTACGACTACAGCTTCGACGGCGTCATGCGGTCTTTCGAAGACAGCCAGCAGCGTCTCGGTATTGCGCAGATCGATCTGCTGTATGTGCATGACATCGGTCGAATGACACACGGGGATGCAAACGTCGAATTCTGGAAACAGCTTACAGAAGGGGGCGGTTTCCGCGCGCTCGACACGCTGCGCAACGCGGGGGCGGTCAAAGCCATCGGCCTCGGCGTGAACGAGTGGCAGGTCGCGCATGAAGCCATGCAGGAATTACAGCTCGATGTGACGTTACTGGCGGGCCGCTATACCCTCCTCGAGCAGGATTGTCTCGCGCCGTTTCTCGACAATTGCGTACGGTATGGGAATTCGATCGTGGTCGGCGGTGTGTTCAATTCTGGCGTGCTGGCAGGTAACGGCAAGTTCAATTACGGGGACGCCCCCGCCGGTGTCGTGTCGCGCGTCAACCGGCTGGCTGAGGTTTGCCGCGAATTCGAGGTTCCGCTACCCGCCGCGGCACTGCAGTTTCCGCTTGCGCATCCTGCGGTTGTGTCGTGCGTGGTGGGCGCGCGCAGTGTCGAACAACTCCAGCAGAACGTCGCGTGGTTTGAGCAGGCGCTGCCAGCCGGATTGTGGCAGGAGCTGAAGTCGGACGGTCTGATCGCGGAGACCGCACCTGTGCCCGAGGTGGTCGAGTGAGCCTGTGTATCGACGCACATCACCATTAATAGGGAGAACGTAGTGCAACGAATGGGAATGGTCATCGGTATCGATCCGCAGCACATCGACGAATACAAACGCTTGCATGCGCAGGTGTGGCCGACGGTGCTCGATCGCCTGAAACGCTCGAATGTCACCCGCTACTCGATTTTCCTGCGGGAGCCCGAGAACCTGTTGTTTGGTTACTGGGAATACGTCGGAACTGACTATGAAAGCGATATGGCCGAGATTGCGAGCGACCCGGAAACACAACGTTGGTGGAGCCTGTGCAGCCCGTGCCAGAAACCGTTGGTGAGTCGTGCGCCGTCGGAACACTGGGCACAGATGGAAGAGGTCTTTTACCTCGAATAGCGTTGTCTCGACACGGCACTCGTTTGACCTCGCCATGAAGAAACAAATTAACCGGGCTCGCATCGAAACCGCACTATGGCTTCGCGGGTTCTGTAGCTGAAAAAGGAAACCTCATGCTCACTATTATTTGTGAAACTCCCGGCGTACTACGCGCTGAGACGCGCTCACGGCCACCGCGCGATCGCGGCGAAGTGTTGCTACGCGTGCGACGCGTCGGCGTATGCGGCACCGACCTGCACATCTTTACCGGCAATCAGCCATTTCTCGCCTACCCCCGCGTGATGGGACACGAACTGTCAGGCACGGTCGAAGAAGCCGACACGGATTCCGGCCTGGACGCCGGCGACCCGGTCTACGTGATGCCCTACCTGTCATGCGGCCAGTGCATTGCCTGCAGGAACGGAAAAACGAACTGCTGCGTGAACATTCAGGTATTGGGCGTGCATCGTGATGGCGCATTGACGGAGTATCTGAGTTTGCCGCGTCAGTTCGTTCACAAGGCTGAAGGAATCACGCTCGATCAGGCGGCAATGATCGAGTTTCTCGCCATTGGCGCGCACGCCGTTCGTCGCGCGGACGTTCAGGCGGGACAGCGCGTGCTGGTAGTCGGTGCAGGTCCGATCGGTATGGCCGCAATGATCTTTTCACGTCTGCGCGGGGCCACGGTGACGGCGCTCGATACACGGCTCGATCGTCTCAACTTCTGCGCTGAGAAAATTGAAGTGGCGGCTACTGTGCAAATCGGTGATACCGACGTCGACGAGCTGGCGAAACTCACCGACGGCGAATTCTTCGATGTGGTCTTCGATGCGACGGGTAATCCGGCTGCCATGGAGCGCGGCTTTGAGTTTATTGCGCACGGCGGGAAATACGTGTTGATTTCCGTGGTGAGAGACAAGATCACTTTCTCCGATCCGGAGTTCCACAAGCGCGAAGCCACCTTGATCGGAAGCCGCAATGCGACTGCGGAAGATTTCGAAACTGTGCTCAGGGCCATGCGTGCCGGTCAGGTGCCCGATGCGGCACTCAACACGCACCGGATGAAGCTTGCCGATGTTCCTGCCGAATTTTCGAAACTGCTCGAACCGTCCGCAGGTGTAGTGAAAGCCATCGTCGAATGCTGACTCTGACGCATATCGGATATTTGCCATGAGCCAGCCAATTCTCCAGTTCGGCACTAGCCGCTTTCTTCAGGCGCATGTCGACCTGTTTGTTTCGGAAGCCATGACGCGGGGTGCCGCGCTCGGTGGCATTACGGTCGTGCAGACCACCAGCAGCCAGTCCAGTCAGAAGCGTATTGCAGCGCTGGCAGAGGGCGGGCGATATCCGGTACGGGTTCGAGGCATGCGTCACGGCGTGCTGGTGGACGAGATGCTGAGCGGCAACGCGGTGCGCGCAGCATGGCACGCCGAGTCTCATTGGGCACAAGTGCGAGACGCCGTGGCAGAGCACGTCGAAGTGATTGTTTCCAATACGGGAGACAGGGGATTCCGGCTCGATGACCGGGATACCGCGACGCTCGTGAATCATCCGGAGCGCGTGCCACAGAGCTTTCCGGCCAAGCTGCTGGTGTTGCTTCATGCCCGTTGGGAACGAAACCCTGATGCGCCGCTCTCCCTTTTTCCATGCGAACTCGTGGTCAATAACGGCGATACGTTGCGCGAACTTGTCGTGACTCTCGCGACAAATTGGCGGATGCCGGAGCTGTTTATTACCTACCTTCGAACGCATTGCATATGGGCCAATTCGCTCGTCGACCGCATCGTTTCGCAGGCGATCGAACCGGTGGGCGCCGTTGCCGAACCGTATGCGCTCTGGGCAATTGAGCAGCAGCCGGGGCTGGTTCTACCCTGCACTCATGAAAACATCGTTTTGACTGACGATCTGCAGCACTTCGAGCGCCTGAAGTTGTTCCTGCTCAATCTCGGTCACAGCTATCTGGCGCAGCGGTGGCTTGAGGACCGCAGACCGGTTGACGAGACCGTATGTCAGGCAATCAACGACCCGATACTACGCGCCAGCCTGGAAACTGTCTGGGCGGAAGATGTGCTCCCGACATTTGCGGTCCTCGGTCAGCGCGAGCAGGCTCTCGCCTATCTCGTCGAGTTACGCGAGCGCCTACTCAATCCGTTTCTTGAGCACCGGATAGCGGACATCGCGCAGAATCACACAGAAAAATTGCAGCGGCGTTTTTTGCCGCTCGTGCAACTTGCCGACAAACTCGGCGTGAAGCCTGGACCGCTGCGAATACGAGCGATGCTGGAGCGCGTCGCATGTCGTTTGCCTTGACGTTCTTCACGTCCTGATAGACGTACGACGCGATTATCGACCGGTCCCGCGTTACATTTCCGACGTCGGCCCTCGTAACGCGGCGTCCGACGGACTGGATGTTGTCGACTGCACGAAAGAGCTGAAGTCGTTCGACGAGTCGGCGGCGCTCGTCGGCAATCTCGATCTGGTCATTACCGTATGCACGTCGGTTGCTCATCTGTCAGGCGCGCTCGGTGTGCCGACACGGCTGCTGCTCGACGTCGACCCGCATTGGGTGTGGATGCTCGGGCGCGACGACAGCCCGTAACATCACGGCGCGCTTTTCAAAACCGATTCCCAGCGCAAATTCGGGAATAATCGGACGCCCAATAAAAAGCAAACGTTTGACTGACCGTATTTAACATTTTAAACGCTTAACTTTGCGCTGAAATGGCCGATATATAGATTGGAATTATTTGGGTCCACGCATTAAGTTCCGCTGTACAATACGCGCCGCTTACACGCTGGTGCCGCAGCGGCGGGGCCCTCGGTTGCCTTGGCTGAAAAATAAGGCCTGGGCGCGGCTCTCCTGAAGAGGTCTCTAAAGGGCGAGTGTATCAACGGTGCCGCCTCACGATTTGGGAATTATTATGGCGGACGCAATAATGTAACGGAAATAATGGTTATCCTTATTCCTAAGTAAAAATTACAGCAGATTGCCCGACCGGTACGCGGTGCAGCCTGCAACAAGCAATATGGCCAGTTCGACGGGGATGGCGTATGAGCAGTGCATCAGACATTTCGAATCTCTTCCAGATGTTGGGCGTGAGCCCGTCGCATTATCAAGAAATAGAAAGAATCGAGCAGGGGCAAGGTTCGCGTGGGCGTTGGTCCATGCAGACCACCTCGTCGCCAGGGGACACGACCCGGGACGACTCGGCTCGCGAGGCTGAAGCCGTTCTTCCCACCGATGTGACTGAAGTGGCCCCCGCCGCGCCGCCGCAGCTGATTGCGCCAGCCGTCCCCGCTGCCGTGTCCGGATCTCTTCCGGTATTGCAAGCCGCCCCCGAACAGCCGGTCCTTCAGTTCAATCCCGAACCTGTCACCGCTCCTCAACAGCCGGACTCTCTGAGCGCCGTGTTTGCGCGCCTGCGGGAACGGAGTGAGCCTCAAGAAGGTGTTCCGCAACGCCAGACGTCATGAACTTCGTCACAGTCTTTTCCGTCAATGACGGCCTGGTTAAAACCACGGTGGCCGCGAACCAGCGCGTCGTGCCGAACCGGCGCACGCGCTAGAAGACCTTTCCATGGCACAGATCAAACGCAGGCTGAGCAAGACGGAGCCGCGGCGGCAAACGCGCAACACGGACCAGAGTGACGATGCCGGAAGTTGGGACGACAAACTTTTGGAAGCGGGGACACGGCTATGGGCGTCGAACTGGCTGCGGCTGGCAGTGACGCTATTGGCCGCGCTGTTGTTCACCTCTGCCATGACGGTCAATCTGGCCGCGTCGAAGCAATGGACGTTTGGCATCCTTTGCATGGTCGTCGCGGTTCTGCTGAACCGCATTCGCGGCAGGATCATCACGGTGTCCCTGGTGGCATCGTCGGTGTTTGTGTCCTTGCGCTACCTGTACTGGCGCCTGACGCAGACGCTGTCCTTTACCACCTCGCTCGACATGACCTTCGGCTGCCTTCTGCTGCTGGCCGAAGGGTACGCGGTGCTCATGCTGTTGTGCAGCTACTTTCAGACGCTCTGGCCTTTGCATCGCCGGCCTGCGCGATTGCCGGCCGATAGCTCGGCGTGGCCGACGGTGGATGTGTACATTCCCACGTTCAATGAGCCGCTGCAGGTCGTGCGGCAGTCGGTGCTGGCCGCCACGCTGCTCGACTGGCCGGCCGACAAGCTGCGCGTGTATGTGCTGGACGACGGCCGTCGTGACGAATTCCGGCAATTCTGCGAGCAGGCTGGCGTGGATTATCTGACCCGGCCGGACAACGCGCATGCCAAAGCAGGCAATCTCAACGCGGCACTCTCCAGGACGAGCGGCGAGTACATCGCAGTGTTCGACTGCGATCACGTCACCACGCGCTCGTTCCTGCAGGTCTGCATGGGTTGGTTCCTGAAAGATCCGAAGATGGCCATGGTGCAGACGCCGCACGTCTTCTACTCGCCCGATCCGTTCGAGCGCAACCTCGAAACCTTCCGCAAGGTGCCCAACGAGGGTGACCTGTTTTACGGCGTGCTGCAAAACGGCAACGACTTGTGGAATGCCGCTTTTTTCTGCGGTTCCTGCGCGGTGCTGCGGCGTTCGGCGCTGGAGGATGTAGGCGGCGTGGCGACGGAAAGTGTCACGGAAGATGCGCTCACCGCGCTCAAGATGAGCACGAGGGGCTACAACACGGCCTATCTCGCCATCCCTCAGGCAGCGGGTCTCGCCACCGAGAGTCTGGGGCGTCACGTCGGTCAGCGCATACGCTGGGCACGAGGCATGGCGGAAATATTCCGTCGCTTCAACCCGCTGTTGATCGCAGGGCTAACACTGCCTCAGCGTCTGTGTTACCTGAGCGCGATGATGCACTTTTTCTTCGGCTTGCCGCGCATCGTGTTTCTGATCACACCGATGGCGTATCTATTCTTTGGCGCGCACGTCTTTCATGCTTCCGCGCTGATGGTGCTGGCCTATGTCGTGCCGCACCTCGTCATTTCGAGCCTCGGCGCCTCGCGCATTCAAGGGCGTTTCCGACATTCGTTCTGGAGCGAAGTCTACGAAACGGTACTGGCCTGGTACGTGATTCTGCCCGCGTTGCAAGCCGTACTCTTTCCAGGCAGCAAAGGCTTCAACGTGACGTCCAAGGGCGGGGTGATCCGTCAGTCCTTCCTGGACTGGGCGATGGCCCGGCCCTACATCGTTCTGCTGCTCATCAATCTGACCGGATTCATGGTGGGTGTCGCAGGTCTGATCCGCAGTCCGGGCTGGCCCGAAGCGACGAGCATTCTGTTCAACCTGGTATGGGTAACCTACAACATCATGAACCTCAGCGCGGCCGCGGGCGTAGCGAGCGAATCGAGACAGTTGCGTCTCGCTCCGCGGGTCCAGATCGAACTGCCGGCCGCCGTGATTCACGCCGACGGAACTCGCATCGACTGTCAGACCAGCGACTATTCGCACGGTGGTCTGGGGCTGGTGCTGCCTGAGGGCGCACCGTTGCCGGAGCACGGCGATCGCATCACGGTGGCGGTGTTGCGCGACGACTACGAGGACGTTTTCCCGGCCGAAGTGCAGGTGTGCCGCGGACGCACCATCGGCGTGAGTTTTCCGACCTTGACGATCGCTCAGGAGCGCGCCTGGATAGGGGCGACGTTTTCGCGCGCCGACAGCTGGATCGCCTCATGGGGCAGCTATCGTCCCGACAGGCCGCTGCGAAGCCTGTTTGAGGTGCTCGGCGTCGGCATGCGCGGCTTCGGGGAGTTGTTCCGGCATCTGTTCCTGGGTGGGCGTGAGCGCCTTGGCCGTTCGTCCGCAGACCCGGCAAGCGACTTGGGAACAAAGCAATCGTGAGTGTCGGCTACCTGTCGCTTTTGCGCTCCTTGACGAGCGCGCGCCGGTCGGGCGCGGTGTTGTGTTCGGTCCTGTTGCTCGGAGCGGGCGACGTGCTGGCCGCGACGGTGCCCGCGTCGGCTGTCCCGGTCGATGCCGTGCGGCAAGGCCCGCACCCGGAACTCAGCGCGGCGGCGCCGGCCGACGCGTATACCTACCGGATCCCGCTGCTGCGGCAAAACGCGGAGCAGGGATTGACCTTGCTCGGCGAGGATGCCTATGCGGGCATGGACTTCGGTTTGCGCCGCGACGAGCGCGTGGTCAGCGCGCGGCTCGTGCTGGACTACAGTTACTCGTCCACCTTGCTGCCTACGCTCTCGCATCTCAAGGTGTTGCTCAACAGCGTTGTGGGGGCGACCGTAGCGTTGCCCGAACCGGCGCCGCGGACGCCGGCGCATATCAGTGTGGATCTGCCGGTGTCGCTGCTGTCCGGGTTCAACCAGCTCACCCTCGAGTTGATCGCGCATAGCAAGGCGAGCGATCAGGGCAACAATCCGCTGAGTTCCGACCTGTGGCTGAAGCCCGGGCCGGACAGTGCGCTGGAACTGACCGTGGTTCCGGCGACCCTGTCCAGTGACCTGTCGCAACTGCCCGCGCCGTTCCTCGACGTGCGCGATGTGCGCAGGGTGGACCTGCCCGTCGTGCTGCCGCAAGCGCCTCGCGCGCAGCGCCTCGAATCGGCCGGTATCGTGACCTCGTGGCTGGGTGCGCAGGCGGGCTATCGCGGTGCGCACTTCTCCGCGAGCCTGGGTGCGATACCCGCGCACGGACATGCGGTGGTGCTCGCGCTGCCGGGCGAGGTGCCGGGCTTGACCCTGCCTGCGGTGGAAGGGCCGATGCTGGCCATCGTGCCCAACCCCAATGACGCTAACGGCAAGCTGCTGCTGGTCATGGGCCGCAACGACGCGCAGATCCGCGAGGCCGCGACCGCGCTGGTGCTTGGCGCAAAGACGCTGTCGGGCTCTCGGGTCAAGATCGACGCCCCGGTTTCGGTTGTGCCGCGCAAGCCTTTTGACGCACCCAACTGGCTGCCGGGCGACCGCCCGGTGCAGTTGGGCGAGATGCTAGCGGCGGACCGCTTGACGGTACAGGGCTTTCGCCCTGGGGCGATCAATGTGGACCTGCGTCTGCCGCCGGGTCTGTTCGGTTTTGACAACAGCGGCGCGGTGCTGAACCTGCACTACCGTTATACGGCCCGTCCGGAGTCAACGCGCTCGGAGCTCGGTGTGCTGGCCGGCAACACGCCCTTGCAGACCTTGCCGCTGACAGGCGACGCGTCGGACGGTGATGCGGTGATACGCGTTCCGACCTATCTGCTGCCGCCGTTGACGACGCTGCAATTCGACTATCGCTACGAGTCCGTGGCGCCGAAAGACCTCGTCGAGGATGTGCCCGGCGGCCCGCTCCTGAGCGCCATCGATCCGACTTCGACGATCGACATTTCCCAACTGCCGCGTTACGCAGCCATGCCGGATCTGCGCGCCTTCGCAGACGCAGGCTTTCCGTTCACGGGGATGGCCGATCTGTCCGAGACGGCGGTGATCCTGCCCGCACAGCCGGTCGCTGGCGACTATTCCGCTTACCTGACGCTGATGGGCAGCATGGGTCAAACCACGGGTTATCCGGTGCTGGGCGTGACGGTGGGCGATCCAGCGCAGGTTGACGCGCTGCGTCGCAAGGACCTGCTCGTGCTGGCGTCGGGCGATAACCAGCCCTTGCTCAAAGCATGGCGTGATGATCTGCCGCGCGGCTTCTTCGCTCCGGTTGCTTCATCGGACCGCTGGATCGCCGCGTGGTGGGAAAAGCTGACGGGTGGGCATGCGCAGGCTGAACGCGAGGCCGCCATCGCCGCACTGTATGGCAGCGACGACCATGACGGCATGTTGGCGGGACTCGAGTCGCCGCTGGCTCGCGGCCGCAGCGCGGTGGTCGTATCGGGCAATACGCCGGACGGTCTCGACGCTGTCGTGGACGTGCTGCAAGCCAACCGCTACCTCATCAGCAAGCGTCCGGACGACAAGATCAGCGGCAGCCTCGTGGTCGTGCATGACGGCACGCTCACCACGCTGAGCAACGATCAAAGCTATTTCATCGGGTCCTTGCCGCCTCGGCTCGCGCTCGAATGGTTCTTCGCGAGCCACATCCTGCTGCTGCTCGTGGCGACGCTCGCCAGCGTCGTGCTCATAGGTTTGCTCGGCGGCGTGTTTCTGCACCGGCGTGCCCTGAATCGATTAGACCTGGATATTCCCCAGACATCGCAACGTGAAGAAGGACGAAGAGGTTCTCATGTTTAGAAGACGGCCTGACATCTCGCGGGCACGCCTTGCGCGTTGCATGACTGCGCAACCAGTATGGCCGGCACTGTTGCTCGGTTGTATGTTTGTCACATCGACGCTAACCCAGGCCGCGCAACCAGCGGCGGCTGCCGCCGCTGCGCGGCAGGACGCGTCGGCTTCGGCCGGCGGCGCGGCCAACCCGTCCGCGCGGCCGGCAACGGCAGATAGCAACGCGGCGCCGCTGCAGTCCGCGCCGGACGCCGGAGCCGCTACCGCGGCTTCTTCGACGGTGACCTATTCGCTGCAGCAACTCGGCGCGCAATACGCGCTCAACCTGCGCGGCGTCGACGGCAGCAATACGCTGCCGGTCGGCGTGCGCGACGATCGGGTCGTCACAGGTGCGCGACTGAACCTGCGCTATGCCTATTCGCCGGCGCTGCTGCCCGATCTGTCGCACATCAATGTGCTGGTCAACGATCAGGTGGCGGCATCGATCGACGTGCCCAAAAACACGTCCGGCACCAACCTGCAGCGCACTATCACGCTGCCGCCGTATCTGTTCACCGCGAACAGCAAGCTGCGTCTGCAACTGATCGGCCACTACACCAACCAGTGCGAAGACCCGCTGCATTCGAGCCTGTGGGCCAACATCAGCAACGACAGTACGCTGAGCATCGACACCCAGCCGCTGGCGCAGGCCGGCGATCTGGCTCGCCTTCCGCGACCCTTCTTCGACGAGCACGATATTCGCCGGTTGGACCTGCCGTTCGTGTTCGCCGGCAATCCTGATACGGCCGCGCTGGAAGCGGCCGGCGCCGTGTCGTCGTGGTTCGGCGCATTGGCGAAATATCGCGGCGCGCAATTCCCGGTATCGATCTCTACCGTGCCTGCCAGGGGCAACGCGGTTGTCATCGTCGACAGCGCGGCGCAAGCGAGCCTGGCGGACTCGCCGCTGCAAGGTCCGACTCTCGCCGTCGTGACCAACCCCAACGATCCCAACGGCAAGCTGTTGCTGGTGATGGGCCGTGACGGCAAGGAACTCAAGCAGGCCGCCGACGCGCTGGTCACGGGCAGCCAGACGCTGTCGGGTTCGAGCGCGCTCATCACGCGGTTCGCCGAGCTCGCGCCGCGCAAGCCGTACGATGCGCCGCGCTGGCTGCGCACCGACCGTCCGATGTCGTTGGGCGAACTCGTCGATGCCAAACAATTGCAGGTGTCGGGCTACA
This sequence comes from Paraburkholderia tuberum STM678, assembly GCF_902833905.1. Lineage (GTDB taxonomy): Bacteria > Pseudomonadota > Gammaproteobacteria > Burkholderiales > Burkholderiaceae > Paraburkholderia > Paraburkholderia tuberum. The sequence goes on along the minus strand of NZ_CADFGP010000030.1, from coordinate 58,599 downwards.
GCCCCGATCTGATCCGCGTCAATATGCGCGTGCCGCCCGACCTGTTCGGCTGGCACGCGCCCAACGTGCCGATCGACCTGCATTACCGCTATACGCCGCAGCCTTATATGGTCAATTCCTCGCTGCTGTTCAGCGTCAGTGACCAGTTCATGAAGTCGATTCCGCTGCTCTCGCTCGAACGGCTCGAGGGCGGCAGCAAGCTGCGGGGTGAAGTTTTGCCCGACAGCAGCCTGCCGCGCCAGGCGAAACTGGAAGTGCCGCTGGAGGCGCTGTTGCAGCCGAATACCCAGTTGCAGTTCCGCTACATGTACGACTACATCAAGCAGGGCGAGTGCCGGGACATCATCATCGACAACGTGCGCGGCGCGGTCGATCCCGAATCGACGATCGATCTGTCGCAGTATCCGCACTACATCGCCATGCCGAACCTGGCCTCGTTCGCCCAGGCGGGCTTCCCGTTCACGCGCATGGCCGACCTGTCCGGAACGGACGTCGTATTGGGCCCCAACGCGGGCACACCCGAATACAGCACGTATCTGGCGGTGATGGGCCGCATGGGCGATTCGACCGGCTATCCGGCGCGCGGCGTCACCGTGCTGCGCGGTCAGCGCATCGACGCGATGCCGTCCGACAAGGATCTGCTCGTGATCGCCTCGGGTGCGGATCAAGCCTGGCTCAAGGACTGGGCGCGGACCATGCCCGCAGCGTATGACCACAGCGCGCAGTTCGCCGTATCGGATCTGCCGGGTCGCGTGCTGGGCTGGTTCCATGCCAACCCGCGGCTCGACGCCGAACCCCGCCGCCTGTCGCTGGCCTGGTCGGGGCCGGGCGTGAGCGCCGTGCTCGCAGGCTTCGAATCGCCGAAGCAGCCGGGCCGCAGCGTGGTCATGCTGGCCAGCAATCAGCCCGACGGCCTGACGGATGCGGTCTCCGCGTTGCTGGATGCGCCGAGCTCGGGCAAGCAGCCCATCCAGGGAAGCCTCGTGTCCATCCGCGGCACGGAAGTCGATTCGCTCGTGAGCGAGCATACCTACTACGTCGGGCATCTCGGCATCTGGCGCGGCCTCGACTGGTGGCTGGCTTCATTCGGCCTGTCGCTCGCGTGGGTGCTGAAGGCGCTGGACATCATCGCGCTCGTGCTGATCGCGGTTGGTCTGTTTTCGTTCTTGCGGCGCCGCCAGGCCCGGCGCGACGCTGAAGCCCGTGAGCGGCTGCGGGCATCGCGGCAGCAACAATCATAATCAAGGAAAGTCATGGTAGTCAGACGCAGCCGCAACCGGGCCTGGATTCTCGGACTGATGGTCGCCTCGGTCGGCCACCCGGGCTGGGCGCAGGATGCTACGTCCAACATGCTGCTGGAACAGGGCCGCTACTGGCAAACGCATGACAAGCCCGATCTGGCCGCGCAGTCCTGGTCGAAACTGCTGCTGAGCGACCCGAAGCAGCCCGAGGCGCTGTATGGGATGGGCACGATCGCCGTCGGCAAGCAGCAGTTCGCGGCGGCGAACGGGTATCTGGCCAGACTTCGTGCGGCCGCGCCGGACAGCCGCTTCGTGCCGCTGCTCGAGCAGAGCTTGCGCCTCGCGGTCGAACCGGGTAAGTCCACCTTCGCGAAGGCGCGCCAGATGGCGCAAGACGCCGTCAACCAGAAGGATCAGGCCGCGTTGTTGGCGGCCATCGCCGAATATAACAAGGCCTTGGGCGGTAAAGCGCCGCAGGGCAGTGTGGCGCGAGAGTATTACAGCTATCTGGGCTATACGGATGGCGGTGTGGATCAGGCCATCCAGGGCCTCGAGCGCCTGAATGCCGAGACGCCGAACGATCCGAACACCATGTTGCCGCTGGCCCAGCATATGGTGCGCGACGAACAGGATCGCGCGGCGGGTGTCGCCCTTCTGGAAAAGCTTGCCGCTCGTCCGGACATCGGCGGCGAAGCGACCGAAGTCTGGCGCTCCGTGCTGACTTGGGTCACGCCCACGCCGAAAAACAGATCGTGGTTTGAAGACTATCTCAAGCTGCATCCGGACGACGACGAAATACGCCATCAGATGCTGGCGCCGCATCCGCTCGCACCGGCCGGTCCGGTCGTGGATGCACGACTGACACGCGGTTTCGCCGCGTTCAAGTCAGGCGACATCACCACGGCCGAGCAGTCCTTTTCCGCTGTGCTGCGTGACAAACCCGACAGCACGGATGCGCTGGGGGGACTGGGCCTCGTGCGCATGCAGCAAGGCGACCTGGCGCAGGCGCAGACGCTGCTGTCGCGGGCGGTGTCGCGTCCGGGCGCGGGCGCGAACTGGGCCAAGGCCCTCAATTCCGCGCGCTACTGGCTGCTGGTGAACCAGGCCGAGGGCGCGCAAAACGTGGGCGACTTCGCCGCCGCGCGACGCGAACTCGATCAGGCGCTGCGGCTGGATCCAGCCGAGCCGGGCGGGCGCAATGCGTCGGCCCGGTTGGATGCGGCGCAGGGCGATCTGACGCGTGCTGAAAAGGGCTACCGCGACGTGCTGGCGAGAAGCCCCGATAACCGCGAGGCGGCGAGCGGCCTCATCGATATCCTGGCGCAGACGGGACGCGCCGATGAGGCCCAGAAGCTGATCGACGGCATGTCACCCGAGCAGAAGGCCGGCATCGGCGGGCTCGATCGGCTGCGCGCCGCCGTCGCCGCCGCTCGGGCCGATGCCGCCGCGCAGCGTGGCGATCTGAGCGCGGCCCGGCACATTCTGGAAGACGCCCAGCGCAGCGCGCCCGACAACCCGTGGATTCGTCTGGAACTGGCGCGCTACGATCTCAAACAGGGGCATGCCGACGAAGCGAAGCAACTCGTCGACGGCCTGCTCGTCACGAACCCGGACAATCCCGAAGCGCTCTATGCGAGCGCGCTGCTGGCCATGCAGATGGGCGACTGGACGCGCGCGCAGGACACGATGACGCGCATCTCCACCGCCTCGCGCACGCCGAACATGGTTGCGACGGCGCAGCAGATCGATTTTCAGATGGTCGTGGCGCAAGCCTCGCAAACGGCGCTCGAAGGCAATCTGGAGGATGCGCGCAGTATGCTGGCGCGGCTCGAACCCGCGGCGGGTCAAGACCCGGCCAAGGTGGGCGCGTTGGCGCAGGCGTATGTCGACGCGGGCAATACGCCGCGCGCCATGAGCCTGATGCACGGGCTGATGCCTAACGGTCTGCAGGGCAGCGGACCGGATGTGGAACTGGCTTATCTGGGCCTGTTGCTCAAGACCGGCCAGTATGTCCAGGCCGGGCTCGCGATGCGCGAATTGCACGGCCAGACGCTGACCGCGGACCAGCGCCGGCAACTGGACGAGCTGAACTACCTCTACACGGTGCGACTGGCTGACCAGCAACGTCAGCAAGGTGACCTCGCGCAGGCCTACGACACGCTGGCGCCGATCCTCGCGAAGCGGCCCAACGACAGCCTCGCCACGGCCGCGCTCGCGCGCATGTACGCCGCCGATGACAAGTATGACCAGGCACTGTCGCTTTACCAGAAGGCGCTCGTCAACGACCCCAACAATCCGGGTTTGCAACTGGGCGTCGCGATGGCGGCAGTGCAGGCCGGCAAGAACAGCGTTGCCGATGCGGCATTGAAAGAGGCCGTTGCGAAGGCGCCCAACGATCCCGACGTGCTGGCCGGCGCCGCGCGCATTTACGTCATGCAGGGCAAGACCCGCGAAGCGCAGTCGCTGCTGGAATCCGCCATTGCCGCCAAGGAAAAGCGGCTCGGCGTGCAGGCGCAAGACGTCCACGTGGCGGGCAATCCCTTTGTCCACCACGACGACGCTCACCGTCGTCAGGTCCGCCACAGTCGCCAGCCCGCCGCCGAAACGTTCGCCCCTCAACCCGCGGCGCCGGCCAGCGTGCTGGCGAACCAGAAACCTGGTTTCGGGCCCGCTGCTGCTCCGGCTGCTACCGCGGCGAGCGCGACTGCCTCGACCGTGACATCCACGGCTGCGCGCGAGCGCTCGTCCTCTGCTCCATCCGCTCTGCCAACCGTGGCGGGCACGCCGGTCGGCGGCCTGGCGCCGCAAGACACGGTCGCGGTGAGCGAGCCTCAGGACGGTTCGCCGTCGCTCGAGGAAATGCGTAATGAACTCAGCGACCTCCGTGCGCAGCGTTCACCGGAAGTCAGGGGTGGGCTGTTCGTCTCGTCGAACAACGCAGCACCCGGTACGGGTCAGTTGACGAGCGTGCAGCAAGCTCTGGAAGGGGTGCTGCCGGTCGACAACGGCAAGCTTTCCATTCGCGTGACGCCGGTTGAACTCGAGGGCGGCACGTTGGCTACCGACGTCTTCAGCGCCAGTCAGTTCGGCGGCGGCCCGGCCGCCACCCGGGCGCAGCAGGCCGGCAAGGTCGCCGCACCGGGCAAACAGACCGCCTACGGCGTCGGTCTGGGTCTCGGTTACGAGACTGGGAACTGGATGGCCGACATCGGCACCACGCCTTTGGGTTTCAAGTACACCAATGTCGTTGGCGGCGTGATGTTCAGGAACTCCATCGATGCCGGGCAGGGCAGTTGGTTCAACGTGGGCGTATCGCGCCGCGCCGTGACGGACAGCATCACGTCTTTTGCTGGCTCGACCGATTCGCGATCCGGCTTGAGCTGGGGCGGCGTGACTGCCACCGGCGTGCATGGTGCGATCGGCCTCGACAATCAGGACTACGGCGTCTACGGCTACGGTTCCGCGAAATACCTGGACGGTCATAACGTCCAGTCCAACGTCGGTGCCGAGGTCGGCGCCGGGACGTACTGGTACCTGCTGCGCACGCAGAACAGCATGCTGAGCGCGGGCGTGAACCTGAGCGGCATGATCTACGACCACAACGAAAACAACTTCACCTACGGCAACGGCGGCTACTTCAGCCCGCAGCGGTTCTATGCGTTCAACCTGCCGCTCACGTGGGCGCAGCGTTCGGAGCGCTGGACCTACAAGCTGCAAGCGGCCGTCGGTGTGCAGTACTACCACCAGGCCGGCTCGGCGTATTTCCCGACCGACAGCGGGTTGCAGGCCGCAGCAGTCTCAGCGGCTTCGACGATTGGCCTCGCCGACGGCGCGATCCATCCCGACCAGTCCTCGACCGGCTTCGGCTACAACCTGCTGGCCACGGCCGAATACCGCTTCACCAATCATCTGACTGGCGGAGCCTCGGTGGGCGCCAACAACGCGTCCAGCTACCGGCAGTGGGCGGCGGGCCTGTATCTGCGCTATACCCTTGCGCCGCAGACGAAGGCGCTGGATATGCCGGTCATCCCTTACCAGTCGCATTACAGCGATCAGTAGCCCGCCATACTGATCGATCGGACATTGATTATTTTTCAGGAGTCGAAGAGTCATGCTTGCTTCCGTACTTGCTGGTCTCAGCATTCTCATAGTCGGCGATAGCCATCTGAGCGAACCCGGTTATCTCATCGATACGTTGCAGGATCAGTTGATCGCCGCTGGCGCGCAGGTGCATACCTACAGCGTCTGCGGCAGTATTCCCGGCGATTGGGTGAAGTCCGTGCCCGGCACATGCGGTGGCGCCGAGCGTAACGGCAAGGCGCCCCTGGTCATCGACCACAACGCGAAGACCCAACCCGTCGATCAATTGATCGCCGCGAACAAGGCCAAGCTCGTCATCATCGTCCAGGGCGACACGATCGGCGGATACGGCAAGGACGATTTCCCGAAGGCCTGGGCCTGGCAGCAGGTCACGGCGCTGACGCAAGACCTGGCCGCCAACAAGACGGCTTGCGTCTGGGTAGGGCCGGTCTGGGGCACCGAGGGCGGCAAGTACCAGAAGAGCTTCGCCCGTGTGAAGCAGCTGTCGTCTTTCCTCGCCGCCAATGTCGCGCCGTGTCAGTACATCGACTCGCTCACGTTTTCCAGGCCGGGCGAATGGGCGACGGTCGATGGTCAGCATTTGACGACGACCGGCTACAAGTACTGGGGCACGGACATCATGAAGGCACTGGTCAAGCTGCCTGTCGTTCCGCAGAAATGACGCGCCGGGCTTCGAGCTGCGCCTGTCCAGGTTTCCCGTTTGAGAAAAGAATGAAAAATTTCCTCTCCTCCCTGTTGTTGTCCGGCTTCGCTCTGTCCGGTCTCGGTTTGTCCGTGCAGCCGGCGATGGCCGCAGAAATTCCGCTATACCCGACCGGTCCCGCAGAGGACTCGTCGTTCGTGCGTTTTGTCGATGGCGGTTCGGGTCCGGTCGACGTGAGCGCGGTGGGGTCGAAAGCGCGTCTGACGCTCGACGCCGCGAACCCGGCCACTCACTTCCTTCCGATCGCCGCCGGCAAACCGGTGGCCGGCACACTGAGAGCCGGTAGCGCGCACCAGGACGTATCGGCGACGGTGCAGCCTGGCGAGTTCGTCAGCATCGTTGCGCTCGATGGCGCGGATAAAGCGGGTGGCCTGCATACGGTGACGGTCCGCGAAAAACCCGACGACTTCAATGCGCTCAAAGCTTCGGTGGCTTTCTACAACCTCGACGCTGGCTGCGCGACACCCACGCTGAAAGTGCCGGGTCGCGACATCGTGCTGCTCGACGGCGTGGCTGTGGGACAAGCCAGGCGGCGCCAGGTCAACCCGGTCGCCCTCTCGGTGCAGCTGGTCTGCGGCGGCCAGCCTGTGGGGCAGCCGCTCAGCCTGGGTACGCTCGCGGCGGGGCAGCGTTATACGGTGTTGCTCGTGCCGGGCGGGGCGCATTCGCGCATCTTCATGGCGAACGACGCGATGAGCCACTGATCGCATTTGCGGCTCCTCCTTGAAAGCGACGCCGCTCATCGCCGATTTCCGGCTGTTCCCCGTTTGTCATCTGGTTACGACGGGCAGAGCGGGGTTCGGTGTGTTTCGCGATGGCGCGTCGGTCCAGATATCTTTTTCGATTGAGAACGATGCATGGTTTTCGCGTCCCTCGAATTCCTGACGCTGTTTCTGCCGGCCTTTCTGGCGATCTACGTCGCGTTGCCCGCGCGATGGCGCAATGGCGTGCTGCTGTTTTGCAGCTGGCTTTTCTACGGCTGGTGGAGCCCGGTCTTTCTGCTGCTGTTCATCGCGCTCACCTTCTGGGGCTGGTTCGGCGGCATGGTCATAGACAGGGCGCCGAGCCAGCGTGCACGCGGCGGCTGGCTGGCCGTGTTCATCGTCGTCAACGTCCTGATATTGGGCTGGTACAAGTACGCCAACATCGTGGTCGATAGTCTCGACAGTGTGCTGGGGGCAGGCCATGCAGGGTCCATCCCCTGGCGACACGTCGTGCTGCCCATCGGGCTTTCGTTCATCGTGCTGCAATCCATCTCCTATCTGATCGACGTGCAGCGCGGCACGGTGGCGGCCGATCGCAGCATGATCCGTTACGGCGCCTATCAGGGGATGTTCGTGCATCTGATCGCGGGGCCGATCATTCGCTATGCGTGGGTGAGGCGCGAGCTGGTGTCGCGCGAGATCGACTGGGACGGTTTTGCAGCCGGCGCAAGGCGGCTCATGGTGGGCATGAGCATGAAGGTGCTGGTGGCCGACACACTCTCGCCGATGGTCGACGCGATCTTCTCGTTGCACGCGCCCACGCTGGCCGACGCCTGGCTGGGCTGCGGTTTCTACACGCTGCAGCTGTTCTTCGATTTCGCGGGCTACAGCGCCATGGCAATCGGGTTGGGGCAGATGCTGGGCTTTCGCTTTCCCGAGAACTTCAAGCATCCGTACCTTGCCAGCAGCATTCAGGATTTCTGGCGCCGTTGGCACCTGTCGTTGTCGAGCTGGATACGCGATTACCTGTACATCCCGCTAGGCGGCAACCGCCACGGTGAGTGGCAAGCCTGCCGCAATCTGTTGCTGACCATGGCGATCGCCGGCCTGTGGCACGGCGGCGATAGCTGGAACTTCCTGCTGTGGGGCCTCGTTCATGGCATCGCCCTGATGGTCGCGCGCCTCTGGCGCCGGTTCGACATGCCGACCATGCCGTCCTGGTTATCGCACGTGCTGACGCTGGTTTTCGTCATGCTCGCGTGGACACTGTTTCGCGCGGCGGGTTTCCCTGCCGCGCTCGCCATGTATCGCGGCCAGTTCGGTTTGAATGGCATCGGCCTGAGCGACGCGACGCTCGTGCCGCTGCGGCCCGTGCACGCTCTGGCTGCCGGGTTGGGCATCGTGTGCGTGCTGCTGCCGCTCTGGCAACAGCGTTGGGATAGCCTTCCCGACACGGCGCTGCGGCAGCTATGGCAGGCGGGGTGGCCGCTAGCGGGTTTTCTGTTGTCGTTCGGTCTGATCGTCGCGCGCGGCGCGGTGCCTTTCCTCTACTTCCAGTTCTGACGCCATGGAAGATCCCAAGCCGCTACCTCAATTACCCGCCTCGCGCGCCAGCAAGATCGCTGCCGTCATCCTGATGGTCTTCCTGTTCGCGGGCCTGCTTTCCAATCTCAGGTTCGCGTCGACGACCGAATCGGTGTTGCCTCATGCCGTGACCCGCGCCGGCATTCTGGACGGTGCGGTATCGAAAGAACTCGCCAATCGCATGGCCGATACGCCGATCGCCGCCGACGCGGCGCGCGCGCAGCGTGCGCTGGGCTGGCTGACGCTGCACGATCTGGGGCCGCGCGTGCGGCAGGGCTGCCCGGGCTGGTTGTTCCTGCGCGACGAACTCAGCGTGTACGCCGATAGCGACAGTCATCTCGCCACGCGCGCGGACACGGTGGCCGCCGTGCAGCGCGAGCTGGCGAGGCACGGTATCGCGTTGCTGATCGTCGTGGTGCCCGACAAGTCGCGTATCGAGCCGCAACATCTGTGCAGTCTGTATCGTCCGGTTTCGTTGGGTGCGCGTCTCGCCGACTGGACCTCGCGTCTGACCGCTGACGGCGTGCAGGTGCTGGATCTCAGTGCGGCGCTGCGTGGCGCGCCGGGCGGCGCTTTTTTTCGGACTGACACGCACTGGACCGAGGACGGCGCGGGTGCCGCGGCGCAGGCCGTGGCGCAGCGCATCCGTGCGATGGGGGGCCCGCTGGGTTCGAGTAAGCCCGACTATCGCGTCACGGACAAGCCTCCCGGCCGGCGGCCCGGCGATCTTGTGCGTCTGGCCGGCCTGGATGATTTGCCGCCGTCCTGGCAGCCGAGGCCTGAGATTGCGGCCAGCCGTGACTACATTCCTCAGGCTCAGGCGGCCGCGTCAGCCGACGATCTGTTCGGCGATGCCGATCTGCCTGGCATCGCCGTGATCGGCACTTCTTATTCGACGACGTCCGATTTCGTGCCTCAGCTCGCTTTGGCACTCGGAACAGGCGTGGGTAATTTCGCACGCGAGGGCGGCAAGTTCGGCGGCTCGGCGCGCGCCTATTTCGCGAGTCCGGCTTATGCTCAGACACCGCCCAGGCTCGTCGTTTGGGAATTGGACGAACGGGATCTGCAGTCGCCGCTCGAAGCGGAAGATACGGTCGTCGTGCCGAAATCCAGCGCCATAGACTCACGGACTCCGCATGTCGAAGCCAGCACACTTTAACTGCCATAGCTTGATGGCGATGATGCTAGGGGCGGGCGCGCTGCTATACGCCGATCTGCCCATGGCTGCGCCGCTGCCGGTGATCATTACGGTAGATGCCGCGGCCAACCGGCATCCAATCAGCCCGCTCATCTATGGCTTGAACTTCGGGACGGCGGAAATCCTGCGGGATCTGCGCGTGCCGATCAACCGCTCTGGCGGCAACGCCGCTTCGGCTTACAACTGGCGGGTCGACGCACACAACACGGGCCAGGACTGGTTTTTCGAAAGCCTGCCGACCGATCCAAAAGACATCTACCAATATAACGACCGTTTCGCGGCGCTTACCCGTGACGGACACGCTTTACCGATGCTGACCATCCCGATGATCGGCAGGGTAGCGCGACTCGATAAGGACGGTAAGCCGCTGGTCAGTTTTTCGGTCAACAGGTACGGCAAGCAGCAGAGTGTCGACGCTCACGGTTTGTCTGACGCGGGCAACGGCATCGCACCCGACGGCACCCCTATCAGGAACGACCCGGACGATGCTTCGTTGCTGGACGATCCGCAGAGCCAGCAGGAGCGCGTCAGGCAACTCATGCGTGGATCCGGTAGTGCCGGCTCGGACGGTGTGCATTACTACCTGATGGACAATGAGCCGAGTCTGTGGCAACTCAACCATCGCGACATGCATCCCATCGGCGCCCATGCCAGCGAGGTAGCGAACAAGGTGATCGCCTATTCGCACGCCGTGAAGGCGGCAGACCCGCGCGCGCGGGTCGTGGCACCGGAAGAGTGGGGTTGGACCGGGTATCGCTTTAGCGGCTTCGATCAGCAGTACTTCGCCGCGCACGGTCAGGGCAATCCGCCGGACAGGGAAAACGAAACGCGCGGCATGGATTACGTCCCATGGCTGCTCACGCAATGGAAGCAGGCCGGCCGCCCTGTCGACGTTTTCAGCCTGCACTTTTACCCACAAGGCGGAGAATTCAAGGAAAACCAGAATGCGGCCACGGCTGAAACGCCTGCCATTGAACTCGCCCGTAACCGCTCCACGCGCGACCTGTGGGATACGAGCTACAAGGATCCGACCTGGATCAATAGCGTGGTGGCCCTGATTCCGTTGATGCGGCGGTGGGTCGACAGCTATTACTACGCGGGTACGCCGATCGCGCTGACGGAATACAGTTGGGGCGGCGATACGACCATGAACGGCGCCACGGCCCAGGCCGACGTGCTGGGCATCTTTGGCCGGGAAGGGTTGGACATTGCCACGCGCTGGGGCACATTGAATCGGGACATGCCGGTCTACAAGGCGATCAAGCTCTATCGCAACTACGATGGCCAGGGCTCGGGCTTCGGCACCACCAGCATCGCCGACACGCAGCCCGACCCGGATCGGGTCTCGTCCTTTGCCGCCGTGCGTGATCACGACCGCGTCATGACCATCGTGGTGATCAACAAGCAGCTTGATCAACCGGCTGACGCCACCATTGCGATCAACAACTTTGATGTGACTCAAGGCAAAGCCCAGACCTGGCAACTCATGGACAATGCCTTATCCCGTCTGCACGACACCGACTATGCGAGCGGCCAATTGCACCTTACTCTGCCGCCGAAAACCGTAACCTTGCTGGTTTTGCACGGCGCGGGCCGGCAATGACTCCGTTACTCGCATGCTGGTGCGGGCCAATTCTGCGTGTTCGGCAAACGCTCAATGATCGTCCGCGACGCGGCACGCGTGATCGAGCAGCCCTTCGGCCGTGCCGCTGCCGCCTTCGATGTCGATGCCGCTGTTGACGATCAGCCAGCCATCCCGAGCCGCGGACGGGCCCGCGCCGGTAACCAGGATGGTTTGCGTGGCCATCGTCGCCGGATCAGGATTGTCGCGGGCGACGATCCGGAACGGGTTGTCGGCGCCGCTCAGCGAGTTCACCCGCATGATCCTGTAGCGCTCGCCATCGAGCGTCTGCCAACGCCACTCGCCGGGCGTGTCGTGAGCGTGATCGGCGAGCGCGGCGCTGACTTCACGCCGCATGCAATCGATGTGGATATGCAGCTGGTTTTGCGAGCGACGAGATTCGGAGTTGATTTCGAGGCCGAGCTGATCGTCGGGCAACTCGCGTTTGACCGCTTGCTGCACGTAATGACGCGAATCCCACGCGTCACGCCAGTAGTCCTTCGCATCGGGCGCGACGATCAGCGGACTTTCGATGCCGGTGATGCGATCGGTCGGCATCAGCAGAAACTGCGAGCGGCCGAGAATGTCCTTCAGGACGACGTAGCGTTTGTCGAGATCGACGACCGTGCATTGACCCGGTGTGCCCGTTGCCTGCTGCGACGGCACGCAGCGGATGTCGACGATCTTCCACAGCGCGTTGGAATCGACCGTCGCGAGGCGCGCGCAGGCGCTGGCGGCGAAAGCGACCGCGAGCACGGCGCTCAAGTGAACGACGCGGCGTACGAGGCCGTGAGATGAGAGGGCGGTGGCGGGGTTCGTCATCGTCGCTTAGGGGGAGGTTCGGGCGGGCAAAGCGTCGGAATGCGGGCTGCAACGCGCAGGCATTAAAGCACAAACCTGATAGCGCGCACGTGAAACACGGGCTTCAAAGCACCGGCGCGGGCAACGTTCCCAGTACCTGTTCGAACGCGACACCGATGGCCAGCAGGCGCCTGTCCGAGCCGAGCGGTCCATCGAGTTCGAGGCCGACCGGCAGCCCGCTCGCGCTGATACCCGCCGGCAGCGACAGCCCCGGAATGCCGGATGTGCTGGCCGGGTCGGTATTACGCAGGAACGCTTCCATCGTATCGATTGGTGGACCGCCGTCGATCGTGACCGTCGACGAACCGTTCAGATCGTCGATCGGTACCGCGACGAGCCGCGTCGTCGGAAACAGCAACGCGTCGAGACCGGCATTCGCGAACGTCGCGGCGACGTAGTTCCGCAGCCGCGGTCGCCAGTAGTTGAGCGCCGCCGAGTAGTGCGAGCCGAGCACGTCGGCGAGCACGTCGTCGTAGATCGCGCGCACATCCGGGCTCGCGATGCGCACGGCCAGTGCGGCGACGGTTTGCACCGGCGCCCGATTCGCGACCAACCACGCGAGCACGTCGTCGCGCGCTTCGTGAATGGCGAGCGGAGCGCCGACCATCCCGTTCAGATACTCCAACTCATTCATCGCGACCGGCACGAACGTGACGCCCGCCGCTTCGAGCTTTTGCAGTGCGGCGCGCGCGACGTCCTCGACCTGTCGCTCGAGAGCATCCCACAGCGGCGCGGGCAAGCCGATGCGCAAGCCATCGAGCGCAATCGCAGGCAACGCGCCGTCGCCGGTGATCACGCCGTCGAGCAGCGCCAGGTCGGCGACGCTGCGTGCCATCGGCCCGACGGTGTCGCGCGTATGGCTGATCGGCACCACCGCGTTGGGGTCGTGATAGCGCCGCTCGGCACCGCCATTGCCGACTGATGGACGCAAGCCCGCGGTGCCGGTCAGCGCGGCCGGGATGCGGGTCGAGCCGCCGGTGTCGGTGCCGAGTCCGGCGGGCGCGATGCGCGCGGCGATCGCCACCGCGGTGCCGCCCGACGAGCCGCCCGGTATCAGCGACGGATCGTACGGATTGCGCACCGGCCCCGCGTGCGCGGACAGGTTGGTACTCGTGATGCCGAACGCGAGTTCGTGCATGTTGGCCTTGCCGAGCACGATCGCGCCCGCGTCGAGGAGGCGTTGCACCGATGGGGCGTTGGTGTTCGGCACGAAGCCCGCGAGCGCGGGCGTGCCGGCCGTCGTCGGCAGACCTGCGGTGTTGATGTTGTCCTTGACGACGATCGGCAAACCGGCGAGCGGCAGACGTGCCCGCTCAGTCGGCGGCAATGCGTCGATGCGCTGCGCCGCGGCGAGCGCGCCGTGGAAGTCGAGCGTGGTGAGCGCATTCAGGTGCGTGAGCGCGGCGGCGCGCGCGAGCAGGGTGGCGACGTAGTCGGCGGCTTTGAGGCGGCCCGATTGCAGCGCCTCGACCGCTTGTGTCGCGCTGAGCGCGAGCTGTGCGTCGACGGTCCATGTCATGACCGGCGTCTCCGTATCGATGGGTGCGTCGCGGGCGGCGCGAGTTTCGACTGCATCCGTCGAAGTAGCGGACAGGTCACGCGGGCAGACAGCGAACGCAAGGGTTCACCTATTCTGGCACATCCGCCTGAAACCCGATGCCGGGCGATGCGCAACGCTTGTCGTGCTCGCTGTCATCGACATCGATGCGCTCCGGGATCGCCTTATTGGTGATTATCGATCCACATACGCCCCCAGTCCGACGCGTAGGCGAGCGCATGCTCTTCGTCGAAGAAGTAGTCGAGCGCGTCGAACGAATAAGCCTTGCGCGTATTCTCGTCGCGCTGCTCGATCGTCAGATTGGCGGCGAATAATCCGTTGGGGAGCAGTTGCGTTGCCGCTTCGACCTCGTAGCCCTTGTAGCGGATGTGTGAGTTCATGATCTTGACTTGTCTGTGTGCCCGCGAATGTCGTGCGGAATACCAATGCGTGCGGCGCGGCCCTGTCGTTGCCATAGGTGAGTGAAGCGGCGGGCAGGTCAAGCGTAGGGCGCGCTCTGCAGCGGTTGAACCAATCTTTCGTCGAAAGCAAACCAGCGCGGGGCCGCAGTGGTAATCAGAAGCCCGGATTGGATCGAAGTCGCTGTGTCCGGTGACTCTATTCGCGTGGAGGCGCGGTGTCTGTTATGTGGCGCACGGTCGCTCGGCGCAAAGCGTGGCGCCGCGCGCGATTGCGGCGGCGTCACGGTGCCCGGGGAGTATTCAGACCGCGTGCAGGACGCGCGCGGGACGACCGTCAGCGGCGATGGAGGTGGCGGGGCTCGGTGCGCCGGCCAGGCTCGCAGTCGCATGGCTCGACGCGGCGGGCGTGCCGTGCGCACGCTGTGCGTTGAACGCGAGCGCGAACTGCGCGGCCTGCTGGCCGACGGTCGCGAGTTGCTCGATCACCTTCGGATCGGAGCAGCTGTCCGCGCTATCGAAGCGCGTCTCCAGCGTGTTGATGCCGGCACCGAATGGCGTCGGCCAGCCACGCAGTGCATGCACGATCGAGCGAAGCGACGTCAGCACGGACCCCGCCGCCTGCCAGCCGTAGGCGGTGACGATGCAGCCCACCGCGCGGCCATCCAGATACGGGCGCTCATCGGCGCGCAATTCCTCGAGCGTGTCGAGTGCGTTTTTCACGAGCCCGGACACGCCGCCGTGATAGCCGGGTGTCGCGATGATCACCGCGTCCGCTCGACGCACCGCCTCGATCAGCTCGAGTTGTTCGTCGGTGCGGGCCGGCTGTTCTGGCGCATAGTGTGGCAGGCTATGCAGAAAGGTGCCGCCGAACAGGCGGGTATGGGCGCCCGCGGCTTCGGCGCCGCGCAACGCGAAGGCGAGCGCGCGCTCGGTCGACGAGGCCGCGCGCGTCGTACCGCCAATACCGACGACGAGCGGCGGGCGGAAATGATCGGATCTGCTCAACGAAATGCTCCTTCGATTGCGGTTCACGGTGCGGTTTATGCGGAACTCATGCAGCGCTAGCAACGCACGTGCATGGCCGCGAACGGACCGGCCGGAGCGAACCGGACTTTGAAGCGTCATCTTAATGAGCGGCCGCCGCGCGGCTAAGGACTTTTTGTTCTAACGATATAACCATGCATGAGCAGGTCGCCGAGCCGCTTTGCAATGCACGTGAGCGCGCGGCCGATAAGCATATGGCGAACCGTTGGTTGGGCGCGTGCGGGTCTGACGATAAGATGGGCTCGTCTCCTCCATGACGTCTCCTTAGACATGGGACTCGGTCTCGCTACGCAAGTGGTGGGGCCTTTTTTTCGTGGGCCGTTGGAGAACGATCTGCCGCCGTGCCATCGCGGCAATGCCGGCATGCGCGTGCTTGCGTCGAGGCCGGGTCACGATGACGCCGCTTTTAGCATGCTACGATGCCCGCAGTGATTTTTCGCGAGATCGAGTCCAGCATGGCAACCCTGTATGAGACGCTCGGCGTGCCCGCGCACGCCACCGACGACGAAATCAAGCGGGCCTACCGGAAAGCCGCGATGAAGTGGCATCCGGACCGCAACCACGGTGCCGAGGACGTGGCGCGCGCGGCGTTCCAGGAAATCAAGGACGCGTACGCGATCCTGTCCGATGCCGAGCAGCGCAACGTCTACGACGCGGTCTACACCGAGCAGATGCGCGAGTGGGAGGCGCAGCACACGCGTCGGCAACGCGCGCAGGCGAAGCGCGAGGCAGCGGCGCGCGCGGCCGACGAAGCCGCGTATGCCGAGATGGTGTCGATCGCGATCCGCTTCGCCGACCAGGGCCACAATCGCGACGTGCTGTTCGGCGTGCTGCTCGGGCGGCAATGCGAACCGCAGCGCGCCGCGCAGATCGCCGACAGCGTCGCGGCGTTGCAGGCCGCGCGCCGCGACGAGGCGGACGCCGCGCAAAACGCCCAGCGCGCGGGAAAGACCGCGAAGAGCGCGCAAGCGGCGCAAGCCGAGGCGTCCGAGCCCGAACTGGCGGACCGCGCGCAAGACACCGGCGCGGCCTCGCAAACCGCCCCTCACGACACGCAGCCTTCCAGACGCGAGAACCATGCGAAGCGCGACGAAACCGTCAGCGACATGCATCCGGCCGGCGCGCTCGGCAACCTGTGGTTTCAGTTCCTCAACAGCCTGAAGTTCTGACCCGCCGCCGACGGCGACCGGGCCAGGCCCATCGTGCCGGACCGGCGGGCCGGCGGCAGCGTCGGTTGATCTGGCAAATATTGACAGGGTGCTGAAACAGTGGGCCGGACACTGGTACACTGCCGATCGTTCGCAAAGTTGTGCTCTGTGCCCGTGAGTCGAGATACCTGGTGCGAATCCCGAGGCGCAAATAATAAAGACGCCGTTGTGTCACGGGGGCGCAAGACTGGAGCGGCACAATTCCGCCCAGAGGCCAATAAAAAACATCGGTACGGGGTAAGCGTGTCCAGAAAATATAAGGTGTTGTTTCTCTGCCGCGATAATTCGATCCGCAGCATCATTGCCGAAGCTTTACTGCGCGAACTGGCGGGGCACCGGTTCGACGCGTTCAGCGCGGGCCCTGAACCGGCCGCGCGCCTTCATCCACTCGCGGTCGCGCAATTGCGGCCCGGCATTTCCGGGCGCGCGGTGCTGAGCCCTAAAAGCTGGCTCGAATTCACCGGCGAATGGGCGCCGCGCATGGACATCGTGATCGCGCTCGACGAATTCGTCGGCGGACTGCACGCGCCGGTATTTCCCGGCGCACCGGCGTTCGTCTATTGGACCATTACCGATCCGCTCGTGGGCGGCCACGGGTCCGCTGACGAGCAGGCCTGTCTTTTCGACAAGACCTTCTGGCAGATCGTCCGGCAGGTCAGCGCGCTTATCGAGCTGCCGCAATATGCGCAGCCTGCCTCGAATCACGCGAATCTCGTCGATGCGGCGAATGCCGCCAATGCGGGGAATACGGTGAATGCCGTCAATGTGGCAAGCGGTGGCGCAAAACCGGTGCGTGGCACGGCGGTTCGTTTCGAAGCCGCAGCCATTGTGCCCGCGCCTTCGAGCGCGGCGGCCTGCACCTAGCGGTTATTCGGGCGCCCGAGCCGCGTGCCGGCGAACGGGTCATTCGACCAGTCCACCTGTTTTTTCGGTTGGGGCGCGGGCGCCGGTTTTGTGGCCAATTCGAAATGCTCAATGCTCTGGCCGGCACTAATAGCCTGCTTCAACCATTGCGGCATTTCGCCATTGCCGTCCCAGCTGTCTCCGGTCGCATTGCGATAGCGCTCAGCCTTTTTGGCCAATGACTCGGTCGCCAGCGCTGCGGCAAGGTCTTCTGGTCTGATACCAAACTCTTCCATACGATGGCGGAGATAGGCAATCATGCTATCTCGCTTCCTTTCGTCCATAGGATATTCGTCCTTCTAAAACGTGCAGCGTGCTGTCGAAGACAGATTGCGGGGAAAAAGCTGCGAAGCGTCGAGCCCCACTGAATGGGGCCGCCCCGCGGTGGGGTTGTCGATTGACGGAAATGCCATGTGCCGGGTTAAAAAACGTTGCTCCCTGAATTGCAATACGGCCTCGGACAAAGACGGCCGCTGGAACAACCGACCCTCGAACCGAGAGTCTCGATCAGCAAATATTTCAGCATGTCGCAACGCGACGAACGAGGCCGGTAAGCCTGACGTTCGCTATGAAAAACTCTGTGTCTCGATGCAATGATTGCGAATGGATGGAGTCATTCCACGCTGTCCGTCTTTCACCGGACTTTCGTCGATGTGCGGGTTCGCTTTTTGTGCGTTGTAGCAACATGATAGCGCAATGCGCGAGCAAAGCACGCTTAGTTCACGTTGAATTTGTCGGTGAATGCGGTTTATCGAACGGTGTGGACGATTGGCGACACTGCTGGATGCTCCTGGATTGAATTCCGGGGTGCGCGAACTATAAAAGAAGGACGACAAGCTGCGAATGCAGACTTACAGCCGCCTTGTGCGCGCCGATTCCGCCGACGCTCGGGAACGCGTCGAGTATCGGTTGCAAGCGCGGTAATTCTTCATCTGTTTAGTTCGGTGACCCGTCGCAGCAGTAGCGCATTGGCATCGCTCCGTTCCTCGGCCCGATTGGGCAGGTTGGCTGTTCGCGGATCAATTCTTGTGGAGGACGAACACTGCTGCGCCGGATTCGAGGAGTCCGGAAATGAGAGTACGTATATTGATGATTGCCGCGACCGCCGTTCTGTTTCTCGCGCCGAGAACGGCCATCGCCGAGGAGTTGAGCGGCCAGGCGGAGCACGCCGTGTCGGGTCGCGCGATGATGGAGCACGATGCGGACGAATCGGCGCAGGCGACGACCGACATGTCGTTCGGTCAGAACTGGGACCCGCGTGAGCAGGGCATACGCAACGCGTCGTATGGTGGTGTTCCGGCGGGCGAGTCGCAAGCGGGAGGCCGGCGCAGCCAGTCATGCTCGTTCAGCACGGAGTGCAAGACTTATTTCGGTCAATGACCAGAGTTCGCGAGCGGCAGCGGGGCGCCAGGAACGACCCCGGATCGCGAGGCAACGAACAGGTGCCGAGCGCTGCCGCCGCCGCCTTTCACGCGCTTGATCGCAAGCGCATGCCATTTCACGCGGATGCCAATTCCCGCTGGGCATCAGCGCAGCGCTCGCCGAGGCGAGCGACGATATCGTCGACGCCGCGCGCCGCGTCGTTCTCCGCCGCTTCGTAGTAGCCGCGGAACTCCTCGAGCAGAGCGCGCCATGACCCATGCCAGCGCGTTTCTCTTAGACAGGCGCCGGACGAATCGGCAATACGCAACACGCCGTTGTCCGGATAGAACGTCAGCGTGACGAGGAGGCCGTCGATGACGCAGGCGGCGGTGCAGGGGCGAGTCGTGACCATGTGTGGTGTCCTTCGATAAACAATGTGTGTGCGTTAGACGGTGACGCGAACTTCAGCAAACGCTGTGCCTGTGATGCCCACATGACCGTGGCCATCGGCTCAAACGTCTTTTTCGTTGCCTTGACGGCAAAATTCGCTCGATCAATAACCCGTGTTCGCAGTATTCCAATGATTGACGACAATTTTTTGTATTGTCGCGCAGCGATGCGTAATCGCTTCAGTATCATCCATTAAGGGTTTGTGCGGAGTCGTTCGGCGATTGCCGATCTGCCGCGCGCCCACCGCTTTTCAATGCATATCGAATGCGCCGATTCGACGGTTGTCAGGCAACCGGACAGAGTCAGAGCGAGGACGGCGTCGCCGGGCATCTGAGCTCAGCGAATTGCAGCGATCATATTTTTATGGCAAATGAATCGCCCACCGTCATAAAAGATTTGACGCGGCAAACCCGATTAATCGGGAATGGCGATGCGCAGCCACTTGCCTTGCCATTCCTTTGCGCGTTTGCTAGCATCCCCGAAACCGTTTGAAATAGTCATAACGTTCGGCAATTTCCGGACCCGCTCACGTTGGGTCGCCCGGTAGTCCATCTCGTTGCGAGGAATATGTTATGGCTAGCTCTCTACCCCTGCGCTGACGCTCGTGGGAACGCATGTGCAAAGCCGCGCGGCTCCTTGCGCACGCTCATCCGCCACGACTCCGCATACCGATTGCATCGCATGGAGAAGCACGCGCTTTTCGCGATCAGCTCTCCGGGACAAATCGACGCATTAGAAAGGAACCGCCATTGGTTTCAGAAAGCGTAACCCCGTCCGATAAAAGCGATTAATAGTCCGTTTTTCTTTTTATTCGAAGCGACTGCACTGCCGGTGCTAAGCGTAGTACGCGATCTGCGACAAAACATTTGCCGTAACATCGACGCAATCAAAAGGAGCATTTCATGGCTTGTAATTCAACGGACTCCGGGCTCATGCAGGTGAAGGCGATCGCGGTTGCGTTGGTGGTTTGCGTCGCCGCGGCGGGTCCTGCGCTGGCACAGGACAACGCGGCCGCGTCCGCGCCGGAACAGCGGGCAATTGGCGCCGCCGCGCTGCTGCACGTTCAGGCGCGCGTCGTCGCGATCGATCCCGCGACGAACAGCGTGACGCTGCGCGGCCCGCAAGGCGGCGAGGAAACTTTCGACGTGAATCCGCAAGCCGCCGACGTCAGCAAGCTGCATGTCGGCGACGTCGTGACGATTGCGTACAAGAAGGCGGTGCTGGTCGGCGTCGACAAGCTCGCGCCGAACGGAATCCGCCAGCGCATCGATACCGAAGTCACGCAGCCCGCGGCCAACGGTGTCGTTGCATCGGCGCGGCGCATCGAGGTCGTCGCGACGGTGCGCAAGATCGATCGCAAGAAGCGCACGATCACGCTGCGCGGGCCGTCGCGCACGGAAACGCTCGACGTGGCGCCGGACATTGCGCTCGAGAAACTGAAGGTCGGCGATTCGGTGCGCGCGGTGTTCGTCTCGGCCATCGCGGCGTCGGTGTCGCGCAATGGCGCGGACGTCAAATAACGGCGATCGAGAAGGCTTAAATAAACTACGCTGAAGCGTATAGAGATTGCACGGCGTAGAACCGCAACTGGCGGTTCGATGTCGCGCGCCGGCCATTGCGGCTCAGGTTTCACGATGGTCATCGCGTCGCGCGCGAAGGAGCGGGGAATGGAACAGAGCGAAACGGAAACCACTGCCGAATCGGAGCGCAAACGGCTGGTCCGCAGCAAGATACACGTGGGCCTCGCGGCGCTCGGCACGTTATCGTCGGTGTTCGGGATCGGCATAGCGCTCATCGGCGGGATCAACTTCGACCAGACCAAGGTGCTGCTCGGCGTCGGCATCATCGTCGTGTCGACCATTCTGTATGTCTCGATGCTTTTCGTCGCTGCCGATGATTAGCCGCTTCGCTTCCCTTTAGCGCTCGCTCCCGCTGCCGATCCACTTTTGCTATCGCCCCCTCCAATAGTCGAATTGTTGGCGCATCGCACCGCCCGTATATTGACCGCAGCGATATACAACAACTCGATGGCACGCCGCACGGCGGCCTACAGGAGCACAGCAATGAATCGGATCGATCTGGAGGGGCGCACGGTCGTCATCACCGGCGGCGCGCGTGGCATCGGCTACGCGGTCGCGCAGCGGGCGTTGCGCTCGGGCGCGTCGGTCGCGTTGTGGGACGTCGATAGCGAACGGCTCGCGCGCAGCCAGCGCGAGCTGAGCGAACTCGGCAAGGTCAGCGCCATCACGGTCGAGCTGACCGACGACGCCGCGGTTCAGCAGGCCACCGCGCAAACGGTCGCCGGGCACGGCTCGATCGACGTGCTGATCAACTGCGCGGGCATCACCGGCGGCAACGGCACGACCTGGGAGCTTGCGCCCGACATGTGGCGCCGCGTGATCGACGTGAATCTGATCGGCCCGTACCTGACCTGCCGCGCGGTCGTGCCGCAGATGCTGAAGCAGGGCTACGGCCGCATCGTCAATATCGCGTCGGTGGCCGGAAAGGAGGGCAATCCGAATGCTTCGCACTACAGCGCATCGAAAGCGGGGTTGATCGGGCTCACCAAGTCGCTCGGCAAGGAACTCGCGACCAGAAACATCCTCGTCAATGCGGTCACGCCGGCCGCGGCCAAGACCGAAATCTTCGATTCGATGTCGCAGCAGCACATCGACTACATGCTGTCGAAGATTCCGATGAACCGTTTCCTGCTGCCGGAAGAAGCGGCGTCGCTGATCCTGTGGCTGTCTTCCGAAGACTGCGCGTTCAGCACCGGCTCGGTATTCGACCTGTCGGGCGGCCGCGCCACCTATTGAGCGTGCTGCTCGCGCATTGCTCACGCATTGCTCGCGCATTGCTCACGCAGTGCTCACGCAGTGCTCACGTCCGGCAGCGTATTGCACACGCGTCGAACGCGCGTTGTCGAGCCGCTTCCACGCCTCTCTCACGGAGCCCTTTCATGGCCATGCCTACCATCCGGCACGTGCGTGCCTTCATCGTTCGCGGCGGCGGCGCGGACTATCACGACCAGGCCGGCGGACACTGGATCGACGATCACATCGCGACGCCGATGGCGCGTTATCCCGAGTACCGCCAGAGCCGCCAGTCGTTCGGCATCAATGTGCTCGGCACGCTGGTCGTCGAGATCGAAGCGAGCGACGGCACCGTGGGCTTCGCGGTGACGACCGGCGGCGAGATCGGCGCGTTCATCGTCGAGAAGCATCTCGCGCGTTTTCTCGAAGGGCAACTGGTGACCGACATCGAGAAGATGTGGGATCAGATGTACTTCGCGACGCTGTACTACGGGCGCAAGGGCGTCGTGCTGAACACGATCTCCGGTGTCGATCTCGCGCTGTGGGATCTGCTCGCGAAGGTTCGCAAGGAGCCCGTGTATCAGCTATTGGGCGGCCCGGTGCGCGACGAGCTGGTGTTCTATGCGACCGGCGCGCGGCCCGATCTCGCGAAGGAGATGGGCTTCATCGGCGGCAAGCTGCCGTTGCAGCATGGTCCCGCGGAAGGCGAAGACGGACTCAGGCAAAACCTCGACAAGCTCGCCGACATGCGCTCGCGCGTCGGCGACGACTTCTGGCTGATGTACGACTGCTGGATGAGCCTCGACCTGCGCTACGCGACGCGGCTCGCGCAAGGCGCGCACGAATACGGCCTCAAATGGGTCGAGGAATGTCTTCCTCCCGACGATTACTGGGGTTACGCCGAACTGCGCCGCAACGTGCCACGCGGCATGATGGTGTCGACCGGCGAGCACGAGGCGACGCGCTGGGGCTTCCGGATGCTGCTGGAGATGCAGTGCTGCGATCTGATCCAGCCCGACGTCGGCTGGTGCGGCGGCATCACCGAGCTGATCAAGATTTCCGCGCTCGCCGATGCGCACAACGTGATGGTGGTGCCGCATGGGTCGTCGGTGTACAGCTATCACTTCGTCGTTACGCGCCATAACTCGCCGTTCTCCGAGTTTCTGATGATGGCGCCGAAAGCCGACGAAGTCGTGCCGATGTTCCACCCGCTGCTGCTCGACGAGCCGGTGCCGGTGAACGGGCGCATGAAGGTGCCGGACACGCCGGGCTTTGGCGTGCGGCTCAATCCGGAATGCGCGCTGGTGCGGCCCTATCAGCATTGAACGTGTCGAACGTTTTGAACCTGTGCCGATCGGCGGATCGCCGCAAAGGAGATTAGGGTGCTGCTCAAGGACAAAGTCGTGATCGTCACCGGCGGCTCGCGCGGCATCGGACGCGCGATCGCGGTGGCCTGCGCGCGCGAAGGCGCGGACGTGGCGATCAACTACTGGGGCGACAACGACGCATCGTATGGCCGGCGCTCGGCGGTCGAGGAAGTCGTCGGCGAAATCGAGGCGTTGGGGCGGCGCGTGATCGCGGTGGAAGGCAACGTCGCGGCGCGCGACACCGGCCAGGAGCTGGTGCGACGGACGCTCGACGCGTTCGGCAAGCTCGACGTGCTCGCGAGCAATGCCGGCATCTGCCCGTTTCACGCTTTTCTCGACATGCCGGCGGACGTGCTCGAATCGACGGTCGCGGTCAATCTGAACGGCGCGTTCTTCGTGACACAGGCTGCCGCGCAGCAGATGAAAAAGCAGGGCACCGGCGGCGCGATCGTCGCGACGAGTTCGATCAGCGCGTTGGTGGGCGGCGGCATGCAAACGCATTACACGCCGACCAAGGCCGGCGTGCATTCGCTGATGCAGTCGTGCGCGATCGCGTTGGGGCCGTTCGGCATCCGCTGCAACTCTGTCATGCCGGGCACGATCGCGACCGATCTGAACGCCGAAGATCTCGCCGACGAAGCGAAGAAGGCCTACTTCGAAAAGCGCATTCCGCTCGGCCGCCTCGGGCGTCCCGACGACGTCGCCGATTGCGTCGTGTTTCTCGCCTCGGACCGCGCGCGCTATGTGACGGGCGCCGCGCTGCTCGTCGACGGCGGGCTGTTCGTGAACCTGCAATAGGCGACGCGCGATGCGGGCGTCAATTGACCGTGACGGGCGTAGTCGGCGTGCCGGGTGCGGCGGCCGGATCGTCGCGCGCGAGGTCGCGCGAGAAGCCGCGCAGCAGTTCGATGAAGCGCAGCGCCGGCTCGGCGAGCTGCTCTTCCTTGCGCGTGAGAATGCCGAAACCGGCGAGACTCTTGCCGATTTCGAGTGGCAGCGCGACCAGCAGCCCGCCGCGCACATGATCGCGCACGACCGACTCCGGCAGCATCGCGACCGCATCGTAATTCTCGAGCAATTGCAGCGTCGCGAAGATCGACGCGCATTCGGTCAGATTGACTGGCGTGGCGAGCCCGGCACGCGCGAGTTCTTCCTCGAACAGCACGCGCGCCGGACTCGTGACGGGTTGCGCAACCCACGGCCATGCGACCAGTTCGCGCAACGTGATGCGCGTGCGCCGCGCGAGCGGATGCACGGCGCGCACGACGAGCAGCAGCGTTTCGCGCGCGAGCGGCTCGAAGCTGAAGTCGTTGTGCTGCAGAGGGTTGGTCAGGCGCCCCAGCGCGAGATCGACCTCGCGCCGATGCAGCAATTGCACGACCTGATCGCTTGTTTCACCGAGGATGCGCACGCTGAGCAGCGGGCTTTCGGTCTTCAGCGCGGCGACCGACATCGCCAGCAGATCGGGCGCGGCGCCCATGATCGCGCCGACGGTCAACTGGCCGTGACCGCCGCGGCGTTTGACATCGAGGTCTTCGGCGAAGCGTGTGAGTTCGGCGAGCGCGCGGCGCGCGTATGCGAGCGTGACGACGCCGAGCGGCGTCGGCGTCATGCCGCGCGCGTTGCGCTCGAACAGCAGGAAGCCGAACGCTTCCTCGATGTCGCCGAGCATGCGGCTCGCGCTCGGTTGCGCGACGTTGACGGTCTCGGCGGCCTGATGCAGGTTGCGGGTGTCGTCGAGTGCGACGAGCAGGGCGAGATGCTTGAACTTGAGACGATTGACGAGTGCGACGGCGGCTGAATGTTGGCTCATGGTGCCAGTAGGAGTGCCCGTGCGATTCGGTTTGTGGATCGACCAATCCCAACAACGGATTGAGAGGCTATCGATGCAGGAATTATAGTCGTCCGAAGAGGTCGACAGGAGACAGGCCGCCATGGAGACAATCGCTTTTCGGATGGTGCTGAACCCCGGCATGCGCGAAGAATACGAACGGCGTCATACGCAGATCTGGCCCGAGCTCGTTGACGCGCTGCACAACGCCGGCGTGCGCGACTACCGGATTTTCTTCGACCCCGACACGCATCATCTTTTCGCGGTGCTCTCGCGCACCAGCGATCACACGATGGACCAGTTGCCGCAACTCGACGTGATGCGCAAATGGTGGGATTACATGGCCGACATCATGCAGACCGCGCCCGATCACACGCCGCTGTCGCAGACGCTCGAACCGGTCTTTCGTCTCAGTCATTGAGTCGCGCTGAACCCAGTTGAACCCCGCAACGACGCACGAACCTCGAAACGCTTTTCACCGGACGAAGGTGCCGCATGCAGGTTGTCGATTCGCATATCCATCTGTGGGATCTGAAGACGCATCGCTATCCGTGGCTGGAGAACCCGGGCGTGTCGTTCGTCGGCGATGCGCGCGATCTGAAGCACGACTATCTGCTCGACGATCTGCTCGGTGAAGCGGGCGACGTCGACGTGCTGAAGCTCGTGCACGTCGAAGCGAATCACGATCCGGCCGATCCCGTCGAGGAAACGCGCTGGTTGCAGTCGATCGCGGATCGCGACGCCTCGCGCGGCATGCCGAATGCGATCGTCGCCGCCGTGGACCTGTCCGCGCAAAATGCGCCCGAGTTGCTCGAAGCGCATGCGTCGTTCGCGAATACGCGCGGCATCCGGCAGATTCTCAACGTGCACGACAACAAACTGTTCGATTACGTCGGCCGTCATTACATGCGCGAGCCGCGGTGGCGCGAGCATTTCGCGTTGCTGCGCCGTTACGACCTGTCGTTCGATCTGCAACTGTATCCGTCGCAAATGGAGGAGGCGGCCGCCTTGGCGCGTGCGCATGCGGACACGCTTCTGGTCGTCAATCATGCGGGCATGTTCGTCGATCGCAATAGCGTGGCCGGTTACCGCGCGTGGCGCGAAGGCATGCGCCTGCTGGCAGCGTGTCCGAACGTCGCGGTGAAGATCAGCGGGCTGGCGATGTTCGATCATCACTGGAGCGTCGAAAGCCTGCGGCCTTATGTGCTCGAAACGATCGATACGTTCGGCGTCGAACGTGCGATGTTCGCGTCGAATTTTCCCGTCGACCGGCTATTTGGTTCGTATACGGATTTGTGGCGCGCGTATGCGGCGATCGTTGGCGATGCGAGCGAGGCTGAGAAGGACGCGCTGTTTCGACGCAACGCGCAACGGTACTACCGGATTTGACGCGCGGCGCGTCGAAGAGAAGACAGCCGCAAAAAAGGAGACACGCAGTGCAGCCATCCCCTTCCACGGTGCCGCGACTCGAATTGCGGCACGCGAGCAAATCCTTCGGCCGGGTGCGCGCGCTGTCCGACGGCGACCTCGTGCTGTGGCCCGGCGAGGTGCATGCGCTGCTCGGCGAGAACGGCGCGGGCAAATCGACGCTCGTGAAAATTCTCGCCGGGGTGCATCAGCCCGACGCCGGCGAGCTTCTGGTGAACGGCGAGCCACGTCGCTTCGCGACGCCGGCCGAAGCGCGCGACGCCGGGCTCGCGGTCATCTATCAGGAGCCGACGCTGTTCTTCGATCTGTCGATCGCGGAGAACATCTTCATGGGCCGGCAGCCGGTCGACCGCTTCGGCCGCATCCAGTACGACGCGATGCATCGCGAAGTGGACGGACTGCTCGCGTCGCTCGGCGTCGAGTTGCGCGCGGATCAACTGGTGCGTGGTCTGTCGATCGCGGATCAGCAGGTGATCGAAATCGCGAAGGCGTTGTCGCTGAACGCGAGCGTGCTGATCATGGATGAACCGACGGCCGCATTGTCGCTGCCCGAAGTCGAGCGGCTCTTCGCGATCGTGCGCAAGCTGCGCGAACGCGACGTCGCGATTTTGTTCATCACGCACCGGCTCGACGAAGTATTCGCGCTGACGCAGCGCGTGACGATCATGCGCGACGGCGCGACAGTCTTCGACGCGCTGACCGCCGATCTGAGCACCGACGCGATCGTCGCCAAGATGGTCGGCCGCGATCTGCAAACGTTCTATCCGAAGGCCGATTGCACACCGGGCGACGTGCGTCTGTCGGTGCGCGGCTTGACGCGCATCGGCGTGTTCAAGGATGTCTCGTTCGACGTGCGCGCCGGCGAGATCGTCGCGCTCGCGGGCCTCGTCGGCGCGGGACGCAGCGAAGTCGCGCGGGCGATCTTCGGTATCGATCCGCTCGATTCGGGCGAAGTGTGGCTGACCGGTAAGCGGCTCGACACCGGCAAGCCCGCGGCCGCGGTGCGCGCCGGGCTCGCGCTGGTGCCGGAGGATCGCCGCCAGCAAGGGCTCGCGCTCGAACTGAGCATCGCGCGCAATGCGTCGATGACGGTGCTCGGACGGCTCGTCCGGCATGGGCTCATTTCGACGCGCAGCGAAACGCAGCTCGCCAACAAGTGGGGCACGCGTCTGCGCCTGAAGGCGAGCGACCCGGGGGCGCCGGTCGGTACGCTGTCGGGCGGCAACCAGCAGAAGGTGGTGCTCGGCAAGTGGCTCGCGACCGGCCCGAAAGTGCTGATCATCGACGAACCGACGCGCGGCATCGACGTTGGCGCGAAAGCCGAGGTGTATGGCGCGCTCGCCGAACTCGTGCGCGATGGCATGGCCGTGCTGATGATTTCGAGCGAGCTGCCCGAGGTGCTCGGTATGGCCGATCGTGTGCTCGTGATGCACGAAGGCCGCATCAGCGCGGAGCTCGCGCGCGCCGACGCGAACGAGGAGCGCATCATGGGCGCCGCGCTCGGTCAGGGACTTTCACCATTGGGACGTGCAGCATGATGCGCCATTCGACCCATCCCGCGCCGGTGCGGCAGTCGCTGCCGAAGCGTTCCGCCGCTTCATCGGGCAGCCTCGTCGCGAGCGTCGCGAAGAGCCGCGAAACCACGTTGTTCGTCGTGCTGATCCTGCTGATCGCGGGGACCGGGCTTGCGAAGCCGCAGTTCCTGAATCTGCAGAACCTGCGCGACGTGCTGCTGAACGTGTCGATCATCGGTCTGCTGACGGCCGGCATGACCGTCGTGATCCTGATGCGGCATATCGATCTGTCGGTCGGCTCGACGGTGGGTATCAGCGCGTACGCGGTGGGCAGCCTGTACGTTGCGTTCCCGCATATGCCGGTGCTCGTCGCGCTGGCCTCGGGGCTCGCGATCGGGCTCGTCGCGGGCGGCATCAATGCGCTGCTCGTCGCGGTGGGGCGCGTGCCTTCGCTCGTGGCGACGCTGTCGACGCTGTACATCTTTCGCGGCGCCGATTACGCATGGGTGCACGGCGGCCAGATCAACGCGACCAGTCTGCCCGACGCGTACTCGCGGCTCGCGACCGGCACGCTGCTCGGCATCCCGACGCTCGCGCTGATCGCGATCGTCGTACTCGCCGGCCTGTCGGTGTATCTGAAGCAGTTTCGCGGCGGTCGCGAGCACTATGCGATCGGCTCGAATCCGGAAGCCGCGCGGCTCGCGGGCGTGAACGTCGAGCGTCGCGTGATGTCGGGCTTTTTGTTGTCCGGTGCGATTGCGGGCTTTGCGGGCGCGTTGTGGCTCGCGCGCTTCGGCACCGTCGATGCCAGCACCGCGAAGGGCATCGAATTGCAGGTCGTCGCGGCGGCGGTGGTCGGCAGTGTCGCGATTACGGGCGGCGTCGGCACGATCCTCGGCGCGACGCTCGGTGCGCTCGTGCTCGGCGTGATCAGCATCGCGCTCGTCGTGCTGCACGTGTCGCCATTCTGGGAGCAGGCGATCCAGGGCGCGCTGATCGTCGCCGCGATCGCCGCCGATACGCTGCTGGCCCGCTCCGTCGCCAAACGCATGATGAGGAAACGCGATCATGGCTAAACCCGATTCCGCGCTGCTCACGCGCAAGCGCGAAACGCCGCTGCAATGGGAAGTGTTGCTGGTGATCGTGCTGATCGTGTCGCTGGTGTTGGGCCGCTGGCTGTCGCCGGTGTTTCTGACCGGCGCGAACCTGAGCAACGTATTCGCCGATCTGACCGAGATCGCGCTAATGGCGCTGCCGATGACGCTGATCATCGTCGCCGCCGAAATCGATCTGTCGGTCGCGTCGGTGCTGGGCGCGTCAAGCGCGCTGATGGGCGTGCTGTGGCACATGGGTCTGCCGATGCCGGTCGTGATCGTTGTGGTGCTGATCGGCGGCGCGCTGGCGGGCCTGCTGAACGGCCTCGTGATCGTCAAGCTGAACCTGCCGTCGCTCGCGGTCACGATCGGTACGCTCGCGCTGTTTCGCGGTCTCGCGTATGTGCTGCTCGGCGATCGGGCGGTCGCGGATTTTCCGGCCGCGTATACGGCGTTCGGCATGAACACGCTTGGCCCCACGTTCATTCCGTTGCCGTTCGTGATCGTGATCGCCGCCGCCGTGCTGTTCACGGTTCTGCTGCAAGCCACCGCGTTCGGCCGCAGTCTCTATGCGATCGGCGCGAATCCGACCGCCGCCGCGTTCTCCGGCATCGAGGTCGCGAAGATCCGCTTGCGCCTGTTCGTGTTGTCGGGTCTCGTCAGCGCGCTCGCGGGCATCGTCTATACGCTGCGCTTCACGAGCGCGCGCGGCGATAACGGCGAGGGCTTCGAGCTGTCGGTGATCGCCGCGGTGTTGTTCGGCGGCGTCAGCATTTTCGGCGGACGCGGCTCGATGGTCGGCGTGCTGCTGTCGCTGCTGATCATCGGCGTGCTCAAGAACGCGCTGACGCTCGACGACGTATCGAGCGAAACGCTGACCATCGTGACCGGCGTGCTGCTGCTCGCGTCGGTGCTGATTCCGAACCTCGTCGCGCGCTGGCGGGCGGCGCGCGACCGGCGTTTCATCGCGAAGTCCGCAGCCACGTCTTCTTCATCCGCAACCTAGCTTCCCCTCTCTGTCCAACAACAACGCAGGAGACACTTCATGTTCAAACCTCTACGTCACACCGGCATGGCCGCGCTCTGCGCCGCGTTGCTCGCGATCAGTTGCGGCGGCGCGTTCGCCGCGGAACTGAAAAGCGGGCTGAAGATCGCGTTCGTGCCGAAGCAGATCAACAACCCGTACGAAGTGATCGCCGACGACGGCGGCCTCGCCGCGATCAAGGAATTCGGCGGCGTGGGCAAGGCGGTCGGGCCGTCGGATGCGGGCGCGTCGTCGCAGGTGTCGTACATCAACACGCTGATCACGCAGCGCCAGGACGCGATCGTGATTGCCGCCAACGATGCGAACGCGGTCGTGCCGTATCTGAAGAAGGCGATGGGTCAGGGCATCAAGGTCGTCACGTTCGACTCCGATACCGCGCCCGAGGGCCGCCAGCTGTTCGTCAATCAGGCGAACGCCGAAGGCATCGGCCGCGGCCAGGTGCAACTGGTCGCGAAGCTGATGGGCGGCGAGGGCGAATTCGCGATTCTGTCGGCGACGCCGAACGCGACGAACCAGAACACCTGGATCAAGTGGATGCAGGAGGAACTGAAGAAACCGGAGTACTCGAAGATCAAGCTCGTCAAGATCGCGTACGGCAACGACGACGATCAGAAGTCCTTCGTCGAAACGCAGGGCTTGCTGCAGGCGTATCCGAACCTGAAGGCGATCGTCGCGCCGACGACGGTCGGCATCGCGGCGGCGGCGCGCTATATCTCGACGTCGTCGAGCAAGGGCAAGGTGGCGGTGACGGGCCTCGGCACGCCGAACCAGATGCGCGCGTTCGTGAAGAACGGCACCGTGACCGCGTTCCAGTTGTGGGATCCGAGCGAGCTTGGCTATCTGGCCGCGTACGCGGCGGCGTCGCTCGCGTCGGGCACGATCACGGGTAAGGAGGGCGAAACGTTCGACGCCGGCAAGCTCGGCAAGCGCACGATTGGCGCGCACGGCGAAATCATTCTTGGGCCGCCGACCACGTTCGATGCGAGCAACATCGACAAGTACAACTTCTGAGCTTCGGCAACGCCGCCTGTCCACCTGATCGCCGTTGGCGGTTCGTGGGCAGTCGGCGCAGCGGATCTCGGGGCTTTCGCGTGCGGTCCGCTCAGCGGCGGATCGCAAAACGCCGCGCATAAGCGGCGGATGGTGAGCCGCTTCCCCACACCGCGCCATCGATCAGTTCCCTTGTGACGTCCTCGCCGGGCACCGGCACGTTCACGCGTGCGGCGGCCTCGCGATACAACTGCGTCTGGTTGATGCGCGCGGCGACCGCGTCGTAGTCGTTGTGCGCATCGATGATCCCCCAGCGCTCGAACTGCGTGAGGAACCACGCGCCTTCGAATGGATGCGGATAGTTGACCGCGCCGTCGTCGAAGAA
Source organism: Paraburkholderia tuberum STM678 (assembly GCF_902833905.1). Classification (GTDB taxonomy): domain Bacteria; phylum Pseudomonadota; class Gammaproteobacteria; order Burkholderiales; family Burkholderiaceae; genus Paraburkholderia; species Paraburkholderia tuberum. Next base: position 27,193 of record NZ_CADFGP010000030.1, on the reverse strand, counting down.
ACGCATCGGCAGGCGGCGCGGGTTCGCCGTGTCGAGGTGGTCGCCGAGCCGCGCCGCGATCAGCGTCTCGTCGATACCGATGTAATCGGGCCGCGCGAGCCAGCGGGCGATCTCGTCGCGATGCCCGGCGCCGTCGAGCCAGCGGCACGCTTCGAGCACGGTCTGCACAAGCGCGCGGGTCGTGCGCGGATGCGCATCGACGAAATCGCGTCGGCAGGCGAGCACTTTCTCGGGATGCTCGGGCCACACCTCGCTCGAATAAGCGATCGTTTTGCCGACATCATGCGCCTCGGCCATTTCATTCCACGGCTCGCCGACGCACAGACCGTCGAGCCGGTCTTCGGCAAGCGCGGCGACCATTTGCGGCGGCGGAATCGCGACACTGTCGATGTCGCGCAACGGATCGACGCCTTGCGCCGCGAGCCAGTAGTACAGCCACATCGCGTGCGTGCCGGTCGGGAAGGTGTGCGCGAAGACCGGCTTGCGGCCGAGCGTGGCGAGCGCCTCGCGCAAGGTCCCATGCTTCGCGAGCGCATCGGCGAGCCGATTCGAGAGCGTGATCGCCTGGCCGTTGCGGTTCAGCACCATCAGCACGGCCATGTCGGTGCGCGGGCCGCCGAGGCCGAGCTGCACGCCATACACGAGCCCGTAAAGCGCGTGCGCGGCGTCGAGATCGCCGGCTAGCAGCTTGTCGCGCACGGCGGCCCACGACGGCTGGCGGCACAGTTCGAGCGTGAGCCCGTGCGCATGGCCGAACTCGAGCAGCTTCGCCGCGATCAGCGGCGCCGCGTCGGACAACGCGACGAAACCGAGCCGCAGATGGGTCTTTTCAGGCGGCTCCGCAAAGGCCGCGGCGGTGACGGAAGTGGCTGGATTCATGAGCGCATCATTTGAGCGAGCCGGCCGACGCGACGACCTCGCGCGCCACCTCGGCGAGTTTGACGCCCTGGTTCATCGCGCGTTTGCGCAGACTCGCGTAGGCGGCCGGTTCGGTGAGTTTCTGCTGATCCATGAGCAGGCGTTTCGCGCGATCGATCAGCTTGCGCTCGGCCAGTTCGTTTTCGGCCTGCGCGAGCCGCTCGCGCAATTGCGACTCCTGTGCGAAACGCGCGAGCGCGACTTCGAGAATCGGCGCGAGCCGCTCGGTCGCGAGGCCTTCGACCAGATACGCGGTGACGCCCGCGTTGACCGCTTGGCGGATCAGTTGCTGGTTCGCGTCGTGGCTGAACATCAGCACGGGGCGCGGGGCGGTCGCGTGCATCACGGCGAGCTGTTCGAGCGTATCGCGCGACGGCGACTCCGTATCGATGATGATGACGTCGGGCCGCTCGTCCTGAACCGCGCGATGCAGCGCCTGCGGCGTCGCGGTGCCGGAGAGCATTTCGCAGCCGAGACAGGCGAGCGCGTCGCGCAGATCGCCGATCGGTTTGTCGGTGTCGGTGACAAGGAGAACACGCAGCATGGAGTCGGGGGAAGGGACATCTGACTATCAGTAAAGCAATGGATATGCCAGTCTTCGCGCGACGGGGCTTGGCGAGGTGTGTGGAGCGCATTCGCGCGAATGGCGGGGATCGATTGGGGTTTTTGCGGGCGATCGCTGCGAATCGTCCGCGAAAGAGGTGACGCGGCCACGCCGGTCGCGCTGCACCGGCGAGGGGCATGCAGGACAGCGGACGCCCGATGCACCGAAGCGGCGCATCGCGTTCGTCGCGGCCACCGGCAGACTGGTCAGCAATGACGCGCCGTAGAAGCTCAAGCCGGTCGCGTCCGCGAATCGTCGTCATCAACGGGCTGATCGAGGTCAGCAGCGGGCGCAGATGGAGCTGGAGGAGCGGGTGGTCGAGCAGGTGCGCAAAAGCGCGGGTGGGGAGGATTTGGGGGCGGTGTTTGGAGTTTAGCGAGACGCGCTGCGACGTGCGTGGTCGCCGAAGCGGCGTGCCGCCAGATTCCAATCAAGACGCCGCGCGTGTTGCGGCGTACGACGTTCGCGCATGCGCTGGAGAGCACCCCGAATGTCAGGGAAGACGTCTATTTCACGCGCTTGGGCGGCGAGGCTGACGTAGCGCGTTCAAGCAGAACGCGGAGTCGGAAGGTATGGCGCGAGTCTGTCGGGCCTCGCGCTTTCGCATGGGTTCGGGCGGGCTGCCCGCATCGCCTGCACAACATCACAGGTACGCAGGGCGGCGCCGTGACCCCTGCTTACCTCCGCCGCGCCGCGTGCCGTGGCGCACCGCCGCCACTCGCACGCTCGTCCTTGTGGCGGAAATTGATCCGCCCCTTGGTCAGGTCGTAGACCGACAATTCGAGCGTCACGCGATCGCCCGCGAGAATACGGATATGGTTCTTGCGCATGCGCCCGGACGCATAGGCGCCGACCACGACGCCGTTGTCGAGCGTCACGCGGTAGCGGCTATCCGGAAGCACTTCGTCGACGATACCGTCAAGTTCAAGCAGTTCTTCTTTCGCCATGCATAACTCCTGGTCGATGGGATAAAGGGGAAATAGGGGAAACCGGCCGCAGGCATTGCGAGCGGCGCGACTGTGGATTCGTTTGAAAAGCAGCGGCGTCCGAAAGCACGCTGGGCGACATGAGTGACGCGCCGATGACGCCGCTCAAAGATCGGTGACCGACTGACCGCTCACCTGGCCGTCGATCAGCCGTTCCGCATGCGCCATGCACGCGATGCGCGCCTTGCCCATGCCGTCGAACGGAAACAGATACTGCAGGCGAAATACCCGGCCGTCGGCCGCCGCATTGGCGCCGACGCGGCAGATGCGCACCGAAGCGTCGTAACCGGCGCCCGGATTGCGGGTCGCTTGCGCGCCCGCGGGGCGGCGCGGATAAACGAGCGGGTGGATTTCGTAACCCTTGTAGGTCCTGACAGCTGAATTCATGAGAAACATGTCCTGTATTGCGTGGTCCACGCGCCGCGTGCGGGGCGCTGCTTCCGGCAACGCTCCTTTGACGCGTCACGGCGCGGACCGGCGGCGCAGCACCGATGGGCGCGCCGCGTTAAAAATGGTTGGCACAGGCCTGGTGGACCCGGCGGGCTCAATGACAATGGCTCGAGCGGTCGCGCGAAAACGCGGATTCGACCGAAAAAACGCTGAAGCGGCGCGTCAATTCGGGCGCCGGACGCATGATGCTGAACCGCTCGGTGTACTTCTCGCGACGGCGAATACGGGCGGCGCATTGCCGGAGTGACGGGATCGCAGATAAGGGCGGTCGAACAGTCGGGGGTGGTGCGGAGATGCCGGGTTGAGACTGCCTGGTGCTGCCAGTGCTATATGGGTGCGAGGTGCAACAATTGCAACATGATGCCTGAAATAGGCCTGATTGGATAGTGCAAACTTCAGCGCACGACCGGAACGCCCGACTGGCGGGGCTTCGCGGGCAGTTGGCGAAGTCGTGTCGGATGCGGGACCGATGACGGGCTCGCGAATCGCGCGAGTGGCGCGCGCGAGGCTCCTATTCGAACGCGTGCGTCAGCGCGACGTCTCGGCGACGCGCTTCCGCAATTCGCGCGCGGCCGCCAGCGGCAGGCGCGCATCGTCCCAGCCGGTCAACCATTCGACTTCCTTGGCCGTGAAGACCTGACCATGGTTGCGCAGCGCGTACTGCAGCGAATCGATGATGTGGTTGCGAATGATCTCCGGCGTGCGCTTGTCGTCGAGCACGGCGCGAAGCGCTTCGAGTGTGGCCATCGGTTGGTTCCGTTCGGTTGGGTGTCGGTGGATCAGTGTTTATCGCACGAAAAAAATGCGCTCGCGAGGTAGACAAAATTGCCGTCCGGCGTCGAGTCGCGGCGCCAGCGCGAGGCCGCTACAATGGCGGCTTCCTGAATTGCGGACCGAGCGGGCGCGCCGGCGTCCACGGCGGGCATCTGGCTTCGTCGTCATCCGCTATCGCGCGCCGCCTCCTTCGAACCTCGCGTTTTTTCCATGCGCAACCCGAACGTGTCTCCTGTCAAAGACCTGCTGCTGAAGCGCTACGCGCCGATCGCCGACGGCATCGCCGCGCTGCTCTATCCGTGCGCCGAGGTGGTGATTCACGATCTGCGCGATCAGACCATCGCGTATCTGGTGAACAATCTGTCGCGGCTCGAGGTGGGCGCGCCGTCGGTGCTCGACGACGCGCACTTCGCGGCGCGCGGCCAGACCATCGGCCCCTACGAGAAGCTGAACTGGGACGGCCGCCGCATGCGCTGCGTGAGCAACATCCTGTTCGACGACGACGGCAAGCCCGCCGGCATCCTGTGCGTGAACTTCAACATCGCGGTGTTCGAGGATGTGCGCTCGACGCTCGATCTGTTCATCAAGGGCGGCGCGATGACGGACGCGCCTGCCGACGATCTGTTCCGCGACGACTGGCAGGACCGCATCAACACGTATCTGCACACGTGGCTGCGTGACCGGCAGATCGGCATCAATGCGCTGACGCGCGAGCACAAGCGTGAAATCGTCGAGGCGCTGCACGCGCAGGGCGCGTTTCGCGGCCGCAGCTCGGCGAATTACGTGGCCGCGGTGCTGACGATGGGCCGCGCGACCGTCTACAAGATCCTGAAGCAGATGAAAGAGGGCGGCTAAGCTCAGGCGCGCCGTGCTTGAAAATGCTTCGACGACGCCCAAAATAAGGTCAAACACCATGCGCTACCGACACTACAAAGGCGGCATTTACGAGCTGGTCTGCGAGGCCACGCTCGAATCGGATCCGACGGTCACGATGATCGTCTACAAGGCGGCCAATGGAACGATCTGGACCCGTCCAGCGACGGTGTTTTCCGAGCTGGTAGAGCAGGAAGGCGTCAAGGTGCCGCGTTTTGCGCCGCTCGATGAGTTCAACAACTAGGCAGATGCGTCCCCCGCGGACTCACCCATGCTGCCGTAATCACAGGAACAGGAAAACCGAATGCGTCTTTTGCTTGCCATCATTCTGCCGTGGCTGCAGTTTTTCACGATCGGCCGTCCGTTTGCGGGCATCATCTGTCTGATTCTGCAAATCACGCTGATCGGCTGGGTGCCGGCGGCCATCTGGTCGGTGTATTCGCTGAGCCAGTACAACACGGACAAGAAAATCGCCCGCGCAATGGGCAACGGGCGCTAAGACACAGCGCGTGAACGCGCCGGCGAGCGGGGCGCCAGGCGCCCACGCTCGCGCTCACCGTGCCGGTATCGCGACCGCATCCGGCACTTCGATCACCACGTCGGTTTCCGCGACCGCCACGCACGGCAGGATATAACCGTCCGCCTTTTCCTCGCGGCTCACGCCGGGCCAGTCAATCGAGTAGCGCACACGCCCAGACGTCATCCGGCACAAGCATGTTCGGCACGTGCCGTTGCGGCACGAACGCGGCAAACGCAGATTGGCGAAAGCGGCGGCTTCGAGAATCGTCAGCGAATCGGGCGCTTCGAAGCTCTGGCCGAGCGGTTCGACGCGAACCACAGGCGGGCGGGTGGGGACGGACATCGTGCAGGTCAATGACTAGGTGCGCGACACTTTACACGGGATCGGACACCGCTTTATGCCGCGCCGCAACATCGGCGCGTCAGTCGCGCCTTCAAGAAAAAATCGGGGAAACCTTGCACCTGGCCCGAACTCGTCTAAAGTGAATCAATTCACCTCCGCGTGGCGCGAACTGACGATGCCGCGTCGAGGCGACGGCCCGCGCCGGCTGCATGGGACAAGGAGGAACGAGCGGCGGACGCGGTAGCAAGCAATCAGCGCGTGCATTACCCGAGCGCATCGTGCGCGCACTCTTCCAGGTGACTCCCATGCAGATCCAATTCCCGAACGAAGCCCCTGAATATTCAGGTCGCGAACTTACTTTGGCGTTTCCGGCAATGGTCGATGGGCAGAGGGTGGAGTGCATGATCACTGCGGAAGCGCTCGAAGATCACTTCGGCGCCGCGTCCCCCCGGCTGGAGGACATGATCGTCGCGTTCGACGCGCACCGGCCGCGCATCGAGGCCGCCACGCGCCGGCTGTTGTCGGAAACGCGCGCGCAGTGTCTCGTGCTCAGAAGCGGTTACGTGCGGTTTTACGAGGCGAACTGGCGTAACTGACCAATCTGAAATTATCGGCTGGCTACCGGTACCGAAGCTTCGGCAAGCGCGACTGCTGCCGAAGCGCGAAGTTCGGATTCACCCGTGCCGCTACCGCTGGCTGGCCTGCGCGCAAGCCGCGACCGCGTGCAATGCATCGGCGGCACGCAGCCAACTCCATTACTTTCAAATGATCCGCCGCAGCGCCCGATCCTTGAACACCACATGGTGCGCGATCGCCGCGAGCGCGTGCAGTCCGATCACCCAATAGAACACGTTGCCGAGCCACTCGTGCGCGTCCTTCAACAGCGGCCGCGCGATCGCATCCGCACGCACCAGCGTGAAGCTGATGTCCGTCCATGCGAGCGACACCGGCCGCCCGCCCGCATTGACCATCAGCATGCCGAGCAGCGGCTGGGCGAAGATGAACACATAGAGCGCGAGGTGCGCGGAGCGCCCGAGAAAAGCGAGCAGCCGATTGCTTTCGAGCTCCTCCGGCGCGCCGGCCCACAATCTCCACAGCAGCCGCAACACGGCCAGCCCGAGCACCAGCGTGCCGGCCCAAAAATGCACGCCGGTCCAGAACGCGCGGCTGTCGGAGCCGCGCGGGCCGCGGATTTCGATGGCCAGATAGGCCAGCGCGACCAGCAGAAAAATCATCCAGTGAAAGAAAATCGCGGGCTTCGTGTAGCGGTCCGTCGTGCGGTTATATGAGGACATCGAGGCTCCTGGGGTGGCGACCCGTGCCGCAGCGACCCGGTCGATCGCGACCCGGTCGATCGCGACCCGGTCGATCGCGACCCGGTCGATCGCGACCCGGTCGATCGCGACCCGGTCGATCGCGACCCGGTCGATCATCATTCGAAACATCGGATGATAAACGGTCCCCGAAGCCGACGACACATTCGACCCCCCGGCCGCGCGACCTCCTCATTCGCTGCCGAGATAGAAATACCGGAACAGGAAAATCGCCGCGATGATCCACACGACCAGCTTCACCTGGCGCGCCTGGCCCGTCAGCAGCTTGAGTCCCGCGTACGAGATGAAGCCGAACGCGACGCCGTTCGCGATCGAGTAGGTGAACGGCATCAGCAGCGCGGTCAGCGCGGCCGGCACGACTTCGGTCGCGTCGTCCCACGGCAGGTCGACCAGTTCGCGCAGCATCAGGCACGACACGTACAGCAGCGCGGGCGCGGTCGCATACGGCGGCACCACTTCGGCGAGCGGCGCGAAAAACAGCGCCGCGACGAACAGCACGGCGACCGTGATCGCGGTCATGCCGGTACGGCCGCCGGCCTGCACGCCCGATGCGCTTTCGATATACGCCGTCGTCGACGAAGTACCGAGCATCGAGCCGGCGAGAATCGCGGTGCTGTCCGCGAGCAGCGCGCGGTTGAGCCGATGCATCTTGCCTTCCACCAGCAGCCCCGCGCGGTTCGCGACGCCCATCAGCGTGCCGGTCGCATCGAACAGCTCGACGAGGAAGAACACCAGCACCACGTTCAGCACGCCACTCGACAGCGCGCTGCGGATATCGAGCTGGAACAGCGTCGGCGCGATCGACGGCGGCGCGGACACGATGCCGTGAAACTGGTTGCCGCCAAAGAAAAAGCTCAGGATCGTCACGCCGACGATACCGATCAGGATCGAACCGCGCACACGCATATGATCCAGCGTGACGATGCCGAAGAAGCCGACCGCCGCGAGCACGACGTGCGGGTCATGCAGATTGCCGAGCGTGACGAGCGTGGCCGGATTGCCGACCACCACGCCGGCCGACTTCAGCGAAATGATCGCGAGAAAGAGACCGATGCCGCCGGTGATCGCGATGCGGATCGAATGCGGAATGCCCTTGACGATCACCTCGCGCACGCGGAACAGCGTGACGATCAGGAACAGGCACCCGGAGATGAACACCGCGCCGAGCGCGGCCTGCCACGTGTAGCCCATGCCCTTGACGACCGTGTACGCGAAGTACGCGTTCAGGCCCATGCCGGGCGCGAGCGCGATCGGGTAGTTCGCGTACAGACCCATGATCAGCGACGCGAGCGCGGCCACGAGGCAGGTCGCGACGAACACTGCGCTCTTCGGCATGCCGGCGTCACCGAGAATCGCCGGGTTCACGAAGATGATGTAGGCCATCGTCAGGAAAGTGGTCACGCCGGCTAGCACTTCGGTGCGCAGGTTGGTGTCGACGGCGTCGAAGCCGAAGTAGCGTTTGATCGAGTCCATGTGGCGGGTTTCCTCTCTTTCGTCGTTCAGACAGTGTTTTTGTCATCGAGGCGGTGACAGAGCGGCGCAGCAAGGCAGGCCGCGCGGCGGCGTTACGACGGAATTGTAATCACGCATGGCAGCGCCCCGGCGCCTGTGGCGGCGCCAGCAGGCCGCCCGGGCCCGTCAGGCGGGCGGCTTGCCGTGCGACTGTGGCGCCTGCGCATCACCGCGAGGCGCCTGACGCGCGAGCCAGCGATCGAGTTCGCCAGCAAACGCCTTGCCATCGCGCGCGCTGAAGGCGGCCGGTCCGCCCGTGTCGACGCCGCTCGAGCGCAACTGGTCGAGCATCGAGCGCATGCGCAGCCGTTCTTCGATCGTTCCGGGCGTGTACCAGTTGCCGCGCGGATCGAGCGCGTGGGCATTTTTTGCCAGCACGGCGGCGGCGAGCGGGATGTCGGCGGTGATCACGAGGTCGCCCGCGACGACGCGCTCGACGATCAATTGATCGGCGGCGTCGAAGCCGGCCGGCACCTGGATCGCGCGGATCAGCGGCGATGGCGGCACGCGCAGGAACGAATTGGCGACCAGCGTCAGCGGCATGCCGGTCCGGCGCGCCGCGCGATAAAGCATGTCCTTGACGACGGCCGGGCAGGCGTCGGCATCGACCCAGATTGGCATGGTGCGGGTTCCGGCTGTGTGCGGCTGGTTTGCTGCGTGGGGGATGGAGGGACCGGATGATACCTTGGCGCGACGCAAGCCTTGCCATGCCGCTCGCGGCGGGCGGCATTCAGGCTGCTGCGACTACGCCAGCCGCGACCGCTTTACTGCACGGCCGTCCGGGCGTTGCCTTGCTGCTGCTCGCGGTGTTGCGCGACGATGCGGCTCGCGCGCTGCGCGTTCTCCGGATAGTCGATCCAGTCGAACGGATCGTAGCCGGCGGCGAGCCATTCCGCGAGGTCAGCGCGGACCTGGGCGCGCGTTTTCGGCGCCGACGGGTCGGCGGGCTGCGTCACCGCTTGCGCGTAGACGGTGCTGATACCCACGGCGGCCAACAGCGCGCCGAGTCCAATGCGGGAAGACAGTTTCATGGCGGGCTCCTGCGGAGCGGAAAAACAGCCGGACCTGGTGGTTTTTCGGTGCGCCGGGTAAGGCGGTACAAGCAACGCACCACTTCTGCCGGCAAATCGAACCCGCCGCGAGCCTCGTTCGCCACGTCAGCGCAAGCAACGCGCAAGCGGGCGGGTATGCCGAAACGTCGACGCTAATCCGCGCCGAATGGATGTCCTGACAAATATCGTCCTATCACGCCGATGGCTTGTTGAAGCGTTCCAGCCCCGCACTCACGAGGTCGATCGGCAGCGGAAACACGATCGTCGAGTTCTTGTCGGCGGCGATCGTCACCAGCGTCTGCAGATAGCGCAACTGCATCGCCTGCGGTTGCCGCGCGAGCGTCTGGGCCGCCTCCAGCAACTGCTTCGATGCCTGCAACTCGCCTTCCGCGTGAATCACCTTCGCGCGCCGTTCGCGCTCGGCTTCGGCCTGACGCGCAATCGCGCGGATCATCGTTTCATTGATATCGACGTGCTTGATCTCGACAATCGATACCTTGATGCCCCACGCGTCGGTTTGCGAGTCGAGCACTTTCTGGATGTCGGTGTTCAACTGCTCGCGCTCCGACAGCAGCTGGTCGAGGTCGTGCTTGCCGAGCACCGCGCGCAGCGTCGTCTGCGCCAGCTGGCTGGTCGCCTCGAAGTAGCGCGCGACCTGGATCACCGCCTTCTCCGGATCGACGACGCGGAAATACACGACCGCGTTGACCTTGACCGATACGTTGTCGCGCGTGATCACGTCTTGCGTCGGCACGTCGAACACGATGGTGCGCAAATCCATGCGCACCGCCTGCTGCACGATCGGAATGATCAATACGAGCCCGGGCCCCTTGACCTTCCAGAAGCGGCCGAGCATGAACACGACGCCGCGTTCGTACTCGCGAAAAATCCGCACCGACGACGCAATCAGCACGACCACGAGCAGGATCAGGATGCTGCCGAAGCCGAATGTGAAGCCGATCATGAGCGTTCTCCTTGTAAGGCGTCGACCGACGTGACGGGCACCACGGTCAGTGTGAGGCCGTTGCGCGCCGTCACGCGCACGCTCTGACCCGGTGCTGCCGGCGTGGTGCTCGAGACGCGCCAGCGCTCGCCGTGCACGCGCGCCCAGCCGGCCAGCGGGCCGCCCGCCGCGTGTTCGGGTTCAGGCAGCAAGCCGCCGTCCAGCACCACGCCGAGGCAGCCGATCAGCGCCTCCGAGCCCGTCACCACGGGCCGCCGCCGCGCGCGCAGCGCGAGCCGCGACACGCCGAGCACGAACGCGACGCTGAACACGACGACCGCGGCGATCAGCGGCAGCGGGATGCCATAGCCGGGCACGCCGGTATCCATCAGCATCGTTGCGCCGACCACGAACGCGACTACGCCGCCGAAGCCGAGCGAGCCGAAGGTCGGCAGGAACGCTTCGCCGATCAGGAAGGCAATGCCGAGAAAGATCAGCCCGAGGCCGACGTAGCTGATGGGCAGCATCTGCATCGCGAACAGGCCGAGCAGCAGGCTGATCGCGCCGACTACGCCGGGCAGCACGAAGCCCGGATTGGCGAATTCGAAGAAAAGGCCATACATGCCGAGCATCAGCAGAATCAGCGCGACGCTCGGATCGGTGATCACGGCGAGAAAGCGGCTGCGCCAGTCGGGTTCGAGCGTGATCAGCGGCGCATGCGCGGTGTGCAGCGTGACGCTGCCCGCGCTCGTGACGTACGTGCGGCCGTCCACCTGGCGCAGCAGGTCCGGCACGTCGCGCGCGACGATATCGACGACGTGCTGCGCGAGCGCTTCCTCATCGGACAGGCTCACCGCTTCGCGGACCGCGCGCTCGGCCCACTCGGCGTTGCGGCCGCGCATCTGCGCGAGGCCGCGGATGTAGGCGGCGGCATCGTGAACCTGCTTGCGCAGTTCGGTCGATTGGGTGTCGAGCGGCAGAGCGCTGGCGGCTTCGGATGATGCGCCGGGTGACGCAGGCGCGGACGCGCCGCCAGGCAGCGTGCGCATGTGCGGCAGTCCCGGCGTGCCAGGGGTGGCTGGCGTTGCCGGCGGGCCGCCGGCGGGCGGCTCGTTGCCGCCGATGCCCATCTGGATCGGCGTCGCGGCGCCGAGATTGGTGCCCGGCGCCATCGCCGCGATATGGCTCGCGTAGACGATGTAGGTGCCGGCGCTGGCCGCGCGCGCGCCGCTCGGCGCGACGAAGGTCGCGACCGGCACCGGCGAGGCGAGGATCGCCTTGATGATCTGCCGCATCGACGTATCGAGGCCGCCGGGCGTGTCGAGTTGCAGGACCGCGAGCTGTGCACGCTGGCTGGCCGCGCGCTGCAAGCCCCGCACGATGAAATCGGCGGTGGCCGGTCCGATCGCGCCATTCACCGGAATCACGACGACGCTGTTGGCGGTCGCGGCGGCGACGTTCGCCGCGCTCGCCGCATTGGCCGCTTGCAGCGGCGCCAGCGCTTCGCGCGTCGCGAAGCCGAACGCGCATAGCACGCCGAGCACGGCGATGCCGCGCATCAAACGGCCCACGATGCCGCCGCGGATAAGCGGCCTGCGCGGACCGGACTGCCGGAGCGGGAGACGCGGAGTCGTGTTCATCGCTGACGGCCGTCGCGCCAGCCGGTGCGAACCGGCGGCGCGGGCCCATACCCTCGATCAAGGCTGGCCTGTTGCCGCTTAAAGCTTAGTCCGATTCGGCGCGTCGCGTGAGATCGAGCCCCGCGGCCCGGGCCGGCCGGTAGTCGGTCGGGCGCATGCCGGTCCATTTGCGGAACGCGCGATGAAACGCGCTCGGCTCCGCGAAGCCGACGGCGTTGGCGATATCGGCGATGGTGCGCTGCGTGCGCTGCAGTTCGGCGATCGCGATGTCGCGCCGCAGCGCGTCCTTGATCGACTGATACGTGTGGCCCTCCTGCTTCAGGTGCCGCCGCATCGTCGCCTCGGCGACGTGCAGGCGCGCGGCCATCTGATCGGCCGCGGGCCAGCCCGACATCGGCAGCGCGCGCAGCGTCTTGCGCACGCGCCCGGCGAGCGAACCCGGATTGCGGTACTTGACGATGAAGCTGCCCGGCGCATCGCGCAGAAACGGCCGCGCCGAGCGCGAAGTCTGGATCACCGGCAGTTCCAGAAACGCAGGGTCGAGATCGACGGACGACTCCGGCTCGTCGAAATACATGTCTTCGCAGAACATCAGCCGGTATTCGTGCGCGGCCGGCGGCGCGGCGCAGCGAAAGCGCGCTTCGAGCAACGGAATGCGCCGGCCGACGAGCCAGCACACGAGCCCGTACACGAGGATGAAATACGTCGCGTAAGCGAACATCGCCGGCTTGCGCGTGCCCGCGCGCTCGACGAACTTCAGGCGCACGCGCTGCGCGTCGGTGTCGATCGTCGCGCCGAGATCGTCGAGCACGAGCCGCATGAAGCCGACCGCGCGCGCAAGCGCCTGCGCGCCGTTGCGCGCGCCCAGCGCCGTCTGCGTCATCGCGATGAAGCTGCCGCTTTTCATCGGATGCGAGTCCTGGCCGAAGAATTCGTCGTCGAGCCCGCGTGCGATGCCGGCCCACAGCGCGCCGTATTGCGCCGACGATACCCGGCTTTTCGGCGACGCGAGCATCGCCGCGGCAATGCCGGCCGCTTCGGCGAGCGCTCGCGCGTCGAGGCCGCGCGCCGTCGCGAGCGCGAGCGTTTCCTCGACGAGACTGACGGAGATCGTGCCTTTGTCGCTTTTCATCGGGATTCGGCTTTTCTGGCAAAAGCGCTCAGCATAGGCTGGGTCGTGGTTCATGAAGCCCCCTGAAATGGCGAGGCTCCATGCACGTGCATGGTAGCAGTATGGCAAAAGCGCTCAGCAAGAATGAGCGGAGCGAGCATCGAACGGCGCGGGCCGCTTGCCTACACTTGCCGCATCACAGCGATCGCCAGCACGGCCGTCAGCACCAACGAGGACGCAGTCATGGACAGCTTCTACACCGACGAACAACGGATGATCCGCGACGCCGCGCGCGACTTCGCGACCGAATGCCTCGCGCCGCACGCGGCGCAATGGGATCGCGACGCGCAACTGCCGGCGGGGGTCGTCGCGCAGCTGGGCGAACTCGGCTTTCTGGGCATGATGGTGCCGGCCGAGTGGGGCGGCTCCTACACCGATTACGTCGCCTATGCGCTCGCGCTGGAAGAGATCGCGGCCGGTTGCGCCGCCTGCGCGACGCTGATGAGCGTGCACAACTCGGTCGGCTGCGCGCCGATCCTGAACTTCGGCAGCGCCGCGCAGAAAGACCGCTATCTGCGCGAGCTCGCCATCGGTCGGACGATCGGCGCGTTTTGCCTGACCGAGCCGCAGGCGGGCTCCGAGGCGAACAATCTGCGCACCCGCGCTGAGCGGCGCGACGGGCAGTGGATTCTGAACGGCAGCAAGCAGTTCGTGACCAACGGCGCGCGTGCCGGTCTCGCAATCGTGTTCGCGGTCACCGATCCCGAGCGCGGTAAGCGCGGCCTGTCCGCCTTCATCGTGCCGACCTCGACGCCGGGTTTCGACGTCGGCCGGCCGGAGCGCAAGCTCGGCATTCGCGCGTCCGACACCTGTCCGATCTCGCTCGATCAGTGCGCGGTGCCCGAGGCCAATCTGCTCGGCGAGCCGGGCGAGGGTCTGCGCATCGCGCTGTCGAATCTCGAAGGCGGACGCATCGGCATCGCCGCGCAGGCAGTCGGCATTGCGCGCGCCGCGTTCGACGCCGCGCGCCGCTACGCGAACGAGCGCGAACAGTTCGGCAAGCCGCTGAAAGACCACCAGACGATCGCGAACATGCTTGCCGACATGGCGACGCGCCTGAATGCCGCGCGCCTGCTCGTACATCACGCGGCACGGCTGCGCTCGGCGGGGCGGCCGTGTCTGTCGGAGGCGTCGCAGGCGAAGCTTTTCGCGTCGGAGCTTGCGGAGGAGATCTGTTCGAACGCGATCCAGATTCATGGCGGCTACGGCTATCTGGAGGACTATGCGGTCGAACGCCACTATCGGGATGCACGGATCACGCAGATTTACGAAGGGACGAGCGAAGTGCAGCGGATGGTGATCGCGCGCCATGTTTGAGGGCGGCGTTTGAGCGCACAATAGCCTGGCCGTGGATGCTCGCCTGGATCACCGCGGCGAAAATAACCGAGCGCGCCCCGCGCCACTACGTTGCATGAGACCGAAGTAAGCGCTAAAGCGCTAACTCTGGTCGACAGGAGACGACGATGACAGCAGCGAAAGCCTTTCTCGAAGCGCGCGATCTGCTAGTGCGCCATCGCACCGACTACGAGCGCGCGTACCGCGAATTCGCGTGGCCCGCGCTCGGCGAGTTCAACTGGGCGCTCGACTACTTCGATGCGATCGCGCATGACAACGACAACCCCGCGCTGTGGATCGTCGACGATCCTTCCAGCGACGGCCTGCGTCTGTCGTACGCGCAGATGTCGGAGCGCTCGTCGCGGATGGCGAACTTTCTGCGCGGCGCGGGCGTCGGCCGCGGCGACCGTGTGCTGCTGATGCTGCCGAACCGCGTCGAGCTATGGGACGTCATGCTCGCCGCGATGAAGCTCGGCGCGATCGTGCTGCCCGCCACCACGCAGCTATCCGCCGAGGACGTGCGCGACCGCGTGCAGATCGGCGGCGCGAAGTTCGTCGTGGTCGACAGCGCGGAGCTGGGCAAATTCGATGCGCTCGACGTGCCGCTCACCCGCCTGTCGGTCGGTGCGCCGCGCGACGGCTGGATCGATGTTGCCGCCGCGTACGAGGCTTCGCCGCATTTCACGCCGGACGGTGTCACCCACGCCAGCGATCCGCTGTTGCTGTACTTCACGTCCGGCACCACCTCGAAGCCGAAGCTGGTCGAGCATACGCACCAGAGCTATCCGGTCGGGCATCTGTCGACGATGTACTGGATCGGCCTGCAACCCGGCGACATCCATTGGAACATCAGCTCGCCGGGCTGGGCCAAGCACGCGTGGAGCTGCTTCTTCGCGCCGTGGAACGCGCAGGCCTGCGTGTTCGTGTTCAACGTCTCGCGCTTCGTGCCGAAAGACACACTCGCCGCGCTCGTGCGCTTCAACGTCACCACGCTGTGCGCGCCGCCGACCGTCTGGCGCATGCTCGTGCAGGAGCCGCTCGGCGACTATCCGGTGAAGCTGCGCGAAATCGTCGGCGCCGGCGAGCCGCTGAATCCGGAGGTCATCGAGCGCGTCAGGCACGCGTGGGGCATTACGATTCGCGATGGCTACGGCCAGACCGAAACGACCTGCCAGATCGGCAATTCGCCGGGCCAGCCGGTCGTGGCCGGCTCGATGGGGCGTCCGTTGCCGGGCTACCGGGTCGAACTGCTCGACGCCGACGACCAACCGGTCGGCGAAGGCGAAATCGCGCTGCCGCTTGCCGAAAGGCCGCTCGGCCTGATGACGGGTTACGCGAACAACGCCAACGCGACCGCGCAGTCGATGCGCAACGGCCTCTATCGCACCTCGGATGTCGCGCTGCGTCGCGACGACGGCTACTACGTGTACGTCGGCCGCTCGGACGACGTGTTCAAGTCGTCCGACTATCGCCTGAGTCCGTTCGAACTCGAAAGCGTGCTGATCGAACACGAGGCGATCGGCGAGGCGGCCGTCGTGCCGAGCGCGGACGCGTTGCGTCTGGCGGTGCCGAAGGCGTTCGTCACCGTGCGTCACGGCTACGAAGCCGGTCCCGAACTCGCGCGCGCGGTGTTCGCGTTCTCGCGTGAAAAACTCGCGCCGTACAAGCGGATTCGCCGTCTGCAATTCAGTGAACTGCCGAAGACGATCTCCGGCAAGATCCGCCGCGTCGAATTGCGGCGCCGCGAAATGGAGCGCGCAGCCGAGCCCGCGCGTCTGCCGGACGAGTATTGGGAAGAGGATTTTCCCGACTTGCGGTGACTGTCTTTATTCCTCGCCATTGCTGGTTTGCCGCCCCGGTTTGAATCGCACGCGTTGAATTCGAGCTTCGGATTCGACGCGGTGGGGCACTGTTTTCTAAATCACAGGAGTTTCAGCATGAGCACCCTTGCTTCGAACGAGACCGGCCGCGACGTTGCCGGCGCCGTGGCCGCCGTCAAACTGCTGATCAACGGCGAGTTCGTCGAATCGAAGACGACCGAGTGGCGCGACATCGTGAACCCGGCCACGCAGGCGGTCCTCGCGCGCGTGCCGTTCGCGACCGTCGCGGAGGTCGACGCGGCGGTGCGCAGCGCGCACGCCGCGTTCAAAACGTGGAAGGACACGCCGATCGGCGCGCGCATGCGCATCATGCTGAAGTACCAGGCGCTGATTCGCGAGCATATGCCGCGCATCGCGAAGACGCTGTCGGCCGAGCAGGGCAAGACGATTCCCGATGCCGAGGGCGACATCTTCCGCGGTCTGGAAGTCGTCGAGCACGCGTGTTCGATCGGCACGTTGCAGCAGGGGGAGTTCGCCGAGAACGTCGCCGGTGGTGTGGACACTTACACGCTGCGCCAGCCGCTCGGCGTATGCGTCGGCATCACGCCGTTCAATTTCCCCGCGATGATCCCGCTGTGGATGTTCCCGATGGCGCTCGTGTGCGGCAATACCTTCGTGTTGAAGCCATCCGAGCAGGACCCGCTGTCGACGATGCAGCTCGTCGAACTGGCGCTCGAAGCCGGCGTGCCGAAGGGCGTGCTGAACGTCGTGCACGGCGGCAAGGAAGTCGTCGATGCGCTGTGCACGCATGAACTGGTGAAGGCGATTTCGTTCGTCGGCTCGACGGCGGTCGGCACGCACGTGTATCGCCTCGGCAGCGAACACGGCAAGCGAGTGCAGTCGATGATGGGCGCGAAGAACCACGCGGTCGTGCTGCCCGACGCGAATCGCGAACAGACCCTCAACGCGCTCGCCGGCGCCGCGTTCGGCGCGGCCGGTCAGCGCTGCATGGCGAGTTCGGTGGCGGTGCTGGTCGGTGCCGCGCGCGAGTGGCTGCCCGAACTCGTCGCGAAGGCGAAGACGCTGAAGGTCAACGCGGGTCACGAGCCGGGCACCGATGTCGGGCCGGTCGTGTCGCGCGCCGCGAAGCAGCGCATTCTCGGTCTGATCGACGCGGGCGTGAAAGAGGGCGCGACGCTCGTGCTCGACGGCCGCGATGTGAACGTGCACGGCTACGAGCAGGGCAACTTCATCGGCCCGACGGTGTTCACCGAAGTGACGGCCGACATGGAAATCTACCGCACCGAAATTTTCGGGCCGGTGCTCGCGGTGCTGAACGTGGCGACGCTCGACGATGCGATCGCGCTCGTCAACGCGAACCCGTTCGGCAACGGCGTCGGCCTCTTC
The DNA here is from genome assembly GCF_902833905.1 of Paraburkholderia tuberum STM678. Classification (GTDB taxonomy): domain Bacteria; phylum Pseudomonadota; class Gammaproteobacteria; order Burkholderiales; family Burkholderiaceae; genus Paraburkholderia; species Paraburkholderia tuberum. The sequence goes on along the minus strand of NZ_CADFGP010000030.1, from coordinate 9,512 downwards.
ACCCAAAGCGGCGCGGCGGCGCGCAAGTTCCAGAGCGAGATCGATATCGGCCAGGTCGGCATCAACATTCCGATCCCGGTGCCGGTGCCGTTTTTCAGCTTCACCGGTTCGCGCGGCTCGAAGCTTGGCGATCTCGGTCCCTACGGCAAGCAGGTCGTGCAGTTTTACACGCAGACCAAGACGGTCACCGCGCGCTGGTTCGACGACGACACCGTCAACGATGGCGTCAACACGACGATCCGCCTGCGTTGAAGGCACTGAGGGCACACCCGGAGACGACACCATGAAAATAGGCTTTATCGGACTCGGCAATATGGGCGCGCCGATGGCGCTGAACCTGCTGAAGGCGGGCCACGCGCTCAACGTGTTCGACCTCAGTGCGCAAGCTGTGCGCACGCTCGTCGACGCGGGCGCGCAGCCGGTTCGCTCACCGCAAGCCGCCGCGAGCGACGTCGAATGCGTGATCACGATGCTGCCCGCCGCGGCTCACGTGCGCAGCGTGCTCGTCGCGGACGATGGCGTTCTCGCCGGCATCGCGCCGGGCGTGCCGATCATCGATTCGAGCACGATCGATCCCGCCAGCGTGAAAGCGTTTGCCGAACTCGCCGCGGCTCATGGCAACAGCTTCGTCGACGCACCAGTCTCGGGCGGCACGGGCGGCGCGGCGGCGGCCACGCTGACCTTCATGGTCGGCGGCAGTGCGAGCGCGTACGAGCAGGTCAAGCCAGTGTTGTCGGCGATGGGAAAAAACATCGTGCATTGCGGCGACACCGGCACGGGCCAGGTCGCGAAGATCTGCAACAACCTCGTGCTCGGCATCTCGATGGCGGGCGTCGCCGAGGCGATGTCGCTCGGCGAGGCGCTCGGTATCGACACGAAGGTGCTCGGTAGCATCATCAATACGTCGACCGGGCGCTGCTGGAGTTCGGACACGTATAACCCGATGCCGGGCGTGATCGAGACCGCGCCGTCCTCGCGCGGCTATACCGGCGGCTTCGGCACCGACCTGATGCTGAAAGATCTCGGCCTCGCCACCGATGCCGCGCGCGGCGTGCGTCAACCGGTCTATCTCGGCGCGCTCGCGCAGCAGCTTTATCAAACGATGAGCGCGAACGGCGCGGGGCGCCTGGACTTTTCGGCGGTGATCAAGCTGTATCGCTCGCGTGAGCGCGGCGGTAACGGCCAGGGAGGCACGCAATGATCGACCTCGATTACGCACATGACGGCGCCGTTGCTTTGATCACGTTGAAACGGCCCCCCGCGAACGCTTTCACGCCCGACGGTCTGCTGCAATTGCAACGCACCGTCGCGCAGTTGAACGCCGATGCGCGCGTGCGCGCGCTCGTGATCACCGGCGACGGTCCGAAGTTTTTCAGCGCGGGCGCCGATCTGAACACGTTCGCCGACGGCAATCGCGAAGTCGCGCGCACCGCGGCCGCGCGTTTCGGCGCGGCCTTCGAATCGCTGCAGAACGCGCGGCCCGTCGTCATCGCGGCGCTCAACGGCTTTGCGATGGGCGGCGGTCTCGAATGCGCGCTCGCCTGCGATATCCGCATCGCCGAGCAGCATGCGGTGCTGGCGCTCCCCGAGACGGCGGTCGGTCTGCTGCCATGCGGCTGCGGCACGCAGACGCTGCCGTGGCTCGTCGGCGAAGGCTGGGCCAAGCGGATGATGCTGACCGGCGAGCGCGTCGATGCGGCGACCGCGCTCAGCATCGGTCTCGTCGAAGAAGTGGTGGAGCGCGGCGCCGTGCGTGAAGCCGCGTTGAACATGGCGCAGCGCGTCACCGGTTTGAGCCCGCAGGCGGTCAGCTTCAGCAAGGAGCTGATCCATCAGGCGCGGCATGGCGTGCCGCGGGCCGCCGCGCTCGCGCTTGAACGCGAGCGCTTCGTCGATCTGTTCGATGGCGTCGATCAGCGCGAGGGCGTCAACGCGTTCCTCGAAAAACGCGCGCCGCGCTGGCAGACGAGCCGTGCATCGCGGGAGACGCAGCGATGAGCACTTTGCGCGGCTTTGCGGTCGAAATGCGCGCCGCGACGAACCCGCAAGCCGAACCCGACGTGCTGTTTCGCGTCGTCAACCGCGTGGCGATCATCACGCTGAACCGGCCTGCCGCGCTCAACGCGCTGTCGCACGCGATGGTGCGCGAACTCGCGGTGCTGGTCGAGCATTGCCGCACCGATGCCGGGATCGTCGCGCTGGTGCTGAAGGGCGCTGGCGACAAGGGCTTTTGCGCGGGCGGCGACGTGCGTGAGGTACATCGGCTCGCGACGCAGGGCGACCCACGCTGGCTCGCGTTCTTCGTCGACGAATACCGGCTCGATTACGCGTTGCACACGTTTCCGAAGCCGGTGGTCGCGCTGCTCGACGGCATCGCGATGGGCGGCGGCATGGGCCTCGGCCAGGCGGCGCGGCTGCGCATCGTGACCGAACGCAGCCGCATCGCGATGCCGGAGACGCGCATCGGCTTCGTGCCCGACGTCGGCGCGAGCCGCTTTCTGAGCGTGATGCCGGCCGAGCTTGCGCTGTATGTCGGGCTGACCGGCGCGACACTAGCGGGCGCCGACGCGATGCGCCTGCAACTGGCCGACCTGTGCGTGCCGGCCGACTGGCTCGCGAGCTTCGAGGAACGTTTGCAGCGCATGTCGCACGACGGCGAGCGCATCGACGCGCTGCGCGCCGTGTTCGAGCCGCCGTGCAATATCGTGCCGCACGCGCCGCTCGGGGCGCTGACGCAACTGATCCTGCGCCACTTCGACCGGCGTTCGGGCGTCGAGCGCATCGTCGCGACGCTGCGTCAGGATCTCGAACGCGAACCGCCGCGCGAGGTGCGGCAATGGCTGCAAGCGACCTACGACGCACTGACCGCCCATTCGCCGACGATGCTGCAGGTGACGCGCGAAGCGCTGCTGCGCGGCCGGCAGATGACGCTTGCCGATTGCTTCCGGATGGAGCTCGGCATCGTGAAGCGCTCGATCGAGGAAGGCGATTTCCGCGAGGGCGTGCGCGCGCAACTGATCGACAAGGACCGTCGGCCGCGCTGGTCACCGGCGACGCTCGCCGATGTGCAACCCGAGCGCGTGCGGCATTTCCTGAGTTCGCCGTGGCATGGCGACGCGCATCCACTGGCGGCGCTGGGCGCGGAGCATGGCGACTGACTTGCGCGGCGTATCGCATGCCGCGCGGGGCGCTCGGCCCGGCGCACCCGCGCCCGCCCTTAGGTCTGCTTGGCATGTCCCGCCCATCAGCCGCCGGTGCCAATTGTGGTCTGGCGGACACAGACTACGCGCGCCAATTGACATCTTTCCGGGCGCAATCTTAGATAGATAGTTCAGCCCCGTCCCGACCGGCAAAGCCTGCTCGCAGCCCTCATCACGGCGCTCGTCCGACCTACGGTGCGTTTATACGTCACCGCTTCCCGCATTCCCGTGCTCTTGATCGATCAGGAGGCAATGCGTATGGAAAAGCCGTCAGATGAGAATCGCCGCTCCAAACCCTTCGGCGACAAACCCGCTTCCCACCTCGAGCAGGGCCCTCATGCAAAAAAGCTCGTTCTCACCGCGCTAGGCGGCATTGCGGTTCTGGTGGGCAGCGGTATCTACTGGGTGGTGACCTTTTCGCATCGCGTGCCGGATGCGGATTGCTTTCCTCCCGGCATCGAGTGCGTTAAAAAGATCGCCGCGGTGATGAAGGAAGTCAGCGACGCGGATCGCGCAACCAGCATGGGCGAGAGCTGGCTGCTTGCGTTGCTGGTCACGGCCTTCACGTTCCTCGTGTTCTATGTCCACATTTGCCGTGGAGAAGAAGAACGGGCGCGGACCATCGCGGAACGCGAGTTCGAGGAGAAGAAGCGTATCGCGGAAGAGGAAGGCGAGGCCGCTCCCGACCTCGACTCCCGCTCGAAGGGTGTAGTCGGCATCCTGCGAAGCTGGTTCGCGTCGCGCTGGTGCATTCCGGTGTTCTGCTACGTCCCGGCGGTATTGCTGTTCGGCGGAGAGATATGGGAGGGCTATACCGATGCGGTCGTACTCGCATTGGCGCTCGCCGCCATTTACGTGGCCGCCGAACACTATTGCGCGCTCGAGCAGCAACGCAAGCTCGTCGACGAGCAGGAAGCGGTGCTCGAGACCATCCGCAAGGAACTCAGCGACAAGGTGGCCAGCATCGATAACGCGATGGGAACCCGCTATGGTCTTCGCGTGATTTACGACGCCTATCGCGACCCGAACCACGACCAGTCCCGCGCAGAGGAGAGGAAGCGCTTGCAGCCGGGCGCGGCGCACCAGGCTCACGGCGGCGCGGCGAACGTTCAGGAGTCTGAAAAAGGCATTTTTTCGATCTATCGTTTCTTCGATATCGACAAGCAATGGTGGGCGCGCGAGTCCTGGGACGGCTATCGCAGCAGCCCCGCGGCGACGCTCTATCGGACCTTGAAGGAAGGCGCGCGCACGAAGATGACGCTGGTGACGCCTCTCGAATATCCCGAGTTCGACGACGGCTCGATGCAGGACAAGGCACTCTTCTTCGGCAAGTTCATTGGACTCGTATGGCATTACGTCGTGCTGTGGCACGTACGGCGCGCGCTCGAGGCCGACTCGAAAGACGTCGTGTGCGAACACAAGATCCGCATTGCGCAGACTTCGCTGTGGCTGCATGTGGTCGACCGGACCGTCTATCAGATTCTCGGCGACGATCGCGGCAAGGACGTCAAGGTGCGCAACCTGACGCACGACATGGATGAGATCTCGGTATCGCTCGCCCGCTGGGCCAAGCGTGAAATTCAAACGCTGGCGGCGCGTGGCCCGACCGTCGAGGAGTACATCTGCACCTGCCTGACCGATGCCCATCAGGCCATACCCGCGGACGGCGCGGCCACCTTCGGACAGAACGAGGATCACGTACTCGAAAGACTCGGATTCAAGGAATGGGCGAACGAAGGAGACGCGCCATCGGGAATTCGCAAGCGAGTGTTGGCCGCGCGCTGCAAGGGATTGATCCGGGATGCCGTGGCGATCATCGCCACGTCCGAGCCGGGGCAGACGGCGACCATCGACGGCCAATACGATCCGTCGATCGAAGAGATAGCAGCGGAGGTCGAGTGATGACTACTTCCATCGATGCGATGCTGGCCGACCTGGAGATCATCAGCGACCTGGTGATGTCCATCGTGGTGCCGACGAAAAACACGGACCGCTCGAACTTTACGACGCCGATCTCGCTGATGGTCAGACACCACCTGGTCGGCGGGCAGTCGCCGCTTGCCGGTCGCGACGTGCGCGGTCTCGTCGACCGGCTCAAGCACTGCGCCGGCGCGCTGTGCAAGGTCGGATCGGGCAAGAAGCTGCTCGCCGATTCGCAGTTGATGCGGGGCATTCCTGCGGCGCCATATCAGGCGAATCAGTTCTACGTCGAGTTGCTGACGGCGGTGTCGCTCGGTCTTTACTTTCTCGGCGTGCCGATTGGCGAGCCGTGGGACCTGGTGCAGACCTGGGCCGACGAGGAGGGGGGCGGGCTACCAAACGGCATCTGCGTGGCGAAGGCGATCGGCGATATCGTGCGCTCGTCGCGCAAGTGGCATCCCACGCTGCCGGTGGAAGCCGATGCGAACGAGCGCGCCAAACGCAGGGCGTCGACGGATCTGATCGTCCATTCGTTCCTGCCGATGATCCTGTTTCGCGATCTGATCCTGTGGGGCGGCGGACAGCCGGAACCGGAGAATTCCGGGCTGCCGGAACATCCGTCGATCCGCAGTCAGACGGCGACCGGACCCACCGAAGGCGACGAGTCGGATGAACGGTCTTTGCTCGTGCCGTCGATCCATGCGTTGGGCCGCTGTTACGAAGTGTTGCAACTGCAACTTTACCTGAGGGCCGGTTATCCGATTTACTATGCCGTGCCAGAGGCCATTCTGAAGACCGAAATTTTGCGGTCCTGCGCGGCGGGAAAATCCACCGAGGAGTGCTGGGAAGAAATGTGCACGTTCCTGCGTGACAAGATCTTCCGCGGCAAGCTGCCCGACGCCGGCAATCTGCAGAAGCAGTGCGTCTACGTGATCGACCGGACCAAGTCTCCCGCGTGCTTCATCAATCACGATGCGGGGCTGCTGACCTTCGAAGGCATCGATCTCGACGTGGGCAGCCGCGAACTGCCGCTACCGGCGAGTTACATGCTCGATGAACGCAGGGAGCGCTACCGCAAGAGAGTGCTTTCGTTCAAGCCGGCCGATGACGAAGCCGCGCTGCGAAACCTCTTGAATGGCGAAAAGAACAAGGAACTTTTCAAGCATATCTTTCATGGCGCGAAAGATGATCATCCTGATCCGGCTCACGGCAAGGATGCCGCCAACGACGCCGCGAAGGACACCGTCACGGTGAGGTGACGATGCGCGGCGCACTGGGTATCGGGAACGCCGGATGCTAGGAATTTTAAGGTTGCTCCGACGCGGATCGCCTCTGGCGAAGCGATCCGCGCCATAACGAGGCGCGTCGCGCCGTACGTTGGCTGTTTCGTTGCAACGCCAGCAGGCAACTCCACAGTCAAACCTAGCAGGAAGGCACCATGGACAGGAATCGTGTAGAAGGTACAGCGAAGGAGCTCAAGGGCTCGGTCAAGGAAGCGATTGGCAAGGTCACCGGCAATCGCGCGAAACAGGCCGAAGGAGCGGCCGAAAAAATAGCCGGCAGGATACAGGCGAGAATCGGCGAAGAAACCGAAGAGGTACGAGAGCGTGTGAAGAGTTAGCGAGCCGAAACTTCACGTATCCGCAGCTTCATTTATCCCGCCCCCCGGTTTCGGGCGCATCAAGTCAGGCACGCAAGCCGTGCAATGACGCACCGCGTGCGTAGCGCCTCGCACGCTGCCGGTGTTCGCCGCGTCGCGCCCTCGCGGCGCGGCGTTCGACACCCGGAACGTGTAAATTTCTGTTACGGTCCAGAGTCAGCCGGCGCACTCGTCGCGCCGGCGCCGCATCGCCCATTCGAGGACGCTTCATGCTGGGATTCGACGTCGGCGCGGCCAGGAAAGTCTGGACCGCGTCTCTGCTCGCGCTGCTATTTTTCCTCATCTATATCGCGTCGACGACGGTGCTCGTCGTCGTGTTCGCGGTGTTTTTCAGCTATCTGATCTACCCGATGGTGGTGCTGGTCGAACGCGTGAGGCCGCGCCGCATGCCGCGCGTCGTGTCGATCGCGGTCGTGTTCGTCGTCGTGGTCGCGCTGCTCGCGGTGGTTGGCTCACTGTTCGGCGTGGAATTGCAGGATCAGGCGACGCGCCTCTTCACGCAACTGCCCGCGCTGCTGCGCACCGATGTGCCGAACCGTTTTCCGCTGCCGCATTTTCTCGAACCGCTGCGCGAGCGGATCGTCGATTTCGTGCGCAGCCAGATCGAGACCGGCTCGGACAACGCCGTGCCGTTGGCGCGCAGCCTCGGGCTCGGTGTCGTCCACGCGGCGAGCAACCTGATCTACCTGGTGCTGATTCCAATCCTGAGCTTCCTGCTGATCAAGGACGGCGAACGGATGCGCGACGCGTTTCTGGGTTTGCTGAACAGCCGGCATCGCGTGCTGTGGAACGAGATCGTCGTCGATCTAAACGTGCTGCTGTCGAAGTACGTGCGCGCGCTGCTGTTTCTGTCGCTCGCCACGCTATTTAGCTACGGCGTCGTGTTCTCGCTGCTCGGCGTGCCGTACGCGTTTCTGCTCGCGGTCAGCGCGGGGCTGCTCGAATTCGTGCCGTTCGCGGGGCCGCTTGCCGCGGTCGCGATCACGCTCGTGGTCGCCGTGTTCAGCGGCTATCCGCACCTGTTGTGGCTCGTGATTTTTATCGGGCTGTACCGGCTGTTCCAGGACTACGTGCTCAATCCGTATCTGATGAGCGAAGGCGTCGAGGTCAGTCCGTTTCTGGTGATCGTCGGACTGCTCGCGGGCGATCAGCTGGGCGGCGTCGCTGGGATTTTTCTCGCGGTGCCCGTGATCGCGACGCTGAAAATCGTGATCGGCCGGGCGCGCGTGTTTTACTCGGCGTCGCACGGGCAGGGCGAGGCCGCGCGGCGCGCGCTGACGGGCAGCACCGACGATGAGGCGTAGCGCGCGGCTCGCAGTTGGCGCAGCGACACCGCGCGCTGCCTGGCATCGCTAACCTTCTCCAGCGATGTTAGCTTCGATGCCGGCGCGAGGCATCGTCGCGCCAGCGGCGCTGGCCGCCGCCACTTCGCGCGGCACGCCCTTCACGCGCGAGACCCACAGCACCGCCGCGCATGCGACCGCCACCGCCGCCCAGCCGACGGTTCCATACCCGGCGATGCGGCCATCAGCCGACGTGCTCAGCATCAAGCCGCCGAGCCACGCGCCAGTGCCGGTGCCGAGCGCCTGCAGCGCGCTGTTCGCGCTCAGGAATGCACCGCGTCGCGCGGGCTCGGGGACCGTGGTCAGCAGTGCCTGCATCGGCACCATGCGGCCGTTCATCAACACGAGGAAGCACGGGAAGAACAGCACGAGCGCGTAGAACGGCAGGTTCGGCAGATGCGTGATGAACAGCACCGGCACGAACGACAGCAGCGCCGCGCAGCGAAACACGCGCTGCGTGCCGAAGCGGTCGGCGAATCTGCCGACGAGGCGCGACGTGAAGAAGGTCGCCGCACCGCCGGCCATGTACAGCCACGACAGCTGTCGCGGCGCGACGCCGTGATTGGTGACCAGCATCGGCGCAATGAACGGGATCACCAGCATGTGCGCGATCATCATCATGAACGTCAGCGCGAACGCGTTCAGATGGCTTCGGTTGCTCAGCAGGCGCCACAGCTCGGGCAGTACTTCCGCGAGCGGCGGCTGCCGGCGGCTCAGATGCGCGGCCAGCGACGGCACCTGTTGCGAGGCCGCCAACCACACCAGCAGCGACAACGCGACCAGCAGGAAGAACGGCGCCGCCCAGCCGAACTGCGCGCCGAGCATCACGCCGGCCGGCACGCCGGCGATCGCCGCGAGCGAGAACGCGGTCATGATCGTGCCGGTCGCGGCGCCGCGCCGTTGCAGCGGGATCACGTCGCCGACGATCGCCATGATCACGGAGCCGAGCACGCCGCCCGTGATGCCCGCGAACGCACGCGCGGCGAGCAGCAGCGCGAAGCTCGACGCGAGCGCGCACGCGAGGTTCGACAGCGCGAACAGCGCGTAAATGGTGAGCAGCAGACGGCGCCGGTCGAAGCGGTCGATATAGGTCGCCGCGAATAGGCCCGAGAGCCCCGAGCACCACGAATACGCGGATACGGCCGTCGCGAACGCGGCCGGCGCTGGTCCGGGAACCATTAAACATTAACTTGGGAAGGAGTTAAGGCAACGCTGATTAAGTCCACCGATTGTGCGCCTCAAGCGTTATAGAGCGCACAGGAAACGACAAACGCAAAACACGATGAAGCAACAAACGCTCGCGATGGCCGCAGATCAAGGTTCAGGATTCGAGACCCGACGCAAACGCACGCGTCGCGACGAGTTTCTCGACACGATGAATTCGATCAT
>NZ_CADFGP010000029.1 GCF_902833905.1 Paraburkholderia tuberum STM678 | reverse complement strand
CATCGTATCAATCCCTGGATCAGCCCCCTCCCTTTCTCTTCAAGCACTTACCCGCGTCTTCTCCTCCATGTAGGCTTAAGTAAGTGCCATTCGTACTAGGCCTGATCAAGGCGATGCTCAAAGCCGGCAGTTTCGGCAAGGGTCGTCTGTTTCCAAGCGAGCGTGGAACGCCGCAAGGTGGGGTAGCTTCACCGCTGCTCAGCAATATCCTCCTGACGCCGTTTGATCGGGAGATGCGGCGCAAGGGCTACCAGCTTACCCGTTACGCGGATGACTGGGTGATCACCTGTTCATCCCAGACAGAAGCGCGCGCTGCCATCGCAGCGGCGACGAAGATTCTGAGCGCACTGGGTGTGCAACTTAATCCGCAGAAGACGCGGATCGTGCATGTTCGGTTTGGATTCGAGTTTCTCGGCTACAAGATCAAGCGTGGGCGGCAGTTATCGCTGCCCGCAGCCAAGATCCGCAGTGGCGCCCGGTCGGGTGCGCTGTACGCGTACCCCCGGGAGAAGTCGGTCCAGCGCTTCATGGATCAGGTGCGTCGTCTTACAAAGCGATGTGTGCCGCTTCGAACGCGGGAGCTGATTGGACGGCTCAATCCCATCCTGCGCGGCTGGGGGCACTACTACAAGCGGTCCCACGTCCGGCGAATCTTCAACCGGCTCAACCGATGGATCGTGCGGCGCATCTGGTCGCATCGATTCAAGCGCTGGCGCAACATGGGCTGGAAGGTCTTGCCCGAGGCGCGGCTCTATGGTGAGTTCGGGTTAGTCAACCTTGTGCAACTGATACCTTCTATTGCATCCCAGCATGCTGCATCTTCGTGAAAGCTGCATGCCGGAAAACGGCACGTGCAGTTTGAGCGGCGGACGGAGGCCAGCGCGTCAGCGCGCCTCCTCCGACCCAACAGTCACAGGACAGGTCGGTGAGACTGGAGCTGGTGATGAAGGGCCGAACGGGAGGGAGTGTCCAGCGCCATGTCGATGCGACAGGAATTGCGTCAGATGCCCGCGCAAGCGGGGCGATCGGGAGGCACGCGCGGTGAAGCTGCGCCTATTTCCGTGAGCGACGAAGCCTGTTGTCCGCGCCATGATGATCCGCCGTTGCTGGCCAACGTGTTGCTCGACGTGGTGGACAAGGAACTGGAACGGCGCGGCCACTGCTTCGTGCGCTGTGCCGACGATGCGAACGTGTATATCCGCAGCCGTCGTGCTGGTGAGCGGGTGATGGCGCCTGCTCATAGGACCGTAACCGCTCCGTTTCTACTGCCGTTGCCGGCCGCCTCCCGGAAGGCTCGGGACAAACAGCCATTGCCAGCGCGCGCGGCCTGTTTTACCGTTTATCCGACTCATCCTCGCGGTCCTGCCATGTTCGATCCCACCGAAGCTCCGTCACCGTTTCATCTGCGCTCGGCCAGCATGGACGATTTCGAGTTTGCCGAGGCGCTGACCCGCAACAACATGGGCGGCTACTATCGCCGGCATCATCTGGTGTGGCGCAGCGATCTGTTTCTCGGCAGTTGGCGCGAATCGGAGAATTTCATTCTCGAAGTGGATGGCGTGCCGATGGGCGTGCTGCGTATCACCGAAGAGGGTGATTCGCTGCATATCCGCGACGTGCAGATCGCCGAAGGATATCGTCGGCTTGGCGCCGGTACCTTCCTGCTCGACATCTCGCATCAATGGGCGCGCGAGCGCGGGCTGCGTGAGTTGCAGTTGCGCGTGTTCGTCGACAATCCGGCGGCGCGGCTCTATCTGCGCAAGGGCTATAAGCTCACCGGGCCGCGGCTCGCGCAGCTAGGCGCAATCCGTCATCTGGCGCGGCGGGTTTGAGGCGTGCCCCGCATTGATGGCCGACGCGCACCGCTAGTTGTCGCCATTCACCGCTCGGCGACGTCCGTCGAACCGGCTTGATCCTGTGCCGTTTCATCATCCTTTTGCGCGTCATCATGCTCGCCGTTGCTCGCGCGATGCTCGGCGCCTCGCTCGATAAACGCGCGTGGACTCGCGCCGAACCCACGCCGGAACATCGCGGAGAAGGCGCTCTGGCTCTGATAGCCCAGTTCCTGCGCGACGTGCGACAGCGGCCGTCCCTGGCTCAACAATGGAATGGCGCGCGCGAGAATCGCCTGCTGACGCCACTGCGAAAAACTCACACCCAGCTCCTGGCGGAACAGCCGCGCGATCGTGCGCGTGCTCGCGCCCACCGTCGATGCCCACTGCTCGAGCGACTCGCCATGCATCGGGTCGGCGATCAGGGCCTCGCACAGCGCGCGCAGGCGCTTTTCGCTGGGCATCGGCACGGACAGCGGCAACGGCTCGGAGCGCGTCAGTTCATCGAGCGCGAGCGCGCCGAGCAGCTGCTCGCGCGCGGCGGACAGGCCAGCCGTATCGAGCGCGGCAATCACCTCGCGCAACAGGTTCGATACTTCGACGACGCGCGGCGTATCGAGCCCGGCCGGCACCGTACTCTCGGTGATGTACAGCGTGCGCAGGAACGCATCCTCGACGGCGACCACTTCGTGCGTCACATGCGGCGGCAACCAGATTGCGCGCGATGGCGGCACCATCCATGTCGTGCCCGTCGTTGCGACCCGCAGCACGCCGCGCGACGCATACGCGACCTGCGCCCAGGCATGCGTATGACGCGCGATATGCCAGCCCGCCGGCATTGGCCGCGAGCGCACGCGGATCGGATGCATCTCGTTCGGCGCGAACTCGGGCGGTATGTCGGCGAAACGCACGCGGCTCAACAAGTCGGAGTCGGAGGACGAGGTCATGGCAAGGTCGGTTCGGATCACGGAGCTGGCAACGGCGAAGCGCGGTCGAGGCCATTCACCGCCGCGGGCATCAAGCATTGTAGGCCGTGCCCAGTTTCTGTTGCCGACGGGCCGCCGTTGCATAATGTCCCGATGGCCCCCGAGCCACCGACATCACCTCTGACCATGGAGACTCAACGACGATGCAGACCGTCTTTGTCTACGGCACGCTGCGTGCCGGTGAAACCAACGACATCAGCGAAGCCGCCGCGCGCAACGACATCCCCGCACCGAGCCTGCTCGGCAGTACCACCGTGCGCGGCCATCTGTTCGATTTTGGCGACTATCCGGGTCTCGTCGTCGACGAAGCGGGTATCGACGTGCTCGGCGACGTCTATGAAATCGACGATGCGCTCGTCGCGGTGCTCGACGAAATCGAAGCCGTGTATCCGGGCGTCGAGGATCGTTTTCTGACACGTGAGGTGATGGTCAAAGTGGACGGCAACGTCGTGAATTGCCGCTTCTATCCGGTCGCGCCGAGCGCCGTAAAAGGGCTGCCCGAGATCCGTTCAGGCGATTGGGTCGAACATCGGCGCACGCGCTGAGCTGGTCCACGAAGGCGAGCAAAAAAAACGGCGCGCCACGTATGTCCGCGGCGTGCCGTCGTTCAAGCCGATGGGGTCCCCTGGCTCGAGCAGGCCCAAGGCGCTCGAGCCCGCATCATCAACACCATCAAATCTCTTCGTAAAGCGGCAGCGTCAGAAAATCGGTGAACTGCTCCGCGGTCGACATCTGCTCGAAGATCTGCGCGGCACGCTCATACGGCTTCGTATCTCCGCCCACCGTCTGTTTGACCTTGTCGAACTCCTGCGCCGCGAGCTCGCGCACCAGTTCGACCGTCACCTTGCGACCGTCGTCGAGTTTGCCCTTCGGCGAGCGGATCCACTGCCAGACCTGCGAGCGCGAAATCTCGGCGGTGGCCGCATCTTCCATCAGGTTGTGAATCGGCACACAGCCATTGCCCGCGAGCCACGAACCGAGGTAGTGAATGCCGACGTTGATGTTGTTGCGCAAGCCCGCTTCGGTGATCGGCGTTTCCGGGCGGAAGTCGAGCAGGTCGGTCGCGCTCACGAGCACGTCGACGCGCTGCTTGCCGATCTGGTTCGGCCGATCGCCGAGCACCTTGACGAACTCTTCCATCGCGACCGGCACGAGGCCCGGGTGCGCGACCCAGCCGCCGTCGTAGCCGTCGCCCGCGTCGCGCGCCTTGTCTGAACGCACGCCGGCCATCGCCTTGTCGTTCGCGGCCGCATCGTTCTTGATCGGAATCAGCGCGCTCATGCCGCCGATCGCCGGCGCGTTGCGGCGATGGCAGGTCTTCAGCAGCAGCAACGCGTACGCGCGCATGAACGGCGAGGTCATCGTGATCTGCGAGCGATCGGCGAGGCAGAAGTCGCGGTCGCTCTTGAACTTCTTGATCGCCGAGAAGATGTAGTCCCAGCGGCCCGCGTTCAGGCCCGAGCTATGTTCACGCAGCTCGTACAGGATCTCGTCCATTTCGAACGCGGCGACGACCGTCTCGATCAGCACCGTCGCGCGAATCGTGCCGCGCGGCACGCCGACCGCTTCCTGCGCGGCGACGAAGAGGTCGTTCCACAGCCGCGCTTCGAGATGGCTCTCCATCTTCGGCAGATAGAAGTACGGACCCGAGCCGCGCGCGATCAACTCCTTCGCGTTGTGCACCATGTACAGCGCGAAATCGAAGATGCCACCCGACACGCGCTGGCCGTCGACCTTCACGTGCTTCTCGTCGAGATGCCAGCCGCGCGGACGTACGATCAGCGTCGCGGTCCTGTCGTTGAGCCGGTACGACTTGCCGTTCTGTTCGAGCGAGATCGTGCGGCGCACCGCGTCCTTCAGATTGATATGACCGGTGATCTGATTGTCCCAGCTCGGCGCGTTCGAATCCTCGAAGTCGGTCATGTAGGAGTCGGCGCCCGAATTGAGCGCGTTGATGATCATCTTGCGCTCGACGGGGCCGGTGATCTCGACGCGCCGGCACTGCAGATCCTGCGGCAGCGGCGCGATCTTCCAGTCGCCCTCGCGCACGCTCTTCGTGGCGGCGAGGAAGTCGGGCCGCTCGCCAGCGTCGAGCCGCTTCGCGCGCTCGACGCGCGCCTGCAGCAACTGCTGACGGCGCGGCTCGAACGTACGGTGCAAGGCCGCGACGAGTTCCAGCGCTTCGCGGGTGAGGATCGCTTCAAAGCCGGGCTTGATGTCGCCGGTGATTTCCATGCCTTGCGGCAACGACAGCGGATTAGCCATGTTTTTTCCTTGGTCGGTCAGGTTGCAAAAATGCGAAGGTTGAAAAGGGGAAGTGGATTGCCGAATGCGGGGGACGCCGTCATACGCGCGGGCCGGCGCGCTTGCGACTGCCACTGCCAGGAACTTTCGTTCGACGGCCGCCTCTCGAACATGACGACGTCGCGAGTGTGCGCAGAAAGTCCAGCAGATCGTTCATGCCGCTACCGGTGCCATGCGGCGTCACGCCGAGCTCTTCGACGGGCAGGTTCTGCCGGTTCAGCCAGAACGTCGTGAAGCCGAACCATGTCGCGCCCGCGACGTCCCAGCCGTTCGACGACACGAACACGATCTCGCGCGCGGCCACGCCGAACGCGTCGGGGCCGAGCGCATACGCGGCAGGCGAGGGTTTGTACGCGCGCACGGCGTCGACCGACAGCACGTGATCGAAGAGGGCATTCATGCCGGCGCTCTTGACCGCGATATCGAGCATTTGCGGATTGCCGTTTGACAGAATCGCGAGCCCCACGCGTGGCGCGGCGGCGGCCTCGCGCAACGCACGCAGCACGGGCACCGCGTCGGGAAATGCGGACAGGCACGCGTATTCGTCCATCAGCCGCTTTTCGGCCGCGGGGCCGAGTGTGAGCTGCAGTCTTTTCGCGGCGAAGCGCAGCGCGTCGAGCGTGATGTCCCAGAACGGGCGGTAGTGTTCGCCGGGGGCGTCGCTGCGCGCGGCGAGCGTGCGCAATTGCGTGTATTCGATCTGCTTCTGGCGCCACAGCTGTGACAGCGCGTCGCCGTGGCCGGGGAACAGTTGCTCCGCGGCGGCGATCACCGAATGCACGTCGAACAACGTGCCGTAGGCGTCGAAAATCACTGCTCGCGGGGAAGGTGTCGTTGTGGCCGACATTGCCATGCGCTCCTGTCAGAGGTCGGGATCGATTGTATTGCTGACCTTAGGTGCTAAAAAATAGGCTAAAGATCACTTGATCTTTTACTTTTGCGTACCTAATCTGACGCGCACTGCTCACTTTTCCGCCTCGCCGCGGCGCGTATCGTTCATGGACCGTTTCAAGCAGATCGAGACCTTCGCCACTGTCGCGGCCAAAGGGAGCCTGTCCGCGGCGGCGCTCGCCGAGGGCGTCGCGCCCGCGATCATCGGCCGGCGCATCGACGCACTGGAGGAGCGCCTCGGCGTGAAGCTGCTCGTGCGCACGACGCGCAAGATCACGCTGACCTTCGAAGGCTCGGCCTTTCTCGAAGACTGCCAGCGCATTCTTCACGACATGCAGAACGCCGAGGCGAGCGTGTCGGCGGGCGGCGTGAAGGCGAGCGGCCATCTCCGGCTGTCGGCGCCGGCCGGCTTCGGGCGCCGGCACGTGGCGCCACTGGTGCCCGCGTTCACGGTCGCGCATCCGGACGTGTCGATCACGCTCGATCTGTCCGACCGCCTCGTCGACCTCGTCAACGAAGGCTTCGATTGCGCGGTGCGGCTCGGCGAGTTGCCCGATTCGTCGCTGGTGTCGCTGAAGCTCGCGGAGAACCGGCGCGTATGCGTCGCGTCGCCCGCGTATCTGAGCCGGCGCGGCGCGCCGCACAGCCTGGCCGATCTCGCGCGCCACAACTGCCTCGCGCTCGGCGCCAGCGCGAACCAGCAGCGCGGCTGGATGTTTCAGCACGACGGCAAGGTCGCGTCGATCAAGGTGTCCGGCACGATGGAGTGCTCGGACGGCGCGGTGCTGCACGAATGGTGTCTCGCCGGACACGGGCTCGCGTGGCGCTCGTGGTGGGAGGTCGGCGCGGAGATCGCGGCGGGCCGCCTCGTCAGCGTGCTCGACGAATTCGCCGCGCCGCCGATCGGCATCCACGCGGTGTTCCCGCAGCGCCGTCATCTGCCGCTGCGGGTGCGGCTGTTTCTGGACTTTCTCAAGCATACGTACGGCGAACCCGGTTACTGGGACTGATGCGCCAATCTCCAGACAGACGCGAATACCCGCATTCATACGCACTACAATCGTTTCGAGCAGCCTGCACCCTGGGCTGTGTTGGACGCTGACGCCGTGCTGCGGGCAGCCGGCGACGGAGGGGATCATGTTCAGGCACATCCTGGTTCCGACCGATGGTTCAGATCTGTCACGCAAGGCGATAGCGGGCGCGATCGACCTCGCGCAGGCCGTGGGCGCCCGCGTTACCGCATACGCCTGTCTGCCGCAATATCCGTACTCGCCGTTCTCCGATGTCGTGGTCGAACCGCCCGGCGAGTTCCTGCAACGCAGCGAGCGCGAGGCGCGCGTGCATCTGCGCGAAGTCGAGCATGCGGCGCACCGCGTCGGCGTCAGTGTCGAGAGCCGCACGAGCGTGCATCCGGCGCCGTATCTCGGCATCATCGAAGCGGCGGAGCAGGGGCGCTGCGACGTGATCTTCATGGCATCGCATGGGCGGCGCGGGCTCGGCAGCCTGCTGATCGGCAGTGAAACGCAGCGCGTGCTCACGCATACGAAAATTCCTGTGATCGTCTATCGCTGAATCGCTTGGCACTGCCGGCAGCGTGCCGGCAGGCACCGCCTTCGAAAAAAAGCGCGCCGGCGGCGCTGCCGGCGCGTTCAGGTTCGCCGCACGCTTGCCGCGTGCTGGCTTCTTTGAGACTCTCCGGCCGTCGGCGTTCGCGCTGACGCTCCTGCCAATCCAGCACGGCACGGCCCTCCCTGCGTCGGCGGCACTCTGGTGGTGCCGCTCGACGTTTGCCGATCGTTCCTGCGCTCAGGCCACGGGACTGCATAACCCGACTGGCTGATCTCAGGCGACCTTCTTGTCGAAGAACTGCTCGTTTTCCGTCGAACCGTGCAGCGCGGTCGTCGATGCTTCGCGCTCGACCGTCTGCGTGACCGCGTCGAAGTAGCCGGTGCCGACTTCGCGCTGATGCTTGACCGCGGTGAAGCCCTTTTCGGCCGCCGCGAACTCCGCCTGCTGCATTTCGACGAACGCGGTCATCTGGTTGCGCGCATAGCCGTACGCGAGGTTGAACATCGAGTAGTTCAGCGCGTGGAAGCCGGCCAGCGTGATGAACTGGAACTTGTAGCCCATCGCGCCGAGTTCGCGCTGGAACTTCGCGATCGTCGCGTCGTCGAGGTTCTTCTTCCAGTTGAACGACGGCGAGCAGTTGTACGACAGCAGTTGGTCCGGGTACTCCTTGTGGATCGCGTCGGCGAATTTCTTGGCGAACTCGAGGTCCGGCTTGCCGGTTTCGCACCAGATCATGTCTGCGTAGGGCGCATAGGCGAGGCCGCGCGAGATTGCCTGCTCGAGACCGGGCTTCGTGCGGTAGAAGCCTTCGACGGTACGCTCGCCGGTCAGGAACGGGCGGTCGTTCTCGTCGATGTCCGAGGTCACGAGGTCGGCGGCTTCCGCGTCGGTGCGGGCGAGCAGCACGGTCGGCACGCCCGACACATCGGCGGCCAGACGCGCGGCTGTCAGCTTCGCGACGGCTTCGCGGGTCGGCACGAGCACCTTGCCACCCATGTGACCGCACTTCTTGACCGATGCGAGCTGGTCTTCGAAGTGCACGCCGGAGGCGCCCGCTTCGATCATCGCCTTCATCAGTTCGAACGCGTTCAGCACGCCGCCGAAACCGGCTTCCGCGTCGGCCACGATCGGCGCGAAGTAATCGACGTAGCCTTCATCGCCCGGGTTCTTGCCTTCCGACCATTGGATCTGGTCGGCGCGCGTCAGCGTGTTGTTGATGCGCTTGACGACGAGGGGCACCGAGTTGGCCGGATACAGCGACTGGTCCGGATACATTTCACCGGCGACGTTGGCATCGCCCGCGACCTGCCAGCCCGACAGATAGATTGCCTTCAGACCAGCCTTCACCTGCTGCATCGCCTGGTTGCCGGTCAGCGCGCCGAGCGAGTTGACGAACGGCTCGTTGTTGACGGCGGCCCACAGCTTTTCCGCGCCGCGCTTCGCGAGCGTGTGCTCAGGTTGCACCGAGCCGCGCAGACGCACCACGTCTTCGGCCGAGTAGGTGCGCTTGACACCTTTCCAACGCGGGTCCGATTCCCATTGCTGCTTGAGTTGCTGCACTTGCTGTTCGCGGGTCATGGTCATGATGTGCTCCTTCGATGCCAGTTATGGAGGATGGGTGACTCTGTCTTCTCGAAGCGTGGGGCCCGGAGAGGCGTTCTGTTTCGTGAAGTCTTATATAAGAGTCTAGGCAAATCGAAGGACGCACAATAGACGCCGCAAAGCGTTTTTCCAATATTTATTTTTATATAAAATCAATGACTTGATGCCTGCTTTTCGCGATAAGAAACGATATTTTCCCTGTTGCAATAGTCCTTCTTGTGCTTTGCAGCATGATTTTTTACGACGCAAAAAAATTTTTTACATCGTGAAATTTGGGGCGGCCAGTCGATAGACGAAAAAAACCGGCGCCCGAGCGCCGGTTTTCTTCTGTGTCACGGACGGCGCGAAGCCATCCGGTCGGTCAGGTGGGTCGCTATTAGCTGCCGCGACGTGCCGAACGGGGACCGTCGTTGCGGCGCGCGCCGTAGCCGTCACGCGAGCCACCGCCGAAGCCTTCGCGCGAACCGCCGTGGCTTTCGCGCGAGCCGAAGCCTTCGCGCGAACCGCCGGCCGACTTGTTGCCCCAGCCGCCGCCGTTGCTGTTGCTGTTGCCAGTGCCGTTACCGTTGCGCGAGCCGCCGTAGCCGCCCGGCTTGCCCGAGCCGCTGCCGAAGCGACGGCCATTACCACCGCCAGGACGGCCGCGGCCGCCGAAGCCAGGACGGCCGTTGCCCGAGGGCGCCGCCTTGCGCGGCTCGAAGCCTTCGACGACGTTGACCGGAAGCGGCGTGCGCACGAAGCGCTCGATGCGCTTCAACGCGCCCTGTTCGGCGTGATGCACGAGGCTCACGGCGATACCCGAGCGGCCCGCACGGCCGGTACGGCCGATACGGTGCACGTAGTCTTCGGCGAACTTCGGCAGGTCGTAGTTGAACACGTGCGTGATGCCCGGGATGTCGATACCGCGAGCGGCGACGTCGGTCGCAACCAGCACGCGCACGCGGCGCTCGCGCAGTGCGCGGATCGTGCGGTTACGCGCACCTTGCGGCAGGTCGCCGTGCAGCGCGGCCGATTCGAAGCCGGCGTCGGCCAGACGGCCCGCCAACTGGTCGGCGTCCATCTTGGTGGCCGTGAAGACGATGGCCTGGTCGAGGCCGTCGTCACGCAGCAGATGGTCGAGCAGACGGTCCTTGTGATCGCGGTCGTCGACGTAGTGGACGGTTTGCGCGATGTTGGTGCGCTGTTCCAAGCGCTGGACGATCTCGATCCGCTCCGGGTCCTTCAACAGACGGCCGGTCAGCGAGCCGATTTTGCCGTCGAGCGTGGCGGAGAACAGCATGGTCTGACGCGTAGCCGGCGTTTCGGCGACGATCGTGTCGATGTCGTCGATGAAGCCCATGTCGAGCATGCGGTCGGCTTCGTCGAGCACGAGGATCTGCAGTTGCGACAGATCGATGCGGCCGCGCTCGAGATGGTCGATCAGACGGCCCGGCGTCGCGACGAGGATTTCAGGGTTCTTCGCGAGCAGCATCAGCTGCTGGCCATAAGCGACGCCGCCGAGAATGCTGACGGTGCGCAGGCGCTTCAGGTGCTTGCCGTACGTCGCGGCGGCGGTCGTGACCTGCATCGCCAGTTCGCGGGTCGGGGTCAGCACCAGCATGGTAGGACGCGCGACCGGCTGCGGACGGCGGCCGCGGCCACCGTCGGCCGGGCGCGGTTCGCGCGGCTGGCTCGCCTGCGTCTTTTGCAGCTGCGAGAAACGCTCGATGGCGGGCAGCATGAACGCGGCGGTCTTGCCCGAGCCGGTCGGGCTCGAAACCAGCAGATCGCGGCCGGCGATCGCTGCCGGCACCGCGCGTTGCTGCACCGGCGTCGGGTGCTCGTAGCCGGCGGCGGTCAGCGCGGAGACGACGTCCGCGGACAGGCCGAGCGACGCGAAGGTCGGCTTGGCGTCAGCCTGCGCGAGGGCTTCGGGAGCGGCGGGCGTAAGACCGAGTGCTTCGTCGGCGACGGCGTTCAACGGGCTGCTGGGGGTGTTGCTCAAAGTCATGTGAATCCTTGAAAACGATCCTGGGTGGTTCATCGGATGAAAACGTCAACGCCAATCGGCATACCCAAGTCGTCGGATTCAGCGAGCAAAACAGCAGCGAGCAAATCGATAAACGGGGGCAACTCGCGACAATGAAGGCGAGTTTTTCGTTAGAAGCTGTATCGGATGCGACGTGCCAACATGGCGAGTCGCCAGCCTGGGACTTGAGCCCGGAGCGGGCTAGGCAGAAGGGGACAGGTTCTAAACTGGATTGGAGCAAACGCTATGGACGCTGCGCCGCGAGGACCGCTGGAAAAAACGGGCAAAGCAGTGAAGCGCAGGCGGCATTGTAGCGACATTTGCTGCACTGCGCCACCATTCAGGCAATTCCGACAGAAGAAAGTGTCGGAATGAAGTAGGCGAGTGAGGGCGGCGGGCCGGAGCTTCGTGTCCGAAACCGCCGCGAGGCGGTCGCAGCATTGCCAGACGGCCATTTCGGCAGATGCTTGGCGCGCCGGAAACTCAGGCCGCGGTGCCGCTCTTCAGCGATTCGACGAGTTCGACGTATTGCTGCTTCGCGGCGTCCTGCGCGGTGCCCTTGAGCGCCGCCCACGCATCGTACTTGTATTTGCCGACGATGTCGGTGAAGCCCGGCTTGTCGCCGTACACGTCGCCTTCGCTCGCCTGCTTGAAGAGCGCGTAGAGACGCAGCAGCGTCAGGTTGCCCGGACGCTCGGGCAGTTGCTTGACGTCTTGCTGGGCTTGCTCGAACTGGGAATTGATGTCGGTCATGGTCGTTTGGCCCGCGTGGCGGGATAGATGAGATCGGCCGAAAATCATAGCAATTGCCCGCCGCCCCGGGACCGAGGGCTTATTCCAAACGATGACGGCCGCGAAGCCGGGCGGCGCGGCCGCGCAAACCACCATTCACGCGCACCGCGCCGATTACAATACGGTCCATGACTCAAACAGTGCTCCTTGCCCTCGATACATCGACCGAGTTCTGCTCGGCGGCGCTCGTGTCCGCGTCCGTCCATGCCGCCGGTCAGCCCAGCGCCGAACCGCGCGTCTGGGTTCGTCATGAACAAACCGGCGCGGTGTCCAGTACCCGCCTGCTGCCGGCGATCCGCGAACTGTTCGACGAAGCCGGCCTCACGCTGGCGGATTGCGACGCGATCGCGTTCGGCTCGGGTCCGGGTTCGTTCACCGGACTGCGTACGGCGACCGGCGTCGCCCAAGGCCTCGCGTTCGGCCTGAACCTGCCGGTCGTACCGATCGGCACGCTGCTCGCGTGCGCGGAGAGCGCCCGCCTGCGCGATCCGTCGACGACGCGCGTGCTCGCCGCGCTCGACGCGCGCATGGACGAAATCTACTGGGCCGACTACGCGTGGGACGACACGCAACACGAATGGCGCACCGTGCAGGCGGCGACGCTCGATGCACCCGAGCGGCTCGTGCTGCCCGACGTGCCATTCACACTCGCCGGCAACGCGGCCGCCGCGTTCGGCGAGCGCTTGCCGGCGGTCGCGGCCGCGCGGAGCGTCGATGGCCAAGCGTTGCCGCATGCGTTGCCGCTCGCGTACGCGGCGCTGCGCGCGTTTCATGCGGGCCGCACGGTGCGCGCCGATCAGGCCGCACCCGAGTACGTGCGCGACAAGGTCGCGCAGACGACCGCAGAGCGCATGGCCGACAAAGCGGCGAAATCAGCCAAAGCGGCTCATAGCGCCGAGCAGTCCGCGCAGCACGCGCCCGATGGCGGCTCCGGCCAACCGTCCCACGACGAGGCGCGCCCATGAGCGGCGTGCTGCTCACGGACCGCTACATGTCGCCGATGACCGAAAGCGACCTGGACGAAGTCGCCGCGATCGAGAAACTTGCGTATGAGTTTCCGTGGAGCCGCGGCAACTTCGGCGACTCGCTGCGCAATGGCTATTTCGGCGTCTGTCTGCGTCACGTGACGGGGACGTTGATCGGCTACTGCGTGCTGATGCCAGTTGTCGATGAAATGCATCTGCTGAATCTGTGCGTCACGCCGCAAGCACAAGGCGCCGGCGCAGGCCTCGCGCTGCTGCGCGAGGCGGTGCGCATCACGCACGCGGAGAGGCTCGAGGGGCTGCTGCTCGAAGTGCGGCCGTCGAATCATCGGGCGATCCGGTTGTACGAGCGCTTCGGCTTCGCGTCGATCGGCCGGCGCAAAAATTATTATCCGGCGCGGCATCGCGGCCGGGAGGACGCGATCGTGATGCGTCTGTCGTTAGCCACGGAGGGCGCAGATGGCGCTGCATGAATCGGTGCTCGAAGAATTCGGACTCGCGCCGTTGTGGGTGCGTCGCGGACTCGCGGCGCGAGAGGAGGCCGGGCAGAGCGATGCGCTGCAGTCGCCGCGGGAACGCGCGGCAGACTTGCGTCGCGCGGAGCCTGCGACGCAGACCTCGCGCGAACCGCTGCGCGCGTCCGCCGAGGTGCAGCCGCCGCAAGTGCAGCGCGAATCCACGCCGCGCTTCGACGAAAGTGCAGCGCGGCGCGAAACATCAGAACCGCAAACTGACTTTTCAGCCCCGCCGACTTTCGACGCCCCTTCCGAGGACGACTTCGCGTGGTTCGACGATCCGACCGCATCGGCCGCCGCGCCCGCCGAAGCGCGCCGCGACGCGCCCGCGCTGCCGTCTATCCACACACTCGACTGGGACGCGCTCGCCGAGCGCGTCGCCGGATGCGAGGCGTGCCGGCTGTGCGAGAAGCGCACGAACACGGTGTTCGGCGTCGGCGATCGCGAGGCCGACTGGATGCTGATCGGCGAAGCGCCCGGCGAGAACGAGGACCGACAAGGCGAACCGTTCGTTGGCCAGGCCGGCAAGCTGCTCGACAACATGCTGCACTCGCTCGCGCTCGCGCGCGGCACCAACGTGTATATCGCGAACGTGATCAAGTGCCGGCCGCCTGGCAATCGCAATCCGCAGCCGGACGAAGTCGCGCGTTGTGAACCTTATCTACAGCGTCAGGTGTCGCTCGTGAAGCCGAAGCTGATCGTCGCGCTCGGCCGTTTCGCCGCGCAAAGTCTGCTCAAGACCGACGCGAGCATTTCGTCGTTGCGCGGCCGCGTGCACACGTACGAGGGCGTACCGGTGATCGTCACCTATCACCCGGCCTATCTGCTGCGTAGCCTGCCCGACAAGGCCAAGGCCTGGGCGGATCTGTGCCTCGCGCGTGCCACGTGGCTCGCGAACGGCGGCGTGCCGTCGAACGAATCAAAGTGACGATGCCCGAGGGACCGGCGGCGCGCATGCCCGCCGCGTCTGTCAGCCGCGCGGCGCTTCTCGATACCTTGCTGGGTTTGCGTGGCGATGCTTCAGTCGACGCGCTGCGCGATCCCGCTGTCCGCGATCTCGCGTGGCTGCTGCTCAGTCCAGATCTGTTGCGCCCTCAGCTTCCCACAGGCGCGCTCGCCGATCCTTTCGGCACGCCGCAGGAATTGCAGGCCACGCTCGACTGGCTGCGCGCGCTCGACGTCGCGCCGGCACTTCTGCGTCAGGATCTCGCGGCAACGCGTATCACGCGCCTTGGCCGCTACGCCGAACGCCTGCTGGGCTTTTTCCTTCGTCATGGACCGGCGACGCAACTGATCGCAGCGGGTGTGCCGCTACGACATGCGGGCCTCACGCTCGGTGAATGCGATTTCCTCGTGCGCACGCGCCAGGGCGCGCGACTGCATTGGGAACTCGCGGTGAAGTGCTATCTGCATGCGGGCGATGCGAATGGGGCAGAGGCGGCGCGTCTCGCCGATTACGTCGGCCCCAATCTGAAAGATCGCCTCGATCTGAAGCTCGCGCATTTGCTCGATCATCAGTTGCCGCTCAGCGCACGCGAGGAATTTGCCTCGACGGGCTATGCGGGCGCGTGGACGCCGCAGATGTTCGTCAAAGGCTGGCTGTTTTACCGGCATGGCGAGATGCCGACCGATCCTGCCGAACTCGATCCCGCGCACGGTCGCGGCTGGTGGGTCACGCATCGCGACTGGCCGGCTTTCGCGTGCGCGCATGCGCACAGGTGGCGAGTGTTGCCGCGGCTCGAATGGCTCGCGCCGCAATATCGAGCGCAAGCCGGTGCGGACGACACGTGGTACGTCGACGCAAACACGCTCGCCGCGCAGATCTCACCGCAACACGGCCCGACGATGGTCGCCGGATTCATCGCAGACAACACGGGGCGTGTACTTGAACGCTCGCGCGGTTTTATCGTGCCCGACGACTGGCCCGAGCACGCGCGGCGTTACGCGAAGCAATGACGTCGCTCACCACCACCGATGAAAGTGATGCACCGGCCCCACGCCGTGGCCGACGTCGAGCCGCTCGCTCGCCTGCAACGCACCCGTCAGATAAACCTTCGCATCGGCGACCGCGCTAGCGAGATCGTCGCGCTGCGCAATCAAGGCCGCGATCGCCGACGACAACGTGCAGCCCGTTCCGTGCGTGTTCTTCACCGGCACGCGCGGACCGCCGAGACGCAGCGTGCCGCTTTCCTGCACGAGCCAGTCGGGGCTATCGGTCGCGCTCAGATGGCCGCCCTTCATCAGCACCGCGCGCGCGCCGAGCGCGCGCAACGCTTCGCCTTGCTCGACCATGTCGGCTTCGTCGGCGGCGGTTTGCATGCCCAGCAATGCGGCCGCTTCCGGCAGATTCGGCGTCAGCAGATCGGCGAGCGGCAGCAGTTCGTCGCGTACCACCGCGACCGCATCGGGTAGTAATAGCGCGTGATTGCTCTTCGAGATCATCACCGTATCGAGCACGATGTGTTTGGGCTGATGACGGCGCAGCGCGTCGGCGACCGCACGCGCGATCGGCGCATTCGCGAGCATGCCGATCTTCACCGCGTCGATGCGGATGTCGTCGAACACCGCGTCGAGCTGCGCGGTGACGAAGCCCGGGTCCGGCGCGTGAATCGCGGTCACGCCGCGCGTGTTCTGCGCGGTCAGCGCGGTGATCACGCTCGCGCCATAGGCGCCGAGCGCGGAGAAGGTCTTCAGATCGGCCTGGATGCCGGCGCCGCCGCCGGAGTCGGAACCGGCGATCGTCAGCACATTGGGAATCGATTGAGTCATGGTCGAGCGAGGAAGAAGGGGGGCGCGCTCGTGTGTGCCGCGGCCGGCCCGGCGCAGCCGATCAGTGCTTGGCTTCGCCGATCAGCGCGACCGAATCGAAGGCGCGCTGGTTCGCCTGATGGCGTCGCATCACGAGCCACATCATCAGGCAGACGAAGGTGCCGAACAGAACGATCACGATGGTGACCGGCACGTCGAGCCACACGAGCACCGCGTACAGGCACAGCATCACGAGCACGGACAGATTCTCGTTGAAGTTCTGCACGGCGATCGAATGGCCCGCCGACAGCAGCACGTGCCCGCGATGCTGCAGCAGCGCATTCATCGGCACGACGAAAAAGCCCGACAGGCCGCCCACGAACATCAGGAAGATATACGCGAAAATCAGATAGCCCGACACGTGCATGCGGCCAAAATACACGCCCCAATGCGGGGGAAACAGATCGCGCGTGTAGAACGCCATCAGCATCACGGAGATACCCATCATGATGCCGACCGGCAAGACCGACAGCGACTTCTTCAACGGCACACGCGAAGCCGCGAAAATCGCGCCGAACGCGACGCCAACCGCGACCACCGCCTGCAGGATCGCCGCCTCGGACAGAGACATGCCCAGCGACACTTCGGCCCACTTCAGCACGATGAATTGCAGCGTCGCGCCCGCACCCCAGAACAGCGTCGTCACGGCGAGTGAAATCTGTCCGAGCTTGTCACGCCACAGCACGAGAAAGCAGTCGGCGAAATCGGTGATCAGGCGGATCGGCCCGTGCTCCTGTCGCGGATAGCGCGCGCCGGTGTCGGGAATGCGCAGATTGAACAGCGCGGCGATCACGTAAATGGCCATGATCACGACCATCGCGGCTTCCGCGGGCGTGTTCACAGAGGGGACGTGCCATTTGAGAATCGGCGCGGCGATATGCGGGCTGATCAGCGCGCCGCCGAGCACCGTGCCGAGAATGATCGAGCCGACCGTGGTGCCTTCGATCCAGCCATTCGCGGCAACGAGCCGGTCAGGCGGCAACAGTTCGGTGAGAATGCCGTATTTGGCGGGCGAGTAGGCCGCCGCGCCGAAGCCGACGATGCCGTACGCAATCAGCGGATGCGCGCCGACCAGCATCGTTATGCAGCCAACCACCTTGATCGTATTGGTGATGAACATCACGCGTCCTTTCGGACGGGAGTCGGCGAATGCGCCCACGAAGGCGGCAAGAACGACGTACGACAGCACAAAAAACAGCTTGAGCAGCGGCGTCATCCAGTTCGGAGCGTGAAGATCTTTCAGCAGAGCGATAGCAGCGATCAGAAGCGCATTGTCGGCCAGCGACGAAAAAAACTGCGCGGCCATGATGGTGTAAAAACCTTTTTTCATCTGATGCGATGCTGTCCTCGCTGCGGTCTGTCCGCCCCGGCCGTTTGTCATGTGTCCGGGCTTATGCCGATCGAAATGGGTTGTGCGCACGGCTTTATATCATGAAAATAGCTGAATTCGGACTAGCAGAATTCTTGATCGCACCGCCCAGCGGGCCGCCGAGCGCTGAAAACGCCCTGTAAGCCGCTGATTCGCAAGTGTCTTTACGAAAAAATCCCATGCCGCGCCCCCTTTCCGCCACGATTCATACCGCTGCTCTCGCCAATAACCTCGCTGTCGCGCGGCGCTATGCGCCGAAATCGAAAATCTGGGCCGTCGTCAAGGCTAATGCCTACGGGCATGGCCTCGCGCGCGTGTTTCCCGGTTTGCGCGCTACGGACGGCTTTGGGCTGCTGGACCTCGAAGAAGCGGTGAAGTTGCGTGAATTGGGCTGGGCGGGTCCAATTCTTCTGCTGGAAGGCTTTTTTCGGCCGACCGACATCGACGTAATCGACCGCTACAGTTTGACCACGGCGCTGCATTCGGACGAGCAGCTGCGCATGCTCGAAATGGCGCGTCTGTCGAAACCGGTCAATATTCAGTTGAAGATGAACACCGGCATGAACCGGCTCGGCTACACGGTCGAAAAATTCCGTGCCGCGTGGGAACGTGCGCGCGCCTGTCAGGGCGTCGGCCAGATCACGTTGATGACGCATTTTTCCGATGCCGATGCCGAGCGCGGCATCGCGCATCAGATGGAGGCGTTCGAGCGCGGCGCGCAGGGCATCGCCGGTGCGCGCAGTCTGTCGAATTCGGCCGCGACGCTGTGGCATCCGGAAGCGCATTTCGACTGGGTGCGTCCGGGCATCATCCTGTACGGCGCGTCGCCGTCCGGCGTGACGGCCGCGATCGACGGCACGGGCCTGCAGCCCGCGATGACGCTCGCGTCGGAACTGATCGCCGTGCAGACGCTCGGCGAAGGCAGCTCGGTCGGCTATGGGTCGAGGTTCACTGCGCGCGGTCCGATGCGCATCGGCGTGGTCGCGTGCGGTTACGCGGACGGCTATCCGCGCGTCGCGCCGGAAGGCACGCCGGTGATCGTCGATGGCGTGCGCACACGGGTCGTTGGACGTGTGTCGATGGACATGCTGACCGTCGACCTGACCCCGGTGCCGACCGCCAACGTCGGCTCGCGCGTGGAATTGTGGGGCACCGGGCTGCCCATCGACGACGTCGCGCAGGCCTGCGGCACGATCGGCTACGAGCTGATGTGCGCGGTCGCGCCGCGTGTGCCGGTTCGGGCGGAGTAACGCGTGGCGAAAGCGAAGACGTTGTACATCTGCGGGGAATGCGGCGGACAGTCGCCGAAGTGGTCCGGTCAATGCCCGTCCTGCCAGACGTGGAACACGCTCGTCGAATCGGTCGCGGAGGCGCCGTCGGGTCACCGTTTCCAGTCGCTCGCGAAGAGCACGCCGGTACGGCGCCTCGCCGACATCGACGCGTCGGACGTGCCGCGCTTTTCCACCGGCGTCGGCGAATTCGACCGCGTGCTCGGCGGCGGCCTCGTGCCGGGCGGCGTGGTGCTGATCGGCGGCGATCCGGGCATCGGTAAATCGACGCTGTTGTTGCAATCGCTCGCGGAAATCGCGGCGGACAAACGCGCGCTCTATATCAGCGGCGAAGAATCTGGCGCGCAGATCGCGTTGCGCGCGCAACGGCTGGCGTTGCTCGAACCCGGCTCGAAGGCAAGCGAGTTGCAATTGCTCGCGGAAATCCAGCTCGAAAAAATTCAGGCGACGATCACGGAGCAACGGCCCGAAGTCGCCGTGATCGATTCGATCCAGACCGTCTATTCGGATGCTTTGACATCGGCGCCGGGCTCGGTCGCGCAGGTGCGCGAG
This sequence comes from Paraburkholderia tuberum STM678, assembly GCF_902833905.1. GTDB lineage: Bacteria > Pseudomonadota > Gammaproteobacteria > Burkholderiales > Burkholderiaceae > Paraburkholderia > Paraburkholderia tuberum. Next base: position 82,673 of record NZ_CADFGP010000029.1, on the reverse strand, counting down.
TGCGCGGCGCAACTCACGCGCATCGCCAAGCAGTCGGGCACGACGATCATCATGGTCGGGCACGTGACGAAAGAGGGCGCGCTCGCGGGACCGCGCGTGCTCGAACATATCGTCGATACGGTGCTGTATTTCGAGGGGGATACGCACTCGTCGTACCGTCTCGTGCGCGCGATCAAGAACCGTTTCGGCGCGGTCAACGAACTCGGCGTGTTCGCGATGACCGAGCGTGGTTTGCGCGGCGTCGCGAATCCGTCGGCATTGTTTTTATCGCAGCACGAGCAGTCGGTGCCGGGCTCATGTGTGCTCGTCACGCAGGAAGGCACGCGGCCGTTGCTCGTCGAAGTGCAGGCGCTCGTCGATGCGGCCAACGCGCCAAATCCGCGACGCCTTGCGGTCGGCCTCGAACAGAACCGGCTCGCGATGCTGCTCGCGGTGCTGCATCGGCACGCGGGCATCGCCTGTTTCGATCAGGACGTGTTCCTGAACGCGGTGGGCGGGGTGAAGATCTCCGAGCCCGCCGCCGACCTCGCGGTATTGCTCGCCATCCATTCGTCGATGCGCAACAAGCCGCTGCCGAAGGGGCTCGTCGTATTCGGCGAAGTGGGCCTCGCCGGCGAAATCCGGCCGTCGCCGCGCGGTCAGGAGCGCCTGAAGGAAGCAGCCAAGCTCGGCTTCTCGGTGGCGGTGATTCCGAAGGCCAATGCGCCGAAACAGCCAATCGAAGGCTTACAGGTCGTTGCGGTCGAACGGATCGAACAGGCCATCGACCGCGTCCGCACGCTCGAATAGACGGGGGCCGGGACGGCTCGCCAGTACTTTGTACGCTTGCGGTACCGTAATGCCCGGTAAATATCTTCATATTGGCTGTAACCTGGTCGCCATACCTTTTTTCTAAGCTGTAAGGATATGCATCCCGTCTGATGCTCGAAAAAGGATCGCGCCTTGAAACAGTCTCGTGAAACCGCTGCCCACCATAACATCCAGGTGCGCGGCTGCCGGGTCTCCGCCCCGATTCATCAGCCGTGGGGCGGCGCTTGCCGGATCGTCGAGTGGATCGACACCGCGGGCCAGATCTCGCGGCGGGTGGTGGCCGAAGACGTAACGGCCGCCGAAGTGCGTGCCACGATCAGCCGCCATGTGGAAGGCCGCAAGCACCTGCTGTACGACGACGAAAAGTCGCCTCGGCAAACGCTGCCGAGGCAGACGCCGACGCGGCGTTGACGGCGGCGGGTTTTTCGATTGACCGGGCCTTGATCTTCATTGCGCCCGCGTCGCGGCTTCGCCACGCGCATTAGGCCTCGTCGTCGTGTGAGTCGGCGGCGCTCGCGGCCACCGCCGCATACGCGTGCGGATTGAACAGCGGATGCTGCGCCGCTTCAGCGGGCGTCAGCACCGGCGACACGCAGCAATCGAGCGATTCCAGCGATTCCACCCATTCGCCGAGCGTGCGCGTCGCGATCAGATTGGCGACTTCCTGAATGAGTGCCACGGCATCGGGACCGCCGATCGCCTGACCCAGGCTCCAGTGACGCGTCGCCCATTCCGGCCGATCGAGCGCCATGCACAGCGTTTCCCAGAACTTCAATTCGAGCGCGCCGACCGCGAGCCAGCGTTCATCGCTGGTGCGGTAGAGGTTGTAGCAGGGCACGCCGCCGTTCAACAGACCACTGCCCGCGGCGGGCGCCGCACCTTCGTTGACGAGCGACACCTGCGCGACGAAGTTGTGCGCATAGCTCGTGTGCGTCATCGATACATCGACGAAGCGGCCCGCGCCGCCTCGCGCGACATGCCAGAGCGCCGCGAGAATTTGCGTGACCGCGCTCAATGCGCCGCCGAGCAGATCGGCGATCTGGAAGTTCGGCAGGATCGGCGCACCGTCGCGGTTCGCCAGTTGATCGAGCACGCCTGCATAGCCGATGTAATTCAGATCGTGGCCGGCATGGTCCGCGAACGGACCGCTCGCGCCATATCCGCTGATCGCGCAAAAGACGAGCCGCGGATTGGCTGCGCTGAGCGTCGCGTAGCCGAGGCCGAGCCGCTCCATCACGCCGGGCCGGAAGCTCTCGATCAGCACGTCGGCTTCAGCCGCGAGTGCGCGCAGCACCTGGCGTCCTGCTTCGGACTTGAGGTCGAGGCGCGTCTCGCGCTTGCCGCGATTGACCATCCGGTAAAACGCGCCGGGTCGGCCCGCGACACGATCGCTCGACGACTGCATCATCGTGCGAGTCGGGTCGCCCGCGCCGGGCGCCTCGATCTTCAGCACATCGGCGCCGAGCTCGGCGAGGCGCAGCGCGGCCACCGGACCCGGCAGCAGACGCGTGAGGTCGAGCACGCGCAGTCCTTGCAACGGCGGCGCATCGGCTGCCGATGCAGCTACGGATTCTGGGGCCGATAACCCGGACGATGAATTCGCAAATGACAAGGCCAAGCTCCCGTGGATGCCGGCGCGGTGCCGCTAGCCGATCTGTTCGAGTTCCTCGTGCGTCTCGAGCCATTCGGCTTCGAGCGTGTCGAGGCGCGCGTTCACGTCTGCCTGACGGCGGATCGCCTCCGTCAGCTTGCTCTTCTGCTCCGGTTCGTAACTCGCGGGATCGGCGACGAATGTATCGAGCGTCGCTTTCTCCGCGTTGAGTGCGTCCATTTCCCTTTCGATCTTCGCGATGCGGCTTTGCAGCGGCTTCTTCAGATGCGCGAGCTTCTGCCGCGTTTCCGCTTCGAGGCGACGCTGTTCCTTGCGATTGACGTTGCTGTCGCCACTTGCCGCGCCGTTGGACGCTGCGTCCGACGCACCGGAAGCATTGGCCTTCAGCGCGGCGCGCTGCTCGGCCGCATGCTGCAGCAGCCAGTCGCGGTAGTCGTCGAGATCGCCGTCGAATTCCTGCAGACGATGCTTCGCGACCAGCATGAACTGATCGGTCGTCGCGCGCAGCAGATGCCGGTCGTGCGAGACCAGGATCAGCGTGCCTTCGAATTGCGCGAGCGCCATCGTCAGCGCGTGGCGCGTTTCGAGGTCGAGGTGGTTGGTCGGCTCGTCGAGCAGCAGCAGGTTCGGCTTTTGCCAGATGATCAGCGCGAGCGCGAGGCGTGCCTTCTCGCCGCCCGAGAACGGCGCGATCTTCGCGGTCGCCATGTCGCCGGAAAAGTTGAAGCTGCCGAGGAAGTCGCGCAGCTCCTGCTCGCGCGTATCGGGCGCGAGACGCGCGAGGTGCTGCAACGGGGTGTCGTCCGGACGCAGCGTTTCGAGCTGATGCTGCGCGAAGTAGCCGATGCGCAGACCCTTGCCTTCGCGTACGTGGCCGCTCAACGGTTCGAGCGTGCCCGCGAGCGTCTTGATCAGCGTCGACTTGCCCTGGCCGTTCGCGCCGAGCAGGCCGATGCGCTGACCATTCTGGATCGACAGCATCACGCGCTCGACGATCGGAGTCTCGCTGCCGTCTTCGGCATGGTAGCCGCAGCGCACGTCTTCCATCACCATCATCGGATTCGGCGCGGAGTCGGGAGTGCGGAACTCGAACGTGAACGGCGACCCGACGTGCGCGGGCGCGATCAGCTCCATCTTCTCGAGCGCCTTCACCCGGCTTTGCGCTTGACGCGCCTTGGTGGCCTGCGCCTTGAAGCGGTTGATGTAGCTCTGCAGATGCGCGACCGTGCGCTGCTGCTTTTCGTACGCGCTCTGTTGCAGCGCGATCTGCTGCGCGCGCAGCACTTCGAATTGCGAGTAGTTGCCGCCGTAGCGTTTGATCTGCTGGTTCTCGAGATGCAGCGTGACGTTGCAGACGGAATCGAGGAACTCGCGGTCGTGCGAGATCACGATCAGCGTGCCCGCATAGCGATTCAGCCAATCTTCCAGCCAGACGATCGCGTCGAGGTCGAGGTGGTTGGTCGGTTCGTCGAGCAGCAGCAGATCGGAGCGGCACATCAGCGCCTGCGCCAGATTCAGGCGCATGCGCCAGCCGCCCGAGAAGCTGCTGACCGGCTCGCGGGTCTGGTCGAGCGTGAAGCCGAGGCCGAGCAGCAACGCTTCGGCGCGAGCCGGCGCGGTGTAGCCGTCGGCGTCGGCGAACGCGGCGTGCGCTTCGGCTTCTGCCGCGCCGTCGTGCGCCGCGGAGGCCGAAGCGATGCGCGCTTCGATGTCGCGCAGCGCGGCGTCGCCGTCTAGCGTGTAGGCGAGGGCGGTTTTGTCGACCGCGGGCGTTTCCTGCGCGACGTGCGCGATGCGCCAGGTCGGCGGGATCGAGAAATCGCCGCCGTCCGCGTGCAGCTCGCCGAGCAGCACGGCGAACAGCGTCGACTTGCCCGCGCCGTTCGCTCCGACGAGGCCGGCTTTTTCACCGGGGTTCAAGGTGAATGTGGTGTTGTCGAAAAGCGGCTTGGTGCCGCGCGCGAGGCTGAACTGATTGAAGCGGATCACGACGTGGCCGGCTGAAGAAAACCGCTATTTTAGACTGCCCGGCGCGTTGCCGGGCGCGCGGCGCCGATTGCCGGTCTGTCACTTCGCGCGCAGCGCTCATCGGCCATCCGGCCGACTGTATCGGCAGCGCTTTTGGCATAGACTGACGGCTTTCACGGGAGGGCACATGACATCGATCTTTTCGTTTTCGGCACGCACGCTCGGCGGCGAGGAAGCGAGTCTCGCGCAGTACGAAGGCAAAGTGATGCTGATCGTCAATACCGCGAGCGAATGCGGGTTCACGCCGCAATACGCGGGCTTGCAGAAACTGTATGACGCGTACGCGGCGCGCGGGCTCGCGGTGCTCGGTTTTCCGTGCAACCAGTTCGGCAAGCAGGAGCCGGGCGACGCCGCGCAGATCGGCAGCTTCTGCGAGAAGAACTACGGCGTGACGTTTCCGATGTTCGACAAGATCGACGTGAACGGCCCGAACGCGCACCCGCTGTTCCGCTATCTGACGATCGAGGCGCCGGGACTGCTCGGTCTCGAGGCGATCAAGTGGAATTTCACGAAGTTTCTGATCGGCCGCGACGGCAACGTCGTCAAGCGCTATGCGCCGCTGACCAAGCCCGAGGCGATCACCGGGGATATCGAAGCGCTGCTGTAAGCGGGCACGCCTACAGGATCGGCGAAAAGAGCCGCGCGACGTGCATCAGCATGCGTCGCAGCGCGTTCGACTTGCGGTACTCGTCGCCGTCGATTTCGCGCGACTCGGCAAAGTCGTCGAGCAGCATCGTCTCGACTTCGAGCGCGAAGCCGCGGTCGACGGTCAGCACCATGATCTCGAAGTTCAGGCGAAACGAGCGGTTGTCGAGATTGGCGCTGCCGATCGCGGCCGCGCTGCTGTCGATCAGCACGACCTTCTGATGCAGGAAGCCCGGCTGATAGCGGAAGATGCGAATGCCCGCGCGCAGCGAGTCGTACGCATAGAGCTTCGACGCCGCGAACACCACGAGGTGATCGCGCCGGCTCGGAATCAGGATGCGCACGTCGACGCCGCGCAGCGCAGCGAGGCGCAACGCAGCGAATACGGCTTCGTCGGGGACGAGGTAGGGCGTCGTGATCCAGATGCGTTCACGTGCCGCGTTGATTGCTTCAACGAAAAACAGCGAGCAGGTCTCCTGCTTGTCGGCCGGGCCGCTCGGCAGCACGAGGCAGTGCATGTTATTCGCGGCGCGCTCGTTGGCGCCGTGGTCGCCGGGCTGGTCGAAGGATGGGGTCACGGAATCCGCGGCCGGCGCGTCGAACTTGGGCAACTGCTGCGTGGCCCAGTACCAGTCCTCGATGAAGACGAACTGGATGCTTGCGACCGCCGGACCACGCACTTCGATGTGCGTATCGCGCCACGGCGACAGCGGCGGCTTCGCGCCCAGATATTCGACCCCGACGTTATGACCGCCGACAAACGCGCGCTCGCCGTCGACCGCCACGATCTTGCGGTGATTGCGGAAATTCAGTTGCAGACGGTTGACGAAGAGGCGGTTCGTGGCGAACGGCTGCATCTCGATGCCGGCGGCGCGCAGCGCCGCGACGTAGCGGTGCGGCAGATCGAAGCTGCCGATACTGTCATACAGGAAGTAGACCCGCACGCCCTGTTTGGCTTTGGCGATCAGCGCGTCCTTCAGCATGTCGCCGAGCGCGTCGTCGCGCACGATGAAGAATTGCACGATCACATAGCGGCGCGCGTTCTCGATCGCCTCGAAGATCGCCTCGAAAGTCGCCGTGCCGTTGACCAGCGTGCGCACGGTATTGCCGGGCAGGAACGGCATGCCGCCGAGGCGCGTCAGCGACTGCACGAGCCGCGAGCCGAGCTGCTGCGTCGGCACCCCGGCCGACGACGCCTGCGTGTCCCACACCTGCGGATGCGCGCGCGTGCGCAGCAGCTCGTTCTCGACGCGGCGCGCGTCCGCGTAGCCGGCGAACTTGCTGCGGCCAAGGAACAGGTAGGGTATGAGCGTCAGATAAGGCATCGCGACCAGCGACACGGCCCACGCGATCGCCCCTTGCGAGGTGCGGGTATGGAGAATCGCGTGAGCGGCCGCGATGATGCCGAGAATGTGGGCAACAGCAACCAGCGTGCCGACGTGAAGCAGGTCGAATGACATAAGCTCGCGAACAGTTGGCGAAGCGCCGTGGTTCAGGAAACGGAGGCGGGCACGGGCTCGCTCCGTGGTCTGCGGCGAACGCGTCGGGCAACGGGCTCAGGCTGCGGTTGCGGGCAAGGCCACGCGCTGTCGCGGCGATTGCTCGTGCCCCTGCCTGAGAAACGCGCTTGAAACGACGATCAAACGCTCAGCATGCCGGACTCAGACCGGCAAGTCGCTGGCCTGGATCAGAAACACGTTGTCGTCGCCGGCGCTGGTCGACAGCCACACGAGGTCGAGACCGCCGAACGCGGCCTCGACGTGCTCGCGTTCGTTGCCGATCTCGATGACGAGCACGCCGTCTTCGGTCAGCCAGTTGCGCGCGTCGGCAATGATCCGTCGCACGATGTCCATGCCGTCCGCGCCACCCGCGAGCGCCATCTCCGGCTCGTGCTTGTATTCGGCCGGCAGCTCCTGCATCGACGTGGCGTTGACGTACGGCGGATTGCTGATGATCACATCGTAGCGGCGCTCGGCGAGCGGCGCATACAGATCGCCTTCGAACAGCGCGATGCGCTCGTCGAGGTGGTAGTCCAGCACATTGCGCGTCGCGACTTCGAGCGCGGGCGCGGACAGATCGACCGCGTCGACGTCGGCGTTCGGGAACGCGTGCGCGGCGAGGATCGCGAGGCACCCGGAGCCGGTGCACAGTTCGAGCACCGCGCCGACCTGCTCGGGGTCCTCGACGTACGGCTGCAGGCCGTCCTGCAGCAGCTCGCCGATGAACGAGCGCGGCACGATCACGCGCTCGTCGACGTAAAAGCGATAGCCGTGCATCCACGCTTCCTGCGTGATGTACGCGGCCGGCACGCGTTCGGCGGCGCGTCGCTCGATCACTTTCAGCACCGCCTCGATTTCGGCCGTGGTCAGGCGCGCGTCGAGAAACGGTTCGAGCAGGTCGAGCGGCAAATGCAGCGTGTGCAGGATCAGATAGGCGGCTTCGTCGTAGGCATTGGCCGAGCCGTGGCCGAACGACAGTTTGGCCTCGCTAAAACGCGACACTGCATAACGCAGCAGGTCGCGGACGGTGCAAAAAGGAAGCGTCATCGCAAAGTTCCAGGTTACGCGATCAGTTGTTCGAGCACGCGGCGATACACGTTCTTCAGCGGCTCGATATGGGCGACTTCGATATGTTCGTCGATCTTGTGGATGCTCGCGTTCAGCGGACCGAACTCGATCACCTGCTTGCAGATGCGCGCGATGAAGCGGCCGTCCGAGGTGCCGCCGGTGGTCGACAGTTCGGTGTCCACGCCGGTTTCGTCCTTGATCGCCTGCGCGAGCGCGCTCGACAGCTCGCCGCTCGGGGTGAGAAATGGCAGGCCGCTCACGGTCCATTGCAGTTCGTATTCGAGGCCGTGTTTGTCGAGAATCGCATGCACGCGCTTTTGCAGTCCTTCGACGGTGCTCGCGGTCGAGAAGCGGAAGTTGAACATCACGTCCGCGTGGCCGGGGATCACGTTGGTCGCGCCGGCGCCGCTGTGGAGGTTCGACACCTGCCAGGTGGTCGGCGGGAAATATTCGTTGCCTTCGTCCCAGCGCTCGGCGACGAGTTCGGCGAGCGCTGGCGCCAGCAGGTGCACCGGATTCTTCGCCAGATGCGGGTAGGCGATATGGCCCTGCACGCCCTTGACGATCAGCTTGCCCGACATCGAGCCGCGCCGGCCGTTCTTGACCATGTCGCCGAAACGCTCGCTCGAGGTCGGCTCGCCGACGATGCAGTAGTCCATGCGCTCACCGCGCTGCTGCAATGCTTCGACGACCTTGACGGTGCCGTCGGTGGCGGGGCCTTCCTCGTCGCTCGTGATCAGGAATGCGATCGAGCCGCGGTGCGCGGGGTGCGCGGCGACGAACTCCTCGCTCGCGACGACGAAGCCGGCGATCGACGCCTTCATGTCCGCCGCGCCGCGGCCGTACAGCTTGCCGTCGCGGTGGGTCGGCTCGAACGGCGCCGAGCGCCACTGTTCGAGCGGGCCGGTCGGTACCACGTCGGTGTGGCCGGCGAACGCGAGCAGCTTGCCTTGCGTGCCGTCGACGCCGCGTTTGACGGCCCACAGGTTGGTCACGCCGTTGGATTCGATCGTCTCGTGCTCGAAGCCGAGCGCGGCGAGGCGCTCGATCAGGAGACGTTGGCAATGCTGATCGTCGGGCGTGACGGACGCGCGCGCGATCAGTTGTTCGGTAAGGGCGAGGGTGCCGGACATGGATTCAGTACAAGCCACTTTTGAAATGAAAAAATGCCGGCTCGCGGTGAGGCACCGCAGCCGGCAACAGCCTTTGAACGACGCGGCGCGAGGCCGCGCGTTCGACTACCTCGTGCTCGAGCCTGGCGCTTCAGCGCCGCGCTCAGACAAACAGCGCCGCGTACTCGTCCGCCGAAAAGCCGAGCGACTTCACCCGCCCGTTCACGACCAGTACCGGCCGCTTGATCACCGACGGCTTGTGGATCATCAGCGCGATCGCGCCCGGCTGCGTTTCCGCGGCCGCCTTCATGTCGTCGGACAGAGCGCGCCACGTCGTGCCGCGGCGGTTCAGCAGCGCCTCGAGCTTGACGTCCTTGAGCCAGTCCTGCACGAGCGGCTCGGTCACGCCGGCCTTCTTGAAGTCGTGGAACTCGAACTCGACGCCGTGCTCTTCGAGCCACACACGGGCCTTCTTCACGGTGTCGCAGTTCGGAATGCCGTAGACGACGGTTTTGGTGCCGCGCGCCATCAATCGCCTCGCAGCAACTCGTTCAGGCCGACCTTCGCGCGCGTCTTCGCGTCGACCTTCTTGACGATGACCGCGCAGTACAGGCTGTGCGTGCCGTCCTTCGACGGCAGGTTGCCCGCCACCACGACCGATCCCGCCGGAATGCGGCCGTACGTGACTGCGCCGGTTTCGCGGTCGTAAATTTTGGTGCTCTGGCCGAGGTACACGCCCATCGAGATCACCGAGTTTTCCTCGACGATTACGCCTTCGACGACTTCCGAGCGCGCGCCGATGAAGCAGTTGTCTTCGATGATGACCGGGTTGGCCTGCAGCGGCTCCAGCACGCCGCCGATGCCGACGCCGCCCGACAGGTGCACGTTCTTGCCGATCTGTGCGCACGAGCCGACGGTGGCCCACGTATCGACCATCGTGCCTTCGTCGACGTACGCGCCGATGTTGGTGTACGACGGCATCAGCACGACGTTCTTCGCGATGAACGAGCCGCGGCGCGCGATCGCGGGCGGCACCACGCGGAAGCCGCCGGCGGCGAAGTCTTCAGCGGTGTAGTTCGCGAACTTCGACGGCACCTTGTCGTAGAACTGGCTGTAGCCGCCGGCCGGCATCGGCGCGTTGTCTTCCAGACGGAACGACAGCAGCACGGCCTTCTTCAGCCACTGGTTGACGACCCAGTCGCCGTCCTTCTTTTCGGCGACGCGCAGCGCGCCCTTATCGAGTTGCTCGATCGCGTGGGCGACGGCTTCGCGCACTTCTGCCGGCGCGGCCTTCGGCGACAGTTCGGCGCGGTTGTCCCAGGCGGTATCGATGATGCTCTGAAGTTGTTGCGACATATGCGTGATTATCTGAAGGGTTGAAGTCTGAAGAAGGGGATGCCGTGTAGCTCGAGCGAGGCTCAGGCTGCACTCAGTTGACACTGAGCGAGCGGCAGAATTCGACGATCCGCTGCGCGCCCGCCGTGCATTCGTCGACGTCGGCGACGAGCGCGAGGCGCACGAAATTGCGGCCGGGGTTCACGCCGTGCGCGGTGCGCGCGAGGAACGAGCCCGGCAGAACCGTCACATTATAGTCGGCGTAGAGGCGCTGGGCGAACTCGGTGTCCGTGAGGCCGGTGCGCTCGACGTTGGCCCACAGGTAGAACGCGGCGTCGGGCAGCCGCACGTCGAGCACGTCGGCGAGCATCGGCGTGACGGTCGTGAACTTCCGCAGGTACTTCGCGCGGTTCTCGCGCACGTGTGTCTCGTCGCTCCATGCGACGACGCTCGCGCTCTGGAATACCGTCGAGAGCGCCGTGCCGTGGTACGTGCGGTACAGCAGGAACGCCTTGAGAATCGAGGCGTCGCCGGCGACGAAGCCCGAGCGCATGCCCGGCACGTTCGAGCGCTTCGACAGGCTCGACAGCATCACGAGGCGCTCGAAACCGCGTCCGAGCTTGTGCGCCGCTTCCAGTCCGCCGAGCGGCGGCTTCGACTCGTCGAAATAGATTTCCGAGTAGCACTCGTCCGACGCGATCACGAAGCCGTAGCGGTCCGATAGCGCGAACAGCTCGCGCCAGTCGTCGAGCGTGAGCACGGCGCCGGTCGGGTTGCCCGGCGAGCAGACGTACAGCAGTTGCGTGCGGGCCCAGACGTCGGCGGGCACCCCCGAGTAGTCGCACGCGAAGTTGCGCGCCGGGTCGCTGTTGACGAAGTACGGCTGCGCGCCGCCGAGCAGCGCCGCGCCTTCGTAGATTTGGTAGAACGGGTTCGGACAGAGTACGATCGCAGGCTCGCCGTCAGCATCGCGGCGCGGATTGAGCACCGTCTGCGCGAGCGCGAACAGCGCCTCGCGCGAGCCCGCCACCGGCAGCACCTCGGTCAGCGGATCGAGCGGCGGCAGGTCGTAGCGTTGCGCGATCCATTTCGCGATCGACTCGCGCAGCGGCGCCGAGCCGAGCGTGGCCGGGTACGCGGCGAGGCCGCCGAGCGAATCGATGACGGCGTCGCGGATCAGCGGCGGGGTTGGATGTTTCGGCTCGCCGATGCCGAAGCTGATGTGCGCAGGGCCGGCCGGCGGCGTGACGTCCTTGAAAAGCAGGCGCAGCTTTTCGAACGGATAGGGCTGAAGGGAGTCGAGTAGCGGATTCACGGACGAAATGGCCTGATCGGGATGGACGCGGACGAATGGCGGGACAACCGGGCACGCGCGCCGGCGGGCGGCGGCGAACGGACGATTATAGCGTGGCGCGCCCGCGGACCAGGCGGGAGCCTGGCGCGCGGCGCGGGAGCAATCCGCGAGGCGGCACACCGGGGCGCCGCGGCGGGAACGGCGCGAAATCCGCCACGGTTCGCGTAAAAGAATACGCAGGAGCAGCAATGTACGCAGCAGTTCAGGAGACGGCCGGCTGGACCCTCAGACGACCCGCCCACGACGCCCGTCGGAGTCCCGCCCCATGACCAACTGGCTTCGCAACGGCTGGCCGACGCTCGCGATCATGCTGGGCGCGTCGGTCTGGGGGATGGTCTGGTATCCGCTGCGGATGCTGGCCGCGCTCGGGGTGACCGGCACCGCCGCGAGCGCGCTCACGAGCGGCACCGGCTGCCTGTTCGTGCTGCTCGTGCGGAATGGCGCGCTGAAGACCGTGCGGTGGCACTGGCTGCTGCCGGCGCTCGCGCTCGCCGCGGGCGTCACGAATCTCGGCTTCGTGTGGGGCGCGATCCACGGTCAGGTGATGCGCGTGCTGCTGCTGTTCTATCTGACGCCCGCGTGGACCGCGCTGTTCGCGCATTTCATCCTGCACGAGCGGCTCACGTGGTCGGGCGCGGCGCTGGCCGCGCTGTCGCTCGCGGGCGCGATGACGATGCTATGGTCGCCGCGTCTCGGCATTCCGGTACCCGGCAATCCCGCCGAATGGGCCGGGCTCGCCGGCGGCATGGGCTTCGCGATGAGCAACGTGCTGATCCTGAAGACGAGCCGCGTGCTGCCGGACATGAAGCCCGAAATGCGCACCGCGGTGATCTTCGGCGGCGCGGCGCTGTTCGGCGCGCTCGCGTCGCTGTTCGAGCCGATGCCCGCGCCGCCCGTCGGCGCGCATCTGGGCACGGCGACGCTGCTGGTGCTCGGTCTCGGTCTGCTGCTCGCGTCGAACAACATGCTCGTGCAATACGGGCTCGCGCGCGTGCGGGCCAATCGCGCGTCGATCATCATGCTGTTCGAACTCGTCGTGACGGCGCTGTCGGCGTGGCTGTTCGCCGGCGAAGTACCGGGCCCGCGCGAATGGGCCGGCGGCGCGTGCATCGTGCTCGCGTCGGCCTTGTCGAGCTGGGTGCATCGGACGAAATTGGCGCCGCCCGATCCCGCCATCGGGAACACGGAGGGGCCCGGCGGCGACGATGGACGCGGTGGTCAATGCGGTAGCAAACGCGGCGACCATCGCGGTGACGAACACGGCCCTGACGGCAACAGTGACGACCGCCGAAAGGGCGGTAAGAATCGTCCACGCGCGATGGTATGATTCCCCCTCATTAGCCGGCGCATGCGTACCTGTGCGTGCCTCAGATATGCATGAGCGCATGCAGCCGGCAACCAAATTGCGAAGGCTCGCGAGGTTGCGCGGGGCCGTCCCGCTACGGCGGTGAACGACTGGCGCAACCTCGCGAGCCACCTATCACTCTCTCTTTTCAAACAGCGAAATCGCCGTGCGGCTCACCTCGATCAAACTCGCTGGTTTCAAATCCTTCGTCGATCCCACGCATTTCCAGGTCCCAGGCCAGTTGGTTGGCGTGGTCGGTCCGAACGGGTGCGGCAAATCCAACATCATCGACGCCGTGCGCTGGGTGCTCGGCGAATCGCGCGCCTCTGAATTGCGCGGCGAGTCGATGCAGGACGTGATCTTCAACGGCTCGACCGCCCGCAAGCCCGGCAGCCGCGCGAGCGTCGAACTCGTGTTCGACAACGCGGACGGCCGCGCCGCCGGCCAGTGGGGCCAGTATGCGGAGATCGCCGTGAAGCGCGTGCTGACGCGCGACGGCACGTCGAGCTACTACATCAACAATCTGCCGGCGCGGCGCCGCGACATCCAGGACATCTTCCTCGGCACCGGCCTCGGGCCGCGTGCGTACGCGATCATCGGGCAGGGCATGATCGCGCGGCTGATCGAGGCGAAGCCCGAAGAGCTGCGCGTGTTCCTCGAAGAAGCCGCCGGCGTGTCGAAGTACAAGGAGCGCCGCCGCGAGACCGAGAACCGTCTGCACGACACGCGCGAGAACCTGACGCGCGTCGAGGACATCGTCCGCGAGCTCGGCACGAATCTCGAGAAGCTCGAGGGGCAGGCGGTCGTCGCGACCCGTTATCGCGAGCTGCAAAGCGACGGCGAGGAAAAGCAGCGTCTGCTGTGGTTGCTGCGCAAGAACGAGGCGGCCGGCGAGCAGCAGCGCCAGCAACGCGCGATCGAGCAGGCGCAGATCGACCTCGAGGCGCAAACCGCGAAGCTGCGCGAAGTCGAGGCGGAACTCGAAACGCTGCGCGTCGCGCACTATTCGGCGAGCGACGCGATGCAAGGCGCGCAGGGCGCGCTGTACGAGGCGAACGCGGAAGTGAGCCGGCTGGAAGCCGAGATCCGCTTCATCGTCGAATCGCGCAACCGCGTGCAGGCGCAGATCGCCGCGCTGACCGCGCAGCGCGAGCAGTGGCAATCGCAGGCCGACAAGGCGCAGGACGATATCGCCGACGCTGAAGAGCAACTGGCCGTCGCTGAAGAAAAAGCCGTGCTCGCCGAAGAGGACGCCGCCGCGAAGCACGATGCGCTGCCCGCCCTCGAAGCGCGCTGGCGCGACGCTCAGGCGGAGCTGAACACCGAGCGCGGCGGTATCGCGCAGACCGAGCAGGCGCTGAAGCTCGAAGCCGCGCATCAGCGCAATGCCGATCAGCAGTTGCAGCAGCTGCAGCAGCGCCATGAGCGGCTGAAATCGGAAGAGGGTGGCCTCGACGCGCCCGACGAGGCGCAACTCGAAGAATTGCGCATGCAGCTCGCCGAGCACGAGGAAATCCTTCACGACGCGCAGAGCCGCCTCGCCGACGCGCAGGAAACACTGCCGCGGCTCGACGGTGAACGCCGCGCCGCGCAGGAGCGCGTGCAGGCCGAAAGCGCGCAGATCCATCAGCTCGACGCGCGCCTCGCCGCGCTCAGGCAGTTGCAGGAAAACGTTCAGACCGAAGGCAAGATCCAGCCGTGGCTCGACAAGCACGAGCTGGGCAGCCTGCCGCGTTTGTGGAAGAAACTGCATGTCGAGGCCGGTTGGGAAGCCGCGCTCGAAGCGGTGCTGCGCGAGCGCCTCGCCGCGCTCGAAGTGTCGAATCTCGACTGGGTCAAGGCGTTCGCAACCGACGCGCCACCGGCCAAGCTCGCGTTCTACGCGCCGCCCGCGGCTGGTCAGCCTGCCCCGGCGGCGGGCGCGCTGCGCTCGCTGCTGTCGCTCGTGCGCATCGAGGACGCGGGTATCCGCGCGGTGCTGACCGACTGGCTCGGCCTCGCGTTCGTCGCCGACGATCTGCAGCAGGCGCTTTCGATGCGCGCGCAGCTGCCCGAGGGCGGCGCGTTCGTCGTCAAGGCGGGGCACGTGGTCACGCGCGTCGGCGTACAGCTGTATGCGGCCGATTCCGAACAGGCCGGCATGCTCGCGCGTCAGCAGGAAATCGAAAACCTCGGCCGCCAGGTGCGCGCACAGGCATTGCTCGCCGACGAGGCGAAGGCCGCCGCGATCCGCGCCGAAGCCGCGCACACGCAAGCCGCGCAGGCGCTCGCCGAGCTGCGCCAGCAGGCCGAACGCGCGACGCAGCGGGTGCACGCGTTGCAGATGGACGTGCTGAGGCTCACCCAGGCACACGAACGCTACACGCAGCGCAGCACGCAGATTCGCGAGGAACTCGAAGAAATCGCCGCGCAGATCGACGAGCAGCGGGCGCTGCGCGCCGAGTCGGAAGCGAACTTCGAGCGTCACGACGGCGAGCTCGCCGAACTGCAGGCGCGCTTCGAAGACCACCAGCTCGCGTTCGAAGCACTCGACGAAGAACTGACGACCGCCCGCGGCGAAGCACGCGAGCTCGACCGCGCCGCCACCGACGCGCGCTTCGCCGCGCGCAACATGGCGAACCGCATCGACGAATTGAAGCGCAGCATCCAGGTCGCGCACGAGCAGAGCGAGCGCGTCGCGGGCGCGCTCGAAGACGCGCGCGCCGAACTGGAAACGATCAACGAGCAGACCGCGCACACCGGGCTGCAGGACGCGCTCGACATCCGCGCCGTGAAAGAAGAGGCGCTGCGCGCCGCGCGCGTCGAGCTCGACGACCTGACCGCGAAGCTGCGCTCGGCCGACGAAACGCGCCTCACCGCCGAGCGCGCCCTGCAGCCGCTGCGCGACCGCATCAACGAATTGCAGTTGAAGGAGCAGGCCGCGCGCATCAGCGGCGAGCAGTTCGTCGAGCAGCTGGCCGCGGCCGGTGTCGATGAAGCCGAACTGCAAGCCAAGCTGACGGCGGACATGAAGCCGTCGTACCTGCAGGGCGAGGTCACGCGCATCAACAACGCGATCGCCGCGCTCGGGCCGGTCAACATGGCCGCGCTCGACGAGCTGAAGGCCGCGACCGAGCGCAAAAGCTTCCTCGATTCGCAGTCGGCCGACCTGACGAGCGCGATCGAAACGCTCGAAGACGCGATTCGCAAGATCGACGCCGAAACGCGCACGCTGCTGCAAAGCACGTTCGACGAAGTGAACCGCCATTTCGGCGAGCTGTTCCCGCGTCTCTTTGGCGGCGGCCAGGCGAAGCTGATCATGACCGGCGACGAAATTCTCGACGCCGGCGTGCAGGTGATGGCGCAACCGCCGGGCAAGAAGAATTCGACGATTCACCTGCTGTCGGGCGGCGAGAAAGCGCTGACCGCGACCGCGCTCGTGTTCGCGATGTTCCAGCTCAATCCCGCGCCGTTCTGTCTGCTCGACGAAGTGGACGCACCGCTCGACGACGCCAACACCGAGCGTTTCGCGAATCTGGTACGGGCGATGTCCGACAAAACCCAGTTCCTGTTCATTTCGCACAACAAGATCGCGATGGAGATGGCGCAGCAGCTGATCGGCGTGACGATGCAGGAGCAGGGCGTCTC
The DNA here is from genome assembly GCF_902833905.1 of Paraburkholderia tuberum STM678. GTDB lineage: Bacteria > Pseudomonadota > Gammaproteobacteria > Burkholderiales > Burkholderiaceae > Paraburkholderia > Paraburkholderia tuberum. Next base: position 66,238 of record NZ_CADFGP010000029.1, on the reverse strand, counting down.
GCGGATCGTCGCGGTCGACATGGAAACGGCGGCGGGTTTCGCCCAGAATATCGTTTGAGTTAACGCCTTCGCGGGCATCCGCATCCAGCGCAGCGGCCTCGATGAGCGCCGCGCGGTACGTGGAGCGGACGACAGGCCCGCGCGGATAGAAGAATTGCTGATGGAGCATGCATGGACGAGTTGACACTCGGTTTGATCGGCGCGGGTGCCGTGGTGGTGGGGGGCGTGGTCGTGTACAACGCGTGGCAGGGCGCGAAGGTGCGCCGCAAGATGCCGCGGCCGATGCCGGCCGACACTGCCGAGAACTTTGCGCGGGACGAGCATGAGGAGCAGAGCCCGTTCATCGAGCCGGCCCGGCCGACCGCGCGGCGCGAGCCGAGCGTGAGCGCCGAGGCGGCCGCGGACCGGACCGCGGCGCGCGTCGAGCCGACGTTCGGCGCGGGCGCCGCACCGCTCGATACACCGGCCGATATCCAGGCCGAGATGACGTCGCCGAACGGTTATCCAGCGGCGGACGCCGATACCGTGGGCGAAGGCGAACCTGCGGCGGCGCCGGGCGCGCACGCGAAGCGGCCCACCGCCGAAGCGCCCGCGGCCCAGCCCGCGTCCGCCGGGCACGAGCGGGTCGAACCGATCCTGCCGGCCGCCACGACGATTTCGTCGGCGCCGCCCGCGATCGTCGATCGACGCATCGACTGTATCGTGCCGATCCGGCTGAACGGCCCCGTGGCCGGCGACAAGGTGCTTCCGCTCGCGCAGCGCTTGCGTCGGGCGGGCAGCAAGCCCGTGCACATCGAAGGCAAACCCGAAGGCGGCGGCGCGTGGGAGCTGCTGCAGAACGGCACGCGCTATGAAGAGCTGCGCGCGGCCGCGCAGCTCGCGAACCGTAGCGGCGCGCTGAACGAGCTCGAATTTTCCGAGTTCGTGACCGGCGTACAGCAGTTCGCCGATGCGCTCGACGCGGCGCCGGAATTCCCCGACATGCTCGAAACCGTCGCGATGGCGCGCGAGCTCGACGGCTTTGCCGCCCAGTGCGACGCGCAGTTGTCGATCAACGTGCTGTCGGACGGCGCGCCGTGGTCGGCCAACTACGTGCAGGCGGTCGCATCGCAGGACGGTCTGCTGCTGTCGCGCGACGGCACGCGCTTCGTCAAGCTCGACTCGCGGCAAAGCCCGGTGTTCATGCTGCAGTTCGGCGACACCAACTTCCTGCGCGACGACCTCACGTACAAAGGCGGCGAGATGATCACGCTGGTGCTCGACGTGCCGGTCGCCGACGAAGACATCCTGCCGTTCCGGCTGATGTGCGATTACGCGAAGTCGCTGGCCGAGCGCATCGGCGGACGCGTGGTCGACGACGGTCGCCGGCCGCTGCCGGAAAGCGCGCTGCTCGCGATCGAAAAACAGTTGATGACGCTGTACGCGAAGCTCGAACAGGCGGGTATTCCGGCGGGTTCGCCGGCCACGCGGCGCCTGTTCAGCCAGTAAGCCTTTTGCAGCGTTCTACGCGTTTTGACGACGGCCGCACGATGTGCGGCCGTCGTCGTTTCCGGCTTGCGTCGCAGCGCGGCCCGCCCCGATTCAGCGATGTAAAGGGGCACGCTTCCTGCGATAATCCGATGTCCGACTTTCTTCTCGAGAAGCTTCCGACAGCATGGCCCGATCCTCCGTCCCTCCTTCCGCAATCAGCGCTCCGGCCGAGCGGGCCGTGTGGTTGCGCGCGGAACTCGAACGCGCGAACTACGCGTATTACGTGCTCGATCAACCGGACCTGCCGGACGCCGAGTACGACAAGCTGTTCAAGGAGCTGGAGCGCATCGAGGCCGAGCATCCCGATCTGATCGTGCCGGATTCGCCGACGCAGCGCGTCGGCGGCGAGGCCGCGAGCGGTTTCGAGCCGGTCGTGCACGATCTGCCGATGCTGTCGTTGAACAACGGTTTCGCCGACGAAGACATCGTCGCGTTCGACAAGCGCATCGGCGACGCGCTCGGCAACAACGCGAGCGAGCCGCCGGTTCCCGTCGACTACGCGGCCGAGCTGAAATTCGACGGCCTCGCGATCTCGCTGCGCTACGCCGACGGCGTGTTCGTGCAGGCCTCCACGCGCGGTGACGGCACAACCGGCGAGAACGTCACCGAAAACGTCCGCACGATCCGCTCGATTCCGTTGAAGCTGAAGGGGAAGCGCGTGCCGCGCGTGCTCGACGTGCGCGGCGAAGTGCTGATGTTCAAGCGCGATTTCGAGCGCCTGAACGAACGCCAGCGCACCGCCGAACAACGCGAATTCGCGAACCCGCGCAACGCGGCGGCGGGCAGCTTGCGGCAGCTCGATTCGAAGATCACCGCGCAGCGGCCGCTGTCGTTTTTCGCGTATGGCATCGGCGTGCTCGAAGGCATCGAGATGCCGGCCACCCATAGCGAACTGCTCGACTGGTACAAGGAGATGGGCTTGCCGGTCAATGGCGAGCGCGCGGTCGTGCAGGGCGCCGAAGGCCTGCTCGGCTTCTTCCACGCGGTCGGCGAGAAGCGCGACAGGCTCCCCTACGACATCGACGGCGTGGTCTACAAGGTCAACCGGCGCGACGAGCAGGATGCGCTCGGTTTCGTGTCGCGCGCGCCGCGCTTCGCGCTCGCGCACAAATTCCCCGCGCAGGAAGCGCTGACGAAGCTCGTCGCGATCGACGTGCAGGTCGGCCGCACCGGCGCGATCACGCCGGTCGCGCGGCTGGAACCGGTGTTCGTCGGCGGGGCGACGGTCACGAACGCGACCTTGCACAACGAGGATGAAGTGCGCCGCAAGGACATCCGCATCGGCGACACGGTGATCGTGCGGCGCGCCGGCGACGTGATTCCGGAGGTGGTCAGCGCGCTGCTCGAGCGTCGTCCGGCCGACGCGCGCGAGTTCGTGATGCCGACGCAGTGCCCGGTGTGCGGTTCGGCGATCGAGCGGCTGCCCGACGAGGCGATCGCGCGCTGCACGGGCGGGCTCTTCTGTCCGGCACAGCGCAAGCAGGCGCTGTGGCACTTCGCGCAGCGGCGTGCGCTCGATATCGACGGCCTCGGCGAGAAGATCATCGATCAACTGGTCGAACAGAACCTGGTGCGCACGCCGGCCGATCTGTTCAATCTCGGCTTCACGACGCTCGCGGAACTCGACCGCTTCGCCGAAAAGTCCGCGCAGAACCTGCTCGACTCGCTCGACAAGGCCAGGCACACGTCGCTCGCGCGCTTTATCTACGCATTGGGGATTCGCCATGTCGGCGAATCGACCGCGAAGGATCTCGCGAAGCACTTCGGCTCGCTCGATCCGATCATGGATGCGTCGCTGGAGGAACTGCTCGAAGTCAACGACGTGGGGCCGGTCGTCGCCGAATCGATCCACCAGTTCTTCGCCGAGGACCACAACCGCACGGTGATCGAACAGCTGCGCGCGCCGGGCAAGGTCACGTGGCCCGAGGGGCCGCCAGCGCCGAAGGCGCCGCAGGGCGTGCTGGCCGGGCAGACGGTCGTGCTGACCGGTACGCTGCCAAACCTGTCGCGCGAGGACGCGAAGGAAATGCTCGAGGCGGCCGGCGCGAAGGTGGCGGGGTCGGTATCGAAGAAAACCAGTTACGTGGTGGCGGGGGCCGACGCGGGCAGCAAACTTTCGAAGGCCGAGGAACTCGGCATCCCCGTACTCGACGAAGATGGTATGCGCAAGCTCCTGGAGGGGCACTGATGATTCACGACATTCTGAAGATGGGCGATCCGCGCCTGCTGCGAATCGCCGAGCCGGTCGATCACTTCGACACGCCCGAGCTGCACCGGCTCGTGGAAGACATGTTCGAGACCATGCACGCGGCGAACGGCGCGGGTCTCGCCGCGCCGCAGATCGGCGTCGATCTGCAGGTGGTGATCTTCGGCTTCGGTTCGAACGAGCGCTATCCGGACGCGCCGCCGGTGCCCGAAACGGTGCTGATCAACCCGACCGTCACGCCGGTCTCGCAGGACATGGAAGAAAGCTGGGAAGGTTGCCTGTCGGTGCCGGGGCTGCGCGGCGTGGTGAGCCGGTTTTCGATGATCCGTTATCACGGCTTCGACCAGTTCGGCAATCCGATCGACCGGGTCGCCGAGGGTTTTCACGCGCGGGTTGTGCAGCACGAATGCGATCATCTGATCGGCAAGCTGTATCCGATGCGGATTACCGATTTCTCGAAGTTCGGCTTTACGGAGGTCCTGTTCCCGGATCTCGATACGAATAGCGACGACTGACACGGCTGCCGCCAACAAAAAACCCACGCCAAAGTGCGTGGGTTTTTTGTTGTGCCGATGCGCCCGCTCTCAGCAAGGAGGCGCATTGGACGGACCTCAGAACGACTCGTCTTCCGACAGGTAGCGCCACTGTCCCGGCGGCAGCGCGCCGAGCATCACCTGGCCTATGCGCACGCGCTTCAGGCCCACCACCTCGAGACCGACCAGTTCGCACATGCGGCGAATCTGACGCTTCTTGCCTTCGCGCAGCACGAAACGCAGCTGCTCGCCGTTCTGCCAGCTGACCTGCGCGGGCTTCAGCGCGACGTCGTCGAGCGACAGGCCGTGGCGCAGCAGCGCGAGTTTTTCGGCCGGGAAATGGCTTTCGACGTCGACCGTGTGATCGCCGTAGGCGACGCGCACCAGATACTCCTTGTCCACGTCCGAGTGACCGCCGATCAGTTGCTTCGCGATGCGGCCGTCCTGCGTCAGCACGAGCAGGCCCGTCGAATCGATGTCGAGACGCCCGGCCGGCGCGAGCTGGCGCAGATGCGACGCCGAGAAGGGGACCCCCGAACGGTCGCCTTCCCAGCGATTCTCCGGCGTGACGAGCGTGATGGCCGGCTGATAGCCGTCCTCCGCCTGGCCCGACACGAGCCCGACCGGCTTGTGAACGATCACGGTCACCTGGCTCGACTGAAAGGCTTCGGCGGCCGGGTCGATGTCGATGCGCTGATCCGGGAACACCTTCGTGCCGAGCGTATCGACGCGCTCGCCGTCGACCATGACCCAGCCTTTCTCGATCCATTCGTCGGCCTCGCGACGCGAGCACAGGCCGAGCTTGGACATCAGCTTCGACAGACGCAGCATGCCCGGCGCGTCTTCGCGATCGCGGCGGGGCGGGTGCGGGGTGTCGATGGTGGTGTCGACGGGGCGGGCGGTTGCTGATGCCGAGGCTCGCGGCTTGGCGGCGCGGGCTGGTCGGTCGTCGCCGAAGCGGCGGTTCGCGGCCGGCAACGTGTCGTCGAAGCCGCGCGCAGGGCGCTCGCGACGCTCGGTGCGTTCGCCGTAGCCGCCTTTCGCCGGCTTCGCGAAGCTGCGCTCGCCACGCTCGCTTTCGAAGCGGCGCGAGGTGCTGTCGCTGCGCGCGCCTCGATCGCCACTGCGACGCTCCTGCGGCTCACCGCGATCGCTACCGAAGCGCGGACGGTCGGCGGCCTCGCGCTCCCGGCGCACCGGACGATCGCCACGCGCGCCGCCTTCCGACGGCCTGCCTGTGCCTGGACGCGGACCGCTGAACGGACGGCGTTCGCCGGCGTCGCGGCCCGGTGCGCGCTCACCAAAACTGCGCGGTGCGCGCTCGCCGCGCTCCGCATTGCCCTCGAAACGACGGGGTGCGCGTTCTGCACGCTCGCCGAATTCGCGCCGAGGAGCGCGTTCGCCACGCTCAGCGCTGCCTTCGAAACGACGCGGCGCGCGTTCAGTCCGTTCGCCGAATTCGCGCCGAGGAGCGCGTTCGCCACGCTCAGCGCTGCCTTCGAAACGACGCGGCGCGCGTTCAGTCCGTTCGCCGAATTCGCGTCGAGGAGCGCGTTCACCACGCTCAGCGCTGCCTTCGAAACGACGCGGCGCGCGTTCAGTCCGTTCGCCGAATTCGCGTCGAGGAGCGCGTTCACCACGCTCAGCGCTGCCTTCGAAACGACGCGGCGCGCGTTCAGTCCGTTCGCCGAATTCGCGTCGAGGAGCGCGTTCACCAAGCTCAGCGCTGCCTTCGAAACGACGCGGCGCGCGTTCAGTCCGTTCGCCGAAATCGCGCCGAGGCCCGCGTTCACCACGCTCAGCGCTGCCTTCGAGACGACGCGGCGCGCGTTCAGTCCGTTCGCCGAAATCGCGCCGAGGCGCCCGTTCGCCACGCTCGGCGCCGCCCTCAAAACGACGCGGCGCGCGTTCTCCGCGCTCGCCTCGCTGAGCCGCACCTTCGAAGCGGCGCGGTGCGCCCGCGGCAGCCGCGCCCCGTTCGCGCACGCCCGACCCTTCGGCACGCGGCGCGCGTGCACCGGCGCCCGCCGGCTTCGCACCGACCGGCCGCTTCGCGCCACCACCCGTCGATGCCGCGCCTTCGCGCTTCGCGCCGGCCTCGGCCTCGAATGGCTTCGGCCGCGCTGGACGGGTCGGCTTACGCGCCGACGCGCTGCCGGGGCGGACAGGGGCGCGTTCGGACGCCGCCGGCCGCGGATGCTTCGCTGTTAATTTGATTCGCATGAAATCTCACATTGCGATCGCGCGCAGTAGTTCGGTCTCGACCTGAATTTGCAGGCGGTTGTCCGACAGGCTGTGTCCTTCGAGCAGAAACACGTCCTCGACGCGTTCGCCGAGCGTATTGATCCGCGCCGAGGCGACGCCGACCCGGTGCTCAGCCAGCACGCGCGCGATCGAATAAAGAAGGCCCGGCCGGTCGTTCGCCGACACGGACAGGATGTAGTATTGGCCGCGCTCATCGGCCCGCAGGTCGACGCGCGGCGTAATGGGGAAGGTGCGCGACAGCCGTGACAGCCGGCCCTTCGACGGTCCCGGCAGCAAGGTGCCGTGGCCCCCGAGGCGCGCGGTCAGCTCCTGCTCGACCAGATTGGCGATGTCGCGATAGTGCACGTCCTCTTCGGTGTGCGCGACGAGGAAGTTGTCGAGCGCGTAGCCGTGGCGCGTCGTGCTGACGCGCGCATCGAGCACCGACAGGCCGTTGCGGTCGAAATACGCGCAGATGCCCGCGAACAGATCGGGCTGGTCCTTCACGTAGACGAGCACCTGCAGCGCCTCGCCGATCGGCGACGGCCGCGCGCGTACGAGCGGCGTCGGCGTTTCTACGTGGCGGTACAGCACGCGCGTCTGCCACGCGATGTCCGCCGCGTCGTGACGCAGGAAATAGCCGACGTCCAGCTTGTCCCACAGCGCCCGTTGCGCGCCTTCCGGCACGGTTTCGAGACGCAGCAGCGCGAGCGCCTCTTCCTGGCGCGACTTCAGCTCGGAATGCTCGTCCGGCTGGGCACCGCCAAGCACGGCGAGCGTGGTGCGGTAGAGGTCTTCGAGCAGCTTGCCTTTCCACGTGTTCCAGACCTTCGGGCTGGTGCCGCGGATGTCGGCGACGGTCAGCAGATAGAGCGCGGTCAGGCGGCGCTCGGTGCCGACCAGCTCGGCGAAGCGCTTGATCACTTCAGGGTCGCTCGTGTCCTGCTTCTGCGCGACCTGGCTCATCGTCAGATGCTGCTGCACGAGCCACACGACCAGCTCGCCATCCTCGCCTTCGATGCCGTGCTGGCGGCAGAAGCGCCGTGCGTCGGCCATGCCCAGCGTGGAATGATCGCCGCCGCGGCCCTTCGCGATGTCATGAAACAGCGCGGCCACGTACAGCACCCACGGCCGGTCGAAGTTGACGATCAACTGGCTGCAGAACGGGTATTCGTGCGCATGCTCGGCGACCGCGAAGCGGCGCAGATTGCGCAGCACCATCAGGATGTGCTGATCGACCGTGAACACGTGGTACAGGTCGTGCTGCATCTGCCCGACGATGCGCCGGAAATTCAGCAGATAACGCCCGAGCACGCTCGTCTGGTTCATCAACCGGAACGCATGCGTGATACCGGCCGGCTGCTTCAGGATTTCCATGAAGAGCCGGCGATTTTCCGGATCGCGCCGCCAGTGCTGGTCCATCACGTCGCGGGCGTTGTAGATCGCGCGCAGCGTGCGCGCCGACAGTCCCTTCACGCCGGGGGTGCGCTGGTATAGCAGGAACGCCTCGAGGATCGCATTCGGCTCGCGCTGGAACACGTCGTCGGAGGCGATTTCGAGCATGCCCTGCTTTTCGACGAAGCGATCCGACAGCACGCGCGTGATGCCGCTCGTGCTCGGAAACAGCTGCGCCTCGATGTTCTGGATCAGGATCGTCGCGAGTTGCGTGACCGCTTTCGCGGCCCAGTAGTAGCGGCGCATCAGCTGCTCGCTCGCGCGCTTGGTCGCGGTCGGCTTGAGGCCGAAGCTTTCCGCGACCGGCGTCTGCAGGTCGAACACCAGGATGTCCTGGCGGCGCCCGGCGATCACGTGCAGCCGCGCACGCAGCGACTTCAGGAAGCCTTCGTTGTGGCGCAGCTCGCGCGCCTCGCGCTCGGTGATGAGTCCGCGTGCTTCGAGTTCGCGCCAACTGCTGCCGAAGCCGGCCGCCTGTGTGATCCACAGGATCAGCTGCAGGTCGCGCAGCCCGCCCGGGCTTTCCTTGATGTTCGGCTCGAGCGCGTAGGGCGTGTCCTGAAACTTCGCGTGACGCTGGCGCATTTCGAGCACCTTCGCCTGGAAGAACGCCTTCGGGTCGAGCGCCGCACGGTAGCGCCGGGCGAAATCGTCGAACAGTGCGGCGCTGCCGGCGATGCGGCGCGCTTCCAGCAGCGAGGTACGCACCGTGACGTCGTTGGCCGCTTCCTCGATGCATTGCGACACGCTGCGCACGCTGCTGCCGAGTTCCAGCCCGAGATCCCACGCGAGACTGATGAAGCGCTCGATGCGCGCGTCCAGATGCTCGAGCCGCGCGTCGGGCAACAGCACCAGGATGTCGATGTCGGAGTGCGGCGCGAGTTCGCCGCGCCCATAGCCGCCAACCGCGACCAGCGCGAGGTCGTCGGGCAGCTCGCAGGTGTCCCAGGCGGCGCGCAGCGAATGGTCCGTGGCGCGCGCGAGGGCGGCCATCAACGCGTCGACGTTGGCGGCCGTTCGGAAGCGTTCCAGCAACTGGGCTTTGGCCACTTTGTAATCCGCCTTGAGCGACGAGGCATGGGAGGGGGCGACGGCTGGAACGCTACTCATTGGCAGGAAGGCGGTGTGGTCGGAATCGGTCAGGCCGTGGCCGCGACCACGGGCGGACGCGCCGGCGTGCCGGCCGACACGGTCAGCACGTCGTGGCCGGTCTCGGTGACGAGCACCGTGTGTTCCCACTGCGCGGACAGGCTGCGATCCTTGGTCTTGACGGTCCACTGGTCGGGCATCGTGCGGATGTCACGGCGGCCCGCGTTGATCATCGGCTCGATCGTGAAGATCATGCCGGCCTGCAGTTCGAACCCGGTGCCGGGGCGACCGTAGTGCAGGATCTGCGGATCTTCGTGGAATACGGTGCCGATGCCGTGTCCGCAATATTCGCGCACCACGCTGTAGCCGAGGCCTTCGGCGTGCTTCTGGATCGCATAGCCGATGTCGCCGAGATGCGCGCCGGGTCGCACCTGGTCGATGCCGAGCCACATGCATTCGAAAGTAGCTTGCACGAGGCGCTTTGCCATGATCGACCCTTCGCCGACGATGAACATGCGGCTCGTGTCGCCGAAATAGCCGTCCTTGATCACGGTGATGTCGATGTTCAGCGCGTCGCCGGTTTTGAGCGCCTTGTCGCCCGGTATGCCGTGGCAGATCACGTCGTTGACGGAAATGCAGGTGGCTTTCGGGTAGGGCGGGTAGCCGGGCGGCTGGTAATTCAGCGGCGCGGGGACGGTCCCCTGGTCCTTCAGCATGTATTCGTGACACAGACGGTCGAGCTCCCCAGTGCTGACGCCGGCCTTGACGAACGGCGTGATGTAGTCGAGCACTTCGCTCGCGAGCCGGCAGGCGACGCGCATCTTCGCGATATCGTCTTCGTTTTTGATGGTGATAGCCATGGTTTCCTCGGAAGCCTTGCTGGATAAGGCTTGCTGGGTGTTGCGGTGGCCGGGCGGAGGGGCGTCTGCCGGGCACGGAATGCCGGTCGATCCTTAACGCCCCCCGCGCGTGGCGGAATCGAGCCATTTTACAGCAGTGGGGGCCGGGTCGTTGCGCTGGATCGGGCGGCAATGGGCGAAAAGCGCCAGAATCGGCAAATTGGCGGCCCAAAGGACGCCAGGCCGGGCTTCGGGCCCGGCGGCGCGGTCCCGTGCGTAGGGCCATCCGTAGGGCCATCGGCCGGTGGTGGGGTCGGTTGAGTCAGTCGGTCGTCGCGTGCTATACTCTTTGGCTAAGTCGGTCCTAGTCCGCTTTTATTCGCGAGTCCGCAAATTCGCGCATGGCAGCTGGGCGGAGCGACTTCTCGCGGCACTCCGGTTGTTGGGTGTCGTGAGTGAGAGAAAGTCGTGTCAGGCAACCAATTCGCAAGCCGGCGCACCCAGGGTGTCGTCGCGTTCCAGCCAAGGTAGAGGCGGGCGCGGCCGATACGGCAGCCGGTTTAAGACCCAACCCTCGTGGAGAATTTCATGGCAGTTACGATGCGTCAAATGCTGGAAGCAGGTGTCCACTTCGGTCACCAGACCCGCTTCTGGAACCCGAAGATGGCCCCCTTCATTTTCGGTCATCGCAACAAGATTCACATCATCAACCTCGAAAAGACGCTGCCGATGTACAACGACGCGCTGAAGTACGCGCGTCAGCTGGCATCGAACCGCGGCACGATCCTGTTCGTCGGTACGAAGCGTCAATCGCGTGACACGATCGCCCAGGAAGCGCAGCGCGCTGGTATGCCGTTCGTGAACGCGCGCTGGCTCGGCGGCATGCTGACCAACTTCAAGACGCTGAAGGTTTCGATCAAGCGCCTGAAGGACATGGAAGCGGCGCTGGAAGCCGGTGAAACCGAGCGCATGAGCAAGAAGGAAGCGCTTCTGTTCGAACGTGAAATGGCCAAGCTGCAGAAGTCGATCGGCGGCGTGAAGGACATGGGCGGCATTCCGGACGCGATCTTCGTGGTTGACGTCGGCTACCACAAGATTGCCGTGACCGAAGCAAACAAGCTCGGCATTCCGGTCATCGCCGTGGTCGATACGAACCACTCGCCGGAAGGTGTGGACTACGTGATCCCGGGTAACGACGACGCCAGCAAGGCCGTCGCCCTGTACGCGGCTGGCGTGGCCGATGCGATCCTCGAAGGCCGTGCCAACGCGGTCAACGAAGTGGTCCAGGCTGCGCGTGGCGGCGACGGCGACGAGTTCGTCGAGGTCAACCCGGAAGCGTAAGGCTGCCTAGTGTCCGGCATAAAAGGGGGGCTTTCTACAGGCCCCCTTTTTTTAAGTCGCGACGTCTATGACAGTTGTTGTAACGGGCATCTGGCAGAGTGCTCGAGGCGACGCGAGGCGCGTCGCTCGCAAAAAATGCGCGAAAACGCTGAAACGAATTCCTGCCGCCGGCATCGAAATGCGGGCGGCGTGTGACAGACAGAACTCAAGGAGCAAATGATGGCGGCAATTACCGCAAGCATGGTTGCAGAACTGCGCGCGAAGACCGACGCGCCGATGATGGAATGCAAGAAGGCGCTGACGGAAGCCGACGGCGATCTGGCGCGCGCTGAAGAACTGCTGCGCGTGAAGCTCGGCAACAAGGCGAGCAAGGCGGCATCGCGCGTGACGGCCGAAGGCGTCGTCGCATCGTTCATCAACGGCAACGCAGGTTCGCTCGTCGAGCTGAACTGCGAAACCGACTTCGTCTCGAAGAACGACGACTTCCTCGCGTTCTCGAAGAAGATCGCCGAACTCGTCGCGACGCAAAACCCGGCTGACGTCGCGGCGCTGTCAGCCCTGCCGCTCGACGGCCAAACCGTCGACGCAGTGCGCCTCGCGCTGGTCGGCAAGATCGGCGAAAACCTGTCGATCCGCCGTTTCGTGCGCTTCGACACCGCGAACAAGCTGGCGGCGTACCTGCACGGCACGCGCATCGGCGTGCTGGTCGAGTACACCGGCGCGGACGAACAGGTCGGCAAGGACGTGGCGATGCACATCGCCGCGATGAAGCCGGTCTCACTGTCGTCGGACGACGTGCCGGCGGACCTGATCGCCAAGGAACGCAGCATCGCTGAACAGAAGGCCGCCGAATCGGGCAAGCCGGCTGAAATCGTCGCGAAGATGGTCGACGGCACCGTGCAGAAGTACCTGAAGGAAGTGTCGCTGCTGAACCAGACGTTCGTGAAGAACGACAAGCAGACGATCGAGCAGATGCTGAAGGCGGGCAACTCGAGCGTGCAGAAGTTCGCGCTGTTCGTGGTCGGCGAAGGCATCGAGAAGAAGCAGGACGACTTCGCAGCGGAAGTGGCCGCCCAGGTCGCTGCTGCAAAGCAACAATAAGCGCTACCCAAGCTTCACCGCCGTACCGTTTGGACCCGGGGCGAGGCAAGACCTCGCCGCGGTCGGCAGCGCCGCAAGACCGCGCACGAGTTGACCCTCGCCGCGCGGCCGCCGCTGGCGAACCTGAGGGTTCGCCAATTTGGCGGTGCTTGCCCGAATCAGCATTTCACCCCTACATTAGTCCCTTGTTGTTGCCCTGTTCTGCGCGATCTGGATACCCCTATGCCCACTGCCTATAAACGCGTCCTGCTCAAACTCTCCGGTGAAGCTCTGATGGGCGACGATGCCTTCGGCATCAATCGCGGAACCATCGAACGAATGGTGGCGGACGTGGCCGAAGTGGTCCGTCTCGGAACGCAACTGGCCGTGGTGATCGGCGGCGGCAATATTTTTCGCGGCGTCGCGGGCGGTGCGGCGGGTATGGACCGCGCAACGGCCGACTACATGGGTATGCTCGCCACGATGATGAACGCGCTGGCGCTGCAGGACGCGATGCGTCACGCCGGCATCGAGGCGCGCGTGCAATCGGCGCTGCGCATGGACCAGGTCGTCGAGCCGTACATCCGGCCCCGCGCGATCCGCCAGCTCGAGGAAGGCAAGGTCGTGATCTTCGCGGCCGGCACCGGCAACCCGTTCTTCACGACCGACACGGCCGCTGCATTGCGCGGCGCGGAAATCGGCGCGGAAGTGGTGCTGAAGGCGACCAAGGTGGACGGCGTCTATTCGGCCGATCCGAAGAAGGATTCGAGCGCGACCCGCTACAGCACGATCAGCTTCGATGAGGCAATCGGCCGCAATCTGCAGGTGATGGACGCGACGGCTTTCGCTCTGTGCCGCGACCAGAAGCTGCCGATCCGCGTGTTTTCGATCGTCAAACCCGGTGCGCTCAAGCGCATCGTGCTAGGTGAGGACGAGGGCACCCTCGTCCACGTGTAAACTTCGTTTACATTACGTGGGCTTTGACGCGAGCCCGGGCCGCCGCATCGCGCGTGCCGGGCGGCTCGCACCGTTTTGAAGGTTCGGAGGTTTAAAAATGTCTGTGGCTGATATCAGGAAGGGCGCTGAACAGAAGATGCAGCGCTCCATCGACGCGTTCAGGAACGACCTGTCGAAGATCCGCACGGGCCGTGCGCACACGGGCCTGCTCGATCATATCCAGTGCGACTACTATGGCTCGCCGGTGCCGATTTCGCAGGTCGCGAACCTGACGCTGATCGACGCGCGCACGATCGGGGTGCAGCCGTGGGAAAAGAAGATGGTCCAGGTCGTCGAAAAGGCGATCCGCGAGTCGGATCTCGGTCTGAACCCAGCTACCCATGGCGATGTGATCCGCGTACCGATGCCCGCGTTGACCGAAGAGCGTCGCCGCGAGCTGACCAAGGTCGTTCGCAGCGAAGCCGAAACGGCCAAGGTGGCCGTGCGCAACCTGCGCCGCGACGCCAACGAGCAACTGAAGAAGCTCGTCAAGGACAAGGAAATCTCGGAAGACGACGAGCGTCGTGCCGGTGACGACGTCCAGAAGCTGACGGACAAGTTCGTCGCCGAAATCGACAAGCTCGTCACAACGAAAGAAGCCGAGATCATGACGGTCTGACGCCGTTCGGCTCAGCACCTTCTGATTTCCACTTCTTTACTGGCATTACTGTCCCGACGGCCATGACCTATACCAGCTCAACCGTGCGCGTGCCTGAAGTCGCCGCGGTGCCGCGACATATCGCGATCATCATGGATGGCAACGGCCGTTGGGCCACGCAGCGGCGTCTGCCCCGCGTGGCGGGCCATACGCGCGGCGTCGACGCGGTGCGGGCGGCCGTCGAGGCGTGCGCGCGGCGGGGTGTCGAATATCTGACGCTATTCGCGTTCAGCTCGGAGAACTGGCGCCGTCCGAACGAGGAGGTATCGTTCCTGATGCGCCTGTTCGTCACCGCGCTCGAGCGCGAGATCGGCAAGCTGCATGCGAACGGTATCCGTTTGCGCGTGGTCGGCGATCTCGAGCGTTTCGACGACAAGATCCGCGATCTGATCAAGCGCGCGGAAACCAAGACCGCGCGCAACACCCGTCTCACGCTGACCATCGCCGCGAACTACGGCGGGCGCTGGGACATCATGCAGGCCGCCCGCAAGCTCGTCGAGCAAGCGGCGGCGGGCAAGCCGGTCGAGGTCAACGAGGACGCGTTCGCCGAGCACCTGTCGATGGCCTACGCACCCGAGCCGGACCTGTTCATCCGCACCGGCGGCGAGCGCCGCGTCAGCAACTTCCTGCTGTGGCAGCTTGCCTACACCGAGTTCTATTTCACCGACACGTTCTGGCCGGATTTCGACGCCGACGCGCTCGGTCACGCCATCGCTTCGTACACTGAGCGGGAACGCCGCTTCGGCCGCACCAGTGCTCAGCTCGAGCCGCAATCGCAGAACGTCGATTCGCTTCCATGCTAAAGACCCGTGTCATCACGGCGATCGTGTTGCTGGCAGTGTTCCTGCCTGTCACGCTGTTCGCGCCTATCGGCGCATTCGGCGCGCTGATCGCTTTCGTCGTCGTGTTCGCCGCGTGGGAGTGGGCGCGCCTGCTGAAGCTCGGTGGCGCGGGTCCGGTGCTGTACGCGCTCGTCGCGGCGCTCGGACTCGTCACCAGTACGCGGGTGGGCATCGGCACCGAGCCTGCCCGGCCGTTCTTCCAGGCGGCGGCGATTTTCTGGGTGATCGCCGGTCCATTCGCGCTGCTGCGTAAGCCCGTGCTCGCGCAGGGCGCGTGGCGCGCGTTTCTGTTTCTTGCCGGAATCGTCGGTTTCATCGCGTGCTGGCATGCTCTCGTCGCCGCGCGCATGCAGGGTGTGCCGTTCGTGCTGTCGCTGCTGCTATTGGTATGGCTCGCCGATATCGGCGCATACTTCTCCGGGAAGGCATTTGGCAAGCACAAGCTGGCGCCAGCGATCAGTCCGGGTAAAACCTGGGAGGGGGCGATCGGCGGCTGGCTGCTGGTCATGATCGTCGCCGCCGCGGCGATCTTTTTGCACGCGTTCGAGCCGACCCTGTATTCTGCGCTGCTGGCGCAACTGGGTGCGCTGCGCACGGTGCTCGCGCTGACCCTGCTGGTGGTTTTTAGCGTGGTCGGTGATCTGTTCGAATCGATGATGAAACGTCAGGCCGGCGTCAAAGACTCGAGCGGCCTGTTGCCGGGGCACGGCGGCGTGCTCGATCGCATCGACGCGTTGTTGCCGGTGCTGCCGCTCGCCATGCTGCTGCTCGGCTAGAGAAAGAGATATGCAAAAACGTCTGACATTGCTCGGTTCCACGGGCTCGATTGGAGACAGTACGCTCGACGTGGTCGCGCGTCATCCCGAGCGGTTTTCGATTTACGCGCTGAGCGCGCATCGCAACGGCGACAAGCTCGTCGGGCAATGCCTGCGCTTCGCGCCCGAAGTGGCGGTGGTCGGCGACGCCGACACGGCCGCGAAGGTCGCCGCGAAGCTGCGCGAAGCGGGTAGCAAGACCGAGGTCACGTACGGGCCGCAGGCGCTCGTCGACGTCGCGAAGAGCGAGGGCTGCGACACGGTGGTCGCGGCGATCGTCGGCGCGGCCGGTCTCGCGCCGAGCCTTGCCGCGGCGCGCGCCGGCAAGCGTATCCTGCTCGCGAACAAGGAAGCGCTGGTGATGTCCGGCGCGATCTTCATGGACGCGGTGCGCGACCACGGCGCGGTGCTGCTGCCGGTCGACAGCGAACACAACGCGATTTTCCAATGCCTGCCGCGTGAAGCGTCGCTGCATGGCGGCGTTTCAAAGATCATCCTGACCGCATCGGGCGGCCCGTTCCGCACGCGCGAACCGGCCACGCTCGTCGACGTGACGCCTGACGAAGCCTGCAAGCATCCGAACTGGGTGATGGGCCGCAAGATCTCGGTCGACTCGGCCACGATGATGAACAAGGGCCTCGAAGTGATCGAGGCGCACTGGCTGTTCAACCTGCCCGGCGAGCGCATCGACGTGCTGATCCATCCGCAGAGCGTGATTCATTCGCTGGTGTCGTACGCGGACGGTTCGGTGCTCGCGCAGCTCGGCAACCCCGACATGCGCACGCCGATCGCGCACGCGCTCGCGTTTCCGGATCGCGTCGATTCCGGGGTCGCGCAGCTCGATCTCGCGGAGATCGCGTCGCTGTCGTTCGAAAAACCCGACTACGCGCGCTTCCCGTGCCTCGCGCTCGCCATGAAGGCGCTTGCGGAAGGCGGCGTCGCGAGCGCGGCGTTGAACGCCGCGAACGAGATCGCGGTGGAGGCATTTCTCGCGCGCCGCATCGGCTTCATGGCGATTGCCGAGGCGGTCGACTCGGTGCTGAACGCGTTGCCGAATCGCAGCGCGCACGCGCTCGACGACGTCATCGAAGCGGACGCCGCCGCGCGCCGAGCTGCTACCGAATTCATCGCGCGTCTGCCTGACGGCGCCCGTCGCACGGAACGCGCCGTCCAGTGAGGCGTTTATGAATCTGCTGATCGAACTGCTCGCTTTCGCGGTTGCGATTGGCGTACTCGTGGTAGTCCACGAGTACGGGCACTACAGCGTCGCGCGTCTGTGCGGCGTGAAGGTGCTGCGCTTCTCGATCGGCTTCGGCAAGCCGCTCGTTCAGTGGGTCAGTCCGAAGACGGGCACCGAGTGGACGATTGCCGCGCTGCCGCTCGGCGGCTACGTGAAGATGCTCGACGAGCGCGAGACCGGCCCCGGTTCGATTCCCGAAGCGGATCTGCCGCATGCGTTCAACCGCCAGTCGGTGTGGCGGCGCTTCGCGATCGTCGCGGCCGGTCCGGTCGCGAATTTCCTGCTCGCGATCGTGCTGTTCGCGCTCGTGTTCGCAACTGGCGTGACCGAACCGGCCGCCGTGATCGCGACACCCGCGCCGAACACGCCGGCCGCGCTGGCGGGCTTCGAGGGCGGCGAGACCATCGTCGGTGTGCGCACCGGCCATAGCGATGAGACCGAGCCGGTGCGGTCGTGGTCGGATCTGCGCTGGAAGCTGCTCGGCGCCGCGTTCGATCAGCAGCGCATCGTGCTCAGTGCAAAAGACGCGCACGGCACGTCCGATTTTCCGATGGACCTGCGCGGCCTCGGCGAGAAAGACGTCGATGACGATCTGATGTCGCGCCTCGGCTTCGAGCCCGGCGGCGGCAAGCTGACGGTGGCGGGCGTGCAGGCGGGCAGCGCCGCGCAAAAGGCGGGGCTCGTCGCCGGCGACCGGCTGCGCGCGATCAACGGCACGCCGACCGATAATGCCTCGGCCTTCATCGCTTTTGTAAAATCGCACGCCGGCGTGCCGGTCACGCTGCGGGTGGAGCGCGGGGGCCGTGGCGGTCATGCGGCGGGCGCGCTCGAAGAAATCACCATCGTGCCGCAGCTGCAGCGCGATGCGGCGAGCGGGCAGCAGATCGGCCGCATCGGCGCGGAGCTGGCGACCCAGGTGCCGTCGATCGACGTGCGCTACGGGCCGCTCGAGAGCCTCCACCTCGGCGCGCGCCGTACCTGGGATCTCGCGGTGTACTCGGTCAGGATGTTCGGCCGGATGATCGTCGGCGAGGCGTCGCTGAAGAATCTGTCCGGTCCGGTGACGATCGCCGACTACGCGGGAAAGAGCGCACGTCTGGGTCCTGCCGCGTTTCTGTCGTTCCTGGCCCTTGTCAGCATTAGCCTCGGCGTGCTGAACCTGCTACCAATTCCGGTATTGGATGGGGGTCATCTGTTATATTATTTGGTTGAAGCTGTGACCGGTAAAGTTGTCTCCGATCGCTGGCAACTCGTTTTTCAGAGGGCGGGGCTTGCCTGCATCGTCGCGTTGTCGGCGATTGCGCTGTTCAACGATCTGGCTCGTTTAATCCATTTTTAAAGTGTCCGGCGGCGTTCACGAGGGCGGCCGCCAGGCCTGATGCAGCTATACATACTGGGGAAGCACGTTGTTCAAACCTCATCGCTTTGGTCCAAAGACGGTTGTAGCCGCGGCGTTCGCCGCGCATGGGCTGGTTGCTCACGCAACGACGCCCTTCGTGGTGCAAGACATTCGCATTGAGGGATTGCAACGCGTCGAACCGGGCACGGTGTTCGCGTACCTGCCCATCAAGCAAGGCGATACCTTTACCGACGACAAGGCGTCCGAAGCGATTCGCGCGCTGTACGCGACGGGCTTCTTCAACGACGTCAAGATCGCGACCGAAGGCAACGTGGTGATCGTGCAGGTGCAAGAGCGCCCGGCCATCGGCACGATCGACTTCGCCGGTATCCACGAGTTCGACAAGGACAATCTGATCAAGGCGCTGCGCGCGGTCGGGCTGTCGCAAGGCCGCTACTACGACAAGGCCCTCGTCGACAAGGCCGAGCAGGAGCTGAAGCGCCAGTATCTGACGCGCGGTTTTTACGCGGCTGAAGTCACCACGACGATCACGCCGATCGACCGCAACCGCGTCGGCATCCTGTTCTCGGTGGCCGAAGGTCCGAGCGCGAAGATCCGTCAGATCAACTTCATCGGCAACAAGACATTCAGCACCGGCACGTTGCGTGACGAAATGCAGCTGTCCACGCCGAACTGGTTCTCGTGGTACACGAAGAACGACCTGTACTCGAAAGACAAGCTCACCGGCGACCTCGAGAACGTCCGCTCGTACTACCTGAACCGCGGCTATCTCGAGTTCAGCATCGAATCGACCCAGGTGTCGATTTCGCCGGACAAGAAGGACATGTACCTGACGGTCACGCTGCATGAAGGTCAGCCGTACACGATTTCGAACATCCGCCTCGCCGGCAATCTGCTCGACCGCGAAGCGGAACTGAAGAAGCTGATCAAGATCAAGCCGGGCGACCGCTTCTCGGCCGAAAAGCTGCAGGCCACCACGAAGGCGATCGTCGACAAGCTCGGCGAGTACGGCTACGCGTTCGCGAC
Source organism: Paraburkholderia tuberum STM678 (assembly GCF_902833905.1). Taxonomy (GTDB): domain Bacteria; phylum Pseudomonadota; class Gammaproteobacteria; order Burkholderiales; family Burkholderiaceae; genus Paraburkholderia; species Paraburkholderia tuberum. The sequence goes on along the minus strand of NZ_CADFGP010000029.1, from coordinate 46,984 downwards.
CGTCAATGCACAGCCGCAGATCGACCAGAACAACCACACCGTCGACCTGACGCTTCAGGTCGACCCGAGCCGTCGCGTGTACGTGCGCCGCATCAACGTGGTCGGCAACACGCGCACGCGCGACGAAGTGGTGCGCCGCGAAATGCGCCAGCTCGAAAGCTCGTGGTTCGATTCGAACCGCCTCGCGCTGTCGAAGGACCGTATCAACCGTCTCGGCTACTTCACCGACGTCGACGTGACCACGGTGCCGGTCGAAGGCACGCCCGACCAGGTCGACATCGACGTGAAGGTCGCCGAAAAACCGACCGGCGCGATCACGCTTGGCGCGGGCTTCTCATCGACGGACAAGGTGGTGCTGTCGGCGGGTATCTCGCAGGACAACGTGTTCGGCTCCGGCACGAGCCTCTCGGTGAACATCAATACCGCGAAGACGTACCGTACGCTGACGGTCACGCAGGTCGACCCGTACTTCACGGTGGACGGCATCAAGCGGATCACCGACGTCTACTACCGCACGTACCAGCCGCTGTACTATTCGACCGATTCGAGCTTCAAGATCGTCACGATTGGCGGTGACCTGAAGTTCGGCATTCCGTTCTCCGAAGTCGACACGGTGTTTTTCGGCGTCGGCTTCGAGCAGAACCAGCTCGACATCGACTCGAATACGCCGCAAAGCTATATCGACTACGTGAACCAGTTCGGCCGCGTGTCGAACAACGTACCGCTGACGGTCGGTTGGTCGCGCGACGCGCGTGACAGCGCGCTGGTGCCGAGCCGCGGCTACTTCACGCAGGCGAACGCCGAGTACGGCACGCCGATCGGGGGCACGCAGTACTACAAGGCCGACATCAACGCGCAGTACTATTACTCGTTCGCGCGTGGCTTCGTGCTGGGCTTCAACTTCCAGGGCGGCTACGGTAACGGCCTTGGTGGCAAGCCTTATCCGATCTTCAAGAACTACTTCGCCGGCGGTATCGGTTCGGTGCGCGGCTACGAGCCGAGCTCGCTCGGTCCGCGAGACGCGAAGACCAACGACCCGATCGGCGGCTCGAAGCTGCTCGTCGGCAATATCGAGCTCACGTTCCCGCTGCCGGGCACGGGCTACGATCGCACGCTGCGTGTGTTCACGTTCCTCGACGCCGGTAACGTGTGGGGAACGGAAGGTAACAGCATCGGCGCAAATGGCCTGCGTTACGGCTACGGTGTGGGTCTCGCGTGGATCTCGCCGATCGGCCCGCTCAAGTTGAGCCTCGGCTTCCCGCTCACGAAGCACACTGGCGACCAGTACCAGAAGTTCCAGTTCCAGATCGGGACGGCGTTCTGATCGGGCGGCGGGTGTTCCCGGCGGCCGGCGTTGCCGGCGGCCGGCTGCGGCGGCGGACCCGGCCAAACTACAGTATCGAGAGGATGACTTTGCTAACCGGTATGTTTTCGAAACGTGTAGCGTGCGCATTGGCGCTGGCAATGACCCTCGGGGTCGGCATGGCGCACGCGCAGGAGGCGAGGATCGCCGCGGTGAATTCCGACCGCATCCTGCGCGAATCGGCGGCGGCGAAAGCCGCGCAGCTGAAGCTCGAGGCCGAATTCGCGAAGCGGGACAAGGATCTCGCCGACATGGCGCAAAAGCTCAAGTCGATGTCCGATGCACTCGACAAGAATGGCGCGACAATGTCGGCGACCGATCGCGCGCAAAAGCAGCGCGACCTGTCGCAGCTCGACTCGGACTTCCAACGCAAGCAGCGTGAGTTCCGCGAAGACCTGAACCAGCGCCGCAACGAGGAACTCGCGGCGGTGCTCGATCGCGCGAACAAGGTCATCAAGCAGATCGCCGAAACGCAGCACTACGATCTGATCGTCCAGGAAGCGGTGTACGTGAGCCCGCGCATCGATATCACCGACCAGGTGCTGAAGGCACTTGCGGCATCGGGCAACTAAGGGCAATGAGGGCGACTGAGGGCGGCGCACGGTCGCCCCGCACGCCTCGGCGCGCGCCCCTCGCAATGATTGAACAGGTTGGAGACAGGATAGGCATGGCATTTACGCTCGAGGACATCGTCCAGCGGTTCGGCGGTGAAGTAGTCGGTAACGGGGCGCAGCGCGTGAGCAGTCTTGCGCCGCTCGACCAGGCCGGCCCGGACCAGTTGGCGTTCCTCGCCAATCCTAAGTATCTGTCGCAGGTCGAAACGACCCGCGCCGGCGCAGTGCTGATCAATGCCGGCGACCTTGCGAAGCTCGCCTCGCGCGAAGCTCGAAACTTCATCGTCACGCCGAATCCCTACGCTTACTTTGCGCGCATCGCGCAAACCTTCATCGACCTGGCCGCGCCGAGGGCAGTCCCCGGCGTGCATCCGAGCGCAACCATCGATCCTTCCGCCCAGGTCGCCGCGAGCGCGGTGATCGGTCCGCGTGTCACCGTGGAAGCGGGCGCAGTGATCGGCGAGCACGCGCGGCTCGACGCCAACGTCGTAATCGGCCGCGGCACCCGCGTCGGGGCGAACTCACATCTGTATCCGAACGTGACCGTGTACCACGGCTGCAAGCTCGGCGAGCGCGTGATCGTCCACGCGGGCGCGGTGATCGGCTCGGACGGCTTCGGCTTCGCGCCCGACTTCGTCGGCGAGGGCGACGCACGCACCGGCAGTTGGGTCAAGATTCCGCAGGTCGGCGGCGTGTCGATCGCGAACGACGTCGAAATCGGCGCGAACACCACGATCGACCGCGGCGCGATGGCCGACACGATCATCGAGGAGTGCGTGAAGATCGACAACCTCGTGCAGATCGGCCACAACTGCAAGGTCGGCGCCTACACGGTGATCGCGGGCTGCGCGGGCATCGCGGGCAGCACGACCATCGGCCGTCATTGCATGATCGGCGGCGCGGTCGGCATTGCCGGACACGTGACGCTCGCCGATTACGTGATCGTCACCGCAAAGTCGGGCGTGTCGAAGTCGCTGCTGAAGCCCGGCATGTACACGAGCGCGTTCCCGGCCGTGAACCACGCGGACTGGAACAAAAGCGCCGCGCTGCTGCGCAATATCGACAAGCTTCGCGATCGCATCAAAGCGCTGGAGAACGCCACCGTCGACAAAGCCGGCAATGCCACTGACGGCGCCGCAGGTCAACCCGCAGGCAACAAGATCTGACAGTTATCCCGGCGACCCATCCGCACCGCGTAAAATAGTGGTCGAGCATCATGAAGCAAAGCCGGTGGCCGTGACCGGGTGGCACGACCACCGGTCATCAGAGGCGCCGGTCGTGCGCGTTTTCAACCCACCTGCACCCAGCATCCGCAGTCATCATCGCGCAGTCAATGCGTGAGCAGAAACACCATGAGCACCGAAAAAATCAATCTCGACATTCATAAGATTCTCACGCTGCTGCCGCATCGTTATCCGATCCTGCTGGTCGACCGGGTGCTCGAACTCGAACCGCACAAGAGCATCAAAGCGTTGAAGAACGTGTCGATCAATGAGCCGTATTTCCAGGGACATTTCCCGACGCGGCCGGTGATGCCAGGCGTGCTGATCCTCGAAGCCCTCGCGCAGACCGCAGCGCTGCTGACGTTCTCGGAAGAGCCGAGCGATCCGTCGAACACGCTGTACCTGTTCGTCGGCATCGACAACGCGCGCTTCAAGCGCGTGGTGGAACCGGGCGATCAGCTGATCCTGAACTGCACGTTCGAGCGTCACATGCGCGGCATCTGGAAGTTCAAGGCGCGCGCCGAAGTGGATGGCGTCGTCGCGGCGGAAGCCGATCTGATGTGCGCGGTGCGCCACACGGACAACGACGCGTAAAGCCCGCGTCGGGGCAGGTCGCGGCGCGGCAAGGCACGCGCGCGGCGGCCCTGACGGCAAGGCCATCCACACAACGCAACAGAATCAGAAGCGAGGACGCATGAGCAGGATCCATCCCACCGCGATCATCGAAGCGGGCGCGCAGCTGGACGAATCCGTCGAAGTCGGGCCCTATGCGGTGATCGGCGCACACGTGACGATCGGTGCGCGCAGCACGGTCGGCTCGCACAGCGTGATCGAAGGCTATACCACGCTCGGCGAAGACAACCGCATCGGCCATTACGCATCGGTCGGCGGGCGTCCGCAGGACATGAAGTACCAGGACGAGCCGACCAGGCTCGTGATCGGCAACCGCAACATGATCCGCGAGTTCACGACGATCCACACCGGCACGGTGCAGGACGCGGGCGTCACCACGCTCGGCGACGACAACTGGATCATGGCCTACGTGCACATCGGTCACGACTGCCACGTCGGCAACAACGTGATCCTGTCGAGCAACGCGCAGATGGCCGGTCACGTGACGATCGGCGACTACGCGATCATCGGCGGCATGTCGGGCGTGCATCAGTTCGTGCGCATCGGTGCGCATTCGATGCTCGGCGGCGCCTCGGCGCTCGTGCAGGACGTGCCGCCGTACGTGATCGCCGCGGGCAACAAGGCCGAGCCGCACGGCATCAACGTCGAAGGGCTGCGCCGCCGCGGCTTCTCGGCCGACGCGATCTCGGTGCTGCGCACCGCGTATCGCGTGCTGTACAAGAACGGCCTGTCGCTCGAAGAAGCGAAGGTGCGACTGAAGGAACTCGGTTCGGCCGGCGGTGACGGCGACACCCCGGTGCAGACGCTGCTCGCGTTCGTCGAAGCGTCGCAGCGCGGCATCATCCGCTAACCGATGACGTTGCAACCCAGTCCGCTGCGCGTCGCGATGGTGGCCGGCGAGCCGTCCGGCGACCTGCTCGCCGCGTCGCTGCTCGACGGCCTCGGCAGCCGGTTGCCGGCCGCCACGCAGTACTACGGCATCGGCGGTCCGCGCATGATCGCCGCGGGCTTCGACGCCCACTGGCCGATGGAAAAGCTGACGGTGCGCGGCTATGTCGAAGCATTGCGGCACATTCCTGAAATCCTCGGTATCCGCAACGAGCTCAAGCGTCAGTTGCTCGCCGAACCGCCGTCCGTGTTCGTCGGCGTCGACGCGCCCGACTTCAATTTCGGGCTCGAGCACGCACTGCGCGACGCCGGCATTCCGACCGTGCACTTCGTCTGCCCGTCCATCTGGGCGTGGCGTGGTGGGCGCATCAAGAAGATCGCCAAGGCCGTCGACCACATGCTGTGCGTGTTCCCGTTCGAAACCGCGCTGCTCGAAAAGGCGGGTGTCGCGGCGTCGTACGTCGGGCATCCGCTGGCCGATCAGATCCCGCTCGAACCCGACACCCTCGGTGCGCGCCGCGCACTCGGTCTCGCGGAAAGCGGGCCGGTGATCGCGGTGCTGCCGGGCAGCCGGCGCTCCGAGATCGACCTGATCGGCCCGACGTTCTTCGCGGCGATGGAGATGATGCAGCACCAGGAGCCCAGCGTGCGCTTCGTGATGCCGGCGGCGACGCCCGCGTTGCGTGCGCTGCTGCAGCCGCTCGTCGATGCGCATCCGGGCCTCGTGCTGACCATCACCGAAGGCCAGTCGCAACTCGCGATGACCGCCGCCGACGCGATTCTCGTGAAGAGCGGCACCGTCACGCTCGAAGCCGCGCTGCTGAAAAAGCCGATGGTGATTTCGTACAAGGTGCCCTGGCTGACCGGCCAGATCATGCGCCGCCAGGGCTATCTGCCGTACGTCGGCCTGCCGAACATCCTGGCCGGGCGTTTCGTGGTGCCGGAGATCCTGCAGCACTTCGCGACGCCGCAGGCGCTCGCCGAGGCGACGCTGAAGCAGTTGCGCGACGAGGCGAACCGGCGCACGCTGAAGGAAATCTTCACGGAGATGCATCACGTGCTGAAGCAGAACACCGCGCAGCGCGCGGCCGAAGTCGTGGCGAGCGTTGTCGAGCAGCGGGCGGGGCGGCCATGACCGCCGCGGGCGCGCCTCGCCGGAAGATCGCGGCCACCGTTCGGGTAGTGGCGCAAGCCGGCCTGAACTTCGAGAGCGCCGACGACATCGTCTGCGGCGTTGACGAAGCAGGGCGCGGACCGCTGGCCGGTCCGGTCGTCGCGGCGGCGGTGATTTTCGATCCCGCCAAACCGATGATCCGTGGCCTCGACGATTCGAAGGTGCTGAGCGCACTCAAGCGCGAAGCGCTGTACGACAAGATCGTCGAGCGTGCGCTCGCGTACTGCGTCGCGTCGGCGACAGTCGAGGAAATCGATTCGCTGAACATCCTGCACGCCACCATGCTCGCGATGAAGCGCGCGGTCGAGGGCCTGTCGGTCGTGCCGACGCTCGTGAAGATCGACGGCAACCGTTGCCCGACGCTCAGCATCCGTAGCGAGGCGGTGATTGGCGGCGACGCGCTCGTGAAGAGCATCTCGGCGGCGTCGATTCTCGCGAAGGTCACGCGCGACCGCATGCTGGTCGAACTGCACCAGGCGTATCCGATGTACGGCTTCGACGCGCATGCCGGTTATGGCACGCCGCAGCATCTCGCGGCGCTGCGCGAGCATGGGCCGTGCGAGCATCATCGGCGCTCGTTCGCGCCGGTGCGCGAAGCGCATTTGAGGTTCGGCACTGGCGTGCCGTTGCCGTCGGCGGACGCCGTCATCGTGGCCGACGCGCTGCTGCTCGACGACGATGCGTTCGGCGAAGCCGGCTTCGCGTGACCGACCCCATCAGCGCGGCTCGAGCGCGCTCCGCGCTTGCGCGCCGTTGATTGCCGCTGATTCCTTTTCCCTTCTCACCGCCTTCGCTGCCTGTGAAAGCCATCACCTCGCGGGACAATCCGCTCTACAAGCGCCTGAAGGCACTGGCCGGCTCGACGCATCAACAGCGCCGCAGCGGCCACGCGCTGCTCGAGGGCTTCCATCTCGCAAGCACGTATCTCGACGTCGCAGGTCAGCCGGAGCTATGCGTCGTCACCGACGGCGCGTTGCGTCACGACGAAGCGCAGGCGATCGTGTCACGCATCGACGAGCATCGGCTCGTGACGCTGCCGGATGCGTTGTTCGGACAGTTGTCGAATGTCGTGCATGGGGTCGGGATTCTGCTGCTCGTCGAGAAGCTCGACGCACCGCTGCCCGAGCGCGTCGAGCAAAACTGTCTCGTGCTCGACGGCGTGCAGGACGCGGGCAACGTCGGCTCGATTCTGCGCAGCGCAGCGGCTGCGGGTATCGAGCACGTGTTCTGCGCGCCGGGTACCGCATACGCGTGGTCGTCGAAGGTGCTGCGCTCGGGGATGGGCGCGCACTTCCTGTTGCAGATTCATGAGGATGTCGAAGCGCGTGCGCTGATCGAACGGCTCGCGGTACCGATCGTCATCACCGATTCGCACGGTGCCGAAGCGATCTATGACAGCGACCTGAGCAGGCCGCTCGCGTGGGTGTTCGGCAACGAAGGGGCAGGCGTGTCGCAGGCGTGGCGCGATGCCGTGTCGTTGCGGGTGACGATTCCGCAGCCCGGCGGTATGGAGTCGCTGAACGTGGCGGCCGCGGCGGCGGTCTGCGTGTTCGAGCAGTGCCGGCAGCAGCGCGGGCGCAAAAAGTAGACTTAAGTGGCGTTGCGAGGGCTCTGGCCCGGCAACGCAACGCCTGCTCGGCCATCCCTCAATACGACGGCCGATCCAGCTTGATCTCCTGCAGGATCGTCGTCGCGATTTCCTCGATCGACTTGTGCGTCGACGACAGCCACTTGATCCCCTCGCGCCGCATCATCGTTTCGGCTTCGTTGATCTCATAGCGGCAGTTTTCCGGCGCCGCATACTTGCTGCCCGGCCGCCGCTCGTTACGGATCTCCGACAGCCGCTGCGGATCGATCGACAAGCCGAACATCTTCTGTCGATGCTCGCGTAGCGGCGTCGGCAGCTTGCCGCGTTCGAAATCTTCGGGAATCAGCGGATAGTTCGCCGCTTTCACGCCGTACTGCATCGCCAGGTAAAGGCTCGTCGGGGTCTTGCCGCTGCGCGACACGCCGACGAGGATCACGTCGGCGTCTGCGAGATTGCGATTCGATTGACCGTCGTCGTGCGCGAGCGAGAAATTGATCGCCTCGATCCGGTTCTTGTACTCCTCGGTGTCCGCGTTCTGGTGGCCGCGCCCCATCGCGTGGCTCGACTTCAGTTCCAGTTCCTGCTCGAGCGGCTCGACGAAGGTCTGGAACATGTCGAGCACGAGCGCGTTCGAACCCTTCACGATCTGATTCGACGAGCTATCGACCAGCGTGGTGAACACGATCGGTCGACGGCCGTCCTGCACGACCGCTTCGTTGATCTTTTCGAGCGTTGCGTAGGCCTTCTCGGTCGAGTCGACGAATGGCACGCGGACCAGGCGGAATTTCTGGTCGAACTGGGAGAGGATCGAATGCGCGAAGGTTTCGGCAGTAATCCCGGTACCGTCTGAGACGATGAATACGGTGGGCGGCATCAGAGGAGTTGTGAACGTGAAAGGCAAATGAGCCGGAAAGCGCGAGCGCGACAACGCGCTCGAATCAAACCGCCCGGCGGCGGGCGCGCCACGCTCGTGTCCCGCGCGGGCGGTCCCGCAAAAGCCCGCTGGCTCGGTCGGCGCGCGACTCGAGGCGCAATTCTCGACCGACTGCCACATTTCAGGAGTCGGCACGGTAGAATAGCGGCAACCTGTTGGATAAGCAATTGCAGGCGATTGGCCGCTAACTTGCCGCGAACGGTCGTTCAACGTCACGTTATCTAATGTCAATATGCGTTGAACGCAACAGATCGAGCGGTAAGTCCGCGCAACCGCGTTCTTCGGTGCTCCGCCTCGTGCTCCACGGCCGGCGCGCCACGCAACGCAACGCGTCTCCGCCGTCCAGGCGATTGCTTATCTAACAGGTTGTGCAAGACACGGGGTCGAGGCTTCCAATGGGCTGCCCGTGTTCAAGCCCACTTGCACAGTCGTGAATTTCTTTCACACTTAGGGGCTTGTATGACTAACGCAGTTACCGTCGCAAAGGACAAGGCGTATGTAGTTCCGTTCGAGCAGTTGCGGATGACCGACGTGGAGATCGTCGGCGGCAAGAACGCGTCGCTGGGCGAGATGATCAGCCAGCTCGCCGAAGCCGGCGTGCGCGTGCCGACCGGCTTCGCGACCACCGCGCTCGCGTTCCGTGACTTCCTGCAGCACAACGATCTGACCGAGCGCATCGCCAAACGTCTCGAGACGCTCGACGTCGACGACGTGAAGGCGCTCGCCGAAGCGGGCAAGGAGATCCGTCAATGGATCGTCGACGCGCCGCTGCAGCCGCAGCTCGAGGCTGACATTCGCGCGGGGTTCGACACGCTGCAACAGAGCTCGCCCGAGGAGCTGTCGTTTGCCGTGCGTTCATCCGCGACCGCGGAAGACCTGCCGGACGCATCGTTCGCCGGTCAGCAGGAAAGCTACCTGAACGTGGTCGGCATCGACGACGTGCTCGATCGCATGAAGCACGTGTTCGCGTCGCTGTATAACGACCGCGCCATCTCCTATCGCGTCCACAAGGGCTTCACGCATGCTGAAGTCGCGTTGTCGGCGGGCGTGCAGCGCATGGTGCGTTCGGACGTCGGCGCCGCGGGCGTGATGTTCACGCTGGACACCGAATCGGGCTTCAAGGACGCCGTCTTCATCACGTCGAGCTATGGCCTCGGCGAAACCGTCGTGCAGGGCGCGGTGAATCCGGACGAGTTTTACGTGTTCAAGACCACGCTCGCGCAGGGCAAGTACCCGATCATCCGCCGCTCGATCGGCTCGAAGCTGATCAAGATGGAGTTCACGAAGCCGGGCGAGCCGGGCCGCGTGAAGACCGTCGACGTCGCGCACGAACAGCGCAACCGCTTCTCGATCACCGACGAAGACGTGATCGAGCTCGCGAAGTACGCGGTGATCATCGAGAAGCACTACCAGCGTCCGATGGACATCGAGTGGGGCAAGGACGGCCGCGACGGCAAGATTTTCATCCTGCAGGCGCGTCCGGAAACGGTGAAGAGCCAGGGCGGCGGCAAGGCCGAGCAGCGCTTCAAGCTGAAGGGCCAGTCGAACGTGCTGGCAACGGGCCGCGCGATCGGTCAGAAGATCGGCGCGGGTCCGGTGCGCGTGATCCACGACCCGTCGGAGATGGACCGCGTGCAGCCGGGCGACGTGCTCGTCGCCGACATGACCGACCCGAACTGGGAGCCGGTCATGAAGCGTGCGTCGGCGATCGTCACGAACCGTGGCGGCCGCACCTGCCATGCGGCGATCATCGCGCGTGAGCTGGGCGTGCCGGCCGTGGTCGGCTGCGGCGACGCGACCGACGTGCTGAAGGACGGCGCACTCGTCACCGTGTCATGTGCGGAAGGCGACGAAGGCAAGATCTACGACGGCCTGCTCGAAACCGAAGTCACCGAAGTGCAGCGCGGCGAACTGCCGCCGATTCCGGTGAAGATCATGATGAACGTCGGCAATCCGCAGCTCGCATTCGACTTCTCGCAACTGCCGAACGCAGGTGTGGGTCTCGCGCGGCTCGAGTTCATCATCAACAACAACATCGGCGTGCACCCGAAGGCGATCCTCGAGTACCCGAACGTCGATCAGGACCTGAAGAAGGCGGTCGAAAGCGTCGCGCGCGGTCACGCGTCGCCGCGCGCGTTCTACGTCGACAAGCTGACCGAAGGTATCGCAACGATCGCGGCGGCGTTCTATCCGAAGCCCGTCATCGTGCGTCTGTCGGACTTCAAGTCGAACGAGTACAAGAAGCTGATCGGCGGCTCGCGCTACGAGCCGGACGAGGAAAACCCGATGCTGGGTTTCCGCGGCGCGTCGCGCTATATCGCGGAAGACTTCGCCGAGGCGTTCCAGATGGAATGCATCGCGCTGAAGAAGGTGCGTGAAGAGATGGGCCTCGACAACGTCGAGATCATGGTGCCGTTCGTGCGTACGCTGAAGCAGGCGGAGCGCGTGGTCGGGCTGCTCGCGAAGTTCGGCCTGAAGCGCGGCGAGAAGGGCCTGCGTCTGATCATGATGTGCGAAGTGCCGACGAACGCGATCCTCGCGGAAGAGTTCCTGCAGTACTTCGACGGATTCTCGATCGGCTCGAACGACCTGACGCAGCTCACGCTCGGCCTCGACCGCGACTCGGGCATGGAGCTGCTCGCGGTCGATTTCGACGAGCGTGATCCAGCGGTCAAGTTCCTGCTCAAGCGCGCGATCGAAACCTGTCTGCGTCTCGACAAGTACGTCGGTATCTGCGGCCAGGGGCCGTCGGATCATCCGGACTTCGCGCAATGGCTGACTGACGAAGGCATCAAGTCGATCTCGCTCAACCCCGACACGATCATCGATACGTGGCAGCAGCTGGCAAAGGCGAAGCAGTAACTCGCGAGGTAGCGAATGCCGCTTTCGCAGGCGGCATTCGGCACGCGTTAAAGGCACGTGCGCTTCGTGCTATAAACACCCCGGTAGAACCGGGGTGTTTTGCTTTTTGGAGGTCGACGTGGCGCCTGGTGGACTGTTCTGGTGGATCGGGGCGGGTGTGCTTGTCGTGCTGGAACTGATGAGCGGCACCTTCTATCTGTTGATGATCGCGTTCGGCTTCGTCGCGGCCGCGCTTGCGCGCATTGCCGGCGCCGGGACCGATCTGCAGTTCGTAGTGGCGGCGCTGGTTGCGCTCGCGGCGGTCGTGGTGCTCAGACGCTCGCGCTTCGGCCGTCGTAGGCGCGAGCAGGCGTCGCGCAATCCGGATGTCAATCTGGATATCGGGCAGACGCTGAACGTGCCGGCCTGGCAGGGGCGCAAAGCACGCGCGACCTATCGTGGCGCGGCATGGGACATCGAGCTGGCCGCGGGCGAACCCGAAGACGCGCAGGTCTACGAGATCAAGGAGTTGCGGGGCAGTTGCCTCGTCGTCGTCGCGAGTCGGCAGCCGAAGGCGCGCGCGAGCGCGACCTGACGATCTGAGCGCCGGCCGCCCAAGCTGAAAACGCAGGCCCGACCAACCTGCGCACAACTATTCGAAGCAGAATCGGAGGGTAGCGATATGGATTCAACCATCGTCGGGGCAGTGCTGCTGATCGTCGTGATCGTGCTCGCGTCGCAGACCATCAAGATCGTGCCGCAGCAGCATGCGTGGGTGCTCGAGCGCCTCGGCCGTTATCACGCGACGCTGACGCCGGGTCTGAGCTTCGCGTTCCCGTTCGTCGACCGGGTCGCGTACAAGCACGTGCTGAAGGAAATTCCTCTCGAAGTGCCGAGCCAGGTCTGTATTACGCGCGACAACACGCAACTGCAGGTCGACGGTGTGCTGTATTTCCAGGTCACCGATCCGATGAAGGCATCGTACGGATCGAGCAACTTCGTGTTCGCGATCACGCAGTTGTCGCAGACCACGCTGCGCTCGGTCATCGGCAAGCTGGAGCTGGACCGGACCTTCGAGGAGCGCGATTTCATCAATCACAGCATCGTGTCCGCGCTGGACGAGGCGGCCGCGAACTGGGGCGTAAAAGTGCTGCGCTACGAGATCAAGGACCTGACGCCGCCAAAGGAAATCCTTCACGCGATGCAGGCGCAGATCACCGCCGAGCGCGAGAAACGCGCGCTGATCGCGGCATCGGAAGGGCGCAAGCAGGAGCAGATCAATATCGCGTCGGGCGGCCGCGAGGCGGCGATCCAGAAGTCCGAGGGCGAGCGTCAGGCAGCGATCAATCAGGCGCAGGGGCAGGCCGCGGCGATTCTGGCGGTGGCCGAGGCGAACGCGCAGGCGATCCAGAAGATCGCGGCGGCGATCCAGCTGAACGGCGGCATGGACGCGGTGAATCTGAAGGTGGCCGAACAGTACGTGAACGCGTTCTCGAACCTGGCGAGGCAGGGCACGACACTGATCGTGCCGGGCGACATGTCGAACATGAGTTCGATGATCGCGTCGGCGCTGACCATCGTGAACAAGAGCAAGGCGGCAGCGGAGCCGCCGCGCGGCGACTTGCGCTGACGAACGGGCAATGCATGCGCAATGAGTGCGTGACGTAAAAGCAAATGGCCCGCACATCGATGCGCGGGCCATTTTTGCAATGCCGGATACGAATCGCGTTCAGGTCGGCGAGCGCATCAAGCGCGCCTTCTCGCGCTCCCAGTCGCGCTTCTTCTCGGTCTCGCGCTTGTCGTGCATCTTCTTGCCCTTCGCGAGACCGATCTCGCATTTGACGCGACCGTTCTTGTAGTGAAAATTCAGCGGCACGAGCGTGTAGCCGCGCTGCTCGACCTTGCCGATCAGCTTGCTGATCTCCTCGCTATGCAGCAGCAACTTGCGCGTGCGCACCGGGTCGGGATGGATGTGCGTCGAGGCTTCGGGCAGCGGGCTGATGTGCGTGCCGATCAGGAACAGCTCGCCGTTGCGGATCACCACGTAGCCTTCCTTGATCTGGCCGCGCCCGGCGCGCAACGCCTTGACCTCCCATCCTTCGAGCACGAGGCCTGCCTCATAGCGTTCCTCGACCGAGTAGTCGTAGAAGGCTTTTCTGTTGTCTATGATGCTCATGAATGGAAAGTGCCCAACTCGTTTAAAATCACGATTTTAGCAAAGCGGGGCAAGGAAAGCCCGCGGCGCTTGTCCACCGTTGCCACGCGCTGTTCAATTTATGGCAGATGTCCAGAAAACCGTTTTGATTCGCCACTCGGCGGAGCAGATGTTCGACCTCGTCACCGACGTCGACGATTACCCCAAGTTCCTGCCATGGTGCGGGGGCATCGAAATTCGTCACCGGGACGACACCAGCATGGAGGCGAGGATCGATATCAACTTCAAGGGCATCAAGCAGCATTTCGCCACGCGTAACTCGATGGAGCGCCCCACGCGCATCGACATGGAATTCGCCGACGGTCCGTTTCGCAAGTTCACCGGTTTCTGGCGCTTCACGCCGCTGCGCGCCGATGCGTGCAAGATCGAATTCGCGCTGCACTACGAGTTCACCAGCATCCTGCTCGAGAAGATCATCGGGCCGGTGTTCAATCACATCGCCAATACCTTCGTCGAATCTTTCGTGAAGCGCGCCAACCAGCGCTATGGTCAGTCATGAGCGCGCGGCTAACGGTAGAAGTCTGCTATGCGCTCGCTGCCGAGCAGGCGCTGATTGCGGTCGAGTTGCCCGCGGGCGCGACGCTGCAACAGGCGATCGGCGCAAGCGGGATTCTGCAGCGCTTTCCGTCGATCGATCTGAACACGCAGAAGGTGGGCGTGTTCGGCAAGCTCAAACCGCTCGATACGGTGCTGGCCGACCATGATCGCGTCGAGATTTACCGGCCGTTGCTGGTGGATCCGAAGGTGTCGCGCCAACGCCGCGTCGAAAAGACACGCAAGGCGGGGTCGATCGAGGGGCGGCGTTGGTTGAACAAGGATTCGCGCTAGGCGGCGCTAGTTGTGGGGGGGCGGCGGACTTTTTCGCGCGCCGCCCGTCTTGCATCATCGCGTCACATCGCCTCAAGGCGCCGCCGTCTGCGCCTTATCGTTCATGCCCTCGATGCGCGCCGCACCCGACGAATCGTCGTCCGAATGCCGGCGCACCGACCACCAGACCCCCGCCACCAGCAGCAGGATCGCCGCGAGTTCGAGCGGGCGCGGCAGGCGCTCGTCGTAAATGAACGCGTAAAGCAGCGCGAACAGCGTCTCGAACACGATCATCTGGCCGGACAGCGTTAGCGGCAGCCGTTTTGCCGCGGCATTCCACAGGCCGTTGCCGAGCCACGACGCGCCGATCGCGAGTGCGAGGTTGAGCAGCCAGAACGTGTGCCAGCGCGGGTCGGCCAACTCACCCTGCGGGCCGCCCGACGGCAGCACCGCGACCACGAGCCACAACGCGCCGCCGAGCGCGCCAGTCACGACGCCCCACAGCACCGACCACTCATTGCCGCTGAAATGCGTCTGACGCTGCAGGTAACGGGCGTTCTCGACCGCGAACCAGGTCCAGCAGATGAGCGCGCCCACCGCGCAGGCCACGCCGAGCAGGCGCGTCGCGATGCTCACCGGCGCCGCGCCGGCCACCGTAAAGACGTCGATATTGATGCAGACGATGCCCGCCATCACGGTCGCGAGCGGCCATGCGAGGCGCGCGAGCGGCACCGCGCCGTGATCGCGCCGGCCGACCAGCGTGACCGTGACCGGCAGCACGCCGACGATCAGCGAGGCCGGCGCGATTCCGATCAGGTGCACGGCGGCGGTCAGCAGCAGGTAATAAACGATATTGCCGGTCAGCGCGAGCTTGACGAGCGCGATCAGATCCTCGCGGCTCAGCCGTTTGGCGAGCGAACGCGCGATCGGCAGCGCCGCGGCGAGCGACACGACGCCGTACATCGAGTAGCGGCCGGCGACGAGCAGGAGCGGGGAGAAGTCGGGCAGCACCCGCGGCACCAGAAACACCATGCCCCACAAGGCTCCGGCTATGACGCCATATACGACACCGCGCTGCATCGACTGCCTCTGCTGGATAAACTGGAATGGCCGGCAGAATAGCGGTTTTGCGAGCAGGACGTCTTGTTCGATCCTGCATTCAGGCCGCTCGACCGCCGCTCGACAGGGTACGTGCCGCGAAAATGCCGCCGGCTCTGCTCCGGTTTCGCCTGCGAACGCGCAAACGAAACCCGTTCGAACCCGACGCGAACAGGCGAGCGAAATCGACGCAGGCGGGAGCGGCAAAAAATCGTCTGAAATTCGCTAAGCTGCTGTTCGCGCAGTGAAAACCGGGGTGGTATCGCGTATAATTCGCTTTTGCGCCTATAGGATTTGCCATGCGTCTGATCCAAACAGCACTCACGTTCGATGACGTGCTCCTCGTCCCGGCCTTCTCCGATGTTCTGCCGCGCGACACCAGCCTCAAGACCCGGCTGACCCGCAACATCTCCCTCAACATGCCGCTCGTGTCCGCCGCGATGGACACGGTCACCGAAGCACGTCTGGCAATCGCCATGGCGCAAATGGGCGGCGTCGGCATCATCCACAAGAACCTCACGCCGGCTGAGCAGGCGCGTGAAGTCGCGAAGGTCAAGCGTTTCGAGTCGGGCGTCGTGCGCGATCCGATCACCGTTCCGCCGCATATGAAAGTGCGCGACGTGATCGCACTGTCGCGCCAGCATGGCATTTCGGGCTTCCCGGTCGTCGAGGGCTCGCAGCTCGTCGGCATCGTGACGAATCGCGACCTGCGCTTCGAAGAGCGTCTGGACGAGCCGGTGCGCAACATCATGACGCCGCGCGAGCGCCTCGTCACCGTCAAGGAAGGCACGCCGCTCGCCGAAGCGAAGGCGCTGATGCACAGCCACCGCCTCGAGCGCGTGCTGGTCATCAACGACGCCTTCGAACTGCGCGGCCTGATGACCGTCAAGGACATCACCAAGCAGACCGAGCACCCGGATGCATGCAAGGACGAGCACGGCAAGCTGCGCGCGGGCGCGGCGGTCGGCGTCGGCGCGGACAACGAAGAGCGCGTCGAGCTGCTCGTGCAGGCCGGCGTCGACGTGATCGTCGTCGATACCGCGCATGGCCACAGCATGGGCGTGCTCGAGCGCGTCAAGTGGGTCAAGCAGAACTTCCCGCACGTCGAGGTGATCGGCGGCAACATCGCAACCGCCGCGGCCGCCAGGGCGCTCGTCGAATACGGCGCGGACGGCGTCAAGGTCGGTATCGGCCCGGGCTCCATCTGCACGACGCGAATCGTCGCAGGCGTCGGCGTGCCGCAGGTCACCGCTATCTCCAACGTGTCCGAAGCGCTGAACGGCACCGGCGTGCCGGTCATCGCCGACGGCGGGGTGCGCTTCTCGGGCGACGTCAGCAAGGCGCTCGCGGCGGGCGCCAGCGCGGTCATGATGGGCAGCATGTTCGCCGGTACCGAGGAGTCGCCGGGCGAGGTATTCCTGTACCAGGGCCGCCAGTACAAGTCGTACCGTGGCATGGGCTCGGTCGGCGCCATGAAGGACGGCGCGGCGGACCGCTACTTCCAGGACAACTCGGCCAACATCGACAAGCTGGTGCCGGAAGGCATCGAAGGTCGCGTCGCGTACAAGGGTTCGGTCAACGCAATCCTGTTCCAGCTGATCGGCGGTGTGCGCGCGAGCATGGGCTACTGCGGCTGCCGCACCATCGCCGAAATGAACGAGAAGGCCGAGTTCGTGCAGATCACCGGTGCGGGCCTGCGCGAGTCGCATGTGCACGATGTGCAAATCACCAAGGAAGCGCCCAACTACCACGTGGACTAAACGCCCATGAAGCCACTGCTGCGCGTTGTACTGATCCTCGATGCGTTGTTGCTGCTGGCGTTCGGCCTGCTGTTCGTGCTGACGCCGTGGACCTCGCTGTACGACGCGTTGCAACTGGTGCCAACGGAGCCGATGCTGGTCGGCCAGGCGTTCGGCGTCGCGCTGATCGGGCTCGCGTGGCTCGCGGTGCATGCGTCGTTCGACGGGGCGCTGACCTCGACGGTCGCGAAGGTCGTCGGTCATGTGCACTGGCTGATCGGCGTGCTGATGTTGGTCTGGCTGCTGGGGCTGCATACGCCGTCGCTGACCGGTTTCGGCCAGATGGTGGCGGTGCTGGCCGGTGTCGTGCTGGTGGTGATCGGGCTCGGCGGCGTGCGACTGTCGGGTGCGGTGCGGCGGCGCGAGAAGGGGATCGTGGTCAAGCCCTCGTCGAGCAAGGCCGACAGTCGTGCCGATAAGCGTGCCGCGAAAGAGGCCGAAAAGGATGCCGCACGGCAGCGTGAACCTGAACGCGACAACGCGCGCGAGCCACGTGCCTCAGCGGGCTTTCCGGTCTATCACGCCGAGCCGGTGCCAGAGCCCGTCGTGCCGGTCACGCGGCCGGCCAATCCGGCTGCCGCGGCTTCCGTTGCCACTCCCGCGCCGCTTCATCCGGCCGCAAGCGAGCCCGGCCTGAGCGAGTCCGAACGCGCCGCGCGCGACACCAGCAACGACGTGCCCGGCGCACGCCGCCCGCCGTTTCATGGTTGAAGCGCCGCGCGCCAGGCCGTTTGCCGAAGCTACCGGATTTCGTTCGCGCGCATCACAGGCGGCGAGTTCCGTGGTTGGCCGCGCCCTTGTGCTTCATCGTAATGTTGGCTGTCCGCGCCGCGCCAAGACCGTCGCCGCGTGGACCGCTTTGAATTCGACGCCGCGCCTCGCGCGCGGCATTCCGTATCCGCTCACTTCTGATTCCGTCCGCTGCCATGCATGACAAGATCCTGATTCTCGACTTCGGTTCGCAAGTCACCCAACTGATTGCACGTCGCGTTCGCGAAGCCAACGTGTATTCGGAAATCCATCCGTACGACGTCGACGCGTCGTTCATCCGCGACTTCGCGCCGAAGGGCGTGATTCTGTCGGGCGGCCCGAGCTCGGTCACCGAGGAAGACACGCCGCGCGTGCCGCAAGCCGTGTTCGAACTCGGCGTGCCGGTGCTCGGCATCTGCTACGGCATGCAGGCGATGGCGCAGCAGCTCGGCGGCAAGGTCGACATCGGTCATCTGCGCGAATTCGGCTACGCCGAAGTGCGCGCGCGCAACCATACGAGCCTGCTCGAAGGCATCAGCGACTTCACCACGTCCGAAGGCCACGGCATGCTGAAGGTATGGATGAGCCACGGCGACAAGGTGCTGGAGATGCCGCCGGGTTTCGCGCTGATGGCATCGACGGAATCGTGCCCGATCGCCGCGATGGCCGACGAGCAGCGCCGCTTCTATGGCCTGCAATGGCATCCGGAAGTCACGCACACGGTGCAGGGCCGCGCGATGCTCGAGCGCTTCGTGCTGCAGATCTGCGGCGCGAAGGCCGATTGGGAAATGGGCCACTACATCGACGAAGCCGTCGCGAAGATTCGCGAGCAGGTCGGTAACGAGCACGTCATTCTGGGCTTGTCGGGCGGCGTGGATTCGTCGGTGGCGGCGGCGCTGCTGCACCGCGCGATCGGCGATCAACTGACCTGCGTGTTCGTCGACCATGGCCTGCTGCGCCTGAACGAAGCCGAGCAGGTGATGGCGCTGTTCGCCGATCACCTTGGCGTGAAGGTGATTCACGTCGACGCGAGCCAAGCATTCCTCGGCAAGCTCGCCGGCGTGACCGATCCTGAAGCGAAGCGCAAGATCATCGGCGCGGAGTTCGTCGAAGTGTTCCAGGCCGAAGCCGGCAAGCTGACCGACGCGAAGTGGCTGGCACAAGGCACGATCTATCCGGACGTGATCGAATCGGCGGGCAAGGGCAAGAAGGCCGCGCAAACCATCAAGAGCCACCACAACGTCGGTGGTCTGCCGGAGACGCTGAATCTGAAGCTGCTCGAACCGCTGCGCGAGCTGTTCAAGGACGAAGTGCGCGAGCTTGGCGTGAAGCTCGGTCTGCCGCACTCGATGGTGTATCGCCATCCGTTCCCGGGTCCGGGTCTGGGCGTGCGGATCCTCGGCGAAGTGAAGCGCGATTTCGCGGACCTGCTGCGCCGCGCGGACGCGATTTTCATCGAGACGCTGCGCGACACGATCGACAAGGAAACCGGCAAGTCGTGGTACGACCTGACGAGCCAGGCGTTCGCGGTGTTCCTGCCGGTCAAGAGCGTCGGCGTGATGGGCGACGGGCGCACCTACGAGTACGTCGTCGCGTTGCGCGCGGTGCAGACGCTCGACTTCATGACCGCGCATTGGGCGCATCTGCCGCATGAACTGCTTGGGCATGTATCGAACCGGATCATCAACGAAGTGCGCGGGATCAACCGGGTCGTCTACGACATCTCGGGGAAGCCGCCTGCGACGATCGAGTGGGAGTGAGGGGCTCTTGGAATTCCCTTTTGAATCAAAGGCTTGTGATGATCGATAAATCACGCGTGCCAGATTCTAAATTGCCGAGCGCAGGTCCGTAAGTCCTTGATCGCTAGGGGAATTGTCAACCTGCGCCTGCGTGGAGGCCGAGCAACTGTTATTTGACGGTATTTCTGACGGTATGTATGGGCAACATGTGGATGGGCTTGCTTGATACCGTCAGCGGTGCCGACGGTATCCTTGACCGGTTAAAGCCATGCGCTTTGGCGCTCAGCCGTCCAAGCCGCCGGCGGTGGGTTCAGCCATTGATGCCAATGGCACCAGAATGGAGTTGTTCAGTGCCCAGCGCCTCCTGAGGCAGCCACATGCCTGCAGACCAAACTGTTTCTAGTTTTGCGGCGAGTTCTGCGCCGAGCCAGGCGGCCGCCAGTCCTGCCACATAGGTTGCACACTCGGGTTTTTCACGCCGCACTCCGTTCGCAAGCAACCAGCGGTACAACGGGAGCGCCGCAGAAACGGTCGGATAGCCTGGCTCGACGGAACGGTTGAAATCCACGGGAATTGACAAGCCCTTCGGGTCCAGGTCGCCGAAGTACTCCGCTGAAGAAGCTCCTGTTTCTTGCATCGCTTGGCGCAACGCTCGCCCAGTAAGCCTGAAGTTTTCACCTCCGCCATAGATGACCGCCGTGTATCGCCGCGTGGCCTCGTTCCATCCGGCGAAGCTCCAGTACGTGTTGTGGTTTTCGACAACGAGTACGGACTTGCCAAGCGCATCAACTTTGCGATACGGCAGCGGCTGGGGCACTCGGAAGCAACCGATGACGGATATTGGAAGTCGCCCACCAAAGAGGGAGTCTCCGACACACATGTTGTCGAGCCGTTTCTCGTCGCCGAAGATTTCCAAGGAACGCTCCTTGATGGGAACCGAGGAGAAAGCCCCTCGGCGTCGGAGTAGGAAGTCATTGATGGGCCGTAGCGCTGACAACTGCGATGGCCTCAACTCCGGCCAGAACCCCAGCTCCGGCGCCCAGGTCACGTCGGCATGGTTGACAGAAACCTTGGAGCGAGGTGAGCTCTTCAACGTGACCCAAAGTGGAAGAGCGGGCGAGCCGGCCTGTTCCCAACTTCCGGTAGCCGGCAGCGAGATGGCGCCGTCAGCTTCCAGCTCCTTCAGCGCCCTCAGCAGCAGCACACCACGGTCCGGGCTGTTCTGGACATCTGGGTACAGCGAGAAGTAGTGCCGGCGCAGCTCGTCGAGCGGCACACGCTTGCGCGGCGACGACAGTAGCGCTTCAAGGAACGCACTCAAGCCGTCAACTCCTCGGGCACGTCGTTGAGCTTCAGGTTCGCGAACTCGAGGTGCCAGCGTCTCGTCTTGCTGTTCTGTCCGGCGCGGCGCAGGCGGATGAATCGCTGGAACTCGCCGAGAGCGTTGAAGTCCTGAAGTGCCGTGGCGAATATCAACTGGACGTCCATGGCCTCGGCCAGCAGCCGTTGGGCACGCCACATGGCGGGGCTGGTGGCCTTCGCGAACGGGTTGTCGAGGATGAGCGGCCCACCGGCGATGCGATGTACCTGCGCGTGGTTCTCAGCCCGCAACTGGTTGATGACCAGGTACAGGAACATCGCCATGACGACGCCTTCGCCACCGGAGTTCGAAACCCGCTCAACCGGTACGTACTGCTCTGTCTCCTCGATGGACATCTTCAGGACTTGCAGTCCCAGCGGACGCCCATAAACGCGCGCCACAGCGTCGGCGATGAGGTCCGTACCGCGCGGAGGGAACACGTTCGTATCAACCAACGTGTCGAGGTAGGCGCTGAGGGTCTGGCGTCGCGTCTCGACTGGGACCGTGCCGAAGTTTGCCCGCATCTTCAGGACTTGCTTGCCGCCAACGTATGGGGCGCCCATTGGCACTGACTTGTCCTTGCTCGTCACGCGATTGAGCGTCGTGATGGCCGAGCGGACGACGGCGAGCACCTCCTCGACGCAGGCGTCGAAGTCGGCTTGCATCGACCTCAGCGTTGCTTCCGTCGTCGCGATGCGGTCGTCCAGGTGCTCCAGTAGGCGTTTGGCATCCGTGCACGCGGCACCGAACTCGTTGGCAATCATCTGCTGCGCAACATCGGGGTCAACCTCGCGGAACGCTTGCTCCGACGCAGCCACCTTGACGAGGTCGAAGGCGGCACGGGCCTTCGTCTGCAGTTTGCTGACGCCTTGATTCTTCCCTGTGTAGTCCTTCAGCAGCGCGTTGACTTGGTTGCTGGCGTCGGCCTCGAGAACAAGGCTGTCGGGGTCCGGCACCTCCAAGTTCATTCCCACTTGGGCGCCGATTTCCGCTGCGATGAGCATAGGGTCGGGCTTGTCTTCAAATCCCATGCTGCTGCGCAGCAGCGCCTCAACCGTCCCGTCGGCCTCCGCTGCTGCGCGCTTCCGATTGGCTCGGTCCGCAGCCTGGTTCGCAACTTCGTTGGCTGTACGCATCCGCTCCAGCGCCTCGTTCACGCGGGTCTCGGCCTCGGCCATGAGCGCGGCCAGGGCATCCAGGTCCAAAGCCTCGTGAGCAGGTACCACAGGCCCGACGTTCGTCTTGTTTGAGCAGAACCACTTTTTTGACTCGCCGTTCACGACCTGCAGATTCGAGGCGGCGTTTACCTGCTCTGGCTTGGCTGCCTCCAGTGCGGTCGCGACGTTGGCCAACGCTTCTTCATGGTTCGCATCCATGAAGGGCCTAAGGTCTGCCATCTGAACGCCCTTGAACTCGCGGGTGAACTCCTTGGCTTTGTCCTCGCGGCGCTTTCGAGCATCCTCCAGCTTGTGCGCCAATAGCCCCAGTCGATCTTTTTCCTCGGCCAAGTAGGCAGCTTCGGCGTCGCGATAGATGCGGCGCAATGTCTCCACTGGCCGTGGGTTCTGCAGCAACTGTTCCTGGGCCGGATAGTCCTTGTCATAGTGAGCAACGCCCGCCCGCTCTTCGCCGGCAAGCCCGAGCTCATGGTCCGTGCTCACGCGCAAGCGCTGGTCGCGGTTGTGTTCCCCCTGCAGCCGCTCGAGGTTCTCGTCCGCTGCCGACTTTCTCTCCTGTGCTGCGCTGATGTCTTGCATTACCTCCGCCAGTCGCCGGACGCGCTCTGTATGGCCGGATTCGTGCTCGCTCTGGAAGCTGCGGACTGCTGACGAAGACAGGACTGCGGCCTGGCGTCGCGTATCGGCTGCCTGTGCTTGTTGCTCCAGCCCTTGCGCCTTCTCATCGAGTTCAAGGGCCAGCGACTCGAGGGACTCGGCCCGTTCCTTCGCCGTGGCAACGTCTTCCTCCAGGGCTGTCTTGTCAGCTTGCGCCTGCCCAAGCTTGCCGTCGCCGAACTCCTTCGTATACGCATCGAGCTCGTGAATTGCCCGCAGCGTTTGGTCGTGGCGCTCCCGATACGCGGACCGGCGCTCATCTTCGTCGGTGACGCGGAGTTCGAGGGAAACGCCCAGCTTCGCAGCAGCCTCGACGTTGAAGGCCGAATCATCCTCGGCAGGGACGACCACCACGTGCTCCGCCACGTGCGCTGCTGGCTCAAGTGTTGCCGCTGATACGACCACGGGGCGCGTGGGCAGGCGCGTCGCCCAGGAGACGGCCTTGGCCTTTTCAAGTTCCGTGGACGCTACGGAGACGCCAAGGAAGCGGGCTGGGTCGCTCGCGACGAGCGCTCGTGCCTTGGAGGCATCCGGCAGCGCACGAGAGATGTACTCGTTGTAGGCTTTGGCCGAGCGAACTCCCGCCTGTAGAAGCGTCTGGACGACGAGTGCTACATCGGCACTGTAGCCGGCAACGCCGGTCTCCTCAATAGCCTGTTTGGCGGCGCGCAACTCCGCAAGCCGAACGTCTCCCAGCGACACCTGCTTTGCCGAATCAGAGACGACTTCGCGCAGGCGAGCAGGCAGCGCTGCGGACAGCGGGTTGACGCGGTCGGATTCGACGGCGTTCAGAAGGACAGGCAACTGAGCCAGTCGTTCTAGTTCGGCCTCTCCTCGTGCGATGAACTCGCCGAGTGTCTGAGCGTTGCCAGACAACTCGGCTGCACGCACGTGTTCCGCTGCGGCAGATTGTCGATGCACCCTCGCCTCCTTGGCGCAGCGTTCCCGGGATGCTCGATGCACGTCACGCTCAGCAGCCGCAGTCGCAGCTTCATCATCAAGGCGTTCGAGCGCCTCGCCTGTCGTCTCTTCTGGTCCTCGAAACGTCTTGTCCGCTTCTAATGCTTCACGACGCCGGACATAGGATTCCTCGGCCGCTTGAAGCTTCGAGCGTTCCTCCACGTAGCGAATCTCTTCGGTTTCGGCGTTGGCCCGCTGGTTGCGAAGAGATGTTCGCTCGTTGTCCCGTACGCGAGCCCTTTCGTCGATTGCCTGGAGTGCTGCCTTAAGCCGTTGCTCTTCGTTGAACAGTGCACGACGGAGCAGTGCCCCTTGAATTTCAGCGTGGTCCTTCGTCGGCTTGAGATTTGCCCGTTCGGCCTCGGCCAGCGCGTCAAGCTCCTTGAGCTCTTCGTCGATGCCAACGATTTCCTTCTGGAGCCGTGCGGCCCGGATGAGCCGTTCGTCCCGCTCCAGGTCTTTTACCCGGCCATCGGCAGTCTCCTTGCGCGCCTTTGCCTGCGCGCTGCACTTCTGATGCCAAGCCCAGGTGACCGTTGCCTGCTCCTTCGTGTGGAGCGTCGAGTCCGCAAGCGCAGCCGAAGCCAGTTGTCGCTGGGTCTGCTCGAATTCCGCCTCTCGGTCGTGGTCGAGGCGAAACGAGACGGCGCGGGCCTGCAGAGCCTGGACCATCTGAGCGCCCCGAATCAACATTGAGCGCTGCGCAGCCAGCGTCTCGAGGTACAGCTGGGCAGCTTCGGCGAAAGCGTTCAGCGACGCCCGGAACTTGGTCAGCTCATCACGACGCTTCTGGAACTGAGGCTTGCGGCGATGCTTCTCGCATACCGCAACCACCAGCTTGCGTGCCTCGTCGGCCTTCGTGGTGTCGCTGGTCAGGTGCAGAAACTTGCGCAGGAACTCGCCTTCCGTCTTGAAGTCGAGGAAGCCCGTGTCGAAACCGCCTTCCTGGGCCGAGAAGTTAACCTGCATGCGCAGCATGTCCAGGTCAATGAGACGCTCGTCTTTCAGATGCCGCTGCCACTCCGCTTGGCGGTTGTGGCTGATGAAAACGTCACCCGGGTACTTCTTCTGCTGCGCGTGTAGCCAACGTGAGAACTCCTGCATGGAGGTCGGCGTGGGCTGGGCCAGGCCCGGAGCCGGGATGTCCGCGAGGCCGAGGTCGGCGTGCTCCTCGAATGAGAAGAACATGCGGTCGACTTCCGGTGGCTCGGTGTGCGACCTTACCGCGACTGCCTGACCGATCACCAGACGGTAGGGCTTGCCTCCTGCCATTCTGGACGGCATGAGCCATTCAACGATGATGAAACCAGGCGCGCCATCGTGAGTGAAGTACTGAGAGAACGTGTTGTGCTTGCTCTGGATGTGTTTGAGAAACCTCTCTTGAGCGGTCTCGAAGCACGAGAACACAAGCCCGATGAGCGTGGTCTTGCCGCCGCCATTCTCCAGGTTGATGAGCGTGTCGGTGGGTTGGCCGCTGTCCGGGTCAGTCAGCTCGAAAGTCATCCCTTCGTACCATGCGGTGCGGTATCCGCAGTTGCCCAGGTGGATGCGGGAAATCTTCTGCATAGTCACGCTGCCTTGCGCTCGGTCGTAGCCAGTTGCGCCATTTCGTAGAGTCGCCGAAGCGCCAGTTCTCGCAGCTGCACACGCAGTCGAAAGGTGGGCGTGTAGGTCGCAGCCGCCTCGTCTTCCGCGTCGCGGTCAAGCCGAGCAAGGCCGTTCTGCGCCATCTGGTTCAGCGCAATCTTGACGACGCCGACAACCGAGGCATGCGACGCTCGCTGACCGGACGGGATTGCTACTGGAAGTGCTGAAATCGTCTCCCAGCCGGGAACAAGCTCAGATGGAATGTCCGGCGGAAGGTCAGATGTCTCCTTCAGGCGCCGCGCTAGCGCGTAGAGTGTATCGCGGCAGGTGGCCACAGACGCTGGGGGCGGGGAGTAGTTGTCGTCGTCCAATCCATCAGTCGTAGGGAAGAAGACTGCGGCGATGGCGATGTGGGCAAGTACAAGTGCGGCCTTCTGGTCTGGAGTCATGCCGCTGCGGATATCCGTGAGGCGCACTGCGAAGCGGCTATCCTTGGAGGCCGGAACTACAATGAGCCCACGCTGCTCGCTCAAGTCGAGAATCTGCAGTTCCATGCCGGCCGCGACATCCTCGACGTATCGTCTGAATGTCGGGTCCGCCCTGCACAGGGCAAGTAGTTCGCGGTACTCCGAGTCATTGATGGGCGACAACGTTGTGTGCAGCGCCTTGTAGGTCAGTCGCGCGGCGTTGCGCACGGTAGGTTCTGCATTCATTCTGACTCTCCCTGGGGAACGAACTCGAGAGCGCTGCCCTGAGCGATGTCGAGGTGGAAGGTGTCTCCCGTGAGTTCGACGCTCACGTTCTTGAACTCGCTCTCAGACCGCGCGAACGAACGGAACAGGATGAGAACGAGGCACCGCCGCGTCGTCCGGTCTAGGCCCTCGTCCTCGTCGGTATCCAGCAACTGGTCGATACGCAGCCGTTGGCCGGCGGAGAGCTTGCCTGCCAGCCGTTGGCGCGTTGTACAAGTTCCTTCGAAAACTGGTCGGGCAGGGGTTCAAGCTTCTCAATCGAGCCTGGGTCAGTCTCGACCTCTGCATCTTCCCCACGCTGCTCTAGTAGCAGGGCGAACACCGAGTTCAGGTCGTACACCCTCGACCACACCGGTGGGTATAGCGCACTGATGAAGATGTCCGCCTCTGCCGAGAGTACCTGGGTCGGAAGGTTGACGAGTTGCGGAAGGAGTTGCGGCTCAAGGTCCGGGAGACCGGTGGGCTTGCGTGCACGGAAGACCGCGCGCTGCGCTTCGATGAAACGCTCGGGCGCTACGTTGATATCAGTGACAAGCTGTAGTCGGATGAGGCTGGCGCTACGGATGGTTTCCTTCAGCTGTACGAGACTCTCGCGCGTCTTCGGTTCATCGGCGCCAAGCAGGGCCTCGCCAACGGCTTCCTCCATCCGAGCGTCCTCGGCTTGGCGCTGACGAACGTGCGTCCGCGCCTCGTCGAGCCGCCCGGCCATGTCGCGGCTCCAGTTGACGCTGCCTGGCGCGCGATAGGCCTGGTAGAGGCGATCACGAATGAGCTGGCGGTACTCGATGGATAGCTTGCGCGCACGACGTGCGATTTCCAGAGCTGCATCGAAGCGCCCGCGCTGGACCAGAAGGTCCAGCATCTTTTCCAGCAGTTCCTGGGAGTCCTCCGGCGAGAGATCCAACATTCCGAGGTAGACCAGATAGCCTTCCGCCGTTGGGCGGTACCGATATACATCTTCGGCGTCGGGCTCGAACCGTACAAGGCGGAACTGAATGCTGTTGGTGCTCCCGCTTAGGGCATCAAAATACTCGAAGCTGAACTCGCGATGGTTGTTGGCCTTGTTGTCCAGTGCATCAAGGATGACCTCCGCCACGCGCCGAGCCTGAGGCGCCGAGAGTGTCGGTTTCATCCGTATTGCGACGTCGGCAAGATGCGTCAGGATTTCTGTCGAGGTACTACCACTGGAAACCGTGGTGGCTTCCATCATCTGATCGAGTGCTGACAATGCAAGGTAATGCGTGTCGATACTCTGGAAGAGGCTGCGGTCTGAACTGCTTTCGTCCCCGAGCATCATCTTATAGCGCTCAAGCTGGAATACCGGGCGAAGTAGCAGAAGGTTGCGCTGTTGCCGGGACAGGTCGAGCAGGCCAAAGCCGCCTAACGTTGTCAGCGTGGCGGCAAGGGCGGTGGTTGTCGCTTGGCCATCCATCAGGACCCTATCCGTATTTTCAATGAAATAAATTTGAAAGGTCATCATACTACCGCAATTGTTACCAGATTTTGCCGAGCTTTGCGACGAGTATGACGGTACCGATTACCGTATCTTTCACGAATTATCTTGAAATATCGGCTCTTCGCGGTTTATGAAATGGCTTGGCCCTTGATCATCCTCCGTAGTTCATCGTAGGCGATTGGTGTTATCTTCGTGATACATTATTGGATGTAAAGACTTACGAAGGTTGCAAATGCCGACTCCTCACGCTCCTTCTGCCGGCGTCCGGCGGGCGCTGCGCAAATTGGGCGCCGATATTCACGACGCGCGTCGTCGCCGCCGGTTGACCATGGCGGTGATTGCCGAACGGGCTTTTACGTCCAGAGCGACTTTGCAGCGCGTCGAAGCGGGTGATCCGGGCGTGAGCATCGGCATCTATGCGGCCGTGTTGCAGGCGCTTGGTCTACTGGGCGGGCTGTTGGAGATCGCCGATGTGGCCCGGGATACGGTAGGGCAGTCGCTGGCAACTGCGGCATTGCCTCAGCGCGTCCGGTTGCCCCGAGGCGGAGGAAGGGGTGACCATGACTGATGTCGAGGTATATATCGATCTCGACGGCACGTCGCGACCGGTAGGGCTACTCAGGCGCCATACATCGCGCCGGGAAGAAACGGTCACGTTCGAATACGACGAGACCTGGCTGGCCGACGACGAGCGCTTCTCGATTGAGCCGGCACTGGCGTTGACGCGCGGTGTCTTCCCGCCGCCGCCTGATCAACCCATCTTTGGTTCGATTGGCGATTCGGCGCCCGATACGTGGGGGCGCCGCCTCATGCAGCGCGCGGAGCGTCGACAGGCCGAGCGGGAAGGCCGGCGTGTCCGGACGCTTGGTGAACTTGATTATCTGCTGGGCGTAGCAGATGAAACACGCCTGGGTGCGCTGCGATTCCGCTGGAGCGGAGAAGATGAATTCCAGGCGCCCGTGCCCGCCGGTGTCCCCGCGCTGATCGCATTGGGACGGCTGCTTCAAATCACCGAGCGCATCCTGCGGGACGAAGAAACCGATGAGGATCTGCAACTGATCTTCGCGCCCGGATCATCACTCGGCGGCGCACGTCCCAAGGCATCGATCATCGACCAGTACGGCCATTTGTCGATTGCCAAGTTTCCGAAGGAGACCGACGACTACAGCATCGAGACCTGGGAGGAAGTCGCCCTGCGATTGGCTGAACGTGCTGGTATCTCCACCCCGCATCACGAACTGCTCGAGATAGCGGGCAAGCCTGTGCTGCTGTCGCGTCGCTTCGATCGCGCGGGGAGCAATCGCATTCCCTTCCTCTCGGCCATGTCGATGACGGGATCGCGGGACGGCCAACGCGGCAGTTATCCCGAACTGGTTGACGCACTGGCACAACATGGTGCGAAGGCGCGGGCCGATGCCACGCAGTTGTATCGCCGCGTGGCGTTCAATGTACTGGTCTCCAATGTCGATGACCATCTGCGCAACCACGGTTTCCTGTGGGTGGGGCACGATGGCTGGGTACTGTCACCGGCATATGACCTCAATCCCACGCCAACCGATGTCAAGGCACGCATCCTGACGACCAATATCGATCTCGACGAGGGAACCTGTTCGGTTGGCCTGCTGGAAAACGCCGCGGAGTTCTTTGGTTTGTCGCTGAAACAGGCTCGGTCGACAATTCGGGAGGTGGCCAACGTGACCCGGACATGGCAAGCGGTTGCTCAGGAAGTTGGTTCCAGGCGCGCAGAGATCGCCCGCATGGCGAGTGCCTTCGAGCACGATGACCTTTGCGCCGCATTACGGTTGTGACGGTATCGAGGGCCGCATTCGAACGAGCCTGACGGTACGGTATCAGCGACGGTATTGTGTTCACAAATCGCCTTGGGGCGGCCGGTGTTCGCGATTTTTCAAATGAAGCTGGCGTTGATCCTCCGGTGTGGTTCGACAACAGATCCATCAACTGCTGGGCAGGATTTTCGGTACCGCTGACGGTATCGACGTCGCGTGATCAGGCGGAAACGCCGTCCGCGCAAGGCTCCAGCCCCAGATTGACAATCGAGTGGGAATGAAAATGCGTCCTTCGGGGACTATCGCCAACTATCGAGAAATTGCTGTAACGTATTGATTTATAAATAAATACGTCGCGGCATCTATCGGTGACTATCGCCGGCCAGCAAAAAAGGTTGACGATAAAACTGACGGTAAGAATTGAGGCCGGATTAAGACCTTCCCATTCACTATTCAGACTTTTACCGTCTTTGACGGTAAAAGTCTTCTCAGGAAAGCTTGTTTTACGCGGCTTTCCGGGCATCAACAGGTCTCCTGATCCCTGACGGTAAAAGCCGTCGAAAAACAGGAGGAAAACCTCGATGCTTACTGACGCCCCACTGCGTAATCTGAAGCCTAAGTCCAAGATTTATAAGGCTTCTGACCGGGACGGAATGTACGTGACGGTATCGCCCAGCGGTACCGTCACCTTCCGCTACGATTACCGTTTTAACGGCCGCCGCGAAACGCTGACCATCGGGCGCTATGGCCCTGACGGTATTTCGCAGGCGATGGCGCGCGAACTGCTCTTGGACGCACGGAAAGCCATTCTCAAGGGCATATCGCCCGCGCTCGAAAAGCAGCGCGATAAACGCCGGGTACTTGCTATCAAAACCTTTGGCACGGCGATGGAGACATGGCTGGCCAACGCGAAGTTGGCCGACAGCACCCGCGCCATGCGCAAGCACATCATCGAGCGGGACATCCTGCCGGTTTTCCAGAACCGCCTGCTGACCGAAATCCAGCCTGAAGACCTGCGGGCGTTGTGCAACAGGGTTAAGGAGCGCGGGGCACCCGCCACTGCGGTGCAGATTCGGGACATCGTGAAGCAGGTCTACGTCTACGCCATCGCCCACGGTGAAAAGGTGGACAACCCGGCGAACAGCGTGGGTGCGGCCTCGATCGCCACCTTCGTGCCGAAGGATCGCGCCTTGTCGCCGCTGGAAATCCGGCTGATGGTGCAGCAGATGGAATCGGTGGCAACCTATCCGACGATCAAGCTGGCGCTGCGCCTGATCCTGCTGACACTGGTGCGCAAGAGCGAACTGATCCAGGCCACCTGGGATGAGGTCGATTTCGAGGGCAAGACCCGGACGATTCCGAAGCAGCGGATGAAGGGACGCGATCCGCATGTGGTTTATCTGTCGCGCCAGGCGCTCGACATCTTCGTGACGCTGCACGCCTGCGCGGCCAGCTCAAGGTTCGTTTTTCCCTCCCGTTACGATGCACAGCGTTGCATGTCCAACGCAACCTTGAATCGGGTCACGCAACTCGTGGCGGAGGCGGCAAAAACCAAAGGGCTGCCGCTGCAATCGTTCACGGTCCATGATCTGCGCCGTACCGGCTCGACGCTGCTGAACGAAATCGGCTTCAACCGCGACTGGATCGAGAAGTGCTTGGCGCACGAGGAGGGACGTTCCTTACGCTCGGTCTACAACAAGGCCGAGTACGCCGAGCAGCGGCGCCACATGCTGCAAGAGGATGCGATCGCCGAATCAACGGCATGATGCCGCGTGAGGAACTGCGCGCGGTTGCCGTCGAGCCAGGGTTTCGATGAGTTGTCGGTAGACATTGATCTGGCCTGGTTGCCGGTGCATGACTATGCCGAGGATGCGAAGCTGTTCGCAGAAGCGCTCGTGCGACTGGCCGATGTGTTGCGTGCCCGGCCCCTGCAATTACAGGTGCAGTTGTCGGCAGGTGAGGGCGCTGGCGTCACGCGGTTGGTGGCCAGCCGCGGTCGTGCGCGTGTGCAGATCGAGACAACGCCGGTCATGCGCGGTACGGTGCATCCAGCGCGGAACATGGTGGTGCGCCCGAGGATCGAAGAGGCGTTCGGTTTCGCCTCGGTGCAGGTGCTGGACTTCGCCGACCTCTATGCCGGCAAGCTTGCCGCAGCATTGTCGAGGCAGCATCTGCGCGATCTGTTCGATGTCGGCTTGTTGTTGGAAGACGAACGGGCGGACCAAGTGCTCTGGCGTACCTTTCTTGTCTACATGACCTGTAGTCCCAAGCCTGCCTGGGAGATGCTAGCGCCTCGCGTGCCTGCGGATTTCGCAGCGACCTTCGATGCGCACTTCAAGGGCATGACGGCTGAGCCGATTGAAGTCGAAGTCTTACTAGACATCCATGAGCGCCTGTTGGCACGTGTGGTCGACTGGCTAGATGAGCCGTCGTGTGCGTTCCTACGATCCATTGAGGATCAGCAGCCGGAATTCGACCTGATTGGACTTCCGCATGCGGCCAATTTGCCGGCTGTGCTACGCAAGCTGCATAACTTGGCCCAGCGTACCGACGTCAAGCGTGCGGCGGATCGGACCCTGTTGGAAGAAACACTGGCTCGGATCGTCGGTGCCAGATGAGGCGAGGTGCTTACGCGACGATTCGCGGTTTCTCAGGGGTCTATGAGTTAGGTCAAGGCAGGGATTGCAGTGGATTGTTACGTGCCGAAACTATTGCCCGAGAATGTGGTAGTGCCGGTGCTGAGTGCCACCTTGTGTGTCGAATCTGCGGGCGATGGAGGACGAGGCCCGGGATATACTGTGTGTCCTCTTTTTTACCGAGCCGGTAGGCAATCAAGGACGCCTTACGGACTCGATCCGAGGGGCGGATTCAGCCGTTGGCGGATTGACTGGATCTGCCCGCGTGGGAGGCAATCCGAGGCCCGCTGAACTTCGCATTGTTTGAGCGGGCCGGTCGCACAAATATCACGTCAAGTCATGACCAGCAAACACTCTCCCACCAAGTCACGTCGATCCTCGAAGCTTTCCCGCATCCACGCCCCCGATCACATGTCGCCCGCCGACTGGCAGCGCGCCTTGCGTCGGCAATTCGGGCAAGAGCAAGCGTTCTCGCTGGAGAATCTCGGGACGGAGACGTATTTCTCCGAATTCCGCGTCGGCAATCCGGAGTCGAACTTCAGCTATCGCGTGTCGATTCGTGGGGCCTGCCCGGGCGACAACTTTTGCGACTGTCCCGATTACGCCACCAACGAACTCGGCACCTGCAAGCACATAGAATTTACCTTGTCGCGACTGCTGCGCAAGCGAGGCGCAAAGGCGGCCTTCGCCCGTGGTTATCAGCCCGCATTCTCGGAGCTGTATTTGCGAAACGAGGGAGGGCGAGCGGTCCATTTTCGCGCCGGCGCGGATTGTCCGGCAAAGGTAGCCAAAGCGGCCGCCGCTTTGTTCGACGAGTCTCGGCGATGGCATCTGCCGGAGGACCGTTTCGAAGATCTCGGGCGCTTTCTCTCCAGGGTGGCGAAGGCCGGGCACGAATTGCGCGCCCATGACGACGCGCTCGATTTCATCGCTGGCCGAAACGATGCGGCGCGCCGTGCCAGGATGCTCGACGGGCAGTTTCCGCAAGGAAGGGCGACGCCCTCGCTGAAGAAGCTGCTCAAGGTGCCGCTCTATCCGTACCAGGCCGAAGGCGCATTGTTCGCCGTGCGCGCCGGGCGCGCCTTGATCGGTGACGAAATGGGCCTCGGCAAGACGGTGCAGGCCGTCGCGGCGGCGGAAATCCTGATCCGGCATTTTGGCGTATCGAAAGTGCTGGTGATTTGCCCGACTTCGCTCAAGTATCAGTGGCAGAGCGAGATCACGCGGTTCTCCGGCCACGCTTCGAGGGTAGTCGCGGGCGGCCTTGCCCAGAGGCGGGGCGAATATGCGGCCCAGAATCTCTACAAGATCACCAACTATGAAAAGCTGAAATCGGACCTTGACATGATTTCCGCGTGGGCGCCGGAGCTGGTCATCGTCGACGAGGCGCAGCGCATCAAGAACTGGAACACCATTGCGGCGAAGGCTCTCAAGCGAATCGACAGCCCCTATGCCGTCGTGCTGACGGGAACGCCTCTCGAAAACAAGCTGGAGGAACTCGTTTCCATCGTTCAATTCGTCGACCAGCACCGTCTCGGGCCCACGTGGAAGCTGCTGCACGAACATCAGGTCAAGGACGAGGCGGGACGCGTGACGGGATACACGGGCCTCGAGAAGATCAGCCAGACCCTGGCACCGATCATGATACGGCGTCGCAAGTCCGAGGTGCTGCTGCAGTTGCCCGGGCGCACCGACCAGAATCTGCTGGTGCCCATGACCGAGCTGCAGATGGCGTATCACACGGAAAACGCGGACATCGTGGCCAAAATCGTCCGGCGCTGGCGTAACACCAGGTTTCTGTCGGATCAGGACCAGCGGCGCCTCACCTGTGCTTTGCAGAACATGCGCATGTCGTGCAACAGCACCTATCTGCTGGACCAGGAAACCGATCATGGCGTGAAGGCCGACGAGCTGGCGACATTGTTCGAGTCGCTTTTCACGCAGCCGGACGAGAAAGTCGTGGTGTTCAGTCAATGGACGCGCACGCATGAGATAGTCATTCGCCGGCTCAAGAAGCTCGGCATCGGCTACGTCAGCTTCCATGGCGGCGTGCCGTCGGAAAATCGGCCCGCGCTGGTGCAGCGCTTTCGGGACGATTCGGACTGTCGGGTATTTCTGTCGACGGACGCAGGTAGCACGGGGCTCAACCTCCAGCACGCATCGACGCTCGTGAACATGGATCTGCCGTGGAACCCGGCGGTGCTGGAACAGCGCATCGCGCGCATCTATCGGTTGGGCCAGAAAAAGCCGGTACAAGTCGTCAATTACATCGCGAAGGGAACGATCGAGGAGGGCATGCTGTCGGTGCTGGCTTTCAAGCGCTCGCTGGCGGAAGGCATCCTCGATGGCGGCGCCAGCGAAATTCTGCTCGGTGGTTCGCGCCTGACCCGCTTCATGAAGGATGTCGAAAACGTCGCGGGGCGCATGGGAGAGAGCGAGGTCATGGCCGCGGCGGAGGAAGCCGCGAGCGGCGCAGTCGTGTCCGGCGACGCGGCGCGTGACGCGAGCGTCGTGGAAACCGACCTCGCCGGTACCGGAGAGCGGCCTCAAGCTTCGACCATCGATACAGCGCAACGAGGCGCGTCCTTCGAACCGTGGTCAGGGTTGCTGCAGTTCGGCGCGGCGCTGGCGTCGGCGTTGAATGAGCCGGGCGATGGCGCGGTTGCTGCACACCCGTGGGTCGAGCGCGATGCCGTGACGGGCGCGCGAAGTCTCAGGTTGCCGCTGCCATCTCCCGAGACGGCAAGACGACTGGCTGAGGCGCTGTCGACGATCTCGGATGCTCTGCTGCGCAACGGCAGCGCAAACTAAAGTCGCTGAACGTGGGAGTTGGGGCAGGGATCTTCGAGGCGGCCTGCTTCGAGTCGTATTCGAGTTGTACCTGGCGGTGAGATGGGGAAGTCCTAAGCGCAAGCCCGCTCTTCGAGCGCCGCCCTGACCCACCCGAATCCCACGCGCTCCTGCTCGAGCCGCAATCCATGGCGAATCCGGTTGTCGCGGAGGTCATCGAAGAGTTCCCGCTCTTTGGCAGTGAGCCGCGGCAGATCGCGCGTGACCTGATCGCCTTCTTCTCCCCAGAACGCTTCATGCGCCACCAGCGTCGCGCGGTCCATCAAGAACGATCCAACATGCGGGAACCGGCTGCGCAATTGATCGAGAATGGCGAAGCCGTGCGTGTCGATATCGCCCCAGTAGTGGAGCGCACAGTCCGTGAGCCATCGCGCCGGCTCGAGAGCTTCCCAACCGTAGCCCGCCCCGAAGAGCACGATCGACTGCGGAACGTCGGGAAACGCCAAAAAATTTATCTCGTTTTCCGTAATGAACACGTGGCGGCATGGCAGTGTGAGGCGCGCGAAGCTGTCAGCGTCGAGTGCGATGTCGGGCCGGCCCATGCCGGGCAGAACGGCGAGCCTGTCATCGAGCGCGCGAAATCGAATCCGAGGCGGCTTCTCGCGGAACCCGTAGCGAGCAGCGAATTGGGCGGCGGCTGTCCGGCTGCTGTCGATTGACTCCGACGGCAGCACGAGATCGAGCCATTGGGCGAGGACGCCGCGCCGCGCCTCGATGAATTTCGTGTCGACGTTGGCGATTTCGGCTTGGCGAAGATATACGCCCGGCTGCGGATGTGCTTGCAGCCAATCGACGACTGCCAGCAGTCGTTCCCAATCGCCTGCGAATTCGAGTGCTTGCAACGGGCGCTGCGCAAGCCACGTGGTGAGCTTCGGCTGGCGCGAGCGTGTGATTTCGAGCAGCCGCTCGAACTGCGCTGCGTCGCGGCGCTTGCCGGCGACCGCGAGCGCATCGTCCAGACTGTCCACCCAAGCTGCTTGTGGCAAACGCTGCAGGCCGAGAATTCGATGATTGATTTCTCGCCATTCGATGCGTACGCGCGGTGTCGCGGCAATCTCCGCGATCCATGCGCGTACCGCGTCGAAGCGTTCGGCCAATTCGGACGAGCTCGGGCCTTTTATCGTCAGACGTAGCGGAAACAGCCCCTCGGTGCCGTCTACGAGGCTCCGCAGCCATT
Organism: Paraburkholderia tuberum STM678; assembly: GCF_902833905.1. Taxonomy (GTDB): domain Bacteria; phylum Pseudomonadota; class Gammaproteobacteria; order Burkholderiales; family Burkholderiaceae; genus Paraburkholderia; species Paraburkholderia tuberum. The sequence goes on along the minus strand of NZ_CADFGP010000029.1, from coordinate 10,918 downwards.
CGCCACGCTCCCATAGGCGCTGGAGGCGAACGCGCAGTTCGGCGGTCGTCGTCCAATTCATTGCTCGAACTCCGCCTTGCGCGCGCGGTACTCCTCGATCGACAGGTTGCGCAGCTTCGAGGCGCGTCCGCCCTCGTTCTGAACGAATCCGACGCTCGAAACGAACGGCTCGATGATGTGAATCTTCTGCAGCGGCGTGACGATCAGCAGTTGCAGGTTCAGTTTTTGAAACAATGTGAGACCGTATTGCGCCGATTCGTCGGAGCCTCGTCCAAACGCCTCGTCGATGACGACGAAGCGGAACGATCGAGAACGCACGGCGCCCCATTCGAGGCCGAACTGATAGGCGAGACTCGCGGCAAGGATCGTATAGGCGAGCTTTTCCTTCTGGCCGCCCGATTTACCGCCCGAGTCCGAATAGTGCTCGTATTCGCTGTCGTCCTCACGCCAACGCTCGCTGGCGGCGAACAGAAACCAGTTGCGCACGTCGGTCACTTTGGCGCGCCAGCGCCGGTCCTGCTCGGTCAACCCTTCGCGGCCGCGGAAGCGGTCAATGATCCGTTTGACTTGCAGGAACTTGGTCTCCGAGTATTGGCTATCGTCCGAGCCGGTGAGTTCGCCCTCGGTGCAAGCACGCAGGTCGCTCTGGAATTCGCGGATCTCCGCGTCGGGGCTGGACTGACTCTCGAGCACGATGTATCGGCCCGCGTTGTAGTCGATTTGTCGCAACGATTCGTTGATGCGTTCGATACGTTCCTTGATCGTTTGCCGTTCGCGGGCGAGCTGGGCGTGGAAGTTGGCGATCTCGTTGATCGTATTGACGTTGAGCAGCTCTTTGAAACGCGCTTCGAAGCGCGGCAGATCGTCCGCTTGCAGCCGCGCGAGCATGTCACGGTACTCTGAGGTCGCGTCGAGGCTCGCATCGAAGTCGGCCGTTTCGAGCTTGTAGGCATCCTTGAAGGCCGCCATGGCCTTGACGATTTTTTCGGCAAGGCGGCCGAGCGACTTCGTTTCGTTGTCGATACGGGTTGTCAACGCCTCTCGCACGTCCCGCTCGCGGTTGTCGCATGACTCGACGGAAAGCTGGTGTTCGCCGAGAATCTCCGCTCGCAGCGCCTCGATTCGCTCGGCAAGTTCGGCATTCACTTGCGCAACGAGCGCGTGCGTCTCGTCGCGCAACGTTTGCGCTGCCTCCCGCCTGGCCAGGATACCGCCCAGTTCCGAGTCGGTTTCCGAGATCGCCGCTTCACTCTCTGTCAACGACGCTTGCGCCGAGTCCAATTGGGCCGTTAGCTCCGCGAGGGCGTCGCTTGCCGCTTCGAGGCGGGCTTTTTCGTCTGCCAGACGGGCGATCGCGGTCGCGCAGCTTCCCCAGTCGATGTCGCGGAAGTCGACGAACTCGCCGATGCGCGCAAGCGCTTCGAGCTGCTCGCGCACCTTCGCGTGCTCGCTTTGAGCTTCTCCAAGCTTCTGTCCGATCTCACCAAGCCGAACCTCGAGCGCTCGCCGTTGTGCTTCGAGGGCGGCAATTTTGGCCGTGTTGCTCCAACCCAGCACGTAGCGGCTGCGATCGTCAAGCGCGCGGCGGTCGTCTTTTTCGTGGCGCTCGCCAAGCGCTTTCGCCTGGCCCGCACGCGTGATCGCGCGCATTTCGCGCCGAAACTGCTCCTGCGTATCGCAGCATGCATAGTCGAACCGGCGGCCGATTTCGCGCTCGAGCCAGCCATAGAACAGCGAATCGGGCTTGATCGCGAGCTTGTGCGCAAGCGAGTGGCGGTGTAGCTCGATGGCCTCGGCTGCACGCGCGGCGCGTTCAGAGCGCACGCGAAAGTAGACGAGCCGCCCCCGGAGATGAGTGCGATCGACCCACGCCGAGACGTTCGCATAGTGCTCGTCGGGCACGAGCAGCGACAGGCCGAAGTTGCGCAGGACGCGCTCGGCGGCGCCCTCCCAATCGCGCGCATCCTCTTGCACCTGAATGAGTTCGCCGGCGAACGGCAGGGCGTCTTCCTCCAGACCGAGCGACGAGCATAGGCTCGCCCGCATCGCGACTTGTTCCTTCGGGATGTTGTTACGTCGAGATTTCAGGCTCGCGATTTCGTCCTCTAGCAGATCACGCTGCGCTTTCCCTTCGCGAAAGGCCACGCTCCATTCGGTAATCGCATTTTGCTCTTGCGCTTCGTCGTCGACGAGCGAGCTGCGCCGCTCGGCCAGACGTTGGCGTTGGGAAGTGAATGCGGCCTCATCCGTGGCCTCGGTTTCGCCGAGCAGCGTAACGATGGTGGCATAGCGTTGCGCGCGTTCGCGGCGACGCGCGCTTTCTCGCTCGTGCTGGCGGATTTCGACCTCGAGCTGCGCGATGCGATCGCCGCCTTGTTCGGCCACGGCGCGGCGCAAATCGTCCACGCGCTGGCGCGCCTGATCGCGCGTTTCTTCGTGCCGCGCCTTGCGTGATATTGCACGCGCGTGATCCTCGTCGAGCAATTGGAGGCGGCGCTCGATAAGGCCGAGCTTGAGCCCGGCGAAGTAGGGTTTCAGTGCTTCACGGCACGCTCGCCAGCCTTCGAGAACGTGTCCTTGCTCGCTGTGGCGATCGCAGTCGTCGACGAGCGGTGTCAGCAGTTCCACCTGGCGCTTGGCTTTCAGTACCGCCTCGTGCGCGCGATTCAGATCGTCGAAGTGAGTGATCAGTGCGTCGACGCGCGGTGCAACGTCGAACGGCTCAAGCATGTGGCTGCGTACGAAGTCGGTGAGATTGCCCACCGATTTCATCGATACCGTTTGATGGAAGAGCTCGAGCGCTTGCTCGTTTTCGATTCCAAAGCGCCGCCGGAACCAGGCGCTGTATTTCGGAAAGGTGTCCTCGATTTCGGCACCCAGCCCGCGCAGCTTTTTGCGCAACTGTGCGATGTCGGTGCCGAAGCGCGAGAAGTCAGCGGCGATCGAGAGGTCGCGTTCGGCACAGACGAAGAATCGCGCGGGTTGAGCGTGTGCGTCTTTCATCCAGAACACCTGCGCGAGTGTGACTGTGGCATCGTACCCGGCGTTACGAAACACGCCCAAAACCACCGAATAGCTGTTATGGTCGCGCAGGCTCACGGGCTTGGCCGTCCCCGTGACCTCGTTGCGCTCCGACTTGTAGTAGCCAAGCACATACGAGCGTAACGTACGTTCCTTGCTGTCCGCGCCTGCCGCCTTGTTGTAGGCGATGCGCTGCGCGGGCACGAGGAGGGTGGTGATGGCGTCGACGAGCGTCGACTTGCCGGAGCCGATGTCTCCTGTCAGCAGGCCGTTGCGGCCATCGACCCGCAGCACCCAGACTCGTTGGTCGAAGGTTCCCCAATTGAAAACCTCGAGCCGCTCGAGGCGAAAGCCCGTCAGGGCGTCGTCGACGGCAAAATCGAGGCCGAGCGTACGCGGCTCATTCATCGCGACTCTCCTGTTGGTCAGAAACCGTCGAATCTTGAAGGTGGTGCGCCCGATAGCTCGCGAGCCGCGCGTCGAAATCGAGCAGCCATTGCGCATCGACGAACGCCTTGAGAATGCGCCGCACCTCGAATGTGGGCGGTCCGCTCGTGGTCTTCATCCGGCGTAGGAAGCCGAGCTCGACGATCTTGTTCACGTGTGTATCGATTTGATCGACCAGGCGCGCCTCGTTGGTGCTCGCGGGAAGGAATACGCGTACGAGCTCGACGATGTCCTCGCGCGCAAGGACGAGCCGCGTGTCGCCGCCGCCAGCATCCCATTCCGCCAGCTTCTTTCGCAGCAGCGCGAGCAGCAGGCTCACGGGGAACGAGAGTGGACGCCGGGCAACGAGCCGGGGTAGCTTAGCCTGTTCCCCATCGACTTCAGCGTCATGCGCGGCGCGGCTTTTTACGAAGGCGTAGCCTTCCGCCTCGTCCACGACGAGCTCGAGGCCAAGCACGGCGACGTAGTCGCGCGCGTGCGTCTGCAATTCGAGCAGTGCGGCCCAGAGGCGCTCGTTTCCATCACGATAAACCACGCCCTTGAGCAGCGCGATGGCAACTGTCGACAAATCGCCTCGACCAGGCGACGAGGCTTGCTGTTCTTCCGTCATCTCTACCTTGTGAAAATCACACGCGGCATCGTCGTGCGCTTAATGATTGGTGTTCCGTTGGCGTCGTTCGCCTGCCACTCGATCGTATCGGAAATGGTCTCGTCGACGGTCGCGCGAAATGATCCAGCTTCGGCGCTCAGTTGCAAATAGGCGACGAGCTCGGCGAGCCCATGCTCGAGAGGCTGCGAAGCGGTCAGTTCGGCAAGCGTCACTTGCGCCCGATCTTGCAGGCATCGGCGGATATGGCCTGCGAGGCGCGCGCGATCGACGACGATCTGCATGTAGAGTGCCGAGGCATCGAGGTTCGCCTCACCGGTTTCGATTGAGACGTTGGCAATGAGAGGGCGCAGCGCCGGCGCGTAAAGCGGGCGTTCCATCGGCAGCTCGATGTCAGTGGATGCGGTCTCGATCTCCATGACGGAGCCTGGTGGGGGCGCTTCGCGCAGCGCAAGCGCTTTCGTTTCGATACCGCGCAGAATGTCCATGATGCGGCGGTTTTCGAGCCACGCTTGATCGTCGAGGAAGCGTCGAAGCTGCTGCGAGAGCTGAGCTACCGTGCGCTGCGTATGCTCGCCGGCTTCCAGCCAGTCATAGTGGACGCGCTGCGTGCGCGCGTCGGGCCTCATTTCCATGACCGCCGGCAGCGCCAGCACGCGCTCGAGCCGTTTCGAGAGTTCCTCTTGACGGCGGCTCGACATCAGGAAGTCCCAAAACGCCCGGAAGCTGCTGCCCTGGTCCGAATCGGCGATCGCGTCGCGCTCGCCCATGATTTCCTCGATGAGCGCACCCTTCGATCCTTCCCAGAGCGCGATTCGCTCGCGCACATGTCGGTCCAGCAGCCGAAAGTTTTGTTCGACTTCACGGAAATCCGTGAGCAGGTCGCGCGCCATCTGCATGAATTGCTGAAAGCGGTCCTTGAGCGCGGCATCGTCGAGCAGCCGAACGTCACCGGCCTCCACGCGGGCGATTTCTTCGTCGATCTGGCCGCGCCGCGTGTGGAGCTCGGCAAGACGCTTTTCGGGGTCCGCCTCGCTGCCTTCGCCCATCTGCCGCAGCAGCTCGAAAAGTGTCAAGAGCCTCGATTCCGTGCCGACAAAGCTGCGTTCCGTCAGCGTGCCGAGCCACGCGATCGCTTTCTCCGTGGCGGGTGTCAGGTCGAACTGCGGTTCATCGGAACCTTGGCGATAGTACTTGCGCAACCATCCCTTTTCAGGGCTGGCCCAGTCGTTCAGATACTCGAGCGCCGGCTTCGGGAAGGCGTCATCGCCGAGTTGTTCGCGCAACGCGTAAAGCTCATCTTCGAGTGCTTCGGCAAGAAACGGAGCCGCCACCACGCGCACGTTTGGCGCGACGAACACGCGGTGCAGGAAGCTGACGGCGAGCGGCGCGTGGTCGGAGCGTAACAGGCGCCAAGCGGGATGGCGCGTGCGCAGCGCATCGAGGGTAGGGTAGTCGAGGGGCATCGGTGCGAGATGACGGGTTCGGCACCCCTGAGGAGATCGCCGAACTTTGGCTCAAAAGGCCAGTATCCTACTCCGACTGTCATCCCAATTTTGCAAGGCTCCGCTCTGGAATGAGTCTCACGGTGTTTCTGGCGGTGTACGTGGGCGCCCGCGCAGGGGTTCGCTCACGGTATCGACGACGGTATCGGATCGGCTTCAGATGCTCGGTCTTGCTGGCTTTTTAAACGGAGCGGGTGCCGATTGTCCAATGCCGTGCAATGGAAGCCATTAACTGCCGAGCCAGAATTTCGGTATGACTGACGGTATCGACGCCGCGTGACCAGGCGGAAACGCCGTTCTTACAAGGCTCCAGCCGGCTGATTGACGATCGGGTGGGCGTGATTGGACGTCCCGCACGTACCGGCACGATCGGAGGACCTGATGCGCCGGAATACGCTGGCAATTGTTCTCGCAACGACACCTCGCCCTTGCACCGCGCGCGACGACTACCGCGGCGCTCGCGCGATCAGCTCGTCGAGCAGCGCCGCGTAGGTGGCGACCAGCTGACGGTTCCCGGCAGGTAGCTGCCGCCGCGACTCGCGTCAGAACCCGAAGACCCGCAGCGCGTTGTTGCCGCGGATCGCGTCGCATTGCTCCTTCGGCAGACGCGCGGTGTTGGCGAACGCGCCGCGAATGTCGTACACCTGATGCGGCCAGTCGGTCCCGAACATCACGCGATCCGCGCCGACCACCGAGACGAGAAATTCGAGCGACGCCGGGCTATACGTGATGCAGTCGTAGTAGATATGGCGCAGATAATCGATCGGCTTGCGCTTCATCTTGCGACGTTGCGGGATCTCGACCTCGTTGCCTTTCTCGAAGCGGCCCGCCAGATAAGGCAACGCGCCGCCCGCATCTGACGCGATGAGCTTCAGATCCGGATACTGATCGAAGAAGCCTTCGAAGATCATCCGCGTGATGGCGAGCGTCGTGTCGAGAACAACTCGCGCGGATAGTGCATCACGACGCGCGAGAACGGCACCTTCACGCGCGCGCCGAGCTTCTGGAACGCCTCGGTTTCGGGCAGGTTGCGGCGGATATAGAAGCCGACCGGGCCGATCAGCAGACCAAGCAGGAACGGAATGCGCCATGCCCACGACTCGAGCGCCTCATGCGTGAACAGATGCGTGAGCGCGCTGCCCATCGCGACCGCGCATGAAATCCTGCCGACCGTCGAGCGGATGCTGCGTGATCTCGAGTCGATCCGGTCGAGCGTGAAGGAGCTGGCCGGGCGCGAGCGCGGTCGGCTGCGCTTCGCGGCGACGCCGTCGATCGCGGCGACGCCGTCGATCGCGGCGGCGATCGTGCCGAAACTGCTCGCCGAATATCGCGCGCTGTACCCGAATATCGAGGTCTCGGTCGACGACGCCGCGCCCGATCGCCTGACCGCGTCGACGCTGACGGGCGACGTCGAGTTCGGCATCGGCACGATCAGCGAGCGCCCCGACGGCATCACGCTGCAATGCCTCGCGCGCGACAACTTGTGCGCGATCTGCCGCAAGGATTCGGCACTCGCGAAAAAGCGGCGTGTGAGCTGGAAGGATGCGCTGCAGTATCCGTGGATCGGCATCAAGTCGACGAGCGGCATCCGCAAGTTGATCGACGAAACGTTGTTCACGCTCGGCATGCGCAAGGCGGTCGAGTACGAAGTGTCCTATATGACGACCGGGCTTTCGATGGTGCAGGCCGGTCTCGGCATCGCGATTTTTCCGGGCATTCTGCTCGGGTCGTTTCCACATCGCGATCTGGTCGCGCGCAGGCTCGAAGCGCCGCTCGTCACACGCGACGTGAATCTGATCCGACGCGCCGAGCATTCGCTGTCGCCGGCGGCCGAGTCGTTTATCGAGCTTTGGTACAAACGCGTCGGCAAGCCGGCCGATCTGTAGCGCGTCGCAGTTGCACACGGTCTGTCGTACTGTATGAATATACAGTATCATGACTGCAATGGGCCGCTTGTGCGGCGGTGTGCGGATCGACGGAAAGAATCATTGAAGGAACGAGGCGCGATGCCTGAACAACTGTGGTTGCCCGGGCTCGAGGCGCCGTCCGCGCCCACCGACGGGCTCTTTTTCGCGGTCTATCCCGATGCCAATACCGCGGCCGGTATCGCGAAGTTCGCGCAGCAGCTCTGTGTGGAGGCGCGCGCGCGCAGCGGCGTGCGCGGCAAACCGCTCGCGGCGAACCGCTTGCACGTCACGCTCAGGCATCTCGGCAATTTCGCGGGCGGCTTGCCGGCGGATGTGGTCGAGGCGGCGAAACGGGCGGCCGCGGCGGTCAGCATGGCGCCATTTACGGTCGAATTCGACGCGGTCGCCAGCTTCGCGAAAAGGCCGCGGCTCGGGCCGGCGGTGCTGGTGGGCGAGCACGGTGTGCACGGACTGCAGGCGCTTCACGATGCGCTCGAAGCGGGCTTGCGCGACGACGGCATCGAGCCCGACGCACGTTTTACGCCGCACATGACGTTGGCGTATGGGATGCAGTGGATCGAGCGCCATACGGCCGCGGCGGCGTGCTGGAACGTGCGCGAGTTTGCGCTGATGCACAGCCTGCTGGGACGGACCAGACATATCGTCCTCGCGCGTTGGCCGTTGGTGGGGCCGAGCTGAGGGAGGGGCGTAGGCCACCTCGGTAACGAATTCGCGGCTGTTTCGCGAGGCGCCGGCTAGAACCGCACGCTTGTCCCGCAGCCCCCGGCATAGGCGCCGCCGCTCGCCGCGGCGCCGCCGCAAAAAACGCCGCAGCCGGAAAGCAGCGCGGCCGCGGTAATCGCCGCCAGCGCGCTACGCACGCCGATCCGCCGAGACGCTTGCTGGCCCCCTCGCACTGGCTGCGCGGCGCACATCGGATGCGGTTCCGCGACGGGAAGAGCACTGGGACGGCCGATCGGTTTGAATGGCATGGCGGCGTCAAATTCGACGAGAGGGAACCTCTGCGTGCCGCGCCGGTTAAGCGCCGCGCGCGTTGTGCGACTTGATGACTTACTCTAAGTCCACGCTGAAGCACCGTCAAATGCCGGGTTGCCGGCAAATCGGCGCCTTTTATGCCGTCAAGTGAGCACGGAGCGTCCGTGCGCTCCCTGATAGAATGCTCGGGCCGCAACGTTGTGGATTGCAGATGAAATTGCTTGATGCGCTTGTCGAACAGCGTATTGCCGCCGCCGCGCGCGGAGAGTTCGACGACTTGCCGGGAGCGGGCGCGCCGCTAGCCTTCGACGACGATGCGTTGGTGCCGGAAGAGGTGCGCGTCGCCAACCGGATTCTGAAAAATGCGGGCTTCGTGCCGCCCGCCGTCGAGCAGCTTCGCGCGTTGCGCGATCTGCAAACGGAGCTGAATGCCGTGAGCGATCAGCCGACCCGTTGCCGTCTCCAGGCGCGCATGCTCGCGCTCGATATGGCGCTCGAATCGCTGCGCGGCGGCCCGATGGTCCTGCCGCGCGAATATTGCCGCCGCATCGCGGAGCGTCTCTCGGAGCGCGTGGGCAATGTCGATGTAGCCGCCGCGGGTTCGCAGTGAACGAGCCGCTCCCGTGTGCCGCCTCGATCGGCTCTTCTGCACAAGCCGAGGCCGGTGAGAAATCCGTTGGCGCTTGCATCGGCGCGGTCTTCGCACCGGCGGCTGATCACCCGATGGCCGCTGCCGCCATCCCTCCCGGAAGTTTCGACGCTCCCATCATCTCCGAACGCGACCTGCGCTTCATGACGCTCGCTCAGGCCGCCGCCGAAGAAGCGCGCGCAGCCGGCGAAGTACCGGTCGGCGCGGTGCTCGTGCGCGGCGACGAAGTCATCGCCACGGGCTTCAATCATCCGATCGGCGCGCATGATCCGTCCGCGCACGCCGAAATGGTTGCGCTGCGCGCAGCCGCGCAGTCGCTCCAAAACTACCGTCTGCCGGGTTGCGAACTCTATGTGACGCTCGAGCCTTGCCTGATGTGCGCCGGCGCGATCATGCACGCGCGCATCGCCCGTGTCGTGTTCGGCGCGCGCGATCCAAAAACCGGCGCGTGCGGCAGCGTGGTCGATGCGTTCGCGAATCCTCAGTTGAACCATCACACGACGGTCAGCGGCGGCGTCCTCGAAGCCGAATGCGGTGCCGCGCTCAGGTCGTTTTTTGCCGAGCGGCGTCGGACGGGTCGCGCAGCCCGCGCGGCGGCGCGCGGCGAAACGGCTGAAGCGGCCGTGGACACCGCCACACCCTCCAGCAGCGAACCGCCCCCAACCACGCCGCTCTAAACAACCACGCCCAACGGGTCTCGCCATGACCGCATCTCGCACCATCGAACTGATTGCGCCATCCGGCTATCCGCATGATCCGGAGGTGCTGCATCGCGCGCTGCATCGGCTGCGTGCGCAGGGGCATCGAGTCGACGGCGAGGAGGCCGCGAAGCGCCGCTACCAACGCTTCGCGGGCACCGACGGCGAGCGCGCGGCCGATCTGAACCGGCTCGCCGATCCATCGCGTGAGCTGCCCGATGTCGTGTTGGCCGTGCGCGGCGGCTACGGCGCGGTGCGGATTCTGCACGGTCTCGACTACGAGGGGCTGCAGCGGCGGCTCGCCGATCAGCCGATAGCGCTGGTCGGTCACAGCGACTTCACCGCGATCCAACTGGCGCTGCTCGCGCGCGCCGGCTTGAAGACCTTCGGCGGCCCGATGCTGATGAGTGATTTCGGCGCCGAGCAGCTCAGCGAATTCACGATGCGGCATTTCTGGTCGGCGTTGACGCAGCCGACCATCACGGTCGTGAGCGACACGCCGCAAGCGCAGAGCGTCGACGTAACGGGCACGCTGTGGGGCGGCAATCTGGCGGTGGTGGCGTCGCTTGTCGGCACGCCGTACATGCCGCCGGTGCAGGGCGGCATCCTGTTCGTCGAGGACGTCAACGAGCAGCCGTTCCGCATCGAGCGGATGATCTATCAACTGCATCTGGCCGGCATCCTCGCGCAGCAGAAGGCGCTCGTGCTCGGTGATTTCTCGGGCGGCAAGCCGTACGACTACGACAACGGCTACGACCTGCACGCGATGGTCGAGCAAGTGCGCTCGCTGATCGGCATTCCTGTCGTGACGGGGCTGCAGTTCGGGCACGTTCATAACATGGTGACGCTGCCGGTCGGCGCGGACGCGCATCTGGTCGCCAATGCGCATGGCTTCAGGCTGACGGCGTCGGGCTATCCGAGCATTGGCTGAAGCCGTCGTGGGCGGGGCGGAGGCGGGCGGATCGCCCGCTTTTTTTTGGTGCGCCAGGCATGGCGCGTAGCGCCGTGACTGGCGCTGTCCGACCCGCTGTGGTGGCGAGCCGGATGACTTGGGGGTGAAAGTCCTCTGCACACCCGGCAAGGGGAAG
>NZ_CADFGP010000028.1 GCF_902833905.1 Paraburkholderia tuberum STM678 | reverse complement strand
CCGCCGATCTTCTGTGCCGCTGCGATCGTGTTCAGCGTCGCGGCCTTGATCGACGCATTGTCGTGTTCTGCAATTACCAGGTTCGTCATTTGCTCTGTCTCCGTGTCGACTGGAGTTAGCGCTTTAGCGCTTACTCCAGTCCCATGCAACATAGTTGCCGTTCTACTTAAAGCACCTTCGCTTCGGTCTTCAGCTTCTCGACCAGCGTCTTCACGTCCGGCACCTTCACACCGGCGGAGCGCCTGGGCGGCTCGGCGACTTTCAGCGTCTTCAGACGCGGCGTGACATCGACGCCGAGGTCTTCGGGCTTGACCGTTTCCAGCGGCTTTTTCTTCGCCTTCATGATGTTCGGCAGCGTCACGTAGCGCGGCTCGTTCAGGCGCAGATCGGTCGTCACCACGGCGGGCAGCGTCAGCGACAGCGTTTCCGCGCCGCCGTCCACTTCACGCGACACCGTCGCCTTGCCGTCCGCCACGACAAGCTTCGACGCGAACGTCGCCTGCGGCAGATTCGCGAGCGCGGCGAGCATCTGGCCGGTCTGATTGGAGTCGTCGTCGATGGCCTGTTTGCCGAGGATCACCAGTTGCGGCTGCTCCTTGTCGACGAGCGCCTTGAGCAGCTTCGCGACGGCGAGCGGCTGCAGGTCTTCGTTCGATTCGATCAGGATCGCGCGATCCGCGCCGATGGCGAGCGCGGTGCGCAGCGTTTCCTGTGCCTGCGCAACACCGGCCGACACGGCGATCACTTCGGTCGCGACGCCCGCTTCCTTCAGACGCACCGCTTCTTCAACCGCGATTTCGTCGAACGGGTTCATCGACATTTTCACGTTCGCGATATCGACGCCCGTACCGTCCGATTTCACGCGGACCTTCACGTTGTAGTCGACCACTCTTTTCACTGGCACCAGAATTTTCATGCACACGCTCCAAAGTTACGAATACGTCAACCCGATGAACATTATAGCGACTGCCCTCATGACAGCCGTGTCGCGGGCGCTTTGCGGGAGGATATCGCTCCTCAGCGGCGTGACGGCAATACCGAACGATCGTTCTATTTTAATCTCCAAAAAACCCGGGAGACAACCCCGGGTTCCGACTCAGACCTCTAATTTCGCATTGCCGTCGTGTTCTGCGAGGTCCGCGGGCGTTGCATCACCAGGAGGTGATCACCGAGCCGCCGAATTTGCTGTCGACGAACTGCTTCACTTCGGGCGAGTGGTACGCCGCGACGAGCTTCGCGACCCACGGCTTGTTCTTGTCCGCTTCGCGAATCGCGATCACGTTCACGTAGGGACCTTTCCGGTCCTCGATCGCGATAGCGTCCTGCGTTGGCTTGAGGCCCGCTTCCATCGCGAAGTTGGTGTTGATCGCGGCGGCAACGACATCGTCCAGCGAACGCGGAATCTGCGCCGCGTCAAGCTCGACGATCTTCAGTTTCTTCGGATTGTCGACGATGTCGAGCGGCGTCGCCTTCAGGCCCGCCTCGGCGCGCAGCTTCAGCAAGCCCTGCTTCTGCAGCAACAGCAGCGCGCGGCCGCCGTTGGTCGGGTCGTTCGGCACGGCGATCTTCGCGCCCGGCTGCAGTTCGGCGAGCGACTTCACCTTCTTCGAGTAGATACCCATCGGGTACGTGACCGTATCGGCGATACGGATCAGCTTGTAGCCGCGATCCTTCACCTGCGCCTGCAAGTACGGGTCGTGCTGGTAGCTGTTCGCGTCCAGATCGCCGCCCGCGAGCGCCGCGTTCGGCTGCACGTAGTCGGAGAATTCGACGATCCTGATGTTCAGGCCGTTCTTCGCGGCGACCGTCTTCACGACGTCCATGATCTGCGCGTGCGGGCCGCCGGTGACACCAACCTTGATCGTGTCTTCGGCATGCGCCGCGGTGGTGGCGAAGAGCGTTGCCGCGCCGAATGCGGCGGCCAGCTTGAGAATGAAGCGACGTTGCATGATGGACCTTTTCCGAATCTTTATTAGCGGGCTTCCGAACGCCCTTGTTTATTTGTGGCTCAGACGACGCACGAGCCAATCCCCAAACGACTGCACCAGTTGCACGAACACGATCAGTATCAGCACGACCGCGAGCATCACTTCTGGCAGGAAGCGCTGATAGCCGTAGCGGATGCCGAGGTCGCCAAGACCGCCGCCGCCGATCGCGCCGGCCATCGCCGAATAGCCGACCAGCGACACGAACGTGATCGTCAACCCGGCGACCACCCCCGGCAGCGATTCCGGCAACAGCACCTTGAAGACGATCTGGCTGGTGGTCGCGCCCATCGCCTGGGCCGCCTCGATGAGCCCGCGATCGACCTCGCGCAGCGCCGTTTCGACCAGACGCGCGATGAACGGCGCCGCGGCGATCGTCAGCGGCACGATCGCGGCCGCGGTGCCGATTGACGAACCGACGACAAGTCGCGTAAACGGAATCACCGCGACCAGCAGGATGATGAACGGCGTCGAGCGCACCGCGTTGACGATCACGCCCATCACGCGATTCAACGCGACGTTTTCGAGCACGCTCTGGCGGTTGGTCAAATACAGCAGCACACCGAGCGGCACGCCGACCACAGCGCCAATCAGTCCGGAGATGCCCACCATGATGAGCGTCTCCCAGAACGACTGGACGAACATATCGAACATTTCACTCAACATGCGAGAGCTCCTCCACTACGACACCCTGCTCGCGCAGAAACGTGATCGCCTGCGCGACCTTGGCCGGATCGCCGCCCGCGAGTACCGCGAGCGAGCCGAACGCCTGCCCCTGGATTTCGTCGATCTGGCCGTGCAGGATGTTGAAGTCGAGCTCGTAGCGGCGAATCGTCTCCGACAGGATCGGCTGATCGACGCCCGAACCGGTGAACGCGAGGCGCAGCAGATGGCCGCTGCCGGTCTTCAACCGCTGCGCGACGCGCGCCTTCATGGCGGGCGGCAGCTCCTGCGCGATCACGTCGCCGATCAGCGCGCGCGTGACTTCGTGGTGCGGCTGCAGGAACACGTCGATCACCTTGCCCTCTTCGACGACGCGGCCCGCGTCGAGCACCGCGACGCGATCGCAGACCTGCTTGATCACGTCCATCTGGTGAGTGATCAGCACGATCGTCAGGTTCAGTTCGCGGTTGATGCGCTTGAGCAAATCGAGGATCGCGCGGGTGGTTTCGGGGTCGAGCGCAGAGGTCGCCTCGTCCGACAGCAGCACCTTCGGCTTGCTCGCGAGCGCACGCGCGATGCCCACGCGCTGCTTCTGCCCGCCGCTGATCTGCGCCGGATAGCGGTCCTTCTGCGCCGACAGACCGACGAGCTCGAGCAGCGGCAGCACGTTCGCCTCGATCTCGTCGCGCTTCAGGCCGGCCAGTTCGAGCGGCAGCGCGACGTTCTCGTACACGGTGCGCGACGACAACAGATTGAAGTGCTGGAAGATCATGCCGATCTCGCGACGCGCGTCGCGCAGTTGCGCGGCGGGCAGCGTCGTCAGATCGCGGCCGTTGACGAGGATGTTGCCCTCGGATGGGCGCGTCAGCAGGTTGATGGTGCGCACGAGCGTGCTCTTGCCCGCGCCGCTGCGGCCGATGATCCCGAACACCTCGCCCGCCGGAATCGTCAGATTGACGTTGTGCAGCGCCTCGACCCACCCCCGGGGCCCGGCAAACCGCTGGGAAACATTGCGTATTTCGATCATGGACAAACGAAAACGGCGGAGGCTGCCGGCGAGCATCGTGCTCCCGACAGGCGGCCGCCGTTTCTTTTATTGGGATTTGAGGTCGTCATTCTACCGTAGCGACGACATGCCCTTTAATAATCAATTTCGATTTTTTAATAACCTGAGGGCATTAGAGCCGCGCCTTATGCACGAAGCTCACGCGCTTCGCGCCGCTACGACTATGATCGGGCCACCTTCCTTCAGCACAGGCCGCCGCCATGCAGACTTCTCCGAGCCACACCGTGCGCGCGAGCGCCGGCAGTCTCAATAAAGATGCGCCGCAGCGCGGGTCGGTGACGACTGGCGATGGCATCGAATTGCCGCTGTATCGCTGGCGGCCGAACGGGCCCATACGCGCGACGGTCGCGCTGCTGCACGGCCTCGCCGAACACGCCGGCCGTTACGCCGCCGTTGCGGGCCGGCTCAACGCGGCGGGCATCGAACTCGTCGCGATCGATCTGCGCGGCCACGGCCACGCGCCCGGGAAGCGCGCCTATGTGAAACGCTTCGACGACTACCTGCTCGATGCGCAGGCGCTGCTCGACGCCGCCGCGCAAAGCTGTGCGCCGTTATTCCTGATGGGCCACAGCATGGGTGGCGCGGTGGCGGCGCTGTATGCGATAGAGCGCCTCGACGCGAGCGGGCGGCGCCTTGCCGGCCTGATCCTGTCGAGCCCCGCGCTCGCGCCGGGCCGCGACGTGCCGAAGTGGATGCTCGCGCTAAGCCAGGTGATCAGCCGCGTCTACCCAACCTTCCCGGCGATGAAGATCGACCCTGCGCTGCTCTCGCGCCTTCAGCCGGTGGTCAAAGCCAACCTCAACGATCCGCTCGTCCATCACGACGCGATTCCGGCGCGCACGGGCGCCGAGCTGCTGCTCGCGATGGCGCGCATCGAACGCGGACGCGCGAGGCTGCGCATGCCGCTGCTCGTGTTTCATGGCACCGACGACAAAGTGACCGAGCCCGACGGCAGCCGCGCGTTCGGCGAGCACGCGGGCTCGCCGGACAAGACGCTCACGCTGCACGAGGGTAGCTACCACGAGACGATGAACGACCTCGATCGCGATCGGGTGATCGAGGCGTTGGTCGAGTGGATCGAAAGGCGGGCGGTGGGACCGAGTTGACAAGACGCGGCGCTTGCTGGCCGTCGACTAGCGCTTCCACTTCGGCGCGCGTTTGTCGATGAAAGCCTGCACGCCTTCGAGCGCCGAGTCGTCCATCATGTTGCAGGCCATCGTCTGCCCCGCGAGCTGGTACGCGGCTTCGATACCCATTTCGAGCTGCCGGTAGAACAGGCCCTTGCCCGCGCTGACAGCTTCGACCGGCTTCGCGCAGATGCTCGCGGCGAGCCGCGCGACTTCGTCGTCGAGCGCATCGGCTGGGGCGACGCGGTTCACGAGCCCCTGCTTGCGCGCTTCGGCGGCGTCGATGAAATCGCCGGTCAGCAGCATTTCGAGCGCGGCCTTGCGCGACAGGTTGCGCGACAGCGGCACCGACGGTGTCGCGCAGAACAATCCGAGGTTCACGCCCGATACGGCGAAGCGCGCGGTATCGGCGGCGACCGCGAGATCGCACATTGCGACCAGCTGGCAGCCGGCGGCGGTCGCGATGCCATGCACGCGCGCGATCACCGGCTGCGGCATGCGCTGGATCGTCAGCATCAGCTTCGTGCAGCGCGCGAACAGCTGCTGGTAATAAGCAAGCGATGGCGCCGCGCGCATTTCCTTCAGGTCGTGCCCCGCGCAGAACGCGCGGCCAGCGCCGGCGATCACGACCACACGGGCATCGGTCTTCGCGATCCCGGTCAGCGTCTGCTGCAGTCCGTCGAGCAACGCTTCGGACAGCGCGTTGAACGCATCGGGCCGATTCATCGTCACGCGCACGACGCCCGCTACGCGATATGCGTCGTGTTCGATCGTGACCAGCGACGCGTCGCCGGTGCTGGCGGGACTGGCGTTCATGGCTCGCTCCTCGGTACGTGAATGTCGATTTTCGCTCGCTGGCTTTCGAGCCACTGTCGCCGCGTGCAGTCGGGCAACCTCAGATCTCCGCCAGCGACCGCACGTGCGCGACCACGCTGCGCCCGAGCGCCGACAGGTTGTAGCCGCCCTCGAGACAACTGACGATGCGCCCACGCGCATAACGCCGCGCGATCTCGCGCATCTGGTCGGTGATCCACGCGTAATCGTCTTCGACGAGGCCCATGTTGCCGAGGTCGTCCTCGCGATGCGCGTCGAAGCCCGCCGAGATGAACAGCATCTCCGGCCTGAATTCGTGCAGGCGCGGCAACCACAGCATATCGACCGCTTCGCGCACGGCCATGCCGTTCGAACGCGCCGGCATCGGCACGTTGCACATGTTGGACGCCTGGTTGTCGGCGCCCGTGAACGGATAGAACGGGTGCTGGAAGATGCTGCACATCAGCACGCGCGGGTCGCCCGAGAACGCGGCCTCGGTGCCGTTGCCGTGGTGCACGTCGAAGTCGATGATGGCGACGCGCGCGAGACCATGCACGTCGAGCGCGTGGCGCGCGGCGATCGCGATGTTGTTGAAAAAGCAGAAGCCCATCGCACGCGCCGGTTCCGCGTGATGGCCCGGCGGCCGCACGCTGCAGAACGCGTTGTCGTAGCGGCCTTCGATCACCGCGTCGGTGGCGGCGACCGCCGCGCCCGCCGCGCGCAGCGCGGCCTGCCACGTGTGCGGATTCATCGTCGTGTCGGGATCGATCTCGGCGACGCCCTCGACGGGCGAGCGACCGCGGATGTAGTCGACATGCGCCTGCGTGTGCACTCGCAGCAGCGCGGCCTCGTCGACGAGCGGCGGCGATTCGCGCTCGATCAGCGCGTCGATGCGGCTTGCGATCAGTTGATCCTCGATCGCCTGCAGGCGCGCGGGACACTCGGGGTGCCACTGCCCCATGTCGTGCAGCAGACAGTCGGGGTGGGAATAGAAGCCTGTTGCCATAGTTCGTGTTGTGCGTCTCTTCTACGGCGCGACGCATGAACTGCGCGCGCGGCGTGTCTCCGTCGAGCGGCGCGCGCCCCCGCGCGCCTCCATTCGTCAAGTTACCACACGACGCCGCTGTCGCCGATTCAGCACGGTTTTGCGGAAGTCGTCGGATATACTTCCCCGACCCGTTATTCGCCGTTTCGTTCCTGCAGCTTTCCGACTGCTTCCAGCCTTTCACGCATCGCGCTCACTGCTCACCATGACCGTCAAGCTTGCTCTGTCCGCAGGATCCCCACGCAACCGTCTTCGCCTCGGCACCCACGCCGCCTCACTGATCGTCGCATCGTGCATGTTCACCGCAGCAAGTCCCGCGAGCGCGCAAAGCGCCACGAGGAAAGCACCGGTGCAACTCGCGCAGAGCCAGCCGCAGCAGCCGGTACCGCAAGGACAGACGTTCGAGGAAGAGATCATTCCGCAGCGCTATGCGCACAACGCGAACGTCGATGCGTTCATCAACGAGATGGTCGCACGCTACGATTTCGACGAAGCGTCGCTGCACGCGCTGTTCACCGGCGTCAGCTACTCGGCGACCGCGGTGAAGCTGGTCACCCCGTCACCGACGCCGTCGGTCAAGAACTGGCGCTCGTATCAGGCGCGCTTCCTCGACCCGGTGCGCGTCAATGCCGGCGTGCAGTTCTGGCGCGAGAACCGGGCCACGCTGCAGCGCGCGTATCAGGAGTTCGGCGTGCCGCCGGAGATGATCGTCGGCATCATCGGCGTCGAGACGATCTACGGTCGCTACATGGGTAATTTCCGCGTGCTCGATGCGCTGACCACGCTGAGCTTCGATTATCCGAACACCGCGAATCGCGCGGACCGCCAGGCGACCTTCCGCAAGAATCTCGAAGACTACCTGGTGTGGACGCGCGACGCGCAGATCGACCCGAACACGGTGCTCGGCTCGTACACCGGCGCGATCGGCATTCCGCAGTTCCTGCCGAGCAGCATCGTCCAATACGCGGTCGACTACGAAGGCAACAAGCGCATCGATCTGCGCACGAGCGATGCGGATGCGATCGGCAGCGTCGCGAATTATCTGCGCCAGAACGGCTGGGAAAGCGGCCGGCCGGTGGTATGGCGAATCGGCTCGGACGCGGGCAGCCTCGGTGTCGCGCAGGCCGCGGCCAATGGGCAGCCGGAGCCGCACTGGCCGCTCGACCAGTTGCTGCGTGCCGGCCTCGTGCTGAACGAGCCGAACGTCGACATTGCTTCCGAAGCGGGCACCCCGGTCACGGTGGTCGATCTGCCGACGCCGGGACGCGGCACCGAGTTCGTGCTCGGCCTGAAGAATTTCTACGTGCTCACGCGCTACAACCGCAGCTTCTTCTATGCGCTCGCGGTGTATCAGCTGGGTCAGAAGGTCAAGGCGCAGATGCAAGCAATCGACGCGGCGAATGCCGCAAAAGCGGCCAACAACGGCAGCGCGTCGCAAGGCCAGGCGGATCAGTCGAACTCTGATTCGCAGTGAGTCACGCCGCGAGTCGCCGCGGGTGCCTCGCGTTGAAAGACGCAAAAAAAGCGCCGGCTCGACCGGCGCTTTTCATTAGCTCGTGTGCCCGCGAAGGCGCCCAGCGACCCGCTTACGCGGGAAATACCCCCGTGGACAGGTAACGGTCGCCGCGATCGCAGACGATGAACACGATCGTCGCGTTCTCGACCTGACGCGCGATGCGCAGCGCGACTTCGCACGCGCCACCCGACGAAATGCCCGCGAAGATGCCTTCGACCGACGCCAGGCGGCGCGCCATCGCCTCGGCCGCGGATTGGCTGACGTTCTCCACGCGGTCGACGCGGCTGCGGTCGAAGATTTTCGGCAGATACGCTTCCGGCCATTTGCGAATACCCGGAATACGCGAGCCCTCTTCCGGCTGCGCGCCGATGATTTCGATCTGCTGGTTCTGCGTTTTCAGATACGTCGACACGCCCATGATCGTGCCGGTCGTGCCCATCGACGACACGAAGTGCGTGATGCGCCCTTCCGTGTCGCGCCAGATTTCCGGGCCCGTGCCTTCGATGTGCGAGGCCGGATTGTCCGGGTTCGCGAACTGATCGAGGATGATGCCCTTGCCTTCGCGCTGCATCTGCTCGGCGAGATCGCGCGCGTACTCCATGCCGCCTTTGACAGGCGTCAGAATGATTTCCGCGCCGTAAGCGGCCATGCTCTGGCGGCGCTCGACTGACAGATCTTCCGGCATGATCAGCACCATCTTGTAGCCGCGGACTGCGGCGGCCATCGCGAGCGCGATGCCGGTGTTGCCGCTCGTCGATTCGATCAGCGTGTCGCCCGGCTTGATGCGTCCGCGCGCTTCGGCCTTCTTGATCATGGACAACGCCGGCCGGTCTTTCACCGACCCCGCAGGATTGTTGCCCTCGAGCTTCGCGAGGATCACATTGTTGCGGCTACGGATCTCGTCGTCGGGAAGCCGGACGAGTTGTACGAGCGGCGTATTGCCGACCGTGTCTTCAATCGTTTGGTATGCCATATGGGGTCTAGCGATCGATGCGCGAAAGAGTGTCTTCAATGCATCGATTCTAAACCACGATCTCCGGCGCTGCCCTGCGGCCCTTCTGCCCGCATGGATGCATGGATGCAGGGTGTTGCTACGCAAAAAGCCCGCGGCTGCGAGCCGCGGGAAAACGTGTGTACCAATCGATGCAATGGAACGTTCGCGAACCGTGCGCGCCGCAAGCCGCTCGTCAGCATGGCACGCGCAAGGCTCGCGGCCGCTTACTTCTTCACCGCCACTGCGGCGGCGCCCTTCTGCGTGGCGGCGGACGCGGCCGTAGCGGCCGGCTCCTTGCCCGCCGCAGCTGCCGCAACCTGCGTGCTAGCAGCCGCGCCAGCCGGTCCGACAGCGAGACCCTCCGCCTGCAGGCGCTCGATGGTGTGCCCGCCCATGCCCTTGACGCGCTTGCCGAAATCCGCCGCGTCCTTGAACGGGCCGTGCGCATTACGTTCCTCGACAATCGCTTTGGCTTTTGCCGGACCGATGCCCTTGATGCCGCGCAGCGCGTCTTCGTTAGCCGTGTTGACGTCGACCGCCGCATATGCGTGGCCGAAAGCGGCGAGCATCGCCGCGGTAACCAGTACTTTTCGAAACATATTGGAATCTCCCTGTTGCCACTGGCCGGCGACCATCACCGGCCAGGAGATTCCAGTTTAAAGAGGATGACGTACGAATCACACCTGGCCGAACAGCCAACGCACGTAACGATCGACACCTTCCTGCACGCTCAGAAACGGCGCGTCGTAGCCGGCCGTGCGCAGTTTCGACTGATCGGCCTGCGTGAAGCACTGATACTTGCCGCGCAGCGCGTCGGGGAACGGAATGTATTCGATCAGCCCGCGTTGCACCTGATCCGCGAGCGACAGCGCCGGCTCGTTGTTCAGCGCGCGCAGCGTGTTGACCACGGTGCTCGCGATATCGTTGAACGGCTGCGCGCGGCCGGTGCCGAGATTGAAAATGCCTGACTTCTCCGGACGATCGAAGAAGAACAGGTTGACCTTGACGACGTCTTCGACCGAGATGAAATCGCGCGTCTGCTCGCCGGCCGCGTAGCCGTTGTACTCGCCGAACAGCTTGACCTTGCCCTCGGCGCGGAACTGGTTGAAGTTGTGAAACGCGACCGACGCCATGCGCGCCTTGTGCGTTTCGCGCGGACCGTAGACGTTGAAATAACGGAAGCCCACGATCTGGCTCTTCGCCGTGGGCAGCACGCGGCGAATCACCTGATCGAACAGGAACTTCGAATAGCCGTACACGTTCAGCGGCTGCTCGACCTCGCGCTCCTCGACGAAGCGGCTCGAGCCTCCATATGTAGCCGCCGACGACGCGTACAGGAACTGGACGTTCTGCGCGAGGCAGATGTCCAGCACGTCGCGGCTATAGCGGTAGTTGTTGTCCATCATGTAGCGGCCGTCGGTTTCCATCGTGTCCGAGCAGGCGCCTTCGTGGAATATCGCGCGCACCTTGCCGAAGTCGCCGCGCCTGAAGCGCTCGACGAATTCGGTTTTGTCGAGATAGTCGTCGATTTCGCAGTCGACCAGATTCCTGAACTTGTCCGCACGCGTGAGGTTATCGACGGCGATGATGCGCTGTTCGCCGCGCTCGTTGAGCGCCTTCACGAGATTGCTGCCGATAAAACCGGCCGCGCCGGTGACGATGACGGTCATGGTGATCCTGCGGTAGTGAGCTTCGTTCAGTCAACGCCGCGCGGGGTCCGCTGGTCCGTCGGACGACGGCGCCCCGCGGGCTGCATCAGGAAAAGAGTTCGTCGTAGTCGACGGTGGCGGTGCCCAGTTTGCCGACCACGATGCCGGCCGCGCGATTCGCGAGTCCGACCGCGTCGACGAGCGAAAGACCCGCGCCGAGCATCGCGGCGAGTGTCGCGATCACGGTGTCGCCCGCGCCCGACACATCATACACTTCGCGCGCAACGGCCGACGCGTGCAGGATGCCATCGTCGGAGAACAGCGTCATGCCCTCCTCCGAGCGCGTCAGCAGCAGCGCCTTGAACTGGAGCTCGGCGCGCAGCTTCGTGACGCGCGCGATCAGATCTTCCTCGGACTTCCACTGTCCGACGACCTCGCGCAATTCCGCGCGATTCGGCGTGATCAGCGTCGCGCCGCGATAGCGCTCCCAGTCGTCGCCCTTCGGATCGACGAGCACCGGTTTGCCGGCCGCGTGCGCCTTCGCGATCATTTGCGTGACGTGCGTGAGGCCGCCCTTCGCGTAGTCGGACATCAGGATCACGTCGTACGATGGCAGCAGCTCGTCGAAACGCGCGAGGCCCGCGAGCAGCACCTCGTGTGCCGGCGAGTTTTCGAAATCGACGCGCAGCAATTGCTGCTGACGCGACAGCACGCGCAGCTTGATCGTCGTCAGCAAGGCCGGATCGCGTTCCAGATGCGGCGTGACGCCGCTTTCGCCGAGCAGCTGCACGATGCGCTCGCCGGGCTCGTCATGACCGACCACGCACAAAAGACCCGCCTGCGCGCTGAGCGCGACCGCGTTGCGCGCGACGTTCGCCGCGCCGCCCAGCCGATCTTCCTGGCGCTGCACGTGCACGACCGGCACGGGCGCCTCCGGAGAAATGCGGTTGACGTCGCCGAACCAGTATCGGTCGAGCATCACGTCGCCGACCACCAGCACGCGCGCCGCGTTGAGCTGCGCGCGCGGCACGACCGTGAGCTTCTGCGCCGTCGTGGACGCGGGCGCCGCGGGCATGGCCTCAGGCATCGACCGGAAGTTCAGAGGGTTGGGCATAGGGGCGTCCAATGGCGTGGTAGTCGATACCGAGCTCGGTCATCGCGTCCGGTTCGTACAGGTTGCGGCCGTCGAAAATCAGCGGTGTCTTCAGCACCGATTTCAGATGCACGAAATCAGGACTCTTGAACTCCTTCCATTCGGTCACGATCACGAGCGCGTCGGCGCCGATCAGCGTTTCGTCCTGAGTGCTCGTGAACGTGAGACGCGCCAGCTGCTCCGGCGCAGCGTGCAGATCCATCGCGAATACGCGACGCGCCTCGGTCACGGCGACCGGGTCGTACGCACGCACGTTCGCGCCGCGCGCAAGCAACTCGCCGATCACGCGACGGCTCGGCGCCTCGCGCATGTCGTCGGTATTCGGCTTGAACGCGAGACCCCACACCGCGAACGCGCGGCCGCTCAAATCCTCGCCGAGCTTCGCGGTGATCTTGTTCACGAGCACGTCCTTCTGCTGGTAGTTCACTTCCTCGACCGCCTCGAGAATCCGCAGGTTGTGGCCGCTCTCGCTCGCGGTGCGAATCAACGCCTGCACGTCCTTCGGGAAGCACGAGCCGCCATAGCCGCAGCCCGCATACAGGAAGTGATAGCCGATGCGCGGATCGGAACCGATGCCGCGGCGCACCGCTTCGATGTCGGCGCCGACCTTGTCCGCGAGATTCGACATCTCGTTCATGAACGAGATGCGCGTCGCGAGCATCGCGTTGGCCGCGTACTTGGTGAACTCGGCCGAGCGAACGTCCATGTACAGCGTGCGTTCGTGATTGCGGTTGAACGGCGCGTACAGACGCTTCATCATTTCGCGCGCCCGCACGCCCGGTTCGTCTTCGTCGATACCGATCACGATACGGTCGGGGCGCATGAAGTCGTCGACGGCCGCACCTTCCTTCAGGAACTCCGGATTCGACACGACCGAGAAGCGATGCTGCGCGCTGCCGGCGAGCCCGCGTTTCGCGAGCTCTTCATTGATCACCGCGCGCACGCGCTGCGCGGTGCCGACCGGCACCGTCGATTTGTCGACGATCACCTTGAAACCATTCATCGTGCGGCCGATGTTGCGCGCGGCCTCGAGCACATATTGCAGATCGGCGGAGCCGTCTTCGTCGGGCGGCGTGCCGACCGCGATGAACTGCACGTCGCCGTGCGCGACGCTCGCGGCGACATCGGTCGAGAACGTGATGCGGCCAGCCGCGCGCGTGCGGGCGATCATCTCCTGCAAGCCCGGTTCGTGAATCGGCACGCCGCCTTTGTTGAGGATGTCGATCTTGCGCTGATCGACGTCGAGACAGAAGACGTCATTGCCGATCTCGGCGAGACACGCGCCGGTGACAAGGCCCACATAGCCGGTGCCGATAATGGTGATTTTCATACGCTTTCCGGTGGAAGGTTCCGGTAATGAATGCCGCTCATGAGGCCGGCGATAAACTCGTTGCGAAATTCGCGGAGCGGTCGCGTCGCAATGAACGCCGACGCGGCCAAAGCCGCCCGTGCGGCGTCAACTCGGCGCGGTAATCGGCTCGACGCGGCGCGGTGCATAGGTTTCCCAACCGCTGCATCCGGGGCACTGCCAGTAGAAAAGCCGCGCCCGGAAACCACAATTCTGGCACGTATAGCGTGGCAGATTCTTGGTGCGCTGGCGGATCAGTGTGTGCATCAGTTCGAGCTCGCTGCGCCGCGGCTCTTCGGCGACGGCCTGCTGCGCTTCGAGCAGACGCGTCATGCCGGCCAGATTCGGCGACTTCTGCATCTGCGTGCGCGCGAGCGCATGCGCGGCATCGACGCCGCGCAGCGACGCGACGTGCTGATACGCGACGTCGAGCAGATCGTTGCTCGGATGACGGTCGACCCACGTGGTCAGCAGATCGGCGCCCTCCTGCGCGCGACCGAGCGCTTCATACGCCTTCATGATTTTCTCTGCGACGAGCGGCAGATACGCGGGGTTCTGCTCCTCGACGCCGCGCCATTGACCGATCGCCGCTTCGGACGCACCGCCGGCCGCGTCGACGTCGCCGAACAGGATCGTCGCCCGCACGTTGGTCGGGTTCGCCTTCAGCGCGAGACCGAGCTGATGACGCGCTTCGTCCGGTTTCTTCTGCTGCAGCGCTTCCTGAGCAAGTTCGCAATGGAACTGCGCGATTTCCTTGTCGAGCGACGGTGCGCCCATCGTTTCGAGGTGACGCGCGGTATCGATCGACTTGACCCAGTCCTTCTCGATCTCGTAGATCGTCAACAGCGCGCGTTGAGCGCCGAGTGCGTAATCGCCCGCCTGCAGCGAGCGGAAGGTTTCCTCGGCACGGTCGAGCAGACCCGCTTTCAGGAAGTCCTGGCCGAGTTCGTACAGCGCGTGATCGCGCTCACTGACAGGCAGGTCCGCGCGGCTCAGCAGATTTTGATGCACGCGGATCGCTCGATCCGTTTCGCCGCGCCGGCGGAACAGATTGCCGAGCGCGAAATGCAATTCGACCGTTTCAGGGTCGAGCTTGACGACCTCGATGAATGCGTCGATCGCCTGGTCGGGCTGCTCGTTGAGCAGGAAGTTCAGGCCGCGAAAATAGGACCGCGGCAGGTTCGCGCTTTCGGACAGCAGCGTCTTGAGGTCGTAGCGCGCCGCCATCCAGCCGAACGCGAATGCGACGGGTATGACCAGCAGCCACCAGAAGTCTAGATCCATGCGATTAATGCAAATGTGCGGGAAAGCGAAAACGAAAAGCCGCGCTCAGAGCGCGCGGCGCAACGGAGTTCAGATCAGCGGCGGCAGCGGCGGCTGCTCGACGACGGCTGGCGTTTCGCGCGCCACGCGCAACTCGCGCCTGAGCCGGCCATTCTCCATGCGCAGACGTACGACGGCCGGCACCGCCGACACGAGCCCCGCAAGCAAACCGATCACGAAAAACGCGAGACCGATCAGAATCAGAGGCGCCGACCAGACGTAGCCGGCGAGGAAATTCAGCGTAGCGGGTTGCGTGTTGGAGAGCGCCAGCACCAGCAGCAGCACGAACACCAGCACACGGATCAGCCAGACGATAAATTTCATGAATAGATCTCTTGACGGCAGTTGCGGGGTGACGCCGGCTCGATGACGCGTCGCGCCACGGTGTAGCCCGCGCCGAAGTGACCCGTATTGTAATGGATGACCTCGGGGCTGGGCAGCAAGTGGCGGGATGGCGCACTTACGGGTGATTCGCGAAATGCAAAGGCCGCACCGGAAGGCGCCCTCTTCTCAAACGATGGTCGAAAAAAAAGCGCCCGAAGGCGCTTTTCCTGGTCTTTTGCCGACTGGCTTTGGCCGCTGACGCTAGCTATGCCACGCTGCAAGACGCACAGCGGAGTCATTAAAGGTCGTCATCCGGCTCTTCGGCCTTCAGCGGCTCGCCCGCGCGACGGTCCACCCGCTCGCGCAATTCCTTGCCCGGCTTGAAGTGCGGTACGTACTTCTCAGGTACCAGCACCTTCTCGCCCGACTTCGGATTGCGTCCAACGCGGGAGGGACGGCGGTTGAGCCCGAAGCTGCCGAAGCCTCGAATTTCGATGCGATGACCTTTGGCAAGTGCCTCCGACATCGCATCGAGCATCGTCTTCACCGCGAAATCCGCATCCTTGAGAACAAGTTGCGGAAACCGCGTAGCCAGCTGGGCGACCAATTCCGATTTGGTCATACTGCAGCAGACCTCTCAGGCTTACTGGTTCTGGCCGTCGAGCTTGGCCTTCAGCAGCGCGCCGAGGTTCGTCGTGCCGGTAGCGGCCGCGCTCGAATCCGAAGCAGCGAGACCGCGGATGGCTTCCTGCTGCTCAGCCGAATCCTTCGCCTTGATCGACAGGTTGATGCCACGCGACTTGCGATCGATGTTGATGATCATCGCGTTGACCTTGTCGCCTTCCTTCAGCACGTTGCGAGCGTCTTCCACGCGGTCCTGGGCGATTTCCGAAGCACGCAGGTAGCCTTCGACTTCACCCGACAGCTGGACCACAGCACCCTTCGCGTCCACCGACTTGACAGTACCGTCGACGACCGAACCCTTGTCGTTCATTGCAACGTAGTTGCTGAACGGGTCGCCTTCGAGCTGCTTGATACCCAGCGAAATACGTTCCTTCTCGACGTCGATGCCGAGAACGATCGCTTCCACTTCGTCGCCCTTCTTGTACTTGCGAACGGCTTCCTCGCCGGTTTCGCTCCACGACAGATCCGACAGGTGAACCAGACCGTCGATGCCGCCCGGCAGACCGATGAACACGCCGAAGTCGGTGATCGACTTGATGGCGCCGCTGATCTTGTCGCCCTTCTTGAAGTTGCGGCTGAAGTCGTCCCACGGGTTCGGCTTGCACTGCTTCATGCCGAGGCTGATACGACGGCGGTCTTCGTCGATTTCGAGAACCATGACTTCGACTTCGTCGCCCAATTGGACAACCTTCGACGGAGCAACGTTCTTGTTGGTCCAGTCCATTTCCGACACGTGGACGAGGCCTTCGATGCCCGATTCCACTTCGACGAATGCGCCGTAGTCGGTGATGTTGGTGACCTTACCGAACAGACGCGTGCCCGACGGATAACGGCGCGAGATGCCTTCCCACGGATCGTCGCCCAATTGCTTGATACCGAGCGAAACGCGGTTCTTTTCCTGGTCGAACTTGAGGATCTTCGCGGTGACTTCCTGGCCAACCGACAGAACTTCGCTCGGGTGACGCACACGACGCCATGCGATGTCCGTGATGTGCAGCAGGCCGTCGATACCGCCGAGGTCCACGAACGCGCCGTAGTCGGTGATGTTCTTGACCACGCCTTCGACGATCGCGCCTTCCTTCAGCGTTTCGAGCAGCTTCGCGCGCTCTTCGCCTTGCGTTGCCTCGATGACAGCGCGGCGCGACAGCACGACGTTGTTACGCTTGCGGTCGAGCTTGATGACGCGGAATTCGAGCGTCTTGCCTTCGTACGGGGTGGTGTCCTTGACCGGACGCGTATCAACCAGCGAACCCGGCAGGAACGCGCGGATGCCGTTGACCATCACGGTCATACCGCCCTTGACCTTGCCCGTGATCGTGCCGGTTACGAGTTCGTTGTTGTCCAGCGCCTTTTCCAGCGACAGCCACGAAGCCAGACGCTTCGCCTTGTCACGCGACAGGATGGTGTCGCCATAGCCGTTTTCCAGCGCGTCGATCGCGACGGAAACGAAGTCGCCCGCCTGCACTTCTACCTCGCCCGCGTCGTTCAGGAACTCTTCGAGCGGGATGTAGGCTTCGGACTTCAGACCAGCGTTCACGACCACGAAGTTGTGGTCGACACGCACGACTTCCGCGGAGATCACTTCGCCAGCGCGCATGTCCTGCTTGGTCAGCGACTCTTCGAACAGAGCCGCAAAAGATTCGGTATTCGGGGTAGAGGTTTGCAGGTCGGACATAAAAATCAGAGTTTGCATGGTCTTCGCAACGCCTGGCTCACCGGACTGGTCAGCAACTGCGGCAAATACGCGAACGCCACGCGGGGTTAAAGGGTTAAAAAAACAACGCTTCGCGACCATCGCGAAGCACCTACCAACAACAGGACTGCCGCTGTCTGGCCACTACCGCATGACCGTTTCAGTTACGCATGCGGGACCAGCGCTTCATACCATTGCACCACCTGCTCGACCGCCTGGTCGACCGACAATGCGGAGGTATCAAGCAGTTTTGCATCCGCCGCGGGCTTGAGCGGCGCGGCCGCGCGCTGACTGTCACGCTCGTCGCGCTCACGCAAATCCCGGAGCAAGTCATCTATATTAGCAGAAAATCCTTTTTGGATCAATTGCTTATGCCGGCGCGTCGCGCGGGCCTCGACGCTCGCCGTCATGAACACCTTCAGCACGGCATCCTGAAAGATCACGGTGCCCATGTCGCGCCCGTCGGCGACGAGCCCCGGCTGCTTGCGAAACGCCCGCTGACGCGCCACCAGCGCGGTTCGCACCGGCGCGTGAACGGCGATCGCCGAGGCGCGGCTGCCCACTTCCTCGGCACGAATTTCGGTCGATACATCGACGCCGTCGAGCTGCGCGAGCCCCTCACGAAACGTGATATGCAGGTCGTCGATCAGTTTGACAAGTGCGTCGACGTCGTCCGCCGCGATGCCGTAGCGCAGGCTCGCGAGTGCCGCGAGCCGGTAGAGCGCGCCGCTGTCGAGCAGGTGAAAGCCGAGGTTGGCGGCCACCATCGCGGCCACAGTGCCTTTGCCGGAGGCGCTGGGGCCGTCGATCGTAATGACGGGCGTCTGGTGAAAGGGACGGATCGGTTTCATCTAAAAATGTCGCACATCGGGCGATTCGCACGCGAATCTGGATTGCATCAGGGTTGCGCGAGCGCCGTGAAGCGCTCGAAATAATCGGGGAACGTCTTGCCGACGCACCTCGGGTCGTTGATGCGGATCGGCACACCGCCCAAGCTCACGAGCGAGAAGCACATCGCCATACGGTGGTCGTCGTAGGTGTCGATCGCGGCATTCGGGATGAGCTTTTCGGGCGGCGTGACGACGAGGAAATCCTCGCCCTCCTGCACCTTCGCGCCGACCTTGCGCAGCTCGGTCGCCATCGCGGCGATGCGGTCGGTTTCCTTGACGCGCCAGCTTGCGATGTTGCGCAGCGTGGTGGTGCCGTCCGCGAACAGCGCGGCGACCGCGATCGTCATCGCCGCGTCGGGGATCAGGTTGAAGTCCATGTCGATCGGATCGAGCTTGCCATGGTCGTTGCCGACGCCGCGCACTTCGATCCAGTCCTCGCCCATCTGCAGGTTCGCGCCCATCTTGATCAGCGCATCGGCAAAGCCGACGTCGCCCTGGATGCTCGAGCGGCCCACCCCTTCCACTCTCAGCGGGCCGCCGCCGAGCGCTCCCGCGGCGAGGAAATACGACGCCGACGACGCATCCCCCTCCACCATGATCGTGCCTGGCGACTGATAACGCTGCCCGGCTGGCACCACGAACTGGTGCCAGCCGTGACGCTCGACGTCGATGCCGAAGCGCGCCATCAGCTTGATCGTGATCTCGATGTACGGCTTCGAGATCAGCTCGCCGTCGACCTGCACGGTGGTGACGCCGCTCGCGGTGCGCAAGAGCGGCAGCGTCATCAGCAGCGAGGTCAGAAACTGGCTCGACACGTCGCCGCGCACGCGGATCGGCGCGTCGGCCGTGGTCTGGGCGGGACGGATGCGTAGCGGCGGATAGCCTTCGTTCTGTTCGTAGTCGATCTTCGCGCCGATCTGGCGCAGGCCGTCGACGAGATCGCCGATCGGCCGCTCGTGCATGCGCGGCACGCCGTGGATCCGGTAGTCGCCGCCGTTCACGGAGAGGGCCGCGGTCAGCGGACGCACCGCCGTACCCGCGTTGCCGAGGAACAGGTCGGCCGTTCGCGCGGTGAACGCGCCGCGCGTGCCGGTCACGACGCAGGTGTCACCGTCGCGCTTCAGACGTACGCCAAGCTTTTCGAGCGCGGCGAGCATCACGCGGGTGTCATCGGAATCGAGCAGGTTCGTGATCGTCGTCTCGCCTTCGGCGAGCGCGGCGAGCAGCAGCACGCGGTTCGAGATGCTCTTCGAGCCGGGCAGACGAATCGTGCCGGACGCACGGGAAAAAGGTCCGAGATCGAGGAATTCCATGATGTGTCCAGTTTCCGGTTATTTGGACGCGTCGCTGGAGGCCACGCCAGCCGCGCGCTGCTCCTGCCACTGACTGCGCGCGACGCGCGAGCGCGCGAACACCGCTTCGAGCGCGACGCCGTCGCCGGCCTCGATCGCCGTGCGCAGGCGCGCGAGCACCGCGGTATACGCGTCGAGTTCGTCGAGCAGCGCCGCGCGATTGGCGACGCAGACGTCGCGCCACATCTCCGGACTCGACGCGGCGATGCGCGTGAAGTCGCGGAATCCGCCCGCCGCGAACGAGAACTTCAAAGCGGCGTCGGGCGAACTGAGGATTTGTTCGACGAGCGCGAACGACAGCACGTGCGGTAGATGACTGACCGACGCGAACACGCGGTCGTGCTGCTGCGGCGTCATGTCCCGCACCAAGGCGCCGGTGGCGCGCCACATCGCCGCGACGCGCTTGACCGCTTCCGGCGCGTTCTCCGGCAGCGGGCACAGCACGACGTTGCGGTTCACATACAGATCGGGCAGCGCGGCGTCGACGCCGCTCGACTCACGGCCGGCGATCGGATGGCCCGGCACGAACTGGCCGATCCGTGCACCGAGCGCCGCGCGCGCGGCGGCAACCACGTCGGACTTGGTGCTGCCCGCATCGGTGACGATCGTGTTGGCGTCGAGATGCAGCGCCATGCGTTCGAGTAGCGGCTGTGTCTGCGCGACCGGCGCCGCGAGCAGCACGAAGTCCGCGCCCGCTAGCGCGTCGCGCAGCGCGGCGTCGTCGGTGAGCGCCGCAGCGCCGTCGATCACCCCGAGCGCCAACGCGCGCTCGCTCGACGCGGACGTCCGTCCCACCCCAACCACCGTGCGTGCCCCGCCGGCCTCGCCGCGTTCGCGCAACGCGCGCGCGAGCGATCCGCCGATCAGGCCGACACCGAAAATCACCAGCTTGTTAAAAGAAAACGCGGCCACGTCGCTCACACAATACGGACAATAAGCGCGCCGCTCCTGCCGGCCGACGCGCGGGATCAAGGAGCAATGCTTACGCAGCGGCAGGCTCGGCAAGCGTCTTTTCGAGCGCCGCGAGGAACGCTCCGTTTTCCTCCGGCAGGCCGATCGTGATGCGTAGCCATTGCGGCAAACCGTAGTTGCCGACCGGTCGCACGATCACAGCCTGTTTCAGCAGCGCGAGATTCACCCGGGCGCCGGCTTCGTCGTCACCGCCGACGCGCACGAGCACGAAGTTACCTTCGGACGGCACGTATTCGAGACCGAGCTTGTCGAACGCCTCGGTCAGAAGCTTATAGCCCTGCGCGTTCAGCGCCGCGCTCTGTTCCAGAAATGCGCTGTCGTTCAGTGCCGCAATCGCCGCAGCCTGCGCGAGCGTATTGACGTTAAACGGCTGACGCAGTCGATTCAGCAGATCGGTCAAGCCGCGCTGCGCGATCGCGAAG
The DNA here is from genome assembly GCF_902833905.1 of Paraburkholderia tuberum STM678. Taxonomy (GTDB): domain Bacteria; phylum Pseudomonadota; class Gammaproteobacteria; order Burkholderiales; family Burkholderiaceae; genus Paraburkholderia; species Paraburkholderia tuberum. The sequence goes on along the minus strand of NZ_CADFGP010000028.1, from coordinate 82,606 downwards.
CCGATACGCAGGCCCGCCAGGCCGAACGCCTTCGAGAAAGTGCGCGACACCAGCAGGTTCGGATAGCGGCGCACCCAGTCGATCGAGTTATAGCGCTTGTCCGCCGACAGATACTCGGTGTACGCCTCGTCGAGCACGACGACCACATGGCGCGGCACTTTGCCGAGAAACGCCTCGAGCGTAGGACCGTCGACGAACGTACCGGTCGGATTGTTCGGATTGGCGACGAACACGAGACGCGTGTCGTCGTCGATCGCGGCAAGCATCGCGTCGAGGTCGTGACCATAGTGCACGGCCGGCACGACGATCGCGCGCGCGCCGACGCCTTGCGTTGCGAGCGCATAGACCGCGAACGAATACTCCGAGAACACTACCGCCTGGCCCTTCTCGACGAACGCGTGCGCGGCGAGTTCGAGGATGTCATTGCTGCCGTTGCCGAGCGTGATCCACTCGGCCGGCACGCCGTAGCGCGCGGCGAGCGCCGCCTTCAGTTCGAAACCGTTCGAGTCCGGATAGCGGCCGAGGTCGGCGATCGCCTGCGCCATCGCGCGCTGCGCGGATTCCGGCATGCCGAGCGGATTCTCGTTCGATGCCAGCTTCACGATGCTCGCCTCGTCGAGACCAAACTCGCGGGCCACTTCCGAAATCGGCTTGCCGGCGATGTACGGCGCGATCGCACGCACATAGGAAGGGCCGAAAGACGCTGTCATGAAAATCTCCGAACGACGATGGATAGTGAAATATGCGTTCGGGCAGTGCACTTGGCGCCGCCCGGACTGCCCTGCCAGCCCTTACCGGGCGCGCGGATACGAGCCGAGTATTTTCAGGAACGCGGCCTTCTCGCCGAGCCCGGCGAGCGCGGCGGCCACGGCCGGGTCGTCGCGATGGCCTTCGACATCGATATAGAAGTAGTACTCCCACGTGCCGACGCGCGCCGGGCGCGATTCGAAACGCGTCATCGACACGCCGTGGCGCGCCAACGGCTCGAGCAGCTTGACCATCGCACCCGGTTCGTTCACGACCGACACAATCAGCGAGGTCTGGTCGTAGCCGCTCGGACCGGTCGGCTGCTTGCCGATCATCACGAAGCGTGTGCGGTTGTGCGGATCGTCCTGGATCAGCGCGTTGGTGACCTGCAGGCCGTAGTGGATCGCGGCGCGGTCGCCGGCGATGGCCGCGACGGTCGGATCTTCGGCTGCCATCCGTGCAGCTTCCGCGTTGCTCGACACCGCCTGGCGCTCGAGATGCGGCGCGTTGGTCGACAGCCAGCGCTGGCACTGCGCGAGCGCCTGGGCGTGCGCGCACACGCGCGTGACGCCGGCGAGCCCGTTTTGCGTGAGCAGGTTGTGATGAATCGGCAATGCGAGTTCGCCGCCGATGGTCAGCTGCGTTTGCAGCAGCAGATCCAGCGTGCGCGACACCGCGCCTTCGGTCGAATTCTCGACCGGCACGACGCCGTAGTCGGCGGCGCCCGCCTCGACCGAGCGGAACACTTCATCGATCGACGGGCACGGCAGCCCTTCGATCGACTGACCGAAGTACTCATGCATCGCCTGTTCGCTATAGGTGCCGACGGGCCCGAGGTACGCGGCCTTGATGGTCTTTTCGAGCGCGCGGCTTGCGGCCATGATCTCGCGCCAGATCGCGCCGATGTGTTCGTCCGCAAGCGGCCCCGCGCTCATCTCCTGCAGGCGCGCGATCACCTGCATCTCGCGCTCGGGTCGGAACACCGGTGCGTTGAAATGCTTCTTGACCTCCCCGACTTCGAGCGCGACCGACGCGCGCTGGTTCAGGAGCGCGATCAACTGCGCGTCGAGCGCGTCGATGCGATCGCGCAGAGGTTTGAGTCGTGTATTGAGTTCGTCGTCCATGCGTAAAACGGCTTTGCCGGGTAACTGCTGGAAAAGATGCGCACGCCTGCCGGTCAGTGTGACTCAGGCACTGCGCTGTTCGAATTCCTTCATGTATTCGACAAGCGCTTTGACGCCTTCGAGCGGGACGGCGTTATAAATCGACGCCCGCATGCCGCCGACGGACTTGTGGCCCTTTAGCTGCACCAATCCCCGCGCTTTCGCGCCGGACAGGAAATCTTCGTTGCGCGACTCGTCGGCGAGGAAGAACGGTACGTTCATCCGGGAGCGCGAGCCACGCTCGACCTTGTTCAGATAGAAGCTGCTCGAGTCGATCGTGTCGTACAGCAGCTTCGATTTTTCGAGGTTGCGTGCCTCCATCGCCAGGAGGCCGCCCTGCTTCTTCAACCACTTGAACACGAGCCCGGCAATATAGATCGCGTAGGTGGGCGGAGTGTTGTACATCGAATTGTTCTCGGCGACGGTCTTCCATTCGAACGCCGACGGGCAGATCGGCATCGCGCGATCGAGCATGTCCTCACGCACGATCACGACCGTCACGCCGGCCATGCCGATGTTCTTCTGCGCACCGCCGAATAGCACGCCGTATTTGGCGATGTCCATCGGGCGCGACAGGATATGCGACGACGCGTCCGCGACGAGCGGAGTATCGCCGAGGTCGGGAATCTCGAAGGTTTCGACGCCGTGAATGGTCTCGTTGGTGCACAAGTGCACGTAAGCCGGATCGTCCGACAGCTGCCATTCCGAGCGCGCCGGCGCGCGGGTGAAGCCCTCGGCTGTCTTGCCGGTCGCGGCGAGATGCACGCTGCCGTATTTCTGCGCTTCCTTGAACGATTTCTCCGACCACGCGCCGGTGATGACGAAATCCGCGCGCGGTTTCGAGCCGAGCAGGTTCATCGGCACGATCGCGTTTTCGCCGAGTCCGCCGCCCTGCAGAAACAGGATACGGTGGCTTGCCGGCACCTGCAGCAACTCGCGCAGATCGGTCAGCGCTTCCTCGTGGATCAACATGAATTCCTTGCCGCGATGGCTCATTTCCATCACGCTCATACCACTGCCTCGCCAATTCAGCATCTCGTCGGCTGCCTGGCGCAGCACTTCTTCGGGCATGGCCGCCGGGCCGGCGGAGAAATTAAAGACGCGCATGTGAGGTCCTGGAAGCGGGCGCGAAATAACGAAGTCGCGCGGGAATCGGCGAAAAGAACTGCGAAATGGCTCGCCGAAAAAGAAAATGGTCGTCTGCGCCAGTGCGCAAACGACCATTATCGCATTGTCGCCGCCAACCCGCCACGCCGGGTGGCCCAGTGGGCGCGACGACAGGCCGGCTGATCAGCGCAGCCTGCGAGCGGAATTTACTTGGCAGCCGGCTTGACCGATGCGACTTCCTTGTCGGCCTGCTCACGCGTTGCCTTGATCGATTCCGGCATGTACTTCTGCATCAGACCGTTCACGACGTCGCGGCCAACCTGGTCTTGCACCTGGATGAACTTGCGACCGGTCGGGCTCTTGTAGAACGTGGTCAGATCCTTGATTTCCGACGTGCTGTAGTACTTTGCGTACGCGTCGTACTGAGATTGCATCGCGTCCTGACGGAAAGAGTCGGTCGCGAACACCTGGCCCGCGCTGTCCACCAGCTTCGGCACCGCGTTCTTTTGCAGCGTCGGCACGGCGGCCTGCTTCTGCTTGTCCGTCATCGTCTTGTTCTCGGTCAGCGCGTCCGACAGGATTGCCGGAACGAGCTGCTTGGCCTGCATCTGCGCGCTGTTGCCGATTGCGCCAACCAGCTTCTGCGCATCGATGGCGTCGAGCAGCTCCTTGATGGCAGCTTGCTTGGCCGGATCAACCGGTGCTGCTGCGGCAGCCGGAGCCGCAGGCGCCTGGTTCTGCAGCGCTTGAGCCATGGCGAAGGTCGGCACGATGGCAGCCAGCAACATCAGTTGTTTGAATCGTTTTTGCATCACTACTCCCTAAGAGAAATTAACTTGAACTGCACGCCACACGGGAAAGCGTACCGGCCCGATACGCGGTGACCCGCAGCGTAGCTTCAACGTATTAACTGAGACTGAAAGCCGCTGGCACGGATCAAGCCGCGCCGCCGCCCTCACCGCCGTTATCACCTTCAGCGGAGCCGTCGGAATCGCTTTCCGACTCGCCCTCGGCCTCCGCTACCTGTTGCAGACCGGACAGCTTGGTCCCTTCGTCAAGGCTGATGAGTGTAACACCTTGCGTTGCGCGTCCCATTTCGCGAATTTCCGACACGCGCGTGCGAATCAGCACGCCCGTCGTGGTAATCAGCATGATCTGCGCTTCCGGGTCCACCAGCGTCGCGGCAACGACCTTGCCGTTACGCTCCGACGTCTGGATTGCGATCATGCCCTTCGTGCCGCGGCCGTGACGCGTGTACTCGGTGATTGGGGTGCGCTTGCCGTAGCCGTTCTCGGTTGCGGTGAGCACCGACTGCTGCTCGTCGTCGGCCACCAGCAACGCGATCACGTTCTGGCCGTCCTCGAGTTGCATGCCGCGCACGCCGCGCGCCTCGCGGCCCATTGGACGCACGTCGTTTTCGTCGAAGCGCACTGCCTTGCCCGAATCCGAGAACAGCATCACGTCGTGCTGGCCGTCGGTGATCGCGGCGCCGATCAGGTAATCGCCCTCATCGAGACCGACCGCAATAATACCCTTGCGCAACGGCCGGCTAAATGCTTCCAGCGGCGTCTTTTTTACCGTTCCCAACGCGGTCGCCATGAACACGAACTTGTCGGCCGAGAACTCCTTGACCGGCAGCACGACCGTGATCTTTTCGCCTTCTTGCAGCGGGAACATATTGACGATCGGCCGGCCGCGCGAATTGCGCGAACCCTGCGGCACTTCGTAGACCTTGACCCAGTACACACGGCCGCGGTTCGAGAAGCACAGGATGTGGTCGTGCGTATTGGCAATGAACAGCGTGTCGATCCAGTCGTCTTCCTTCATGGAAGTGGCCTGCTTGCCACGACCACCGCGCTTCTGGGCTCGATATTCGGACAACGGTTGCGATTTCACGTAGCCCGCGTGCGACATCGTCACGACCATTTCCTGCGGCGTGATCAGGTCTTCGGTGTTCAGCTCGGTCGCGTTCAACTCGATCTTCGAGCGACGCGCATCGCCGAATTCGGCCTTGATGGACGTGAGTTCGTCGACGATGATCGCCGAAATGCGTTCCGGGCGAGCCAGAATGTCCAGCAGGTCAGCGATCTGCGCCATCACGTCGCGGTATTCGCCGATGATCTTGTCTTGCTCGAGACCGGTCAGTCGCTGCAGGCGCATCTGCAGGATTTCCTGCGCCTGCGTATCGGACAGACGGTAAAGGCCGTCGGTCTGCATGCCGAACGACGGGTTCAGTCCCTCCGGACGATAAGCTTCGCGACCGCCCGCCGACGCGTTTTCCGACTCGGCGCGTGACAGCATTTCGCGCACGAGCGACGAATCCCACGCGCGCGACATCAGCTCCTGCTTGGCGATCGGCGGTGTCGGCGCGGCCTTGATGAGCGCGATGAATTCGTCGATGTTCGCGAGCGCAACCGCGAGACCTTCGAGCACGTGACCACGTTCGCGCGCCTTGCGCAGTTCGTAGACGGTGCGCCGCGTCAGCACTTCCCGGCGATGCGACAGGAAGCACGTCAGCATTTCCTTCACATTCAGGAGCTTCGGCTGGCCGTCGACGAGCGCGACCATGTTCATACCGAACGTGTCCTGAAGCTGGGTCGCCTTGTACAGATTGTTCAGCACGACCTCGGGCACTTCGCCGCGCTTCAGCTCGATCACGACGCGCATCCCGCTCTTGTCGGATTCGTCGCGGATGTCGGAAATGCCTTCGAGCTTCTTCTCGTTGACGAGCTCGGCGATGCGCTCGAGCAGCGAGCGCTTGTTCACCTGATAGGGCAGCTCGTCGACAATGATCGCCATGCGCTGGCCACGGTCGATTTCCTCGAAGTGCGTCAGCGCGCGCATCACGACGCGGCCGCGGCCGGTGCGATAGCCGTCGCGCACGCCGGCCACGCCGTAGATGATGCCGGCGGTCGGGAAGTCGGGCGCGGGGATGATCTCGATCAGCTCGTCGATCGTCGCTTCCGGGTTCTTCAGCAGATGCTGACACGCGTCGACGACTTCATTGAGGTTGTGCGGCGGGATATTGGTCGCCATGCCGACCGCGATGCCGGACGAACCATTGATCAGCAGATTAGGGATGCGCGCGGGCAGGATGGCCGGCTCGTTCTCGCTGCCGTCGTAGTTCGGCGCGAAGTCGACCGTTTCCTTGTCAATGTCGGCCAGCAGTTCGTGGCCGATCTTCGCCATGCGGATTTCGGTGTAACGCATCGCCGCGGCATTGTCGCCGTCGACGGAACCGAAGTTCCCCTGGCCGTCGACGAGCATGTAGCGCAGCGAGAAGTCCTGCGCCATCCGTACGATCGTGTCGTAGACAGCGGTGTCGCCGTGCGGATGGTATTTACCGATGACGTCGCCGACGATACGCGCCGACTTCTTGTAGGCGCGGTTCCAGTCGTTGTTCAGCTCGTGCATCGCGAACAGCACGCGCCGGTGCACCGGCTTCAGGCCATCGCGGACATCGGGAAGCGCTCGCCCTACGATCACGCTCATCGCGTAATCGAGATACGAACGGCGCATTTCCTCCTCAAGGGAGATTGGCAGAGTCTCTTTGGCGAATTGATCCATTATCCGTATCTTTTACGTGCGAAGGCGGGGTTTCGCCGCTTCTTCGCGTAAGCATTGCAGGCGCAACGCATCACGCGATTCTAACATGCCACGAATCCACGCCCGACGAAGGTACGTATACATATTAGAGGGCCACCCGCCAACACCTCGCCGATCGCACAATTTCAGTCTCGTCAGGCTCGATTCCTGCATGGGACCAATTCGCCGCTCAGCCAGAGCCGGCGGACCGCTCAGACGAAAACATTTGTTGCGCATGCACCACAATTGGAGGGGGATTTGATCGGGGGCGGATTTTTTTTTCGTCGGAAGGGAACGATATGGCAAAATGCCAACGCACAAAGAGTCAGACACTGCTCGAAGTCTACACAAACGGTTTTTGTTCCGCACCAATGTTATACTTCGAGCAATGTATGACTGGTCTTCGTCAACAGGCTCGCAGTAAACCTGCGGTAATCTCAATTTCGAGAGGAGAAATATGAATAAACTTTCAAAGCTCGCGTTCATTGCAGCTACCGCAGTTATGGCTGCATCCGCCATGGCGCAGTCGGTGCCGGCGTCGCGACAAGCTACCAACGACAACTGGGTGAATGGTACTGGCGAATACGTGTGGATGAACGGCACGAACGAGCTTTGCTGGCGCGATGCATTCTGGACGCCCGCAACGGCTAACGCCAAGTGCGACGGCGCTCTGGTTGCTCAGGCTCCGACCCCGCCGGCACCGGTCCCTCCGCCTCCGGCTATCTCCAGCGAAAAGATTACGTATCAAGCTGATGCGCTGTTCGACTTCGACAAGGCAATCCTGAAGCCGGCCGGCAAGGAACGTCTGAGCGAACTGGCATCGAAGATCCAGGGCATCAACCTCGAAGTCGTCGTCGCTACGGGCCACACCGACCGTATCGGTTCCGTCGCCTACAACGACCGTCTGTCGCTGCGTCGTGCTCAAGCTGTGAAGGCCTTCCTGGTCAGCAAGGGCGTCGAAGCCAACCGTATCTATACGGAAGGCAAGGGTCCGCGCAACCCGGTTACCACCGGTTGCAACCAGAAGAACCGCAAGCAACTCATCGCCTGCCTCGCACCGGACCGCCGCGTGGAAGTCGAAGTTGTCGGTACGCCGAAGCAGTAAGCTGGAAAATTACCGCAGTATCGAAAGCCCCGCTTCGGCGGGGCTTTTTTTATGCGCGGGTACCGCGGCCTGGCGTGATGCGCGACGCAGGAGGGTCCCGCTCAGCTACCAGCGGCTCGCAGCTTGCATCAGCGCCCGCTACCCGACGCGCTTTTGCCGCTCTTTCTCTCGCCCTATATACTCAGGGTTTATCCTCGAGCGTCCGCTCACCGCTTTCATCGAGGCAGCCTTCACCATGACCAACGCCGATCCTCACGAACTACAGAAATTCAGCGACCTCGCGCATCGTTGGTGGGACCCGAACGCCGAATTCAAGCCGCTGCACGAACTGAATCCGATTCGTCTAAGCTGGATCGACGCCCACGCCCATCTCGCCGGCAAAAATGTGCTCGATATCGGCTGCGGCGGCGGCATCCTGTCGGAATCGATGGCAGGTTTGGGCGCTCATGTGAAGGGCATCGATCTGTCGACGCAGGCACTCGGTGTCGCCGATCTTCACAGTCTTGAAAGCGGTGTAACCGTCGATTACGAAGAAATCGCGGCTGAGGCGCTGGCCGCACGCGAACCGGGCACCTATGACGTGGTCACCTGCATGGAAATGCTCGAGCACGTGCCCAGGCCGGCCGCGATCGTCGAGGCCTGCAAGAATCTCGTGAAGCCGGGCGGCTGGGTGTTTTTCTCCACGCTGAACCGCAATGTCAAGTCGTATCTGTTCGCGGTGATCGGCGCCGAATACATCGCGCGAATGCTGCCGATGGGAACGCACGACTACGCGCGCTTCATCCGCCCGTCGGAGCTCGCCGGCTTCGTGCGCGCCGCCGAACTGCGCACGGCGGACATCAAGGGCATCGTGTACAACCCGCTCAGCAAGCTTTTCGCGCTGTCGTCCGACACGAGCGTCAACTATATGCTCGCCTGTCGCCGCGACGCCTGAATTACCCGAACCGCCCCGATCCGCCGTATCCAAAACGAACAATGAGCGACCCGACTCCCCTGCCGCAACGCGAAGACAACGACGACACGCTCGGCTTTTGCCTCGCCGTGCTTTTCGACCTCGACGGCACGCTTGCCGACACGGCGCCCGACCTCGCGGCCGCCGTCAACAAGATGCGCCACGACCGGGGGCTCAAGATGGTGCCGCTCGAGAAGCTGCGCCCGCTGGCTTCAGCCGGAGCGCGCGGACTGATCTGCGGGGCGTTCGGCATCGGGCCCGATCATCACGAATTCGCATCGATGCGCGAGGAGTTTCTCGCGAACTACGAAGCAGATCTGTGCATCGAGACGACGCTCTTTCCGGGTATCGCGGAAGTGCTCGACGAACTCGACGCGCGCGGCGTGCGCTGGGGCATCGTCACGAACAAGGTCGCGCGGCTCACCGAGCCGCTCGTCGCGCAACTCGGGCTCGAGGAGCGCGCCGGCTGCGTGGTGAGCGGCGACACGACCCCGCATTCGAAGCCGCACCCCGCGCCGTTGCTGCACGCGGCGCGTGAGCTGGACATCGCGCCGGAGCGCGTCGTCTATATCGGCGACGATCTGCGCGACGTGCAGGCCGGTTTTGCCGCCGGCATGAAGACCGTCGCCGCGGCGTACGGCTATTGCGGCAACGACATTCCGCCGACCCGGTGGCACGCGCAACACGTCGTAGAATCGACGGCCGAGTTGCAAACCCTGCTGCGCGACATCGGCTGACAAAGTCAGACAGATCGGCTGAAGGGCCCGTCCCGCACTCCTGTTAGCCATGTTGCACCATTCAGCAGCCACCAAAGACGCACGACGCGGCCCTCGATCTATTGTAAAATCTCCTTTGGCTCACATATGTGAGCAACGAACCGCGGGGGCGACCTGGTTTCGACAGGGGTTGCGAAGCGGCTAGGGCATGTCGAGGACCCGTCACCTCGTTAATCAATGGGAAAAACGTAACTGCAAACGACGATACGTTCGCACTGGCAGCCTAAGGGCCGCCGTCCTCTGCCTAGTTCACTGACGGGCTAGTGTCGCAAGACCGGTAGCAATACCGACAGAGGTCATATACGTCAGTTAAGCCTTGGCGGCGTCACGACGTCCGGGTCGAAAATTTAGTGAATCGCCGTAGCGCAGCGTGTTCGTCCGCGTCGCTGCGGTTAAATCAAAAGACAGAACTAAACATGTAGAACTGGTCGTAGAGGACTTCTGGACGCGGGTTCGATTCCCGCCGCCTCCACCAAATACCTGGAACGTTCGCGATGAACGGCCCCAAAAAACCCCGGTAGCGTAACGCTGCCGGGGTTTTTTATTTTCGGCACCGTCCGCGACGCTTTGCGGGCCGGCCACACGTCTCCCCTTCACTCAGCGGGGACGCCAACACGCCCCGGTAAATCCGCGGCCGCTGCCTAGACTCGTAGCTCGAAGCGAGTCGTCACTCGTCAACCACGCCGCCAAAACAGGAGCCTGCGTCATGCGCAAGACCATCGCTCTGCTGGCCCCGCTCGCACTCGCCGTGCTACACGCCGGTGCCTTCCGCCCAAACTGTCCGACGGCCGCTTCGTCACCGCCGACGGCATGACGCTCTACACGTTCGACAAGGACACCACGCCCGGCGTCAGCGCCTGCACCGGCGGCTGCATGAGCAACTGGCCGGCGGCCACGGCGGCGCCGACCGACAAGCAGGCGGGCGATGCAAAGGGGGACGGCTTCAAGGAAATCTGGCACATCGCCAGGCCATAAGAAGCCACTCCGGCCGGCAACTGGGCCGCCATCGCCCCCGCCACAAAGCACAACGCCGACCCAAGGGCCGGCGTTGCGTCAAACCTCGAAGCTCGAGCGAAGCCCGAGCCAATTCTTATTCGTCTTTCGGGCACTGCAGATTGCAGCCATTCGGATCGCCCATATCGCCGCGCTTGCGCGCCTGCGAACGTCGGCCGTGCTGATACTTGTCCGACGGGGCGGACGCGGCGAACGGCATCTGCGGATGCTCGTTAATGCGGAATTCGTCGGTCAGGATGCCACCCGGCACGCCAGGCGAATTTTGCGCGTAAGCGACGGAGACGGTGGCACAGAGCACACCAGCCGCGGCAGCGGCGGCACATGCATGGAGAAGAGCTTTCATGTCGGTTCAGCGCGGCTTGGCGCGCGGTAAAGGCGGATACGAAGCCAAGAGAGTAGCCGAAACCGGCGCGCTACGCAGCCGCGCACGCCGAGCGCCACCGCTTTTCTGGTTACAGGCTCTTACTCCGCCGTTACGCGAGCGCGCCGCCGAGCCCCTCGTCCAGATCGACGAGCCTGCCGCAGTCGCACGGATCGTAGCCGGCGAGCTGCTCGACGCGTTGATGAAACGCGCTGCCGCGCAACAGGTTGATCACCGTCGCGAGCGGCGCGCGACAGAGGTGCGCGCGATCGCACGCGAAGTAATAGTCCTCGTCGACGATCGGAATGAAGTCGAGCCCGAAATGATGCGCGGCCGGTTCGACGCCGAAGCCTATGTCCGCCATGCCGCTCGCGACGAACGCAGCGATCGCCGAGTGCGTCAGCTCGGTCGACGCATAGCCGTTGACGCGGTCCGGGTCCACACCGACCTGTCGCAGCGCGAGATCGAGCACCATCCGCGTACCCGAGCCCGGCTGGCGGTTGACGAAACGGATGTCGTCGCGCGCCAGATCGGCGAGCCCGCCGATCCGCTTCGGATTGCCCTTGCCGATGAACAGACCCTGCTTGCGTCGGGTCAGATGCACGAGCACATGGCGTTGCGGATCGAACCAGCGCCGGTAGGTATCGGCGCACACCGCGCGGAACTCGCCGAGCGGCAGATGAAAGCCCGCCAGATCGCACTCGCCGCGCGCGAGCGCACTAACCGCCTCGGCGCTGTCGCGGTACTTGATCTCGACCGGCAGATCGTTGGCGACCAGCGCCGTGACAAGCGCGGCCACCGCGTAACCGTGCGACGCGTGGATGCGCACGTCATCGGCGGGGGGCGCAAGCCAGCGGTTCAGATCGCTCGCCACTTCGCTCGCGAGCGCCTGCAAATTGCCGTCGAGCCGCTCGCCGCAGAGCCGCTGCCCGCGCAGCACCGCGTGACCGAGGTCGGACAACACCGAGCCGCGCCCACGCTCTTTCGCGATCAGAGGACCACCAAACCGCTCCTCGATGCTGCGCAGCAAGCCCCATGCGTGCCGATAGGACAAACCCTTAAGCGCCGCGGCCTGCGCAATGCTGCCAGATTCATCGACGAGCGCGAGCAGCGGCACCACGTCAGACAGGCTGGCCTCGCGGCCATCCGCGCCCTTCACCACCAGCTCGACCTGACATTCGATCCTGACCATATATGCTTGACCGTTTCCTATTGCGCGCGCCGGTCGGCCCGCCTATCTTTCGGCTATACCATATCGAATAAGCGAAGCATACGTGCATGCATTATGAATAACAAGTGCATATATCGCTTCGGAGGAGCCCCCCTTTGGACGATTCTCTCGCCACGGCGCCGGATCAGCTCGTGCAACGTCACGCGCAGCCGGGCCGCACACTCATCACGATCCTGCACGCGATCCAGGACGAACTCGGCTTTGTGCCACCCGCGGCGGTCGGACCGCTCGCCCGCGCGCTGAACCTGTCGCGAGCGGAAGTGCACGGCGTCATCACTTACTACCATCACTTTCGCACCTCGCCTGCAGCGCCCGTCACGGTGCAGCTTTGCCGCGCCGAAGCGTGCCGCAGCATGGGCACCGAGGCGCTTGCCCAGCACATCGAGGCGCACACCGGATGCCGCTTCGACGCCGGTCACGATGACGGCGCAACGGTGGAACTCGAATCGGTGTACTGCCTCGGCCAATGCGCGCTGTCGCCGGCGATGATGCTCAACGGCACGCTGCACGCGCGCGTGTCGCCGCAAAAATTCGACGCGCTGTTCGCCGCTGCCCGCAAATGCGTGGAGGTGCCGGCATGACGCGCATCTATGTTCCGCGAGATTCGTCGGCGCTCGCGCTCGGCGCCGATGCGCTGGCCGAAGCCATCGCCAGCGAAGCCGCGCGCCGCGGCATTGCGATCGAACTGATCCGCAACGGTTCGCGCGGGTTGCTGTGGCTCGAACCGCTCGTCGAAGTTGCGACGCCCGAAGGCCGCATCGGCTATGCGAATGTCGACGTGGAAGACGTCGCCGCGTTGTTCGACGCGGGCTTCGTCGACGGCGGCGAGCATGCGCGGCGCGTCGGCGTGATCGACGAGATTCCGTATCTGAAGAAGCAGCAGCGCCTGACCTTCGCGCGGATCGGCATCACCGACCCGCTGTCCATCGACGATTACGTCGCGCACGGCGGCCTTGAAGGCCTACGCAACGCCCTGCAAACCGACGGCGATGCCGCCTGCGAAGCGCTGATCGAATCCGGTCTGCGCGGCCGCGGCGGCGCAGCCTTCCCGGCCGGCATCAAGTGGCGCACGGTGCGCGGCGCGAAAGCCGCGCAGAAGTACGTCGTCTGCAATGCCGACGAAGGCGATTCCGGCACCTTCTCCGATCGTCTCGTGATGGAAAGCGATCCGTACGTGCTCATCGAAGGCATGATCATCGCCGGCGTCGTGACCGGCGCGACCGTCGGCTACATCTATGTGCGCAGCGAATACCCGCACTCGATCGCGACGCTCGAAGCTGCCATCGCCCGTGCGCGCACAGCCGGCTGGCTCGGCGACAGCGTGCTCTCGAGCGGGCAGCGTTTCGAGCTGTTCGTCGCGAAAGGCGCGGGCTCGTATGTGTGCGGCGAGGAAACCGCGATGCTGGAATCGCTCGAAGGCAAGCGCGGCATCGTCCGCGCAAAGCCGCCGGTGCCCGCACTCGTGGGTCTCTATGGCCAGCCCACCGTGATCAACAACGCGATCACGCTCGCCACCGTGCCGATCATCTTCGCGCGCGGCGCCGCGTTCTATAAAGACTTCGGCATGGGCCGCTCGCGTGGCACGCTGCCGTTCCAACTGGCCGGCAACATCAAGCGAGGCGGCCTCGTCGAACTCGCGTTCGGCGTGACCTTGCGCCAACTGCTCGACGACTTCGGCGGCGGCACCGCGAGCGGCCGGCCGGCGCGCGCGGTGCAGGTCGGCGGTCCGCTCGGCACCTATCTGCCGCCAAGCCAGTGGGACATTCCGATGGACTACGAGGCGTATGCGGCGATCGGCGCGGTGATCGGCCACGGCGGTCTCGTCGTGCATGACGACACCTCGAATCTTGCCGAGCTCGCGCAATACGCGATGCACTTCTGCGCGCTCGAATCGTGCGGCAAATGCACACCGTGCCGGATCGGCTCGACGCGCGGCGTCGAGGTGATCGCGCGGATTCGCAACGGCGACACGTCGACGCGTCAGGTGCAATTGCTGCGCGATCTGTGCGACACGATGGTAGCCGGCTCGCTGTGCGCGATGGGCGGCATGACGCCCTATCCGGTGCTGTCCGCGCTCGATCATTTCCCTGAAGACTTCGGTCTCGCCGCCGATCCCACTGCCGACCACGCCACCAAAGCGGCCGCGGCCTGACTCCAGGAGTTCACCATGTCCGACCAGTTCAACTCCCCTGCCGGCGCCCCGAAGGAAGTCCCCCTGGGGGGCGGCTGCGGCTCAGGCAACTGCGCGTGCAAGTCGCAAGCCCAGGCACGCTCCGCCAACGCGTTCGCCGACGACACCGACTACGGCACCCCCGCCCGCCACTCGGACGTCGACGTGACGCTCGACATCGACGGCCAGGCGGTGACCGTACCGGCGGGCACGTCGGTGATGCGCGCGGCGGCTGAAGCTGGCGTCAACGTGCCGAAGCTGTGCGCGACCGATTCGCTCGAACCGTTCGGCTCATGCCGCCTGTGTCTCGTCGAAATCGAAGGACGGCGCGGCTATCCGGCCTCGTGCACGACGCCGGTCGAAGCCGGCATGAAGGTGCGCACGCAGACCGACCGTCTGCAGTCGCTGCGTCGCAACGTGATGGAGCTGTACATCTCCGACCATCCGCTCGATTGCCTGACCTGCCCCGCCAACGGCGACTGCGAACTGCAGGACATGGCGGGCGTGACCGGCCTGCGCGAAGTGCGCTACGGCTTCGACGGCGCGAATCATCTGAAGGACCAGAAGGACGAATCGAATCCGTACTTCACGTACGACCCGGCGAAGTGCATCGTCTGCAATCGCTGCGTGCGCGCGTGCGAGGAAACCCAGGGTACGTACGCGCTGACGATCACCGGACGCGGCTTCGAATCTCGCGTCGCGGCCAGCGAGAACCAGCCGTTCATGGAATCGGAGTGCGTGTCGTGCGGCGCCTGCGTGGCCGCGTGCCCGACCGCGACCTTGCAGGAAAAGACCGTCGTGATGCTCGGCCAGCCCGAGCACTCGGTCGTCACCACCTGTGCGTATTGCGGCGTCGGCTGCTCGTTCAAGGCAGAGATGAAGGGCAACCAGGTCGTGCGGATGGTGCCGCACAAGAACGGCCAGGCCAACGAAGGTCATGCATGCGTGAAGGGCCGCTTCGCGTGGGGCTACGCGACGCACAAGGACCGCATCAAAAAGCCGATGATCCGCGCGAAGATCACCGACCCGTGGCGCGAAGTCAGCTGGGACGAAGCGATCTCGTACGCGGCATCCGAATTCCGTCGCATCCAGGCGAAGCATGGGCGCGATTCGATCGGCGGCATCACGTCGTCGCGCTGTACGAACGAGGAAACCTACCTCGTGCAGAAGCTCGTGCGCGCCGCGTTCGGTAACAACAACGTCGACACCTGCGCGCGCGTCTGCCACTCGCCGACCGGCTATGGTCTGAAGACGACGCTCGGCGAATCGGCGGGCACCCAGACGTTCGCATCGGTCGATAAGGCCGACGTCATCATGGTGATCGGCGCAAATCCGACCGATGGCCACCCGGTGTTCGCCTCGCGTCTGAAGCGACGCGTGCGCGAGGGTGCGAAGCTGATCGTCGTCGATCCGCGCCGGATCGACATCGTCGATACCCCGCACGTGAAGGCGTCGCATCACCTGCAATTGCGGCCCGGCACCAACGTCGCGATCGTCAACGCGCTCGCGCACGTGATCGTCACCGAAGGCCTGCTCGACGAAGCGTTTGTGGCCGAGCGCTGCGAAACCCGCGCGTTCGAACAGTGGCGCGATTTCGTCGCGCTGCCGGAGAACTCGCCGGAAGCGACCGAAGCGGCGACCGGCGTGCCCGCGCAACAGGTACGCGAAGCCGCGCGCATCTACGCGAGCGCCGGCAACGCCGCGATCTACTACGGACTGGGCGTCACCGAACACGCGCAAGGCTCGACGATGGTGATCGGCATCGCGAACCTGGCGATGGCGACCGGCAACATCGGCCGCGAAGGTGTCGGCGTGAATCCGCTGCGCGGCCAGAACAACGTGCAAGGCTCGTGCGACATGGGCTCGTTCCCGCACGAGCTGCCGGGCTATCGCCACATCAGCGATCCGCTCGTTCGCACTCAGTTCGAAAACGCCTGGAACGTCACGCTGCAACCGGAACCGGGCCTGCGCATTCCCAACATGTTCGACGCCGCGCTGGACGGCAGCTTCATGGGCCTCTACTGCCAGGGCGAGGACATCGTGCAGTCGGACCCGAACACGCATCATGTGGCGGCGGCGCTGTCGTCGATGGAATGCATCGTCGTGCAGGACATCTTCCTGAACGAGACCGCCAAATACGCGCACGTGCTGCTGCCCGGCTCGTCGTTCCTCGAAAAGGACGGCACGTTCACCAATGCCGAGCGCCGCATCTCGCGCGTGCGCAAGGTGATGCCGCCGCTCGGCGGCTACGCGGACTGGGAAGTCACGCTGCTGCTGTCGCGCGCGCTCGGCTACGAGATGGACTACACGCATCCGTCCGAGATCATGGACGAAATCGCGCGGCTCACACCGACCTTCCACGGCGTGTCGTACCAGAAGATCGACGAAATGGGCAGCATCCAGTGGCCATGCAACGAGGACGCACCCGACGGCACGCCGACGATGCACGTCGACACCTTCGTGCGCGGCAAGGGCAGGTTCGTGATCACGAAGTTCATCGCATCGCCGGAGAAGGTCACGCGCAAGTATCCGTTGCTGCTGACGACCGGGCGCATTCTGTCGCAGTACAACGTCGGCGCGCAGACGCGCCGCACCGAGAATTCGCGCTGGCATGACGAAGACCGGCTCGAACTGCATCCGCACGATGCCGAGGAACGCGGCATCAAAACCGGCGACTGGGTCGGCATCGAATCGCGCGCGGGGCAGACCGTGTTGCGCGCGAAGGTGACGGAGCGGATGCAGCCGGGCGTCGTTTATACGACGTTCCACTTCCCCGAGTCGGGCGCGAACGTGATCACGACCGACAGCTCCGACTGGGCGACCAACTGCCCCGAATACAAGGTGACCGCGGTGCAGGTGATGCCGGTCGAGCAGCCGTCGCAATGGCAGAAGGACTATTCGCGCTTCAATAGCGAACAGCTCGAACTGCTGAAGCAGCGCGAGCCGGCCAATGCGGCCGCGGCCGTCACCGCGGGCAAGTGAGGCGAGCCATGGACAATCGGAATCTGATCGACATGGCGAACCGGATCGGCGACTTCTTCGAGTCGATGCCTGACCACGAGGAAGCGCTGACCGGCGTCGCCGAACACATCCGCCGCTTCTGGGAGCCGCGCATGCGGCGCGCGCTGCTCGCGACGCTCGACGAAGCGCCGGACACGTATGACATCGCGCTATCGGACTTCACGCGCGAGGCGATCGTCAGGTATCGCCAAAAGTTGACGCCGGCGCTGGCCCAGGCGCCGGCGGCTTAGGCTCGGGCGGTTTCCCCAATCAACCAGGCGCGGCGGCGCGATCCGCTGCCGCGTGCGTGCCCATGCCACGCAACCGGCGGCGCCGATCACAACGTCGCCTGTTCCGATATCTCTCCCCCAACCGTAAACCACGCTTCGCAGTGCCGTACGAGACCGTGCAGGTCCGAGCCGGTGCGTCCGCGCGCGCTGATGTAGCCGTCGGGCCGCACCAGATAAAACGACGGCCGCGTGCGCCCATACGATTCGGACAACGCCGGGCCGCCGTCGCCGCTCGTATCGGTGACGCGCCAGATCCGCACCGCGTTCGGCAGCAGCCGCTCGACCTCGGCGGCGAGCTTTTCTACTTCGGGGTCCGGCGGCGGTGCATGTTTCGCGGCGGGATCGAGCGGCGTGCCATCGACGGGCAGCGGCGGCAACAGCAGAAACAACGAGAAGAACGCCGGATCGTGCAGATCGAAAATGCAGCCGACGCCCGGCGCGCGCCCGAGCGGACCGTCGACGACGTGCACGAGCGCATCGGGTGCGCGCTCGCCCGCGCGCGGGCCGCCGTCGAGCACGCGTTCGAGCGTCAGCGGACTGCGCCGGTACTGGATCGACAGCTCGCTGATCGTCGCGCGTGCGGCATCGCGCAGCGGACCGAACGTGGCCAGCACCGGCATCACGCGCTCGCGCAACAGCTTCATCGGTCCGTGATCGGCCTCGGCCATCTGCGTGATGAAACCGGTCTGCCGCAGCACCTCGCGCTCGATCGGATGTCGCTCGGCGTGATACGTGTCGAGCAGACGATCCGGCGCCGCGCCGCCGATCACGCGCGCGAGCTTCCAGCCGAGATTGAGCGCTTCCTGGATGCCGGTGTTCATGCCTTGTGCGGCCGCGGGGCTGTGTACGTGCGCGGCATCGCCGGCGAGGAAGATACGGCCCACGCGCAGCCGGTCGACCATCCGGCTGTTCACGTGGAAGTACGCCGACCACGCCAGATCCGACACGTCGACGCGCTCGCGCACGCGTCGCGCGATCAGCGCCTTGCATTGTTCGAGCGACGGCGCCGGCGCCCGCTCCAGCGGCGGCTCGCCGAGCATCGCGGGGGCCGGCGGCGCGGCGCTGTCCGACGGCTCGACCGCATGATCGGCGATCAGACGATGGCGGCCGTGGCCCATCGGAAACAGCGCGACGAGACCGTCGCCCGACGCGAAGATATGGAACTCGTCGTCGGGCCAGTCGGTTTCGGCATGCAGGTCGGCGAGCAGAAAGGTCTGGTCGAAGGTCTTGCCCTCGAAGCTCAGGTCGAGGCGATGGCGAATCGAACTGTGCGCGCCATCGGCCGCAATCAGATATGACGGGCGCATGGCTTCCGTGCGGCCGTCCGCGCGGCGCAAGGTCGCCTGAACGCTCGCGGAGCCTTGCATGAACGCCACGAGCTCGACGCCGCGCTCGACCTTCACGCCGAGCGTCGCCAGATGCTCGGTCAGGAGCCGCTCGGTCACCGACTGGTCGAGAAATAGCAGATAGGGATAGCGCGTGTGCAACGGGTCGAAATCGAGCTGCGCAAGCCGCATGCCGTTCGAAAACAGATTCGCCACGCGCGCGCGATGGCCGAGCTCGAGAAACGGTTCGACCAGCCGATGCTGCTCGAGCAGTTCGAGCGTACGTGCCTGAATGCCGATCGCGCGCGAGTAAGGGTTCGGCTGCGGCGCCTTGTCGATCAGGCGCACGGGGACGTGGGCGCGCGCGAGACTCATCGCTGCGGCAAGTCCGGTGGGACCGGCCCCGACGATCAGCACCGGCGACGCGTCGTAGGCGGCAGCGTCCATGCGGAACTCCGGAGGCAACAATGCGTTCTAGTGTACGCCGCCACTCTTGCGCACACGGGTGCGCTGCATCAATCGCGCGTCGGCAAGACGGGTTGCGCGGGGGTTCCATCCGTCGTTGCCCATGAACTCACGCTCCGCGCAAATCCGGGCCGCTTGCGCAAGTATGGGAAAATGCGCCCTCAGTCTGATTGATCCAAAAGCCCTCCCCGTCATGCAACCTGTATTTGACCGCGCGTTCGCGGCGCATCGTGACGGCCGCCTCGACGACGCCGAACGCGGCTACCGCGCCACGCTCGACCACGACCCCAGCCATGTCGACGCGCTGCATCTGCTCGGCGTGCTGCGTCACCAGCAGGGCCAGCACGCCGAAGCCGCGGCGCTGGTGCGGCGCGCGGTCGATCTGCGCCCCGAAGACGCGGCGCTGCAGCTGAACCTCGGCAATGCGCTGAAGGCGCTCGGCCAGATCGACGCCGCGATCGAGCAGTTCCGCAACGCGCTGACGCTCGCGCCGACCTTCCCGATGGCGCACTACAACCTCGGCAACGCGTACGCGTCGCAAGGCCGTCACGAAGACGCCGCCGATGCGTTCGAACGTTCGCTGCGCCTGCAGCCGAACGACGCGTCGTCGCACAACAATCTCGGCAACGCGCTGCACGCGCTCGGCCGTCACGCGGACGCGATCGCGTCGTTCCGGCGCGCGCTCGAGCTGCGCCCCGGTCACGCGGGCGCGCTGAACAACATGGGCATGTCGCTGAACGCGCTCGATCGACCGAACGAGGCAGTGCCCTGCTTCGAGGCCGCGCTCGCCGCCGAGCCGCGCTTCGTCGCCGCGCACTTCAATCTCGCGAATACGTTCGATGCGACCGGCCGCCATGCGCGGGCAGTCGCGTCATTTGAAGCGGCGCTGCGTCTGCAGCCGAACCTGCCGCCGGCGATCTATGGCATGGGCAACGCGCTCGCGTCGCTCGGCCGTGCCGAACAGGCGCTGCCGTATCTGGAGCGCGCGGTCGGGCTCGATCCGCAATTCGCGCTCGCGTGGCTTGCGCTCGGCACCGCGCACCAGGCGCTCGGCGCGCACGCGGCCGCGGTGCGCGCGCTCGATCAGGCGTTGCGGCTGCGCCCGGATCTCGCGTCCGCGCATATGAACCGTGCGCTCGCGTGGCTCGCGATGCGCGACTTCGAGCGCGGGCTGCCCGAATACGAATGGCGCTTGCAAACCGTCGCGCAACCGGTGATCCAGACGTTGCCGCGCTGGCACGGCGAGTCGATCGAAAAACACACGCTGCTGATCCATGCCGAACAGGGTTTCGGCGACACGCTGCAGTTCGTGCGCTTCGTACCGCGCGCAGCGCTTCGCGCCGCGCGCGTCGTGCTGGAAGTGCAGCCGCAGTTGGTGCCGCTCTTCGCGCCCGTCGCGCAGGCATGGCGCGTCTCGCTGATCGCGCAGGGCCAGCCGCGCCCCGCCGCCGATCTGCAGATTCCGCTCTTGAGCCTGCCGCTGGCGCTCGGCACGCGCTACGACACGATTGACGCGCGCACGCCCTATCTGAGCGTGCCGCCGGCCTATGGCCGCAAATGGCGCGGCTCGCTCGGCGGTCAGGCGAAGCGCAAGATCGGGCTCGCATGGTCGGGGCGCATCCAGCGCAACGAAACCCGCACGATGCCGCTCGCCGCGCTGGAGCCGCTGTTCGCACTGGATGGCATCGACTGGATCGTGTTGCAGCCCGATCTGTCCGAGGACGACCACGCGGCGCTCGACGCGCATCCGCGCGCGGCCGCGATCCATCGCTTCGACCACCGCATCGGCGACTTCGCGGATACCGCGGCGATCGTCGAGCGGCTCGACGCGGTGGTGTCGATCGACACGTCGATCGCGCACCTCGCGGGCGCGCTGCGCAAGCCGCTGTGGCTGATGCTACCGTTCGCCGCCGACTGGCGCTGGTTCGACGGCGACACGCGCAGCCCGTGGTATCCCGGCGCGACGCTCGTACGTCAGCCGCGGCCGGGTGCGTGGGATGAAGTCGTCGAGGTGGTCGCTGACGAATTGCGGCACGGGTAGCCACAGACCACGCGTCGCAAACAAAAGACCCCGCTAGCGCGGGGTCTTTTGTTTTCAGAACACGAAGTGAACCGTCAGGCCGCCCGATACTGACTGCGTGACTCCGGCGTGCGATACAGGAACAGCGTCGCGAGCAGACCGCAGATTGCCGCCACGCCGAGGACCAGGCCCGGCGCCGCCTTGTTGCTGGTCACATGGATCAGCAGCGTGGCGATGGCCGGCGTGAAGCCGCCGATCGTCGTCGCGAGACTGTACGCGAGCGAGAAGCCAGCGGTTCGCACTTCGACCGGCATCACTTCGGTCAGCGCGACGACCATCGCGCCGTTGTAGCAGCCGTACAGGAACGACAACCACAGCTGCACGGCGAGCAGACGCGCGAACGACGGTTCGGCGACGAGCCATTGCAGCGCCGGATACGCGGTGAGGATCGTCAGGATCGTGAACGCGAGCAGCACCGGACGGCGGCCGACGCGGTCCGACAACGCGCCGGACAACGGCAGCCAGATCAGATTCGAGATACCGACGCAGACGGTGACGACGAGCGCGTCGATCGCCGACAGCTTCAGCACTTCCTTGCCGAAGGTCGGCGTGTAAGCGGTGATCATGTAGAACGACACGGTCGTCATGATGACCATGCCCATGCCGCCCAGCACGATCGGATAGTTCGCGAGCATCGACTTCAGGATCTCGCCCACGCTCGGACGATGCTTGCGCGCCGTGAACTCCTCGGTTTCCTGCAGCGAGCGGCGGATGATGAACAGGAACGGCACGATCAGACAGCCGATCAGGAACGGCACGCGCCAGCCCCACGCGAACATCTGCTCGGCGGGCAGAATCTTGTTGAGCCCCACGCCGATCAGCGCGGCGAATACCACCGCGACCTGCTGGCTGCCCGATTGCCACGAGCAATAGAAGCCCTTGTTGCCCTTCGTCGCGATCTCCGACAGATACACCGACACGCCGCCGAGCTCAGCGCCGGCGGAGAAGCCTTGCAGCAGCCGGCCGAGCAGCACCAGCACGGGCGCCACGAGCCCGATGGTCGCGTAGCCCGGTATCGTCGCGACCGTCAGCGTGCCGAGCGCCATCAGGCTCAGTGTGAGGATCAGGCCTTTGCGACGACCGTGATGGTCGATGTAGGCGCCGAGCACGATCGCGCCGAGCGGACGCATCAGGAAGCCCGCGCCGAACACGGACAGCGACAGCATCAGCGACGCGAAATCGCTGCCGCCAGGAAAGTAGGTCTTGGCGATCGCGGAAGCGTAGTAGCCATAGACCATGAAGTCGTACATTTCAAGAAAGTTGCCGCTGACAACGCGGAACACTGTCTTGACCTTGGATTCTTCGGTGGTGGAAGCGGCGTGGGTCGCTGTAGACATGACACTCTCGGATAGGCCCGCCGCCCTGTCGGACGGATCGACGCGGACGGTGACGAGCGGGCAGTTGAAACGATCCACTGCTTGGCAAGCGGATGCTGCAGGCGAACGCACAGGTATAAGCAAGTGCGCCCGGGGGCGCCGCATTTTGCTGCTCACGGCGCTCATTCGATATGAGGGTAAACGCTGAGCTCGATGTCGGGCCGATGCCACGTAATGTTACTGCTGATAGGGTCGACGCGAAACGCATACAGTTTGCTTACGCGCGACACCCGCGGGCAGCGGTAGACTGTCCGCGCGAGGCCATTCAGTCGATTACGCCGATGCGAACCACCCCTGCTCTTTCCCTGCGCCCCGCCACGCTCGAGGACGCCGCGCTGATTGCGTCGATCCACAGCGCCAGTTGGCAGGCGACCTATCGCGGTCTGTTGCCCGACGCGTTCCTCGACGGCGAAGTCACGCGCGAACGCGCCGCCTATTGGGAAGCACGTCTCGGCGCGCCGGGCGGCGAGCGCCGCATCGTGCTGATCGCCGAGCTGGCCGGCGAGCCGGCCGGCTTCGTATGTGTCGAGCGCCAGCCCGAGTCCGCGTGGGGCGTGCTGCTCGACAACCTGCATGCGCTGCCCGGTTATCAGGGCATCGGCGTCGGCAAAACACTGATGCACGCAGCCGTAGACTGGACGCGCGCGCAAGGCGAGGCACAGCTGTACCTATACGTGCTCGAGGGCAATACGGCGGCGATCGGCTTTTACGAGCGACACGGCTGGCAGTTGGTCGGCGCGGAGCCCGATCAGATGGGCGGCGTGGATATCACCGCGTTGCGCTACGTGTACCGGTTGAAGGCTTGAACGCCGTGGTTGAGTGTGCGTGATGCGCGTGGCGTCGCGGGGACGGCGCGCGCCGGCGGTATTCCTGTTTTCGGAGTCATCTGAACGGTGGACGACGTAGTTTCGAGGCATGATTTTCTGTTGCCGATGGCTTCATCGGCCCCCTACAGATTCCGTCACTGCCACACCGGTGAGCCTGTCCGAGATACCGGAAGAAACCGATGACCAGCACGCCACTCATCCTGATTGAAGGCGCATTCGCGCTTCCCCCTTTCCGTACGCTCGACCACCTGCCCGAACCGTTCGGCCGCGACTGGGCGTTGCTGTCCTGGCGAACCGGGCTCGATTCGCTGTATGCCGCGCTGCTGCGCACCGTGTGCGTCAGAGATCAGCAGTTGCTGTCGTATGGGCAGTGGGTGTCGATCGACGGCGTGCTGACCGGCGTGCTAACTGACATGAAGCGGCCGGCAGAGACGCCCGTCGCGGACGCCACGCAGCCTGCCGGGGAACCGTCGAATACCGCGACGGCGGCGCATCCCGCTATGCAACGGAAGGTGCCTCAGGGTCCAATGCGAATCGCGCTCAAGGCCCGCTCGCCGCGAATCGCGCAGCGGCGCACTGTGCGGCATCGGCGAACGGTCGCGGCGAGTGCCGGCGTAATCGGCTGCGTCGCAGTGCTGGCGTGGTGGATCGTCGATCAGCCTCTGGCGCCGCGGCATATGGCCTCCGACATGCTGAAATCGGCGCAAGCTCTGAAGCCCCGTCGTGATGCGCCGGCGCCGGTAGAAAAGCGTCGTGCGCAGCATCTGGTTGCGAGTCCCGAGGCACCGGTGATTGCGGAGGCCGTCACACCGGCTCCTGTGCTTCCGCCATTACCTGCCGACGTGGCCGCCGCCGCACCCGCGCGCATCGCGGCTTTGCCTCAGCGCACCGCCACGCGACATGCGCCCACGCCGCGTGACGCGATTCGCTCATCGCCTCCGCGTCGTGCGCTTCGCGTGCAAACGCATCCGCTTCCGGTAAATCGGCATGCCGCGAATGACCCATCGCATGAAGCGCGCGTTCGTACCCGGTTCGGCGAAGACGGATACGCTGA
Source organism: Paraburkholderia tuberum STM678 (assembly GCF_902833905.1). Classification (GTDB taxonomy): domain Bacteria; phylum Pseudomonadota; class Gammaproteobacteria; order Burkholderiales; family Burkholderiaceae; genus Paraburkholderia; species Paraburkholderia tuberum. Next base: position 57,978 of record NZ_CADFGP010000028.1, on the reverse strand, counting down.
TGTAACGACGTTCGCCATGATGTCTTTGCGCGACGTCGCGCCGCTGCCGCGCTCCACCGTGTCGAACAATCTGCCGGCAAATAGCACCGAGTGGATGAACCACATATCGCAGCGTCGCGTCACCGAAATCCCGGAACAATTCGCGCAATGAGCGCTGCCGTTACTTCGACGCAGGCAAACCCGCTTCCGTCTGCTGCTGCAAGCGCGTGATCGCGCTCTGAAGCTGACGCAATTGCGCCTGCGCGTTGTCGCGCTCCGCGCGCAGCGCGAGCGCCTCGTCGCGCGTCTGCCGCTGCCGGTCGTCGACCTTCGCCTGCTGCGTGCGGGCGACGTCGAGATCGGTCTGCAGCCGTTGCGCCTGCTGCTGCGATATCGCGATGCTGCCCTGCAGATATGCATTCTGCGCCTGCAACCGCGTGCGATGAATCTCGGCGTCCGCGAGTTGCTGCGTCTGCTGCGCGAAACCGGCGTAGATCGCTTCCGCGCGCTCTGCCGAATCGCTCCTGATCACGCGCCAGAAATGCTTGTTCTGAAACAACGCGACGTAGTACGTCATCCGCGGCGGATGGAAGAACAGGCTCGCACCGTAGCTGCCGTTGTAGGTCGTGCGCAGTTCGCTGAGGTTCGCGTCGTGGATCAACTGGATCAAATCGGCGACGTCGCCGCGCGCGGCAGCGGGCGTATTCGCGGACACCTCGGGCTCAGCGACGGACTGGGGGCCAGCCTCTCGCGGCGCCAACTCCCCTGGAGCCGGCCGCGTGCCCGCCAGCGGCGCGCTCACGCTGTCCTGCTGTGCCACCGCAACACCCGTATGCCACAACGCATAGACACCGGCGAGCAACATAGCGCGCCGGATAACCAAGGAGTACTTCATATGCCTGCTCCACGCCGATCGAGAATGACGTTGGATTATCGCGCGGATTTATCGCGACGCGAAGCTCGTGGGCACTGTATGGACACGCTCGAAATCGAGATAGACGGTTGGCGCAGCGAACCACTCCATCCCGAAATCACAGTCGCAAAATAAAGACGCCACCCAGCTCGCACTCCTGACTATTTCGAGAGAAGAAAACGCACTGCCACATAACGTGACAGCGCGTCAGATGGATGGAATGGCTCCGTCGGGCTGCGGAAAACAGCGAAAGCGCGGGACCGATGCGCAACCACGCCGCGGACTCAACCTCGACCGCGCACGCCGCGCCAACGCAAACCCGCCTTGCTTAAAACCGCGTCTCCCGCGCGACCCGCAGGAACGTATCGAGCAACGGCGTGCAATCGAGCAGCTCCGGGCCGCCCGCGCGATGAAACTCCGGGTGCCACTGCACGCCCATCACGAACGGCGCGCGCCGGTAGCGCACGGCCTCGATGATGCCGTCCGACGCCGACACCGCCTCGATATTGAGATCGCGGCCCAGCGTCTTTACCGCCTGATGGTGGATCGAGTTGACGATCGCGTCGTGCCGTCCGGGGAACATGTTCAGCAGCGTCGAGCCATCCGGAAAATGCACGCCGTGCCGGTGCTGATCGTAGTTTTCGTTGACGTGGGCGTTCGCGGTGGGCACTTCGGTCGCGATGTCCTGATATAGCGTGCCGCCGAACGCGACATTGATCAGCTGACAGCCGCGACACACGCCGAGCACCGGCTTGCCCGATTCGACGAACTCGTGCAGCAGTTCGAGCTCGTACATGTCGCGCACGCGGTCACCGGGCCATTCGTGGCTGGCCGCCGATTCCGCATACGTCTGCGGCGACACGTCGGCGCCGCCTTGCAGCAGCAGGCCATCGAGATGCTTCGCATAGTCGCGCAGACGGATGTTGCTCGGGTGCAGCATGCCCTGATGACCAACGGTCGGGATCATGAACACCAGCACGTCGCGCGACATCACCCAGTGCGCGACCGACTCCTCCAGATACTGCAGCGTCTTGCCGCGCAAGCCCTTCGCGCCCGGTTCCGGGTGGAAGATGCGCGCCGACACGCCGATGCGCAGCGTGCGCTGCGTGATCCGCTGCCCCGCGCGATCGAACAGCTGCCGCGCGCGCGCCGCGATGATGCGGCCGAACACGCTCCACGCGGAGTCGCTCTGCTTCAGATAGCGCGGTGGCGACGGCGGCAGCGCGTTGGGTGGCGGCGGGTTCGTGGCGCTGAAATCGGGTGCCGCGCCGAAACCGGGCGGCGGCGAGCCGGGCGCGCGCGCCGCGGGTGCGGCGGCTGCCTCGGTGGCGATTTCGTCTTCGGTGGCGAGGTCCGCCGCGCTGCCGCCAGCCGCGCGCGGCTCGCCGGCGGCCACCGTCGGTTTCGCGAGCGGCTCGGGTTTCACCATGGTCGCGCCGCCGGCGTACGTACCAGCGCGCCGCACTTCGCGCTCGTGCACCTTGGCTTCCTGCCGCGCGGTCGATTCGGCGGCGGCGCTGCGCGCCTCGGCCGCGTCGCGCAGCCGCGCCGTGCGCGGATCTTCGGGCGTGACCGACGATGCGCTGAGCGGATCGTCGGTCGACGACCTCGCGGTCGCCTCCTCGGCCGTCGGGCTCGTGTCTTTGGCGGCCGACCGGATGGCATCTTCATGCGAGGGAGGAAGCGAGGCGGCCGGTTCGGCCGGCGCACTGCTCGGCGCGGGGGAGGCCGGCTGCGGACTGCCGGTCGTGCCGGCGTTTTCGGGTTTGTTTTCGCTCATGACTGTCGGACGGGCGCCTTACACGCGAACGAATGAATATGCCCTGATTATCCGTCAGTGCTGCAGGCCCCGCAAACCCGCACACAATTGCTCACATTGTTGCGAAGCGTTACACCGACCCCGATGACTCAAGGATCCGGCCGCTCTTCGAAGGTTTCCCGCAACGCGATCTGCATCGACGCATGAATTTTCACGCACCAGCGCCACACGAGCGCGAGCAGCAGCGCGGCGCACACGAGCACCGCGACGAGCAGGCCAGTCGGCGGCAGGATGCTGCCCGACAGCGCCGCCACCAGCAGAAACACGCCGATCATCGACACGATCGGCACAAGATCGGCGATCGCGTGACGCAGCGCGCTCGTGAAGCGTCCCGCGGTGGTCGGCTGCACGCCGACTTCGGCAAGCAGCAGCGCGAGCGACTTGGTCTTGCGATACACGGCCACGAGAAACGGCAGCGAAACGACGAGCGCGACGCTCCACTGCACGACGCGTTGCAGCGGCTCGTCGTCGAGCCAGTGCGCGAGCAGCCGGCCGCTATGCGGCGCGCTATACGACACGGCGAGGAAAATGGCCGCGACGAGCGCGAGATTCACCGCGATCTGCAATACGATCCGCCGCGTCATGCCGATGAGCGTCGGCTCGCCGCGCGCCGTGATCAAACTGCGCAGCCATTGCCCGTACATGCCGAACACGTTGGACAACGTGGCGGGCATCGCCTGCCCGATGCGGCGCGTGAGCGGATCGGCGACGCGGATCAGATATGGCGTCGTCAGCGTCGTCAATGCCGACACGGCGACCGCGATCGGATACAGAAACCCGCTCGTCACCTTCAACGTCAGACCGAGCGTCGCGATGATGAACGAGAACTCGCCGATCTGCGACACGGTCATGCCGACGCGCATCGAGGTGCGCGCGTCCTGCCCCGACAGAAACGTGCCGAGCCCGCACGACACGATCTTGCCGACGATCACCGCGAGCGTGATCACGGCGATCGGCCACGCGTAGTCGAGCATCACGGCTGGGTTCAGCATCAGTCCGATCGTCACGAAGAAGATCGCGGAAAACGCGTCGCGCAGCGGCGCGATCAGATGCTCGATCCGATGCAGATGGCGCGACTCGGCCATGATCGCGCCGATCAGGAACGCGCCGAGCGCGATGCTGTAATCGAGCTTGACGACCAGCAGACAGAAGCCGAAGCAGAAGCCGAGCACGGACACGAGCATCATCTCGTCGCTGCCCGTGCGCGCGACGTAGTTCAGCGCGCGCGGCACGAACAGCACGCCGACCAGCAGCGACACCGTCATGAACAGCAGCAGCTTGCCGAGCGTGACGGCCGCGAGCCCGGCCGACAGTTGCCCGGTCTGCGCGATGCCGGTCAGCAGCACGAGCATCGCGATACCGAGAATGTCCTCGACGATCAGAATGCCGAACACGAGCTGCGCGAAGCTTTCACGTTTGAGTCCGAGATCGGACAGCGCCTTCACGATGATCGTCGTGGACGAGATCGCGAGGATCGCGCCGAGGAACAGCGAGTCCATCGGAGTCCAGCCGAACGCGCTGCCGATCTCGTAGCCGATCCACAGCATCAGCACGATTTCGGACAGCGCGGCGACGATCGCCGTCGCGCCGACCTCGAACAGCTTGCGCAGGCTGAATTCGAGGCCCAGCGAAAACATCAGGAACACGACGCCCAGCTCGCCGAGCGTCTGGATCGTCTGTTCGTCGTGGATCAATTGGAACGGCGGCGTGTACGGTCCGATGATCACGCCGGCCGCGATATAGCCGAGCACCACCGGCTGCTTCAGCCGATGGAACAGCACGGTGACGACGCCGGCCAGCGCCATCACGACGGCCAGATCCTGGATGAAGCCGATACCATGGTGCATGAGCGCTTTCCTTACAAACAGTAATCTCGGAAAGCGCAGTGTAGCAAACGAACCGGCCAGCTTTTTGGCGAATTCGCGCGCCGCGCCGCGCCGCCAGTAGCAGGCCGCGCGGCCGCAAAACCTTGCTCTACAATGCGGACGGACCTTTCCCTTTGGCTCCGCACTGCCTCGCTCATGCGCCCGCGCTGCGCTCAACCGGATTTCTACCGACATCATGGCCACTGAATTCGCCCCTTTCCCGCCGCTTGCCCAGCTTGCCGCCGATCTCGCCGCCGGCCGCACGACGAGCCGCGCGCTCGTCGAAACCGCGCTGGACCGGATCGCCGATCCGGCTGGCCAGGGCGCCGCCGTCTTCATGCACGTCGACACCGACGCCGCGCGCGCCGCCGCCGACGCGCACGACCGCCTGCGCGCGGCCGGCACCGTGCTCTCGCCGCTCGCCGGGATTCCCGTGTCGGTCAAGGACCTGTTCGACATCGAAGGCCAGCCGACCCGCGCGGGCTCCGTCGTGCTCGCCGACGCGCCCGCCGCGAAGGCCGACGCGGTCGCGGTCGCGCGTCTGAAGCGGGCCGGCGCCGTGATCGTCGGGCGGACCAACATGAGCGAGTTCGCGTTTTCCGGACTCGGCCTGAATCCGCACTACGGCCATCCGCTGTCGCCGTACCGGCGCGGCGTGAAGGGCGACGAGCGGATTTCGGGCGGCTCGTCGTCGGGCGCGGCCGCATCGGTCGCCGACGGCATGGCCGCGGTCGCGCTCGGCACCGACACCGGCGGCTCGATCCGCATCCCGGCCGCCTTGTGCGGGCTGACCGGCTTCAAGCCGACCGCCGCGCGCATCCCGAAGCAGGGCGGCGTGCCGCTGTCGTCGACGCTCGATTCGTTCGGGCCGATCGGCGTGTCGGTCGCATGCTGCGCGCTGGTCGACCGGATGCTCGCCGGGCTCGAGCCGCGCATCCCGGCCGCGCGGCCGCTCGAAGGCGTGCGCCTCGGCGTGCTGACCAATTTCGTGACCGACGGCGTCGAGCCCGAAGTCGCGCGCGCGATCGATACCGCGCTCAAGCATCTGGAGGCGGCCGGCGCGATCGTCAGCGAGGTGCGCTTCGCGCCGCTCGACCGGCTGCCGGAGATCAACCGCTTCGGCTTTTCGTCGATCGAGGCGTATGCGTGGCATCGTCCGCTGCTCGACAAGCATCGCGAGCAGTACGATCCGCGCGTGCTCGTGCGCATCATGAAGGGGCAGCCGGCCAGCGCGGTCGATTATCTGGACCTCGTCGCCGAGCGCGACGCGATGCTCGACGAAGCCGCGCGCACGCTGTGGCAGCGTTTCGACGCGGTCGTCGCGCCGACCGTGCCGGTCGTGCCGCCGCGCCTCGCCGACCTGCTCAACGACGACGACGCGTTCGGCCGCACCAATGCGCTGATCCTGCGCAATCCGAGCGCGTTCAACTTCCTCGATAGCTGCGCGCTGTCGCTGCCGTGCCATCTGCGCGGCGACGCGCCGGTCGGCCTGATGCTGGCGGGCGCACCGCACGCCGACGACGCGCTGCTCGCGATCGGCCGCGCGGCCGAGGCAGTGCTGAAAGCGATCCGGTAAAGAGGGCCGGGGTTGGCTGCCCGGCGCGGTCGCCGCCGCGCCAATGTTCAGGCAATAAGTGGCGCGGCCGGGGTTCGCGCTAGAATCGCGGGCACCCGCCCTTTCGTCTCCAGACCAATCGATGATCCATGACTAACGACTCCGCAATGCTGCGCCGCGAGCGCACCCTGCTGGTTCTGCTCGGCCTGATCTGCCTCGCCCTCGTGGGCGGTGCGTTGTATCTGCAGTTCGGCCTGCGCGAAGACCCGTGCCCGCTGTGCATCATCCAGCGCTATTTCTTCCTGCTGATCGCGATCTTCGCGTTCCTCGGCGCGAGCTTCAGGCGCTGGCGCGGCGTGCGCCTGCTCGAAGTGATGGCGGCGCTGTCGGCGCTGGCCGGCATCGCGACCGCGGCGCGCCATGTGTACATCCAGGCGAATCCTGGCTTCAGCTGCGGCTTCGACGCACTGCAACCGGTGGTCGACAGCCTGCCCCCCGCGCACTGGCTGCCGAGCGTGTTCAAGGTCGCGGGCCTGTGCGAAACCGCCTATCCGCCGATTCTCGGGCTGACGCTGCCGATGTGGTCGGGCGTCGCGTTTATCGTCGCGTTCGTCGCGCTGGTGCTGAGCCTCGTGCGCAATCGCCGTCGGGTGGCCTGACGGCGGTGAAACCTGGTCGAGCGAGCTTCGAACGCCGTCTGAAGCGCCGAACTCGCCGCCAGGGCGCTTACCGATTCGCATCGCCAATGACGCCGGACTTCGTGTTGCCCATGCCGGGCACCGAAGTCCGGCGTTTTTTCTGCGCGACGTTCCCGCCTCGGCGCGAATCGTACCCGGATCATGACCGCCGCCGCATGAGCTTCATGCGACACGGGAAATATTTTCGGGCCGGGGTAGTGCTATCTTCGGGTATGGATGGCGATCTACGTGCGCGAGGCCGGCTTTTTGCGACCCCATGCGTAACGCGCGCCCGGTCCGCACTGTCTTCCGATTCGCCATGACAACGCAAACCATCCGCTTCTACCACCAGGGGTCCGTCCGCGAGGTCGCAGGCGTGCCGGCGACGCGCACCGTGCTGCAGCACCTGCGCGAGGACTTGCGCTGCACCGGCACCAAGGAAGGCTGCGCGGAAGGCGACTGCGGCGCATGCACGGTCGTGATCGGCGAACTCGATGCGCGCGGCGACCTCACGTTGAAGGCGGTCAACGCCTGCATCCAGTTCCTGCCGACACTCGACGGCCGCGCCCTCTTCACCGTCGAAGACCTGCGCGCCGCGAACGGCGCGCTGCATCCGGTGCAGCAGGCGCTGGTCGACTGCCACGGTTCGCAATGCGGCTTCTGCACACCCGGCTTCGTCATGTCGATGTGGGCGCTCTACGAGAACCAGCCCGTCAGCGCCGGCCTGCCGACCCGCGATGAAATCGACGCCGCGCTGTCCGGCAATCTGTGCCGCTGCACGGGCTACCGGCCGATCATCGACGCCGCGCAGAAGATGTTCGACTACGCGCAGCATCCGCGCGTCGCGCTCGACCGCGAGGCCATCGCGACCACGCTGCGCACACTGCAACGCGAAGACACGTTCGAATACAGCGCGCCCGGCATCCGCGGCGCCGCCTTCGGCTCGCCCACCTTCCACGCCCCGCTCACGCTCGACGCGTTCGCGACGCTGCGCGCGCAGCACCCGGACGCGCGCATCGTCGCGGGCAGCACCGACGTCGGCTTGTGGGTCACCAAGCAGTTCCGCGATCTCGGCGACTTGCTGTACACCGGCAACGTCGCGGAACTGAAGACGATCGCGCGCGACGCGCAAACGCTGACCATCGGTGCGGCGGTCACGCTCGAAGACGCGTACGCGGCGCTCACCGCCGACTACCCCGAACTCGCCGAACTATGGACGCGCTTCGCATCGCTGCCGATCCGCAATGCGGGCACGCTCGGCGGCAACGTCGCGAACGGCTCGCCGATCGGCGATTCGATGCCGGCGCTGCTCGCGCTCGGCGCCGACGTCGAGTTGCGCCGCGATCACACGACCCGCAACGTGCCGCTCGACGCGTTCTACCTCGGCTATCAGAAGACCACGCTCGCGGAAGGCGAATTCGTCAGCGCGCTGCGCGTGCCTCGCCCGGCTGACGCGCTGCGGTTTCGCACCTACAAGGTGGCGAAGCGTTACGACCAGGACATCTCGGCGGTGTGCGCGGCGTTTGCGCTGCACGTCGCGGAAGATGGCACGATCCGCGCGGCGCGGGTCGCGTTCGGCGGCATGGCGGCGACGCCGAAGCGGGCCGCGCATACCGAAGCCGCGCTCAACGGCGCGGCGTGGAACGAACCGACGGCCCGTCGCGCGATGGACGCGCTCGCCGCCGACTACCAGCCGCTCACCGACATGCGCGCGTCGAGCGCGTATCGGCTGAGGGTCGCGCGCAATCTGCTGTGGCGCTTCTACCTCGAAACGCGCGACGACGCGCCGCTCGCGCTCTGCGACGTGAACGCGTTCGCGTTCGAGGCCAACGCAATCGTCGTGAAGGAGTCGCCGTGATGAACCGGACCGATGCCTTTATCGAACCCGCGGGCGCGCGTGCCGATCAACGCGAGGACGCGTCGATCGGCGTACCGCTGCCGCACGAATCCGCCGCGCTGCACGTGAGCGGCGAAGCGACCTACACGGACGACATCGCCGAGCTGCACGGCACGCTGCACGCGGCGCTCGGCCTGTCGCGCCATGCGCATGCGCGCATCGTGTCGATGGATCTCGACGCGGTGAGAAACGCGCCCGGCGTGATCGCGGTGCTGAGTGCCGACGATATCCCCGGCGAAAACAATTGCGGCCCGGTGCTGCACGACGATCCGATCCTCGCCGACGGCGAAGTGCTCTATCTGGGCCAGCCGGTCTTCGCGGTGATCGCCGAGAGCCACGAACTCGCACGTCGCGCCGCCGCGCTCGCGAAAAGCGACGACGTGATCCGCTACGAGCCGCTCGACGCGATCCTCACCGTCGCCGATGCGAAAGCCGCGAAGCAGTTCGTGCTGCCGCCACTGCATTTGCGGCGCGGCAACCCCGACGCGAAGATCGCCGCCGCGCCGCATCGACTGGCCGGCACGTTCGAGGTCGGCGGCCAGGAGCAGTTCTATCTCGAAGGCCAGATCGCCTATGCGGTGCCGAAGGAAATGGACGGCATGCTCGTCTACAGCTCGACGCAGCATCCGAGCGAGATGCAGCAGGTCGTCGCGCACATGCTCGACTGGCCCGCGCATAACGTCGTCTGCGAATGCCGGCGCATGGGCGGCGGCTTCGGCGGCAAGGAATCGCAATCGGCGCTGTTCGCGTGCGTGGCCGCGCTTGCGGCGCAACGCCTGCGTCGCCCGGTCAAGCTGCGCGCCGATCGCGACGACGACTTTCTGATCACCGGCAAGCGCCACGATGCAGTCTACGAGTACGAAGCGGGCTTCGACGAGCAAGGCCGCCTGCTTGGCGTGCGCGTCGAAATCGCATTGCGCGCCGGCTATTCCGCGGATCTGTCCGGCGCGGTCGCGACGCGCGCGGTGTGCCACGTCGACAACGCGTACTACCTGTCCGACGTCGATATCGTCGCGCTGTGCTGCAAGACCAATACGCAGTCGAACACCGCGTTTCGCGGCTTCGGCGGACCGCAAGGCGCGCTCGTGATGGAGGTGCTGCTCGACGGCATCGCGCGCGAGCTGCGGCTCGATCCCCTCGACGTGCGGCTCGCGAATTACTACGGCGTCGGCGAACGCGATACGACGCCGTACGGACAACGCGTCGAAGACAACATCATCGCGCCGCTGACCGACGCGCTGCTAGATTCGAGTGACTACCGCGCGCGTCGCGCGGCACTCGCCGAATTCAATGCGAAGAGTCCCGTGCTCAAACGCGGCCTCGCGTTTTCGCCGGTCAAGTTCGGCATCTCGTTCAACGTGCCGTTCCTGAATCAGGCCGGCGCGCTCGTGCACGTGTACAAGGACGGCTCCGTGCTCGTCAATCACGGCGGCACCGAGATGGGCCAGGGGCTCAACACGAAAGTCGCGCAAGTGGTCGCGAATCAGTTCGGCTTGCCGCTATCGCGCGTCCGGGTGACCGCGACCGATACCTCGAAGATCGCCAACACGTCGGCGACCGCGGCCTCGACCGGCAGCGACCTGAACGGCATGGCCGCCGAAGCCGCCGCGCGGACGATCCGCGCGCGGCTCGCCGAACTCGCGGCGCGCCAGCTCGGTGGCGACGCGAACGACGTGCAGTTCGCGCGCGGCAGCGTGTCGGTGAACGGCGGCGCGCTGCCGTTCGAACAGCTCGTCAACGCCGCGTATCTCGCGCGCGTGCAGTTGTGGTCGGACGGTTTCTACGCGACGCCGAAAGTGCATTGGGATGCGAAGTCGCTGACCGGTCATCCGTTCTATTACTTCGCGTATGGTGCGGCGGTGTCGGAGGTCGTCGTCGATACGCTGACCGGCGAGTGGAAGCTCCTGCGCGCGGACTTGCTGCACGACGCGGGCCAGTCGATCAATCCGGCGATCGATCTCGGCCAGATCGAAGGCGGCTTCATTCAGGGCATGGGCTGGCTCACCACTGAAGAGCTATGGTGGAGCCGCGACGGCCGCCTGATGACGCACGCGCCGTCGACGTACAAGATTCCCGCGGTCAGCGACACGCCCGCCGCGTTCCACGTTCGGCTCTACGACAACAGCAACGCCGAGCCGACCGTGTTCCGCTCGAAGGCGGTCGGCGAGCCGCCGTTGCTGCTGCCGTTTTCGGTGTTTCTCGCGATTCGCGACGCGATCGCGGCCGCAGTGCCGGGCGCGCGACATGCTCCGCCGTTGCGCGCGCCGGCGACGCCCGAGGCGATACTCGATGCGCTGGACACGTTGAGTGCGATGAACGCGTCGCAGAACGCAGATCCGACCGAAGCCGCCGCGCACCCCGATAGCCCCGACACAAACACGCAACCCGCCGCGCAAACGCCCCACGCGGCCCCCCACGGAGAATCGCCGGATGCAAGCCTGGCTCACTGACCTGCAACATCTGCTCGCGCATGGCGACGCCGCCGTGCTGGTGACGGTCGCGCGCGTCGAAGGTTCGGCGCCGCGCGAAGCCGGCACGAAGATGATCGTCACGCGCGAGGCGGCCAAGCATACGATTGGCGGCGGCCACCTCGAATGGAAGGCGATCGAGACCGCGCGCCAGGTGCTGCGCGACGGCATGCGCGCGCCCCACATGCGGCGGCTCGAACGCTTCGCGCTGGGGCCGAGCCTCGGCCAGTGCTGCGGCGGCGCCGTGATCCTCGCGTTCGAGCGGCTCGACGTCGGCGATCTCGGCTGGCTCACGTCGCTCGCCAAGCGCCTCGCGGCGGGGCAATCGACGGTGCGCAGCGTATCATTCGGCCCCGCGCCGGATGCGGTGATGCTGTCCGAGCCCGAGCCCGGCATCGACGGCGCCGACTGTCTGCTGTGGGACGGCGCCGGTTTCGACGACAGCAGCGCGCTCCTGACCGAAACCATCGCGCCGGGCGAATTCGCCGTCGTGCTGTTCGGCGCCGGTCACGTCGGCGCGGCGCTCGTGCGCGTGCTGGCGACACTGCCTTGCACGGTGCGCTGGGTCGACGAGCGCGACGCGCAGTTTCCGTCGCTCGATGCGCTGCACGCGCCGAACGTGAGGATCGACGCGAACGACGCACCCGACGAGGCGATCGATCAGGCCGCGCCGAACACGTACTTCGTCGTGATGACGCACAACCACGCGCGCGATCTCGAACTGGCCGAACGCATCCTGCGGCGCGGCGACTTCGCGTTCTTCGGCATGATCGGCTCGCATACCAAGCGCAAGCAGTTCGAGCATCGGCTCGCGGCTCGCGGCATCGATCCGGCGCGGATCGCGCGGATGAAATGTCCGCTCGGCGTCGACGGCATCGTCGACAAGTCGCCCGAGGTCATCGCGATTTCGGCGGCCGCGCAGGTGCTGCAGGCCGTCGAGGCGAACGCGGGTGCGCGCCACCCGACGCAGGCGGTTTGATACGCGGCCGGCGCCGCTCGTTACCCAACACACAATTCCAAACCACGATGAACCCGACAACCGCTACCCCTGTTTCCTCCGTTACGCTCGCCGACAAAACCGCGCGCGCACCGAAGGCCGAGCTGCATATCCACATCGAAGGCTCGCTCGAACCCGAGCTGATTTTCGCGCTCGCGCAACGCAACGGCGTGAAGCTCGCCTACGACTCGGTGGAAGCCTTGCGCGCCGCCTATGCGTTCACCGACCTGCAATCGTTCCTCGACATCTACTACGCGGGCGCGAGCGTGCTGCTGCACGAGCAGGACTTTTACGACATGACGATCGCCTACGTCGAGCGCTGTCTCGCCGACAACGTCGTGCATAGCGAAATCTTTTTCGACCCGCAGACCCATACCGAGCGCGGCGTGCGGATCGCGACCGTCGTGGCCGGCATCGAACGCGCGCTCGCCGACGCGGAGAAGCGCGGCATGTCGAGCAAGCTGATCCTGTGTTTCCTGCGCCATCTGTCCGAGGACGATGCGCTCGCCACCTTCGACGAAGCGCTGCCGCTGTTCGAGCAGTACGAGCATCGGCTGATCGGCGTCGGGCTCGATTCGTCGGAACGCGGTCATCCGCCGTCGAAGTTCGAGCGCGTGTTCGCGAAGGCGCGCGCGCTCGGTCTGAAGCTCGTCGCGCATGCGGGCGAGGAAGGCCCGCCGTCCTACATCTACGAAGCGCTCGACGTGCTGAAGGTCGACCGCGTCGATCACGGCGTGCGCAGCATCGAGGACCCCGCGCTCGTTACGCGTCTCGCCGATACGCGCGTCGCGCTGACCGTGTGCCCGCTATCGAACCTGAAGCTGTGCGTGTTCGACGACCTGACCAGGCACACGCTGAAAGACCTGCTCGATCGCGGCGTCGCGGTGACCGTCAATTCCGACGATCCGGCCTATTTCGGCGGCTACGTGAACGCGAACTATCTGGCGACGATCGACGCGCTGAAGCTCGACGACGCCGAGGTCTACACGATCATCCGCAACGGCTTCGAGGCGTCGTTCGTGACGCCCGAGGAACGCGCCATGCTGATCGGTAAGCTCGACGCGTATTGGCGGCACTGAGTGGCAGCACTGAGCCGCGCGCCGACGGATTTCAACTGACGGGCCTCGACCGACGTCGGCGGCCGGCGGCTTCGCTTCGTTCGTGCAAACGGCAACGACCCGAACCGGGAAGCCGCTGCCGCTGCCTGCGCCGCCCAGCTTTCAACATTCGGAGACAGCTTTTCCATGACTGAATCGGCTCATACCGCGCAAGTGGCGCAAGCGGCATTCCGCGCCCCTCTGCTGACCTTCAACGGCGATCCGGCGCACGCGCCGAACGCCGTGGTGTTCCACGAGGACGGTCTCCTGATCGTGGAAGACGGCCGCGTCGTCGCGGCGGACGCGTATGCGGCGCTCGCGTCGCGGCTCGCGCCCGGCACGCAGGTCGTGGAGCGGCGCGACAAGCTGATCGTGCCGGGCTTCATCGATACCCACATCCACTATCCGCAGACCGACATGATTGCGTCGCCGGCGCCGGGTCTGCTGCCGTGGCTCGACACGTACACGTTCCCAACCGAGCGCCGCTTCGCCGACATCGCGCACGCCCGCGACACGGCGAGCTTTTTCCTCGACGAACTGCTCGCCTGCGGCACGACGACCGCGCTCGTGTACTGCACGGTGCACAAGGAATCCGCCGACGCCCTCTTCGCCGAGAGCGAAGCGCGCAATTTGCGCATGGTCGCGGGCAAGGTGCTGATGGACCGCCACTGCCCCGCGTTCCTGCGCGACACCGCGCAATCGGGCTACGACGACAGCGCCAAGCTGATCGGCCGCTGGCACGATCGCGGCCGCCAGATGTACGCGCTGACGCCGCGCTTCGCGCCGACCTCGACCGAGGCGCAGCTCGAAGCATGCGGCGCGCTCGCGCGGCTGCATCCGGACGTGTTCATTCAGAGCCACGTGGCCGAGAACACCGACGAGGTGAAATGGGTCGCCGAGCTGTTCCCCGGCCACCGCAGCTATCTCGACATCTACGATCACTATGGGCTCTTGCGCCGTCGCGCGGTGTACGGCCATTGCATCTACCTCGACGACGAGGACCGCAAGCGCATGGCGCAAACCGGCGCGCTCGCCTCGCACTGTCCGACCTCGAACCTGTTCCTCGGCAGCGGCCTGTTCGACTTCGACAAGGCCGACTCGGCCGGCATGCCGATCGCGCTCGCGACCGACGTCGGCGGCGGCACGTCGTTCTCGATGCTGCAGACGATGAACGAAGCGCACAAGGTTGCGCGCCTCGGCGGCCATCATCTGACGGCGACGCGCATGTTCTATCTCGCGACCGCCGGCGCGGCCGAAGCGCTCGATCTCGGCGACAAGATCGGCACGCTGAGGGACGGCTCGGAAGCGGACTTCGTCGTGCTCGATCCGCAGGCGACGCCGCTGCTCGCGCGCCGCACCGCGCGGCGCGAATCGCTCGAGGAGCTGCTGTTCGCGTTCGCGCTGCTCGGTGACGATCGCGCCGTGTATGAAACGTATGCGGCCGGCAAGTGCGTGCATCGCCGCGACGACGCGCGCCGGCGCGTGCCGGGGCGCGCCGGGGCGCGCGAAGATCGCGGCTTGACACCAGCTTCGGTTGAGACGCCCCAGTTGCAGAAGAAACGCTAGTGCGCGTCTTGGTCCGCGAGTGCTCACAAATTGGCTATTCAGTGTCAATTTCGAGCGTCTCAAATTCGACGGCAATCTCCGGACGTGGAGAAAACGTACGCGACATGGTCGGCGCGGCGCCTTCCAAAATGCGGGAAGTATGGAGACCGGCCAGCCGTGGTCGCGGCCCTAGTCGTACCAGTTGTGGGTGTGCGGGTATGGCTGGCCATGATGGTTGTCGAAGTCAACGTCAACAGTCGGCGTGCCTTCTGAACCCTACATCCGCCATTGTTTCTTTCCCCTGGCGCGTTCTCAACCTATGTATGTTGGACATACCCTCAACCGGGATTCCAGCCTGATCCGTCGAGTCCCCCGACATGTTGTTAGCGTAATACGCGAACGGTTGAGCATCGCCGAGCAGCGTTGAGGTAGCCGGACCACCCCGGCCGGACAGCATAGGTTCGCCGTTCGGGAGACTGATTGCCGCCGTGAGATTCCCCAACGGGGTGCTGTGGGTTGGCGGGAACAAGTCAGCACGACTGCCTCTGAGGGCAGGCAGGGAGCCCCGGCACACCTCGGCAGCCGACCGGCGTCGTCACATCGATGCTGTCGAGCAGCTGCCGCGCCTCGGTCTCATCGAGCACCACGGTTTTGCCATGTTTCGTGCTGTGACTGGGGCCGCGCACCGACGCGCCCGGGTTGTGCGGGACAATCTGGCCAGTGACGAGCCAGTCGAACAGGTGGATGCGGCTATTACAGATCAGAGGACCCCGCCGCGACGGATTCGCAGCGCCTCTTCAAGCTCGCTCGCCGCGGGCCTGCATCAAATCGGCGATTTTGCCTAGCGTCGCCGCCCGCGACTGCATATCGCCTAGCCGCTCGTACTCCGGCAGCACCTCCTCGCGACGGATACGGAGCGCCTCGTCCAATTCGCCGCGCGCCTGTAGCAAATCGGCAATTTTGCTCAACGCGACCGCCCGCAACCGCGTTTCACCTAGCCGCTCGTAGACCGGCAGCACTTCTTCCCGACGGATGCGCAGCGCCTCGTCCAGCTCGCCGCGGTCCCGAAGCAGATCGGCGATTTTGCCCAGCGTCACCGCCCTCGACCGTACATCGCCTAGCCGCTCGTACTCTGGCAGCACCTCCTCACGACGCATGCGCAGCGCCTCGTCCAGTTCGCCGCGCGACTGCAGCACATCGGCGATCTGCCCCAGCGTGATCACCCGCGATCGCACGTCGCCCAGTCGCTCATACACCGGCAACTCCTCCTCGCGACGGATGCGCAACGCCTCGTCCAGTTCGCCGCGTGCTTCCAGCACATCGGCGATCTGCCCCAGCGTGATCGCCCGCGATCGTACATCGCCTAGCCGCTCGTACGCCGGTAGCTCTTCCTCGCGACGGATGTGTAGCGCCTCGTCCAGCTCGCCGCGTGCCTGCAGCACATCGGCGATCTGCCCCAGCGTGATCGCCCGCGACCGCACGTCGCCTAACCGCTCATACACCGGCAACTCCTCCTCGCGACGGATGCGCAGCGCCTCGTCCAGTTCGCCGCGCGCCTGCAGCTCATCGGCGATTTTGCCCAGCGTAATCGCCCGCGATCGTACGTCACCTAGCCGCTCATACTCTGGCAGCACCTCCTCACGACGAATGCGCAGCGCCTCGTCCGGTTCGCCGCGGTCCCGCAGCAGATCGGCGATTTTGCCCAGCGTCACCGCCCGCGACCGTGCATCGCATAGCCGCTCATACTCCGGCAGGACCTCCTCGCGACGGATTCGCAGCGCCTCGTCCAGCTCGCCGCGCGCCTGCAGCACATCGGCGATCTGCCCCAGCGTAATCGCCCGCGACCGCACATCGCCTAGCCGTTCGTACACCGGCAACTCCTCCTCGCGACGGATGCGCAGCGCCTCGTCCAGTTCGCCGCGCGCCTGCAGCACATCGGCGATTCTGCCCAGCGTGACCGCTCGGGACCGCACGTCGCCTAGCCGCTCGTACTCTGGCAGCACCTCCTCGCGACGGATACGCAGCGCCTCGTCCAGTTCGCCGCGGTCCCGGAGCAGATCGGCAATTTTGCCCAGCGCGACCGCCCGCAACCGCGCTTCACCTAGGCGCTCATATTCAGGTAGCACCTGCTCGCGACGGATGCGCAGCGCCTCGTCCAGCTCGCCACGCGCCTGTAGCAGGTCGGCGATTTTGCCCAGCGTCACTGCCCGCGACCGTACGTCGCCTAGACGCTCATACTCCGGCAGGACCTCCTCGCGACGGATGCGCAGCGCCTCGTCCAGCTCGCCGCGGTCCCGCAGCAGATCAGCGATTTTGCCCAGCGTCACCGCCCGCGACCGTACATCGCCTAGCCGCTCATACTCCGGCAGGACCTCCTCGCGACGGATGCGTAGCGCCTCGTCCAGCTCGCCGCGCGCCTGCAGTACATCTGCGATCTGCCCCAGCGTGATCGCCCGCGACCGCACATCGCCTCGCCGCTCATATACCGGCAACTCCTCGTCGCGACGGATGTGCAGCGCCTCGTCCAAATCACCAATGCTCTTGTACAGATCCGCCAATTCGTCCAATAGCGGAAGCAATGAATCTTCGGGCGGAGGAGGGTCGGTAGCTAAATAGGTCTGTAAGACAGCAATGCGTCTGCAGCGTTCAGCCATAGACCGACTATCGGCAGATGTATCCGCTTGAAGCTGCGGAGCCTCCGGCCGTTGCGCATCAGAGATAGGAAACGCATACACTCCACTGCGCCACGCCCATAGATCTGGCGCGGCGCGGGCCATGGTTCGAACCGCCTCCCTCGTTAGCCATAGCAGCAGGCGCGCGGGTATATCCGTTGCAATGGCTTCGCGACGCAAATTGAAAGCTTGCCAGCGCTTCGCGTCAAACCAGCTTTCTCCACCCAGCAAATGGACGGCATCACTATTGGTGAACAATTGACGGACGGAAGCTTCGACCGCATTAAAATCGTCAAACCGGCCATCGGCAAGATTTACTATTCCGGAACGCAAATTCTCGACAGCGATCACTTCGTTAATGCGCTGGATTAGCGCATCACGGTAGGGAACATCGTTGAATTCCGCGATAAGCAACTGGAAGCGGCTACCGTAGCGGATAGTTTTGACCAGCCGTGCGAAATCCTGGACATGCTCTGGCCTCAGTTCGGCAGCGGCAACATGCCTTTTATAGTTGAAATGAAAGGTATCGTGTTCGTTCACGTCAGGCTTGTACCGCTTTGTGCAGTCACGACCCGAGTTGCCCGGAGGTAACCTTCCAACGTCCGCACCACCGGATGACTTCGGCGCCAGGATCCATCATTGAATTGAAGCAGCGCGAGATCATAAAGCAACTTGCTCGTGCGCTCGTCAGTGCCCTCATGTTGCGGATCGGCGTCGATCTGGACGAGTAACGCGTAATCCTCCGATTGCAAAAAGTAACGGTACTCGGCAGCGAGTTGATCGATGGCGGCCCGCACTGTGGCTTCGTCAATAATCGGATCTTCCGCAAGCTCACAACAGAGCTTGAGTAACCTCAGCAGTTCGCGAGGATGCCCA
Organism: Paraburkholderia tuberum STM678; assembly: GCF_902833905.1. Classification (GTDB taxonomy): domain Bacteria; phylum Pseudomonadota; class Gammaproteobacteria; order Burkholderiales; family Burkholderiaceae; genus Paraburkholderia; species Paraburkholderia tuberum. The sequence goes on along the minus strand of NZ_CADFGP010000028.1, from coordinate 39,618 downwards.
CCGGAGTGTTCAACCAAGAGCTTAATCTCCGCTTCGCCGGCAAACAGTTTGCGGTCAGCTCGACGCAGCAGGATTTCGCGCATGGCCCTAAACCCTGCGTCGCAAGCCGAACCATCGCGCTCTTGCAGTTTGATCATCGGCAGCACAAGGTCTGCATCAAGCTTGCCCGCAAGATTGCCGCCAGACTTGAGACTTAGAGGTGCCGTGTAGATGACAAATGCGCTTATCGCCAGCAACTGCTCAGCGTCTTCGATGAAGTATTTCTGAGTGTCCTCGCCGCGCATCTTATCTGTGCCGTCTATGACAAAAAGGATCCTTTCAGCCTTCCCTGCGGCGCGCAGCGCTTCTTCTGCCTTCCTCACAAAGCGGTTAAACGCGTCTTTCAACTGCGTGAAATTGTTACGGACAACCCGCCGCAACTTGTCTTTATAGCTGGCATTTGCCTTGATTGAAGCAGTGAATTTAGCGAACAACTCGATCAGAAACGGGACGCCACCTTTTGCGGTAGCCCCGGCCTCCATATGGGCTGAAAACTCTTTACCTTCTTCACTTTCGAGGACGCGCTCGGAGAACCACTTTTCTATCTCAATGAAGGCATCGGTCCCAAGATAGATCTGATCAGAATCGAGACGTAGGAGTAGCGCTTGGGCCAGTGCCATTAGTGTGTCGGCATACTGCAGATTGTTGGGGTCGAGCACCTGGACCACATCAACTTCGACGATAAAAAAACGATTCGAGCCACTCAACTCTCGCGCATAGTGCCGTAACTCTGTGGTTTTTCCGCTGCCTGTATGCCCGAAAAACAGGACATGCTTGGCATCCGGCGGGAACAACGTATCAGTTCTCAAGTCGAGACCAAACTTCTTGGCAAGCCGGCTCAACGTTTTCTGACTACCGCGTGCTTCGCGCGTATCCACGTAGCGAGGGTCCCCAACTTCCAACGCCTGCTCATACTCGATACTTTGCAGCACCTGCAGAAGGTGGGACGGGGGTTGATATGGCGTCGCGCTCATGCCTTAAGTTCCTGACAGTCGTTGGGGGCTTACAGTACGATAATCGTAACACGCGATCTCGGCCGGTTCCGGCGCTTGGATCGCCTTGTTTCGCCTTGGTTGGTACGGTCAAACCGGACACGGCATCGGCACGTCGTGCCTCGGCCGCCGGATACGCCAGCCGCCTTTCGAGAGCGTATATCAGCGATAGCCCAAAATCTGTACTACCCTCGATCCGCTGGGATACACACAAAGCGCCGGCCCGCCTCAGCCCGCCTTGCACACCTCGTGCAACGCGTTGAGGCGCCGCACCGGATCCGCGACATACGGATTCGACTCGTCCCACGCGTAACCGGCGAGCACCGCGCAGATCATGCGGCGGATCGGCGTCACCTGTTCCGGGTAGTAGATGATGTCCTGCAGCTCGCCCGTGTACCAGCGCTCGACGAATGCGCGGAACGTATCGATGCCCTTGCGCAACGGCACGTCGTAATCGGCTGACCAGTCGACCGTCGCGCCGTCGAGCTGCCGGTTCAGCGCGCGCGCCGCCAGATGCGCGGAGCGCAGCGCGATCGTCACGCCCGAGGAAAACACCGGATCGAGAAACTCGCCCGCATTGCCGAGCAGCGCATAGCCCGGCCCATGCAGACTCGCGACACTCGCCGCGTAGCCGCCGATCTGCCGCACCGGCATCAGGAACGGCGCCTGCCCGATCAGCCGGTTCAGCGTCGGCTCCTGCCGGATCAGCGCGCGCAGCGTCGCCTCGCGCTGCGTTTCGGGCACCTCGAGAAAACTCGCCTCGGCGACACATCCCACCGAACAACGGCCGCCCGCGAGCGGAATCATCCAGAACCACACGTCGCGACGCTCGGGATGCGTCGCGATGCAGATCTTGTTGCGATCGATGTCGTCAAGCGCGAGCCCGTCGCGCACGTGCGTGAACAATGCGGCGCGCGTCGGCATGCGCGTCGGCGCCTCCAGCTTCAGCAGGCGCGGCAGCACGCGCCCGAAGCCGCTCGCATCGAGCACGAAACGCGCTTCGACCCGATACGCGCCGGCACTTTCATCGACGACGTCGAGCACCGGTGCCGCGCCCGTGCGCACCGCGCTCACCGTGTGGCCGAACCGCACGTCGGCACCCTGCGCGGCCGCGCAGCGAATCAGCACGTCGTCGAACAGCGCGCGCTCGACCTGGTACGTGGTGCCCCAGCCCGGCGAATGCTTGTCGCGAAAGTCGAACGACGAGCTCTGGTCGCGATATACGAAGTGCGCGCCGTTCTTGTACTGGAAGCCCGCCTCGACGACGGCCTGCAGCATGCCGGCCTCTTCGAGGTACGCCATGCTTTGCGGCAACAGGCTCTCGCCGATCGAGAAGCGCGGAAAGTGCTGACGCTCCAGCACCAGCACCGAGCGGCCCGCCTTACGCAGCAGCGCGGCGGCCACCGCGCCGGCGGGACCCGCGCCGATGATCGCGACGTCGACCACGGTCCGCTTTGAAGAATCGCTGTTCAAATCACTCCTCCAACGGTTTGCGTGCGTTGCCGCGCCGTATGCGAGCCTCGCCACGCTTCGAACATCAGGCTCGCGCAACTCCCGCCGAACCCGAAAGAAACCGACATCGCCGTGTCGATGCGCGCGTCGCGCGTCACGCGCGCGAGCGGCATGTTCCGCACTTGCGGCTCCGGCGTATCGACCAGCGCGGTCGCCGCGATAAAGCCGTCGCGCATCATCAATAGCGTATAGATCGCTTCGTGCGCGCCGCACGCGCCGAGCGAATGCCCGGTCATGCCCTTGGTCGACGAAAACGCGGGCAACCCTTGCGCCGATGCACCGAACACCTCGCGCAACGCGTGCAGCTCTTCGAGATCGCCGAGCGGTGTGGACGGCGCATGCGTGTTCACGTAGTCGGGACGCCGGCCCGCCTGCTCGAGCGCGCCGCGCATCGCGCGCGCGATGCCGGCCGCACGCGGCGCGACCATGCCCGCGCGATCGGTGCAATCGCCGAAGCCGCTCAGCTCCGCGTAGATGCGCGCGCCGCGCGCGAGCGCATGGTCGAGCGCTTCGAGCACGAGCACGCCGCCGCCCGACGCGATCACGAAGCCATCGCGCTGCGTGTCGTACGGTCGCGACGCGCTCCGGGGCGTGTCGTTGAAGCGGCGCGACAGCGCGCCCATCGCGTCGAACATCAGCGTCGTGTTGTCGTGCAGCGCTTCGCTGCCGCCCGCGAGCACGATCTGCTGGCGGCCGGTCTGGATCAGCTGCATCGCCTGCCCGATCGCGAGTGCCGACGTCGTGCATGCCGATGACGGCGAATAGCCGACGCCTTCGATCCCGAACATCTGCGCGACGTTCGCCGACGCGGTGCTGCTCATCGTATGCGGCACCGTGAACGGCGGCACCTTGTCGACGCCGCGCGTGTGCGCGATCGCGAGCGCCGCGTCGTAGCTCGCCATCGTGCCGACGCCCGAGCCGATCACGACACCCGCGCGCGGCGACTGCAATGAAGCGAGGTCGAGCCTTGCATCGTCGATCGCGCGTCGCGCCGCGTGGCACGCGAAGCGCGCGGTGTCGCCCATGAAGCGTTCGAGCTTGCGCTCGAACGGCGCCTCGTGCGCGACCGACGCCACGCCCGCGACTTGCGATGCAAATCCGCGCTCGCGCCACGCATCGATACGCTCGATTCGCGAGTGCCCCGCGCGCAACGCCGCGCAGACCTGGTCGAGCGTATTGCCGAGACACGACACGATGCCCATGCCGGTCACGGCCACGCGTTGCAGGCCTGTGCTCATCGAACGCGCCGGAAAATCAGCGACGTGTTGATGCCGCCGAACGCGAAGTTGTTGCTCATCACGTACTCGGCGTCGATCTCGCGCGCGCCGCCGACGATGTAATCCAGCGGCGCGCAAGCCGGATCGAGGTGGTCGAGATTCAGGGTGGGCACGTACCAGTTGCGCTTCATCATCTCGATCGTCCACCACGCCTCGATCGCGCCGCACGCGCCTAGCGTATGGCCCACATAGCTTTTCAGCGAGCTGACCGGCATGCGCGCGCCGAAGGTCTGCGCGGTCGCGTGGCTTTCGGCGATGTCGCCGCGATCGGTCGACGTACCGTGCGCGTTCACGTAGGCAATCGCTTCGGGTGGCAATTGCGCGTCGCGCAGCGCGAGTTGCATCGCGAGCGCCATCGTGTCGGCGGTGGGTTGCGTCATGTGCGCGCCGTCCGAGTTGCAGCCGAAGCCGACCACTTCCGCGTGAATCCGCGCGCCGCGCGCCAGCGCATGCTCGTATTCTTCGAGGACGAGCGTCGCCGCGCCCTCGCCGACCACGAGGCCGTCGCGCGCGGCATCGAACGGACGCGGCGTCAGATGCGGCTCGTCGTTGCGCGTGCTGGTCGCGTAAAGCGTGTCGAACACGGCGACCGCGGGACCCGACAGCTCTTCCGCGCCGCCCGCGAGCATCAGCGTCTGTTTGCCGGACTGGATCGCCTCGTACGCATAGCCGATCGCCTGGCTGCCCGACGCGCACGCACACGAGGTCGGGATGATGCGGCCTTTGAGGTCCCAGAACAGGCTCACGTTGACGGCCGTCGTGTGCGGCATCATCTGCACGTAGCTGTTCGACGTGACGTTGCTCATCAAACCGGTTTCGAGCATCGTGCCGAACGCGCGGATCGGCTGCACCGAGCCCGACGACGAACCGTACGCGACGCCCATGCGGCCATCCGCGATGCTCGTGTCGTCGGCGAGGCCCGCGTCGGCGAGCGCGAGTTCGCTCGCGCGCACCGAGTACAGCGACACCGGGCCCATCGAACGCACTCTCTTGCGCGGGTAATGCGCGGGGATCGTGAACCCGGGCAGCGGACACGCGAGTCGCGTATGCAGCGACTCGAAGTAATCCCACTCGGCCATGCGCCGCACCGCGTTCTCGCCGCGCTTCAGGCGCGCTTGAACCGCGTCCCAGCTATCGCCGAACGCGGTCACGCCGCCCATGCCGGTGATGACGACGCGCTTCATCAGACCATCCCGCCGTTCACGCCGATCACCTGGCGCGTCACATACGACGCGCCATCCGACATCAGAAAGCTCACCACCGACGCGACCTCCGCCGGCTGGCCGACGCGGTTCATCGGCACGGTCTTCAGCGCATGATCGAGCGTCACCTGTTCGAGCATGCCGGTTTCGATCAACCCCGGCGCGACGCAATTGACGGTGATGTTGCGCGACGCGAGTTCGACCGCGAGCGCCTTGGTCGCGCCGATCAGTCCCGCTTTCGCGGCGCTGTAATTGACCTGGCCGCGATTGCCCATCACGCCCGACACCGACGCGATCGTGACGATACGGCCGCCCTGGCGCGCGCGCACCATCGGCATCGTCAGCGGATGCACGACGTTGTAGAAGGCATCGAGGCCGGTTTCGATCACGACGTCCCAGTCTTCTCCGGTGAGGGCCGGAAACGCCGCGTCGCGCGTGACACCCGCACTGCACACGATGCCGTAGTAAGGACCGTGCGCGGCGACGTCGGCTTCGAGCGCCTCGCGGCACACGGCGCGCTCGCGCACGTCGAATTGCAGCACGCGCGCCGTGCCGCCCTGCGCGGCGATGCCCGTCGCGACCGCGTCGGCTTCGCTGCGTCCGGTGCGGCAATGCACGGTCACGGCGAAACCGTCGGCGGCCAACTTGTACGCAATCGCGCGGCCGATGCCGCGGCTTGCGCCGGTAACGAGAACTCGCCGGCTCATGAACTGATACTCCCTTCGATGAATGACTGAAAATCGGGCGGTTGAAACACCTTGATCACCGCTTCGGCACAGCGCGCGTCGCCGTCGTCGATCGTGCATTCGTAGGCACTGTGGCCTGCGTCGCTGCGCAGCAGCTCGCTCACGTGAACGCGCAAACGCGCGCCGCTTTGGAACACCGGCTGCAACGCCTGATAGCTGCGCGAGCCGAGCAGCACGCCGGGACGCGCATGGCCGCCGCCGCGCATCGCGACGAGCGCGATGTGCGCGGCGATCGCCTGCGCCATCAGCTCGATGCCGATCCACGCGGGCATCGCGCCGGCGGCGTCGGCATACCATGCGTGCGGGTCGACGCTGGCGAAGGCGCTCAGCGTGGTGTCGGCGAACGTGTCGATCGCATCGAGCAGCAGCATGCTGCCGCGATGCGGGATGATCGCTTCGATCGGCTGACGCACGAGTTGCTCGACAGTGAGTGGCGGAGTCGTCATGCGCTTTACCGGGCGAGAATCAGGCTGACATTGCTGCCGCCGAACGCGAACGAATTGCTCATCGCGTACTGCGTGCCCGTGCCGCGCGGCAGATGGCGCGCGCCCGCGACGAGATCGAGCGCGGGCAGCGCGGGATCGGCCTCGCCGTCCCATAGATGCGGCGGCAGCGTCGCGTTCTCGCGCGCGAGCGTGAGCCACGCGAAGCCGAGTTCGGTCGCGCCGGCCGCGCCGAGCTGGTGGCCGGTCAACGGCTTGGTGCCGCTCGCGGCGACGCCGCCGGGGAACACGCGCGCCATCAGACGCGCTTCCATTTCGTCGTTCTTCTGCGTGGCGGTCGCGTGCAGATTCACATAGCCGACCGCCGAGGCCGCGATGCCCGCGTCCGCGAGCGCTTCGCGAAGCGCGAGTTCGCCCCCGACGCCCTGCGGGTCCGGCGCCGAAATATGATGCGCGTCGCTCGATTCGCCGAGGCCGGCGAGCCGCACCGCCGCTTCGTCGCGGCTCATCAGGAACACGGCCGCGCCCTCGCCGACGTTGATGCCGCAGCGATTGCGGCTCATCGGATTGGTGCGCGCGCTGCTGGTCGATTCGAGCGACGCAAAGCCCTGCACCGTCAATTCGCATAGCGAATCGACACCACCGACGACAACCGCATCGCATAGCTGCAATTGCAGCAGCCGACGCGCCGACGCGAACGCCTTCGCGCTCGACGTACACGCGGTCGAAATCGTAAACGCCGGCCCGCGCACGCCGAGCGCGGCGGCAGCGAACGGCGCGGCGGTGCCGATTTCCATTTGCCGATAGTTGAAGTTGGCCGGCAACGCGCCGGCTCGTGCGTGATAGACGAACGCGGTTTCGGCCGCCTCGATGCCCGACGTGCTGGTGCCGAGCACGACGCCGATGCGCTGCGGGCCGTAGCGCTCGCGCGCGGCTTCGAGCGCCGGCGCGATCTGCGCGAGCGCCGCGAGCAGCAGCCGGTTGTTGCGGCAGTCGTAGCGCGCGAGGTCGGCGCGCGGCGCGAGATCGAGCGGCGCGAGCACGCTGCCGACGAACGCGTCGCCGATGCCGGTATGCACATTGCCCATGCCGGGCGAGCGCGCGGCGGCGAGCGCCGGCACGATCTCGTCGACGTCGCCGCCGAGCGCGTTGATCATGCCTAGCGCGTGCAAATAAACTGTTGGCGCTTTCATGCCGCCCTCCGTGGTTCCGATGACTTGCCCGAGCGCGCTGCCGATGGCATGCCGAGAGGCGCGAGCAGCACCGCCACCGCGATGCCGAGCGCGAGCGTGGTGCCGAAGCTTTTGAGCGCGGGCATCGCGCTCATGCCGAGCATGCCGAACGACAACAACGTGGTCGCCGCCGACAGCAGCACGCCGGTCCACACCGCGCCGAGATCCGCCTCTGCGCGCGCGCAGCCTTCGCGCAGGAACACCGCATAGTTTGCGCCGACGCCAAGCACCAGCATCAGCGCGAGCCAGTTGAACAGATTGAGCGGCACGCCCGCGTAGCCGAATACCGCCAGCGCGACGCCGACCGCGAACAGCACGGGCAAGGTCGTGGCGATACCCCCGCGCGCCCCGTAGCGCAGCATCAGCAGCACGCACACGAGCACGAGCGCGCCGCCGAGCCACCAGCCGCTATCCACGCGATACGCGCCGAACAGCCTCGACACGCTCGCGGCCTTATCGACCAACACGACGCCGGGCAGGCCGCGCGCGAGCGCGATCAGCGCGGGCTCGTTGCGCGGCGTCACGCCTTGCGGGATCACGACGGCCGCGTAGCCAGGTTGACGGGCCCGATTCTTGTCGTTCGATCCCACCGCGCCGAGCCACAGATGCCGATACGGCTGCGACCACGGCGCCGCGAGCCAGCGCTCCACGGTCAGCGGCGCGGGCGGCTGAGCGAAGCCGGCGAGCCACGCATCGGCGACTTCGTCCTTGAAGCCCGCTTGCAGCAGCGTCGCACGCAACGCGGCGAAGTCGCCGAACACTTGCCGCGCGAGCAGCGCGCGATCTTCGCTCTGACGTTGCGCGGACGGCACGAACTGCGCGACCGACTGGTAGCCGCCGACGCTATCGGCGCTGCCGTTCAGCGCATCGAGCTTCGCACCGAGCGCTTCGGCGCGTTGCAGCACCGCTTCCTGGGTCGCGCCGCGCACGACGAAAAACTGCGCGCTGTTATCGACGCCGACCGCCTCGCGCACCGTGTCTTCCTGCGCGGCCAGCGACGCATCGCGCTGGATCAGCAGATGGATGTCGTCGTCGCTGCTCAGACGCAGCCAACCGGGCACCGACGCGATCAGCAGCAGCGCGGCGACCAGCCAGGCGCGCTTGCCGCCGAGCGCATGCTGCCAGCGCGCGAGCAGCCGCGCCGCGCCCGCGAACAGGCGCCGAGGGCTGTGCTTCGGCGCGCGCGTGAGCAGCGCGGGCAGCAGCCACAGCACCGACGCGAACGCGGTCGTAATGCCCACCATCGCGAAGCACGCGATCTGCTTCAACGCGGGGAACGGCACCCACATCAGGATCGCGTAGCCGAGCAGGCTCGTCGCCAGCGCAACGCCCAGCGCGGGCCGTACCCTCCGCGCGCCGAGCCGCGCATCCCAGTCGCGGCCCGCGCCGAGATAGACGACGAAATACTGGATCGAGTAATCGACAGCCTCGCCGATCAGGCTCGCGCCGAACACGAGCGTCAACAGATGCAGCTTGCCGAAGATCAGCAGCGTCGCCGCGAGCGCGCAGACAATGCCGAGCGCGGTCGATACGAAGCCGAGCAGCAACAGACGCGGCGAGCGGAACACCGACATCATCAGCAGCGCGATGCCGGCGAGCGACGCGATGCCGATCACGTGCACCTCGCGTTCGGAAGCGCTGCGCGCGGCCTCGGCGTAGAACACGGCGCCCGTGCGTGCAACCGATACGTCGGGGAACGTCTGACGCAACGCGCTTTCCGCATCGGCGAGCGCCGCGTGTACCGCGCGCTGCGTCTTCGTTTCGTAGGCGGAGCCCGACAGCGTCGCGATGACCAGCACGCTGGTCATGTCGCCATGCGCGTCGTGACGATGCGACACCAGCAGGTTGTCCTCGACTTCGAGATTCGACGTCGCGAGCGGCAGATTGCCGAGCCAGCGTTCGAGCCAGCCGAACGGATCGTCGGCGAGTTGCGTACTGAGGCCGCCTTGCAGCGGGCTGTAGATGCGCTGCGCGAGCATGTCGTGCAGCGTCGTCGCGCGCGCGGTCGCGAGCGCGGTGCGATCGGCCGGCGCGAGCAGGCCGAAGCGGTAAGGCAGATACAGCGCCGAGATCTGCGACAGGTCGAACGGCGGCAGTTCGGCCGTCACCGAGGCGAATGCGCCGCTCTTTTGCAGCGACGCGCCCAGTTGCTTCGCGGCCGCTTTCGCGTGCGCATCGTCGCGGCTCGTGACGAGCAGCACGGTGCGATCGCCGAGCGCGCTCGCGAGCGTGTCGACCGCTTTCTCGGCGACCGGGTCCGCTTCGGTCGCGGGCAGCAGCGCGAGCAGATTGGTTTCGAGCGGCGACGCTCCGGCGAAGCGCCAGCCGCAATACAGCGCCGCCAGCAGCGCGAGCACGAGCCATGCGGCGCGCACGCCCCACGCATGTTTCGCGGTTCGCTGCTGCGGCATGTCCATCACGGCGCTCCGAACAGGCTGCGCTCGTCCGGCGTCGGCTCGGCAACGGCCGTGCTGTTCGCGAACTCGAGCCTCGTCACGTCGCCGTTCGCGAGCGTGATGCGCAGGTTTTGCAGATAATCGCCGCCGCTCATGTCGAGGCCCTTGATCGATTGCGCGAGTTGCGGTTGATTCGGCGTGAGTCGCATGCGCCATTGCGCGGCGCTGCCTTCGGCGCTCACGTCGAACTGCGAGTACAGCGCCGACAGATCGCCGCCGAGCATCGCGCGCATCATCTTCGACACTTGCGCGACGCCGCGGCTGCCCTGCGCGCTATGCGTGCTCACGCGGTGGCCGCTGGCGTCGAGCTGCGCGACGCCAGCGTCGGTGATCACGTAGGTGGCCTTGTACGGCGTGTCGATCCGCCAGATCACGCCGCGCTCGCGGAAGAACAGCAAGGTGCCGTTGCTGACGAGCGGCTGCTTCATCGCGGCAAGCGTCTGCGTCTGCGTGAATTGCGCGCGCACGCCCCTGGGCTGCGCGAGATGCGCGGCGATCTGCGAGACGAGCGCGGCGTTGGCGTGGCTGGCGGCGTTGGCGGCTGGAGCCGTATTGCTGGCGGTGGCCGCATCGGCCGACGCCGCTGCCAATGCAAGCGCCCCTATTGCGACGATCGCCCCCGCCAGCCGCGACACGAGCGCTCCCAGCCCGCACCGGTTCACCGTCCCCATACGCGCTCCAGCTTTTCGAATACGACCGGCGGCGACACGAACTGCAATTCCTCGGTGGCGGCATCGACGGCGACCTGGACCGTATAGCCCTTCGTGAGCCGCGCGCCCGATGCGCAATCGACGATTTCATAGCCTATTTTCAGGCGGTTTTCGTATTCGAGCAGTTGCGCGCGCACTTCGATCTTCTGTCCGTACACGGCGGCCCGCACGTACTTCAGATGCGCCTCGACGATCGGCCACAGATAGCCGGACGCCCGCATCTCGCGATAGTCGTAGTCGAACGCGCGCAACAGCGCCGCGCGGCCCAACTCGAAGTACTTCAGATAATTGCCATGCCAGCACACGTTCATCGCGTCGACGTCGTGAAACGGCACTTCGACGGTCGCGCTCGCGGCGAGCACGCGCTGCGTTTTCGCGGGCTCGCTCATGCGTTGACTCCTTGGCGATCGGCAGCGGCAGCGGCACCGGCATCCACATGCGCCGCGGCACTCGTAACAGCGCGTACCTGCCGTACATCGTTCAGATCATGGTCGGCCATTTGCGCCTCGCTCGGGGCTGGCCCAGAAATCGAAGAAATTGAACCATTGGTAAGGGGCCTTGCGGCAATAGTGTTCGAGGCGCAGCGCGTAGCGTTGCGCCCACGCTGCCAGATGCTGCGCGCGTTCGCGGCGCGGCAGCTCGATGCGCTCGGCGAACGGCTCGAAATACATGCGGTAACCGTCGTGTTCCTTCAGGCAGAAGAACAGGTAGACCGGACAGCCGAGCGCATGCGCGAGCACGTAGGGTCCTTGCGCGAACGGCGCGCTCGCGCCGAGAAATTGCGCGTCGGTGGTGCGTCCCGCCTCGCGCGCCGGCACCCGATCGCCGACGATCACCAGCAGTTCGCCCGCATCGATGCGCTGCTGCATCAGCACCGCCGTCTCGGGACCGAAGTCGCCGACTTCGAGCAGATGCCGCGCGAAGTCGCGATTCGACGACGCCAGCACCTCATTGAAGCGGCGCGTGTGCCCGGTGTAGACGACCGCCGTGACCTTCGCGTGTTCGCCGCGGATGGCGAGCGCGCGCATCATCTCCAGATTGCCGAGGTGCGCGCCGATCACGAGCGCGCCCTTGCCGCTCGCGATCAGTGCTTCGAACGCCGCAGGATCGTCGAACGTGACGTCGGTGTCGTCGACGCGACCGGTCCATGCGGCGAGCTTGTCGAAGCCCGATTGCGCGAACGCGAGCATATGGCGATACGCGGACAGCCAGCCCGGGCGCGGCGTATCCGCCGACGGCGCGACCGCGCTCAGATGCGCGAAGTAGTTGTCCGACGCGGCGCGCGCCGCGCGGCCCGTCAGCAGAAAATACGCGACGACCGGATGCAGCCACAGCGCGGTGAAGCGGCGGCCGAACAGCTTGCAGCTCAGCGCGAGCAGGCTCATGCCGAGGCGGCTGCCGCGTTCGGCGATGCGCCACCAGGCTTCGGGCCGGGCTTCATCGGCGGCGTCGGCCAGCGCGCCGCGGCGCGGCATCAGCTTGTGCGCGAGCAGCATCGGCAGACGCCACAGCATCCCGAACACGAGCCGCGTATGGCTGCGGCTGATTCGCACGTTGTCCCACAGCACGTCGAAATGCGACACGCCATCGGCCGCGTAGGTCACGCGCGTCGGGATCGAGCGGAACGCGGCGCGGCGCCAGTAGAGACGCACGAGGATCTCGATGTCGAAGTCCATGCGCGTGGGTAGTCGCACGCTGTCGATCAGCTCGCACGCGAGCGCGAGCGGATACAGACGAAAGCCGCACATCGAATCGCGAATCGTCAGCGACAGCGTCTCGATCCACACCCACACGTGGGTCAGATAGCGGCCGTACAGACGTGCCTTCGGCACGCTGTCGTCGTAGACCGGACGGCCGAGAATCACCGCGCCGGGTTCGGCGCGCGCGGCATCGATGAAGCGCGGCACGTCGGTCGCATCGTGCTGGCCGTCGGCGTCGATCTGCAGCGCGTGCGTGTAGCCCGCGGCGCGCGCCGCGCGCAGGCCCGCCATTACTGCCGCGCCCTTGCCGCCGTTTGCAGGCAGACGCAGCAGCGTCATCTGCTGCGCGTATTGCAGCGCGAGCGCGGCGAGTACCCGCTGGGTCGGCGCGTCGCTGCCGTCGTCGACGACGAAGATCGGCAGGCCGTGCACCGCGAGATGCGCGACGCTCGCTCCGATCGCGTCCTTGTGGTTGTAGATCGGAATGACGATGCAGGGCGCGAACGTCATCACGCGTCCTCCCGATGCACGAGCAAGCCCGACGCGCATTCGCGTCCGTCGAGCCGGTACGCGAACTGCACACGCCGGCGCGCGGCATCATAGGCGAGCGTGAGCTCGAGCACCGCACCGGGCGACACCGGCGCCATGAACTTCAGGCGGTCGACCGATGCCACCTCTCGCACGCGCGGCCAATGCCCGGCCGCGAGCCGCGCTGCCCAGTCGACCTGCACGACGCCCGGCAGAATCGGCAGACCCGGAAAGTGGCCGGCGAAATGCTGGAGTGACTGCGGCACGCGCAGCACGTAGTGCAGCGTGTCGCCGACGCGCATGTCGCCGACGCGCGTTTCGGCGAGCACTTCCATGCCCTCGGCGAGCGGCGCGAACGCGGCCGCAACCGCGCTCGCGGGCAGCTTGCCGCGCGCGTCGAATGGCAGGCTCACGCGAAAACGCCAATGACGCGGCAGCACGACCGCATCGAAGTAATCGGCCAGATGCCGGCGCAGCGTTTTCGCCAGCGCGACGCGGCCTTCGTCGCACAACGCAGCGCCGCCCGCTTCGGTCAGCGCGACCACCGCGCCGACGCGTTCGCGCGACGCGCCTATGAGCGGCACCAGCGCCGCCTGCGCGACATACGGATGCAGCGCGAGACGCGCCTCGAGTTCGGGCAGCGAGACGCGCTTGCCGCCGAGCTTCAGCACGCGGTCGAGGCGCCCTTGCAAGCGAAAGCGCCCGTCGGCATCGAACGCGATGCGATCGCCGGTGCGATGCCAGCCGTCGTGGTCGAGATGCGGCGAGCGCACGCACAGCGCGCCGTCGTCGTCGCGGCGCACCTGGGCGCCGGCGACCGGCTGCCACGCGTCGCCCTGATCCTGACGCCGCCACGCGATCCCCCCGGTTTCCGTGCTGCCGTAGATTTCGAGCGGCGCCGCGCCGTAGCTCGCCGCATAGGCCAGCGCGGCGTCGGCCGCGAGCGGGCCACCCGACGAAAAGAACGCGCGCGGCGCGGGCGTAAGCGCGGCGAAGCCCGGCAACGCGGGCCAACGCGACAGCTGCGCGGGCGTCGACACCACCGCCGTCGCGCCGCATTGCGCGATGCGCGCCTGCAGTTGCAGCGGCTCGACGCCGATCGCGCGATCGAAGGCGCGGCCGGCCGCGAGCGGCCACAACACGCGAAACAGCAAACCGTAGATGTGGTGATGCGGCACGCTCGCGAGCATCGTCGCGTCGCCGAGCAATGCGCCCCATTGCCGTTCGAGCGTGTGGACTTCGGCGTTGAATTGCGCGAGCGTCTTGCGGATCGGCTTCGGCGTGCCGCTGCTGCCGGATGTGTAGAGCGTCATCGGCGCATGGGCGTCGATCGGGCGGGCGGTGTGAGCCGCGCGATGCGTCGCTGCGACGAACGGCGGCAGATCCGCATCCGTCAGCAGGAAGTCGTAAGCGTGCGCGAGATCGGCGAGATATCCCGGCGTTGCATTGGCCGGAATCACCGGCTCCTTGCCGCACGCGAACAGCGCGAACAATGCGCAGGCGAACTCGAACGGATCGTCGATGCAGAGCGCGCAGCGCCGCGCGTCGGGCGTTCGCACGAGCTCGATCAAGCCCTCGACGCGCGCGCGAAACGCCGCGCGATCGAGCAGCACGGCGCCATCGCGGCACACCGGTGCGGCGGACGTCGCAAGCGCGGCATCGGCCGACAACAGATCATGCAACGCGAGCATCAGGCGGCCTCCGAATCCGCTCGCGCGGCGCGCGGCAGCACGAACAGACGTCGCCATACGTATTCGCCCGCCAGCAGCGCGCCGATCAGTGCATAGGCGATCGCGCCGTTGTACAGCGACCAGGCCGCGCGGCTCCAATAGAGCGCGGTGTAGACGGAAAACGCGCCGTTCAGCACGAAGAAAACGCACCAGACCTGGGTCACGCGCCGCGTATAGCGCACCGCACCCGGCGGCAGATCGGGACTGCCGAGGCGCGCAAATTTTTCGATCATCGACGGCCCGCGCACGAGCGTCGCGCCGAACGCGATCAGCAAACCGAGATTGACGAGCGACGGATAGAAGCGCAGCAGCAGCTCGCTATCGGTGACGACGATCGTCGCCGATGCGCAGCTCAGCATCGCCACCACGCTCCAGTCGAGCGTGGAAAGCTGACGCAGCGACATCGCAACCGGACCGCCGCCGGCCCAGCGCTGCAGCCATAAAGTCACCAGCAGCATGCCGCCGACGAGACGCGGCGCGTCCCAGCGCCATGCGCACAAGATCAGCGCGGGGTAAGCGAGTTTCAGCAGCACCTGCACGACGGTCCTGCTCCAGTGAGGCCGCGCGCCGGATTCGCTTGCGGCGGGACGTGGCTGCGACCTCTGCGTGCGCGGGTGCGCGACCGGCATCAGCCTTGCGCCGCGAGCAGCGATTCGACCGCGCCGATCACGTCGCCGACCGTGCGCACGGATTTGAAGTTCTCCGGCTTGATGCGGCGGCCGGTCATCTCCTGCAGCTTGATCGCGAGATCGACCGCGTCGATGCTGTCGAGATCGAGGTCTTCGAACAGCTGAGCGTCGGGCGTCACGCGCTGCGGCTCGATCGCGAAGTTTTCCTGAAAGATCGCGCGGATGCGCTCAAGAATCTCAGTCTCGGTCACGATTAAACCCCCTTCCTTGCGGTTTCGTTCGCAGCGTGCGCCGCTTCGCGCTGACTCTCGACCAACGCGGCAAGCGTGTTGATCGAGCGAAAGTGCTCGCGCGTGCGTTCGTCGTTCGCCACGATGGTCAATTGGTATTGTTTGCGCAGCACGATGCCGATTTCGAGCGCGTCGATCGAATCGAGACCTATGCCGTCGGAACCGAACAACGGGGCGTCGTCGTCGATATCGGCAGGGCTCAGGTCTTCGAGATCGAGGGCTTCGATCAGAAGCTTTTTAATTTCCAGTTTTAAAGAATCCATAGTCGAACAGGTGCTGGGTAATGTGGGCTTCTACGGCATTCGTCACGCTGCGCGCCGCAATGGCCGCGGTGGTGTCGTGCGCGGCCAGCTCGGCGACGCCAAGCGGCGCGAGCACGTTCACGCGCATCCGGAAAGCGCGCGCCGGCACGTCGTACCAGCGCATCTGCCGCGTGAACGCGGGCGGATCGCAATCCATCAATACCGGCACGATCGGCGCGCCGGCCTTCAGCGCCATGTGCGCGAATCCGCGCGAGAACGCGTGCAGTCGGTTCGGCGCCGGGCTGCGCGTGCCTTCCGGAAAAATGATCATCGTGTAGCCGGCCGCGAGCTGCTTCGCGCCGGCCTCGACGAGCGCGATCGCGTCCGCGTTGCTCACGTATTCGGCCGCGCGCACGATGCCCCAGAAACACGGGTTGTGCCAGTGCGCGTGCTTCACGACGCAGCACGCACGCGGCGTCAACGACAGCAGAACCATCACGTCGAGGTAAGTCGGGTGATTCGCGACGACGATCGCCGGCCCGCCCGCGCACAACGCCTCGGCGCCGGACACTTCGAGTTCCATCACGCCGAGACCGCGCAGCACCGCGACGAGCGCGCGGAAAAACCGGTGAATCACGACGGTCACCGCGCGCTGCCGCGACGCGCGATGCGGCCACAGCCACGCGAGCGGAAACACGAGTACCGAAAACAGCACGCCGCACACGCCGAACGCGACGAAAGCGAGGCCAGTCGCGCAAAAACGCCACGCGTAATCAAGCCGCGCGCTCATCCCACCTCCAGTGCCACAGCGCGCCGGCGCGCTGCCAGCGCGCGGGCTGGCCGGTTTCGAGGCAGTGCAGCAGCGCCTGGCTCTGGGTTGGAAAGCTCGGGGCGTCGCTCAACGCGGATCGCGGGTCGCCGCGTTGCTCGGCTACCTCCTCGTCAGCGCGGGTCAAAGAGCAAACAACCTGCCCAGCCGACGCATCTTTGTCGAGCAACACCGCGATCGCACCGCCGTGCACTTCGTCTTCGATCGTGCCGTACGCGAGATCGGCCGGTTCGTCGGCATACACGAGCAGCACCGGCGCATCCGGTTGCGTCGCGTATTGCGCGTACGCTTCGAGCAGCGCATAGCCGAGCGTCTGCGCTCCAGCCGATACCGCGCTCGCGGCCGAGCGGTCGCCGCGCGCAATCCCGAACACGCCGGTCATCGCGTTCAACACCGACAGGCTGAAGGCGGTCGGCGACACCGGCTCGCCGGCGCTGATGCTGCGCAGGATGTCGGTGGTACGCCGCAACTCCCCGTGCCGCGAAGCGAACACCACGCGCGCGGGTTCCTGCGCGACGCAGTCGTGCGCGACCTTGAGCGCCAGCTTGGACAGCGTGCTGAGACGCCGCCGCACGATCGGCTCGATGAAGCCGATATCGGGTGCGGCAGACGAGGTAGCCGGCCAGCTAGACCAGCGACCGACCGGAATGGTCCAGTGCAGATCGGGCATATTGGTGTTCGCGCGTGGAAACGGGGAAGGGGCTCAAGCGCCTGACGGAATACACAGCCGTCACGGCGAGCGCCGCCGCGCGGATCGGGAAGTTCCAACCCGGGACCGACCAGTCTGCCAGTCAGGGAATGCAGCACCGGCGATCGGGCCGATTTGTCAGGCGCCCCTGACAATCGGTGTAGTGGATAGCGGCTCAGGCTCCTTTTGTGGCCGAATAGTACCGGGTATTTTGAATCAGATCGGCGAGGAAAGACGTATCCATCTGTATCCGCGCCTATCACGCAACACATTGTTAGACGATTTGACAAGACCGGCCGCGCCGGCGCACCGGAAAGGCGATCTCGTGCGTCGGCGCTGGCGCGACAACGCGCCGGAACCGACGAAAAACCTTTCATTTGTCTTTCTTCGAATAAGCCGCAGAGCGAAAACACCGACGCCGCGTCGTGCGTGCAAACAACATTCGTGGCAATGATGCGCCCGCGCCTGCTATACTCCGGCCCTCATTGGGGAGTAGCCGCCCCGCGGCACGTCCGCACCGCTTCGCCGGTGCGTCGCACGTGTGGTTCGCGGGGGCGCCTGTCAACAGACTTGGCCTGCACGGCCATGGCAGTCGCAGCCTCTGGCCTGGCGAGACCGATGATCCACACGCGCCGCAACAGGGCCCGGCGTGTCGTGGGTCGTCGCTCGTTCATCTTCGGCCCGAGGAATCCGTTCAACGTGAATCAAGCTTTTCTGATTTCGACCGGAGCGGTCGCGCTCGCCGAGATCGGCGACAAGACGCAACTGCTATCGCTCGTGCTGGCCGCGCGCTATCGCAAGCCCGTGCCGATCATTCTCGGCGTGCTCACGGCGACGCTGATCAATCACGCAGGAGCCGGCGCGCTCGGCGCGTGGCTCGGCTCGATGCTGACGCCGACCATCATGCGCTGGGCGCTGGCGGCGTCGTTTATCGGCATGGGGCTGTGGATTCTCGTGCCCGACAAGCTCGACGAAGAGGAAGCCAACACGAACCGCACGCACTTCGGGGTGTTCGGCGCGACGGTCGTCACGTTCTTCCTCGCGGAGATGGGCGACAAGACGCAGATTGCGACGGTCGCCCTCGCCGCGCGCTTTCACGATTTCTTCGGCGTGGTGGGCGGCACGACGCTCGGCATGATGATCGCGAACGTGCCGGCGATCCTGCTCGGCGACCGCTTCGCGCATCGTCTGCCGACCAGGCTCGTGCACGGCATCGCCGCGGTGATGTTCGTCGTGCTGGGCGCGATGGCATTGTTCGGGGTCGGGGTCTGAGCTACTGCGCGGCCTTCGGCGCCGACGCCGCGCCCGCGGGGGGCGTGGCCGCCGGCAGCGACACTTCGTTGGCGTCCGCGCCGCCACCGCCGCCGAGCGGAATCTTCACGGTGTGCACCGCGCCGTTGGCCAGCGGGAAATCAGCCAGCGCGCTACGCGCCAGATATGGCATTGCCCGCACCAGCGACGACTCCTCGCTGACATTGCGCGCCGTGACGTTGTAGACCTCCCGGCCGCTCGCGCGCTCGGTGATCCGGATGCCGAGCAGATGCGTGAACACCGGATAGCTCTGGTTCACGTACGTCGCCGGGAAAGGCCCCCACGGTCCCCACATATCGAACGGCCGGCCCCAGTAAGGACCGGGCCACGGG
Organism: Paraburkholderia tuberum STM678; assembly: GCF_902833905.1. Lineage (GTDB taxonomy): Bacteria > Pseudomonadota > Gammaproteobacteria > Burkholderiales > Burkholderiaceae > Paraburkholderia > Paraburkholderia tuberum. The sequence goes on along the minus strand of NZ_CADFGP010000028.1, from coordinate 20,730 downwards.
TTGTAGTAGACCGGCTGCGCGACGGTCACGATGTCCGAGCGGATGCCATAGGCGAGCTCGACCAGATAGCGCGCGTCGTCGTGCGAGACTTCGCGGAACGCGTGCAAGGCGAGCTCGTTCGCGACGATCCGCTCGTACGCGCTCAGTTCGAGATTGTTCTTCTGATCCTCGTGCCGCGTGAACGCATAGGTGCGCGTCGCGTCGCTTCCGCTCCAGTCCGAGAACGCCGTGACCTGCGTGGTCACGTAGGTCGTGCAGCCGGACAGCAGCGCCGTCAGCGCGACGAACAGCAGCGCGACGCGGCGGGTCCATCGATCGATGTTCATGGTCTGCCTCGTGATGCCTCTGATTGCATCTATTCTGCTTCAGTTAAAACTCTGCTTCAGTCGAGATTATTCCGTCGCGCGATCCGCTGCGCGGCGGACGATGCCGGCGCTCCGCCACGCGCGGCGCCCGATAATACGCTGACCTCGCCAGCCGGTAAATGGTTCTTCCCCTGTCCGTCGAAAGCGGCAGCGCTACCCGGCGCCGAGACTCGGCCCCCTTCCCTTCCGCACGATTGCCCGAGGCTTTGTACAATGAGTCGACCAAGCCCGGCTCGCGCGCCGTTTGCGCGCCCGACCGCTCGAGTACACCACCACAGAACGCCATGGCCGATACCGCAACGCCCAATCTGATCCGCCGCGCCGATTACGCGCCGCCTGCCTTCCTGATCGACACCGTCGCGCTGGAGTTCGATCTGGTCCCCGAACGCACGGTCGTCAGAAACACGATGCGTGTTCGCCGCAACCCGGATGCGTCGCGCGCCGCGCATCTCGAACTGATGGGCGAGCAACTGGAGTTCGTCAGCGCCGCGATCGACGGCAAGCCATTCCCGAACGCGCACCCCCACGAGCACGGCCTGCTGCTCGACCAGGTGCCGGACAGCTTCGAGCTGACCCTCACCAGCATCTGCAATCCCGCGGAAAACACCACGCTGTCGGGGCTGTACGTGTCGAGCGGCAACTTCTTCACACAGTGCGAGGCCGAAGGCTTTCGCCGCATCACCTATTTCCTCGACCGCCCCGACGTGATGGCGAGCTTCACGGTCACGCTGCGCGCGAGCAAGGCCGACTATCCGGTGCTGCTGTCGAACGGCAATCTTCTCGAACAAGGCGAGTTGCCCGACGGCCGCCATTTCGCGCGCTGGGAAGACCCGTTCAGGAAGCCGAGCTATCTGTTCGCGCTCGTCGCGGGCAAGCTCGTCGCGCTCGAAGAACGCGTGAAGACCGGCTCAGGCAAGGAAAAGCTGCTGCAGGTGTGGGTCGAGCCGCACGATCTCGACAAGACCCGTCACGCGATGGATTCGCTGATCCACTCGATCCGCTGGGACGAACAGCGCTTCGGGCTCGAGCTCGATCTGGACCGCTTCATGATCGTCGCGGTCAGCGACTTCAACATGGGCGCGATGGAGAACAAGGGGCTCAACATCTTCAACACGAAGTACGTGCTCGCGAACCCCGAAACGGCCACCGACACCGACTTCTCGAACATCGAGGCGGTGGTCGGCCACGAGTACTTCCACAACTGGACCGGCAATCGCGTGACCTGCCGCGACTGGTTCCAGCTGAGCCTGAAGGAAGGCCTGACGGTGTTCCGCGACCAGGAGTTCTCGGCCGACATGGCGGGCGGCGCCACCGACGAAGCCGCGCGCGCGACCAAGCGCATCGAGGACGTGCGGGTGCTGCGCCAGATGCAGTTCGCCGAGGACGCGGGCCCGATGGCGCATCCGGTGCGCCCGGAAAGCTACGTCGAGATCAACAACTTCTACACGATGACCGTCTACGAGAAAGGCTCGGAAGTCGTGCGGATGTATCAGACGCTGTTCGGCCGCGACGGCTTTCGCAACGGCTTGGACCTGTACTTCAAGCGTCACGACGGCCAGGCCGTGACCTGCGACGACTTCCGTCACGCGCTCGCCGACGCGAACGGCCGCGACCTCGCGCAGTTCGAGCGCTGGTATAGCCAGGCCGGCACGCCGCGCGTGTCGGTGCGCACGCGCTACGACGCCGCGCAGCAGCGCTACAGCGTGACACTGCGCCAGGGCTACGGCGATGCCGTGCCGGCCGCGCGCGAAACGCAGAAGGGGCCGCTGCTGATTCCGTTCGCGATCGGTCTGATCGGCAAGGACGGCCGCGATCTGCCGCTGCAGCTCGACGGCGAGGCGAAGTCGTCGGAGTCGACCACGCGCGTGCTCGAATTCACGCAGACCGAGCAGACCTTCACGTTCGTCAACGTCGGACAGGAACCGCTGCCGTCGCTGCTGCGCAATTTCTCGGCGCCGGTGATCGTCGAATACGACTACACGGGCGAACAGCTCGCGTTCCTGCTCGCGCACGACAGCGATCCGTTCAACCGCTGGGAAGCCGGCCAGCGGCTTGCCACGCGTGAGTTGCTCGCGCTGGCCGCGCGCGCGGCCACGGGCGCGGCGCTGCAGTTCGACGACTCGGTGGTCGCCGCGTTCGCGCGCGTTTTGACCGACGAGACGCTGTCGCCGGCGTTCCGCGAGCTCGCACTGATGCTGCCGTCCGAAGCGTATCTGGCCGAGCAGATGGCCGAATCGAATCCGGCTGCGGTGCACGCGGCACGGCAGTTCGTGCGCAAGCGCCTCGCGAATGCGCTGCGTGACGACTGGCTGAAGGTCTACGAGCAGCATCGCACGCCGGGCGCCTATGAAACGACGCCCGAGGCCGCCGGTCATCGCGCGCTGAAGAATCTGGCGCTGTCGTATCTGACCGAACTCGACGACTCCGCGGACGCCGTGCGTCTCGCGGCCGCGCAATATGAAACCGCGAACAACATGACCGACCGCGCCGCCGCGCTGTCGGCGCTGCTCAACGCGGCCGCGCCGCAAGGCGGCAGCCCCGAGGCGCAGCACGCGCTCGACGACTTCTACCGACGCTTCGAGAAGGAGCCGCTCGTCATCGACAAATGGTTCGCGTTGCAGGCCACCCAGCGCGGCGGCGCACGACATCCGGTGATCGATACGGTGCGCAAGCTGATGACGCATCCGGCCTTCAACCTGAAGAACCCGAACCGGGCGCGTTCGCTGATTTTCAGCTTCTGCGCGGCCAACCCCGCGCAGTTCCACGCGGCAGATGGCTCCGGCTACGCATTCTGGGCCGAGCAGGTGATCGCGCTCGACGCGCTCAATCCGCAGGTGGCCGCGCGCCTCGCGCGCTCGCTCGAACTGTGGCGACGCTTCACGCCGGCGCTGCGCGACAGCATGCGCGCGGCGCTCGAGAAAGTGGCCGCACAGGTCAAGTCGCGCGACGTGCGCGAGATCGTCGAGAAGGCGTTGGCGTGATGCCTCTCTGAGTTCCCGAGTCACATCGGAAAGCCGGCACGCGTTGCCGGCTTTTTTTCGCGCTGTTTTCAGCTGCGTTCACGCGCTCGCGTGGCGCCGTTAGCCGTTTGGCCGACTGTTCATCGGACCTCGCCGGGCAGAAAGTATACGTACAGGTTTGATGGTTTACATTTAACGCGGTACGTTATACGATTCGATGATCACGACATTCGCAGACAAGGCCACCGCAAGAATTTTCCAGGGCAGGTTCGTGCATTCGTTGCCACGCTCGATCCAGGCGCTAGCGCATCGCAAGTTGCTGATGATCGACGCCGCGAGCTCCGTCTCGAATTTGCACGCGCCGCCCGGAAACCGGCTCGAAGCCTTGCAAGGCCAGCGCAGCGGGCAATGGAGCATCCGCATCAATGCGCAGTGGCGCATCTGTTTTCACTTCGTCGGCGAGGACGCGCTGAATGTCGAGATCATCGACTATCACTGACTACTGGGAGACCGACATGGTCATCAAACGCTCCGCGCTCAACAGCATCGATTTCTCCGACATCGATACGGGCGCGGCCATTGCCGAGATCCATCCGGGCGAAATTCTGCGCAGCGAGTTCCTCGAGCCGCTCGGCATGTCCGTCAACGCGCTCGCGCTCGCGCTGCGGGTGCCGGCGCCGCGCATCAACGACGTCGTGCGCGGCCGCCGCGCAATCTCCGCCGATACCGCGCTGCGGCTCGAGCGCTACTTCGGCGCCAGCGCGCAGTTCTGGCTCAATCTGCAAATCGCCTACGACCTGCGCGTCGCCACCGCCGCCGCCGGCGAGCAGATCGAACGGGAAATCGAACCGATGCCGCGCGCCGAGCGCCCGAAACTGCCCCGCGTGCCGGCCGGACACGCCCGGGCCGCGGCCCTCGCGGCCAGCGTCAGCGGCACCGTCTCGGCCAAGGCGCGCCGCAAGACCTGAAGCCGGCCGTGCGACCAAAAGCACGGAGCCGACACAAACGAGCGGTTAAAATCCCATCATTCTTCTAGCCTTCCGGAGTACAGCAATGTCTTTGCAACGTCGTACCACTCTCACGAAGTATCTGATCGAGCAGCAGCGCGAAACCAACAACCTGCCCGCCGACCTGCGCCTGCTGATCGAAGTCGTCGCGCGCGCGTGCAAGGCGATCAGCTACCACGTCAGCAAGGGCGCGCTCGGCGATGCGCTCGGCTCGGCGGGCAGCGAAAACGTCCAGGGCGAAGTACAGAAGAAGCTCGACATCCTCTCGAACGAAATTCTGCTCGAGGCGAACGAATGGGGCGGCAACCTCGCGGGCATGGCCTCCGAGGAGATGGAACAATTCTTCCCGATTCCGGCCAACTATCCGAAGGGCGAATATCTGCTCGTGTTCGATCCGCTCGACGGCTCGTCGAACATCGACGTGAACGTGTCGATCGGTACGATCTTCTCGGTGCTGCGCTGCCCGGACGGCCATCAGGCCACCGAGCAATCATTCCTGCAGCCGGGCACGCAGCAGGTCGCCGCGGGCTATGCGGTGTACGGCCCGCAAACGGTGCTCGTGCTGACCACCGGTAACGGCGTGAACTGCTTCACGCTCGATCGCGAGCTCGGCTCGTGGGTGCTCACGCAAAGCGACATGCGCATTCCCGTCGAAACGCGCGAGTACGCGATCAACGCGTCGAACGAACGCCACTGGTATCCGCCGGTTCAGCAATACATCGGCGAGCTGAAGGCGGGTAAGGACGGCTCGCGTCAGGCCGACTTCAACATGCGCTGGATCGCGTCGATGGTCTCCGACGTGCATCGCATCCTGAGTCGCGGCGGCATCTTCATGTACCCGGCCGACAAGCGCACGCCGGACAAGCCGGGCAAGTTGCGTCTGATGTACGAAGCGAATCCGATGGCGTTCATCGTCGAGCAGGCGGGCGGCGCCGCAACCAACGGCGAGAAGCGCATTCTCGACGTCCAGCCGAAGAGCCTGCACGAGCGCGTCGCGGTGTTCCTCGGCTCGAAGAACGAGGTCGATCGCGTGACCCGCTATCACCTCGAAGCGAAGAAGTGATCTCGAAAGAAAAAAATGCCTCAAGGGCTTGCCAAGGCACTAAAGTAGTCCCTATAATTTCGTTTCTCCTGATGCCGGAATAGCTCAGACGGTAGAGCAGCGCATTCGTAATGCGAAGGTCGGGGGTTCGATTCCTCTTTCCGGCACCAACAGATTCAAGCACTTAGCCCAGTCATTGCGACTGGGCTTTTTGCTTTTCGGGCTCCATGTAGGCATGGTGTAGGCATTTCCCGTCAGCGCGACGACACCAACCCTCTGTCCAAAGGACGCGATCGCGCAGCTGGACAAACTGGCGAGCCACGCCGGTGGGGCGACGTTCGTGCGCGAAGGGACCTTCCGCTTGCGCTTCGTTTCGACGCTCGGTGTCATGCTTGCATTCGCCGTCGGAGTCTGGGTCGGTATTGATCGGGCCGATGCGTATTTCACGCTGGCAGTCAGCGCTGTCCTCATCGTCGAGCCTGCGACACGGCCGTGTAGAGATCGTGGAACTTGTGGCCGATGGCGACGTGCAGCCGGTTCCACGCCTGCCAGAACGTGACGAGATGTCCGGCTTGCGGTGCAGCAGACAAGTCGCCCGCACGAGGTGGTCCGAAACGCCGCTCGCGCGGTCCATGGCGCCGAGCTTCTGGTCCAGCCCGCCAGCGAAGGCAAGCAGATTGTTACGCTGGTTCCGCAGGGCAACGCGCGTCGCACCGATGCGCGATGGATCCTCCGTTTCGCGCCGATGAAGTTCCTCGACGATGAAGTCGACATTTCTTATCGCTTCTGTGGGGGAGCGCACGAAATACATCGCGGGCCTATACATTTCCCTAAACTTTTTACGTCACAATCGTCCGTAAAAGCAAACGAGAGAAAGGGCAACGGCACCTTGGCTTTTTCTGGTTATTTATCGAGATGAAATATGCAATGATCGCCGCGGAATCAGCGGAGCAGGTCTGAACCCCGCGCGAGCAGACGTTCCGGCAACCCTGCGGCGGGCGGCAGCCAATATTGCGCGCATGCTTACCAGAATCTTGTCAGCCAGTTCGGCATGCAAGCCTCAATGAGCAGACGAGGAAACTGCTTTGACAACGCATCGATCGAATCATTTTGGGGAACGCTGAAGAGCGAGTTGGCCTATCGTCGGCGGTTCGCCAGTCGGCAGCGGGCGCAGCAAGAGATCACGGAATACATCGAGATCCCTTATAACCGGCAGCGGACACAAGCGCAGCTTGACTATCTGTCTCCCGCGGTTTTCACGCAGCGTTTCTACTTGAACAAGATCGCTGCTAAACCCGTTGGCGTCCACGGATTCCGACCGGCCTCATTAACTCTCATGCCATGAATCCACGCCATAACGCTACTACTGCGCCGCAACTCGCCCGTCCTGCGCACGCGGCATACATCGACGGTTTGCGTGCGGTCGCAGTGTTGTCGGTCATCGTTTATCACCTGTACGCGCAGTGGTTACCCGGCGGGCTTGCAGGGGTCGATATCTTTTTCGTGGTTTCCGGGTTTGTTGTCAGCGCATCCGTTGGAAACCTCGAATCGATGCAGTTTTCGCGCTTCGTGTTCTATTTCTATTCGCGTCGAGTGCAGCGGATCGTGCCAGCGCTCGTGGTGTGCCTGCTGGTGACCGGCTTGTTTTCAGCACTGTTCATTCCAAACGCGTGGCTGAGCGATACCAACAAATACACCGGCTTCTTTGCTTTCTTTGGGTTGAGCAATGTGGTGCTCGCGTTCATCGGTGATGACTATTTTTCGCCACGCGCCGAATTCAACCCGTACCTGCATACCTGGTCGCTTGGGGTAGAAGAGCAGTTTTATCTGATCTTTCCATTGCTTTTCTTCATGTGGGTGAGCAAACGTCCGAGAAAGACGCTTTGCGTTGTTCTGTTCGCCGGCGGGCTCGCTCTGTCCGTGTTGAGCGCATGGTGGCTTTCGAGGCGAAATGAGGGGCTAAACTTTTACCTGATTCCAGGGCGTTTCTGGGAATTGGCATCCGGTATCCTGCTATACCAGTTCCTCGCGCTCGCGAAGCGCCCCCTCGGCGTGATCGACCGCAATGGGACGCTGGGTTCGATGGCGTTGCTCGTTGGTTCGCTGGTGCTGCTTGCGGCTGGTTTCAAGGTCTTGCGCCCGGAGCAGCTTCCTTTTCCGGGAGCGCTGCTGCCGGTTGCCGGCACGCTTGGCGTACTGTACGCGCTGCACGGAAGAGCGCCGCGGGATTGGCTGCACAGGCTGCTCATTTCACCAGCGGTGACTTTCGTCGGCAAGATCTCATATTCGCTTTATCTCTGGCACTGGCCTGTGATCGTGCTGCTGCGGTGGACGGCGGGGATCGATGCGCCTGTCTGGCGCGTGCTTGCGGCCGTACTGAGCTTCGCGCTGGCGACGGCGTCCTGGTACTACGTCGAGAATCCTGTGCGGCGCTCGGCGGTCCTGAAAGGCATGCGGCGTCCCGCTCTCGTAGGTGCGGGCTTAGCTACGTTGACGTGCGCAGCGCTGTTGTGGGTCGGCATTCAGGCAGCCCAACTGAAACTGAATCTGTCGCTGAGCGTGGTGTCACAACGTGCCGACGACTGGTATCCGAGCCGCCCCCTTGAGCCCAGCAATGACGGATGTCTGGACACGTGGAATAGGACGAAGCTCAACGGGGGGCCCGTATGGACATATTCGCGTGCGGGATGTTCGCTTCCGGCGACCTATCGCGGGCGCCTGTACGTGATCGGCGATTCGCACGCGATGGCCTACAACAGGATGTTGCGCGAATTCGCCCGTGATACTGGCGTGAAGGTCTTCGCGTACAACAATGGAGGCTGTCCGTTCATTGCTTTGCTGCCGCGCAAACAAGATGAGGTGGCGAGCTGTGCGCCGGGGACGGATGCGGCAATCGCTCAAATCGAGGCGCAGGTCAGGCCCGGTGACGTGGTCTTCCTGCCTTCGCTGCGGCTGCCACGTTTCTCCGACGAGTGGGCCCGCTTCGACGACTCGAGCGCCTGGGGCTACATGTTTGGTCCAGAGGCCGTGCAAAGCCGGGTAGACGGCGTGCGAGAGGCCATTCCAATCTTGCAGAAACTGGCAGCCAAAGGGGCGAAGGTCATCCTGGAGGGGCCGACACCCGAGTTTCGGAGCCAGCCGTTCCGATGTTCGGACTGGTTCAATCGCGACAATCCCATCTGTTCCGGCGGCGACCGCATCGCCCGTGCGGATCTGGAAGCCTTGCGGGCGCCGGTGCTCGAATCCTATGCGCACATCGTGCAGGCGGTCCCCGAAGTTAGCGTATGGGACCCGTTGCCACGACTGTGCCCAGATTCGGTCTGCTCAACGCACACCGCCGACGGCCGGCCGCTCGTCTTCGATGGCGATCACCTCAGCGGCTATGCGAACAGGCTTCTGTTGCCAAGCTTTAAGAAGCTCGTCAGCAAGCTTATGGAAGCGGGGTCCGCGAGCTGATGCGGGGAAGAGTTCCGGCGATGGCTGGCGAGGTAGTTAGTCCGAAGATCGAGTACCGGCTGTGCGAGCTTGGGTACTGTCAGGTTGACGGAGGGGGCGACGAATATTATGCGGCATGCAGAAAGGTTCCCTCTCCGTTCTGCCGTCGGCCGATGCACCGGTTTCGTTCAACGGCTCACCCGCGGCCCTTCTCTGGCCCGGGAGGGTGTCGCGGTGGATAACCTGTGAGAAGGCCCTCCCGGTTCATCCGTTCATCGGTAACATTCCCCAGGTCGTCAGGGACACGATTCGGCATCCAGCGGCGAGACAGGCTACGCACCGATAAACGGCCTTGCTGGGCGGTGTCGTTGCATGCCCGGGCCCGGATAATAACCGCGCAGCAGGACTCCATTCGGGACTCGGTGTACGTTGTCACGTCACCAGGTTGTAGCTCGAGTTCGCCCGCTGCCGGTCTGACCTTGTCGCTACCCTTGCCGTTGTGTCCTTGGTGTGGTCCCCACGTGCGTGGGGATGAACCGTACGGCATTAGTGCGGCCTCGTATGCGAACGACGTGGTCTCCACGTGCGTGCGTGGGGATGAACCGATGACAAAATAGTCGTGGACGGCGCCAATCAAGTTGGCCGACCGGCCGTGCTGCTTGTCGCTGTCTAAGTCGCCCGATCAGGCGCACGAGTGGTCCCAACGCGTTTCCTCCAACGAAGCGTCGGAATCGGCGCAACATTCGCGTGCCATGTGTTCGGCAAGCGCCAACTCATCAAGCCACGATTCGCAGCCCGCGTTGTGCAGTGATTTATACCGGCAACGCCCTTGGCAAGGGGAGCCGAGGCTGCGGCGAACCGGTTCAACCTCACCGGTTGCAAGGTATTTCTGGAAAGCGAAAATCCGGCCAGCGTGAGCGTCCGTTTCGGGTCAAGATAACAGGCCGTTGTGGGTCGCTATGTAAACCTCTGCATAGCGACCCTGCCCTGCCGTTTGCTTGTCCGTCGGCCGAATGGCCGCCTTGAGATGGGGATGCGACACGGCGTCCTGCCGGCATAATCAGGAAATCTGCCAGTGCCGACAAGTGGGGCCAAGCCGATTTCTATCGAGCATGCACGCTGCTCGCCCGAGGCCATCGTTGACGCGTCCGCGCATTGAAGTCATTGATCAATCGGCTGATCCAGTCGTGCAGTAGTGAGCAAACTGTTCTGCGGAGAGCGCGAAACCCCTCTGCTTGGCGAGTTCCCAAGGACGTTCGCATTGGTGCGTGGATTCACACCAGGAATACCCAGCCGAACCAATACAACCATGTGCATCGCGATCTGCACCGACAACGGGTGACGGGCTGCTGGGCGGCGAGGCGGCGCAAGCGCTTAGCAAGCATGTCATCGTGACAGTGGCCAGGTAAAGAGAAAAGTAGTCTCGGCGCATAAAATGAGTCCCAGATTTGTGTGACGTCGGATTTTGGTCTTTTTGCCGTTTGCGAGTCGCGCAATAGCGCTTGTGGGCTAACCGGCAGCGAGCCGCTGCCGGTTCCGACCGCGCTCGATGCTAACGGCCAATCTGCTGTATCCCCGCCAGTCGCCAGGCGGGGTCGCCATGCCCGTGGCCCACGATGTTCCAGACCTCCTCAAACGGTTGCGCCGTCTGCGCGTCCTCGTCTTCCCGCATCTGGCCGTGAAAGCGAAGGCTAACCAGTGTTTCGCTGCCATTGTGTTCCGTGCTCAACAATTCCACGTCCAGCTGCGTGATTTCCGTATGGCTCAGCTGGTTGCCCCGATCTTCCAGGTCCCGCTTGATCACCGCGAACATTTCCGGGGTTGTCAGCTCGAAAAGGTCGCCTTGTTCGTTCTGGTCCCAGGCGCGTTGCAGACGCAGGAACAAGGTCTTGGCCGATGCCAGCAAGACCGCCTGATCGAGCCCGACAGGCAGCTCCGGCACTGTCGTTGTTTGTGCCGCTGCGGCGGAATTCATCGCTGTGCGCGGCCAGGCACCGAAATTCGTCTCAGGCGCCGCCTGCCCGCTCTGATTCATGAGCAAGGAGCCGTTCATGCGCTGCCCGTTCGCCGCGTCGTGCCCATAAGCGAGATCCGGACGGCGCCGGTTGGCAAGGAAGCGGAACAGCATCATGCCGGCGACAATCACGAGGCCGATCACCACTACGCTCGACAGCATCTGGGCCAGCCCTTCACCCAGCCCCAACGACGACATCAGCGCGGCAATGCCGAGTCCTGCGGCCAGGCCGGCGAGCGGGCCCATCCAGCGGTTGGCTGGCTTCGCGGCAGCGGCCGCCGGCGCGGCCTGCTGCGCCGGTTGAGCTTGCTGGCTCCGTTGGCCTTGCCCGGACGGCGACGCCGTCTGCGACTGGCGGCCGACACTACTACCACCGCCAATACGCTTCGCTTCGGCATGGTTGGATGCGACAGTGCCCGCGACGAGCACTAGCGCCATGGCCAGGACAGCTGCACCACGCGTCACGACACTCGCAAGGCGTCGCAACTGATTGATTGTGTGCGAATACATAAGAATCTCTTTCGTGTAGGACAGAAACTCGCGAAGGTCGCCCGAACGCGTCTTTCCATCGCGGACCGCAAATAGCGAGCAATACCGCTCGTACGATGCCACCGTAGCCGTGCAAGCATGGCTTGCTTAGACGGCATCAGGCTCAGCGCTCCAGGTGCACTCGCGTTGACTCGCGCGGCGCCTCGCGACGCGCGCCTGGCGCCTGCGGACGATCGAAGAAACGGCGCGGGCAAGCGCGAGATCGAGGGCGCCGCGCCAGTCTTTCGCAATCGACGTCACCACGACCGGATTCGCACCGGGCACCTGCACCTGCACCTGGCAACGCTTATCGAGTCCGCGGCGCGGGCCGTTGACGTCGGAGAGATTGACGGTGGCCCGGGAAACCAGCCAGGCCATCCGGCGGAACACAAACTGGGTGCGTTGGCGCGCAAAGCTGCGCAAGCGTGCAGCTTCAATGTCGCAGGACTTGAACAGGACTTGCATGAGACCTCCATCAGAAACAGAAAGAAAAGACGGGTTAGCGAAACAACGACCGCCGGGGCGGAAGCCTGAGTGCTTAGTCGTTGAAGCCAGTTTATCGGTTTAACGCGCCATTACAATCACCTTTCACCCAATAAATACTTGTCGCGTCTGCAACGTCACCCCAGTGGGCGCCAAGCAATTACAAACGACGAAACGCCGGAGCGAATGACGAATTCGCGCCGGCGCAAAAATGCAATGAAACGCTAATACTGGAAGGGGATGGAATGCCGGTCTGCGCGGCTGAATGCAGGCCCGGTTGCAGACGATGAAGTGGCGACGATGCCGCTCGCCGGAGATCACCGGGCCGGGCAGTTGAAAGCGCCCGGCCATCCGGCTGATAGCCCATTAACTTCCTTTGTAGATCGAATGATCCGAGGCCACCTGGGTCGGTGCGCCGGAAGCGGCCGAGCCCGATTTCACGCCACCGTGGCCACTGAGTGCCTGCTGAGCCGCCACGCTTTTCAGCGCGGCCTGGAGGTGCGTGGGGTAGTGCGCGTCACCGTGGTTGCCGTCGTAGCCCGCTTGCCGCAGCTGGGCCAGCTCCGCGCGCACTTGCTCACGGGTGAGGGGGCCGTTGCTGTTAGCGGATGCCATCGTCGGCAGAGCGAGGACCGAAACGAGTGCGATAACCGGAATGAATGTTTTAGCCATGGTTAATTCTCCAATTTAATTTCAGAAACAGAAAATACTGGGTTAGCGAAACAACGACCGCTGGGGCGGAAGCCTGTGTGCTTAGTCGTTGAAGCCAGTTTATCGGTTTAACGCATCATTACAATCACCTTTCACCCAACAGATACTTTCCGCATCTGCAACGTCATCGGGGTACCTCGCGGCGCAAAGCAATTACAAACGACGAAACGCCGGAGCGAAACGAATTCGCCCCGGCGCAAGAATGCAATGAAACTGTCGCTAATACTGGAAGGGGGATGGAATGCCGGTCTGCGCGGCTAAGTACAGGCTGCCGTCACGCGCGTTCGTCAGGCCGCTGGCCGCGACCTGCGCAGTCGTGGTGGTCTCGTGCAAAATCCAGGCCGGTGTTGGTTATCGCCGCAAGACGTTATTCATCGTGGCCCGGCGTCCTGCGACTGCGCGCCATCGAATCGCACCCAGTTGGGCGCACTGCCGGACAGCGGTGCGCCAGCCTACAGCAAAAGCAGCGTTGCCGAGACGACGCACGTCGGCACGACGGCAGCGAGCAACAGGCCGAGCAGGCTGACTGACTCATCGTGGAATCCCTTGTGCACGATGGCGAGTCCTGCGGGATTCGGCGCGTTGGCGATCACCGTGAGACCGCCTCCAGCGACTGCGCCGGCCAGCAGCATGTACTTCGCCTGGTCCGGAAGGCCCGCGATCAGCGAGCCGAGATAGGTAATCGCCGCGTTGTCCATGATCGCCGTCAGGCCAAGCGCGCCGGCGTAAAGTGCGTAAGCATCGAGCGATGCGACGACCGGCTGCAGCCACCATCGCTGCAACCCCCCGAGCACGACCAGGCCGCCGAGAAAGAACGCTACCAGCAGGCTCTCGCGCAACATCAGCGGCGACTGGTACTGCTCGTATGCCTGCGTGAAGCCCAAAAAGAAAAGCAGGAGGCCGATGAAGATAACCGGGTGATGGGCCGACAGCACCACCGCGACGAGAAAGCCGGTGTGTATCAGCGTGACGCCCGTCGGAACGGGAACCGCGGCGGCGGGCGCGTCGTTGCGCTCTGCGTGCTTCGGGAGCTTGCGGTGCATGAATAGCAGCAGGCCTGTTGCGTTGACCAGCACGGCAATGGCCGCCTTCCAGCCAAACTGCGCCGCCATAAACGCGCTGTCCCATCCCCAGGCGGCGGCAACCATCAGCACCGGAGGCGCGGCATAGGCGGTCAGCAAGCCGCCGACCGACACGTTGACAAACAGCACCGCGAGCGTCAGATATTTCCAGTGTTCGGCGATCGGCGACCTGAAAAGCCGGTCTCGCAGGATCAGCGCTGCCAGCGTCATTGCGGCCGGCTCCGTGATGAACGAGCCGAGCAACGGAACGAGGGTCAGGGAAAGCCAGATGACGCCTGTTTCCGTCTTGACGGGAAGGACGCGCGCGATGTACGACACGAGCGTCGTGACCGCGTCGAGAATGGGCCGGCTCGCGGCGATCACCATGATCACGAAGACAAACAGGGCTTCGGTGAAGGAGCGCGATTCAGCATAGGCCACGGCCTGCGCAGAACCGGCCAGCGCGACGATAGCCAGACACAGGACCAGGGCCCAGAGGCCGAAGACGACTTCCACTTCGCCGAGAAAGTGAAACAGGCCCGCGTGGTGCGGGTGCCGGTGGGCCAGAACCTCGAAGCGTTTCGCAAGGAGCGTATGGAGCAGGGCCAGTCCGAAGATGACTGTGCCGGCGATTTCAACTGAATGTGGCATGTGTTCGCTTTGAATGGCGATGGAACGGACTCTGGAACGCACGCGGTTGGTGTTGCCGCCGGCCGGATCGCTGGCCTCGCTTTTAGGCAGCTCTCAGCGTAGCCACGACATCGTGCCGCGTATCGGTATCGACGCGGGCAAGCAGCCTGACCGTGTGGAGGCCGATCCTGAGCGCGTCGACTTCGAGAAAGTTTCCGGAGGCCGCCATGAGGTTTGTAGTGCAAATTAATTGTGTCAATCCAGAATTCCGGCGACAGGGCCGAGCGGCGCCTGGAATTCGTTGGACTTAAATTCTTATCGAGGGGCTAGCCGGACTCAATCGCCAGTTGACAGTTTCATTTGATCTATGAGGGTTGGCGGCCGAAATTCCCCTCGATTCTGCGCGTGAAGGATGCGCGGCAGCATTTGGCGTGAGGCGTCTAACGCGCTCAGCCATTCACATCTGAACGCCTGGCACGGACCCGCTGTTCAATGGAGTGTTACTCCGGCATCGCCGACGAATGGTGATTGAGGATCTTCCACTCCCCATCAACCTTCTTGTACACGAATGTATAGCGCGCATGCACCTTCTGATGCTTGCCGTTCTTCACCGTGTCGAACGTATAGACGCCCGTGTCCAGCGCCGAATCGTCGCTCAGCAAGCGGATCTCGCGGAGGTTGATCGTACCGTGCGGTTTCAGCTTCAGAAACTTCACGAAATAGTCCTTGATGCTGGCGGGAGTCGTGCGGACTTCATTGGAAACCGTTGGCTCCAGTACGGCATCGGGTGCGTACAGCCTGGCAACGGAGTCGGCGTCGCCCGTTGCGAGCGCCTCATTCCACCGATCGAACAGCGACGCGATTTCAGCTTCGCGCTGATTCGTCGGCGCCACGGCGATTTCGCGATAGACCTTCGGTACGAGGGCTTCGCCTGCAAACACGCTAGTGCTGAAAACAACTGCGGCGGCGATCAAAATCTTCTTCATTTTTGCGTTCAATCCATTTAAGCGAGAGCCAACGAGGAGTCGGGAAACTACAGCCACCAGGCGCCTTAGGCTACAAGGGAACCTTTCAGGTATCGCCGGCTGCCAACGGCCAGCCAGCTAGTCGTCAGTCGATCTGTCTGGGACGTATTGTGATATTACACCCAATATTGATGTATTAGTCAACTATGACGTTATAGGAAAGTTTTAGCCTCGTTGTTCGCAAACGCTTCGCGCGAACAGACGCCTGATGACGTTGCAAGCGCGGAAATTCACGCGTCGACGCGCACGACGCAACGCTACGACCCACATTCGAGCGCGATCCAGTTTGAAGAGGTTGAGCGGATAATCAAGCAATTCGCGCCGTCGAAAATTCTTTTCACATTCGACGGCATGCACGATTTGGACAGAGTAATAGATCGCCTCGCTAATGCGTTCCAGAACGCATTGTTGACAATCCAGCCCGCTGTGTCGAACGGCCGAAAGGGCCGGGCCCGGACGGTCGACCTGTGTTGCTGCGGTTGCGCCGCAGCATCGCCGCCAACTTCCGTAGCCGACCCACGTCCGACGTCAGGTCCGACGTTGTGCCAGTGGCCGTTTCCACGTGGACAAGCGGCGGTCAAACTCTTTGTTCGACCATCGGCGGTCGGTACGTTCTACTCCTGTAGACTGCCGCAATGACCCAAGAAATCGATTACCTCAATCCCAGCCTTCCTTCTGGCCTTCGGCGCGTGTCAATGCCCGTGGTGGATGCGACCCCCACAACGCTTGATGGATTCGGCAGGCTTGTAGCAGACCCGAGCGAGTGTTCGATCGAGATTGTGCAGTGGCCGGCAGTGGGTGCAAGGCCCGTTGACCCCGGAACCGGTGATGAGGCAGGCACGACCGAAGGCACATTTGTGAGCGAATGGCGCGGGGACATTCTGTACGGTCGAAACGAGGCTGTGGGCGGCAACTACATCCTTGCGTACGCAGTGGAGCCTGAAGCAGCCGGTGACGACAACACCAATGTACCGGAGCGCATGTTGCTTTGGCACGCGAACTACCACCCAGACGGTGGACAACTGTTCTTTCCTCTCGACCATCGCCCGTTCTACGTTCCCTTGGCGCTGCCCGGGGACGACATAGCGCCAGAGAAGTTCGTGTGCTTTCGCTTTGATGGACAGCAGGGCCTCTACATCCATCCAAACATCTGGCATGAAGGGGTGTTCACTCTCGAAGGAACCCAGCGGTTCTTTGACAAGCAGGGCGCCGTCCACGCGCGCGTCTCTGTCGACTTTGCCCGCGAGTTTGGTTGTCTCCTCGAGGCACCGATTGCCCGCGACGCCCAACCCCTTCGAGGCGGCGGCCTACAGCTGTAGCGCGAAGGGAACACCCGCTCCCGCCAGGTCCAGCGGACATACGTCCTCGGTTCGCCGGTATCGCATCCCTTTATGAGAGTGATGAGGCGCCCGCCACGCGCACGAAGTATCCCTGAAATCAACGGACGTCACCGACAGGCGAACAACGTTAGTCATCGTTCGTCAGGAAAACTGCGAAACGACGTGTCGATTCGAACGTGGAAAACGCAATGACCAGGCCGACGGTGATCGGCACTGCGAGGAAGGCGCCCGCGATGCCCCGGATCGACGACCACACCGCCAGACTGATCAGGATCACCTCGGGGCTCAGGTTCAGTGAGCCGCCCATCAGCCACGGGTCGAGGAGATGGCCGACCACGAAGTTCGCGAGCGTGAGCGAGATGAACAGCACGATCGCCGCGTTCCACTGACCGAACTGCAGCGCGGCGAGCAGCGTCGGCACCGCGACCGAGATCCACGAGCCCGCATACGGGATGAAGTTCAGTAGGCCGGCCAGCACCGCCCAAAGCTCCGCGAATTCGAGTCCGACGAGCCGCATGCAGGCCCAGCTCGCGATGAAGGATCGCGCCGAGCAGGGTCTTCATCGCGAGATAGACGCCGATCTTCGAGTTGATCTCGTCGATTACCGACACGATCCGCGTCGAGTCGCCCGCGAAGTTCACGAGCTTGCGGCGGTATTTCGCGTGCTCGATGAGAAAGAACGTCGCATAAAGCAGCACGACGATGATCGCCGCGAGCAGCGACGACACCGACGACAGCGTGGCGGTTATGATCGCCTGCACGTTGACGCTCGCTAACAGGTCGCGGCGGATCGCAGCCCAGTTGGCCTCCGTTTCGATGTGCAGCAGCGCGGCGAACTTCGTAAACAGTACGAGCAGCGTCGCCTCGTACTTCGGCGCGACGGCCATCAGCCGGTCCCTGTCGGACAGCAGCAGGTCGACCGACAGGTAGACCGTGAAGAGCATCAGCGTCGCAGCGATCGCGTGGCGCAGGCCGTCCCGCAGGCGTGCACCGAGGTAGGGAACGCGGCGCAGCAGGTTGGCGAGACCGAAGACCACGTACGTCGCGATGATGCCGAACGCAATTGGCACCAGCACGGGGCGGCCGACATACAGCCCCCACCCGGGCAGTGTGGCGAGCACGGCCGCACATGTGCATTTCAGCAGGCCCGGGTTCATGCGTTTCCTCGCGAGCAGCGCTGCCTGGGGGGTTGTGGGCCGCCGCGTCAGTCGCAGCGGGACTTTTCGTCGGGTAGCGTCGGGTCGGCGGTGCGGCGCTTGCGCCGTCCTCGCCACAGCAGGCTGACGACGAGCGCGACGACACCCGCGCCGATCACGATCGCCATCGCAGCCGGCAGGTGCGAGCGGACCCACGGCACGTTGCCGAAAAAATACCCGGGACCCGCAAGTGAGCATATCCAGATCACCGCGCCGCCGGTCGCGAAGCGCACGAAGCGGCGAAACGGCATCTTCGTCGCGCCGGCGAGCGCGGGCGCGACCGCCCGGACGATTGCGATGAACGGAGAGTACAGCAGCAGCGCGGCGCCGTGACGTACGTAGAGCGCGCGCGTTCGCGCAGTCACCTTGTCGATCCAGCCGCTGCGCTTCGGGTTCCATACCGACGCGACGGCACGTGCCAGCGCATAGTTGAACACTTTTCCTGCAACCGCGGCCGCGACCAGCAACGGCGCGAGCCACACAGGCTGCAGCACGCCGACGGCAGCGAGCGCGCCGGACAGGAACAGGAGCATGTCCGCGGGCAGAATGACGAGCGGCAGTACGCCGACACTGCAGAAGACGATCGCCCCGAGGATTGCGTAGGCCAACGGCCCATGCCGGACCAGCAGCGCTTCGAGGTCCTGGTCCAGTTGCAAGACGAATTGCACGAACGTGGCCATGTGTGCCGGCTACGTGTCCGTTGGTGGAGGGGGAAGTATAGCGGCAAGCGCGCGGCAGTCCCGCGCTTCGGCGAAGCGCTCTACAACTCGCTGGCCGAACCGAGACAGCTGATGGTGGTGAGGCGGCTGAACATAACGACCGGATGGGCCGCGTCGACGAAACCTGGTGGCGGGAGGCCATCGGCTTCCTGCTCACGCCTTCGCATTGAAATATGAAAGCACGCTCCGTCCCGTCGAGCTGGAAACGCTTCTATGTCCTCGATGCGAAGAGCAGGCCTGTCGAGGTGTTCGACCGCGGCGAGTGGTCGCGCTGGATCACTGAGAACGAACTGATCTTCCGCCGCACGCTGCTGGACGAATCCGGCGTGACGGTCACGACCCGCTTCCGCGGTGTGTCCGAACCGAAAACCGGGGAGGTTTCGCTGTTCGTGACGCGCATCGCCGGAATGGAAGCGCGAGACAACACGAGCTACGGAGCACGTACGCTCGATGAGGCGCTGGAGCAGCATGAGCGCATCGTGCAGAAAATCCTCCGGATGCTGACCGCGCGGTGATCGCCACAGCGCGACGATTCTCCGCGAGACGCAAATGCCACAGAAGGCGCAAGGGCGTGTAGATTAGGATCTTGTTGCGACCCACCACTGTGTCTTCGAATCGGTCGCCATCCGAACCAGTCCTGAAGTTGCACAGGAGCCGGCATGAACACGAAGCACAGCAAGAAAGGGCATCTCGAAGCCGCGGCGTCACACCACGAGCAGGCCGCGCGACATCACCGCGAGGCGTCGCGGCATTTCGATGACGGTCAAGACTTTGCCCACGCCGCACATCAGGCGATGATGGCCCATGGCCACACGTTGCATGCGATCGATCAGGCACACGACGCTGGCGCGCACAGCGCCAATACGCCATCAATAACGCCTCCATCGACCGGCTCAGGCGCAAGTGCCGCGGACGTGGCAAAACATCATGCGGCGGCCGTGGAGCTTCACATGCAGGCGGCGCAACATATGCGCCACGCCGTCAAGCTCTTCGATCAGGATCGTAGCGCGGCCTCCCACGACGCACAGCTAGCGCTCTCCCTTGCACTGCGCGCTTTGTCCCATGGCAACGAAGCAGCCAGACTATTTGTCAAGCTCGCTGCCAGTGGTGCATCGTGAGTTAAGGCCGGTTGAATTCAAGCCAGTCACATCTTATTTGGTGGAGTATTCGGAGTGGTGCGGTATCCGCTTATACCGATTCTTGAGCGCACCGAAAGGCCTGCCGCAAAGATCCGCGCATTGATAGGTATGGCGCAATCCAGCGCGCCACTCGCGACCAGGCCTTTCGCTCCGCTCAGGTGAAGCCGGTAAGGAAAGGTGCTCAACCGGCGTAGCGCTGAAACTGGCTCGTTCAACTACACTTCGTCGCCTGAGCGGACGGGCAAGGAGGAACGCGCTGGTCATCTGGGAACGAGCTGTAGATGCGGTGCTGTACGCGCTTAAACCGCGACCGCTAAAAGAGCCGCTGATGGATGTTGGATTCGCTCGTTGACAATGAGATCAGGACTCAACTCTTGTTTGTTGAACGACCCAAACTGGGCCGAAACCAGAAGTTCCTCTCCCTGCTCGCGCGAGGCCACGCAAGTACTAGTGCATGGTATGCGTGACGTGGAAATAGATTTCAGGCGCCTCATCGCGCCCCGTCCTGCGCTTCGCGGTCCGACGCATCAATGCACGCATATGCGACCCACGTACGAGATTTGCCGAAACCGCCGCATTGGCATCGCGGAGCGCAGTGGCCAGTTCGTGCACAAATATGCGTTGAAACACCGCCAGCGCTCCTTCATTTCCTCTACCACCCGTTGCGAATAGCCAGCGGGCGAGTCACGACAACCATTTGCGGTATCGCGCTCGAAAAACTCATCCGCTATCCGCTGCGCCGCCGTTTGCCAGTTATCCCGATTCGCCGGTTCACCAGCCTCGGTGGGTAGTTTCGCATCGCACACTGGGAGCGCCATTTCGTCGGGCAAGTCATCCCAGATGTCCCGCCACGCCTGCAACACGATCCGTAGCACACCGAACGTGGTCAGCCCGACATCGCCGTCGTTATAGAGGAAGCAGTACACGCACAACGTAAGCACCTCGCGACGGCCGTCCGCAACGCGGCGCCCGCGTGAGGCATGATCGGGAATCGGGTTACGTGTCAGCAGACGCCGATGGGCCAGACTGCCGAGGCAGCTTCGTGGCCACGTTCCAGGGCAACAGTTCGTCGATG